>NZ_CP136422.1:4872500-6097890 GCF_034355335.1 Blautia coccoides
GACCTACTCCCTTTCCAGGGGAGCCCCTTCAGCCGCTTGGGTACTTCTCCAGGCTGAATAAAACAACAGTTTGAAAGTAAGCTTTCAAATAACTGTTTCTCTATATATCCAAAAGCATCATAACTGATCTTGAACTCGTCACTCTGATTCGTTCTCGATATCTGCTTTCGGGAACGGAGAGAGTGGGATTCGAACCCACGCGCCCTTGCGGACAAACGGTTTTCAAGACCGCCTCGTTATGACCACTTCGATATCTCTCCATGTTTGTCACTCGGTCAGCGACAAGTGGTATCTTATCACTTATGTCGGAAGTTGTCAATAGATTTCTCTAATTTTTTTCCAAAATTTTCTCAGCGACAAGAATGTCCTCCGGCGTAGTGATTTTAATGTTCTCATAGGAACCTTCCACTAACTTAATTTTCAAGTTTCCAAAGCGCTCCATGACCATGGCATCATCTGTAATATCCTCCATGCTCTGCTGCCGCGCTTCCTCATATGCTTCCCGGATCGCAGTGTATGAAAAAATTTGGGGTGTCTGAATATTCCACACCAGACTTCGCCTGGGTGTAGACACTACCATTCCATTTTCATCTGCAATTTTTATGGTATCCTTAGAAGGCATCCCAGTCACACAGGCACCATAGGCGAGAACCGCCTCTTTTCCTCTTATGATCATATCATCCGTCAAAAAAGGTCTGGCTCCATCGTGAATGAACACATAATCGCAGTTCTCACAGGCGCGCAAACCGGCATATACAGAATCATAGCGTTCTTTACCGCCTGCTATCACTGCTTTTACTTTTGAGAAACCATATGTTTCTATAATTTCCTGTTTGCAGAAATTTATACTCTCTTTTCCTGTAACAACAATAATTTCTTCAATTTCCCTGCTTTTTTGGAAACAGGACAGACTGTAGTACAGCACCGGTTTCCCCTTAATAAGAAGAAACTGCTTCTGTACTTTACTGTTCATTCTCTTTCCCTGGCCTGCTGCCAGCACAATTGCGGTGGATTTCATCAGCGTTCTCCTAATCTCAGATTTGGAACTGCATTCAGATCAAGGCCATGCCTGGTTCCTTTTTCAAATTCATAAAAAGCTGCCACTCCTATCATGGCTGCGTTGTCTGTACAAAAAATAGGAGATGGATAATAAAACTGGATCTTGTGTTTCCTGCAGGCTTCTTCCATAGCTGTGCGAAGACCGCTGTTTGAGGCTACGCCTCCTGCTATTGCCAGCTTGTGGATCTTATAGTCTTTTGCCGCTGCTATAGCGTGTTCTACAAGCACTTCAACAACACAACGCTGAAAAGAGGCCGCTACATCTGCCGCCACAATCTCTTCTCCCTGCATTTTGCATTTATTCAAATGGTTCAGTACAGCAGATTTAACACCGCTAAAGCTGAAGTCATATGGTGCCTCATCTACTTTTGCCTTTGGAAAATCAAAGGCGTGGGCATTTCCTTCTCTGGAAAGCTGGTCTATTTTGGGGCCGCCCGGATAGCCCAGCCCGATGGCTCTTGCCACTTTATCAAAGGCTTCGCCTGCTGCGTCATCTCTTGTTCTGCCCAGGATTTCAAACTCACCGTAATCTTTTACGATCACCAGATGCGTATGACCGCCAGACACTACCAGACACAGGAACGGGGGTTCCAAATCAGGGTGCTCAATATAGTTTGCCGAAATATGGCCTTCTATATGATGCACTCCTACCAACGGAAGATCTTTCGCAAAGCTGATGGCCTTTGCCTCCGCCACTCCCACAAGCAGCGCACCCACAAGCCCCGGCCCGTAAGTGACACCTATGGCGTCTAAATCATCAAGCGTTACATCCGCCTCTTTCAGAGCCTCCTCAATAACCTGATTGATTTTTTCAATGTGCTTTCTGGAAGCGATCTCCGGAACAACGCCTCCGTACAGTTTGTGAAGCTCTATCTGAGACGATATAATATTAGATAATACGGTCCTTCCGTTTTTTACCACAGATGCGGCTGTCTCATCACAGGAGCTTTCTATTGCAAGGATCAATACATCCTCTTTGGTCTTCTCCATTTTACATTCTCCTTTTTCACAGAACTTATTCTTCCTCAAACTGCAGTTCCACGGACTGCCTGTCCCTGGCTGCTATAGCGTTTGGAAATACTTTTGCCGCTTCCACAAGAGCTTCCTCCGGGCGGACAAGAGAAGGACTGTAGTGTGTCAGCCACAATTCTTTTACCTGTGCCTCTTTTGCCAGTAGTGCTGCTTCTTGAAAAGTCATGTGCTTGTGAGCTTTTGCCTTTTCCTCTTTGTCCTGCTCTCCATACATACCTTCACATATAAACAAATCGGAATCCTTTGCATGTTCTGCAATGGTTCTCACTGGGCGGGTATCTGTGGTATAGGTCAATTTGATCCCTTTCCTGACAGGCCCCAGTACCATATCCGGAGTATATATTTTCCCATCCGCCTCAATGGTCTGGCCTTTCTGAAGAGGATTCCAGTATTGCAGAGGTATCCCCTGCTCTTTTGCGCGGGCCGCATCGAACTTGCCACCTCTTTTGATCTCAATAGAATAGCCATAGCAGGTTACGTTGTGATTTACACGGAACGCTGTGATATGATATCCGCAGATTTCCATCTTTTCCTCCGGCTGTGTCAGTTCTATACAATGTATATCAAAGGGAAGCTCCGGAGCGATAACCCGAAGGGCCGAAACAACCCGAACCAGCCCTTTGGGACCGATCAGAGTCAGCGGTTCCGTCCGCTCTGCATTTCCCATGGTTAAAAGAAGCCCCGGAAGCCCACTGATATGATCTGCATGATAATGTGTAAAGCAGATCACATCAATCGGCTTGAAACTCCATCCTTTTTCTTTTACAGCGACCTGTGTGCCTTCGCCGCAATCTATCATAAAATTACTGCCGTTATAACGGGTCATAAGTGAGGTGAGTTTCCGCCTTGGAAGCGGCATCATACCTCCGGTGCCCAACAGACAAACATCCAGCATCTGTCATTTCCTCATTTCTCTTCCATTCTTTATTGACTGCGTTTCTATCTTAGCACACATTTTTTTCCACTACAACAATTCCTTTTCAATTTTCTCTGTAACAGGTATGGCAAATCCGCGGATGATCTCGTCGTAACAATCTTCACACAGGTCAAATTGATGGCGCTGTGTATCTTTTTTGGAGAAGTATCCCCAGGCTATGTCAACAGGGAGTACCCCTTCCATAGCTATGCCATTTTCCACATGCAGTTTTTTTCCGCAGCGGTTGCAGTATAGCTCTGTGAGCGTTCCCGTTTCCTTTTTTTCGTATTTTCGCATCGTCTTTGTCCTCCTGCCTTGTGCTTGTAAGCCAAACCATTTCTCTTTTTTGTGTCTTCTCTGTCATTATACAGAAAATATGTATAAAAACCCAGTGGGAAACAGTTGCAGATATAGAAAAAGATAGCAGATCTGCTATCTTTTACACATAACCACGGCGTGCTCTTTAGGTGCCTCATAGAAATTCTTTCTTATTCCTGCCTCTTCAAATCCACAGGAGCGGTACAGGGAAATTGCCCTCTCGTTGCTCTGGCGCACTTCCAGATAGAAGGAGGAAACCCCTGCTTTTTTACCCGCATCCAGAAGCGTTTCCACAAGCTGACGTCCTATGCCATTTCCCCAGCCGGAAGCTTTTACAGAGACATTCGTTATCTCGCCTTCGTCTAAAGCGGTCCACATACCTGCATATCCTGTGATGACACTGTCAAGTTCTGCCACAAAATAGACTGCATTGGCAGACTGTACAGCCTCCAGAAAACCGGACACTTTCCACGGGCGGGAAAAGTTTTCCGCTTCGATCTGCGCTGCTGCCTCTGCATCTTCGGGACGCATCTCTCTAATTGTCAGCATTTTTTTCATTTGCCAGGCGGGCTGCCCGTTCTCTCTCCGCCTGTGATACTCTCAGGTAATCAGGCTGGTGGTCAGCCGCAGATTCCGTTTTTCCTTCTTTATAGTAAATTTGGGCAAGGGCAGCCACAGCAGCAGCCCTCTGTTTGTTTACATGCGCCGGCGCAAAAGAATAGGAAACACAACAGGACTGCTCTATGAGTTCTCTGTATACAGGTACGCCGTCGCCCAGAAAAATGACGGATTTTCCCGTCTTATTTAGTTCCTCTATCAGTTGAGTCATGGGCAGGGCGTCTTGTTTTTTTAATATTTTCAGAGCATGGTTTTCAAAGCAGTACAGACCTGTGTAGACCTGTTTTCTTCTGGCATCCATGATGGGACAGATCAGGGTATCCGGCGCTGTATCATACAGATTGTAAGCAAGGGCATCCACTGTGGGAACTCCTATCAGAGGCTTGTCCAGTGCAAGACCCAGACCTTTTGCTGTTGCGGAGCCTATTCTGAGACCGGTGAATGAACCCGGTCCGGCAGCTACTGCTATGGCATCAATGGAATTCAAATCCAGGGATATGGCTTTTTTTACCTGATCCAGCATGGGAAGCAGCGTCTGGGAATGGGTCTTCTTATAATTCATGGTGTATTCGGCTACCAGTATGTCATCTTCCACAACAGCAACTGATGCTACAAGTCCGGAGCTGTCAAGAGCTAATATTTTCATTGTTTTTTATCTCCTTATTCATTTAAGCCTTCTATAGTTATTTTACGGTAATCAAATCCCTGGGAAGGATCTTTTTCTATGGTGATCTTTATAACATCCGGGGGAAGAAGTTCCTCGATCAGCTCTGCCCACTCTATGAGGCAGATGCCCTCACCGAAAAAGTAATCGTCGTATCCGATCTCCTCCATCTCTTCAATATCTCCGATGCGGTAGACATCAAAATGGTAGAAGGGGAGGCGGCCGCTTTCGTATATTTGAACTATTGTGAAGGTTGGGCTGTTGACCGGCTCTTCTATGCCAAGGCCTTTGGCTACGCCCTGGGTAAAGACGGTTTTTCCGGTGCCCAGGTCACCGTTCAGGGTGTAAATCTGACCGGGGGTGGCTTTTTGGGCGATGGAATAGCCTAAGGAAAATGTTTCTTTTGGGGTGGTGGTTTCTATTATTTTCATTTTATGGGTGGCTCCTTTTTTTATATGAAGCGGACGGGGAGGCCGTTGGGAGGGGCAGGGCGTGTGATGGCGGGAGCGAAGCGCTGCGCTTGGTCAGAAGCTAACCTGCTCCCAGTCACTAAATTCGTCAGCAAAGGCTTCCTCATTAAGTGTCTGGGGCAGGTGGATCTTCTGCCCGCTCCACTATACATCGCTCCCGCCATCACACGCCCTGCCCCTCCCAACGGCCTCCCCTGGTGTTCTCAGGCGGTAGGTTGGAATGCTGAAGGTTATGGTTATTGCAGAACTGTGATTATTGCGGAAGTTTAATATATTGTGTATATTGTTTTACTTACATAATTACTTACATATTTTGCTGTAATGCTCATTTTGTGTAATATTCTTACTGCCTAATGTTCATCATAAATGACGTTCACCTGAAATGATATTCCTGTAAAATGATGCTATAAGTTATAATATAATATAATCTTTTGCGCCACAAGTATAAAAAAGAAATTTCTTGCACCTTTTATTTTTAGAGATTATAATAGAGAAAAATGTTTAAAAGGAGATTTTTAATATGAGTAATCCTATTGTTACGATCACTATGGAAAATGGAGGCGTGATCAAAGCGGAATTGTATCCGGATGTTGCGCCGAATACTGTGAATAATTTTATTAGTTTGGTTAAAAGCGGATTTTATAATGGACTTGTTTTCCACCGAGTGATCCGTGGATTTATGATCCAGGGCGGCTGTCCCCAGGGAACCGGAATGGGCGGCCCGGGATATTCTATCAAAGGTGAATTCAACGCCAACGGAGTTAAGAATGATCTGAAGCATGACGTCGGGGTTCTGTCTATGGCTCGCGCTATGGATCCTAACTCTGCGGGAAGTCAGTTTTTCATCATGCATGAAAATTCACCGCATCTGGATGGACAGTACGCAGCCTTCGGTAAGGTGACGGACGGAATGGATGTGGTAAACGCTATCGCTGAGGTTCAGACAGACTATAGTGATCGTCCTATGGAAGCACAGACGATCAAAAGTATGACTGTAGAGACCTTCGGAGAGGAATATCCGGAACCAGAAAAGTTTTAAATCATAGTCCCTGATACCGTGGACACGTGGCTGTCGCACAATTGATCAAAAGATCATAGGTGTGACAGCCCCTTTTTATGTGGAACACTGGGTTTTTCGCAGAAAATAAGATGACGCACTGTTTTTGTGCGGCACCTTATTATATATCAGTCTTCAAATGTGATATATTCACCATCCAGGGAGGTATAGTACAGCTCTTTTAAGGCCGTAATGACTGCCCGGCCGCTGGTAGCTTCTGTGACGGCTTTTTTTATGGAGTTTTCTTCGGACTTTTTGGTGAGTATCTGAAGCTTTACCTCCTCGGTATATTGGGATTCCATAATGGGGATACCCCGCTGTCCAAAGAGGTATTGAAGTTTCCCCACACCGTTATAATCCGTTCCTATCTCCAGAAGAACACCCTGATATTTTGTAATGACGCGGCTGCAGGCAAGTCCTTCCTGAGCTGCCTTTGAATAGGCCCTTACAAGACCGCCTGTTCCTAAGAGAGTGCCGCCAAAGTACCTGGTCACCACTATGGCTGTATTGCATAACTCCTCACCTAAAAGGACATCGAGCATTGGCTTGCCCGCGGTCCCTGAGGGTTCTCCGTCATCGCTGCAGCGCACAGTCTCCCTGCGCTCACCGATGATATAAGCATAACAATTGTGGGTGGCATTCCAGTATTTTTTCCGCATCTCTTCGATGAAACTGAGGGCTTCCTCTTCAGACTTTACAAGTCTTACTGTGGCGATGAAACGTGACTTTTTTTCTGTGATCTCACCCTCGCCGCCCTCGTAGATCGTGTTGTATTGTTCCAGCATGGGGTCCTCCTTTTGCTGCCAAAGAGCAGATAATGATTCTGGAACTATCATATCACAAATTGTAAAATGCGGGTAGTATAAGATATGATTCCTGTACTCCCGCATTCCTTTTTATTCCAGACACCTCTTCAATATCTCAGTTTCCGCATCCGGGTCTCCATCTGCTGCCAATTTTTCCAGGTTCCAGTCCAGGGAACGATATTTCTCGCCTCTTTCATCCTCTTCCAGAAATTTTTCCATTTCCGCCAGCATATCTTTGCTCCAAATAGTGCTGTCCACCTGGGCTGTAGTATAATGTTTTTTCTTCAACATTTCAAAACCAAATATATCTTTTGCATGGGCTTTATTGGCTTCATTGATAACTGTCTCCACCATGTGAGGGGGAATAAACAATACACCGCTCTCTGTGGAAAACACCACATCTCCCGGCATACAGACAGCTTTGCCTATTCTGGTCGGTCCATTAAATCCCGTCATGACACATTCCCGGATAGGCGTTGGGTCCACACCTCTGTAGCAGACTTCTATATCTTCTATTTTCCGCATCTGCTCCACATCCCGAATTCCGCCCCAGATAACAGCCCCTCCGTTTTTTGTCCTGGCTTTTATGGCTGTAGTAAGATTTCCTCCGATAAATGTACCGTTATAAATCTTATCATACATATCTGCAACCACCACATCTCCTTGTGTCAAACTGTCTATCACCCACTGGTTGCAGGTGCCTTTCCAGCCACGGCCTTCTCCATATTCTTTGACTGCTTTGCAAAGGTCTGGTCTTGCAGGTACAAAAGTACATGTCACCGCACGTCCAACCATTTTCACTGCCGGATGCAGCCGATTTAAACTCCCCTCAAACTGGAAGCGATACCCTTTTATATATAGTGGCAGCCAAACTTCCTCCAGCGTCATTCCTCTCAAGATTTCAAGATATTTATCCGGAACACGCGGTCTTCCGTCCTCAAAGCGTTCTTGGTCCCATTCCTTAGTAAGACCAATCACCTGCTCTCGCACATTTAAATTTGTCATCATCACTATCCCCTTACTGATACTATCACTTCGATTTCTACCGGTATATTATTATTGGGAAGATTATGAGTTCCCATGACTGTCCTTGCATGGTATCCCCTCTCTTCAAGCACCTCTGTCATTACATCGGAAAATCCATCCATAATGCCTTCCAAATCATTATCCGCCCCCTCACAATTCACCATACCAAAAGCCCTTACAACGCGTTCTATCCGCTCAAAGCTTCCCAGAGTGTCCTTTAAGGCACCCAGTATAATGATTCCGCACTCGCGAGCTGCCAAATATCCTTCCTCAGGAGTCAGTTCTTTTCCAATTCTACCGCAATATAGGGGTACGCCTGTAACCTGGTCCTCAGGGCCATGGCCTGAAACAAAAATCAGGTCATCTGATTTTCTCAGAAGAATAATTCCCTTTTTCTTTTTATACTGCAGCTCAATCTCCGTTTCATTTAAAATAACTTTATTGATCTTATCCATAAATGCCACCCTCCTGTCAGCTGCGAATGCGGACAATCGCCTCCACACAAACCGGCACGTTCATAGGAAGTGCATATGCACCCATAGCGCTTCGCGCATGCTGTCCTCGTCTGCCAAAAACCTCCACCATAAGATCTGAAAAACCATTCATCACTGCCGGCTGGCCGGAAAATTCTCCTGTACTGTTCACCAGCCCCAGGGCCTTGACCACATACTCCACACGGTCCAGTTCTCCAATATAGTCCTTTATGGTGGCTAACATATTGATGCCGCAGAGTCTGGCTGCCTGATATGCTGTGTCTACATCCACTTCCCCGCCGACTTTCCCTGTATATACCGCATTTCCTTCACTGTCCACAGGTAAATGCGCGGAAAGAAAAAGCAGATTTCCACTGAGCACTGCATCCACCGCCCCTGTTCCTCTCCTGTTCCTGACAGGAAGATTGATTCCCAAATGTTTCATTCTATCGCCGGTCTCTCCCATAAAAATTACCTCCACAATTAATCAGCTATCTCCCAATAGCCTGAATCCAACAGTCTCTTTTTCCACAATCCTTGTCTCGTAAGTCTTTCTGATATTCATGGTAGCATTCCTGTCCTCCAGCTGCCCGCTCAGCAGCGCCACGCTGTCATATCCAATCTGATATAAAGGCTGCTCAACAGATGTGATCTGCGGCCCCCTGTAGCAATCCGGAAGAATTGTCTGATTATCAAAGCCAATGACTGATACATCCTCCGGTACACGCATTCCCAAATCCAGCGCTGCCCTGACTGCATAGCTGGCTATGGCATCGTCAGAACAGAAAACAGCGCTGGGTCTGTCCTGCAGTTCCATCATCTCCCGCATTCTCTCATAACCGCTTTTGTAATCAGTTGATGTATGTCCGATATAACCATCCTGTATTTCCAACCCCGCCAGTCTCATTCCATTGAGATATCCGTTCAACCTGTCTATAGTCACTTTCTTATTTGGATTTCCGCATATGTGCGCTATGCTCCGGTGTCCCTTATTTGTGAGATATTTTATTGCCGATTGAGCGCCCCCAGTGTTGTCGATCAGAAGCTTATTACACTGAAAATCGGGAATATCGTTCTCAATCATGACATATTTCATAGAATCCCTATCCTTCAGATAGCGCATCACCGACTCATCTGTCAGATAGGAACCATACAGGATCACTCCATCCACCACACCGTTTGTCAGGTATTTCAGATATTTTTCTTTACTTTTAATGTCAGACCCAAGAACACTGCAGAAAATCACGTTATATCTTGTCTGCTGCGCCCCTGCCTCAAACCCTTTGATCAAATCATAAAAAAACGGATCATGTAGATTATGTACAACAATACCAATTGCGTTTGTTTTCTGACTGACCAATGCCCTGGCCGCATTATTGGGATTATATCCAAGATTCCTAACAGCCTCCATAACCTTCTCTTTTGTAGCTTTACTTACCATGTCTGTCCCATTTATGACTCTCGATACCGTCGCCAGCGAAACACCGGATGCCTTTGCAACATCTTTGATCGTGATTCCATTTCCCATCTTTTTAACTCCTTCAGACTGTATAATACACAGATATTGGATTCATTATATTCCATATTTCCTTTTTTTTCCATATTCGAGCAAGAAAACCCTCTATCTGTTATTCCGGATACGGAGTCTGCTGAAATATCAAAATACAAATCTCAATCGCCTGTCACTGCATCGGTATTCCTCCAGTGCTTCCTCGTTAACTTCCACCCCCAATCCAGGTCCCTCCGGAACTAAATAGCTCCCCTCCGAGATAACAAGAGGTGCTGAAAGAATATCTGCACCGTGAGACATATATGTTGTGTCCATTGCCAATTGAAATGCTGGTAACGCGCTCGTGGCCTGCAGGACAGCAGCAGTCTTAACCCCCATGTCCCAGGCGCAGTGATGTGCCAGAGACACACCAGCCGCTTCTGCTAGATATGCCGCTTTCTGTAGTTCTCCTATTCCTCCCAGCGACTCCATGTCAACCACTGCGGCATCCGCCGCACCACACCGCAGAGCCTCCCATATGCCGCCTGGAATATAGGTATCCTCATTGATTGCGATAGGCGTACCGCATCTGCCTCGAATCTGTCTGTATTCACTCAGCATTCTGACTCTGAACGGCTGCTCCACATACTGAAGACCACACGGCTCCACCGCTTTCATATATCTCACGGCCTGGTCCATCCTGTACGCCTGATTCATGTCTACACGGATCTCCATGCCTTCTCCGGCTGCTTCTCGAAGCCAAAAAGCCCTCCTGATATCCTCCTCCAGAGAGATACCACCTTTTGTCTTTATGGTTCGGAATCCCTCGTCGCATACTTCTTTTACTTTATTTTTTGTCTCGATCTCATCCAGATATCCAAATGCATATGCCGCGGGTATTCTATCCCTCACTTTTCCTCCCAGTAGTCTGCTGATGGAACAGCCCAATGCTTTTCCCTCCAAATCCCACAGTGCCATCTCCACTCCTGATACCAGGTGCAGTGTATTGATATCCGGATTATATATAGACCGCAGCGAATCCTTGATAGCATTTCGGTGGAATATCTCCGCTCCTACAAGCGCTGGCACCAACATTTCTTTAATGATACACATTGTAATGTCCAGAGAATAAATCAAGTTCATCTCTCCCCAGCCCACCAGCCCTTCCTCTGTAGTAAGCTTATAGATCACTCCTGTGACCCAGGAGGTCCCCATTGCTTCCCGGCTTCCTCTATATGGAGCAACTCCGCCTTCTGTAAGGGGCTTAATTGGTACTCTAACAGGATATGCCTCTACCTTTTCTATTCTCACAGCTCCAATATCACTTCCCTGCCTTCTCTTGCGGAATCCAATATAGCCTCCACCACCGCAACCTGCCGGATGCCCTCTTCCAAATCAGTGATGGGAATTCCGCCTTCTGTATCATTCATAAATGAATCAGCGTACAGACAGACGCCCTCATTCCAGTCAAAATCATTTTTATCCTCTGCCTTTAAATCGAACCTGTATGCATTCATCTTTTCACTGTAACCTAATTCTGCACAAATACCCTGGCTCTCCAGAATACCCGCTGCTTCTCTGGCTTTCTCTTCGGAAACCTCCAAATAGATTCTAAGCCCCTGTCCTGCTTCATATCCCGGTGTTTTATTATATGCAAACCCGCCATTATCTGCTGTGAGCTGCACATAATTTTCCACCAGTTCTTCCATACGTTTCGTCCACTCTGTCTTCAGACGGATGATCAGTCCGTCGTTAAAAGTCAGCAGACAGTCCAGGAAATCATACTCGCTTCCAATCACGCTCTTCTTTCCTTTTGCATAGACTCTGACAACTTTCCTGGGAGTAAAATAGTAGTGAAGCAAATCTACCGCATGGCTGAATAGGAAGAATGCCGGAGAAGAGATCGCAGAAAAATTCCTGCTGTCCTTTCCCCACAAGTTCCTGGGTACATCAATAGAATCATCCATTCGCATCTCCCCATACTGGGGCGCTCCCAAATATCCTCCACTCACCAACAGACGTATACTCCGGTCCAGAGGATAAAAGCGATTAGGGAACAACACTTTGATACATGTCCCTGATTTTTTTGCCGCCTCTCTGATCTCACATGCATCTGCAAGGGATGTAGTCAACGGTTTTTCACTGATGACAAACGGAATTCCGCTTTTGCAGGCTTTGAGTATGGGGCCTTTATGATATGGGTCCTGTGTTGCTACCACCACCAAATCCGGCTTTTCCTTCTTGTACATCTCCGTAAAATCTTCATACCAGGAACATGCGTGTTCCTCTGCCCATCTTTTGGCCTTCTCCACTTTCTGGTCACATACTGCTGTCACAAGTGTATTCTTATGTTTGTAAAGGTGTTCCGCATGTTGACTCCCCAAAAGCCCCATCCCCACCACTGCACATCTCAAAATTTTTTCCATTTTTATCACCTTTCTCAATTGTTTTTATCCTTTCACTGCCCCGGATGTGATCCCCTTGATAAAATACTTGTTGCATAGAAGAAAAATCAACAGTACAGGAACAGCAATCACTACAGCCGCGCTCATCATTCCACCCCAGTCAATGATGAACTGGCCTTTAAATTCTTTCAAAGCAATAGACAATGTCTTATATTTTGCAGAATTCGTAAAATTAAATGCAAAAATAAATTCTTCCCAGGTATTCAGGAAGGTATAGATACAGACCGTGACAATCCCCGGAGAAATGACCGGCACCAGGATTCGGAACAAGGCTCCTGGCCGGCTGCATCCATCAATCATTGCTGCCTCATCGAGTTCCCGGGGAACTCCTGACAAAAATGCAGTCAGTGTCATCACAGCCATAGGTACATTTAATGCAATATTAGAAATGATGTTGACTTGATAGGTATCGATCAAATGCAGCCTGCTGTAAATCTTATAAAGAGGAAGAAGCAGCACGATGGCAGGCATCATTTGCCCAAAAAGCAGTGATGCGGACAATGTCCTGCTGCCTTTGAATTCAAACCTGGAAAACCCAAACCCCGCCAGCAAAGAGACAATCAGAGTAAATACCGTGGCTGCAAAAGCAACCACGAGACTGTTGGCAAAGGACCTTGGTATGGAAGTCTCAAATAAAACACGGGCAAAATTTGAAAAAGTCGGAGTCTCTGTAAAGAACCTTGGGGGCGATATGAATAACTCCGACGCCGGTTTTATGGAGGATAAAAACATCCATACAGCCGGAAAAAGTGCTGCCAGACAGCAGATTGCCAGAAACACACAGGCACAGAGAATCCCAACGGCTTCCAGCGGTTTTATCTTAGAATGCATATTGGACTGTATCTGTTTCATGAATCCCTGTCCCTCCTTATCACATATCTGTTGTACAATAGCGCAATCACTGCAGTCACTGCAAACAATACAGAAGCCGCAGCGCTTGCTGTTCCAAAACTATAATTTTTAAAGGCATCTCTGTATATGTACAATGACAGTATTTCCGACGCATGGGCAGGACCTCCCTCTGTGAGCAGATAGATAAATGTAAAGGAATTCATAGTCCAGATGCTCAAAAGCAGAATCACTGTATTCACAGAGGAACTGATTTCCGGTATGACAATATGAAAAAACACCTGATATCCTTTGGCCCCATCTACTCTTGCCGCCTCTTTTAAGTCCTGTGAAACCCCCTGCAGCGCCGCCTCAGTCATGAGGATCACAAAAGGAACCATTTTCCAGACGTTCACAATAATCGCGGATAAAAGTGCCGTCTTCGCAGAGGATGTCCAGTTCAGGCTCTCTGATATCAGGCCGATTCTTTTTAAGATCTCATTGAGAATCCCATAATCAGGATGGTAAGACCAGTCCCACACCATTGCACTCACTACACTTGGAAGAACCCACGGCACCATCAGAATTATCCTGATTATATTTTTCCCGCGAATGCGGCTTGCGTTCAGTATATTGGCAATGATGAATCCTATCAGGAACTGAAACACAACACTTCCCACAGTCCAGACAAGCGTATTTTTAAGTGCCAGTAAAAAGACAGTATCTTGAAATACATCTGCAAACTGGGAAATACCCGCAAAGCTTATACTGCCTGTAAAAAGATCCGTTTTAAAAAATCCCATTACCAATGTGTAAACAAGGGGAACCAGCATAACTGCAAAAACAAACAGCAGCGCCGGGGCAATATAAAGATATCCCCAATTTTGTTTCTTTATCGTTTTTCTTTTATTCTTCATTCTGTATACCGCCCCCTCACTTTAGGAGCCTGCCTGGATGGCCGGCTCCTGTTATTCCGGTTAATTATCCAGTGCTTTGTTAACACTTTCCTCTGCATCTGAAAGCGCAGTCTCAGCGTCCTTGCTTCCGGATAATACGGCCTGAGCCTCATTATAAAGGATGTCAGTGATCTGATTCATATGCGGACTGCCAGGAAGGGGAACACCATAATTGATGGCTTCAATAAATACCTTCAGACTTTCATCTGCATATTTCTCATTACTGACTGCTGATTTACAGGAAGAGAACGTGCTGCTGAAATCCACCGAAACTTCCGGTGAAGCCAGATAACTCATCAGAGCAAAAGCTGCATCCGGGTTTTTACAGGTATTCGACATTCCCAGATTCCATCCTCCAAGCTGTGCAGCGCTTGTCTCTCCTTCAAAACCCGGACAGAGTGCAAAACCCATGTTCATATCAGGATTCGCTTCCATAATCGGTTCAATATCATAGCTTCCAGAAACAAACATTGCCAGCTTTCCCTCTGCAAACAGATTTCTGTTGGTGGTATTGTCATTTTCCAACACACTTTTCGGTACCACTGCGTCCTTCAGATAAAGATCTGCCCAGAAGGAGAATGCATCCAGGCCATCTTTTGTATTAAATGCCGCCTCTGTCATGTCCTCATTCAGCAAAGATACTTCCTTTGAAAACATCATACTGTAAAATTGTGCCGTTGTATTGCCTGCATTGCTGCCGCACAGACCAAATCCATAGACATCCCCGCCGGTGAGCTTCACGGCATCATCCCGTAATTCCTCCCAAGTGGCAGGGGGAGATTCCGGATCAAGACCTGCTGTTTCAAATAAATCTTTGTTATAAAACAGGCACATGGTCTCACTGCGATAGGGCAGTGCATAGTAACTACCGTCTACGTATAACGTCTTTACCGCACCTTCGTAATAATCGGACACATCAATACTATTTTTCTCTATGTACTCGTCCAATTTTTGGAGTTTTCCCATCGACGCGTAGGGTATTGTCCAGGCTATGGCCATATCCAGCACATCCGGTCCTGCCTCCGCCTGAAGAGCAGAAAGGTATTTATCCTCCATGCCATCCCATGGCAGATATTCAAAATTCACTTTAACATCCGGGTACTCTTTGTAAAATCCCTCCAAAAGCGTGTCCATCAGGCCGTCATTCCAGGTTCCTGTCCACATGGTCACCTCCCCGCTGACAGACTTCTCTGCATCACTGCCCTTCTGTATATCCTCTTTCTTATCTGTGTCTTCCTGTTTTTCATTTCCTTCTGTGTTGGAGGCTTTTTCTTCTCCCTTCGTGTTCCCGCAGCCTGCAAGCGCCGTTATCACCATACACCCGGCTAATAATACAACCATTCTTCTTTTCATATGTAAGACCCTCCTATTTCCGCTCTGTGGCGACTCTGCATTTCCTCCTGCAGCAAATTTTCTTCCCCTGCTGTACGGATTCCTGCTCTCTCTGCAGTATCCAAATGGTATCAGCAGCACTTTCCGCTGATATAAGGGGAATCACTTCTCTTCCTTCTACTTTTGCCCCAAATTCCTTCAGTTCTCTGATAACCCCCACAATATCTGAAGGTATTCCCTTATTCCCCTGTAGTTTTATTTCTCTTGCTTTCTCATTTGCGGGGTATTCTTTTACCACTCCTTCCTTGTATTCCAGAACTCCATGTTCAAACACAGCCCTATATCCGGCTGCAAATTCCAGCGACGAGTCACTCCATCCTCCTTCAGCCTGAATCACGGTTTCTGCACCTTCATACACATACCTTGTGGAGATATAACTCAAATGTATCTCCGGCCTTTCCTCCCCCACGCTGTCTACAAAATCAGGGATACCAAACATACTGTTGATAAAATCCGTGTCATGGATATGCATCTCAAAGCAAGACATTTTACACTTGTTCGGATCCATATACCAGCTACCTGCTTCGTGTGCGCCAAACTGACGCTGCATCAACAGATGGCATAATTCACCCAACTTTTTTCTTCGGACTGTTTCATGAAGATATTGATATTCCGGCCAATATCTCAATACTTGTCCAATTTGAATGACACGTCCTCTCACTTTTGCTTCCTCAAGAATACGTTCTGCTTCCGCCCATGTATGGGCCATTGGCTTTTCGCAGAAAATATGCAGATTTCTTTTCAGACATTTCATTACTGTCTCATAATGGAGAAATGACGGAAGACAGATATCTACCGCATCCGGTCTGCAGATATCCAACATATCATCCATATCTGTAAAAATCCTGCACCCCATCTCTTTTTCTGCTCTCAATGCCGCGTCTCGGCTGATATCGCAGACAGCAACTACCTCAAATTCCGGAATCCTCTGGTATGCTTTGAAATGAGATGCAGCCATTCCCCCCGCTCCAATCACAGCTACCCGCATAAAAACCTCCTACTATTATATAAAGTCATAGTCTTTCTTTACCTTTTCTACAGGTTTGACTATGCTATTTTAAGATACTGTGGATTGGTTATCACCTCCTACCACTTGATGGTTTAAAAAAGGCTCCAACCACAGTCTCTTTGTTTATTTGTTAATCAGTTAGTTACCGCATGACGGTTTATCAAGAAGTAGGTTACGATTGCAAGGAGCCCTGTGGATCTTAAGACAGTATCAATACTTTATATCAGGAGGTCCTATATGATTTACGTAGGAATTGATGTCGCAAAAGATAAGCATGATTGCTTTATCACAAACTCTGATGGCGAAGTCCTTTTCAAGGCTTTTAAAATAAAAAACACAATAAAAATCTGATTATCCGCTAAAACACAGTATCTATCAGCATTTTCAAGGAAACAAACACATCAATTTACTACTTATTTACTACTAACGAATGAGCCTTGATACGCAAGTTTTCCTAGATATGCAAAGATATGGTACAGCACATCAGTATTGAAACAAGAAAAATCGAATAACTTATAGACTATGGAACGCCTAAAATGACGTTCCTTTTCTATTTCCAGCCGTTCTTATTGGACGGCTATTTTATTACTCAAAATGAAAGGAGCATTAGATTTATGAAAAAGACATGGAAACGATTGTGTACGGGCTTTTTAGCTCTTGCGACTGTCGTTACTGCTTTACCGACTACACCCGTCCATGCAGAAAGTAAGCAATACTGGACGGAGTCAAAAGAGCGTGTCGGTATTGTTGAAAAAGTAATGAATGACGGTTCGATTGGTTCTACTTTTAATGAGGGACATTTAACCGTTGAGGGCGAGGACGCTTACTGTATCGACATTAACACAGACTTTAAGAATGGCTACAAGACCAGAGATGACGCAAGCTCACGCATGAGTGCCGACCAGATAAGCGACGTTGCCTTATCTATTGAATATGTAAAACAGTACACAGACAGCCACAGCGGAATAAGCAAAAATCACGCTTACCTTTTAAGACAGCTTGTAGTCTGGCAGAGATTGAGCGTACATCTTGGCTGGCAATGTGATAACGTGCGAGCTTCTTATGATGAAATTCCAAAGGCGACACAGGACGAAGTTTTCTCTGGTGCAAGAGCCTTTGTCAAAGAAAATAAAGGACGCTATGAATGTGGCGGTTATATCTACTCTGGCGAGGGGCAGGAATTAGGACAATTCTGGGCGAAGCTGAATGTCGGAAATGCAAAACTACAAAAGACTTCCAGTAATACCAGCATTACCGACGGTAACGGAAATTACTCTATTGCAGGTGCAACCTATGGTGTCTTTGCTGATAAGGACTGCACGAAACAGCTTGCCACCCTTACGACTGATGAAAATGGAAATACAGATGTTGCAGAGGTAACGGCTGGTACAGTTTATATCAAGGAACTTTCTGCACCAGCAGGATATAAAGTGGATAAAACAATCTATCCATTAACAATCAAAGCTGACGAAACAGCGACTTTGAAAGTATCTGATAAACCAAAAGTAACGGACACTTTGATTGAGCTTTTCAAGATTGATATGGAAACACAGAAAGACAATCCGCAGGGAAACGCTTCTTTAGCAGGTGCGGAATTTACATGGAAGTATTATGCTGGCTTCTACAATAAAGAAAATCTCCCTGCCGATGCCACTCGTACATGGGTTACAAAGACAATCGCTGAAACAGACAGCGACGGGACAACTCATTACATCACAAAATTAGCGGACACATACAAGGTATCTGGCGACAGTTTCTATATGCAGGACGGTAAGGCGGTTCTTCCACTTGGGACACTAACCGTTGAAGAAACAAAAGCTCCAAACGGCTACTTGTTAGACGGTGCATATATGCAGGCTGGCGATAAGTCCGAACAGATAAAAGGCTTATATGTAACACAGATTACCGAGGACGGCGACCTTGCCGTACTATCTGGAAGTAACCAGTTTTCCGTATCAGACAAGGTTATCCGTGGCGGTGTAAAAATTCAGAAACGAGATTTAGAAACGGGCGATACAAAGCCACAAGGAAGTGCCACTTTGAAAGATACTGCCTTTGACATTATTTCCTTAAATGATAATGCAGTATTGGTTGAGGGCAAGATATACAAGAAAAATGAAGTGGTAAAAACAATTCGTACAGATATTGAGGGTATCGCTTCTACTTCTTCTGACCTCTTACCTTATGGAAAATTCCGTATCGTTGAGAGTGAAGCTCCAAACGGTTACTTAACTGACGGTGCGAAGCCGATTGATTTTGCAATCACAGAAAATGGAAAAATCGTGGACTTAACCGACGAAGCCCATTCTATCTACAATCAGATTAAGCGTGGAGATATTGAGGGTGTGAAAATCGGTGCAGGCACACATAAGCGTCTTGCTGATGTTCCTTTTAGGATCACAAGCAAGACAACGGGCGAAAGTCATGTAGTGGTAACTGATGATAACGGGCAATTCTCCACTTCTGCTGACTGGGCTTCTCATAAGCACAATACCAACGCAGGCAAGACCAGCGAGGACGGTGTGTGGTTTGGAACTTCTGAACCAGACGACAGCAAGGGGGCGTTACCTTATGATACCTACATCATTGAAGAAATGCGTTGCGACAGTAACAAAGGTTTTGAACTTATCCCACCTTTTGAAATCGTGGTATCAAGAAATAATCTTGTGATTGATTTAGGAACGCTGACTGATGAATACGAAAAAGAAATCTCTATCCATACCACAGCGACCAGCAAGGACGGAGAAAAAACTATCCTTGCAGGAAAAGAGGTAACAATCGTTGATACTGTCAAATTAGACGGACTTACAAAAGGCACAAAATACCAGCTCAAAGGCTGGCAGATGTTAAAAGAAGAAAACACCGAGCTTATCATTGACGGGAAACGTGTAGAAAACGATTATACCTTTGTCGCTGATGATGAAGCTATGAAAGTGGAAATTTCCTATACATTTAATGCGTCTGCTTTAGGTGGCAAAAACCTTGTTACCTTTGAGGAATTGTATGATTTAAGCAATCCAGACGAACCCGTGAAAGTTGCAGAACATAAGGACATTGAGGACGACGGGCAAACGGTACTTATCACAGAGCGTATCATCAAAATTCATACGACTGCTACCGATAAGGACGGCAACAAAGAGCTTGAAGCTGGAAAAGACGTTACAATCATTGATACAGTAACCTTAGAGGGCTTAGAAGTCGGTACACAGTACAAACTTGTGGGCTGGCAGATGTTGAAAGAAGAAAATACAGAGCTTCTTATCAATGGAAAGCGTGTGGAAAGTGATTACACCTTTACTGCTGACAGCGAAACTATGAAAGTGGAAGTTGCTTTTACGTTTGACGCTACTTCTCTTGACGGCAAACAACTTGTAACTTTTGAAGAATTGTACGATTTGAGCAATCCAGACGAACCGAAGAAAGTTACCGAGCATAAGGATATTGAGGATAAGGAACAGACAATTACCTTTAAGAAAAAGCCAGAAGAACCAGAGAAACCCGAAACACCACCGACACCAGAAAAGCCTAACAGACCTAGCGACAGTCCCAAAACGGGCGACAGTACAAATGTAATGGCATTTATCGTGATGTTGCTTGCGTCTGCTGGTGGACTGGCTGGAACATATCTTTACAAACGCCGTAAAATGAAGAAATCATAAGGCGGTAACGGTATGATGAAAGAAAAATCACGCTCTCCGCCGAAGCTGTCAAACGGCAGACTTCCGCTTATTCTGGCTTGTCTGCCTACAACCTGCAAGAACACGGATAGTCAAGGGTGCGTAAGCATTGATTTTACCCTTTACTATCTGGGGGATTGCTGGTACTTCCCAAACCGCCAGAATAAGAAATCACAATCAAAAAACTTATCAAAAATAGAAAGAAACGAGGTAAAACAATATGGAAATGAAATATGTCGTGCCAGATATGGCACAGTCTTTTGGAACTCTTGAATTTGCAGGCGAAAGTGAGCCAGTCTTTGAAAGAGATAAAAATAACCGCAGGGTCTTAGCAAGACGAAGCTATAACCTTTATTCTGACGTACAAAAAGGCGAAAATGTTGTCGTGGAAATTCCCGTGCAAGCTGGTGAAAAGCATTTCAAGTATGAACAGAAAGTAAAACTTGTCAATCCGAAATTATACGGCAGAGGTTATGCAATCGGGGATATGGGACATACCGATTATGTGTTAGTTGCTGACGATATTGTAGCAGTTGAAGAAAAGTAAAGGAGTGAAGATTTATGAGATTATCAAACGGGTTTGTTATTGACAAAGAAAAAACATTTGGAGAATTAAAGTTTACAGCGGTGCGTGATGTGTTCTTGCAGAACGAGGACGGGACACCGAGTACCCAACTGAAAAAGCGTATCTATGATTTGAAGTGCAGTCTGCATGGTGGAATTATCCCCGTGTCTGTACCGCCAGAAGTACCATTAAGGGAATTTCCGTACAATGCAGTTGTGGAGCTTGTCAATCCAGTAGCCGATACGGTATCAAGAAAGACCTATACGGGTGCAGATGTGGACTGGTATGTAAAGGCAGAGGATATTGTGTTGAAGAATAAAAGTAATCAGAACGCAGGCAATCCACAGAACCCTACACCGCAGGGACAGCCGAAGAAATAAAATGATACAATCAGCTTTTTACTTTGAATAAACAGTAAAGAAAAGTTATAATCTATGTATACTTTTTATAATGTTAAAGCAGGTTGACAAATTGCCAACAAAGATTGGTTGAAGAAAACTCTTATTTTTGTAATACTATTCTTGCGGTCGCAAATAAAGAATACTATTAGGAGGCAATATATGAATTTTAATGAAAAGCTGATAAACCTTAGAAAATCAAAGGGACTTTCTCAAGAAGAATTAGGAAATGAGTTAAAAGTTTCCAGACAAACAATTTCAAAATGGGAGTCATGTCAATCTTATCCAGATTTTCAACGCTTAGTATTGTTAAGCGATTATTTTGGATTAACATTAGACGAATTAGTAAGAGATATTGATGTACAAGAGGTAAGAGAAAAAAACTTGAATAACGAAAAACTATCTTCAATATATAGCGATATGAATGAAGCAAAAAATTTTATTAGAGTTTGTCTTGCTATTGGTGTAGTAGTTCTTATCTTTTTTGCAATGATTGTTACGTATGGAATATTCTTTGTAAAATAAAATGTAAATTCTTGTATATCACTCAAAGCAGTTAGTCTTAGGATTGACTGCTTTTTTCGTATCCAGAAAGGAGTGATTGATTTATGCGTAAGATTTTTAATAAAGGACACCGTATCAGAGCCAGCGACAAGTACCTTGTCTACCACTTTTCCATAGGGACGCTTCTGTTTATATTCGTGGCGGTTCTCTTGCTACTGAATATGACACAGCTCATGCGTACCGATTGGGAGCATTTCAGCTTGTTAGAGAACGGCTTGACGCTTTCCACATACAACTTCATAACCATACTGATAGCGACTGGTGTTTGTGCATTGGTCGCTTTTCTGTATTACCGCTTCTGTTACGACAGTTTCAAGAAGCTCCTACACCGTCAAAAGCTGGCAAGAATGATACTGGAAAATAAGTGGTATGAAACTGATACCGTACAAGACAGCGGTTTTTTTACTGACCTGCAAAGCAGATCAAGGGAAAAAATCGTCTGGTTTCCAAAGATTTATTATCAAATGGAAAAGGGACTGCTTCATATCCGCTGTGAAATTACGCTGGGGAAATATCAAGACCAGCTTTTACGGTTAGAGGATAAATTGGAAAGTGGCTTGTATTGCGAGCTGACCGACAAGACCTTACATGACGGCTATATCGAATATACCCTGCTTTATGATATGATAGCGAACCGCATTACCATTGATGAAGTACGGGCAGAAAACGGCTGTCTTAGACTGATGAAAAATCTTGTCTGGGAATATGACGCACTCCCTCACGCTCTGATTGCTGGTGGGACTGGTGGCGGTAAAACGTATTTTCTGCTGACGCTCATTGAAGCCTTACTGCATACTAACGCTGTCCTTTATATCTTAGACCCGAAGAACGCTGACCTTGCAGACTTAGGGACAGTTATGGGAAATGTGTATCACACCAAAGAAGAAATGATTGATTGCGTCAATTCCTTTTATGAGGGAATGGTACAGCGAAGTGAGGAAATGAAGCGACACCCAAACTATAAGACGGGCGAAAACTACGCCTATCTGGGACTGCCACCCTGCTTTCTTATCTTTGATGAATATGTGGCATTTTTTGAAATGCTGGGGACGAAAGAAAGCGTGAGCTTACTTAGCCAGTTAAAGAAAATTGTTATGTTAGGGCGACAAGCAGGTTATTTCCTTATCGTTGCCTGCCAGCGTCCAGACGCAAAGTATTTCTCGGACGGTATCAGAGATAACTTCAATTTCCGTGTGGGATTGGGGCGTATCAGCGAATTAGGTTACGGTATGCTGTTCGGTTCAGATGTGAAAAAGCAGTTTTTTCAGAAGCGTATCAAGGGGCGTGGCTATTGTGATGTGGGGACAAGCGTTATCAGTGAGTTTTACACGCCTTTAGTCCCGAAAGAACATGATTTTTTGCAGACTATCGGCTCTCTTGCACAAGCAAGGCAGGACGGGACGGCGACGTGCGAAGTGAAAGGCGACGGCACGGACTAGCCGTTGCTGGTGTGGCGTAAGCCACGCCAGCAGGTAAAACCCCTCGGTATCTAACAGAGGGGTACGTTTGCAAATAGACAATAGACGAAAAAACATAGGAAACATAAGGCTTCTGGCATGGTTTTCCAGCAAAAATCAGTTGTGAAGTCGCCTGAAAAAACTTCACACTTTACAGATTGGGGGTATGGTTCTGAATGAAGAACAATGGATAAAAGAATTACGGGAGAAACGGATTGCTTATGGTATCTCACAAGGCAGGCTGGCGGTGGCTTCTGGTATCACAAGGGAATATCTCAACAAGATAGAAAGCGGAAAAATGAAGCCGTCAAAGGAACTTCTGGAAACTCTGCATAAAGAACTGGCAAGGTTCAATCCAGAAGCACCGCTTACCATGCTGTTTGATTATGTAAAAATTCGTTTTCCCACGCTGGATATACAGCACATAATCAAAGATATATTAAAACTGAATGTCAATTATATGCTCCATGAAGATTACGGACATTACAGTTATACGGAGCATTATTCTTTAGGGGACATCTTTATCTATACGTCGGCTGACGAAGAAAAAGGTGTCCTTTTAGAATTAAAGGGGCGTGGTTGCAGGCAGTTTGAAAGTTACCTGCTGGCACAGCAAAGAAGCTGGTATGACTTTCTCATGGACGCATTAGTAGACGGTGGCGTGATGAAGCGTATCGACCTTGCTATCAACGACCATACGGGCATTTTGGATATTCCAGAGCTTGCGGAGAAATGCAGGAAACGGGAATATATCGGAAAGTCCAGAAGCTATAAGTTTTACCAGTCGGGCGAGCTTATCAAGCACAGAGAGGACGACAGAGAATATATGGGACGTACTCTTTATCTTGGTTCGCTGAAATCAGATGTGTATTTCTGTATCTATGAAAAGGACTATGAGCAGTACGTCAAGCTGGGGACACCGCTGGAAGAAGCCGACATTATCAATCGTTTTGAGATACGGCTTAGAAATGAACGTGCCTATTATGCAGTACGAGATTTGCTGACCTATTATGACGCAGAGCAGACCGCCTTTTCGATTATCAACCAGTATGTGCGGTTTGTTGATGAAGAACCAGACAAGCGGAAAAATGACTGGAAACTTAATGACCGCTGGGCTTGGTTTATCGGCGATAACAGACAGAGCTTGAAGCTGACGACAAAGCCAGAGCCTTACACCTTAGACCGCACATTGCGGTGGGTACAAAGGCAGGTAGCACCGACCTTGAAAATGCTGAAAAAGATTGATAAAGGAAATGGTACAGACTACATGGAAACAATCGAACAGCAGGCAAAGCTCACAGAAAAGCATGAAATGATAATCAAACAGCAGACGACCCCTGCAAAAGATTTGGTGGAAAGTTAGGAGTGATGAAAAATGTGGGTATTATTAAAAGACTTCCTGCTGGTATCTATGGGAATGGGTATCGGCGTAGTCTTGATGTGTATTTTGAATGTCGGCAAAGAAGCTGACTATGAAATGAAACAATTAGAAGAAAGCGAGGACAATTAAATGAATTTCGGACAGAATTTATATCAATGGTTTTTATCAAACGCACAGAGCTTAGTGCTTATGGCGATTGTGGTTATCGGTATCTACTTAGGGTTCAAGCGTGAGTTTTCAAAACTTATCGGCTTCTTGGTAGTTGCCTTGATTGCTGTCGGCTTGGTGTTCAACGCTGGCGGTGTGAAAGATGTATTGTTAGAACTATTCAATAAGATTATCGGTGCATAAAATTTTATTGTGGTGCTGATATGAGAATGGTATAATTTAGAATATGAAATAAAGTGAATACTATTGGAGGTTGAAAATATGATTATTTATAGCAAATTGGAAATCAATAGAATAAAAGATTTTTGGGAGTTATTAAATCGTTTAGATACTGAAACAGATTACATGATGTACGAACCAAATGAAAGAAAAGCGAAAACTACTATTCAAGAATTAAAATTAGATATTCAAGACAATGTAATTCAAGGTTTTGATTTTTTGCAAGTGGCAACAGAAAATGACAAAATAGTTGGTTATATTAGAGCAGAAAGAGGAAAATTTGAAAGAAATTTTCATACGGCATATATTGTTATAGGTATCTTAAAAAAATATAGAGGAAAAGGTATTGGAACTACTTTTTTTAATAATTTAGATTTATGGGCTAAAACAAATAATATTGTCCGTTTGGAACTGACAGTTGAATGTTGTAATAATACTGCAAAAAATTTGTATGAAAAAAATGGTTTTAAAATTGAAGGAATAAGAAAAAAATCAATGTTTGTTGCTGGTTCCTTTGTTGATGAGTTTTATATGGCAAAAATTCTATAAAATAAATTTTCAACTTCATTATTTACAAAGTAATTGGTCTTAGGATTGAGGTGTTTTATTATGAATGAGAGAGAAAAAATCATTCGCTTATGGTTCGATATGTGGCTTAAACAGCAAGATTTAGGAATGGATAAAATTTTTACAGAAGATGTTGTTTATACGGAAAGCTGGTGTCCTAAATATGAAAATCTTAAAACAGTAAAACATTGGTTTAATGAATGGAATACTCGTGGTAAAGTCATTATTTGGGATATTAAACAGTTCTTTCATAAAGAAAATCAAACTGTCGTCGAATGGTATTTTAAAAATGAAATGAATACGGGAAGTGTTGAAGAATTTGACGGTATTTCCTTAATTGAATGGACAGAAGATAACAAAATCAAATCATTAAAAGAATATGGTTGCAATTTGAATAACTACAATCCATATCAGCACAGCGATAACCCTCAATTTAGAGATGAAAAAATAAGCTGGTTTTAAAACTTAATCAAATTATATCTATACACACAAAGCAGTTAGTCTTAGGATTGACTGCTTTTTTCTTACCTAAATTTCAGATTGGAGTGATGAAATGAACGATATTTTTAAGGATATGCAGGTAAAAGTCGGCTGTGAATACATTTCCGACCTGCCCTCTTACAAGCGTAAGGTGTGGCATGAAATGAAACGACTGAACCCTGCCGACTATGAAGAAAGACAGTTAGAAGATTTTTCAAAGTATGTGTTTGGTATGTCGTACCAGACCATAAAAGATGTGATAAAACAACAGAAAGGACGTGAGGAACAATGCAGGAAACAAGGGTGCTGGTGGAAACGAGAGGAACAACTGGCGAAGAAACAATATCATACTGGTTCGACCTGCCGATAGATGTTGCCGAGTTTGAAGAAAAGCTGGGTGTCGGTGCAGAAAGTGGGGATTACCGCATTATCGAAAAGGTGTTGCCTTATGCTGATGAAGTCCACGAACATACCAGCGTGTACCAGCTCAACGAATTAGATTTTATGTACCGCCAGCTTTCGAGCGATATGCAGGAAGAATATACAGCACTTCTTACGGTGTATGAAAATTTAGAAGCACTTTATATTTGCAGAAATGTGATTACGGTTTATCCCGACTGCAAAATCATGATAGATGTTGCAAGGCAAAAGCTGATGAACGACCCGACGTTCAAACATCTGTCCGAGGACTGTCAAGAATATTACTTTGACTTTGAAGCCTACGCTTCTCACTTGCAGGAACACGGGAAATTTTTAATAACGGAACACGGTATTTTTGAACTGCCAGAGTAGGAAATGAGGTGGTGCTTATGATTGATGATATGGCGGTTTACATTGCTAATCTTGGCAAATACAATGAGGGCTATTTAGTCGGTGCTTGGTTCACATTTCCTATTGACGAGGAAGATGTAAAAGAAAAAATCGGATTGAATGAACAGTATGAGGAATACGCAATCCATGATACCGATAACTTCCCCATTGCGATTGGCGAGTATGTTTCTATTGAAGAACTCAATGAGATGTATGAAATGATAGAGGAACTTCCCGACTATATCGTAGAGTGTCTGGACAAATTTATCAGCCACTACGGGACGCTGGAAGAAGTCGTGGAACACAAGGACAATATTTATTATTATCCCGACTGTGAAACCATGACAGACGTTGCCTACTACTACATAGACGAATTACAGGCACTTGGCGACATTCCACCCAGCTTACAGAACTACATTGACTATGAAGCCTACGGGCGAGATTTGGATATGGGCGGTTGCTTTATTGAAACAAGCCGAGGTATGTGCGAGATACCATACTAACGCTGGAAGATCAGCGACAAGCATTGTTGCTACTGACAGCGTATTTCTCTTTTAAGGGACAGTCTGAAAATGGCTGTCCTTTTCTATTTTGAAAGGAGCTGAAAGAACTTGAAAAAGATTAAAAGCTACACGGGTATCTGGAACGTGGAAAAAGTCTTGTATGCAATCAATGACTTTAACTTACCCTTTCCCGTTACCTTTACACAGATTACATGGTTTGTGATTACGGAATTTATCATCATTCTGTTTGGGGATATTCCCCCACTTTCCATGATTGAGGGAGCATTTCTCAAATATTTTGGTATTCCCGTTGCTCTCACTTGGTTCATGTCGCAGAAAACCTTTGACGGAAAGAAGCCGTACAACTTTTTGAAATCACAGATAACCTATGCCCTGCGACCTAAAATCACTTATGCAGGAAAAGCCGTAAAACTGCATAAGCAGACCTTGAATGAAACAATCACGGCAGTAAGGAGTGTGAACTATGTTACCGATAAAATATATTGACAATAACCTTGTCTGGAACAAGGACAATGAGGTGTTCGCTTACTATGAGCTGATACCGTACAACTATTCTTTCTTATCCGCAGAGCAGAAATTTATCGTGCATGACAGCTTTCGACAGCTTATCGCACAGTCCCGTGAGGGTAAAATTCATGCGTTGCAGATTGCCACAGAAAGCTCAATCCGAAGTCAGCAGGAGCAGTCAAAGAAACTGGTAACTGGAAAATTAAAGGAAGTTGCCTATCAGAAGATAGACGAACAGACCGAAGCGTTAGTATCTATGATTGGGGACAATCAAGTGGACTACCGCTTTTTTCTTGGCTTTAAGCTCATGGTTACGGAAGAACAACTCAATCTGAAGAATATTAAAAAATCGGCATGGCTGACGTTCACGGAATTTCTCCATGAAGTGAACCACACGCTGATGAATGATTTTGTTTCCATGCCGAATGATGAAATCAACCGTTACATGAAAATGGAAAAGTTACTGGAAAATAAAATCTCCCGTCGCTTTAAGGTGCGTCGCTTGGAAATCAATGATTTTGGGTATCTCATGGAACATCTTTACGGCAGGGACGGTATCGCCTATGAAGATTATGAGTACCAGCTACCAAAGAAGAAATTGCAGAAAGAAACGCTGATAAAATACTACGACCTTATCCGTCCGACAAGGTGTGTGATTGAGGAAAGCCAGCGGTATTTACGATTGGAACATGAGGACAAGGAAAGCTATGTGTCCTACTTTACTGTCAATGCGATTGTAGGCGAGCTTGATTTTCCGTCGTCTGAAATCTTCTATTTCCAGCAACAGCAATTCACATTCCCCGTTGATACTTCTATGAATGTAGAAATCGTGGAGAACCGAAAAGCACTTACCACAGTAAGAAATAAGAAAAAGGAATTGAAAGACCTTGACAATCACGCTTATCAAGCAGGAAGTGAAACCAGCTCAAATGTGGTGGACGCATTAGACAGCGTGGACGAGCTGGAAACAGACTTAGACCAGAGCAAAGAAAGTATGTATAAGTTAAGCTACGTGATACGGGTGTCTGCACCCGATCTTGACGAGCTGAAACGCCGTTGTGATGAAGTCAAAGACTTTTACGACGACCTCAATGTAAAGCTGGTGCGTCCTGCTGGGGATATGCTGGGGCTTCATTCTGAATTTCTTCCTGCCAGCAAGCGATATATCAACGACTATGTGCAGTATGTAAAATCAGACTTCTTGGCAGGGCTTGGTTTTGGTGCGACACAACAGTTAGGGGAAACTACGGGTATCTATATGGGCTATTCCGTTGATACGGGAAGAAATGTGTACCTGCAACCGTCTTTAGCTTCGCAGGGCGTAAAAGGCACAGTTACAAATGCCCTTGCTTCTGCTTTTGTCGGTTCGCTTGGCGGTGGTAAGTCGTTCTGCAACAATCTTCTGGTGTATTATTCGGTTCTCTTTGGGGGACAAGCGGTTATCTTAGACCCAAAGTCCGAGCGTGGCAACTGGAAAGAAACGCTTCCAGAGATAGCCCATGAAATCAATATCGTAAATCTTACCAGCGATAAAGATAATGCAGGACTTCTTGACCCGTTTGTGATTATGAAGAATGTAAAAGACGCTGAAAGTCTGGCAATCGACATCTTGACATTCCTTACGGGTATTTCCTCTAGGGACGGCGAAAAATTCCCCGTACTTCGTAAGGCGGTACGCTCCGTTACCCAGAGTGACAGTCGGGGCTTGCTCCATGTGATAGACGAGCTACGCCGTGAAGCTACGCCAGTATCAAGGAATATCGCAGACCATATCGACAGCTTCACGGACTACGACTTTGCACACCTGCTGTTTTCGGACGGTACAGTAGAAAATGCAATCAGTCTGGATAACCAGCTCAATATCATTCAAGTAGCCGACCTTGTGTTGCCAGATAAGGACACGACCTTTGAGGAATACACGACCATTGAATTATTATCGGTGTCTATGCTGATTGTGATTAGTACCTTTGCCCTTGATTTTATCCATTCGGACAGAAGTATTTTTAAGATTGTAGACCTTGACGAAGCGTGGGCGTTCTTAAATGTGGCACAAGGAGAAACGCTCTCTAACAAGCTGGTTCGTGCTGGACGAGCTATGCAGGCAGGCGTTTATTTCGTTACACAATCTTCTGGGGACGTGTCAAAGGAAAGTCTGAAAAACAATATCGGCTTGAAGTTTGCCTTTCGTTCTACTGACATCAACGAGATAAAACAGACCTTAGAATTTTTCGGTATCGACAAGGACGACGAGAACAACCAGAAACGCTTGCGTGATTTAGAGAACGGACAATGCTTATTGCAGGACTTATACGGACGTGTCGGTGTGGTGCAGATACACCCAGTCTTTGAAGAACTGCTACACGCTTTTGATACCAGACCGCCCGTACAGAGAAATGAGGTGGAGTGATGAAAGAAAGGATAAAAGGTGCGTTCACAAAAAAGAAGATTTTCCACTTTTTCAAAATGGCTCTGTTCGTGGTGGCACTCTCCCTTATCCTGCTTTCACTTCTGGGGACGGTGGCTCATGCGACGGGTCTTGTGGACGATACCATAAACGCAGAAAATCTATATTCAAAATATCCCCTTTCCAACTACCAGCTTGATTTTTATGTAGATAATAGCTGGTCGTGGCTTCCGTGGAACTGGCTGGACGGGATTGGAAAATCGGTGCAGTACGGGCTTTACTGCATTACCAACTTTGTCTGGACGATAAGCCTTTATTTAAGCAATGCAACGGGCTATGTGGTGCAGGAAGCCTATAAGCTGGACTTCATCAACGATATGGCAGACAGTATCGGAAAGAGCATACAGACCCTTGCAGGCGTTACCGAGAATGGCTTCGGGAGTACGGGATTTTATGTGGGTTCTCTATTACTGATAATTTTAATCATTGGTATTTATGTTGCCTATACGGGACTGATAAAAAGAGAAACCAGCAAAGCGGTTCAAGCGGTTATCAATTTTCTTGTGGTGTTCTTGCTGTCCGCTTCGTTTATCGCCTATGCCCCCGACTACATCAAGAAGATAAATGAATTTTCATCAGACATCAGTACCGCTTCACTTGATTTGGGAACAAAAATCATGCTCCCCAACTCTGACAGCGAGGGCAAGGACAGCGTGGACTTGATACGGGACAGCCTATTTTCTATTCAAGTGGAACAGCCGTGGCTACTCTTACAATTCGGGAACAGCAATGCAGAGGAAATCGGGACAGACCGTGTGGAAGCTCTTGTATCGGCAAGCCCAGAGGACGAGGACGGAAAGACCAGAGAAGAAGTCGTGAAAACAGAAATAGAGGACAACGACAACAACAATCTGACGATACCGCAGGTCGTGAACCGTTTAGGCATGGTGTTCTTCCTATTCATTTTTAATATAGGTATCACAATCTTTGTATTCCTACTGACAGGAATAATGATATTAAGCCAGATACTCTTTATTATCTTTTCAATGTTTTTACCTATCAGTTTTCTTCTTTCCATGATACCCAGTCAAGAAAATCTGGCAAAGCAGGCAATCGTGAGGGTGTTTAATACCATAATGACACGGGCAGGAATAACGCTCATTGTAACGGTGGCGTTCAGTATTTCCAGTATGTTTTATAACATCTCCAAAGAGTACCCGTTTTTTATGGTGGCGTTCTTACAGATAGTGTGTTTCGCAGGTATCTTTATCAAGTTAGGGGACTTAATGAATATGTTCTCTTTGAACGCTAATGACAGTCAAAACATGGGACGCAGGATATTCCGCAGACCGTATCTGTTTATGCGACATAGAGCTAGGCGTATGGAAAGACGGCTTGCTGGTGCGGTTACTGCTGGCGGTGTTGCTGGTGCGGTGGCAGGTAGCACGATTTCAAACAGAAAACCGACAAGGAACACAGCCACAAAAGACAGTCGGGGCAATACCACTTCCAGCATGGGACAGCGTGCAGGTTCAAAGGTGGGGGCTGTCTTAGATACGAAAAATAAAGTGAAAGACAAGGCAACCGCTGTCAAAGAGAATATCAAGGATATGCCGACACAGACCGCTTATGCGGTGTATTCCGCAAAGGAAAAGGCAAAGTCCAGCGTGTCCGACTTCAAGCGTGGCATGGTGCAGGAACAGCAATCCAGACAGATGGGACGATTGGAAAAGCAGGAACAGCATAAGAAAAATATCGCTGACAAGCGTATGGAGCTTCAAAAGGCACAAGAAGCAAGGCAGGTACAGCGAAAGGCTGACGGATCAGCGACAACGGGAGCTACCCGTCCCCATGAGCGACCAGCCACAGCTTCAAAGCCGAGTGCTGAAAAAATGCAGGAAATCAAGCGACCAGCCACAACTTCAACTATTCCAAAGTCGAGTGCTGAAAAAATGCAGGAAGTGAAACGTCCTGCCACAGCGACCACTTCAAAAGCAAGTGAACCAGTCAAGACAAATGTTGTGAAAGAGCGTCCGTTATCTTCTGGTGTTTCTGATAGGAAAGCGACCCAGCCTACACAGACAGTACATAGGCAGAATGTAGAAAAAGTGGTATCGCAGGAAACACGCCAGAATTACACCAAAGACCGCAGGACAAAGGTTCAGCAGACGCAGAGCGTCCAGAAGAACCAGCAGACCATAGAGAAAACTCGTAACCTTGTAACGAAGAAAGGACAGAAGAAAAAATGAAACTGAAACATATCGCTCTCATTGGCAGTCTGTTTCCTATCCTCTTTTCTCTGGTGCTTTTCTTTGGTGTCTTGATTAGTGCGGACAGCGACGACAAGAACAGCAACTTTTCTTCTGGCATTACGGGTATGAACTTATCCGCAGAAGTCTTGAAACATCAGCCTATGGTAGAAAAGTACGCCAGAGAATACGGTATTTCCGAGTATGTCAATGTGCTACTGGCTATCATTCAAGTAGAAAGTGGCGGTACGGCAGAAGATATTATGCAGAGTTCGGAAAGTCTGGGACTACCACCCAACTCTTTAGATACGGAAAGCTCAATCAAGCAGGGGTGTAAGTATTTTGCATCCCTGCTTTCTTCCTGCAAAAATCAAGGTATCGACGATTTGAATGTAGCGATACAGTCTTATAACTATGGCGGTGGCTATGTGGGATATGTGGCAGGAAAAGGGAAAAAACACACCTTTAACCTTGCAGAGAGCTTCGCTCGTGAGAAGTCGGGTGGAAAGAAAGTAACCTACACCAACCCGATAGCTGTTGCAAAGAACGGGGGCTGGCGGTATGGCTATGGAAATATGTTCTATGTGGAATTAGTCAATCAATATTTGACCGTGGCACACTTTGATAATGCGACGGCACAAGCGATTATGAATGAAGCGTTGAAATATCAAGGCTGGAAGTATGTGTATGGTGGCAGTAACCCGAACACTTCCTTTGATTGTAGCGGACTTGTGCAATGGTGCTATGGAAAAGCTGGTATCTCTTTACCGAGAACAGCACAAGCACAGTATGACGCTACCCAACATCTTCCACTCTCGCAGGCAAAGGCTGGGGACTTGGTGTTTTTCCATTCTACCTATAACGCTGGTTCGTATGTGACCCACGTCGGTATCTATGTAGGAAATAACCAGATGTACCATGCAGGCGACCCGATAGGATATGCAGACCTAAGTAGTAGTTACTGGCAACAGCACTTAATCGGTGCAGGACGAGTAAAACAATAGAAAGGACTTGAAAAATATGTTTAAGAAGAATAAGAAACAGACAGAAAATGTCAAAGAAAAAAAGGTGCGTACTGTCAAGGTAGGCACACATAAGAAAACCGTGATTGCGTTGTGGGTGGTGCTTATCGCAAGCGTGAGCTTTGGGGTGTATAAGAATTTTACGGCTATCGACCAGCACACGACCCATGAAAAAGAAATCATTGAACTTCGCTTGCAGGACACCAACGGGATAGAAAATTTCGTAAAGAACTTTGCAAAGTCCTATTACACATGGAGTAACAGCAAAGAAGCTATCGAAGCAAGGACGCAGGCAATCAACGGTTATCTGACAAAGGAATTGCAGGACTTGAATGTTGATACAATCAGAACGGATATACCGACCAGCTCCACAGTTACAGATGTGATTGTATGGCATATCGAGCAATCGGGAACGGACACTTTTTCTGCTACCTACGAAGTAGATCAGCAGATAAAAGAGGGAGAACAGACAAGTAATGTCAAGGCAACCTATACTGTAAAAGTCCATGTAGACGCTGACGGGGATATGGTAATCATTCAGAACCCTACCCTTGCACCAGTAATCGAAAAGTCGGACTATGAGCCTAAGACACCAGAAACAGACGCAAGTGTAGACGCTGATACCGTCAACGACGCTACCTCTTTTCTGGAAACATTCTTTAAGCTCTATCCAACAGCCACAGAAAAAGAGCTTGCCTATTATGTATCGGGGAATGTGCTTGAACCTATCGGCAGGGACTATCTTTATTCTGAACTGGTAAACCCTATCTTCACAAAGGACGGGGACAATGTAAAAGTTAAAGTAGCTGTGAAATTCCTTGATAATCAGACAAAGGCAACGCAGGTATCGCAGTATGAACTTGTGCTACATAAGGATAGCAACTGGAAGATTGTTGGATAAGCAAGTGGATTGACAAACGACTTCTAAATGTGGTATATTTCTCTTGTAAAGATAGAAATATACCACATAAGGAGTGAATGTTATGACAGTAAGAAAGTTTTTGTATGGTGCAACTGGTTTTCTTTCGTTATTAGGTGTTATCGGTGTTATGAGTAATGAAAAGGAATTTTTACCTTTCTTTGTATTTGCAATAAACTTTGAGTATTGGTTTATGAAACAAGATGAAATGTTAGATGAATATATGAATAAATCAGCGTCCCGTGGTTTCTATTGTGGAATGATTGCCACAGCCTGCATTACATTATATTCTTTCTTGATAAAACAAAGTTCTGGAAATGAAGCATTTACTAATGGATTGGCTCTAGGGTGGGCGATTTCTGTAATTGTTTACTCTATATCAACCGCATACTTTGGAATGAAAGAAAAATGGGGAATATGTAATGATTAAAAACCGTATTAAAGAATTTAGGGCAAAATATGATATGAAACAAGACGATTTAGCGAAAGCAGTCGGTGTTCGACGGGAAACGATTGGCAACCTTGAAAAAGGACGATACAATCCCTCTCTTGTATTAGCTTGGAATATTGCAAAGACATTTCATGTAACGATTGAAGAAGTTTTTACAGTAATAGACGATTGAATTTAGGAGTGATACCATGATAGGACTAAAAAAACGAGATATAAAAAAAGCATTGAAAGCTGGAGCAAAGGCTGGCGGTGTATCATTGGCTGATGTTTGGGCTGATATTGAAGCTACGATTGATGAAGCTATGAACAGTACCGACCCAGAAGTGCAGGCGAATTTCAGAAAGTATTTTGGAAATAAACGCCCTACACCAGAGGAATACATTTATACCATTACGAAAAAGACAAAGGTAAAATTATAATAAAGGGGTCGTGGAAATGCTTCACAGAATTGTGATCTGCATTATCACGGCTCTTTTGCTCTCCGTTTACTTTCAAAACTGTAAGTGTAATTGAATACTGCCCTTGCTATAATCTAATTGTATTCCCAAACAAATAAATGTGGCAGGAAGAAAGGAGCGATTTTTAATGGAACACATTTTGAATTTAGAACAAGTAAAAAAATACTACGGGGGTAACTCTGGAAATATCACAAAGGCAGTAGACGGTATTTCTATGTATGTGGATAAGGGCGAATTTGTCGCAATCATGGGAGCTAGTGGCTCTGGAAAGACTACCCTATTAAACTGTATTTCTACGATTGATACCGTAACCAGCGGACACATTACAGTTAATAATCAAGATATTACCAAAATCAAGGATAAAGATTTTGCTGATTTCAGACGTGAAAATCTAGGGTTCATTTTTCAAGACTTTAACCTTTTAGATACCTTGACGATTGAGGAAAACATTTCTTTGTCATTGGTTATCAACAAACAGAACCCTGCCGAGATTGAGAAACGGGTTCATACTATCGCCGACAAATTAGGTATTCGAGAAATTTTATCAAAATTTCCTTATGAAGTTTCGGGTGGACAAAAACAGCGTTGTGCTTGTGCGAGGGCTTTAATCAATGAACCAAAACTGATTTTAGCTGATGAACCGACGGGAGCTTTGGACTCAAAATCTTCCAGATTGTTACTAGAAACAATGTCTGACATCAACAAGAAAATGCAGGCTACTATTTTAATGGTAACACATGACCCGTTTAGTGCGTCTTTCTGTGAACGTATTCTGTTCTTGAAAGACGGTAAGATATTCAATGAGATTTTCAGAGGGGAAAAAAGCAGAAAAGATTTCTTCAATGAAATACTGGATATATTAACCTTGCTCGGAGGTGAAGTGGGAAATGTTAGGTAAGTTAGCGGTTAGAAATACAAAAAGAAATATTAAAGATTATTTGATTTATTTGATAACTGTTACTATCGCATTTTCTCTTATATTTGCTTTTAACTTAGTGGCAAGTTCAGATGAAGTAGTAAAGTTATCTTCCAGTATGGGCACATTTAAAAATACATTGCTTGCTGTCAATATTCTTATCATTTTTGTAATATGCTTTTTAATTAACTATACGACAAGGTTCATGTTTGAAAAACGAAGTAAAGAGCTTGGAACATATATGCTTCTTGGAATTAGAAAAAAAGAAATAGCAAGATTACTTGTAATTGAAAATATAATGTTAGGTTTTCTTGCTTTAACTTTAGCTATTCCTATTGGTTTTGTATTCAGTCAATTTGTGTCATTAGTGATTATAAAATTGTTGGGTATTCCAGAAGTTATCTTCATTTCATTAAATTTTATTTCAGTAGGACTGCTTGCAATTTACTTTTTGGCAATATATGTATTGGTTTTAGTTAATCTTTTACGAAGAATTAAAAAAATGACGGTACATGATTTTCTTTATTTTGATAAGCAGAATGAAAAGAAAATGTTCCGCAATAACAAAAAAAGGAACATTTTCTTTATTATCAGCATTATCCTTACTATTGCTTCACTTTTTCTGTGGCATTCACGCTGTACTATGGAAAAATTTAGTGAGCAGGAAACACTTACTTATTTGATGATTAGTGTTATTGTGTTAATTATTGGTATTTATGGTATATCTGCGACTTGTGCAGATATGTTCTTGTCTGTTTTGCTAAAGAGCAAGAAAACGAAATACCAAAAAGATAATCTTTTTGTAATAAGAACTTTTGCGTCAAAAGCACGAACTATGAGTTTTACATTTGGAACATTGTCAATGTTGATTTTAGTTTCGTTATTGGCTTTGAACTATTCTAGTATCAATAAAGCAACATATGAAATAAGTGTAAATTTAATTGCACCTTATGACGTTCATGTATTTGACGATATGCCACCATTTGACAATTTTGAAGAATATATAAATGTGGTAGATGAAGATTATACGATAAAGGAAAACTTTGAATATAATATTTACAAAGAGCCAAATCATCAGATACAAAATTATTATGGTATGCAGTTCTATGAATTTGACCCAGTAATGAAGCTAAGCGATTATAACAAATTACTTTCAATAAGAGGTATGGATAGACTCTCATTAGAAAATAACGAATATTTTATAGTTACAGATAGCAAACAATCTTATAGAATTGAGGATAATAAAGACATTGAAACCATTAGCTTATCCGATAAAAAATTAACTTTAAAAGGATATGATACAAAATCTTATTGGAGAAACCTAGTCAATAGTGGTAGATTTGTTATAATTGTTCCTGATAGCTATGTACAAGGTTTAGAAATATGTGAACAACATTTAGTTATTGATACAAAAGAAGAAACAACGACAAAATTATCAGAAAAGATAGACACAGAATTAAATCATTTATTAGCAGTAAAAGATGAAAATGGCGAAAAAGATTATGAGTATTATAGAGTCTCTGTTAGAGGGTCTGCGATTGAAGAGCAAAAAGCAATGACTGCAATGGTAGCTAGTCTATTTATGTATATTGCATTCATTTTGATTTCCGCAGTAGGTACGATTTTAGCTATTCAATCATTAAGTGACTCTTCAAAATACAAATATCGCTATTTGACCTTACGAAGATTAGGTGTAAATGATAAGTCGTTATTTAAGACAGTTAGAAAACAATTATTGATATTATTTTGTGTCCCTGCTATATCGTCAATAGTATGTTCTTTTGTGATGATGTCATCATTGAATAATGTGTATCAGCAAATTTTAGGAGATAAATATCTTTATTTAATTTACTTCGGATTAAATTTAGTTTTCTTCTTCCTAATTTATGGAATTTATTGGATAGCAACATATATCGGTTTCAAACGAAATATCAATGAGGAGAGTTAGGTTATTCTAGCTCTCCTGCTATGAAATTATTATGATGATAAATCAAGGGGGTGTGAAAATGAGGCTAGCAATTATCGAAGATGATGAAATCACTCGTCTGGAGCTTTCTAAATTACTAAAAACACAAGGATATGAAACAGTTTTATTGACTGATTTTGAAAATCTACCAGAGGAACTAAAGCAGTATTCCGTAGAGTTGGTTCTGCTTGATATTAACCTGCCGTATGAAAATGGCTATGAAGTATGCAGGAAAATAAAACAAGTCATGCCAGTACCTATTATCTTTGTAACAAGCAGAGATACAAATGCAGACGAATTGAAAAGTATTCAAGTGGGTGGGATTGACTTTATCACAAAGCCGTATGACACGCTTATTCTTCTTGAGAAGATCAAGCGTGCATTGCAGTTGTCAAACCCGAATAATTTCCGTGAGCTTGTCAAAAAAGATTGTGCCCTTGATTTACATTTATCCATTTTGAATTATCAAGAGAAAAGCATTGAACTGACAAGAAATGAATTTCGTATTTTATACTACTTTTTTATGAACGAAGATAAAGTTATTAGTAAAGAAGAACTGCTGGAAAAGCTGTGGAACGACAAGTATTATTTGGACGAAAATGTATTACTGGTTAATATGACCCGTCTAAAAAAGAAAATGAGAGAAATCGGTATTGTTCACTTACTAGAAAATATACGAGGAAAGGGTTGGAAACTGTGAACTTTTTTACATTCTTAGAAGAAAAAATAACAGAGATATTGTTTCAACTTTTCTTTCTTGCCTTAGTAACATTTCTTTTGATTTTCTACGGTGTAGATACGCTGTTTGTTGTATTGCTGGTAATTCTGTTCATCAGCATACAAGGACTTTTTCAATGGTGCTTGTATCGGAAGAAACGTAACGCTTCACAACATATTATTGATTTAGTAGATGGACTGGAAGAAGCCTACTATATTGCAGACGTTTTACCAAAGCCAAAAGAATTTCAAAATGAAGCCTATTACTACGCACTAAAAAAAGCCTGCAAATCTATGAATGATGAAATCGATAAAATCACAGAAGAAAAGCAGGATTATCAAGAATATGTGGAAAGTTTCGCCCATGAAATTAAAATACCGATAGGAGCATTGTCTTTGACGTTTGATAATGCGAAAAATTACACGTTAAAAAAAGAAACAGACAAGATATTTCAGTTAGTGGAGCAAATGCTCTATTATGCAAGAAGTGAAAATACAGAAAAAGACTATTTTGTAAAACAGTTGCAGTTGGACGAAGTGATACATAATGTCATTCTGAAATTCCGTCATGCACTTATGGAAAGGAAAGTAATTATCAATATCCATGACATAGAGAATGTCGTTTATACTGATGAAAAATGGCTGACATTCATTCTATCTCAAATCGTGCAAAATGCGATTAAGTATTTTGATAAGCAGGAAAATAAACTGACGATATACAGTCAAGACAACGGAACAAATATACTGCTTGTGATTGAAGATAACGGCTGTGGAATAAAAACATCTGATTTATCCCGTGTATTTGAAAAAGGTTTTACTGGTTCAAATAGAAGCAAAGCAAATGCAACGGGTATGGGACTGTATTTATCGAAAAAATTATGCGATAGATTGGGTTTGAAATTGGATATTGCTTCTACGGAAAAAGAATATACAAGACTGACAATTACATTTCCAAAAGGAACAGTTCATAATTTTTCAGAGTAATTTGAAAAACCATGCCAACATTGATACGGTGCTTTAAGGGGGCTTGCGTTATGGAAAGCTTTAAGTACAATTATTTGCAATCAAATCCCACCTAATAGCACACTATTAAAAATTGAATATGTTTTAGCTTTAAAGGCTCGTACAGACTATATGTTTTGTGCGGGCTTTTTTCATACCCGAAAAAAATTAAAAAATTTTTCAAAAGAGGTCATTAAATCACACCTAGCTGTCCTTATATGGTGCGGAAAGAGGGATAAACACTTTTCAAATCATAAAGGAAAGGGGGTGAGATTGATGAAACCGTCTGACTTCCAGAAAACAGTTCAATGTCGTTTTGAAAGTTGTTTAAAGAAAGTTGTCCGTAGTGTCGTGAAAGATTATTACAAGGAATTAAAACGCCGTAAGAATAAAGAAATATCTTTCAGCGAATTACCAGATGTCCTTGTAGATAAAATGGCTGTTTGGGACGATTACGAAACAGATTATACAATCTTTTCAGTATGTGGCATTGATATTCGTGTCCTTGATGATGAACTGGCAGAAGCCTTGAAGAAACTTCCAGAAAGAAAACGCAATACTCTGTTGATGTATTACTTCTTGGAAATGACAGAAAGTGAAATTGCCAACTTACAGAAAATCACGCAAAGCGGTGTATTTAGAAACCGACATCATGCTTTGGAAACTATGAAAAAAATACTCAAGGAGGAACAATAGAAAATGAAACAGTTATTTAAGAAGCCGTCCTATTACTTGATTTCATCAGCTATGGACGGAAACGAAAAAGCGATTGAGAAATTGCTGGCATTTTATGACCCTTACATATCAAAATGCTGTTTACGTTCACTTTATGATGAATACGACAATGTTTATATCGTTGTAGATATGGAGTTAAAAGGACGTATCAGAGAAGCACTTATCAAAATGATTTTAGGTTTTGATATTGAAGATATGAACTTAGAACCAGAAGAATAAGCAGTTTTTAGCGGAGCATGATTTAATGTCCCCCCCTCTTTCCTGCTCCGCTACTGTTTTTACACATGAAAGCAACACGCTTTCGCCACAGCTCTTTGACAACTGAATAAAGCAGACAGATACGTTTGTGAGATAGCGAGCCACGGGGACTGTACGCCACGACCTTTTCAAAAGAAAGCGAGCGACCCACGCAGTGATCCGAGAGCGACTGTTGGAAAAGTCGTTTTGCCACGACCTATCCTCACAGAATAATGATACGTCCGCATGGTGCGGTTCTGCCCACAAAAATGGGAATAGTTGAGATACTAACGGAGTTTTCCAAAGCCGTCTGCCTGCTTGTAAAAAATGACACACAGTAAAGGGGGTGCATAGATTATGAACAATACTGATGTGCCTATCTGGGAAAAATATACGCTGACGATTGAAGAAGCGTCTAAATACTTCCGCATTGGCGAAAAGAAATTGCGTAAATTAGCCGAAGAAAATCTTGACGCTGGCTGGGTTATCGTGAACGGCAACCGTATTCAGATTAAGCGAAAACAATTTGAAAAAATCATAGATACATTGGACGAAATCTAATGTCATTGAGCCGTAGATATGGTATAATAAGGTATAGCGTATCACGGCTCATTCCATGACGGAAAGGAGCTTTACACTATGTCTAATGTAAAACGAAAAGACAGTAAAAATCGCAATTTGCGTAATGGAGAGAGCCAACGAAAAGACGGAAGATACGTTTATAAATATACCGATATATACGGAAAGCCACAATTTATCTATTCTTGGAAACTTGTACCGACAGACAAGACACCTGCTGGAAAGCGTGATGATATATCGTTGAGGGAAAAAGAAGCACAGATAAAAAAAGACCTTAACGACGGTATCGACACAGTCGGCGGTAAAATAACAGTCTGCCAGCTTTACGAGAAGAAGAACAGCCAAAGAAAGAACATCAAGAGGGCTACTGAAAAGGGACGACAGTATCTTATGAACGCTCTGAAAAATGACCCGTTGGGTATGAGGGCGATTGATACTGTCAAGCAGTCGGACGCTAAAGAATGGGCTATCAGAATGAGTGAAAAAGGATATGCCTATAAAACGATTGATAACTATAAGCGTTCCTTGAAAGCGTCATTTTACATGGCGATACAAGACGACTGTATCAGAAAGAACCCGTTTGAATTTAAGCTGAGTGATGTTCTGGAAGATGATACGGAACAGAAAGTTATCCTTACACCAGAGCAGGAAGAACGCCTGCTTGCCTTTATGGAAAAGGACAAGATTTATAGTAAGTATTATGATGAGGTTGTGCTTCTGCTGGAAACGGGACTTCGTATTTCTGAATTTTGCGGACTGACGACGCATATTGATATGCAGAACAGAATACTCAATATAGACCACCAGTTATTGAAAGATAGCGAAATGGGCTACTATATTGAAACGCCAAAGACCAAAAACGGAAAACGGGAACTTCCATTGACAGAACGGGCTTATCAAGCAATCCAAAGAATACTAAAGAACAGAAGAAAGGCACAACCGCTGATTGTAGGTGGTTACAGCAATTTCCTATTCTTAAACCGTGAGGGCTTGCCTAAAGTTGCAGGAAACTATGAGGGCATGGTGCGAGGGGTGATTAAGAAGTATAACAAGTATCACACGGACAAGTTACCGAACATCACACCACATTCATTCAGACATACTTATTGTACGAATATGGCAAACAGAGGAATGAACCCAAACACTCTGCAATATCTCATGGGACACGCTAACATAACCATGACACTTGGCTATTATGCACACGGTACATTTCAATCTGCAAAAGCAGAACTGGAAAGACTGGCTTGTTAATATCGGAGCTTATATTTACTACTCATTTACTACTTTTGGTTGCATTTTCATGCTGGTAAATGCCAGCTTATGCAAGGTATCTTCCAAAAAGAAAATACCGATAAAGCCCTAAAATACGGGATATATCGGCATTTACCAACTTATGAAAAGATAATCAGAAATTTAGTAAGTTTTTACCATCAAAAACAATCTCGATGGGTTCGACGAGCTTTATCAGAAAATAGAATCCGTTATGGAAGATGCTTCTAAAGTAAAAGTAGGCCTAGAAGCCACTGGACACTATAGTTACAATCTTCTCGGATATCTGCTTGATAAAGGTCTGGCCACCTTTGTTATCAACCCGTTACATACTAATCTGTACAGAAAAAGTCTAAGCCTTAGACAGACGAAAACGGATAAAGTTGATGCCCATACAATTGCTTCTATGCTAATGTCTGACGTGAACTTAAAGTCCTACTCAGACACATCGTATCACAACGAAGAGCTTAAGTCACTTACTCGCTATCGTTTTGATAAAGTTAAAGAACGCGCGAAGCTTAAAACATCTATATCCCGTCTTGTATGTATCCTTTTCCCTGAGTTAGAAAAGCTTGTTCCAACACTTCATCAGAATTCTGTTTATGAGTTACTCTACGAATTTCCTGGTGCAAAACAGGTAGCTAATGCACATCTCACAAGACTTTCAAATCTTCTTGAAACCGCATCTAAAGGCCACTACACAAAAGAAACCTCTATCGCTTTTAGAGAGGCTGCAAGAACCTCTATCGGTTCAAATATGCCAGCTAAATCGCTTGAATTAAAGCACACCATTAAGCTCATTAGAGAGCTAGATTCTGAAATCGAAGAGATTGAAAACGAGATTAAAGTCATCATGGATGAAATCAATTCTCCAATCCTTAGCATTCCTGGAATCAGCTATCGAATGGGTGCCATGATTATTGCTGAAATAGGTGACTTTAGCCAATTCGACTCTCCAGATAAGATCCTTGCTTATGCAGGAATGTCGCCTTCTACCTATCAATCCGGCCAGTTAGATAACTGTTATGCCAGAATGGAAAAACGTGGTTCTAGATACCTTAGATATGCTCTGTTTAATGCAACCGCATATGTTTGTCTATGGGATCCAACCTACAAGGCTTATCTTGCCAAGAAACGAGCTGAAGGCAAGCATTACTATGTTGCAATGTCTCACGCGACCAAGAAACTAGTTCGGCTAATTTATCATCTCGAACGCACTGGACAGCAATACCAAAAAGCAATCTAATTCTTCCAACATCATATCTTCTTGTCAGAGCATCATACTCGATGCTCTATTTGTCATGCAATTTTCAAGGTACTGATTGCGATGAATAAGTCATCGCCACTATACTCAAAACATCTCTGTTTTTGAAACTATTTATTGACTTTCTTTAATAGTTAGTCTTTTTTATTTACGAAAACGTTTACATTTTTATCGTATCCTTTATTTCAGATTTTGTCAATACATTTTGTGCATTTTTACCTTTTCAATAAAATTATCTCATCCATTTTGGGCATAAGTTACATCGCGTTTGCTACAGTTTATGAAAAACTTTTTCTTTAATTCACAGTTTTTTGTTCATTTACCCCCTTTTATATTGTTGTTATATTTATTTCATTGAATTTATGATCCATTTTTGCAAACGTTTACAATTTAAATAATATTTATTTCAAACTGCGTACCATAAATTTTCTACCCTTACAAGATGGTGGGCATCCTATCACACCTTCTGCTGTACACAACAATATCACTCCAAAAAAATTGCTATAAGTTATAACTTTTCTCTTAAATTCCATTAAATTTATAAGTTCTACTTTATTTCGGTATGCCATTTTGCTATAATAGGGACGTATACTGCTTATATTGCCCTCTTATCTTTACCGGAAAACGGATTCCGCAGGCCATGGTTCGGCCTGATTCTGTATAGATGGTATGGGTATGGTATATAATCAGGAAAAGGAGGCAAACTACATGAATTTTGGAAAACGTGCGACTGACAAGAAGCGTAATTCGCTTTCCTCCCGCTCTACCATGATGGGGAAGAAAGCCCATGTTTCTTTTATACGCATCATTTTCATTTCCCTGATTGCCATTATGGTAATCGGCGGCTGCGTAGGTTTTGGTGCCTTCAAGGGTCTGCTGGATAATGCGCCGGATATTAGGGACGTAAATATAATGCCAATCGGTTCAGCAACCTTTGTCTATGATTCTGGCGGCAATCAGCTTCAGAAACTGACAGCACCTAACTCTAACCGTATGCCGGTCACTATTGATAAAATTCCTCTAGATCTGCAGCATGCAGTAGTCGCCATTGAGGATGAGCGTTTTTATGAACACAACGGTATTGATCTGCGCGGTATTGTCCGCGCGGGGGTAAAAGGCATCACAAGTGGTTTTAAATTCTCAGAAGGCGCCAGTACCATTACTCAGCAGCTTCTGAAAAACAATGTATTCAAAGACTGGACCAATGAGTCTATGGTGGAACGTTTTAAACGTAAATTCCAGGAACAGTACCTGGCCATCCAGCTTGAAAAACAGTTAAAAGATAAGGATCAGATTCTGGAGAGCTATCTGAATACGATCAACCTGGGCAATGGCAATTATGGTGTACAGGCTGCCGCACACGGTTATTTTAATAAGGATGTGAGCGAGCTGACACTCTCGGAATCCACAGTTATCGCTGGTATCAGCCAGAACCCAACGCGTTTTAACCCGGCAGTCAATCCGGAAGAGAACGCGAAAAGACGTAAAGATGTCCTGGATCACATGTTGGACCAGGGTTATATTACAAAAGAGCAATATGACGAATGTCTGGCAGACAATGTTTATGACCGCATCCAGGCAGTAGAGGCGGAATCCTCTGAGGAGGACGATACTTATACCTACTTCATCGATGAGCTGACAAGACAGGTGATCGACGACCTGATGACTCAGAAAGGCTATTCCGAACAGCAGGCCTACAATGCTCTGTACAGTGGCGGTCTGCGTATCTACACAACACAGGACCCGCAGATCCAGCAGATTTGCGACGAGGAATACAGCAACCCGGAAAACTTCCCTGCCGGGACACAGGTGGGACTTGATTATGCACTGACGATCGCCCATCCAGACGGGACAGAGGAAAATTTCAGCAAAGAGATGATGACCACCTATTTCAAGGCTGAAGATCCTAATTTTTCTCTTCTTTTTGACAGCCAGGAACAGGCCGAATCCTATATAGAAGCCTTTAAGGCAGCCAAGACCGAGGATGGAAGCACAGTCATTGCGGAGCAGAAATATTTTACGCCTCAGCCCCAGTCCTCTATGTGCATTATGGACCAGCATACAGGATATGTGAAAGCGATCGTAGGCGGACGCGGTGAAAAAGCAACCAGTTTGTCCCTGAACAGAGCCACCAGAACGGTAAGGCAGCCCGGTTCTACCTTCAAAATTGTGTCTACCTATGCGCCGGCACTGAATGAGTGCGGCAAGACACTGGCAACTGTCTATGATGATGAACCTTACCAATACAAAAGCGGCAAACCGGTAAACAACTGGCTGACAGGCAGCTTCGGCGGACCTACAACAATACGGGAAGCGATTGTTAATTCTGTCAACGTAGTAGCTGTAAAATGTATTACCGATATAACACCACAGCTTGCATATGATTATCTGCTTAAATTCGGTTTCACCACTATTGTGGATACACTCACCATAGACGGCAATGTGTACTCTGATATCGGACAGCCCACCGCTCTGGGTGGTATCACAAGAGGTGTGAGCAACCTGGAACTGACTGCCGCCTATGCGGCAATTGCCAACAACGGAACTTATATCAAGCCTATGTTTTACACAAAGATCCTGGATGAAGATGGCAATGTATTCCTTGACAATACACCAGAAAAGACAAAAGTCATTAAACCAAGTACCGCATATCTGCTCACCAGTGCTATGGAGGATGTTGTAGACCATGGTACAGGTACCAGACTACAGCTGAACAATATGCATGTAGCCGGTAAGACAGGTACAACAGAGGGTTATAATGACCTTTGGTTTGCAGGATATACCCCTTACTACACCTGCACGGTCTGGTCGGGATACGATGACAACACAAAACTGCCGTCCGGTGATTACAGAACTTATCATCAGGATTTATGGCGCAAGGTTATGCAGAGGCTCCATGAGGACAAGACAGATACGGATTTCAAGATGCCGGCCACAGTGGAAAAAGCCACCGTCTGCAGTGAGACAGGCCTTCTTCCCAATTATGCCTGCCCAACTATAACGGAGTATTTTGAATCCGACGAGATTCCAAAGAAACGGTGTAATGTACACTCTAATAGAGTCTATACTCCGCCGGCGGAGGAAACCAACGAACCGCCTGCTGACACACCGACAGATACCCCCACAGACAACCCGGCTAATCCGCCCACAGACAATAATACGCCGCCGGATACTCCCGGTGACACACCGACAGATAATCCGGGAGGTGATACACCTACGGACAACCCGGACACACCGGATACTCCCGACAATCCCGATACTCCAACTCCTCCTGATGAAGGCGGAGAGGGAACCGGCGGTGAGACAGAGTAAGTCATAGAAAAGGGAGCAGCATCTATTCAAACCAATAGATGCTGCTCCCTTATTTTGCCCGTAACTGTGTGGTACTGAACCGTTACGGGCATTGTTACCTTTTTTCTTACATTATTTACTCAGGATCAATTTAGCTGCACCGTAAATGCCCGCATCATTGCCCAGAGTTGCCAGCTTGATCTTTGTGTCTTTGCAGGCTGTAAATGCATACTGTCTGTAGTATTTTTCAACACAGTCGATCAAAACCTGTCCGGCCTTGGAAACACCGCCGCCGATCACGATCACATCCGGGTCTGCAACACAGGAAAACACAGCCAGAGCGTTGCCCAGATAACGCGAAAACTGATCCACCACCTGAGCAGCCAGGGCATCTCCCTCTTTATAGGCGTCAAAGACATCCTTTGCGGTCACATTCCCAATACCGCGCAGTACAGACTCATCCTGGCAGGATGCCATAGCACGCCTTGCCAGTCTGGCTATACCCGTTGCTGAAGCATATTGTTCCAGACATCCTTTGTTGCCGCAGTTACAAGCCTCTTCCTCATTTATCTCCACAGATGCATGTCCGATCTCACCGCCGGCTCCGTGAGCGCCTGTCACCATTTTTTCATTAACAATGATACCACCGCCAACACCGGTTCCCAGAGTGACCAGAATCAGGTTTTTAGAGCCTTCTCCTCCGCCCTTCCACATCTCGCCCAGGGCTGCCACATTTGCGTCATTTCCGGCCTTTACCACAAGACCTGTCAAGTCTGCCAGTTCCTTTTCGATATTCTTCCTTCCCCAGTGAAGATTAACTGCACAGGGAATCTCTCCGTTTTCATTTACAGGTCCGGGAATTCCGATTCCCACACCGGTTACATTTTCTTTTTCAATTTTTTTCTCTTCCATCTTCTTCAGAATCGTTTTAGCAATATCCGGAAGAATTTCTTTTCCTTCGTTCTCCACGCGGGTTTTGATCTCCCACTTTTCCTCCACGGTTCCATCTGTCTGAAACAGGGCGCATTTTACACTGGTTCCTCCCAAATCTATTCCAAAACACCATGCAGCCATCAGTCTTCGTCCTCCTCGCTTCTCTTCTTTGCCATATTTTCCTGTACACGGCGGTACAGCTCCTGAGCCGCATTGTAGCCCATCTTTTTCTGTCTGTGGTTGACAGCAGCGGACTCTACAATGACAGCAAGATTTCTGCCTGGTCGGATAGGAAGTGAATGACATACGATCCTGTTGCCTAAAAACTCTGTATATTCCTCTTCCATCCCCAGACGGTCATATTCTCTGTCTTTGTTCCACTCTTCCAGTTTGATGACCAGGTCAATAGACTGGGTGTTCTTCACACTCTCCACACCAAACAGGGTCTTTACATCAATGATCCCGATACCCCGCAGTTCGATGAAATGACGGGTAATATCCGGCGCTGAACCTACCAGGGTCACATCACTGACACGGCGGATTTCCACCACGTCATCGCTGACAAGACGATGTCCTCTTTTGATCAGTTCCAGAGCTGCCTCGCTTTTTCCGATACCGCTCTCACCCATGATCAGCACACCTTCACCATATACATCCACCAAAACACCATGGATAGAGATACAGGGCGCAAGCTGCACATTCAGCCAGCGGATGATCTCAGCCATAAAAGTGGAGGTTGTCTGCTCTGTGACCAGAATAGGTACCTGATATTTCATAGCCAGAGCCAGCATATCCTCATCCGGTTCTGTCATGGTACTGAAGATCACACAGGGAATCTGACTGGAAACAAAACGTTCAAAGGCCTCTATTTTTTTCTCACGCCCCAAATGAAGCAGGTATGTATACTCTACATATCCGATTATCTGTACCCGCTCATTCTCAAAATGCTCCAGATACCCTGTCAGCTGCAATGCTGGACGGTTAATATCCGGGGTGGTGATCCTGTTCTTGGAAATATCAATATCCGGTGTCTTATTATACAGCCTTAGTTCCTGTATCAGCTTTTTCAGTTCTACACCTTTCATATGGCACGCTCTCCTTTTCAACATTCTTCGCAACTGTTCAGAGTCTATATCCTTTCAGCCATGGATTCCGCCTGCCGCAGACATGTTCTCACGATCCACCCCATAAGGTGCGGACCTGCCGGACAGTTGCTGTTCTTCCTATCTAGTTTATCATAAGGCATTTGGAAGTTCAACAAACCTGCCCAAACTATTCCTTTTTTTCTTGTTCCTCATGGAAAAACCGGTACACAGCCTCTGCTGCCCGCTCATTCATGGAGGGAACTGCCTTTAACTCCTCCATGGATGCCTCCTTGATCTTATCCGGTCCCGGGAACTGCTTCATAAGAGCCTTTCTCCTGGCAGGACCTATACCGGGAATATCATCCAGAATAGAATGCACCTGTCCTTTACTTCTGAGAGAACGGTGGAATTCAATGGCGAAACGATGGGCTTCGTCCTGGATCCTGGTGATCAGCTTGAATCCCTCACTGTCTCTGTCTATGGGAATTTCCTTATTGTTAAAATAGAGTCCTCTGGTTCTGTGCTTATCATCTTTTACCATACCACAGACCGGGATCTGCAGATTCAGCTTGCCCAGCACCTCCAGTGCAATGTTCACCTGTCCCCTGCCGCCGTCCATCATGATCAGATCCGGAAAGCGTGTAAAACTGCCAAATTCCTCGTCCAAATTCTCCTTTCTCCTGGCTTCCTGCTCATCCAGGCCGTGGACAAAACGGCGGGTAAGGACTTCCTCCATACTTGCATAGTCATTTGGTCCCTGAACGGATTTGATGCGGAATTTGCGGTAATCACTGCGTTTTGGCTTGCCTTTCTCATATACGATCATGGAGCCAACAGACTGAAACCCACTGATATTTGATATATCGTAGGCTTCTATCCGCTCCATTCCCGGCAGTCCCAGTTTCAGGGCAATCTCTTTGACCGCACCGATGGTTCTGCCTTCTTCACGCTTGATACGCTCTTTGTCCTGGCTGAGGACAAGCTCAGCATTCCTCTGGGCCAGTTCCACCAGTTTTTCCTTTGTTCCCTTCTTTGGTATCCGTATGTGTACTTTTCTTCCCTTTCTCTTTTCCAGCCACTGGGAAATCACTTCACTGTCCTCAATCTCTTCCTGGATCATGATTTCTTTCGGAATAAAAGGTGTTCCCGCGTAAAACTGTTTCAGGAAGCTGGAGATGATCTGTGAACGCAGGTCTTCCTTGTCAACTTTCAAATAAAAGTGATCTCTTCCTATGAGCTTGCCGCCCCGTATAAAAAATACCTGGGCAACGGCATCCTCCCCATCCTGGGCAACGGCAATAACATCCTTGTCCTCCCCGTGCTGGTCTGTGATCTTCTGCCTTTCCCCAATCCGCTTTACACTTTGCATCAGATCCCTGTACTGGGCTGCGTCTTCAAAATTCATCTCCTGAGATGCCGACATCATCTTCTCTTCCAGTTCTTTCAGGATTTCCTTGTGATTGCCGTTAAGGAAATCCAACAGCTTATCCACTTTCTTCCTGTACTCCTCTTTGGAAATATATCCCTGACAGGGCGCATCACACTGGTGGATCTGATGATACAGACAGGGGCGTTCCCTGCCGATATCTTTTGGAAGATTCCTGCTGCATGTTCTGAGCCGGTATAGCTTTGTGGTCAGCTCCACCACGTCTTTTACCGCCATGGCGCTGGAATATGGGCCGTAATAACGGGATTTGTCTTTCTTAACTCTGCGCACGATCTGTATTCGGGGATAATCCTCCCCAACCGTGACTTTGATAAAGGGATATGTCTTATCGTCCTTCAAAAGAATATTATATTTCGGCGTATGTTCTTTTATCAGATTGCACTCCAGAACCAGAGCTTCCAGCTCGGAATCTGTGATGATATATTCAAATCTGGCTATCTGCTCCACCATCTGCTCCTTACGGATTCCCAGATTACGGCTGCCCTGAAAATACTGGCGCACCCTGTTTTTCAGGCTGATGGCCTTGCCTACATAGATAATAGTATCGTCGGCATCGTGCATGATATAGACACCAGGCTTTGCCGGCAGCTTTTTTAGTTCTTCCTCTATGTTAAACATGTATTCCTCCTCACAGTTTCCGGTTATAGAAAATATCTCTTAACCCGGAAATATTAAAGAAAAAGAAGTTACCGCCGCGCGATAACTCCTTTTATTCTATCATATCCTCCTGTCAAAAGGAACAGGTGTACGATTATTTTTTTTCTTCCTCTTCAGCACTGCTGCCTGAAACAGTACGGATGACCGTATCCTGCTCCGGAGACTGGCTCACCGATGCAGCCCCATCCGTCGGAACATTAAGCGTATCCACTGGCACTTCATTTTCTGCCGGAGCCGGCAAGGCTCCATTTTTTTCGCCGATCCGCTTTTTCTCCTCTGGCTCTTTGATTCCCTTGATCTCTCTGAAAATCTTCATGAACTCTTTGCCTGTGATAGTCTCCCGCTGGATCAGGAAATCAGCGATTTTATCAAGGGCTTCCCTGTTGGCACTAAGCAGACGCTTTGCCTCATCATAGGAAACTTTCAGAAGCTTCATCACCTCATGGTCGATCTCTGTCGCAGTAGCATCACCGCAGTTTAAAACCGCACGGCCGTCCAGATACTGGCTCTGCGTATCCGCAAGGCCCATTAATCCGAAACGGTCAGACATACCATACTGGGTTATCATGGCACGGGCCACTTTGGTAGCCTGCTCAATATCATTGGCAGCACCTGTTGTCACTGTATCAAACACGATCTCCTCAGCCGCACGGCCTCCCAGATATCCCACTAGCATGGCTTCCAGTTCTTTTCTGGTATTCAGGAACTTTTCTTCCTCTGGCACATGCATAACATATCCCAAAGCTCCCATGGTACGGGGTACAATGGTTATTTTTTGAACGGGTTCGGAATCCTTCTGGAGGGCACTTACAAGTGCATGCCCTACTTCATGATAGGAGACAATTTTCCGCTCTTCCGCACTGAGGATCCTGTCCTTCTTCTCCTTACCTACCAGAACCACTTCCACAGCTTCCAGCAAATCCTTCTGGGAAACTGCTTTTCTGCCGTTCTTGACAGCCAGAATGGCCGCCTCATTGATCATATTGGCCAGGTCAGAACCTACGGCTCCTGACGTGGCAAGGGCAATGGCCTCCAAATCCACGGTCTCATCCAGAGAAACACTCTTAGCATGTACCTTGAGAATATTTACCCTGCCCTTTAAATCCGGTCTGTCTACAATGACACGCCTGTCAAAACGTCCCGGACGCAGAAGTGCCGGGTCCAATACCTCCGGCCTGTTGGTTGCTGCCAGGATCAGAAGTCCTTTTGATGTATCAAATCCATCCATCTCAGCCAAAAGCTGATTCAATGTCTGTTCACGCTCATCATTGCCGCCGAATCTGGTATCACGTGTCTTACCGATGGCATCCACCTCATCGATAAAAATAATACAGGGGGCATTTTTCTTGGCTTCCTCGAACAGGTCACGCACACGGGAGGCTCCCACACCTACAAACATTTCCACAAAGTCCGAACCGGACAGGGAGAAAAATGGAACGTGGGCTTCTCCGGCTACTGCTTTGGCAAGCAGAGTTTTACCGGTTCCCGGAGGTCCTACCAGGAGAGCGCCTTTCGGAAGCTTTGCCCCGATAGCTGTGTATTTGCCGGGATTGTGAAGGAAATCAACTACCTCCTGGAGTGATTCTTTGGCCTCATCCTGACCGGCCACATCCCGGAAAGTGACCCCTGTCTCCTTCTGCACATAGGCTTTTGCCTTGCTCTTGCCTACGCCGCCCATCATGCCGCCGCCTTTGTTCATTCGGCGGAACATAAAGCTGAACAGGGCCACCATTAAGACAACCGGTATCAGAATGCTCAGAAGGCTGTATATCAGCTCCCCTGCTATATTCGGCTGCTCCTTGTCGAAATCTTTGATGCCTGCTTTTTCAAGCCTTTTGGTAAGTTCGCTCAAATCCTCCATCAGTGTGGTAGTCTTTGTCTGTGCTGCCACTCCTGTACCATGCTTCAGGGTGATGGTAAGTGTGTCGGATTTCAGGACTACACTTTCTACTTCCCCCTTGTCCAGCATGGTGATAAATTCACTGTATTTTATTTTGCTGGAATCTCCTCTGCCTATTTTTGTCATCATATTCATGCAGAGCAGCATGACTATTATACAAATCAGGAGCACCAAAAGGGACTGCTTATTTTGAGGACTTTTTTTGTTTGGGTCCTGGTTTTTATTTTGGTTTTGATCCATCTCTTTCCTCCTATTATTATCTCTTCTATTATACGGATTGAAACTTGATAAATCAATAAGAAGATTATGAAAAAGACGACACATTTATAAAACTTTTGTTAATTTCCCTGTTATTCTGTGTAATCTGAACAAAATGATATATTTTTCCCGTTGCTACTGGAATTTCCTCTGTCTTTTGTAGTATACTATGGAAGGCGACATCACATACCCCAATATTTTGTAGAATAGAGGCATAGAAAAATGAAAATCGGATTTGATAATGACAAGTATTTGTCCATGCAGTCAGAACACATCCGCCAGCGGATCAATCAGTTTGACAACAAACTGTATCTGGAATTCGGCGGAAAGCTTTTTGATGACTACCACGCATCCAGGGTCCTGCCCGGCTTTGCCCCTGACAGTAAGCTGCGCATGCTGATGCAGCTCTCCGACCACGCAGAAATCGTTATCGTTATCAGCGCCGGCGATATTGAAAAAAATAAAGTCCGCGGAGATTTAGGCATTACCTATGATATTGACGTGCTCCGCCTGATAGACTCCTTCAGAGGCAGAGGCTTTTATGTTGGCAGCGTTGTCATCACCCAGTATTCAGGCCAGAACAGCGCCAATAAATACAAAGACAAGCTGGAAAAACTGGGCATCAAGGTTTATCTGCACTATCCTATCGAGGGATATCCAAGTAATATTCCGCTCATTGTAAGCGATGAAGGATACGGCAAAAACCAATACATTGAAACCACCAAACCCCTTGTGGTTGTCACAGCTCCAGGCCCCGGAAGCGGCAAAATGGCAACCTGCCTGTCCCAGCTCTACCATGAGCACAAAAGAGGCGTTCACGCGGGATATGCCAAATTTGAGACTTTCCCGATCTGGAATATTCCCCTGAAGCATCCGGTAAATCTGGCATATGAAGCGGCAACCGCAGACTTAAATGACGTCAACATGATCGACCCCTTCCATCTGGACGCATACGGTGTGACTACTGTCAACTATAACCGTGATGTGGAAATCTTCCCGGTACTCAGTGCCATATTTGAGCGCATTTTCGGACAGTGTCCTTACCAGTCTCCAACGGATATGGGCGTGAATATGGCAGGAAACTGTATCTTTGACGACGAAGTATGCAAAGAAGCATCCAAGCAGGAAATCCTCCGCCGTTACTATCAGGCTATCGACGGCCTTGCTGAGGGCACACGCACACAGGAAGAAGTCTTCAAGCTGGAGCTTCTGATGAAACAGGCCCACATCTCCACAGATGACCGCAAAGTCACCTCAGCAGCACTGATCCGAGCAGAAGTGACAGGTGCTCCCGCCGCGGCTCTGGAACTTGATGACGGGCGTATCATCACAGGAAAAACCTCAGATCTGCTGGGTGCATCCGCTGCACTGCTGCTCAATACCCTGAAGGAACTGGCAGAGATTCCTCATGAGACCCATGTGATCTCACCGGCCTCCATTGAGCCTATTCAGAAGCTTAAGACAGCATACCTTGGCAGCAAAAACCCACGCCTGCACACCGATGAGGTCCTCATTGCTCTTTCGAGTTCCGCCGCAACCAGCGATGTGGCAAAAAAAGCACTGGAACAGCTTCCCAAATTAAAGGGATGCCAGGTACATTCCTCTGTGATGCTTTCCTCTGTGGACAGGACCATTTTCCAGAAGCTGTCCGTACAGCTGACCTGTGAACCCGTCTATGAACACAAAAAATTATATTGATATAATGAAAAAATACACCCCGTTTTGTGAGAACGGGGTGCTTTTTTATCATATTTTTATTATATTCTTTGCCTGTACCTGTTCAGTGCTCTCTCATCTACAGAGAAAAAAGCATACAGAATCACCTCAGACAGGGATTTTTACTTGGCTGCGATCAGTCATCATAGCCATTTGGGTTATTTGACTGCCACTTCCAGGAATCAGCACACATTTCCCTGATTCCGAATTCCGCCTTCCATCCCAGCTCTTTTTCTGCTTTCTCAGCGCTGGAATAGCAGGTTGCGATATCGCCCGCGCGGCGTTCTTTGATCACGTACGGAATTTTCACGCCGGTTGCTTCTTCAAAGTTTTTCACAATATCCAGAACGCTGTAGCCGATCCCGGTTCCCAGATTGTAAACTTTCAGGCCTGCTTTCTCCTCGATCTTCTTCAGAGCCTTCACATGGCCTTTTGCCAGATCCACAACATGTATGTAATCACGCACACCTGTTCCGTCCGGTGTATCATAGTCATTGCCGAACACGCCCAGCTCTTTTAATTTGCCCACAGCTACCTGTGTGATATATGGCATCAGGTTGTTAGGAATACCGTTGGGGTTCTCTCCGATCATGCCGCTCTTATGCGCTCCGATCGGATTGAAGTAACGCAGAAGCACTACATTCCATTCCGGATCAGCTTTCTGGATATCCATAAGGATCTGCTCCAGCATGGATTTTGTCCAGCCATACGGATTGGTACACTGTCCCTTGGGACACTCTTCTGTAATAGGCACAAAAGCCGGATCCCCGTAAACGGTTGCGGAGGATGAGAAAATGATATTTTTTACGCCATGTTTTCTCATGACATCCACCAGAGTCAAGGTTCCTGCAATATTATTCTCATAATATTCCCAGGGTTTCTGTACAGATTCCCCTACTGCTTTAAGCCCTGCAAAATGGATACAGGAATCAATGCTCTCTTTCTCGAAAACAGCGTTCAGCGCATCCCTGTCAAGAATATCTGCCTTATAAAAGGTAACCGGTTTGCCTGTGATCTTCTCCACTCTCTGTAAAGATTTCTCACTGGAGTTACTGAGGTTGTCCAATACCACTACATCATATCCTGCAGTCTGCAGTTCCACTACCGTATGGCTTCCGATATAACCAGCACCGCCTGTCACTAAAATTGCCATTTTAACTCCTCCTTCTAACTATCCTGTTTTAAAACACATTTTCTGTTCATAACTACTTTAACACTTTTTACCTGAAAAGAAAAGAAAAATTTTATCTGTACTTATCCACTATGGCATTCATAGCTGAGAGCTTTCTCTCCATATCCGCAACCAGCTTAAACTGTGTGCGGCATCGGTCCAGATTATGTCCCTCCCGATGTGTCTTGAAGTAGACATCTCCATCCAGATGATCGGCCAGAAAACGCATGCCGCATTCATATGTCATGACCATTGCCCCTATAGGCAGCATGTCCAGCTCCTCATCTGTCAGGCTGCCGGCACAGCCCTCCACAAATCCCTTTGTGTACAGCTCAAACAATTCCATATCACATGAGACCCTGGACAGATCCCTCTCATCCTCATCTGCAGTGCTTGCGCCGAAGCGGATGGAATCCCCGAAATCATTGACTGCCAGTCCCGGCATCACTGTATCCAGGTCGATCACGCAGATGGCCTTTCCTGTCTCGTTATCTATCATGATATTGTTGAGCTTTGTATCATTGTGGGTAACACGAAGAGGCAGCTTCTTCTCAGCCTGCATCTCTCCAAGCACGAAGGCCAGATTCTCCCTCTCCAGTACAAACTGTATTTCTCTCTGCACATCCCCGGCATAACCGCAGGCATCCCGGGCCACAGCCGCTTTGAAATCCTCCAGACGGCTTGCGGTATTATGGAAATTGACAATGGTCTCATGCAGTGTCTCTGCCGGATAATCTGCCAGCATTCCCTGAAAATGGCCGAAGGCAACTGCGCTCTGGTAGAAATCTTCCTTGTTCTCCACCTTGTCATAACAGCTCGCTCCCTCAATGAACAGATACGCCCTCCAGTAATCTCCCGCACAATCTATATAATAAGGCCTTCCGTCTCCGGCTGATATGATATTCAGGGTCTCCCTGTCGGCATCCCCGCCCTTTTCCATGATTTTCTTCCTGAGCCATGATGTGACACCCACAATATTCTCCATCAGCTCCACAGGCTTATGAAAAATACTCTTATTCATCCTTTGGAGGATATATCTCCTCCTGCCCTGTTCTGTCTGGAATTCCAGACGGAAGGTATCATTTATATGGCCGCTGCCGTATGGAATCTCCTCCACCAGCTTTCCCGGAAATGTAAAGTTCTCAATTACCTCTCTGCGTATCAGTTCCTCGCCGCTCACTTGTTATTCCTCCAATAGTTTCTCCGGATAGAGGCCGCTTTCTTTTAATTTTCTGATGGCATCAACTACCACCGGCTTATCCTCTTTATATGTAACACCGTACCATTTATCCATTGATTTGAGAACCTCCACAGTAGCCTTATCCTCAGCCAGAAGCTCACCCACCACTGATGGCAGGAAATATTCGCACTTCATGGGATTGCTCTGCAGGTTTTTCTCAAGGAACAGAGGAAATCTGTCCCTCAGCTCTCTCAGTATGCTGGCCGTAAATCCCCACATATTCATAGACACTGTGCTGCCCTCTGGAATCTCTGTCCAGGTTTTGCCCTCATCCTCTGTGTAGGCAGCACCTTCCGGCCGTTTCTCAATATGGGTCCTCTCATGGATTCCCACAAGATAGTGGTTTTCATCTGTCTCACAGACACCTCTCGCCACATGCCCATTCTCTGTAAGCGTGTTCTCCAGCACATAGCCCACCATGGTATAGCGGTATTTGTCATCATCCTGATGCGTTGTCAGGTAATCATAAATCATACGGAATGCGTGGGCACCGTAGTAGTCATCCGCATTGATCACCGCAAAGGGTGCATCCACTACATCCAGACAGCACAGAACCGCATGCCCCGTTCCCCATGGTTTCACTCTTCCCTCCGGCACAGAAAAACCTTCCGGAATCTTCCCCAGCTCCTGAAATACATATTCCACCTGGATATGCCTGCTCAGACGGTCACCTACCGCCTCTCTGAAATCCTTTTCATTCTCTCTCTTTATGATAAATACTACTTTTTTAAATCCTGCCTTCACTGCATCATAGATGGAAAAATCCATAATGATATGTCCCTGCTCGTCGACGGGATCTATCTGCTTGAGACCGCCATAGCGGCTTCCCATCCCTGCTGCCATAACTACTAATACCGGTTCTTTCATCTTCATTGCTCCTCCTTACGAATGTGTTTGCCTGATGCAGGATGCCATCGCATTCCTGCCTGTTAATCATTATACTACACATCCTTTTATTTCACCACATATAAAGCAATGTAAAGATATTCTTTCATATCAGTTCAGTTTGTATGTATGTTTTTGCTGCTATGAAATAGAAAGGCTGAACGGTAACATTTTTTCGCAGCACTTGTTACTGTCCACAGTATGCTAAAAGTGTAGTTTCTGTACAGTCACAACACTTTTTCTAAGTATAGCATATTTGTACAATTGTTCTTTACACAATTTGATATGTTATTTATCTTAATAAATTCTTAAATTATATTCTTTTGCCGTTTTCACCAAAATTTGACGATTTTTTTATGCATATAACACTATAAATAGAGTATACGTATCTATTTTGACAAAATATATCCTACAGGCAGACATCATTCTTTTACTGGACAGGCAATCTGATTGTACAAATGCGTTTTTTGTTTTGACCTGGTGATATTCCTGATCACAGACAGCGCCCTGCATTTCTTGCTGTTTTTTTTCCGTAATAGTTCAACTGGCAAAACTGTATGGTTTTTCTGAAAAAGTTGTTTTATAATATATTCATGCTATGGAGGTGTCCTATGCCATTTGAGAGTCTTGAATTAAGAGAAGATATCAGTATCTCCAAAGTTGTCACCATACACTATTTTGAATATATGAGTGACTTCAGCTTTCCCGGTGAATCCCATGACTTCTGGGAATTCCTCTGCGTCGACAAAGGCGAAGTGGATATCATAGCCGGTGACAAGCCCCACACACTGAAAAGAGGGCAGATCGCCTTCCACAAACCAAATGAATTTCACAGTCTGAAGGCCAATGGCCGGATCGCTCCGAACCTTGTGGTCATTTCATTTGAATGCAGTGCTCCTGCCATGCAGTATTTTGAAGGGCTGATCACAGATATCAGTGAAACAGCCCGCTATCTCATGGCTCAGATCATCTATGAGGCAAAGCACTGCATCGCTACCCCGCTGGATGATCCGTATACCACCCATATGGAGCGCTGCACAGAGGCAGCCTTCGGTTCAGAACAGCTCATCAAGCTCTATCTGGAACAGCTCCTTATACATCTGGTACGGGAACAGGTAAAAGGGGGCGGCAGCGCGCCGGCTGTAGTCAAATCCATCAAGCAGAAAAATGACGCTATCATTTACAAGCGGATCACTGCTTATCTGGAAGAACATATCCGGGAACATCTCACCATTGAAGAGATCTGCAGGGCAAACCTGATCGGGCGTTCCCAGCTGCAGAAGCTTTTCCGGGAACAGCAGCAGTGCGGCGTGATCGAATATTTCTCCAGGCTCAAAATAGATCTGGCAAAACAGCTCATCCGGGAGAACCACCACAATTTCACGCAGATATCAGACTATCTGGGCTACACTTCCATCCATTATTTTTCCAGGCAGTTTAAAAAACTTTCAGGCATGACCCCATCCGAATATGCCTCATCCATCAAACTGCTTGCCGAAAGGCCATAATTCTGAAACTTCTTTCAGGATTTTATCATTGTTTTACAAGAGTATTCATATTATAATGAAGAAAAAGAGCACGGTGAAATGGGGGCTCGCAATAAAGGAGAATGTGTTATGAAAATCTACAGAACAAAGGACTACGAAGAAATGAGCAAAAAGGCAGCACACATCATTGCTGCTCAGATTGTATTAAAACCTGACTGTGTTCTCGGTCTGGCTACCGGTTCCACACCGGTAGGCACATACAAGAACCTGGTTGAATGGTATAAAAACGGAGATTTGGACTTTTCTGCCCTCTCCTCCTGCAATCTCGACGAATACAGAGGCTTAAGCCCCGAAAATGACCAGAGTTACCGCTATTTCATGAACACTAACCTGTTTGATCACGTAAACATCCGCAAAGACCACACCTTCGTTCCGGACGGACAGGAAGAGAACAGTGACAAAGCCTGCCAGATGTATGAACAGATCATCCATGATCTGGGCGGCATTGACCTGCAGCTTCTGGGTCTTGGACATAACGGACATATCGGCTTCAACGAGCCGGCAGAGGAATTCCCTAAGATCACACATTGTGTTGACCTGACAGAGAGCACGATCCAGGCTAACAAACGCTTCTTTGAAAAGGAATCTGATGTACCGAGACAGGCCTATACCATGGGCATCGGCACCATCATGAGCGCCAAAAAAATCCTTGTAGTGGTAAGCGGTGAAGACAAGGCGGATATCCTCAGCAAAATCATCAACGGTCCTATCACCCCTCAGGTTCCTGCTTCTATTCTGCAGTTACATCCTGATGTGACCATCGTTGCTGATAACGCTGCACTCTCCAAAGTAAAATAATCACCTCTTTTATTTTTAAAAGGGAGCGGCCTGCCGGCTGCTCCCTTTTTCTATCACCTCGTTATTTATCATCTCATTTTTAAAAGTTCTTTCATTTTCAGTTTGTTTCCGTAATGCAGGACTGACGCACTGTATACTCTTATAGACACTGTGGCGATCACAATGATAAAGATAAGAAGAAGTCCCATGGAAATGATCAGATCCCCTGTCTTCATTCCTCCCGTCAGCAAAGTAAATGGAACGGAAAACGGCGCGGAAAACGGAAGATACATGGCAAGCTTAGCAAGAGCGCTGCTTCCGCCTCCTGCAATGGCTGTAAAATATCCCAGATAAAAGCTGCCCAGGCTGATGAACATTACAGGCATCATGGCTGAATTCAAATCCTCCACCTTGCTCACAGCCGCACCGCATACAGAATTCATCACCGCATACAGAGCGTATCCAAGAATAAAATATACCATCAGGATCAAAACATTAAAAGGCGTGATGCTTGAAAAACTGATTGCCACTCCGCTTATATTAAAGTTCTTCGGAACAAACACCGTGTAACAGATCACAGCAAATACTATAATGGCAGCCATCTGTAAAAGTCCCAGAACTCCCATAGCCAGACACTTTCCAATGAGTATTCTGGAAGGTTTTGCAGATACCACCAGGGTCTCCATAACTCTGGAAGTCTTCTCTGACGCCACGGACATAGCGACACCATATCCGTAATAATATACCGCAAAAAACATGATAAAGACTGCAACAATGCCCAGGATGTAGCCTGTAACATCCATATTCCCAACAGATTCATCTGTGTAAGGCAAAGATAAAGTGGATTTGGCAATAGTCTCACTGTCAACACCGCTTTCCTGTAGTATATTCTTCTGCCATATTTTATTGCAGATATCCGATATTTTCTGTGAACTTATTCCCTTCATAAAATTGGCGTTTACGACATGGATAAAGGGGATACCGTCCTTTTCCTCAATGACGATCAGAGAATCTTCCTCATTTTCATTGATATGAGCACGGATGTCTTCCTCCTCCTCTTTTGCAGCAGTCTTAAAATTCCTGTCCATATATACACTTCTCAAAGTGTCCATATCTTTCTCAAAAATGCCGGTCTGGTCGATGAGATAGCAGACAGGTGCGTCTTCATCTGCAGCGATCTGCTCCGAAGCGTTCTCTGTACCCGCATCGGTATTTTTCTCTTCTCCGCCGCCTTTCACTGCGGATATGATACGTGGGGCCAGGCACAGGGCCAGCACCATTATCATAATGATCACGGTTGATACAATAAAGGCTTTCTTTCTGGCAGCCTCTTTTAAAGTGTATGAAAATACGGTTGTTATCTGTTTCATTCCGTCTCCCCTGCCTTTCTGACAAAAATCTCCTGTAACGATGGTTCTCTGATTTCAAACTTATCGGGATAGATTCCGGCATCCAGCATTCGTTTCAGAAACCTGTGTGCCATTTCCTCCTCCTGGAATTTATACTCTGTCTCAACGGCACGCCTTTCAAAGATTTCAAGCCCTTCCTCCCGGGCCATATCCTCCACATCCCCATTGACCGTAACGCACAGATTCGTGCGGCCGAAAGCTGATTTTATTTCTTTTAGATTCCCCTGCAGGATAGTCTTCCCCCTGTTCAGGATCAAAAGATTTTTACAGTATTCTTCCACTGTCTCCATCTGATGTGTACTCAGAATTATGTACTTTCCTTCCTCCACAAGCTCAGACACCAGGTCTCTGAGCATCTTGCCGTTGACAGGGTCCAGTCCGGAAAAAGGTTCATCCAGAAAAACAAGTCTGGGATTATGGATAAGCGCAGAGATAAGCTGTACCTTCTGCTGATTTCCTTTTGAAAGTTTTTCTGCCGGCATATTTTTATATTCCATCACCCCAAGACGTTCCATATAACCCAGAGCTGATTTCTTCGCCGCTTCCCGTTTCATGCCGCGGAGCATTCCGAAATAGATAAGCTGTTCCAGAACCTTTGTCTTCATATAGATACCGCGCTCCTCCGGCAGATAGCCGAAAGCCAGCGTCTCTCTGTTGATCTTTCGCCCATTCCACTGTGCCTTTCCCTCGTCAGCCTCCATGATACCCAGTATTGTCCGGATCGTGGTTGTCTTGCCTGCCCCATTGGTCCCTAGAAGTCCGAATACTCCGGGTGTCTCCATGGAAAAGGAAATGTGGTCAACCGCTGTTTTTTCTCCAAACCGCTTGGTCAGATTTTCCACTACTAAACTCATATACTCCTCCTCGTGTCAAAATCATTTGCATTTTTTATTATAGTTACATATATATAGAACATTCTGGTAAGTCCAGATAATTCCCAGCATGAGGAACGGCAGTACACCGATATCCACAACCACTGAAAGCATCAGTAAAAAAATAAAAATCCCCGAATAAAGCCAATTGGACTTCCTGTATACCACATAAGCGGCTCTGTACATCCTGGCCTTTTCCTGTTCATCACAGCTGTTGTCCCAGTCCCTGGTAAAATGCAGCGACAGTGCGTTGCCTTTCTTTTCAGGATTCATTTTCTTTGAGAATTCCACCAGGATATTCTGAGCAAAGGCTGACCACAGGCTGTAGCTTACAAACAGGATGCACATTATTCCAATATTCCGCATATTCTCTGTTCTGTGAAATATATAGACAATATTCACACCACTGAGTACCATCACAATAGTGGTACAGCACGCTATAACTCCCTGGCAGCGGCTGTTATACCTCTCAATCTCTTCGGCTGCCTCGTCATCCTCTCCATCCCAGGTGCGGCACCTTTTTCTGACTGCCCAGACCATATAGATGTTGACAAGGCTGCCCACAACAGATAGGAAACAAATAACCCAAAAGGCTCCCTGCCCGATCACATCCTCCAGTAAATTGCCAATGCTCTTCACATCTTTGTCATATATCTCCAGAATGACTGCCCCTACTCCGCCAAACAGTGCACTGATCAGAATGACAATAAAAAATTCCAAATACCCCTTTTTCTCTCTTTTATTTTTATTCTTACTCATCCTCGTCCTCCACATACCAAAAAATATCCTCCACAGCCGCATTGCACTCTTTGGCTATTTTTAAAGCCAGAGTGACGGACGGGGAATAGTCTCCTCTCTCAATCAGGCTGATCGTCTGCCGGGACGCACCTACAAGCCGCCCCATTTCCTGCTGGTTGATATCCAGCTTTGCCCTGTATTCCTTCAGGCGGTTGTGCAGCGACATACTCATTCCTCCCTTTGTGACAAAGCTTCTTGTCATTTTGACAACTTTATTTGTCATTGATTATAGCAGATGACAAGGATAGTTGTCAACTGTCTATAAAAAAAGACGGTGTACTTCTGCGATACAGCCTCATAAGGCCAGCAGCCGCAGTCACCGTCTCTCACTGTTTTATTCTATTGATCCACGTTATCTATACAGAAAATCTTCGTTTTTTCTTCTCTCCCATATATACAAGAGCACCAAAATACCTGCACATACCAATGTTCCTATAAATATACCGAACACACTGAAATTTATCACAGACATTACCTGACCGCTGAAATTAATAATAAAATGGCAGAGTATGGATGCCTTCAGGGTACCGTATTTCTTTACAAGCCTTCCCAGGATCAATCCCATCACAAAGGCATAGCACCCCTGTATGAGATTCATATGATAGAAACCAAAAAACAATGCCTGGAGAAAATTCGCAGCCCAGAAGGGAAAGCTTCTTTCCAATATTTTCAGACAAAGCCCGCGCATCAGAAGTTCTTCCGCCAAAGGCGCCATCACAACCACATAAAGCATGGATACGACAGATGGTTTCGCCACTCCCAGACCTTCCATCACTTTCATATACTGTTCCATCAAATGCGGTGCCACCACTGCCAGTATATCCAGAAGACTGCTGACTGCAAACTGGAGGAACAGGGCTGTAAAAAAGATTCCTATGATAGCGCCGGAGTCCAAAGCCGGCTTATACCCTCTCTCCAGATAAACGGCACGCCTGTCTGCCACGATTCTGCGGTACCAGAAGTATCCCACCAGAAAAAAAAGTCCGTAGGATGCTGCACTCACAATATACACATACTGATCCACTGCATACTGAAGAACCGGTGACTGATACACATGAGCCATTGCCATAAACTGGTTCGCCCAAATGATCAGTATCTGTCCTCCCAGTGCTGCAGCAATCTGGATGATATACATTAGGGCGATGGGTGTCAGACTTAGCAGCAATGTCTTTGCTTTTTCTATCATTCCTTGTTATGCCTCCAGGTCTTTAAAATGAAACTGCTTTGTGCCGTCCGCGTACTCTCCCACTGTCTGCCCGCTTCCAAACAGCTTATATTTGTATGTTACCAGTCCCTCCAGACCCACAGGGCCGCGGGCATGGATCTTCCCGGTACTAATGCCTACTTCCGCTCCGAACCCATAGCGGAATCCGTCAGCAAAACGTGTGGAACAATTCTGATAAACACCGGCCGAGTCTACAAGCTGCATAAAAGCAAGAGCAGATTCTCTGTTTTCCGTGATAATACAGTCCGTATGATGGGAGCCGAACCGATTAATGTGTTCCACTGCCTCCTGAACGCTGTCAACCAGTTTCACAGAGATCACCAGATCCAGATATTCTGTGTCGAATGCATCCTCCTCCATCACTTCACATGGGATGATTTCTGCCACTTCTCTGGTTCCTCTCACTTTTACATGATTTTCCTCCAGCGCTTTTTTTAGAACCGGCAGGAACTTCTCTGCGATTTTCCTGTTTACAAGCAGGGTCTCCACAGCGTTGCAGGCAGCCGTATACTGTGTCTTGGCATCCACAATGATGGGGACAGCCTTTTCCTCATCAAAGCATTCATCCACATAGATATGGCACACACCGTCAGCGTGACCCATAACCGGTATTTTCGTATTATTCATAATATACTGGACAAACTGGTTGGAACCTCTGGGAATGAGCAGGTCAACGGTCTCATGGCAGGACAGCAGCTCATCTATTTCATTGTGAAGCTCTGCCTGCAGCATGCATCCCTCTGGAACACCTGCTTTTACGGCTGCCTGATAGATGATCTCGAAGAGAACCCTGTTGGTTCCTGCCGTCTCTTTTCCGCCCTTTAAGATAGCGCAGTTTCCGCTTTTCAGGCAAAGTGAGGATATCTGCACCAGCGCATCCGGCCTGGCCTCAAATATGATACCGATAACGCCTATCGGACATGTCACACGGTATAATTCCAATCCCTCGTCTAATTCTCTGGCAAGCTGCACATTTGAAAGCGGATCCGGTAATTTGATAAGCTCAGCGATCCCTGCGGTCACATCCTGGAGTTTATGATGGTCAAATTTCAGCCTTTTCATCACAGCAGGGGCGATTCCTGCTTTTTTTGCGGCTTCCATGTCCTCGTTGTTTGCTTGGAATATAGCTTCCTGATTGGCGATCAGCGCTGTTCTCACTGCTTCCAACGCAGCATTTCTCTGCTCCTCGCTGAGAGCTGCCATGCGGAAACTATCCTGTTTCATTTTCCTGGTTGCTTCTTTTATATTCATTTTGTATATCCTCCTGATCTGTTAAACAGTTTCCTTTACGTTACCATTCGATTTTGGCCACTGGTATTGGGTGGTCATTTTTTGTTATCTCCGTCACTTTCCCGCTTCTGAAACGAATAACGCGGTCGGCCATAGGCGCCAGCGCGGAGTTATGGGTAATGATAATAACTGTCATATGCTCCTTCCGGCAGGTATCCTGCAAAAGCTGCAGGATTTGTTTCCCTGTATTATAGTCAAGGGCACCTGTAGGTTCATCGCAGAGTAAAAGCTTAGGGTTTTTAGCAATTGCCCTTGCAATGGCTACTCTCTGCTGCTCACCGCCGGAGAGCTGAGCCGGGAAATTGGATGTCCGCTCTGCAAGACCCACCTTACCCAGCACGGTAGCCGGATCAAGAGAATCTCCGCATATTTGAACAGCCAGCTCTACATTCTCAAGGGCTGTGAGGTTGGGAACAAGGTTGTAAAACTGAAATACAAACCCCACTTCATTGCGTCTGTATGTGACTAAATCCTTTGATTTATACCCATTCACATATTTGCCGTCCACAATGACGTTTCCCTCAGTGGCACTGTCCATACCGCCCAGAATATTAAGCGCCGTGGTCTTTCCTGCCCCTGATGCCCCCAAGATCACCGCCAGCTCACCTTTTTCCACAGAAAAACTGGCATCGTCCAAAGCTCTGATCTCCACTTCGTTTTTGCCGCCGTATATTTTTTTCACATGTTGGAATTCTATAAATGACATGCTTCTATCCTTCCTGTAATCTCATAAAAAGCTTCATGCCTGCGGTGTGCAAAAATGAATTTCATACACCCTCCGGCTTCATGATCTGATGTTAGTTCCCATTATATCTCCATTTTGACTGCGCCGCAATCAAGTTTTTTTATATGGAAAGTATTTTTCATTTCTTTTAATTTTTTTCTACATATGTATTGACTTTTTCTCATAAACATATTAATATATGAACAGATATTCATATGTTTAATATACTATATAAACAGGTAAAAAATAGATTTGGAGGAACTGACTATGAAACAGGATAAGAAAAACTCTTCCAGCAGCCGGCAAAGGCATGAAAGAGAAGATGTTCACGGACATCACGATTATATGGAAGCCTGCGGTTGCGGATGTGAACATGAGCATCCGCATAATCATGACGAACATGATCATGAACACAAACACGAGGAATCCTGCGGCTGTGGATGTGAGCATGAACATCCGCATAATCATGACGAACATGACCATGAACACAAACACGAGGAATCCTGCGGCTGTGGATGTGAGCATGAACATCCGCATAATCATGACGAACATGACCATGAACACAAACACGAGGAATCCTGCGGCTGTGGATGCGAGCATGGGCACGCACATAACCATGACGAACATGAGCATCAACACCAGCCAGAGGAACCTTGCGGCTGTGGATGCGAACATGGGCATCCACATAATCATAACGAACATGACCATGTGGGGCATGATCATGGGCACGGGGTATCCCATCATACGGAAGGGCATCCGTCTGACTGTCAGTGTGAATTGTGTCATCCTCACGAGGGATACTGTGATATCTGTGGTGAGAGCCTTGCAAACTGCAAGTGCCATATGCCTGACGCTGACTGTGAAAAGAAAGTTTATATCCTGAAAAATTTAGGCTGTGCAAACTGCGCTGCCAAGATGGAGGCAAAAATCAAAGAACTTCCGGGCGTGGAATACGCTTCTATTACGTTTGCCACCAACCAGCTCAGACTCTCAGCCAGAGACCACGCCTCTTTGCTTCCGCGGATTCAGGAAATCTGTACTTCCATTGAATCTCAGGTTGAGGTAGTGCCCCGTTTCAAAATGCCGGGTTCATTTATCACAAAAACATATTTGATCGATAACCTCAGCTGTGCACACTGCGCATCCAAAATGGAGGAAAAGATCAATGCCCTCCCCGATGTTTCCAATGCCACCCTTACTTTTGCCACACACCAGCTCCGTATCACTGCCAAACGTGACCCTGATATTCTGCTGGATCAGATTCGGAAAATCTGTACAGACATTGAAAACGATGTAAAGATCAAACCAAAGGATACCACTCCCAAAAGTACAGATACACTTCCTATACAGGATGTTGTACCAGCCACAAGAATACTCTCACAGGATACGAAAACCATTCTTGCGCTTTGTATAGGTGCAGCTCTGTTCATTGCCGGGGAAGTGTTGGAAAAAATGGGGATGGAGATTCCCTCCCTTGTGGTACTTCTGTCAGCCTATGTTCTGCTTGGCGGAAGGATCGTACTCACTGCACTGCGCAACCTGACAAAAGGCCATGTATTTGATGAAAACTTTCTGATGAGTGTTGCTACGATCGGTGCCATTGTGATACAGGAATATCCGGAAGCAGTGGGCGTAATGCTGTTCTACCGCATAGGTGAATACTTCGAGCATAAAGCTGTTGAGAGAAGCCGCTCACAGATCATGGATGCCGTTGATATGAGGCCGGAAACCGTCACCTTGGTGATCGGTGACGATACTAAGACCATAGCTGCTCAGGATGCCGTAGTGGGAGATATTATCCTCATCCGTCCAGGTGACAGAATCCCATTGGACGGTGTAGTGATCGAAGGTGAAAGCCGTATTGACACTTCCCCGGTTACAGGCGAACCTGTACCTGTCAAAGCAGGTTTTGGTGATGAATTGACCTCCGGCTGTGTCAACACTTCCGGACTTTTAAAGGTGCGTGTTGAAAAGGTACTGGAGGAATCCATGGTAACACGTATTCTGGATTCTGTGGAAAATGCCGCTGCCAGCAAACCTAAAATTGACCGTTTTATTACACGTTTTGCAAGAATTTACACTCCGTTTGTGGTATTTCTCGCACTGGCAACCGCAGTGATCCCCTCCCTGATAACAGGCGACTGGAATCACTGGATCTATACAGCGCTTACTTTCCTGGTCATCAGTTGTCCCTGCGCACTGGTTTTAAGTGTTCCCCTTGCATTTTTCTCCGGCATCGGGGCCGGCTCCAAAAGGGGTATCCTTTTCAAAGGCGGCGTCTCCCTGGAAGCAATGAAAAATGTAAACGCAGTTATCATGGATAAGACAGGAACCCTGACTGAAGGAAATTTTGTCCTGCAGACAGCTATCCCTGCCGGCGGCATGGACGCAGACTCCCTGCTGGAACTCTGTGCCGCATGTGAATCCACCTCTTCCCATCCCATTGCAAACAGTATCGTCACTGCCGCGCAGGGAAAAGGTATGGAAGTGAAACGTCCTGATTCTGTTGAGGAGATCGCCGGCTGCGGTATCCATGCAGTCATTAATGGTTCGGACATTCTCTGCGGCAACCGCAGGCTGATGGAAAAATTCCATATATCTATGGACAGTGTCACCACAGACGGCCTTGGCGCGGAAGTATTTACAGCAAAAGACGGAAATTATATCGGTTGTCTCGTCATTGCCGATACTCTGAAAGAGGATGCAAAATCTGCGGTAAGAAAAATAAAAGATATGGGGATCACTCCCGCCATGCTCACAGGTGACGCTCAGGAAACCGCTCAGGCGGTTGCAGAAGCAGCAGGCATTGATGAAGTACGCGCCCGTCTCCTGCCCCAGGATAAGCTGAACGAACTCATACGCCTCCGCAGCACTTACGGCTCTGTAATGTTTGTAGGCGATGGTATCAATGATGCCCCTGTACTGGCAGGCGCAGATGTGGGTGCCGCCATGGGAAGCGGAGCAGATGCTGCTATAGAAGCTGCAGATGTGGTATTTATGAACTCTTCCATGGAGGCTGTTCCTCAGGCGCTGTCCATTGCAAGGGCCACCAGCCGCATTTCCTGGCAGAACGTTATCTTTGCTCTGATCATCAAGGTTTTAGTTATGGTACTCGGCCTGTTCGGATTTGCCTCCATGTGGATGGCTGTTTTCGCTGACACCGGCGTAGCCATTCTTTGTGTACTGAATTCTATCCGTATTCTCTACAGAAAAAACCTGTAATACGGCAGCGACATTTCCCGCTGCTGATCAAGAGAGGCTGTGCCCCGGCTGAATATCCAGCCGGGGCACAGCCTCTCTTTTACATCTGCTTTCTCACAATTTTATATTCATCATTCATCTGAAAGTATGGACAATTCCTAAATGTATTGCTCATGAACCTGCTCATCTCATCTTCATCCAAATCCACGTCACAGCTGTAATATCCGTATTCTTCATCATAGATGTAATTACTGCAGTATTCGCAGTTGGCTGCTTTCTTTTTCTCCATATTCTGCTCCCTTTCCATTTCTTTTGAGTTATGTATAGCAGAATCTTTTCTTTTTGTCAAATTTCACTATATTTTCCCCATAAAAAACAGAAAAATTTATAATTCTATGATTTAAAAAACCTGCAAGTGGTGTTATAATGATTGGACGATATCCCTTAATAAAATCTTTATATCAGGTATATTTTTTTTATACAATTTTAATCTCTGGAGGAAGTTATGAATATCATCATTTTAGGCAGCGGTAAAGTGGGCCGTACCCTTGCCGAACAACTCAGCAATGAAGGGCACAATATAGTTATGGTGGATATAATCGCCAAAAAGGTCCAGGACATCTCTGAAGATGCAGACATTATGGGGGTACTGGGCAATGCATCCAGTATCAATACCCTGCTGGATGCCGGCATTGAGACAGCCGATATCCTGATCGCTGTAACAGGTTCTGACGAACTGAATCTTCTCTGCTGCCTGATCGCCAAAAAAGTCAGCAAATGTCACACAATTGCCAGGGTGCGAAACCCCGTATACGGCAAAGAGATTGGATTTATCAAAGAGCGTCTCGGCATTTCCATGATCATCAACCCGGAACAGGCTGCCGCAATTGAAATTTCCAGGCTTCTGCGTTTTCCCTCTGCTATCAAAATTGATACATTTGCCAAAGGCAGGGTGGAGCTTTTGAAATTCAAGGTAAAGCCTGAATTTCATCTGGACCAGATGACTGTCATGGAGGTAGCGGAGCGCTACAAAAACAGTATCCTCATATGTGCCGTGGAACGGGGAGATGAGGTATACATTCCCTCCGGTAATTTTGTATTAAAAGACAACGATATTATCTCTATCATTGCCTCCCCTGTGAATTCTGCGCTTTTCTTCAAGAGAATCGGAATCCATACACATCAGGTTAAAAGCACCATGATCGTAGGCGGCAGTACCCTTTCCTATTACCTGGCCAAGCTTCTGCTGGCTATGAAAATCCGGGTATTGATCGTAGAAGCCAATAAAGACCGCTGTGAACAGTTAAGTGAACTCCTTCCGGATGCCACCATAATCAACGGTGACGGTACCGATAAAAATCTCTTACTCGAAGAAGGGCTGTCACGTGTGGAATCCTTTGTCACACTTACCAATCTGGATGAGGAGAACATTCTGCTGGCCCTGTTTGCCAAAAAGAACAGCAATGCCAAACTGGTTTCTAAGGTAAACCGCATTGCCTTTGATGATATCATTGAAGGACTGGACATCGGAAGTGTTATATATCCCAAGTATCTGACTGCTGACTACATTCTGCAGTATGTGCGCGCCATGCAGAACAGTATTGGCAGTAATGTGGAAACCCTTTACCAGATTTTGGACAACAAAGCGGAAGCTCTGGAGTTTTCTGTGCATGAGGACTGCCCGTTTTTAAATACTCCTCTGGCAGACCTGGATATTCGGAACAATCTGCTGATCACCTGTATCAACAGAAACGGAAAGATCACCATTCCCCGCGGGCAGGACAGCATTCAGCTGGGAGATACTGTGATCGTTGTAACCACGGTAAAAGGACTGCACGACATTAAAGATATACTGAAAAATAAATAATTTACGAGGGATGAAATGAATTACTCTATTATTTCCTACATTATAGGATGGATATTAAATTTTGAGGCTCTGTTTATGCTCCTTCCCTGTATTGTCGCCATGATATACAAGGAATCCAGCGGCTGGGCATTTGTGCTCGCTATACTTCTGTGCCTCCTCTTTGGCATACCTCTGACCCAGAGAAAACCAAAGAACAAAATTTTTTACACAAAAGAAGGTTTTGTCACTGTGGCACTGAGCTGGATCGTGCTCAGTATCATGGGAGCGCTGCCGTTTATATTCAGCGGCTCCATTCCCAATGTTATTGATGCTGTTTTTGAAACAGTTTCCGGCTTTACCACCACCGGTGCCAGTATCCTGCCGGAAGTGGAATCCCTTTCCCACTGTATCCTGTTCTGGCGTAGTTTTACCCACTGGATCGGCGGTATGGGTGTGCTTGTATTTCTGCTCTCCCTGCTTCCCCTGACAGGCGGTGGGTATCACATGAACCTTATGAAAGCGGAAAGTCCTGGGCCTTCTGTCAGCAAGCTGGTGCCAAAAGTGCAGTCTACAGCCAAAATCCTGTACGGCATTTATCTGGCACTGACTCTTCTGGAGATTGTATTCCTGCTCTGCGGAGGCATGCCTGTGTTCGACGCACTGACCACAGCCTTTGGAACTGCAGGTACCGGTGGATTTGGTATTAAAAATGACAGCATTGCCAGTTATTCCACTTATATCCAGGTGGTTGTCACAGTATTCATGATACTATTCGGAGTCAACTTCAGCGCCTACTTCCTGATCCTCAGCGGCAGACTGAAACAGGCTCTCCATATTGAGGAGATACGCTGGTATCTGGCCATCATTGCTATAGCCATAATCACGATCACTTTCAATGTATATCACATTTACGGCAGTATCAGTGAATCGCTGCAGCAGGTATCATTCCAGGTGGCATCTATTATCACGACGACCGGATTTGCCACCACGGACTTTAACTCGTGGCCGGAAATGTCCAGAACAATTCTGGTCATCCTCATGTTCGTGGGAGCCTGTGCGGGCAGTACCGGCGGCGGCGTCAAGGTCTCACGATTTGTCATCCTGATGAAAACCATCCGTAAGGAACTACGCCAGTATCTTCACCCGCGCAGCATCAAAAAAATAAAAATGGATGAGAAACTGGTCGAGCATGAAGTGGTGCGTTCCACCAATGTATTCATGATCGCCTATGTACTGGTATTTGCATTTTCTGCACTGCTCATAAGCTTTGACAATCATGACCTGATAACCAATTTCACCAGTGTAGCCGCCACTTTGAACAACATTGGACCGGGTCTTGAACTTGTGGGTCCAACCCAGAATTTCTCCATATTCTCCGGCGGCGCTAAATTAATCCTGATCTTTGATATGCTTGCAGGTAGGCTCGAATTATTCCCTATTCTCCTGTTATTTACCAGAGATACCTGGAAAAAATTCTAAAAAGGTATATTTCTTGTTGATCATCACATAAACACGCCGTTATCTGAAAAGCCGCTGTTTTTCAGATAACGGCTGTTTTACATTACACTGTTAAAAAATATGGGCACGGCGTGCTTCCACTCCAGCAGATCTTACTATTTCTGAAGAAATTTCTTATCAAACTCCGGATTAAAATAATAATAATTGTTGGAGTCCAGTCTCTCTTTTGTTCTCTCCAGTGCCTCTCCAAAACGCTGAAAATGCACAATCTCTCTCGTTCTCAAAAATTTAAGCGGTTCTCTCACTTCCGGGTCAGTGATCATTCTCAAAAGGTTATCGTAAACGACTCTGGCTTTCTGCTCTGCGGCCAAATCCTCGGTCAAGTCAGCAATGGCATCTCCCTTTGACTGGAATTCCAGTGCTGTAAAAGGTACTCCTGCCGCTGCCTGAGGCCACAGGCCCTTCGTATGGTCAATATAATAGGCGTCAAATCCGGCAGCCTGGGCCTGCTCCACAGTTAAATCTCTGGTAAGCTGATAAACCATAGCACAAATGATCTCCATATGGGCCAGTTCCTCTGTACCGATATCTGTCAAAAGCCCTCCTACAGTCTTAACCGGCATGGTATAGCGCTGTGCCAGATACCGCATGGAAGCTGAAAGCTCCCCATCCGGTCCGCCGTACTGGCTGATAATAAGCTGTGCAGTCTTCGGACATGTTTTTGTGATCTTTACCGGAAACTGCAGTCTTTTTTCATAGGTCCACATCAGATACACGCTCCTTCCCAGGGCATCGGGCCTTCGCCCCAGCAGCCCATACAATCTTTAGTCAAAGCATAAAATTTTTCATCAAATTCTTTTAAAAGGCCTTTTCTCTGTTCAATGAGAGTTTTTCTCAGCTCCATAGCCTCTGCTGATTCCGGATGCGTATCCAGATACAGCACGGTATCGTCCAGGGCAAAGCTCAGCGCACTGATCTCTTTCATCAGCCGCTCTCTCTCCTGCTGCTCCGGCGATGCATTTTCATCAGGTTTAAACCCTGTCTCAAAAGGATTTTCCTCCAGCACAAAAAATGGCTTGTTCAGTCCCGGAAAAATGGTTCCTGTTGCCAATGCCTGATCCCAATCGTAAAGCGTCTCCCAGCTCTGTATGGGAACGGTGGCTATTGCTAAATGCTGCTGCTCCATATCATCGTCTCCTTTCCGATATACAAAGACATCGTTTGACAATATCCATCAAATTTTTCTCTGCATTGTTAGTATGCGCAGAAAAAATCATTTCAAAAAGGTAGTTTTTTCATTTTTAAATATACCTTGACAGGCGAAGTATATTTATGATTTAATATAACCAAGAAAAGGAGGTATGCTATATGTCAATCGCTTCTGATTTGATTCGCGGTCATACCGATACCATCATTCTGGCACATCTGCTGGAAGGCGACAGCTATGGATATAAGATCAATAAAGAGATACAGAGAAAGACAGAACAACAGTACGAATTAAAAGAAGCCACCCTCTACACCGCATTCAGACGTCTGGAAGAGGCTGGCTGTATATCGTCCTACTGGGGCAATGAATTGACCGGTGCCCGCCGCCGATATTATTCCATCACCCCGGAGGGTGTACGGACTTATAAGGGGCTGAAAGAGGAGTGGAATACAGCAAAACAATTAATTGATATCCTGATCCGATCAAATAAGGAGGAAACGGCAGATGGAAAATAGACTCAGGGAATATATGGATGATTTATTCGGGGAAATTCCCCCCACCAAACAGGCAGTAGAACTAAAAGAAGAGATTCTGCAGAACCTGATAGATAAATATCATGATCTTCTGACACAGGGCAAAAGCCCGGAAGCAGCCTTCAATATATCTGTGGCCAGTGTAGGAGACGTAGATGAACTGCTGTCCGGCCTGACCAACAGACATACGCCCTGCCCCTTCCCGGATGAAGAATCCCAAAAGAAACAGAAGCACAGATCAGCCATCCTGTTCTCCTCGGCTATCATGCTTTATATTCTGTGTGTAGTCCCTGTCATTATAGCTGACAGCTTAGGTCATGACACCATAGGCGTCTGCCTCATGTTCCTTATGATAGCATCTGCCACAGGACTTCTGCTCTATAACTATATGACCCGCCCGCGCTATACAGCAAATGACGGCACCATTGTAGACGACTTCAGAGAATGGCAGGAGTACAACAGCGGAAACCGCCAAACCTTCCGGGCAGTCAACAGCGCTGTCTGGACACTCGCCACAGTTCTGTATTTTATCATAAGCTTCAGCACTATGCGCTGGAATGTAACCTGGATCATATTTCTGATCGCTGCTGCTGTACAGTCTATTATCCGGGCAGCTTTTGAGCTGAGAAAGTAGGTAGCCATGAATAGAAAAACCTCTGCCATTATACGCATCATATCCTGGTCCGTCGTAGCTGTTGTCCTGACAGTTTTCCTCATACTTGGCCTTTTGGGCAGCTGGAACACAACTCTGTTTCCTCTCGGGAACCTGAGCCACACCACCTCCGGAGGCTGGAGCTATCCTGAGAGCAGCAAATACACTGCCGGCCCCGCAAATCTTCCTGCGGATAAAATAAAAAATATAAAGGTGAACTGGCTGGACGGCAGTATCACTTTGACTGCCGGGGCTGTCAGCCAGGTAACCGTAAAAGAAACCTCTTCCAGGAAATTAACATCCAAGGAGCAGCTTCACTATTACCTGAAAGGTGACACACTTCTGATCCAATACCGCGGTGCCACCAAAAACATATTCTCCGGCTTTGGCAACAGCCTTTCCAAAAAACTGGAGATCCAGATTCCCGCCGAATATGCATCCTCTTTTCAGGAAATCATGGTGGACGGTGTCTCCTCAGATATCGGACTGGACAATCTGAAGACAAAGAAATTGTCCTTGGATAATGTATCCGGCAACATCACCCTGAAGAACATAGAAACAGATAGCCTGACCACAGATTCCACCAGCGGGTCCCTGATCTCCGCAGACCTGATCGTCAATGATAATGCCGTAACATGCACCACCAGCGGGGACGTCACCCTGGCAGGCTCCATAAATGCAGCACAGCACGACAGTGTATCCGGATCTCTGCATATAACCTCTTCGGTCTGCCCCCAGAAAATCCAGGCAGACACTACCAGCGGAAGTGTACTTTTAAATCTTCCTGATGATCAGGGCTTTACCCTGGACTATGACACTGTGAGCGGCGATCTGGAAACCGACTTTCCCACCACAGATTCCGGCTCCGAACGTATCTATGAATCCGGCAAGAATCACTTTCTCATAGATACTACCAGCGGTGACATCACCATTCTCAAAAAAAATTGATCAAAATCTGCGAACAGCAAAAAGGATTCTGTATGAAGAAAACGGACACAGCTCCGAATCAAACATACAGAATCCTCTTTTTATAAATATCTATTTATAAATACCCACGAACGGTTCCAGCCTCTCTCAGTTACCTGCAAAAAGGCTGTTGCGGTCCGCTTAAAATCTCAGCACGATCTTGGTGCCCTTTCCCGGTTCACTGTTCAGCACGATCCTGGCATGATGCAGTGCCGCTCCATGCTTCACGATAGAGAGTCCCAGTCCGGTCCCCCCCGTCTTTCTGGAATGGCTTTTGTCCACCCGGTAAAAACGCTCGAATATCCGCTCCTGTTCTTCCCTTGCGATTCCTATACCGCTGTCCTCCACGCTCCACCGCACGCCGTCATTATCCCGGGCCAGCAGAACTTTCACGTATCCACCTTCTTTGTTATATTTAATAGCGTTATCCACAAGATTATACAGCATTTCATATAAAACATGCCTTACTCCCTGTATGGATACACTCTTTCCTTCCATCAGGACCGTGACCCGTTTCTTTTTGGCAGGCAGCGTAAGTGTCTGGCAGATATCCTGGGTAAGCTCATATAGATCCACCTTTTCAAAGGGCATATTCCTGCTCTCATCCAACTTGGAAATTTCAATAATATCCTGTACAAGACTGGTAAGCCTGCTCGCCTCATCGTAAATCCTGCCTGCAAATTCCGGTACATCCTGAGGCTGTACCAGTCCGTCACGCATGATCTCCGCGTAACCGGATATGGACATGAGGGGTGTCTTCAATTCATGGGAAACATTTGCAGAAAATTCCTTTCGCACCATTTCCGCCTGCTTCAGCTCTTCCACCTGCTTGGCGATCTGTACATTCTGTTCATCCACCCGGTTCAGAAGCGGCCGCAGTTCCTCGTATGCCACATTTTCCAGAGGATGTTCCAGATCCAGTTCATTGATGGGCGCGATCAGCCTCCGTGTCTGCTTCTCCACCACAAAAAATGCCAATGCCAGAATAGCGATCAGAAGCAGTCCCAGTAAAGTAAAGCTTGACATCATAGTGGAGAGAACACTGTCCGTCGTCTTTGCCACCCGCAGGATATTGCCGTCATCCAGCTTTACGGCATAGTAAAAAGTCTGTTTTGACAAAGTCTGTGAAAACCGTACCACTTCCCCTGTTCCCTTTTTTATTGCCTGTATGATCTCAGGCCTGTCCTTATGGTTCTCCAGATCCGACGCGTTCTTTTCCGAGTCATAGAGGATAGTCCCGTCAGGCCTGGCAAGGGTAATACGGCTTGTTGTCAGATCTCCTGTAGTTTTGTTCAGATAATCTTCCCCTGTATTCTCCACCGCGTAACGGATGTACTGGGCCTCATTCCTCACATCCTGCTTCATATAATGATTGTATTTTCCGTACATAACAGCGCTTGCCGCAATAAAGGTCAATATCACGGAAAGAACCACCATAATCCCTACGTGGTTCAGTATACGTTGTTTCATCTTCCATCTCCAATCCGATATCCCACGCCCCGGATGGTTTCGATCAGGTTACCGCAGTCCCCCAGTTTCTGCCGAAGTGTCCGGATATGTACATCTACAGTCCTTGTTTCACCGTCAAAATCATATCCCCAGATGTGTTCCAGCAGTCTGTCACGGCTCAGCACAATACCCTGATTTTCCATCAGATAGCGGAGCATTTCAAATTCTTTTAAGGTCAGTTCCACTCTCCGCTGCCCGTCCATCACTTCATGGCGGTCCACATTTACGGAGAGATCCTCACAGCGCAGGATTTTGTCCTGTGTCTGTCTCTTGCTTCTTCGGAGCACGGCGCGGACACGGGAGACGAATTCCATCATGCCAAACGGCTTTGTGATATAGTCATCCGCTCCCCCGTCCAGCCCTCTCACCTTGTCATATTCTGCCTCCTTGGCAGTCACCATGATCACGGGAATATCTCTGGTCCTGTGCTCCTTTTTTAATTTTTCCAATATGGCATATCCGTCCTCACCAGGAAGCATAATATCCAAAAGGACCAATTCCGGTATTTCCTTCTCCAATGCTGCAAAAAGCTCTTTTCCGTCACTCAGTCCTTTGGCCTGAAATCCGGTGGTCCCTAATGTATATACAAGAAGTTCCCGAATATTTCTCTCATCTTCCACACAATAAATCATATGCGCTCCCTTCTTTGCCCATCTCATTCTATAGACAGTATACGCATTTTTTAGGGAGCGCACAAGAAAAAATTTACGGGAGCTGGTAACGGCTGCGGGACTCTTCCATGACTCTCTGGAACTCTGAGTTATCTTCACGCTTCATATGTTCCAGATAACTGTGAGTATCAAAAGCATCCTCAGGCACCTGGGTGATACAGACTGCAATGTTTGAGCAGTGGTCCGCAATCCTCTCCAGGCTTGTGGTAATGTCTGATAAGACAAATCCCTGTTCTATGGTACACTTTCCTTCCCTCAGTCTGCGTATATGGCGGCTCTTCAGCTCCATATTCAATTCATCAATGACCTGTTCAAGCGGTTCCACGCTTTTTGCCATCTCCTGATCCTGCCCAGCAAATACCTTGTAGGCGGAGTCAAAAATGTCCTCTACCGCTTTTGCGATCACATGCAGTTCCTGCAGTGCTTTATCAGAGAATTTCATATTTTTTGCATTCATTTCTTTTGCTGACTGCATAATATTTACCGCATGGTCCGAAATACGTTCAAAATCCCCGATACAGTGAAGCATAATAGAGAGATCATGGCTGTCCTTCTGATTTAAATCTTTCTGACTCAATTTAACCAGATATGTTCCCAGCGCATCCTCATAGCGGTCCACATGGTCCTCCAGAGTCATCACCTCTTCCGCCATTTTATCATCATATCTGTCAATGAGTGACAGCGCTGTGCGCAGGGAATCCTGTGCCTCTCTAGCCATATTGTCGACTACGTGACGGCTCTGCTCCATAGCAAATGCCGGTTTGTCAAGGAAACGCACATCCAGAAGCTGCGTCTGTACATCCTGCACAGCCGGCTTTGCCTCCTCTTTGTCCCGGATCGTGAGCGTTGCCAGCTTCTCCAACACTCTGGAGAACGGAAGAAGAAACAGGGTTGCAAATACATTAAAGGTTGTATGCACAACTGCGATACCCGCCGCGTTTGCCGCATGTCCCATAAATCCAAAGTGGATGAAGGAATTCAGTGTATAGAAAAGTACCATAAAGATAACCGTGCCGATAACATTAAAATACAAATGCACCATGGCGGCACGTTTTGCATTTTTGTTGGCTCCCACGGCCGAGAGAAGCGCAGTCACACAGGTACCTATATTCTGGCCCATAATGATGGGGATGGCCACATCAAAGCTGACCGCACCGGTCACACAGAGTGCCTGCAGAATACCCACTGACGCAGAAGAACTCTGGATCACTGCCGTCAGGATCGTACCTGCGATCATGCCCAGGATCGGGTTGGAAAACTGTGTCAGGATCCCTGTAAATTCCGGCACATCCGCCAGAGGCTTCACTGCCCCGCTCATACTCTCCATACCAAACATGAGCACAGCAAATCCGATAAATATCATGCCGATGTCTTTTTTCTTTTCACTTTTGGCAAACATAAGAAAAGCAACACCCACGATAGCCAAAACAGGCGAAAATGTGGAGGGTTTAAAAAGTTGTATGAAGAAATTATCACTTTCAATCCCGGAAAGACTCAGAATCCAGGATGTAATTGTTGTACCGATATTGGCACCCATGATAACGCCCACTGCCTGTGAGAGTTTCATAATGCCTGAATTGACAAACCCCACTACCATTACGGTTGTCGCTGATGATGACTGAATGACCGCGGTTACCGCAGCGCCCAGACCCACGGCCTTGAGGGGATTTGAGGTCAGAGTCTCCAGAATCCTCTCCATCTTGCCGCCTGATACCTTGGCCAGACCGTCACCCATGACATTCATTCCATATAAAAACAAAGCCAGACCGCCGATTAAGCTCAAAATACTAAAGAAATCCATACTTTTTCTCCTTTTCCTTTTGTAGCAAGGCAAACTTATTACCTTTTATTCTAACCTTATTGTAGGGGAGGTATGTAAAATCTTTTAAAGAGGTTTTGTAAAATCTGTGTAAAATTTCTCACAAAAAGGCTCGGAAAAGCCGCCGGCAGATTATCTGACAGCGGCTTGCAGCATTGTGTTATAGATTTTGTTCTGATAGGATCTTTTCAAATTTTGATTCTGACAGGATTTCATTTGTGAAAAAAGTCCCATTATAAAAGAGGCTGTAAGTGGTAAATGGAGCCGGGGCATTTTGTGCCTGTTCTTTTGATTCAAAACGTATGGTTTTAAAAGGTACTCCTCTGTCCCGGGCCATTTTTTCTATGAGAGGAACGTATTTTGCTGTAAACGGACACTGATGACTATAATAGAGGACAAATCCCTGCTGCTCTAGCTGCGGTGCTTTGGCCTGTTCCCTGAATTGTGGTTTTTCAGTCCCTTCTTCAAAGGGCAGATATAACAGCTCGTAAAAAGGCATTGCCGAATCTGCCTTAAGAAAACCTTTGTGTCTGAAAAAGCCCGGGTCTGAGAGATAAGGCCTTTTTTTAGCAGATGAAAGAACTGTCAGACCCTTTTTCCCCTTAGCCTTACTGTCCTTGATACACTCCTCCAAAAGGAGATTTGAATATCCCTGCCCTTTGAATTTCCCGGAAACCCACAGGCAGTTGATGTGCATATAATCCTCTGCCGAAATGGGAACCCACGCCTCATGGGCCGGAATATATTCTATAAAGCATTTCCCCCTCACATCGCATTTTTTAAACATCAGCCCAGCGTCTAACTGCTGGGAAATCCATGCCTTCTTAGCGGACACCTGACAATCCTTATTGTTGGATATGGCACAGCAGATATGCTCTTTCTCCAGATTTTCCTTGGTTATTGTAATGATATCCATATTGCTTCCCTTTCTCGGATCCCCTGTAAATGATACATTATGCTTTGACAATAGACAGTATAGCATATAAAACATGACAATGTATGTCATATTTTAAAAACTGTCCTGGCTGCTGTGCCTCCTCACACGCTCTGTGCTGCTGTATACCATATCACTCCTCTTATCTAAACTCCGGAATCACAACCTCCTCTCCGTTTTTCATTGCTGACTCATGTCCGCAGATTCCCGCGGCAGTCCAGTCAGCCGCCGTATACACATCGATCATCGGCTCCCTCTCCTCTATTATGCTGCTGACAAATTCATTTACCAGGTGTGGATGGGACCCGTGATGTCCGCCGCCCTGCTTCATATACATGTCAGGATTATCGGGATCCAATATGGCGAATTCTGTTGTGTACTTCCGAATCGCCTCGGGCAGAATCTCCTCTCTGTTTGGACAATGTACCTCCTGCCTGCTGATAACTCTGCCTCTGTTTCCAATATTTGTCTCTGTCATACCCTCCTCAAAGGTATATACATAGGGAGCGTCGTTTTCAAAATTCCACTCAAAAGACATTTTATCTCCAAAGACGCTGAATCCCTCCACATACTCATGGGCAGTCTCAAAAAGGGAACGGGTAACATCCGCAGAGGTCCTCCCATCCTCCAACCGGAAGACTGCCGTCTCCACAGGATATGGATTTCCATAATTCCGAACCAATTCCTCCCGCATTGTCCCGCTTCCAAAACAATGTACCCTGGAAGCCCGCTGTCCGCTCAAAAACAGAAGCGGGGATATGGCGTGGGTTGCATAATGCAGTGGCGGAAGACCCTTCCAGTAATCAGGCCAGCCCTCCATATCCTGAAAATGAGTCCCTCTCAGATATTGGATTTTCCCCAGCTTCCCCTGATCGATCAGAGACTTAACATACAGACACTGATATGTATAAACACTGGTCTCCATCATCATATAGTTCTTTCCGCTCTTCTTTTTTGCCTCAATGACCGCCCTGATCTCATCCAATGTTGTTGCCATGGGTACCGTTACTGCACAGTGCTTTCCCGCATTCAATGCCTGAACGGCCAGATCTGCGTGGGTATGAATGTTGGTGAGTATATGTACCGCATCCACATCACTGTCCAGCAGCTCCTGATAATCCCTGCAGCATCTGGTAAATCCAAACTTTCTGGAAAAGCTGTTCAGCAGTTCCTCATTTTTATCGCAAATGACCACCTCTTCCACATCCGGATGGTCTCTGTAGATAGTCGGAAAAGCCCCGCCAAATACAAGGCCTACGATTCCCACCTTTATTTTTTTACCACTCATGATCATTCTCCTTTATTCCTGTATTTTCCGGTATTCCTTTGGAGAATATCCGGTTGCCTTTTTAAATCCCATACTAAAATAATACTGACTGGAATACCCCAGTTCACTGCTGATTTCCCCTATTTTTTTATCAGTCTCCACCAAAAGCTTTTTTGCCTGAAGAATCCTGAGACTGCTTATATAATTAACCAATGTGCTCCCTGCCTGTTCCTTAAAAATACGGCAGATATAATTAGGACTCATATGAAAAACCTTTGCGATCTGACCCAGACTCAAGTCCTCCTCTCTGTAATTCTCTTCAATATACCGTTTGATCTTTGAAACCGTCTGCGTGGTATCTTTTGCCGTATAATTCCTTATCTCCCGGCATAAGGTGATCAAAATTTTCTCAAAATACTCCAATATATCTGAGGCATAGACCATGGCATTGAGTTTCTGCAGACTTATTAAATCCTTTACTCTCTCATCGGGGAGCATTCCGCACACCTGTGTGCTCAAAAAGGTAGTGACAAAGAAAAGCAGATATGACCTCTTGATACCATGGTTCTCCATATAATTCCGTATCTCTGCGCAGACTTTGTCAATACCGCCGAAATCACCGCTTGTGAGACAGTCCGCAAGCTTTTTTTCAAAGTAATCAAAACGTGTGTAATCAGATAAGTCTTTATCCGCATAATCATGGATGTGAAACACCTGGTTTCTCCCCAGAACAAAGCGGTATTCCAGGGCTTGCACAGCAGTATCTGCAGCGTACTGCAGCTTTCTGATATCATCCACCCAGTATCCGATCCCCATATTGATATACACTCCCGGCCTTTTCTCTGCCAGATCACGTATATATTTTTTCAACAGATGTATCAATGTACTCATAAAGAAATTTTCTTTTTCTCCAAACACAATGCAGTATACATCCGTTTCCATAAAAAACGGTCCCCAGAATTCCTGTGTCTGATAATATTGAGACAGATTCCCACAGATTTCTGAACAGATTTCTTCTCCTGTGACATCGTTCTTTCCTGTCTCCACAGCCACCATAATGCAGTTAAACTGCATTTTGCGCAAATCTGACTCCAGAATTTCTTCCAGTTCCACTCTGTCCAGTTTGCAGCTCTCTTTGCTGTCTTTTAACAGCTTTTGAAAAAAGGTTTCCCGGTAAATGCCGTGATTGTTCTCATATACATGCTGTACCTGCTCCTCATGGTGCTTTTCTTTGCCGGCCTGCAAAATACGCTGACTAAGGAATTCATAATCCACAGGCTTCTCCAAAAAGTCGTATACTCCCAACTGTATCCCTTTTTTGGCATATTCAAATTTACTGTAGGCACTAATGATGATAATTTTAATATTGCGGCCCAGCCCGTTAATATACTCGCAAAAACTAAGCCCATCCATTCCGGGCATAACAATATCTGATATTATCACGTCTGGATTTAATCCATCCAAATTTTTCATTGCTTCCTGACAGCCTGAGAAGAATCCCACGGGATTCAGCCCGTATTCCTCCCACCGTACCTGTGTTTTCAGCGCATTCAATGTTAAAATACGGTCTTCGATCACCATTACATTTATCATGACTCATCATCCTTTACTGCTTTATACTCCCCATCATCAGACCGCCCATAATATTCTTCTCAAAGCAGACAATAAACAAAATTGCAGGAAGCAGCATCATACATCCGGCCGCACTGATCGCCCCCCATGGCATCTGGTATTGGTTCATCTTAGGAATGGAGGACATCAAAAGACTCATCACCTTCACATTTTTAGTGGTAAACATAAGGGGTGTAAAAAATTCATTCAGACAGGTAATAAAATTGATGATACATAAGGTTGCCATGATCGGTTTCAGCAGAGGAAGGATGATCCGTACAAATGCCCCCGCCATAGTTGCCCCGTCAATTCTGGCAGCCTCCTCCAGTGAGGAGGGGATCTGGCTGATAAAACCGGAATACATGATGGTTGAAAACGGGATCAAGATGGAAAAATATAAAATCACCAATCCCGCAAAGGTATCGCTGAGTCCCAAATGGCGCCACAAGGTCATAAGGGGAATGACCGTCACTGTACCCGGTATCATTGTGGAGAACATGATAAAGGCAAATGCTGCATTCAACCCCTTTGTCTGGCACCTGGCGAAACCATAACCGGCTAAAGCGCAGAGGAAAACAGATAAGATCAGGGAGACCGCTGTAATGATAACAGTTCCTTTCAAATATTCTGTCAGTCCGGCCGCCTGGAACAGCTGCCTGTAATTGTCAAGTGTGAGATGGATCGGCCTGTATTCTATAGGTGACTTAAATAAATCCACCTGTTGAGTAAAAGAGGATTTTATGATCCAGTAGACCGGCCACATGATAATAAATCCCACTGCAAATGTCAAAATCCATAACAAGGCTTTCTTTTTTCTGGACATTTTCATACCCATCCCCCCTTAATAGTCCACTTTTCTGTAAAACGACAGTCCAATAACACCATAAACTGCTGTGGCCAAAAACATGACCACTGTGATGGCTGATGCCATTCCATAGTTCATATTCTTTGTAGCTTCCATATAAAGCCTGTATGCCAAAAGGGAAGTGGAGGTCCCAGGTCCTCCTTTTGTCATAGCATAAACGATCTCAAAGCTGTTGATCTGTGAAACACCGATGAATATTATCATGATAATAAATGTTCTCATTACATATGGCAGTGATACGTGAATTAAAATCTTCCAGTCATTTGCCCCGTCAATCTTAGCTGACTCAAACAATTCCCCAGGAATCCCCTGAAAAGCCGCCAGCATAATAATCCCGAAGAAAGATACATTCTTCCATATATTTACCAGAATAACCGAAACCTGTGCCTCTGCTTTATCAGACAACCAGTTAAAATGGTATCCCGCAAACCCAATCCTTCTTATTAAATCATTTACAATCCCATAAGTATTATCAAAAGCCCAAAGTGCTGCTATGGACACAACGATCATGGAAAGCCCCCATGGGATCAACGCTATGGTCCTTATCAGCTTTCTTCCCCCAAAGTTCTGTTTCAGTAAAAGAGCAAGGCCAATTCCCAATACAACGATCGCGATCATAGATACCACTGTAAAAACCGCGGTGAAAGACAGGGACTCCAAAAACTGTTTATTCGTGGTAAGTTTTTTAAAATTCAGCAGGCCTGCAAACTTTTTCGTTCTCCTTATCAAATCATAATCCAGCAGACTATAATAAAACATAGTCAGAACAGGATATATGGTGGTCCATGCCCGGATCAACAGAACCGGAAGAATACAGATCCATGCAAATATAATTTTCCGCTTCGTCAGCGTCAGTTTCTTCAACATTGCATTCCCCTCTTCCAAGTATTTTTTAATGGAGGCCGCAGATACTGCAGCCTCCCGTCTGGCTTAATTTTTGCCCAGAAGTTCGTCAATCTGCTGTTGTCCCTTTTCCAGGCATTCCTCATAGCTGATCTCATCCATGAGATACTCCTGAAGAGTTCCCGTCACTGTATCCATATACTCACTGTGTCTTTCACTTAAAGTCCTGGCCTCAAAAGCGTTGTCCTGTACATATGACTTATGTTCTTCCACAGTCAGAAGCCCTTTTGTCAATTCCGCATCATCCCATACACTTAAATTGGCTGTAGGAGAGAATTTTCCGGTTGCCTTCATATAAGCAGCCTGTGCCTCTGGTGATGCCATAAATTTCACGTATTCTTTGGCAGCCTCTTTCTTGGAAGAATTTTTATTTACCACCCACATCCATGAACTCATTGGTGTCTTGTTGGTGGTAAATGCAGGCATTGGCGCACAGATAATTTCATCTCCATATTTTCCTGCTTCCGCAAAGGAGGATGAGGCAGACGCCCACTGAAAATACATGGCTGCGTTTCCGTCCGTAAACTTCTGGTTTCCCGTTTCATAGTCCACACTCAGATTATCAATGCTGGTAACACCATAGGTGTGCACCAGATCATACATAAATTTAATGGCTTCCTTTGTCCCATCCAGTGTCCAGTCATAGAAATTCCCTCCAAACATGAGACACCAGCGGTTCAGATTATCCTGGAGGTGTGAAGCCTTATCCCACGCCTCCAGCAATCCATACTTACCATCCTTTGTCAGGGCCTTTGCGGCTTCAATAAATTCTTCCTGATTGGTTGGCACGGCAATTTTGGCCTCATCAAACATCTTCTTATTCACAAAGAAAAGAATACCTCCGAAGTCAGCAGGTACGCCGTACACATGACCATCTTTCTTTAAGAACTTGTCAGCATACCCATCCATGAACTCGTTTAGATCCTCTTCAGTTATCACATCATCTATTGGTTCCAAAAAATCAGCACTCATAAATGATAACTGCATAATTTCATCAATATAATACACATCCACAGAGTCATCACCGGACGCCAGCATTGTAGTAGCTTTATTTACCGTATCTGCGTACAGCAGAGGTTCTGCCTCAAAGTTGACTTTAAAATCCAGATTCTCCTCCACCATTTTCTTAAATTCCTGGCCATACGCATCATCATTGATCGCTGAAGTGTAGACAGTTATCTCTGTATCCTGGGTCGTCTCCTCCTGCTTTGACTCCTGTCCGCCTGCACCGGCATCTTCTTCTGCGGAAGTACATCCGGATAAAAGCATAGTCCCCGTCATAAGTACAGCAGTCCCTGCTGTCATCTTTTTTCTCCAATTTCTTTTCTTCATACCATACTCCTTTTTCTGCTTTTAGAATCTCCTGCGCAAAAGAATCTGTAAATAGTACCGCTTGTTCAGCTAATATTAAGATATCACATATATTTATGAAAATCATACAATTTATTATCTATTTTTTAATATATCATATCCCTTTTTCCATAAATCGTTTTTATTCCCCATAATTTTTGCTATAATATTTCCAATACAGAAATAACCGGAGGACATTATGAATAAATTCAAAGAGTTGATCAATAAACATTTTTCTACCTTTCGTTCCAAGCTCACGGCTGCTTTTATTTTGACATCCATGATCCCCCTGCTCCTCTCTATCACCATAGCGATGTTTATCATCAACAGCTATCTTAGAAAAGAAACTATAAATCAGCTTCTCTCAGATGCCAGCCTGGAGGCACAGCAGATAGAGGCGCGTCTTGGCCAGATCATTGATATGCAGAATGCACTCTCCTCTCTGTTCTCCTCCTCCCTAACTCCTGACAATGCCTCAAAAGATATCTCCTCCCTGGCACTGTCACGTTTTGAATCCCTGCGTGCCAATGTCACTAGTTTGGAGTACGTTTATAATGTAAAAAAGATAAGAATATACTCCGATTATTTTCCCTTTACGAATGGCGACAGCTTCCATTTTTTCCCTCTCACTGACCTGGACTCCCCTGTCCTTAGACAGATTGCATCCGAATCCTCCGGCGTCAACCGACTGAAGGCATTCTCCTCTGCCGGCACATCCACCGGCAGTACAGCCAGTTTCTATAAGGCCATCAAGAATATCAGCGGAACCGTTATTGCAGTTTACTTCATAGACATCGATTTGCCCAACACCATGAAAAGTATCCTCTCCCCCACCACAGATACCACAGCCCTCAGCCTTCTGGATTCCAAATCCGGTCTGCTATACAGCAGCACACAGGATCTGCTGCTCCCTGATCCTCCTGATTCCTATGAGACAAATAAAGTCTTCTCTTCTGAAAATTCCCGTTTCCGGATATTAAAGAAGAGCAGCTATACAGACTGGTATTATCTGTTTGAATCCTCAAAAGGCAGTTCCAAAATAGTGAATCAGGCTCTCCTTACAGGATATCTGCTGGTGTTTTCACTGACTGTACTTTTATGCATCATTGCGGTGATCATATTTCCCATCACCCTTTCCAAACGCATAAAATACTTTTCAAACACCATCAACAATATTCCTGACGAAGATCTGGCATCCTCCAGCGCTGCAGGAGCAATCCTGGACACCCTTGTTAAAGACAGCACCACCGGTGATGAAATTGATTCCATCATTACAACCTTTAGTAATCTATTCAAAAAAAATACCCAGCTCAATACCGCTATAAGGCAGCACGAGCTGGAAATTGAAAAATCAAAGTTCACCATACTCCAGGAGCAGATAAACCCTCACTTTCTATATAACTCCCTGGATACCATACGCATATGTATGCTCATGGATAAAAAAGAGACCGCCTGCCGTCTCATCCAATCCCTGTCACAATTTTACCGCATCTCCCTGAGCAAAGGAAAAGACATTATCACCATAGATCAGGAGCTTCGTATGATAGAAGCCTATCTACAGATTGAGCAGGCAGGCTACGACGGAAAGATCACATGGCAAATAAGCTGCAGCGACCGGGTTTCCGCCTTCGGAATTCCCAAGTTCACACTGCAGCCCATAGTAGAAAACTCCATCATACACGGAGATTTCATTTCATCACCTGTGCCTCTCTCCATTACAATAACCGTGGAATATACAGAATTGCTCAAGATAACATTAAAAGACAACGGCCCCGGAATCCCTCCGGACCGCCTGACAGAACTGAATCACCTATTGGCCTCCCAGACTCTGGTCCCCACAGCCGGCTACGGGCTTCAAAACTGCTGCCAACGCATCCGCCTCCACTATGGCCCCGCCTACGGAATCCAAATAACCAGCACCCCAAAAGGCACACAAACCACTCTGACTCTCCCCAAAATCCTTCCCTGACAGCCCGGCGGGTGCCCGGCAAAGCAGGCAGGAACTTCAACTGTCCTGCCGCATTGCCGCCGTCCGCCGCCATTCACTAAGATCAAACCCCGGCAATAACCTCTGTCACAAGCTCCGAAAACTCACGGGAAACTTTGTCAGCCGTCTCCTGCACTTCCTTATGGTCCAGCTTCTTGCCCATCCCCGCAGCCTGATTGGTAATACAGGAAATCCCACAGACTTCCAGTCCCATGTGGCGTGCGGCCATAGCCTCACACGCTGTACTCATCCCTGCCGCATCAGCGCCCCACACTCTGCACATCCGGATTTCAGCAGGCGTCTCGTAATTCGGCCCGCTAAACTGCATATAAACTCCCTCTTTCAGAGAAATTCCCAGCTTCTTAGCGGCATCCTTCACCACATTCCGCATCCTGACACTATAGACCTCACTCATATCTGGGAATCTCGGCCCCAGTTTATCCATGTTGGGACCAATCAAAGGACTCGGAACCGCTGTGGTAATATGATCCCGGATCAACATAAAATCTCCCGGATCAAAATCAAAATTCACTCCCCCTGCCGCATTGGTGAGTATGAGCTTTTTCGCCCCCAAAAGTCCCATAAGCCTTATTGGAAGCACCACATCTGTCATAGGATATCCTTCATAATAATGAACCCGCCCCTGCATGATCACTACAGGCACCTTGCCCACATAACCAAAGACAAATCTTCCCTTATGTCCCTCCACAGTAGAAGTGGGAAATCCCTCAATGTCCTTATAATCCACGGTATCCACGATCTGAATACCATCTGCGTAATCGCCCAGACCGGAACCCAGAACAAGGGCTGTCTCCGGTTTAAAATCAGTCCTCTTTTTCACACTCTCCAAACACCTGAATAACTTTTCTTCTGCCTGATGCATACTTTATCTTTCCTCACTTTCGCCGTTGTCAGCCTTTTCAGATACATATAGGCCGCTTCTCTGTATAGTTTACATTATAATGCATTTCTTGTTCCAGAAAAAGGACTAAAATCCTGAAGATGAAATTATATGTCCTATAAGGCACAGTGTCCAAAAAAGGCAGAACCGTGGAAGCAGCCGGCAGAATAGCCTGACTGTCCGCAAGTTCTGCCTTTTATCATACAGACTTTTGGAAAAAATCGGAACTGACCTTAGAAACTTCTGATCTGGTCATCCTCATCTTCTGTTGATTTTACAATGGATTTGATCACGACAGGATAGCTCACTGTGTCATTTACCCTCACCATGACCCGATCGCCTTCCCGGTGTCCCCGGACGGCTTTTCCCAGGGGAGATTCTATACTGATCTTATTGTCAATAGAGTTACCCCTGATAGAAGTTACCAGTTTGTAGGTCTCGGTCTCATCCTCATCCTCGTAGTAAATTTCCACCACATTATTGATCCCCACCTCATCACTTCCGGAATCATCCTTCACAATTGCGGCGGTCTTCAGCATTCTCTCCAGATACCGGATGCGGCTTTCATTTTTGTTCTTGTCCTTTTTCGCCGCATAATATTCAAAATTCTCACTCAGGTCACCCTGTGCCCTGGCCTCCTTGACAGCCTCTATGGCTTCCTTTCTGACCACCAGCTTCCGGTACTCGATTTCCTCCTGGATCTTCTTTACATCACTCTCTGTCAACTGTTCCCGCATATCACTCTGCCTCTTTTCCTGCTATTCCCGGTTACGATATCTTGGTTCCCGCCTCAGCCAGAAAACCACGTGTAAAAAGCTCTTTTGCTATCTCATCCAGTGTCTGCTCGCTGTCCGCAAGGACTGTATGATAATGATAGCCGGACGTAATGTTCTTCAAAGGGCTTGATTTGCCACCCTGAATGCCTTTTACAAACTCAGCGGCTTTCTTCCTGGAATCAACAGATAAATCTGCCCTTAACTGCCCATAAACTTCATGGCGTATGAACACATCCTCCACCTTGCCTCCGCAGTCCACGATCAGATTCAGTTCCTCCAGTATCTCACTGTCCTTATGACATACATAGAACACACGGCTCGCAAACACCGGCGCATGAAATACATAGCCCCGATGGGTGGAAAGAATATCCTGGTTCTGCGCCCGCAAAAGTGCAATATCCTGCACTATCACCTGGCGGCTGACCTGGAACCGCTGTGCCAGCTTCGTGCCGGAAACAGGTTCCGGGCTGCGCCTGATATATTCTAAAATTTCCTGTCTGCGTTTTTCGCCGTTCATTCCTCACTAATTCCTTTCTCGCTGTCCTTTTGCGGTGCTCATAACCCATGCAGTATCACTGCTCGTAACAGTTCAGCCTTCCACTATTCCTGCAGCTTAGCGGCATACGGGATGCAGATTTTTAAGGGAAATGTCCAGGATCGGTGCAGAATGAGTTAAGGCCCCGCTGGATATATAATCCACACCTATAGACACAAGCCTTTCCACGTTCTCCCTGGTCACATTGCCGGAACACTCTGTCTCGGCTCTTCCGTCAATGATGCGGATGGCTTCCTTCATCATATCCGGAGTCATATTATCCAGCATGATGATATCAGCCCCTGCTTCCACAGCCTCTCTCACCATATCAAGATTCTCCACTTCCACTTCTATCTTGCGCACAAAGGGCGCGTATTCCTTAGCCATTTCCACAGCCTTCCTCACACTGCCTGCCGCTCCGATATGATTGTCTTTTAATAAGATCCCATCGGACAAATTATATCTGTGATTATATCCGCCGCCTACCTTTACCGCATATTTCTCAAAAACACGCATATTCGGTGTCGTCTTCCTGGTATCCAGAAGCTTAGTCTTACTACCTTCAAGCAAATCCGCGATCTGTCTCGTATAGCTGGCAATTCCGCTCATTCTCTGCAGATAGTTCAGTGCAACCCGCTCTCCTGAGAGCAGCACACGGATATCTCCGTGCAGGGTTGCCATAAGCTGGCCATTCGCCACCCGGTCTCCGTCTTTGACGTAAAATTCCACCTCTGTCTTTTCATCCAAAAGTTCAAACACTCTTTTAAAAACTTCAAGACCTGCGATCACGCCGTCCTGCTTGCAGATGAGCTGTACTTCACCGGGGCATTCCTCCCGCATCACCGCATTGGTGGTGATATCCTCGCTTGTTATATCTTCCTGCAGAGCCTGCATGATCAAATGGTCTGCATTTAATTTCATTGTGATCTGATTCATACTGCTTTTTTCACCCTTTCGATTTCTTTTAAAACGCTCTCTCCATACATTCTTTGAAGCTCTTCCTGTCTCGGAAAACCTTCCCTCTCTGCCTTTGCCAGAAGCATAGCTGCTTTTTCCCGGCACATTTTCCCATTCTCCTGCGCTTCACATGCTGAGATCCGCATGGCCGCCCGTTTTGCGAACACCAGGCTCTCCAAAAGGGAATTGCTTGCCAGTCGGTTGGCTCCGTGTACTCCGTTGCAGCTTGTCTCTCCTGCAGCATAGAGATTTTCCATAGTGGTCCTGCTGTCCAGATCCACTTTTACCCCGCCCATAAAATAGTGCTGGGCAGGTACAACAGGTATACATTCTTTTCTCACATCAAACCCTTCTTCAAGACAGCGCTCGAAAATATTGGGGAAATGAGACATGATCTCTTCCTCCCCAAGAGGGCGCATATCCAGCCATACATAAGGTTTGTGATCTATCTCCATCTGCCTGTGTATGGCATCTGCAAGGATGTCCCGCGGAAGGACCTCATTGGCAAAACGCTCCATATTGGCATTGTATAATTTGGCGCCTTCCCCGCGCACGGATTCTGATATGAGGAACCTGCGGCCCGGTTTCTTGGAATATAAGGTTGTAGGGTGAATCTGCACGTAATCGGGATGCTCCAGCTCAATGCCGTGTTTCAGGGCAATGGCAAGGGCGTCTCCCGTCAGATGAGGAAAATTTGTGGAATGTTCATAAAGCCCGCCAATCCCGCCGCATGCCCATATTGTATCCTGGGCTGTGATCCCAAAGGTACTGCCGTCCTCCCGGCGTGCCACGATACCGTAACACCGGTTATTCTCCTCCAGTATATCAATCATTGTTGTCCGTGTCAAAATTTTTACATTGGGAAGTTTTTGGACCGCTTCCAGCAGCCTGCTTGTGATCTCTTTCCCCGTGATATCTTTGTGAAACAGGATTCTAGGCCTGGAATGGGCACCCTCTCTGGTATAGGCAAGTTCCCCGTTTCTGTGGTTAAAGTCCACACCACAGGCGATCAGTTCATCTATCACCTCTCTGGAGGAACGGATCATCACATCCACAGATTCTCTCCTGTTTTCATAATGACCGGCCTTCAGGGTGTCCTCCATAAACAAATCATAATCCTCTTCATCGTGCAGCACGCAGATGCCGCCCTGTGCCAGATAAGAATCACTGTTCTCCGGATCATCCTTTGTCAGCATCAGAACCTGTTTCTCTCTCGGCAGGTGAAGAGCTGCAAAAAGCCCAGCAACTCCTGTTCCCACGATCACGATATCTGTCTTTTCTCTTTTCATTTTCTCCTAAACCTTCTTTCCATCCGCAGTCCGCCTCTATGCAAAGGGCAGTGCGGGTTCCACTACTTTGCGGTCTCGAGCATCCGGTTCAATGGCACATTGGCCTTTTCGCGGAGGCTGTCATCCACGCTTACCTCTCCTTTATTGTATTTCAGACAGTCGCGCACCTTTTCCAGTGTTACTTTCTTCATAGATGCACAGGTCTGTCCGCCGGGAAGCGTATAAAACTTCTTGTCCGGATTCTTTTGCTGCAGTTCATACAACACACCGTTTTCTGTTCCGATGATGAATTCCTTCTTGTCGCTGTTCGTGGCATAGTCAATGATCCCCGATGTACTCCCAATATAATCGGCAAGCTCCAGCACTTCTTTTGTACACTCCGGGTGCACTAAGAATTCCACACCTGGGTGGAGACGCTTAATTTCTTCTGCCTGTTCTTTCTTTACTTCTTTATGTACATAGCAGTAACCGTCATTGAGGATCACATTTTTCTCCGGAACCTGTTGTGCTACATAACTGCCCAGGTTTTCATCCGGAATAAAAAATATATTTTTATTTGGAAGTTTTTTTACGATCTCCACCGCATTTGAGGAAGTCACACATACATCTGCGCAGGTCTTCAGCGCGGCACTGGAATTGATATAACAGACAACTGCCAGGTCTTCATATTCTTCTCTCATTTTCTCAATTTTCTCAGCGGCAGCCATATGAGCCATGGGACAGTCCGCTGTGGTATCCGGCATGAGCACGGTTTTTCCAGGGTTCAGAATTTTTGCACTCTCTCCCATGAAAGTCACCCCCGCAAAGACCAGGGTACTGGCTTCCAGCTTTGTGGCGATCTTACTCAGATAAAAAGAATCTCCAATATAATCCGCACATGCCTGCACCTCGCCCGGCACATAATAGTGGGCAAGGATCACTGCGTCCTTTTCTTTCTTCAGTTCCTCGATTTCCCGGTAAATGGAATCCACGGTTTCTCCTCCTCGATTTTACAGATTTTTAACATTATACAACTTTCCTTTACATCTGACAAGACAGTTGTAAAATTGTATTGTAATACGTACAAAAAAGAGACTGCCCCCTCTGCAGTCTCTGTAATCTATTCCTCTATTTTTTCAAACACCCGACCCCATACATCATCATATCCTCAGCCATGGCCGCAATCTCTTCCGCGCCCGTCACCATGCCCTCTCTGAGCCATTCCTCCAAAAGCCCGATACATCCCGCACTGGCAAAGGCATAGAAATACTCTATCTCCTTTGGGGACGCCATGGCAAAGAACCGGGAGTAGGCTTCCACGCATTTTTCACGGCCAAGACTCAGCAGCCGCACAGCAAAGGTTTTATCCCCGTAATCCCCCAGAGTGACTGTACACAGATCCGCATTTTCCTTCAGACACCGGAAAATGTGGGTGGTGATCTTCAGTGGAGTCAGTTCCCTATTCTCCACAGACAGAAGCGGTTCCAGGGCTTTTTCAATTTCTCTGGTCATCTCCTCCTCTATCTGCTCAAGCAGGTCATAAATATCTTTATAATGTGTATAAAAAGTTCCCCTGTTGATACCAGCAAGGCCGCACAGCTCCCTGATGGAAATACTTTGTATAGGCTTTTCGCGAAGCAGTTCCATAAACGCTTTCCTGATCAGCTGCTTTGTCATCCTGGTTCTCTGGTCGCCTGATTTTCCCATAGGACGGCCCCCTTTCTTAAATGCCCGACACTTTTGCCCTAATCTGTTCAAAAACCATCCAAATGGCTCAAATCTGCCGATTGTTTTCCTGTTATACTGCCATTATAATAAATAATAGAAAGAGATTCAACTGGATAAAGGAGATGTTCCTGATGAAAACACTATATCTTGTTACAGGAGCAGACGGTCACCTTGGCAGTACCATTGTCCGCCTGTTGAAAAAACAGAACCTTCCTGTGAGAGGACTGCTTCTCCCCGGAAAGGCCGCACCGGATATCCCTGGTGTCCGGTATTTCCACGGAGATATACGGAATCCAGAAAGCTTAAAGCCCTTTTTTGAAAATGCCGGACACAGGGAATTAGCTGTCATACACACCGCAGGCATGATATCCATTGCAGAACATGTCACCCCTGACCTATACGATGTCAATGTAAACGGAACAAAAAACATAATCTCCCTGTGCCTGCAATACAAAGTAAAAAGACTCCTCTATGTAAGCTCTGTACACGCCATCCCGGAACAGAATAAACTGAAAGTCCTGCATGAGACAACAGAATTTTCTCCCGATCTGGTGGTTGGCGCCTATGCCAAGACAAAGGCGGAGGCTACCAGGGCTGTGCTGGACGCTGTAGATGAGGGCCTTGATGCTGTAGTTGTCCATCCCTCAGGAATCCTGGGGCCTTTTGATACCTCAGGCAATCACCTGGTGCAGATGGTAACGGATTATATAGAAGGCCGTCTACCGGCCTGTGTGAACGGCGGATATGATTTTGTGGATGTCCGGGATGTGGCGTCCGGCTGTCTGGCTGCCTTGGAGCGCGGAAGAAAAGGAGAATGTTATATTCTCTCAAACCGTCACTATGAGATAAAAGACGTTCTAAAAATGGTTAAGATGCAGAGCGGCGGCAGACGCCTGCCGGTTCTTCCCATGTGGATGGCAAAAATGGCGGCACCTCTCATCGGCGGCATCTGCCGGATGAAAAAGCGCCGCCCCCTGTACACCCGCTATTCCCTGTATACTCTGCAGAGCAATGACCGTTTTGACCACACAAAGGCCACTGCTGAGCTGGGTTTCAAGCCAAGGGATTTATTTCAGACCATTGCAGATACCATTGCCTGGCTGAAGAAGAAAAGTCATGGCATTTTGATTTAAAAAGACATACTCTTACAATTTGAAAAGACGGACGGCCTTCCTACCCCTTCGGAAGATACCGTCCGTCTTGTATTGTCACTGCCAGTTTAACTTATTCTCCATTACGATCTTCTGTTCATTTGCCCGGATACACCCAATCTCATAGCAGTCATAGTATCGGCTCAGATAAGCGGCTGTCTGTGCTGCCGCCTCCCGATGCACAACCAGGATAAATCCCACACCACAGTTGAATGTGGAGAGCATTTCCTTATCGCTTATATTGCCGCACTGCCTGATAAACCGGAAGACAGGCAGTGTCCTTATCTTATCCAGCTCTATCACAGCACTTAATCCGTCCGGGATCACCCGGCACAGATTCCCTTCTATGCCGCCGCCTGTAATGTGTGCCATGCCGTGAACACAGTTTTTTTCCATTATCCCCTTCAGGGCTTTATAATAAGGCGTATGGGGTTTCATGATCTGCTCAGTGAATGTCATGCCATCCACCTTTTCCAGCTTAATTTCCGGCATCCGGTCCATGAGCATACGGACCAAGGAATATCCGTTGGTATGCAGCCCGTTAGACGCAAGCGCCAGCACTATATCCCCCTCCTCTATGGCAGAGCCGTCAATGATCCTGTCTCTCTCCACGATCCCGGCAATACTGGAGGTAAGCACATACAGCCCCTTTTCCACCACTGCCGGCTGCACGCTTGTCTCCCCTCCCACCAGGGAGCATTCATTCTCCCGGCAGGCATCTGACACGCCTTTGACCAGTGCGCTGATCGTATCCTTTTCGGCATTTCCACATACGATCGTGTCCAGCACGGCAAGTGGCTTTGCCCCCATAACGGCAATGTCATTGACCAGGTGGTTTATCATATCATGACAGATGGAATCCGTATAACCATACTCCATGGCAAGCTTCTGCTTGGACCCCGGTTCCTCTGATTTCAATACCAGCACAGGATTCTTTATCTCCGGAAAAGAAATATCATAGAGAGACGCAAATGGACCAAGTCCGTTCAAAACCCTTTTATCCCTTGTCTCCAGGTGCTTTGCCATTTCCTTTTTGATCGTATCCGTGTAGGCAATGTCCACTCCCGCCTTACTGTAGGACAACTCCTCCCCGTCCTTCTCACAGCCCGAAAGCAGTTCGTCCACGGTCACCTCCATGGCTTTTGAGAGCTCAGGGAGCAACTCCACATTTGGAAATGTGCTGCCGTTCTCCCATTTGGAAACAGCCTGAAAAGAAATATTCAGCCTGTCGGCAAGGTGCTGCTGCGTCATTCCTAGCTCTCTTCTTTTTCTGGAAATAAAACCTCCTATTTTCACACTGTCAAGCATGATACTTCCTCCTCATCTGCTCTGCGGATTTTCTTTTTATGCTTTAATCATACCTCTGCGCCTTCTATCGGGCAATAACGGAATATTTGAATTTCTTCTCACTATTCAACCTCCGGTAGAGTCCCTCTTTTATAATTTCTCCAAAGACCTGCCGTCAGAAGCAGGGTTGAAACCTCAGCCGCCGGAAAAGCCAGCCAGATCCCGTCCATCTTCCAGATAAAAGACAGTACAAAAGCGAAAAACAAGATGGCAGCAACACCTCTTGCAAAGGCAATAGAAAAAGATTCCCTTCCTCTCTCCACGGCTCCCATAAAAGCTGCTGCCACAATGTTGATCCCTGCCGGACAAAAGCCCAGAAAATACAGCCTTAATCCCCAAAAGGCGATCTTCGCAAGTTCCTGATTCCCCTCGCTGTTAAAGATCCCCACCAGATTTCCGGTAAACCCAAATGCGGCAGCACTGAAGAGGATTCCCACGCCTGCTGCCAGCAGGACCGCTCTTAAAAACACACCGGTACATTCCCTTTTTCTGCCTTCCCCGTAGAAGCGGCTGATCAGGGGCTGGCTGCCCTGCGAGATGCCGGTAAAGACAGATACCGCCACCAGAGCCAGATTCGCCACAATGCCGTAAGCCGCCACACCTGTGTTTCCCGCCAGTCGCAGTATCAGCAGGTTAAACACAATGAGCACAACCGCAGAGGACAGCTCATTGATGAACGCGGATATTCCCAGGCTGCAGATATCTGACACCTGCCGTGCAAATGCTCTCATATTAAATCCAAAGCTCCAGGTAAATTGGTTTTTCCTCCTGATAAAGTGCAGAGACAAAAGTACCAGGCTGATGACCGGGGCAAAACCGGTGGCAAGGGCAGCTCCGAAGATTCCCATATTGAGGGGAAATAAGAATACATAATCGAGCACAATATTAGAAAAGCTCCCGGTCAGCATAGCCGCCATGGAAAGACGCGGGCTGCCGTCGTTTCGGACAAACGCGATCAGTATATTGTTCATAATAAAAAACGGCGCAAATCCCAGGATCGTCTTCAAATAACTGCCTGTCATCTCCTGTATAACGCCCTCAGCTCCCAGGACTTTTGCCACAGCATCTGAACCGACAGCCCCCACAAGCAGCAGCACCAGTCCCACGGTGATACCCGCTGCCGCCGAAGCGGTAAATACCTGATTTCCCTTTTGCGTCTCATTCTGTGCCCGGCAGATAGCAAAACGTGTGGCGCCTCCGATTCCCAGCATCAGGCCCAGCCCGTTTATGATACTGTAGACGGAAATAGCCAGATTCAGTGCTGTCAGGCCATCTGCCCCCAGTCTCTTTGAGATAAAGAATGTATCCGCCAGAATATAACAGGACAAGCCCAGCATTCCCAGGACATTCAGGGATATGTACTTATAAAATTCTCTGCTTATTTGTTTCTGCATAGCTGATCTCCTTGTATTTTCTAATATGCAATAAAATAAAAAATGCCCAAATACATTCCTTCCATGACCTACCGGAATGTATTCAGGCATTTTTCCGTCTACCCGGTGGCAGACGGATGCTTATGCTATTGTATATCACCGGAGGGATTTTTGCAAGAGGGTTTTTGCGGTTCACTCTGCGGTATGTTATTTTGAAAACCGCTTTCCTCCCGGGCTTTTATAGCTGCATCTGTGTGGGGAATGTCTATGCGGCTTACCTGTATCCCTCCCTTCCCTGTCTCCAGAACTGCCATGGTGATATCCTGGTTAAAACGGCGTCTTCCGCAGCTTCCCGGGTTAAGAAAAAGGCATCCGTCTTTTCGTTCCTCCGAATATTTATGGGAATGGCCGAATACCACCACATTTACACCTGTCAGATCCTGGGGAATCTCCTTTTTATTATGCACCATATAGAAAGTAATACCGTCCAGTTCAAATCGCAGGAATGGCGGTATATCTTCCGCCCATTCTTTGTCATTGTTTCCTCTGACAATATACAGAGGCTTATCTTTTGAAAGTTCATCCACAATTTTACGGGTGTTGATATCTCCGCCATGAAGAACTGCATCACAGGTATTTACAATTTCCATCACCTCAGGGCGAAGAAGTCCATGGGTATCGGATAAGACTGCTATTTTCATTTGACTGCTCCTGATCACTTAAAATTTCTTCTATCTTATCCGAAATCTTTTTCTTTGTAAAGCATTTGTCTCCTGTTCATGAAAATTTTGTAACTCCCATCATTCCCAGCATTACCACACCACCTGCCATGTAAATGCCATGCACGGTAAGACATATTTTCATAAGGTTATTCTTAACCTTCCCTCTGGTGTAAGCGGCAATGGTAAAGACACCTCCCAGCAGCATCACTGCAATATATATCAAAATAATAATTTCTGCCATAGGCTGCTCCAACGCCCACGGGTTTTTCCGGATAGGGAAAATCGTAAACGGGAAAAAAAGTAAGATCACGCTCACCGCGGTAATTATTTTTTCTTTCATCTTAACCTATCTCCTCTCTGCCTGTCCGAAACAAATACAGGCGGTAAACAGACTAACCACCGTGATTCCCACTGCTGCAGGTATAAACGGTATCAGCTCAAAAGCAAAGGTTCCCATATTTGACGCCAGCTCATGCATTCTGGACGCAGTCATGAGAAACGGATAGCACATAGGGTACGCAAACCATATTTTCGTGTTGATAAGAAGGACAGACGGTACAATAGACGCCATACCCACACCCATGGAAAAAATAGGTGTCCGGATACACACGGCAAGCAGCCAAAAAAACGCAGCCATGGGTATAGAAGAAATATAGATTGTTCCCGCCTCTCTCAGTATGTCAATGACAGGCAGCATAAAATCATAACCCTGAGTATGGGACGCAATGGCTGCACTGGGGAAGTATGCCAGTGTCATAAACAGCATCTGTGCTGCTGCCAGCAAAAGAAGGACACAAAATTTTGCCAGGCAGAGGCGTGCCGCAGATACAGGCAGAGCCAGCATTTTCAGGATTCCCCTGTTCCTGCGTTCCGTCTGTATCAGCATCACTGTACTGATCACAATACTTGCAGGGTACATGAACCAGGCATATCCCATAAAGCTCTGGATAAAAAAGTTATTTTCCGGGGATATCCCCTCATTTCCCATGGTAAAATTAATATCCGCGTTGATCACACTGGTCAGCCATATGAGAAATACGGGGATCACCAAGATCCAGAGGATACCTGAGCGGCGTATCTTTTTCAGTTCTACTCCTGTCAGCGATAAAAAGCTCATGTGAAATTCCTCCTTATTTTTAGACATATGATTTCCAGCACTCCAATGCCCACGGTTTCCACGCAAGATATGATAAGACATTTAACAGCCTGTGTATCCTGAAGCGCCAGGTATATCTTCATGGGCATCATAAACGGCAGATAAGAAAGTATTCCGCCTCCATTCTGAAGGATGGAAGTCATAAACAGAGAGATGGTGCCGATTCCCAGTGATATCCACATATTTTTACACAGGGAGGATACTGCTGTCATAAAAATGAGCAGCGGAAGAAACATGACAAATGAAAATCCCATGCTCTTTCCTATCTCTGCCGTAAATATTCGGTCCGCTGAGAACCACTTCCATCCGCAGAACAGAAAAGCTGTGCCTCCCAGAACCAGCACCCCCGCTGTCAAAACCAGCAGCACACTGCATTTGCCAAAGAACAGATTCTCCTGATGCTTTGGGAGGGTATCCATGCGCTGCATGGCATTGTCAGCAAATTCTGTGTGGTACATAATACACGCGCCGATAATAAGGAGAAAGGACAAAAGCATAGACATAATCTGCCAGTTGGCTCCCGTCAAGATCACTGTGGGGGGAGCCTGCTGATCCACAAAGCTTTCCGGGCGGAGCGCAGTATTAACCACCGGAACTGCTGCCGTCAGAAGTCCACCGGCTAAAAAGGCAGGGAAGAAGCCGGTCCGCCTCATCTTTTTCCACTCCAATGCTGATGTCATCTTCCGGCACCTCTCTTTCTGTTATCTTCCTCCACCATTGCCAGAAAAGTGTCTTCCAGATTATCGGATGGGTATCCTTCAAAATCAGCCGTCTGTCTCAGTTCCTTCAGATTTCCTTCAAAGAGCAGGCGGCCATGATTCAAAATTCCGATATCATCTGCCATAAGCTCCACCTCGGGAAGCAGATGGGAAGATACCAAAACTGTGCAGTCGTACTTTTTCGGGAGAGAACGGATCAATGTCCTGATTTCATGGATTCCCACAGGATCAAGACCATTCGTTGGCTCATCCAGGAGCAAAATGGGCGGTCTTCCCATAAGGGCGGAAGCCAGCCCCAGCCTTTGCTTCATGCCAAGAGAATATTTTCTGGCAAGGCGGCTGCGGTACTGGGTCAGCCCCACCATCTCCAGGGTTTCCGCCACACTGGATTTGGGAAGACCTAGGATTTTTCTTATGATCTCCAGATTCTCCTCACCTGTCAGGTTGCCATAAAAAGCAGGGGCCTCTATAAAAGAGCCTACCTCCCTGAGAATTTTCATCCTGTCTCCAGGAAATGTGTGGTTGTTAATGGTAAAGCGGCCTTTTGTGGGTTTTGTCAGTCCCAAAAACATTTTCATGGTAGTGGATTTTCCGGCTCCGTTTGGTCCCAGGAATCCATAGACACTGCCCTGGCGTATGTGCATGTTCAGGTCTGTGACAGCGGTAAAATCAGCGTATTCTTTTGTCAGATGATATGTTTCTATAATATTCATTTTCATGTCTCCCTTCCGGATTTTCGCTTGGCTGCTGAATCGTTGTTTTTTTCTTGTTTCTGTCTCTATTATAGAAACCCAACCTTACATCTGCATTCTGATAACCTTACATTTACCTTACATTTTGCTTTTCTTCCAACAGGCAGAAGATTTTCCTGATATAATGAGAATACGGAAAATATATTTGCAGGGAGGTATCAGAATATGGCAGATGACCGTTTGAAAAGAAAAAGGATTCTTCTCGTAGATGATGAACCGGAGCTGCTTCATATGGTTCTCTCTATTTTACAGGAAGAGGGCTATTTGCAGATAAAGACAGCAAAAAATGCAGCGGAGGCACTGACAGCCTGTCGTGAATGGTGTCCCGAGCTTGGTATTTTCGATGTTATGCTGCCCGATGGAGACGGCTTTTCCCTGTTTCAAAAGGTACGGAAATTTTCTGACTTTCCTATCCTTTTTCTGACCGCGCGGGGAGAAGATGAGGATAAATTTACAGGACTTGGCCTGGGTGCTGATGATTATGTGGTAAAACCGTTTCTACCCAGAGAATTGATCCTGCGGATTCATGTGATATTAAAACGATGCTATAAAAACGAGTCAAACCTTGTGTATTTAAAGAGCTGTACCCTGGACTTTGACCGAGCGGAAGTTATTCGGGACAAAGAACATATTGCCCTGACCGCCAAGGAATTTGATCTGCTGCAGGTACTCAGCAGGAATGCGGGAAGGATCGTGACAATTGATATGCTCTGTGAGGCTGTGTGGGGAGACAATCCTTTTGGATATGAAAATTCCCTTATGGCCCATATCCGGAGGATACGGGAAAAAATCGAGGAGAATCCATCCAAACCGGAATCTCTTTTGACGGTTAAAGGACTTGGATATAAATTGCTCATGGAGGATGGACGATGAAGAGTATTCTAAAACTGATCAAACGGTTTATTGTCACTATGCTGTTTACTCTCGTTCTGCTGTTTTTTCTGAATCTCTTTCTTTTCCTTCTTGTCTCTTACAGGCAGGCTGCCAACCACGGGGCATGGTCCTCCGCGGATACTGTGGCATCTGCTCTTACTCAGAACCGAGATGGAACGTATCAGCTCTCCGCACAGGGAGAGGATGTTCTTTCCAGGACAGATGCCTGGGCTATCTTAGTGGATAATGAGACAGGTTATATTCTCTGGAACAGCAGCAATCTTCCTGAGGGGATACCCACGCAATACTCTGCTGCCAGCATTGCTATGGCAGTCAGAGGGTATATCAATGACTATCCTGTCACGTCCAGCGGATATGGTGATGATTTGATCCTGCTTGGGTTTCCGAAAAATTCTTATTGGAAATTAATGTCCAATACATTTGATCTTGACTTCATCAAAAACATGCCTAAAACAATACTTTTGTTCTTGGGATGTAACCTGTTCTTCATATTTTTTGTATATATGATCGTCACGTCAGGCGTTCTGCGCTCTGTAAGACCGGTCATCCAGGGAATTGAGTCGCTTCCGTCGGACAGGAATGTTTATGTAAAGGAAAAAGGTTTGCTTTCGGATTTGGCAATTTCCATTAATAAAGCTGCGGAAAAACTGCGGAATCAGGATTATCAGCTCCGAAAAAAAGAGACTGCCCGGGCAAACTGGATCGCCGGGGTGTCACATGATATCAGGACCCCCCTTTCTATGGTTATGGGATACGCAAGCCAGATTGAGGAGAACAGGAACCTGCCGGAAAGAGAACGGAATAAGGCACAGATCATTAGGCAGCAGAGTCTGCGGATGAAAAATCTGGTCAACGATCTGAATCTGGCGTCAAAGCTTGAGTATAATGTGCAGCCACTTCATTTGGACACTGTAAATTTAGTTTCTCTTGTCCGGCAGACAGCAGTGGACTTCCTGAATCTAGATCTGGAGGGGAAATATCCGATCCAATGGATCGCAGGGGAGGAGCTGCAGAGTTGTTATGTAAAGGCGGATAAGGGGCTGCTGAGACGGGCGGTATCCAATTTGATCACAAACAGCCAGGTGCACAATCCGGATGGCTGTACCTTGTCTGTCTCCGTGGGGAGAGCCGGGAAAAACTGCAGGATCACGGTTTGGGATAATGGTGTCGGAGTTACGGATGAAGAGCTTGAAAGGATTCAGAAGGCCCCTCATTATATGGTATGTGACCGGGAGACAGGCAATCAGAGACATGGACTTGGGCTGATGCTGGTGAGACAGATCGCGGAGGTACACGGCGGAGGCATGGAGGTTTCGCGCAGAGAAAACGGAGGCTTCCAGGTTGTTATCTGGGTGCCGGGAATGGTTCCGGTCACGGACGGGAAACCGGCTGCTCCTTGATAAACATGAGGATAAATCCTGCCAGAAGAAGAAGGGCAGCTATCCAGATGGAGGGATCACCCAGGTGAGCAGTGATCAAGGCTCCGGCAGTGGCGCCCACGGCAAAGATCAGGATAACAAAATAATAGTGCAAACTCTTCTGCTTTAATATTTTGTCTTTTGTTATATGATATCTGCACAGCATCTCGGTGGCGCTTCGTATGTTGCCGATACACATGGTCGTTGCACAGGGCAGACCATGGAATTTCCGGAAGCTGTTGACCTGCATGGCACAGGCAAAGGACATGAGGGCATTGGCACTTATGTTCAGAGATTGGGGCAGAAGGCCTGTCAAGACCAATAGAAAGGCTTCTATCAGCAGGATAACCTGTCTCCAGTGTATCTTTTCGTTTTCTCTGAAACGATGGTGCACCCGCTCTGTAATATAAACCCCTAGAAAGAACGCGCAAAGGGGAACCAGGTAGTGAAGCGCTGTCTTCCATTGACCCTGGGCCAGGTTCTGTCCCAGGAGAACGATATTGCCGGTCTGGGCATTGGCAAAAACTTTGCCGCGGCAGTTATAGGAATAGGCGTCCTGAAAACCACCGGCCAGGGTTAGAAATATGGCAAGGGGCATGGACTCTGACATTTGCCTGCTCTGACATTTGCCTTTTTTTACTTCTGTTTTCATGATTCCTCCTCTTGACTGCTGCAGGTTTGGGTTGTTTTTTGTTCTTTTATATCATATACTTTTGTGAAGTAAGATGTAAAATATATATATGGTATTGCTTTTATATCATAATTATATATCAGACATCAGGTGTTGTTTATTACAGCAGATAAAATAGGATATGGCCGGCGAAGGACAAACAAATGGCTGAGAGATTGCAGAACCCAATGGGTAGATGAGGTTAATTTGATGAACATAACATATGATTATTACAAAATTTTTTATTATGTGGCAAAATACCACAGTTTTACAAAGGCTGCTTCTGTATTAATGAATAATCAGCCCAATATTACCAGGTCTATGAATAATCTGGAGCACGAATTGGGGTGCAGACTTTTACTGCGTTCCAACAGAGGAGTGAAACTTACCCCTGAGGGAGAAAAGCTTTTCAGACATGTAGCCTTGGCTGTAGAACAGATCCAGGCGGGAGAGGCGGAATTGCGGACAGCGCAGTCCCTGCAAAACGGACAGGTTTCCATCGGGGCCAGTGAAACGGCACTGCATGGGCTGCTTCTTCATAAACTGGGGGAGTTTCACAGGGAATACCCAGGGGTAAGAATACGGATTTCTAATCAGACCACACCCAAGGCCATACATGCTTTGAAAAGCGGGTCCGTAGATTTTGCTGTCATCACAAATCCCTCCGGCATCAGCAGGCCATTAAAAGAGATACCACTAAAAAATTTCAGGGAAATCCTTGTGGGCGGACCTCAGTTTTCCGGGCTTTCAGAAAAGACATGGCATCTGGAGGAATTAAATCAGTTTTCTTTTGTATGTATGGATAAAAAATCAAGAAGTTATGAATTGTACAGAGACTTTTTCCTGGAACATGGACTGACCCTGGAACCGGATCTGGAGGCAGCTACCATGGATCAGGTACTGATGATAGTGAAAAATGGGCTCGGAATTGGATTTCTCCCTGAGGAATTTGCCAAAGATGCTTTGGAGAAAAATGAAATTTTCCGGATTCCACTGTATGTAGAGCCGCCGAAACGCTCCATATGCCTGATCCAGGATATGGAGCGTCCGCTCAGTGTTGCCGCTAAAAAATTAATGGAACTCTTATGTTAATCATTTCCTGAAGGGACTGTACTCAGATCATAATCACGATTATCCATAACACCATGAATATAAGGAAATTTTGTTATGACTGCTCTGAGATTTTTGATTTTCTTTCCATAATCCCCCCACTGGACCAATACTTCTTTTCCCTCTTCAATCTCATTCACATCTATTATGGCGTGGGAAATCATTGTGTGGAAATGGGAACTGTAAGTCGGGTCTGCGGAAATGCCGATCACATTCCCCTGGTGGTCCGTTACATAATCCTGATGACCGCCGGCCGGCTGCGGGTCTGCGCAGGGCATATCCATGTATTTATATGGTTCATCCGTAAATTGTGAACGATACACATCTGCCAGATCATCCGCAAGAAACTCCAAAGTCACTAATCGTCTCTTTGGATCTGCGATCTCTTTTTCCAGTGCTTCTCTGCCCGTAAATTCATGATCAAATTCTGCCATCCATGCCCAATCACATTCTACCGGTGTACGGAACCTGGCACGGAGGTCTTTTGGATCTACACTTCCCCTGCACTCCATCTGAAACGGTGCAGATGCACAGAATTCCGGATACTGATACAGAGAAATTTCAAAGTTCACTGTCATTTGTGCAAATCCGCCGAATGTATGGTTTACGGTATAATCTTTCCATCCCATTCTTTTCATGCCCATTGGTTTTCCGATCTGATAGATATAGTCATAAACAGCAGGACCATTCTCTGCCGGACCGTGTATCTCATAAGCAAGTGTGCCGCTCATACCGATACGGCAGATTTCCAGTTCCTCTTCTATCCCCGGAAATTTAATTGGACAAAAATCAAGAAATTGTATGTCCCGCAGGTTTTTCCCGGCAGTCTTTTCCAAAATAGTTAAGGATAAGGGACCGGAAAGCTGGAAAATGAACACGTTCCTTGTAATGTACTCACATTGATAATTTCCGCTCTGAAGTGCTGTAATGTAAGGTACAGAACATCCTGCTGTTGTTCGGAAGCTTTCTTCGCTGTCTTTAAAGAAAAGTGCATGGTTTGCCACTAATCCATCCGGTGTCAGCGCAACTAAATGCTTACATTTTCCCGGTTTCCATTTAAATACATTGTTGATGCTGCAGTCTGAGAGAAGTTTTGCGGCATCAGGGCCTTTAAAAGTTTCCTCCAGGCCGGAAAGCCCTGCATGAATGTAGGAACTGCTGAAATAACTCTGTCCCACCTCATACCACGGATCTCCTTCCCATGTAATGTATTTTGCCATGATGTTCCCATACTTATACACTTCCGGATAATAGGGCTCCACATCAAGAAACTGATTTTTTACTGCCTCGCTCATTATAATTTCCCCGCTTTCATTATAAAATTTGGAAACATCCCCTGCTCAGGATTGTTTCTATACATTCAATTATATTTATAATTTCCGGCGAAGTAAAATACCGTTTCCACATAACTTATCCGTTATTGGAATAAGCTGCGTGAAAACGGCATTTTAGAAAAAGAGGACCAAAACCCATTTTAGGGATAGCACATTTTTATGACAGAACAAAGTATGTTCACTGCTGTATTATTATTTTCTGAAAGCCAGACAGCACTCACATCGCTGTAGTATGATTCAGGAAGTAAGAACCTGTATTCTGTATTACTGCCATATGCGTTATTATTGACCATGGGCGAAATATAAACCGCCCCGGTCTCTTCCATAATCCATGGAACCTCATCATAATTGTTTATCATGATTTTCTCCGCTATATGAGCTCCGCCTTCTTCCAACATGCTCATAAGTATATCACCGGCATGGTTTATTTCAAATGTGCGTTCCGGGCAAAGCAGCTTTTCGCCGCTTAAATCAGAAATTTGTACCGCCTTTAAGGAAGCCAGCCTGTGATCTTTGCAATAAATAAGAGAATAGGGGATTTTTAAAAACGGCAGATATTCGATATCCGCCCGGCAGCATCCCGAAGCGCCATAAATAATGGCCGCGTCAAGCTTTCCGCTCAATAAGTCTGTTTCCAACTGCATGGGCTGATAAGAATGAAGCACCAGCTTTACTTTCGGAAATTTCCTGTGAAAGACTTCCCGAATCTTTGCCACATAAAACTCCCTGTCATAATATAAAAATCCCAAATGCAGTTCACCGCCGTTTATTTCGCTCTGTCTTGATAATTTATCCAACAGATTTTCATATTCCCCTAAAATTTTTTGAAAACCTTCCAGCGCAATTTCCCCCATTGGGGTAAGTGCAAAGGAATTTCTGCTCCGGTCGATCAGTTTTACATTCAGCTCTTCCTCTAATGATGTCATATGACGGCTAAGTGCAGACTGTGCCATATAAAGTTCTTCTGCTGTCCTGGAGTAATTACGAACAGCTGCCAACCGCACAAATTCTCTCATTATACTAAGTTTCATACTTTTTCACCCCTAAACAGATCACAGCTTCTTCCTCCCCATCCTCACATCCTCCATCAGCTCCTGGAGTTCATGGGACATATGGTCAAATAAATAGTTTTTCCCACTCTGCCCCTGGTTCAGATAATTGCTTCTGATCTCGATATCTGCTGCCTGGATTTCCTCTTTCAAGCCTGCTGCCGAGAGACGGCTGGCTCCCTGTCCAAGAATGATGATCTGCTCCAGCGCGTCGGAGGTGGCCACTGTAACCCGGTGTTTTCTCCCGATTTGGTGGACGGTTTTCTCAATGTACTGGTCCGCTGTTTCCGCCTCTTTTGTATATACAACATAGATATTGTGGTATTTCATCACTTCTCCTGTATTGCCCTCCACTTTGTAGGCATCGTATACCAGGATCAGTGTATTTTTCTTATAGCCCTGATAGTTGCTGAGAATATCCATGAGTTTATTTCTGGCAGCCTCGATACTGACGCTGGCAAGGCCGCTCAATTCTTCCCATGCAAAAATGATATTGTAGCCGTCCACCAGCAGATATTCCTCTTCTGTCACCTTTTTTGCAGGCCTGTATTCTCTGGCGGAGGCGCTATCCGCACTTACGGTACGTTTTCTGTTGAATTGATTTCTTTCCTTTTTAGCAGTTCCATATGTGCGGTTAAATATTTCTTCCAGTTCCTTTTCATCTGCCAATCCGCCGCCCGTATAAGAGGAACGGGAGGACTGGGAGGATACTTCACGAATCGGTTTTTCTTTTTTTTCCAGGTGAAGGCCGCTGTCCAGGTGCATATACTCCCTCACTTTGTCATAGCTAACCACAAAGCCGGCACCGTGGGAACAGAACACAGAACCTGTGGGATTCTCCGTGTCTTTTTCTGAATCATAGGCTTTTTGTGCAATAACCTCCTCCGCATTATGACAAGGCTCGTATCCCTTCAGCGCACAGGAAAGCCTCCCATGCCCTTTTGTATAGGCAGCCACCTCTGTCTGGTAATCCCGCATGGCGGCTACGGGAGCAGTACCTGAAAGTATGGTCATATCTCCCTCTATGATCGGTTCGGAAAATGTGCCGTACATCTTTTGGATGTCTGAAAGTGCCCTTCCCACCTTGTCGGAGGGGATTTCCAGTCTGAATTCATAGACAGGTTCCAGTAAAAGGCTGGTTGTACATTTCAATCCATGACGTACGGCGCGATACGTAGCCTGCCGGAAATCTCCGCCCTCTGTATGCTTTAAATGTGCGCGTCCTGTGACCAGCGTGATCTTCATATCCGTAATCTCTGAACCTGTCAGCACACCTCTATGGCGTTTTTCCTCCAGATGTGTCAGCACCAGACGCTGCCAGTTTCTCTCCAGGATATCCTCGCTGCAGGCAGTCTCAAACTGCAGGCCGCTGCCCCGTTCTCCAGGCTCCATGAGAAGATGCACCTCTGCATAATGGCGGAGTGGTTCAAAATGTCCCACCCCTTCTACCGGTTCTGTAATAGTCTCTTTATAGACAATGCTTCCTGTGCCAAATTCCACTTCCGTGCCAAAGCGTTCCGCGATCAGACGTTTCAGGATCTCTATCTGCACCTCTCCCATGACCTGAGCATGGATTTCGTCAGACTGCTCTTCCCAGACAATGTGCAGTTCCGGTTCTTCCTCCTCCAACTGACGAAGCTTCAAATACATTCGGTGCACATCACATTCCGGGGGAAGCTGGATCTGATAGGTGAGGACCGGCTCCAGAAGCGGCAGCTCCGATTCTGTCTCTGCGCCCAGTCCTTCCCCGCAGTACGTCCGGGAAAGCCCGGTTACCGCACAGACGGTCCCTGCCGGTGCCTCATTGACCGCAGAGAAACCTGCCCCGGAATAGATGCGGATCTGGTCTACTTTCTCCTCCCATATTTCCTCACTGTCCGGATTATCCTGCCGGCGGTTTGTCAGCATCCTTTTCACCTTCAAGGTGCCGCCTGTGATCTTCATATAAGTCAGACGTGTTCCCTGGGTATCCCTGGCTATTTTGTAAACCCTGGCTCCAAAATCATCCGGGTATTTTGGACAGGACGTATAAGCTTCAAACCCCTGCAAAAACTCCTCCACACCCTCTATTTTCAAAGCTGAGCCGAAATAACAGGGGAAGACCTTCCGCTCCCGGATCAGCCGGATGATCTCTTCCTGTGCCACAGTGCCGTCAGACAGATATTTTTCCAGTACGGCCTCATCACTCATGGCCAGATTCTCGTAAAATGCATCCTCATCCTCCTCAAAAGCAATGCACCTTTCATCCAGGCGCTTCTGCAGTTCCTCCAGAAGCTTCTGCCTGTGGGTTCCTTCCTGGTCCATTTTATTGATAAACAGAAAAACAGGGATTTTATAGCGGGTGAGCAGTCTCCACAAAGTCTGTACATGTCCCTGTACACCGTCCGCTCCGCTGATCACCAGAACCGCATAATCCAGTACCTGCAGGGTTCTCTCCATCTCCGCGGAAAAATCCACATGTCCGGGGGTATCGAGAAGCGTCACTTCCTTTTTCCCCAGATTTACTTGCGCCTGTTTTGAAAATATGGTGATTCCCCGCTCCCGCTCCAGATCGTAGGTGTCCAGAAACGCATCCCGATGGTCCACACGTCCCGGTTTTCTGATACTGCCTGTCAGATAGAGAATACTCTCCGCCAGGGTTGTCTTGCCGGCATCCACATGGGCCAGGATGCCGACCGCTAATTTGTTTGTTTTCATCTATTGATTGTCCTGTTCTATGATTTTTATAGTCTTCTATAGTTTCTATGGTCTTCTATGGTTTTTATGATTTTCCATACTTTTCTCTTTTTTTAACCTTATCTTCTAATCTTCTTTCTAAAACCGTACTCCTCTTTCAACCTTTCATATATCTCAAACGCCACCGGACATACAGATACCGTTTTCCTGAAGAAAATCACAAGGCATATGCTTTGTATCATATGCACCAGAGATCATATCGTTATCCAGATATAAATTTTTAAACTCTTCTCCTGAAATACCCAGATGCCTGGCATCTTTTTCCACGTCTTCTGCCGGAATAGTCCCATGATACAGCTTACAGCAATTTCGGCATTTGCCGCAGTCATAATCTGCAAACAATTTATTATGCAGCTTTAAAAACTGCGCATCCAATTTTTCTTCATCTGCATTGCATTTTAAAAAAGTACGAAATCTTAAATTCTCATTTTCTTTATATTTTGCCTGTTTTTGAACCTCATTAGGTTTCAGCATTTTATCACTCCCGTATAAAGCTCCGTATCCACAGTTATATCTTAATTATAATAACATAAAAGAACCTCCCGGGAAAGTCCCTGGAGATTCTCTATAACCGAACCTGCTCTATTCGTTTTTCTTAGCCGCTGCCACAATAGGAATAAAGGTGCACAGCATCACTGCCAGGCATACATATCCCCCATACCTTTCCCAGGTATCCTCTCCCACTATTTTTAACAGCAAAAAATTTAACCAAGGATTAAAAACAGCTATTCCAAGCATGGCAGTTCTGCCCGCTCTCAGTACATGAGGCCAGTTTCTGTTATTAAATTGCACACCTATAATATGGATCCGAAACATCCCCTGGCTGTAATAATTGATCTTATTCTCGTCATAAAATGCCGGCAGCGACTCTCTTGCAAACAGGGAAAACCAAGCCCCAAACAAAAGGCTCAATCCCTCAATGGTAAAGAAACCTGTGGAAATCATCACATTTCCATTGCCTGTATATATTAACAGCCACATTTCCAAAGCGGCCATAACTGTACAGAGCAGATAACAGATCATATGCCTTCTCTGCCTTAACCTTTTTTCTTCCTGTTCCTCCACAGATAAATGAAGAGAACCCGAAACCAGTGCGTCCACCTCCGGCTTAGTCAGTGTTTTTCCCTCACTGATACGCTGTGTCTGCAGCAGTTCCGCAACTGTCACACCCAGTATATCCGCCAGAGGACCGAGAAGTGTAATATCCGGAAGACTCAGCCCCCGCTCCCACTTACTCACCGCTTTATCCGATACAAATAATTTTTCTGCAAGCTGCTTCTGTGTATAGCCCTTTTCTTTCCTCAGCCCCAAGAGAAATACGCCAAACTGTACTTTGTCAATCTCAAACATTTTTTCTGCCTCCTGCTTTCTTACCAAAAGCTTATCTTAAAATGTCTGATTTTGCAATCGACCGGCAGTAGAATTCCCTGTTTCTCAGTGGTGAAGCGCTTTTTCGGACTGTGATTTTACCAGATCCTCTATTTTCTGTATACGCTCCAGCACAAGGGCTGCCTCGTCCAGCATGGCAGATATGAGATTGTATTCAAATACGGCGATCTCTCTTCGCTCCTCCAGTACCATGCCAACCACCGCGGATACATTGTCATCCTCCATTACCGGAAGATAAATAGCCTTTGCACTGGGAAGCGTATGGGTGGTACATCCGGCTCTGTGCCCATTTTCAAACACCCACCTGACCACAGCCTGCTCCGCGCGGGAGGTATAATCTGCCCTCAGGGCTTCCTCCTCCTCTTTTTCAATTCCGCTCCTCAGGTAAATAGACGGAACCTGTATCACATCGTCTTTCTTCATATATATGATAACAGTAAAATGCATCAGTTTTTGGATCTGTACAGCCAAATCATCACTGACCTGCTGCCTGGTCTTTGCCCGCCGCAGTTTTTTACTGTTTACCAGAAGAATTTCTGTGCGGTATGCCCGCTTTGCGTTTTCCTCATTCTGCTTCTGTATCTTTGACATATTCCAGGAAGTAAGAAGGCTGACCGTAAACATCATGGCAAATGTTACCGGATAACTGGCATCGTACGCCTGAAGGCTGTGAACAGGCATGGTAAAAAAATAGTTGAACAAGATCACGCTGAGTATGGAAGCCAGCACAGAACACACATACCCCTGGGTAAAGATTGCGGTAAGCATCACCCCCAGCAGATATACCATGATAATATTGGCCTCCGTCATATGATAATGTGCCAACAGCAAACCGCCGGCTGTACTGATCGTCATCATAGCCAGCATGATCCAGAAATCAGTCCCTTTGAGTCCCTGCAGAAATTTCCCGGCCTTTATTACGGTATAGGGTCTCTGGCCAATCCCGCTCTGCAAATCCGGTATGACATATACGTCAAGGTTCGGCGCATATTGATTCAGACTCTCAACCAGAGTTTTTCTGGTCTGTCCGAACAGGATCCTATGGGCTGTTCTGCCCATAACGATCTTGGTCACATTACTCACCTTTGCATACTCAGCAATCTGCCTTGACACATCCTCACCGTTTACAGTGGCAACCTTTGCTCCCAGACTTCTGGCCAGCCGCATATTTTCATCCCTTCGCTTTTTCACCTTCTCATCTGCATTCTGCAAATATCTGGTCTCCACATAAAGGGCAGTAAATTCCGCATGAAATGCGTATGCCAGACGGGCCGCTGTGCGGATCACCTTTGCATTGGAGGGTGCCGGGGAAATACAGGTAAGAACATGCTCCCCGGTGGAAAATCCACCGTCCCCGTACAGCATCTTTTCCTCCTCTGCCAGGTGGTTCACCCTGTCGGCCATGCGGCGCAGGGCGATTTCCCGAAGAGCAGTCAGCTTATCTCTTGTAAAAAAGTTCTGCAAAGCTCTCTGGGCCTGCATTCCCTGGTATATCTTACCCTCTTTCATGCGTTCGATCAATTCTTCCGGTTCGATATCCACAAGCTTTACCTGATCTGCCCTGTCGAACACGCTGTCAGGGATGGTCTCTCTTACCATGATGGATGTAATGCCGGCCACATTGTCATTGAGGCTTTCCAAATGCTGAATATTCACTGTGGTATACACATTGATCCCATGCTCCAGAAGCTCCTCAATATCCTGATACCGTTTTCTGTGACGGCAGCCCTGAATATTGGAATGAGCCAGTTCATCTACCAGGATCACCTTGGGACGGCGTTTTAAGGCAGCATCCAGATCAAATTCCCTGATCTTGACTCCCTTGTAGTCCATCATCAGAAAAGGAAGCTGTTCTATCCCTTCCAAAAGCGCGGCTGTCTCCGGTCTTGCATGGGGTTCCACATATCCGGCGACCACATCCACCTGCTGCTTTTTCAATTCTCTGGCAGCTTCCATCATGGCAAAGGTCTTTCCTGTGCCAGCTGCATATCCTAGAAAGATCTTAAGCTGTCCCAGTTCCCTTCTACGAACTTTCTCCTCCTGGGCCTGGATTTTTTCCAGCATTTTTTCGGAACTTGGTCTTTCCTCTTTGTCCATGCCCTCTCCCCGCCTATATTTCTCCAATAGCTTTTGCAATCTCCAGATTACATTTCAGAACATTTACCCGTTCATGCCCGAAGACTCCAAGGGTTTTCCCATCCGTGTTCTTTTCCACGATTTTTCTGATCTCTTCCTCTGTAAGTCCTGTATTTTTTGCAATGGATGGTATCTGAATCTCAGCGGATTCTGGTGTGATATTGGGGTCCATGCCGGAACCGGAAGCAGTGAGGAGATCAGCAGGAATATCCCCCTTCTTCACATCCGGATTATTTTTAAGGAATTCCTCTACGGATTTCTCTGCGCGCTGTTTCAGCTCCTCATTGGAAGGTGCCAGGTTAGATCCGCCTGAACCGACTCCGGCATAGCTGCCGTCCTCTTTTTCTTCCTCTGTATAAGTGTTATAATTCACACCGGATATACGGCACTGAAAATATCTGGAATCCCCGGAAAAATCCTGCCCTACAATGGCTGAACCCACTGCGTTTTCAGGGTCATCTGTCTTTTCCCCTTCCGCAGTGATCAGGCTTCCGTTAGCCTGATGGGGGAATATGAGCTGCCCAAGCCCGGTCAGGGCTGCCGGATAGGCAAAGCCACAGAGGATCAGCATCAGAACAGTCAGAACCAGGGCGCTTTTAAAATATTTCAAAAATGATTTCATGGAATCTTCCTCCCTACATTCCCAGCACTGCCAACAGCGGTGCCACCAGACAGTCTATGATCTTAATTCCGGCAAATGGCACAATGATACCGCCCAGACCGTAAATTCCCATATTTTTCAGGAGCATACGCTCCGCACTCATAGGTTTGTATTTTACGCCCCTCATGGCAATGGGGATCAGGCACGGTATAATGATCGCATTGAAGATGAGTGCTGATAAGATAGCTGACATAGGTGTTGCCAGCTTCATAATATTCAGTATCTGCATCTGCGGGATCACCATGGTGAACATAGCCGGTATAATGGCAAAATACTTTGCCACATCGTTTGCTATACTGAATGTGGTGAGGGAGCCCCTTGTAATAAGGAGCTGTTTTCCTATTTCCACTACCTCCAGTATTTTTGTGGGGTCAGAATCCAGATCCACCATGTTGGCCGCCTCTTTTGCCGCTGCCGTGCCTGAATTCATGGCCAGCCCCACGTCTGCCTGGGCAAGCGCAGGAGCGTCGTTGGTACCGTCACCTGTCATAGCTACCAGTTTACCCTCTGCCTGCTCTTTCTTGATCGCCTGGATTTTATCCTCAGGCCTGCACTCGGCAATAAATCCGTCCACACCGGCTTCCTTGGCGATAGTTGCCGCTGTCAGTGGGTTATCACCGGTGCACATAATGGTCTTGATACCGATTTCCCTAAGTCTCTGGAATCGTTCAACCAGTCCCGGTTTTACAGTATCTTTCAGATAGATAACACCGTAAATCACAGAATCAGCTTCTACAACAAGGGGTGTTCCCCCCAGTCCTGCAATCCGTTCCACAATCCCATCCAAATCTTTTGGCACAATGCCTCCGTTTTTGAGAACTCTCTCTTTGATGGCATCTGCGGCACCTTTTCTGATTTTGGACCCGCTGTCCAGATTTACTCCTGACATTTTAGACTGGGCTGTAAATTCTATAAATTCCATCTGCTCTGCAGCACTGTCATCAATCCTGGTACCCATACTTTTTGCCAGTTCTGCTGTTGATTTCCCCTCAGGTGTGGGATCGCAGATGGAGGTAAGGGCGGCATAGTCGATGAGATCTTCTCTGCTTTTTCCGGCAACAGGATAAAATTCCGCAGCCAGACGATTTCCAAAGGTGATCGTACCCGTCTTATCAAGGATCATGGTATCCACATCCCCGCAGGCTTCTACAGCCTTACCTGACATGGCGATCACGTTAAATCTTGTAACTCTGTCCATTCCCGCAATTCCGATCGCTGAAAGAAGACCGCCGATGGTAGTAGGGATCAGGCAGACCAGCAGAGCGATCATTGTGGAGACGGGAATCTGTACACCTGAATAAGTGGCAAAGGGATACAGGCATACAACAACGATCAGAAAAATAATGGTAAGTCCCACTAAAAGGGTATTCAATGCTATCTCATTGGGTGTCTTCTGGCGGGATGCTCCTTCCACCAGGGCGATCATTTTGTCCAGGAATGACTCGCCCGGTCTTGATGTGATCCTGATCTTCAGCCAGTCACTGACCACTGTGGTTCCTCCTGTGACAGATGAAAAATCAGTTCCCGCCTCGCGGGTCACAGGTGCGGACTCCCCTGTGATGGCAGATTCATCCACAGATGCGATTCCCTCTATGACTTCCCCGTCATTTGGGATGGTCTCTCCCGCTTTTACCAGTACCACGTCATCTTTTTTCAACTCAGAAGCATTTACAATTATCTCTGTGCCGTTTTTTTCTATACGACGTGATTTTGTATCCTGTTTTGTTTTTTTCAGAGTAGCTGCCTGTGCCTTGCCGCGCCCCTCCGCTACAGATTCCGCAAAATTCGCAAATAAAACCGTTATAAAAAGTATCGCGCATACAATTCCGTTATAAATTCTCAGATATCCCAGTGATGCGTCATCGCCAAAGATGGTTGGAACAACCGTCATCAGCAGAGTGAGAACAAAGCCCGCCTCCACTACAAACATGACCGGATTCTTTACCATATATTTTGGACTCAGCTTCTGAAATGCACCAATTATGGAACTCTTTAAAATGTCCTTTGTCACGAACTTTGTTTGTTGTTGTTTTTTAGACATTTCTCTTTTACATCCCTTTCTCAAATTTTATGAAAACCACAAGGTCAGATGCTCCGCGATCGGGCCTAATGCCAGCGATGGGAAGAAGGTCAATGCGGCAAAAATATATACGATAAATACAAGCAAAATAGTAAATACCACATTATCTGTACGCATAGTTCCAATGGACTCTTTTGTCCTTCTCTTCGCCAACAGGGAACCGGCTATGGCAAGCTGGGCAATGATGGCTATATAACGGCCAAAGAACATTGCAAGCCCTGTTGTAATATTCCAGAAATAACTGTTGTCGGACAGCCCCTCAAATCCGGAGCCATTGTTGGCTGATGCCGAAGAATATTCATACAGCACCTGTGATAATCCATGAAAGCCTGGATTGCTGATACCCTCAAGCCCGGCCTGGGTGGATACCGCAAGAGCGGAAAATCCCAAGATCAGCAGCGGATGCACGATCAGCACCAGAGCTACCAGCTTCATCTCTTTTCCTTCTATCTTCTTGCCCAGGTACTCAGGTGTACGGCCGACCATCAGTCCGCAGATAAACACAGCCAAAATGGCATACATCAGCATATTCATAAGGCCAACGCCTTTTCCTCCGAATACACAGTTGAGCATCATATGTAAAAGGGGTACCATTCCTCCAAGGGGCGTCAGCGTGTCGTGCATATTGTTGACTGTACCTGTAGTGAAGGACGTTGTCACTGTGGTAAACAGAGCGGACTGGTCAATACCAAACCGGACCTCCTTGCCCTCCATACTTCCCATTTCCTGACTGATACCTGCTGTCTCAAGAACCGGATTTCCGGCTTTTTCGGATACAAAGCACAAAGTCAGACCAATCAGGAAAATAATGGACATAGCCGCAAAAATCGTTCTCCCCTGTTTTCCGAATAAAGGTTCTTTTACTCGGGTCTCTTTTACTCCCTTTTCCTTGACTTCTTTTGTTTTTCTCTCTTCCTTCTTCCTTTCCTGGCACATTTTTCCAAAGGTGAGCACACAGGCTCCCGGAAGGATCATCATAGAAATCAGTTCCACAATATCTGTTATCACAGTAGGATTTTCAAAGGGTGTGGAGGAGTTTGCTCCCAGGAAACCGCCGCCGTTAGTACCCAAATGCTTAATGATTTCAAGAGCAGCTACGGGGCCCATGGCAAAATCCTGAAGTTTTCCGTGAATGGTCTCCACCGTAATGTTGGACCCAAAGGTCTCCGGGCATCCCTGCCAGATCAGCACAAGGCCAAACAGCAGTGACCATGGGATCAGGATACGAGTGGTGATGCGGACCATATCCTCATAAAAGTTCCCCAAATCCTTTCTCTTTCCTGCAAGTCCCCGGCAAAATGCCATACAGGCCGCATAACCGGAAGCTGCGGAGGTAAACATCATAAAAATAATTACCAGCATCTGACTCAAATAGGAAAGTCCTGACTCTCCTGAGTAATGCTGCAGGTTTGTATTTGTCATAAAGCTTATGATCGTGTTGAAAGAAAGGGTTGGTTCCATTCCCTCGATTCCGTTTGGATTTAAAAACAGCACATGCTGTAGTCTCAATACCAGATATCCTACAAAAATCATAACTGCATTTGCCATAAGAAGGCTTAATGCATATGTCTTCCAGTCCATTCCTTTTCTGTCAATCCGGCAGATTTTATATATCCCATTATCCACCCTGTCAAAAAAAGGATCTCCAAATGTTTTCTTTTTGGCTGCAATGTGATACATATATTTTCCCATAGGAATGACCGCCAAAACGAAAATTGCCAAAGTCAACGCTATCTGTAACATGACTTTTATATCCTCCTGTCATTTTCTAAATTCCCATTACTGATTATGTTTCTATAACTTTTCGGGATAAACCAAGGCATAGAACAAATATGCCGCTATCAGCAGAATTACTATTCCCAGCAATATCATGTTATCTCCTCCTGTTATTATTGGTATCCGTTCAGATGCCTGAACATTTACTTCTTATTTTCCGCACTGCCTGTATCCACCTGTCTGCTGCACCATCCGGCAAACAGCTTCATCAGTCCAAAGCAGGCAAGCAGTATAGCCACCATAGCCAAATCCATCATATCAGGTCTCCTCCTTTATCTTTCGGCTGTAACTGATATTATCATGTCACGTCATAAATGCGCATAAGGGAAACAGCGGATGTATTAAGATTGAATTAAAGTTAAAAGTGGGATAGATAAGGGCAGTACCAAACAGGATACCTGCGCATAAGAAAAGTCCCCTGAAGATCCAGGAGACCTGAGCTTTGCTGTACAGACAAAAACCTCTCAAGGCCCAAGTCCTGAGAGGTTAAAATCCAATATATGCCGGTAATCATAGCAGACGCGATAAATTAACTTAAAAATCAATCCTTTACAAACTACCTTTTCGGTGGTATATTTTAATTAGAAAGAGGAACAACCGCCCACAAGGTGGTTGACCGGTTAATGAGATAGCAAAGCCACCCGAACCGACCAAGTATCAGGGTGGTTTTTGCTATGTATAGCTACTTACAAAACGTAAAAACGAATGTAAGCAATGCCAAAAGGAAAAGACCAAAGGTCATGAAATCCTTAAAATCAAAACGGTTTTTCATAGGCATCACCCCCATTCTATTAGAATGAGGCCAACACACCCTGTAACACGATTGTTCCATAAATGAATTTTATCATATTATCCATATTCATATAATTCTTTATTTTTTACTGGATATCTTTTATCTCTTACACTCTGTCAATATAAGACGTAATATAAAGAAACCCTTGAAAATGTTGCATTTTCAAGGGTTTTGATAATTCTCTTATAAAGTTTCTTATTACTCTTGCATAACTCTGAACCCCCATAAACACAGCGTTTCAAAGTTATTTGTCAGTTACCTGTCACTTACCGATACAGTTTCATATGTGCATATATCTCTCCTGACCATATCTTATGCTATCTTTTCCTTCACAAACGGTAATTCATGAAGCGTATCTGGGTCAATATCCAAGCACATCGTGTTATCCCGATTCCTGCCTATATCCCATGCAAGAGTATCATTCATCACTGTGCAGGTATCCATAAAAACATCGAGGTCTTTTAATGGACGGAATACTTCTTTTTCAATCATGGCAGACATATCATAGCAGACTATCTTTCCATCTTCAAAATATACATACACTGAATAATTTTTCATTGGTATGACCTGTACTACTTTAGGAAACATATAACCACCTCCCATAACTACACTAAAGGATTTATTCTGTTTAAAGGTTTTCCATCTTTCGATAATTCCCAATTCTGCATTAATTCATCCTGATGTAAAACACACCATGCTAAGATTAACTTTAATTGTTTTGACGGCAGCGCACCTTTTATTACTCTTACTCCATCTATTTCAACTATTGCTTTGTTTCCATTGTACTCTGCATGAAAATGCGGTGGTTATGATCATCATAATACATCGTTACCCTAATTCCATAAAGTAATGATATTTCCGGCATGATAAATTCCTCCTCATCTCATTCTTTTTCATATATATTGTAGAGACTAATTAGTCTCTAATAATTATACCACAGCTATCTCATCAAAAAAACCCACAAACTTGACGTTTGTGGGTTTTCCATATAATAAATATATTCTGTTTCTTATCTCTTGGAGAACTGGGGCGCGCGACGTGCGGCTTTGAGGCCGTATTTCTTTCTCTCTTTCATTCTCGGGTCACGAGTCAGGTAACCAGCAGATTTTAATACCGGTCTGTACTCAGCGTCTGCCTCCAGTAATGCTCTGGAGATTCCGTGACGGATAGCACCAGCCTGTCCTGTGAATCCACCGCCATGAACGTTTACTAACACGTCAAATTTGTCTGTTGTCTCAGTTGCCGCTAACGGCTGACGAACAACAACTTTCAGTGTCTCTAATCCAAAATATTCATCAATATCTCTTTTATTGATTGTGATCTTACCTGTTCCCGGTACTAAATAAACACGAGCTACAGATGATTTTCTTCTTCCTGTTCCATAGAATTTTGTACTAGCCAATGTTCTCTACCTCCTATTAAAATGTTAATACTTCTGGCTTCTGAGCTGCATTGTTATGTTCTGGTCCTGCGTATACGTGCAGCTTTTTGATCATGGATCTTCCTAAAGGTCCTTTTGGAAGCATTCCTTTAACAGCGAGTTCAAGAACCTTCTCCGGCTTTTTAGCCATCATCTCTCTCAGTGTGGTTTCTTTCATTCCACCAACATAATCGGAGTGATGATAATAAATTTTCTGGTCTAATTTTTTACCAGTTACGCTTACTTTCTCAGCGTTAACGATGATTACATAATCACCTGTATCAACATGAGGAGTGAAAACTGGTTTGTTTTTTCCTCTTAAAACTTTAGCTACTTCAGATGCAAGGCGGCCTAAGGTTTTGCCTTCAGCGTCCACTACATACCATTTTCTTTCAATCTTATCCGGATTAGCCATATAAGTGTTCATGGTTTTACCTCCTAATTTTCAGCATATACAGTAATATTCAAATTCATAAATTTATAATGAAAAATACCATACCGGGGCTTTTGGCTAGGTATTTTCGCACTACGTCACATTGAGATATTATATTACACTTATCCGGGCATGTCAACAGGTTTTCTCGAAAATTTTGGCAAAAAATAAGCCATTTATAGTGCTTCCTGTCTAAAAGGACGTGCCCGGCAGACGTATCTGTCTGTCGGGCTGCCACTTCCTTCCTATATAATATTGGCAAAACTTAAAATTTTATGACTTCCGGATATGTTTTTTCTTTATTATCACAAGACTGATCCCACCCAGACCGGCAGCCGCCAACAACATATAAAGGACAACCGGTGTCTCGTCACCGGTCTTGGCATTACCGGCATTTGTTGTCTTTGTACTCTTATTTCCTGTGCCATTCCCCGGATCAGAGGGCTTTGTAACGGGAGTTTTTTTATCTCCGCCACTACCGTCGTCTTTTCCATTATTTTTGCCATCATCTTTTCCGTCGTCCTTTACATCGTCTTTGCCGTCATCTTTTCCACCATCTGATGGGTCCTTACTCTCGTCCTTTTTCGCTACATTTACATGTGCCAATTCCACCGTCTTATCAAAAACAGCCGCCGTCCAGCTCACTTCATATGCTTCATCCGGATTGATACTGTTCGTAATATCATAAGAAAAACTGTCATCCGCAGCTCCATCTGTCGTAAAATCCCGCTGGGATACTGTATATACCGTCTTTTCTCCCTGCGTAACCTCAAGAGTAACAGGTATGGAGAGCGACGGATTCTCATTCTCTGTGTACACAGATTCCGGTATCTGGTTCATATAACTGCTGATACCGGCCTCAACCTTGATTCCGGCCTTTACAATGGCTTTTCCGTCTGTATCCTCCAGAACAACTGAACCGCTGATCTGATCTGTCACTCCTTCGTCTGACTGATACATGTGGTCTCTCACATAAGAAAACGCGGATTTGAAGTAAGGGATATAAAATTCACTGTTATGGTCCCCGTTCTCTATAAAGAAACAATGCTCCACGCCGCGCGCTGTGAGAGCTGCGTCCAGCTCAATAGCCGGAACACCGAAACCATAGAGATCCTGGTTCCCACACATAAAATACATGGAAAAATACTGTAGGTATTCTGTTGATACCTCCTGTACAATTTTATTCGGGCTATAATCACCGCCCATACTGAACGCTCCGAAAAAGCTGACTGCACCTGAAAATAAATCAGGATTGCGCAAAGCCAGGCCATACGCCCCCTGTCCTCCCATGGACGCCCCTGCAGTCAGACGGTATCTGGCATCCCTGATGGTCCGGTAACGCGCATCCATCATGGGTACCATCTCATCTGTAATCATCTTTTCCCAGTCGCCTCTCCACCAGCTGCTCTCCTGACTGTTTGGTATTACCACAATCATTTCATCTATGAGACCTTCTTCCATTGCTTCATCAAAAAGCCGGTCTACATTATCTGTCATATATGATGTATGGTCACTGTTAAACTGGTGCAGCAGATACGTAGTCGGATAATTTCTATCAGATTCAAAATATCCCTCCGGCAGATATACCAGATATTTCTCCTCTGCTGTTCCTTCTTCTCCTGCCGCAGATGCCGCATAAGCAGAATCGTATGATGTCTCAAAAAATCTGGAATGGTTTCCATACATATAAATCCGGTTATCTCTGCTGATGTAGGTATCCTGGAATTTTATTTCCTTCACATTTCCATCTGCATATGTAATTTTTCTGTCCGCATTATATAAATATGAAGTGATTCCCTCTTTATCTTCTGTCTCAAATACAGTAATACCGGTATCCTCAATTTCTTTGATATCACCCTCTTTTATCAGTGCTTCTGCCTCTTTTATCCTGTCTTCCTTTTTATTTCCTGATGAGAAGTAATCCTCCGCAATGGTATGGGCATAATCTTCTAATTTTCCTTCTTCCAGACAGGTATTTTGATACGCTACCGCATCCGTCACAGACTCTTTTACTTCTTTTTCAGGTACTCTGGAGGGAAGTCCCTGCAGCTTATTGTACGCAGCCTGGCTATAAAGTCCTACCGGACCGCTGTACCATCCGCCGCCGCCGTACGGAGGATCATTATACACATGAACATATACGGTATTTGTACCGCCGTAGTTCAAAATACTGGGGTCAATGGAAAATTTGCTGAGAACAGCCCAGGTTGTCTCCTTGGTACTGCTGCCGTCCTCATTGACACCGGTTCCTCCCACTCGCTTTCCGTTGACAAAAACCTCACCTCTGTCATCCATATAGCCGATCAGGAGTGTCAGATTTTCTTTCGTAAAATCTTCCGGCAGTTCAAAGGTTCTGGCATACCATCCCCAGCCGGTATTCATATACCAGATTTTTGTAATATTTCCAAATCCCTGTTCCCAGTTGGCAAGTGCCGGCTGAACTACTGACCATGACTCATATTCCTCTGCGGTCAATGTGCCTGCCTGGAACGGATCTGACAATCCCACATAATTAAAATACCAGTCACCCATCAGATCAATCTGCTGTTCATCCTCTGCTTCCCCGGTATCCTGAATCCGGATCAACGTAGCAGTATCAAGATCCATACGGACGCCTAACAGATTTATGTACATTTGGATCGTCGAGGATGTGTTATTTACTTTATTTGGAACTTTTACGCCGCCCTCATAAGTTCCGGGACCGCTTATGTTCTGCGAAATAGTTGTATCATACAATATCTCTCTTGTGGCAGGATCAAGAACTTCAACGGTGATATCCATCTTGCTGTTCCCACCCTGGAAAAATTCAGCATATTTCTTCCCGATTTCTATAGAATAGTTTACTTCTGCCGCCTTATCGTTTCCTGTCAGCGCTGCTTTTTTCAGAGTAACACTTCCTGATACCATACCGGAAATAAAACGGCTTGTCATACGGTTTACTACTCTTTCCAGAGATTCCTGCAGATATTCCATGCTATAGGAACCTGTCCTGACAGTAAATTCATGATAGTCAAAAGAAATAGACTTTTCCCAGTTAATGAATAGTGCCCCCATATCACTGGTAGAATGCGCCATATTTGTCCACGCATCGTTTGCAGGTGCATCCATATAAGTATAGAATTTAGTATAGAATTTCGGATCTGCCTCATGGCACTGTACCAAAAAATCATATACATCGCCATAGATTTCATACCAGGGGTTGTCACTGCTGACAAAATCACCTCTTATACTGGCAATCATGCCAAATGTACCGGGTTGTGTAAGGGGAGTACCGGCAAGCGCTTTATTGTCTGATTCCAGAGTCTCGGGCATGTCTGCATCCGATTTATTTTCATGATTTCCACTGTCTGGATTCCGGGTATTTGTACCGGCATTTTCTCCCGACTTCTCAGTAATCTGATTCTCTTCCTTTTCCTGTTTCTTTGACATATCTGCATCAGAAACGTTTTCAGTTTCCTGAGTCTTTGCTGCACCTGTTTCCTTTTCAGGTTCCTGGGTTTCTGCTACATCTATTCCCTTTTCAGGTTCCTGAACCTCCGCTGTACCTATTCCTTTTTCAGGTTCCTGAACCTCCACTGTACCTATTCCTTTTTCAGATTCCTGAACCTCCGCTGTACCTGTTCCTTTTTCAGATTCCCGCACCTCCGCCGTACCTGTCTCGTTATCAGATGCTTGAACTTCCAACGTATCGGCAACTTTTTTTACAGTCGGAAGATCCTGCTGCTCTGCGTCTGAACCCTTTACTGATACGTTAATATCTGACCTGTCTGCTTCTGATTCTTTTTCGGCGGCCTGGGGATTTGAGTGTTCCGATTCTGTTTTCTTTTCCTCAGCCTGGGAATTCAGTCTGTCCTCCTCTGAGTCTTTTTCCTCGGTCTGGGAATTCAGCTGATTCTGAGATTCCCCTTCTGCTTTCTCCCGGCTTTCCTTCTCCGTCTCTGCAACCGGATTCTCTTCAGATCCGACTGTCTCTTCGGCTTCCCCGGCATCTGCCTGTTTCGTCTCAGTCAGACCCAGAATATAAGCCAGATATCCTCCAATTCCCGTACCTACTACCGCCCTGTTTCCCGCCCCAGGAATTGTATTATAATTAGCGTCCACATCAGCGGCAACAAGGTCCATGACCTGCCGTACATCCATATCCATGGTAAAAACAGGTTTTACCAAAATCATGTCTATCCCCTTTTCACCAGACATGGTCTCTTCCAGCGTTCTCTCCATCTCTTCAGGATATTCCCCTAATCCATCTTCCGGAAGAAGATACATAACCGGATAACGAAATCCGCTGTCAGGGTTATATCCCGCGGGCAAAATAACCTCATACTCACAGTTCTTCCCATTCCACTCCACACTTTGTCTATCAGTCGTTCCTGTCTTCGCCTCAATCTCCAAAGGTGAAATAATACTGCTTAAAACCATGGATAAAGTCAGTAAAATTGTTACAATCTTTTTTTTCATAAAAGCTCCTCCTGTACATTTTGACATATGACTAACATCATTCCGCCCCATTTCCGTCACATTGTCAAATTTATACATATAAAATACAGGATAAGCTATCCTCGCAGTAAGCAAATTCGATTCTTAAACAATCAAATCTGATTTTCTTCCTTATTCCCGGCCCGTTCCTCTACCAGTATCTTTTTAATTTCATACTCACCTCTCTCCTTTTTCCGGTAGAGCCTTCTCTCTTCTCTCCACTTGGCAGGCAGCACGCCCATGCGTTTTTTAAAATTACGTTCAAAAGAGGATATGGAAAGATAGCCGCACTTCTCTCCTATCATCCTGATTGGCTCCATGGTATTCTGCAACATCCAGCAGGCTTCCCTGACCCTTATGCAGTTGATATAATCCACTGGCCCAAGTCCCTTCATTTTTTGAAAAACCTTGCGGAAGTGGCTCTCACTGAAGTGGCACAACCCAGCCAGTTCTCCCACTTTTATCTGCTCCATATAATGATCATAAATATAATCGATAGCTGGCAGAAGCGGCAGGCTCACTGCCTCTTCCTCCACGGCGTGATTCTGCTCCAATACATCGTACAGCATAAATAAAAAGGTACACAGAAGACTCATCACCTGCACCTTATAAGTTCCCCTTTTTTTTCCCGCTATCTTAAAAATCTGCTTCAAAAGAAAAGTAAGCTGTCCGTATTCCCCTTCATCTAATATCTGCACTCCGTAAAACAACTGTCTGCATATTTTCAAATTCATTCTTTCATCAATAAATGAAAACAGTTTTATAAAATCCTCCAGGTCCACAAACAAGTATCCCCACATGTTATACATACCATTTTCATTTCTTGTAGCATGCAGCAGATTTGGAGCAACAAGACTAATACTCCCGGAACAAAACGCGGCCTCTTTCCCTTCACTAATGATCGTCCCCTGCCCTTCATAACAATAACCAATCTCCAGATAGTAATGAAAATGAAGGGGATCCTCTGCTCCGGCCTTAGCCCATGCAATTTTATCCAGCACCATCAGCGGATAATCCGGATATATTCTGAAAATATGATCCTCTACATAACGCTTCTTTTTCCGCCCCACTTTTTTCTTCTCCTACTCTGTATATATTTTTTTTGCGTTTACATATTTTTCTATATTATACATTAAATTTGTAGGATTGTGTCTTTATTTGTCATATTTATCCGTGATTTACTGGTATTTACTCTGAGAACTCTTTTCTTTATTGCAGTTTTTTATATTTTTCGCTATAATAGGAGAGCATAAAAAATAAGGGAGAGAAAGACTATGAATGAACAGAAAGAATTCAAGCCTTATATTCCGGCCGAGCGCGTAACGCCGGAATTAACTGTCACCTCCATAATCATGGGTATCATCCTGGCTGTCGTTTTCGGCGCTGCCAATGCTTACCTGGGACTTCGTGTTGGTATGACAATCTCCGCGTCCATTCCCGCAGCTGTTCTCGCCATGGGTGTGATCCGTGTTATCATGCGGAAGAATTCCATCCTGGAGAGTAACATTGTACAGACGATCGGTTCTGCCGGTGAGTCTCTTGCTGCCGGTGCCATCTTTACTTTACCTGCCCTCTTCTTATGGGCTGCTGATGGCAAAATGGAAACCCCGAGTATTCTGGAAATCACACTGATCGCTCTGCTGGGTGGCCTTTTGGGTGTACTTTTCATGGTACCTCTGAGAAATGCCCTGATTGTAAAAGAGCACGGTATTCTTCCTTATCCGGAGGGAACCGCATGTGCGGAAGTTCTTCTGGCAGGTGAAGAAGGCGGCGCAAATGCCTCCACCGTATTCGCCGGTATGGGATTTGCTGCAATCTTTAAATTTGTCATTGACGGTTTGAAAGTGGTTCCCAGTGAAGTTTCCCTGAGAGTAAAAGGCTTTGCAGGTGAAATCGGAACTCAGATCTACCCGGCAGTTATGAGTGTGGGTTATATCTGTGGTCCCCGTATTTCATCTTATATGTTTGCCGGCGGTCTGGTGAGCTGGATGGTTCTGATTCCGGCTGTTGTACTTTTCGGTGCTGACCTGACTCTGTATCCGGGAACTGCCCCCATAGGTGAAATGTTTGCAGAAGGCGGCGCAAGCGCCATCTGGGGAAGCTACATCCGTTACATCGGTGCAGGTGCACTGGCTGCCGGCGGTATCATCAGCCTGGTAAAATCCCTGCCGCTGATCATTCGTACATTCAGTGATGCTATGAAGAGCCTGAAAGGCAATACCAACACCAATACAACCAGAACAGGACAGGACCTGAACATGGCTGTCATTTTGGGCGGTGTGCTTTTGATCACTATTGCTATCTGGCTGGCACCTCCGATTCCGGTAACCTTCCTGGGTGCCATTATCGTTGTAATCTTCGGCTTCTTCTTCGCTACTGTATCTTCCAGAATGGTAGGTCTGGTAGGAAGCAGCAACAACCCTGTTTCCGGTATGGCAATCGCCACTCTGCTGATCGCAACTATCCTGCTCAAAGCAACAGGTGACAGCGGAATCCACGGAATGCAGGGCGCTATCGCCATCGGTTCTATCATCTGTATCGTAGCCGCCATTGCAGGCGATACTTCACAGGATTTAAAGACCGGTTATCTTCTGGGTTCCACACCTAAAAAACAGCAGATTGGTGAGTTTATCGGTGTATTCGCCGCTGCTCTGGCGATTGGCGGAGTGTTATACCTGCTGAACGCTGCATGGGGATTCGGCTCCGAAGAATTAGGCGCACCTCAGGCCATGCTCATGAAGATGATCGTAGAAGGTGTTATGGAAAACAACCTGCCATGGACGCTGGTATTTATCGGTGTATTCCTGGCAATCGCTGTGGAAATCCTGGGTATTCCGGTACTGCCCTTTGCAATCGGTGTATACCTTCCGGTACAGTTAAACGCCTGCATTATGGTCGGTGGACTTGTTCGTCTGGTGTTTGACAAAATGAATATGAAAGATAAGAAGAAAAAAGATGCCATTGTCAATGACGGTGTGCTCTATTGCTCCGGTATGATTGCCGGTGAAGGTCTGGTGGGCATTCTTCTGGCTGTCTTTGCAGTATTTAATATTGATAAATTTATTGACCTATCCAGCAGATTCAATCTTCCCACAGCGGTATCCAATATCGGAAGCCTGGTTGTATTTGCACTTGTGATTCTGAGTCTGCTTAAATTTTCTCTCTGGAGAAAACGCAAAGAGAACAAATAATGAAAAAAAAAGAAAATGTAATGGATAAAAACTATCTGGAGTTTATTCCTGAGAGAAATTCACTCCTCACCTGGAAAACTGACAAAAAGGGCATTGTGACCCTGGATGTTGAAAATACCGGTTTCTTTAACCGACTGGCCCAGAAATGCTTCAATCGTCCGAAATACACCCATGTCCATTTGGACAAGCTGGGAAGTTTCGTCTGGCCGCTGATCGACGGTCAGAAAAACATTATTGAGCTGGGAAAAGAAGTGGATGCTCACTTTGGCGAGGAGGCAGCCCCACTCTATGAGAGGCTGGCAAAATTTTTTCAGGTACTGGAAAGTTATCATTTCATTAAACTGAATAAGAACGTATAAAAAACAGCGCACTTTGGAAGCAAATCCATAGTGCGCTGTTTTTAACCATTCAGCATATTAGAGCATCTACCGAGGCGACCGTATAAATTCTTCTGACTTAAAACCTCAAGCTGTCTCATATCCATATAATCTTATTTTTCTGTATCATAAGGCCAGTCAATGATACCTCCGAAATCATAGACCTGAGTATATCCCGCCTCTGCGAGCTTTTTCGCAGCCTGTGCGCTGCGGTTGCCGCTTCTGCAGTATACCAGTATTTCCTGGTCCATATCAGGCAGTTCCTCCAAAGGTTCGCTGCTGATGGTCTCATTTGGGATCACAATTGCTCCGGGCACATGGCCTTCCTGATATTCCTCCTCTGTGCGGACATCCAGGATCACCACTTTATCATCCTTGTCCATCCGCTCTTTTGCTTCTTCTGCCGTGATCTTTTTATATTCTGCTTTCACTGTGTCCTCCTGTGCTGCTTTTGTATCCTGTCCGGTCTTGTCCTGTCCGCATGCAGACAAGGCTGCCGTCAATACACCTGCCGCTATAACGGCAAAGAGCCATTTCTTATTTTTCTTCATATGGTTCCCTTTCCTCTGCTTTATAGGATTCTATATTTTCAGCAGATTATACATTCTGTACTTTTTTCTATTACAGTTATACTGTAATTATAATTATTTCAGTTTGATTTGTCAAGTTCTATTTTCTCTAAAGTGAAATAACGGTAACAGTTCAGCCTTCCACTGTCCCGCGAGGTGTTGCCTTGCATTTGCAAGGCAATCCCGAGGCAGCCACGCGCCAGACTGCGGTTTTTGCAGAGCTGTGAAATAACAATAACATAAGTGACCGCACTGCACACAACTGCGGTCTGCCGGTACCCAGCAAAACAAAAGCCAGCCGGACAGCCGAAAAGTCTTCTTAACCGCAAAATAGAAAACGCAAATTGTAAACTTTTTATTAAAAATAAGTTGACATTATCTTCTTTGTATTTTATAGTATTATCAAATCTGACCCAGTAAAAAAACAAAAACGAGGTATCAAAATGATTACAATGTTAATGGAAAAAGTTTTAAACGGAGGCACTCTCACCAAAGAAGAGGCAATACGCCTTTCCTCTGCAGACTTGGAGCCGCTCTGTCAGGCGGCAGACCGGATACGCCGGCATTTCTGCGGGAATGCTTTTGATATGTGCTCTATCATCAACGGCAAAAGCGGAAAATGTCCGGAGGATTGTAAATACTGCGCCCAATCTGTCCATTATTCCGCAGATACCGCTGTTTATCCTCTTCTTGATTCCCATGAAATCGTTCGGGAGGCAGAGGCCAATGCAGCAAACGGCATCCTGCGCTTCTCCATTGTAACATCAGGAAAACGTCTGAGTGACAGAGAAGTGGAACAGGTCTGCGAGAGTTTTCGGAAGATAAAAGAAACCTGTGGTATATCTCTGTGTGCCTCCATGGGACTCCTCTCCAAAAAACAATTTGAGATGCTGAAAAGTGCCGGTGTGGTCCGCTATCACAACAATCTGGAAACCTCCCGCCGCTTCTTCCCTCAAATCTGCACCACACATACATACGATGACAAAATACAGGCTATTTTAGATGCTCAGGAGGTGGGCCTCACAGTATGCAGCGGGGGCATTATAGGTCTTGGGGAAACCATGGAGGACAGAATTGATATGGCCATTACACTGCAAAAGCTGCATATCCGTTCTGTGCCTGTCAATGTTTTAAACCCGATTCCCGGTACTCCTCTGGCGCATCGTGTGCCTCTGGATGAGGATGAAGTCTGCCGGACTGCGGCTGTGTTCCGTTTTCTTATGCCAGACAGTCTCCTGCGCATGGCAGGAGGCCGGGGGCTTATGAGAGACCAGGGACGGCGTGTGTTTCAGTCAGGCGCAAATGGGGCCATCACGCAGAATATGCTGACCACAGGGGGCGTTGCAGTTAATGAAGACAGACTTCTGGCTGAGGAATTGGGATTTGAGATCAGGCTTTACGAGTAAAGACGGGATTTTTTGAAATGAGCTTGAAATCTTAATTTTTCTCTGCTATACTGGATTTTGTAAAAGAGCTTATGCGGATTATAATAATCGTTTGCATAGGCTCTTTTTTTGTTATTTTATGGGTAAATCTGCCTTACTCTGCGTAACAATATTATTATGACCTGCCTTGCAGGCAGAAAGGATGGTTTGATTTATGAAACATAATTACAAAATACTTGCGAAAAATATCGGGATGGAACTGCTGGGCAGTGTCTTTATTGCCATTGGTATTTATAACTTTGCGGTGGCCTCCCATTTCCCTATGACAGGTTTTTCCGGTATCGCTCTGATTTTAAACCGCTTGTTCCAGCTCCCTATCGGTATCTCCATCATTGTGCTGAATATTCCGGTGGCCATACTCTGTTTCCGGCTTTTGGGAAGGCAGTTTTTTCTCCGTTCCCTGCGGGCAATGATCATTTCTTCCGTAATGATCGATTACCTTGCGCCTTTACTGCCTGTCTATGAAGGAAACCGGATGCTGTCAGCCATCTGTACCGGTGTGCTTGGCGGTTTTGGCTACGCTGTTATCTATATGCAGAACTCCTCAACAGGCGGAACTGATTTTATTATCATGGCGGTAAAGGCGCTGAAGCCTTATCTTTCCCTGGGAAAGATTGCTTTTTTATCTGATGTGGGGATCATTCTGCTGGGCGGTATTATTTTTCGTGATATGGATGGGATCATCTATGGAATGATCATTAATTTTCTGTTTGCCCTTGTGGTAGACAAAGTGGTTTACGGTATTAACGCGGGGAAGATGACCCTTATCGTGACAGAACATGGTCAGAAGGTCACAGAGGTGATCGATACATGCTGCGGAAGGGGCAGCACCATTTTGAAAGGAGTAGGCGGATACCGGATGGATGAGAAGCAGGTAGTTATGTGTGCCTGTAATAACAAGCAGATGTACTTTGTACAGAAAGCTGTGAAAGAGACGGACCCGGAAGCCTTTATCATTGTACTGGAATCGAATGAAGTACATGGGGAAGGTTTTGAAATGCTGAAGATCGGAGAAAGCGGAGCCTAATCAGGAGCAACGGTACCTGACGTCTGATACGGCAGTGCCACAGTGCAGCAAGGCGGCGAAAAAAAATGCGTAAGGTGATTGTTTCTATCATCTTACGCATTTTTAATTAGGAAGAAAGTCCCGTGTGAGGGTGCCGGGCAGTTACAAGGTTTTCAGTTGTCTATAACGGGCTGCCTTTTTATATTTTTATCAGTAAATATATCATATTCGTCTCTGCTGGTTGTACTGAATTCAGAGATCACGGCGCCTTCCGGGCCGGCCTGGAACCAATGTCTGGTGTCAGGATAGATTGTATGCTGTTGGCCTGGGCGGAGGATTATCTCGTGCAGGACTGTGTAAGTGCCTTCATAGCCTGCAGGTATTTTCCCCCTGCTGTTCCCGGTGGCTTCACCTTCCACATAGAGATAGACAGTTCCGTATCTACAGCGGAAAGTCTCCTCCTTTCCCTCATATCCTATGGCACTGATAGGCACATGGCTGTGTTCCGGGCATGTCTGCCCCGGAAAGAGAACCATTTCCTTTGCACAGCACCTGTCTGTATTGATATAGGTGACAAGCTGAAGACCGATGCGTTCTATGTCATTCAGACCAAAATCAGCGATTTCGATATTTTCTTTTTCCTCATCTGTGAGTACTATATGTGCCTTTTCAAAGTAATCCAGCACTCCGGCTCTTTTCTCGTCGTATTCTGTCTTTTTCATGGTGTTCTCCTATCTTACAGAAGCCATCTGCAGAGCTGTCTCTTTGGCGCCCCTTACAATTATTGTTTTTGTCTCTCCCGGAAGAAGGTCAAAATAATTATCCGAACATCTGTAATTTCCTTTTACATGTACGCCGTGGGCAAAGGATTCAGAGTGAAGGGTGAGGATCCTGTCATTTCCCTCCTGTCGGTCCTCTGTGCAGATAACCTGACTCTTTTCAAAATCCAGATTCCGCATATCATCTAAGCGGAGCCAGATATTGTCAATATTTTCATCAAGGACATACAGCATGATAGTTCCTTTTTTATAATCCCTGTCCGGAAGGGCTTCCCGCAGCAGATAGGAACGTTCTCCCGGCTCTGTCTCCAATTGGATCTTTCTTGTTTCTCTGATAGTTCCGTCAAAGGATACATAACCGAACTCTGCTGTGACCGACAATGGTTTGGGAGTATCGTTTGCACCCTGTAATATGACACTGCCATCCTCTGCACGCATAGTAAATTTTTGATGGGCCAGGGCACGTTTTACTCCATAGTAAGCGATTTTCCTTCTCAGATAGTAGTCAATAATGGTCCATCCCACTTCGCCCCATGCGTCATTGTACATCCAAAACAGACCGCCATAGCACTGCTCTCTGAACCGCATGGATTCCAGGGAGTATCCGTACATCATACCATGCACCATACCCGCGTAAGTAATATAATCTTCCAGAGAAAGTCTGTCCGCGTGGTCAACATAGTTTTTCTCTATGGCTGTATTCACAGTGTCTTTTTCAAAGACATTGTTGTGCATCTGCCATACTTCACTGGTCCTGTCCAAAGGCTGTCCATCCATATATTCCAGGATCGTTTCCATACAGCACGGCCCTACATAGCCGTATTCACTCACAAACTTGGCCTTGATCTTATCGTAATCTTTTGCTTCAATACGCTCTTCCATCTTTTTGCTCATATAAGCCTGCTGCCAGTGATGGATGTCGCCTACGGTATCGTCGTTTGGAAGCTCCCCTCCATAGGGTGAACTATTCCAATAGGGAATAAAGGGACAGTTTGCATGGATGACTTCTTTGGAGAGGATATTTGCAATATACATACCGTACTGATGTTCATATGTAAATTCAATTCCCCACTTGGGATTATCTGTGGAATTAAACAGCCAATGCACTTCGTTGGTACCGCAGAATAATCCCAGACAGCTATGACTGCGCAGACGTTTTGTCTGATAGTCAAATTCCCGGCGCATTTCCTCCCGGAACCATTGATGATGATCCGGATAAGTGGAGCACGCAAACATAAAATCATGCCAGATCAGAATGCCCTTTTCATCACAGAGATCATAGAAGATATCCCTCTCATACAGTCCTCCGCCCCAGATCCTCAGCATATTGAAGTTGGCCTCTGCCGCTTCCTCTGTCAAAACCCTGTATTTTTCATCAGTTACCCTGGCATAAATAAAATCATTTGGAATCCAGTTTCCGCCCTTACAATAGATGGGCTTTCCGTTGATGACAAACTGGAATTTCCGGTCCTTTCCCTTCAGTACATCTGTGTTTAACTCCAGTTTTCTGATTCCATAGCGAAATACCGGATATATCTCCACAGCATCTTCGCATACCGCTTCAACCTGTACCTCATACAATGGCTGTCTGCCGTAACCGTTTGGCCACCAAAGTTTCGCGTGAGGGATCAGAATCTCCTCTTCAAAATAATTATATCCCGATGTAAAAAGTCTGTCTTCATAAATCTGTTCAAAGACAGTGTCCCCCTCATAGCTTATCCTGACTTTGTATTTTCCGTCTCTGGAGCTTATGAATCCCAGATTTTCCACATTCAGCATTAATTTCAGCTTTGCCTGCTCACCTATTTCTTCCGTGTGGAGGCAGACTTCCCTGAGTGCGATCTTCTTATGCCCTTCCAGTCTGGCACCACCTGTGATTCCGCAGGTGATCACTTTGGGACCCCAGTCCCATCCCACAGTATACTGAGGCCTTCTGACAAATGCTCTTCTGGCGTCACCACGATATTTTCCCCCGTTGTCTGTTTCCAGACATACAGCATGATTCAGCTCTGACAGATCCTGGTCCGACACTGATTCAAGCCCGCTGGTCACCCGGACTGTGATAACATTTTCTCCCTCTTTGATCTTGTCCTTTATATCATACACAAACGGATAGTGCACACTGTAATGGCTTCCAATATACTGCCCGTTAATGAAAATATCGCTTTTGGAATCCAGTCCCTCCAAAATAAGCTCAATGATATCTTCATTCTTATCCACACTGCAGCCGTCAAATGTTCGTTCAAACCACCATGCTCTCTTTTCTATCCACTCTGATTCCCTGCAGTAATCTGCCAAGACCGGATCCCTGATCACCCCGTTCTCTATCAGCGGCATTCTCACATCTGCCGGAAGACTGCAGCTATACCATCCATCTTCCAGTCCATGTACATAAGCCCACTGGTCCTTCTCCACACTTAAAAGGCTCTCATGCATTCTCCAGTTGTCGTTCATCTTTAATTCAAACATACGATCATTCCCCCATTCATAGTTATTCCATAGGTCTTCATCCTCACTCCCAGGGTTTCAGGATCACTTTACAGGTATCCTGTCCCATAAACTTCTCGAAGGCTCCCTGTACATCTGAAAATCCGTATACATCTGTAATAATTTTATGTACCACAGGAGAACGCCTGAGTATGGCAAACATTTCTTCCCTGTCATCCATGTTATAATGCCAGGAACCCATCAGAGTAAGTCCTTTTCTGATAAAGTCATCACTTGGGCAGATTGGAATTGTATTGTGGTTTTCTCCTATAAATGCCACACTGCCCCTTGGCTCCATCATATCAATGCAGAGCCTTTCCGCATTGCCGTTGCCAGAAGCATCCACAGCCTTGATAAGCGGTGCATCTTTTTTCGCTTCTCTGATCTTTTCTTTGATATCAGGGTCTGTTGGGTCCAAAACCACATCAGCCCCCATTTCCTTTGCCATGTTCTTGCGGAATGGAACACTGTCCAGAGCGATCACCCGCGCTCCCAAAAACTTTGACACGGCAATGGCGCCCATACCCACAGGACCCAGACCGGTGATGAGTATGGTATCAAATCCCTTTACATTCAGCCTTTTAATAGAGCTGAACGCAGGGCCTAAAGCACAGCATCCCAGTGAACCCTGATCATATGTTATATCATCGGGAAGCTTTGTGCAGACAAAATCCTGTACCAGCACATATTCAGCAAAATGACTGAAATACTGAGGCTTTTCCGTACAATAAATATAATTACCCGAAAGACACAGAGAACAGTGCCCACAGCCGGAAAGGGGATTTAATATGACCCTATCCCCCTCCTTCAGAAGGTTGGAGCCGTTGACTGCCACAACAACACCGGCACCTTCATGCCCGGCATCACGGACAGGTGTAGGTGAGACAAATGCTTTTCTGTCACTTCCGCAGATTGGCGTGGACTCTACTTTTACTACTACCCATTCTCCATGGGGTACCGGATCTGGCACGTCTTCCAGATACGCCCGATTATTTCCCAGAACTAATGATTTCATCTTTTTCCTCCTTATGCCTCTTTGGGCCAGACTTTATCAATTGCCTCACTCACAACAGCCACCGCTTTTTCAAACTCCATCTCCCCCAGTTCCTTAACGAAAGGCTCTGCAAGGACCGGCCCTGTATAGCCCATATTTTTCAAGCCTTCAAAAAACTCACCGATCCTGAGGACCCCGGTGCTCCCCGGAAGTGCCCTCACCACATCCTCCTGTTCCTCTCTGGGAATCCCTGCGGGGGCATCCATAATATGGGCACACACCACCCAGGATTCATCCGGAAATTTGGCAAAATCCTCAAAAGTCTGTCCTGCCATATCCCAGTGCCAGACATCCATCAATATCCCCATATTTCCGGTTCCTATGGCGCGGCACAGCTCCAACATCTGGTCCAGGGTATGTATAAATTCATATTTCTTTCCTGCTCTTAATTTGGGCGGTCCCAGGAATTCCAGTCCCAGAGAGATATCATATTTTTTCAATATCTCGGCAGCCGCTCCCAGCCTTTCCCTGTGCAGATTGAAATTTTCTTCATATGTTAATTCGTCACTGGCCGGAATGATCCAGGTGATACAGCGGTGCATACCGCACGCCGCCGCATACTGTACATACTCCTCCAGCTTCTCCATATCCTTCCTGTAAGTCTCTTCGTCTTTTCTATATTCAACAGGAAGTCCGAATCCTGCCGCTTTTAAGTGGTATCTCTCCAAAATTTCTTTTGTCTTTTCCACAGGCATCTGAGCGTCACGCTCTATATTAAACCAGATTCCGTCAAATCCGTACTTCTCAGCCAGAGGTGCGGACTCTTCCAGTCCCACCCTGTGTCCGATACAATCCGGTGCCAATGTCTTATACATAATTTTTTACCTCCAAAGTTATCCTTTCACTGCTCCTGCCACCATACCCTCTATGATCCTCTTACTGAAAACAAAGTACAGGATCATAACCGGAAGCGTGGTTGTCATGATACCCGCCATTAATCTGGGATAGTCTACCGTATACGCAGATTTAAACATTGTCAGTCCCACTGGGACAGTCCGCAGCGTGTCGCTGTTTACTAAGATCAATGAGAATGAAAATTCATTCCACACGGCAAAGAACTGTATGATCGCCACTGTGGACAATATGGGCATAGCCAGCGGAAATACGATCTGGAACAGACATCGGAAAAAGCCGCATCCGTCTATGGCAGCTGCCTCCTCCAGCTCTTTTGGAATCGATGCAATGTAACTCTCTATGAGCATAATGGATATGGGAAGTCCAAAAGCAACATAGGGAAACAGCAGCGTATACCAGTGATTTGTAAGCCCGCTCTGCCTAAGCTGAACATACATGGGAACAAGCAGTGCGTGTACAGGGATCAGCATACCCATGATAAAATAGTTATATATGAGGCTCCGCCCTCTGAAGCGGTATCTGGAGAGGACATACCCGGCCAGGAAAGAAAATACAATGATGATCAGAACAGACAAAATGGTATTCCTTGCGCTGTTCAGCATATACATTCCCAGCTTTGTCTGTGTAAACACTGATATGTAATTTTTCAGGTTCAGTGCCTGGGGAAGTGCCGTTGAACTCTGGGTGAATTCGGCCTGCGTCTTGAAGGAGGAATAAAATATCCATACCATCGGGAAGATGCAGGAGAAAGAAAACACCAGGAGTAATCCATTACAGATCACTTTCCCGATACTTTTTCCAACCTTTTTTGCGGGAACTGCATTATTTTTTAACTCAGCCATGATCAGTAATCACTCTCCTTTCTCCAAGGCCTGGTGATGATCAGCCTGCTGATTCCCACCAGTCCCAGACTCAGCACCAAAATACCAATGGACATGGCACTGGCGTAACCGAACTGATTCTTGATAAACGTGGTCTTATATACCTGGAGTGCCATTACCATGGAACTGGTACCCGGTCCTCCGTTTGTCATAACGTAAATATGGTCAAAAATTTTCATATTACCTGCTATACACAACATAACGGCTACTGCAATGGAGCCTTTGATCAGCGGAAGTGTTATCTTCACCGCTTTCTGTATTCCTGTTGCCCCATCAAGCTCTGCCATTTCATAGATACTGGGATCAATAGATGTCATAGCTGCCATGATTATAACCATGTAGTAGCCAATATACTGCCAGATCAAAGGGATACTGACAACGCTGATAATCGTGTTTGGATTATCCAGCCAGGGTTTTGCCAAATTTCCCAGATGCAAGGCCTTTAAAATAACATTTATAAGGCCATAGTCATAGTTAAAGATAAATGACCATGTAAAACCAACTACAACTGCTGATATGGTAGCAGGAAAATACGCCACCACCCGGTGTAGTTTCTTAAATTTGACAAACCGGGATGTCAGCAGTGCTGAAAAAATAAACGCGATTCCGATCTGTCCCGCAATGCACAGAACGGCGATCCAAATATTATTGCTGAATGCGTGCCAGAAGGATGTATCTTTTAATAAGATCTGATAATTTTTCCACCCTACATATTTTGCCTGCGGACCCCCCGACCAATTGTAAAAGCTGTAATTGAACGCATTGATGATAGGCAGGATGACCACATAGGTATATACAATGAGCGCAGGCAGCAGGCATATGATAACTGCCATTCTTGTTTTGGGCTTCAGCGTGGATTTTCTCAAGCCAGTACCCCCTTTTCTAATATCGCGGGGATGTACATCCCCGCGAGTTTACGCTTACTTTTACTGTGCAAGTTCCTGTTCTGTCTGTATCTCTTCTGCCAGTTCTTCCGGCGTCTTTTCCCCGATCAGCAGGGACTGGAGTCCCACATTCATAGTCTCAATGACAGAAGCATCCATGCAGGCATCATAAATAGGAACAGCCGTGATATTTTTGATCATTTCATTGTATTCATTAAATAATGCCGGAACTTTGGCTGTGTCATATTCCGGATCAGCCCATGCTGTCACGCCGCCCATAGAAGCTGTCACATTGGCCTGGCGCTCATCAGTCAAGGCTTTCAGTAAATCCATAGCCAGCTCACGCTTTGCAGGGTCCGTAACTTTGCTGCTCAGAGACATAAACCAGGCCGGTCCGCCGGATACTGTCTTCTGGTCCTCAGCGCCGCCTTCCACAGACGGAAGAATCGCAAGCTTCGTAGCTGCCTTTACATCCTCCGGTGCGGAGTTGTCAATAGTGGGGATAAACCAGGTACCGTTAACGATGGCCGCTGCTTTTTTATTAAAATAAACTGTGTTCTGCTCTGTGTCATCAATGGAGTTAATGTCTTCATTAAACGCGCCTCTCTGCGCCAGATCCTGGAAAGCAGTCAGTGCCTTTACAAATGCCTCATCCGTAAATTTGGCTCCTGAGCCGTCCAATATGGACTGTGTCCAGTCCGGTCCTGTGAAACGATCTCCCAGAGTGCTTAACCAACAGGACTCTGCGGGCCAGTTGGGTTTATTTCCCATAACAAAGGGGGTGATTCCTTTTTCTTTAAATTTGTCTACTGCATCCAGCAGTTCATCCCATGTCTCCGGGAAAGTTTCATAACCGATCTCTTTCCACATATCAGAGTTATAATACACCATACCTGTGGACATACTTTCCTGGGGTACGCCATAGGTCTTTCCGTCTCTCACCGCGGCATCAAATCCGCCCTTTATGTAGGCATTCTTCCAATCCTGATCCGCATCCAGTTCTGCGGTAATATCCGCTACCCATCCGTTATCCACAAATGTTTTAGTCCAGGAACCCTTCATCATAAACAGGTCCGGCAGATCACCTGACGCGCCCAGAGAGTTTATCTTTGTCTGGTATGCAGTCTGATCCATTTCTTCCACTTTTACTTCCACATCCGGGTGTTCTTCCTGCCAGGTATCAAGAGCACCAAAGAAGCCTGTGGTAAATCCACCCTCACCGATATTGCTTCTGGACTGATGGCAGATCACGGTGATGGTTGTCTTTCCCCCTGTACTTTCCTTGCCCTCTTCACCGCTGTCCTGGTCCTTTTGCTCCTCTGCCTGCTCTGTGTCTTTGCTGTTATTATCTTCGTTCACTGCCTGAGGTGCCCCGCATGCGGTCATGGATGCCGCCAATGCTGCTGTCATAAGCGCTGCTAAAAGTTTCTTCTTCATTATTTTTCCTCCGTTTCATTTTCACAATATTTGTTTTTAAATGGTTAAGGTTTTACTACAACTTTTACTGCTTCTCCTTTTGCCAGCTTATCAATCCCTGCCTTTAATTCCTGAAGCGGAATAACATCTGTGACCAGCTTTTCCATGTCCACCAGATGATCCTCCAGTACACGGATCGCTTCCGGAAACGTAGCATTGGCAAGCCAGGTTCCGTGAACCGTTATCTCTTTTGTAGTAATTTCACACTGGGCTACCTGGCTGACGGACTTTTTATTGACCCCGAAAAGTACAACGTGCCCGCCCTTTCTCACCAGATCCACAGCCTGTACCACCTGGGAGCCTGTCACATCAAAGACATGATCCGGTCCGATCCCTGTCTGCTCCATGATAATGTCTTTGGCATTCTGGCTTTTGACATCTATCACTTCTCCCAGACCCAGCTTTTTTGCAAAGTCAATCCTGTAGGGCGCGGCTTCCAGAAGGAAGAGCTTTCCGATTCCGGATGCCTTGGCAAGCATGGCAATCATAAGCCCAATAGGTCCGCATCCGATGATCACTGCGCTCTCACCGGGAAGTATGCGCACTTTATGAAATCCATTGATTGCGCAGGCCAGCGGTTCTGTACACGCGGCAGCCTCGGCTGATACCGATTCTGAGATTTTGTAGGCTGCCTTGCCTGATATAAGGCAGTATTTTGCAAAAGCTCCGTGATAGTCGATTCCAAGAGGGATAATGTTTTCGCACAGATTGGGAAGATTTTTTCTGCAGTACCGGCATACTCCGCAGTAGTCATTGGGGTTTACCACAACCCGGTCCCCGATCTGCAGATGTTCCACTGCCTCTCCTTTCTCTATTATTTTCCCAACAAGCTCATGCCCAAGAATGGTTTCCGGTACAGCTTCGTATCCGGGAGGCACCGCTGTGATATGTACATCTGTTCCGCAGATACTCACAGCTTCCACTTCTACCAATACTTGGTCCTCTCTCTGGATCCTGGGGACAGGAACCATTTTCAGTTCCAGCTTACCCACATCCTCAAAAACTGCAGCCAACATTTTTTCCATCTGTATTCCTCCTAAAATGGTTACGGTTCACAGCGCCGCTGCCGCGGGTCAATAACTGTGAACAGCAGCTAAAAATTAACGCCGCCCTCCAAAATAACGTTTGCATATGGTGTACATTCACCGGTTCTTATGATCACTTTTGCTTTTGGAAGTATATGTTTTAAATCCTCATGGGGGATTTTTTGTGCCGGCACACCGGCCAGCCTGTCCTGCACATATTTGAGCAGCTCCGCGCCGGAGGACTCCATTTCCTCCGCGTAGATGTATGAATCTATAACCAGTTCCCCCGTCACTGCATCAAACACTTCCGTAAATCCGGGAACCCCTTTTACCAGTGATATGTCAATCACGGTCACATGATCCGGTATGGGAAGTCCCGGGTCTGCTATCACCAGATAATCTGTATGCCCAAGGGACGATATGGCACAGCAGATATCTGTGTTCAAAATACCTTCCTTCCGCACTTCTCTATCCCCCCAATTCTCACAGGCCGAGTACCCGTACCGCGTACTCCCGGTTTGTCTTTGCCCCTTCATAGTTGCTGACTGTGGGTGTGTCATTCTCGATCACCAGGTACCCGTCATAACCCGTATTCTCCAACAGCTTCAAAACTTTAGGAAAATCAATTCCTTTTGTACCCAATTCGTAAAATCTCTGATGTCTGTCCCATTCGTGGATCCATTTTTGTCTGTAGTCCTTTACATCTACCTCAGTGTCCTGATCCTTCAGATGAATGCAGCCGATCCTCCCTTTATATTTCTCAAATAACTTCTGAAAGTCAATTCCGGCGAGCACGGTATGGGCAGTATCAAAGCAAAACTTTACATACTCAGGATTGGTATGTTCTGCCACAAAATCAATTTCATCCTCCTGCTCCACTGTCATCTGAAAATGGGGATGCAGGCATAAAGCCACACCATAGTCCTGGGCCATCCTCCCTATTTCATCCAGAATCCCCGATAATTTCAGCAGATGTTCTTCTGAAGGCTTCCCATCTCTTGCCGGCGCCTGTATGTTCATGATCTTGGCACCTGTCTTTTTACAGAACTCCAGATATTTTTTCGCCTCCTCCACATTGTCCGCATCCATATCACGTATATAGTTGTACAGAGCTATAAATTTCAGTCCGTAATCTTTTACCAGCCGGTTAAATTCCTCCTCACGTCCTTCATACAGGTCAGCCATGCCAATAAAGTTCTCAAAATTGTGATAGCCCAGCTCTTTTAAGTCGTTAAGTGCTGTCTTCAGGTCATTTTCTGTCTCCAGTCCCCATTCCCAAACCGTATAACCTATCTCCATAAGCCATTTTCCTTTCGCTTTTTGATAAAACGTTTTATCATGATTTATGAGTCTCATTATATACACTTTTTCTACATTGTCAACACTTTTTTAATTTTTTATCTATTTATTTTGTGCACTTTAATTTTTTATAAACTTTTTTTACTATTGTTTTCCTATCATTTTGCCGCTATAATAAGGGCAAAGTTCCCCGTTAAATGTTAAAACGCTTTATCATTTCCCCGAATCCCCGCAATATATGGAACAATACATTGCATTCAGTATTTACCCATGTTAAAATCAGGATGCAATACAAAGATCAAACACGTTTTTCGTATACTGCTGCATGAGTCAGCAGACAGACAGCACACTGGTACAGCACAGCGCAGGACCGCGCAGAGTGGTGTACCAGTATTTATGAGGTGAATATATATGCGAGTAACTCTAAAAGATATCGCAAGAGAAACAAATCTATCTGTAACTACCGTCTCACTGGTTTTAAATCAAAAAGAATGCCGTGTATCCGACAGCACCCGCAGCCTGATCCTCAAAACAGCGGAAAAGATGCACTATTATCCCAACCAGCTTGCAGTGGGACTGGTAAAGCAGGAGACAAAGACGATCGGGCTTATTATTCCTGATATCAGCAATCATTTTTTTGCTAATCTTGCCCTGGGAATAGATGATGAAATGCTGAAACATGACCGGAATATCATTCTCAGCAATACCAATGACCGCCCGGAACGTGATCTAAAGAGTATCCAGGTGCTGAAATCACGGGGTGTGGACGCTATCATCCTTGCCATGGCATCCAATGTTGACCAGACACATATCCGTTCCTACAAAGACATCATAGATAACTCACCGATCCCTATCATAGCGGTAGACCGCTGTAACCCCGCATTCAACTGCAGCGCTCTCAAGCTGAACAATAAAAAAGGAGCGTATAACGCTGTCAGCCATCTGCTCAGTCTGGGGCACAGAAATATTGCCTGTATTACCGGCCCCGCCAATTCCGACAGCACACAGGAACGGCTTGCCGGTTATGAGTGGGCTTACCGTGATGCGGGGATCCCCCTGCCCAAAAAATATGTATTCCACGGTGATTATCTGAGGCACAGCGGAAATGACGCCACAAAACAGATTCTGAACGAGACAAAAGCAACTGCTATTTTTGCGTTTAATGATCTGATGGCCCTGGGCGCCTATCACTGTCTGCGGCAGGAAGGCCTGTCAATTCCTGATGATATGTCCATCGTGGGATTTGACAATATCGACTTCTCCGATATGCTTGAGGTTCCGCTGACTACAGTAAACCAACCCACCTATAAGATCGGGCAGGAGGCTGCCAGGCGCGCGCTGCTTGAGATCAGCAGTCCTGAGACGGAGAAGCAGACCATCAGCTTTGAGCCACATCTGATCATACGAAAAAGTACGGCAAAGCCGAGATAGAGGTATATTTTATGGGAACCACAAAAAACATGCAGTTTCTAAGGACCAGCAACCGCGCTGCCATTATTAAAGCGCTGGCACTTGGGGAGGCCTCCAACCGTGTAGAACTTTCCTCCCATCTTGGCCTGTCCAAAATGGCCATCAGCGGCCTTATCAACGACCTGGTTGCTGACGGCTATGTGGAAGACAGGAAATATTCTCCCTTCCGGGATTCTACCTGGTATACGGGAGACGCCAGCGGAAGAAAGCCCTCCGCGCTTTCTATTGTCCCCAGGAGGATCAACGCCATTGGAATACTGCTGAAACGTTATGAAGTGCACTGTATGATCGCGGAAATACAGGGAAATATTCTTTATCACGATTTCTGCCCTCTCCCCATGGACGCAGACAATGTCTCCCTGTCTGAGATCTTGGTATCACTGGTGGAAAAAGCCCTGCATTCCCACGGAGACTGCTTTATTGCGGGTATCGGCATCGCGTCCATCGGCCCTTTGGATATTACACAAAAGAGGATTCTCTATCCTCCTAATTTCTGCAGTATCGGTAATTTATATATTGGGGAACTATTGGAAGAGAGGTTCCGGCTGCCTGTTTATCTGGATAATGATATGAATGCCAGCGCAATTGCGGAACAATTCTATGGGGTGGGAAAAACGGCAGATACCCTGGCCTATGTAGGCTTTGGTTCCGGTGTTGGAGCGGGGATCATAATACACGGAAAACTGCTGCACGGCAGCGCTGGATTTGCCGGTGAGATCGGACATATCTCTATCAATCCACAGGGTCCGCAGTGCTCCTGCGGACAGAAGGGCTGTATCGAGACATACACCAGTGTGTCCAGGCTTCTAGATGACATGGGGGCCGATTCTGTGACGAACCTGCGTCAGATGATACAGGATGATAAACTAGATGAAAAGAGACAGAAACGTCTGAGGGAATGCCGGTACGCGCTGAAAACACTGCTTATCACCATTGCAAATCTCTATGATCCGGAGGTCATAATATTCGGGGAAATCCCCCCCACCCTGGCACCTGTCTATCTGGATGAAATGGAAACTTATATGAATACCAACATGTTCCACCACGGCTTCCAAAATATTCGTCTCTATCCCTCCTCATTCGGTGAAAACGCGCCACTGATAGGGTCTGCTTCTCTGATCTTCAAGGGAATATTTGACGGAAAAATCCCCCTGCCGGACAGAACTGCCAAATAAAAAAGAGCCTTGCCGGACAATTTTCATCCTGCAGGACTCTCCTATGCAAGAAAAAACTGCCTTCTGAAAAATTCACATTTCAGAAGGCAGCCGCCTTATCTTGTATATTTTTTTATGTAATCAATTATCATATTCTCCGCCGTTTGTGAGGGATTGGCACCGTTCAGGATCAAGTCCGCCCTCCATTTTGACGGCTCTACGTACTGGTCATGGCGATATCTCACCACATCCAAATATACATCTGTGATCTCCTCACGGGAAAGCCCCTTCTGCATATTTCGCTCTAATCGTCTGAGGATCCGCTCATCCACACGGCAGTCTATGAAAAGTTTCAAATCCAGCAGACTGCAGATGTCATCATCATACAGGGTAAGGAGGCCCTCCACCAGAATGATCCGGGAATTCCCCCGTTCTCTCTCCTTCACTATATCCTCATACAGCTTGCGCAGATACATGGTATCGGGATGATTGTCATCCACATATTCCCTGTTTCCCGTCAGGGCACGTGCGCGGGGGCGCAGCTTTTCCGGCTTAAAATATTCATCCATATGGAAGATTTTTGGCTCCTCATTTTTAAGCTTTTCCGCCAGCCTATTGCACAGTGTAGTCTTGCCGGAAGCACTCCCACCGGCAATACCGATGGTCATAATTTTTACTTTTTCCATGTGTTAAAGCACCTGCCTTTCCCCTATTCCAAAACCAGGGATTTTCCCAGATCATATGCTTTTTTCACACCTTCAGAGTTCTTCATATCGCCTTTTGCATCCATTCCCGGCACTGTCAGTATCCCTTTATTTTCCCAGCGCAGATAGGCACAGGTATCCTCATAAGCGGCAATTGCCGAGCGGTATATACCCTCTGATGCGGAATCCAAAAGAAGCGCTGCGCAGCGGATGTTAAAGCCTTTTCTGGCTCTTGCGTAAAGTCTATCTATAGCGGCTTTTAACTGTGCGCTGATGGAAAACCAATAGACAGGAGAGGCAAATACGATCATATCCGCATTGTCTACTTTCTCCAATACACCCGTCATATCATCCTTTTGTACACACACTCCATTATGTGTAAAACAGAATTCACAAGCCAGACATGGGGCAATTTTCAAATGTCCCAGGTTTACTTTTTCCACCTGATGCCCCTGTTCACACGCGCCTTTTATAAAGGCATCTGCCATAATTTCCGTATTTCCGTTGCTGCGAGGACTGCCGTTCAATACTAAAATATTCATAGTTTTTTCTCCTATTTTCTCTTAAGTTTTATAAATCTTTTTTACCATGTTTTTCATTCTGTGATCGTTTCTATCACTATAACATTGTGGAGTAAAAAAGTCACTATAGAGGAGAAATTTATCCGCCGGAAAATTCTTCCTGTTTTATTGGGATATATGAACTGTTTTTAGATATTTGAGATATTTTTAAATATCTGGACCGTTTTAGGAAAGCCTCAGCGGCACCACTGCCCCTTTCTCCACATCAATAAGCCCCCTGTCTGTGAGCTTCAGAGCAGGGCTGACCGGAAGACCCAGGGTGCACAGGGACATAATGGGATTATAGTGTTCATAGCCCAGCGCTTCTAGGCTCTTTCTTACCTCTCCCAGCATTCTCCCGATATCATCAGCGGGAAGTTCTGAAAGGATACCGCACACAGGCAGAGGAAGTTCTGCCATCACCTTACCGTTCTCGGCGGTGCAAATACCTCCCTGCAGTTCTATCAGCCGTCTGGCCGCTGTGAGCATATCCTCAGGATTGGCGCCCATCACCATAAGATTATGATGGTCATGGTAATATGTGGTTGCCGCTGCGCCCCGTTTCAGGCAGTCACCGGTGACAAATCCATAACCAAGGCCCCCGTTTTTACCGTGGCGCTCCAGCACAACGGCCAGCGCACAGCCGCTTTCCTGCCATTTTAAACGCCCGTTTTCCACTTCCATAAAAACCTGCGTTTCCCTTGTCTGTGTACGTCCGTCACTCACTTCTATGACACGGACCTGTACCGTTCCCCGGCTTTTTTGTACCTTTGGCTGCAGGTCCTCTGCCCGGATATGATCCAGATGTACAGAGTGATAGAACTCTGTGGGAAAACCGTATGGCTTTAGCTGTCTCCCGGCATCTCCTTTACGATAGATCTCCTTGCCGTCTTTGAACACAAGCTCCGGTTCAAAATCAGAGACTGCCTGCTCTCTCACCAACTGGAAGTCCGCCTTTCTTCCCGGCGCCAAGGTTCCTCTGTCTCTGAGGTTCATACGCCTTGCAGGGGTATAGGACGCGCAGTATACTGCCTCACTCAGCGGAAATCCCATCTCTACGGCTTTTTTCACAATATAATTGAGCTGTCCCTTTTCCAGCAGAGCGTCTGCCATGGTGTCATCCGTGACAAAACAGCAGTGCTCAAAGAGATTGTTTTTTATAATATGATCCAGAATCTCCGGTTTCAGCATTTTCTCCTGAAGCTCCACAAACATGCCGTTTTCAAAACGCTGTCTGATCTCCTCCAGAGTATGCTCTGTGTGGTCACCGTCAATACCCCTGAACAGAAATTTGGCCAGATCCAGTCCCACAAGGGAGGGACAATGGCCCTCAATAACGGCCTGGGGATCTTCCTCTCTGAGATAGTCTAGAAATTTTGTGATCTCCATCTCTGTGCCCTTGACGATCTGGCGGTAGTTCATGATCTCTCCCACACAGACAACACCGTCCTCCCTCATGAGATGCTTCATCTCCTCAAATCCAATGACACCTCCTGTTGTTTCCAGGCTTTCATTCGTAGAGGGAACACTGCTGGGAATACCGTAAAAAATGTCAATGGGGGAATCTTTTGCCCCGTTGATCATCTCATGGATTCCCTGTACGCCCATAACATTGGCGATCTCATGCGGCTCCGAAACCAGGGTGGTAACCCCGCAGGAAGCTGCCCGTTCCCCAAAGGAAACAGGCGTCATCATAGAGCTTTCAATGTGCAAGTGTATATCAATAAATCCGGGAAGCATTAGATACCCGCTGCCGTCCAGCACCTCACTGGGGGTAAGCGCCTTCTCCTGCCTGGTATCCACATAATAAATCCTTCCCTCCTGTACATATACATCTGCCGGCATAAAACATTTCAAGTAGGAATTATAAACCTTCGTATCCTTTATCAGTAAATCCGCCTTTTCCATAGGGCACCTCCCGTCTTACATGATTGAGTAGAAATAGAGCAGACAGACAGCCACCAGCACCCACATAACCGGCCGGATCTCTTTTATCTTTCCTGCTGATATCTTCATGATCACATAGGTAGGAAGAGCGGCACAGATACCGTTTGCAATGTTGTTTCCGAAGATGGTAAATGCAATACATACAAAAGACGGAAATGCCTCTGTAAAATCGTGGAACTTGATGTTTTTCATTGCCCCCAGCATATTGATCCCGATATACATGAGCACAGGTGCTGTAGCCGCAGAGGGGATCATCAGGGCAATGGGCGCAAGAAACAGAGCCAGTCCGAAGAAAACAGATGTAAACACCACAGACAGACCGGTCTTACCGCCAGCCTCCACGCCGGCAGAGGACTCCAGGTATGTTGTCATACTCGGCATACCAAAGAGGGCGCCAAAACTGGTAGCTACTGCGTCCACCTTGAAACATTTATCAATTCCGGGAAGATTGCCGTCCTCATCCAGATATCCCGCTTTTGCACCCACACCCAAAACCGTTCCGAATGTAGAGAAAAAGTCCGGCACAAAAAGCGCGATCAGAAACGGAATATAAGCAAAATTCAATGCTCCCAGAAAGTCAACATGCAGAAACTGTCCACCTATATTGGCGGGCATGGTAAACAGGCTTTCCGGCATTTTTGTAACGCCAAAGGGGATTCCCACCAAGGTGGTGAGTGCAATTGCCAGGATCATATCTCCCGGTACATTTCTCGTTTTTAATATCAGTAAGATCACAAAACCGATAACTGCAACAATAACTGTAGGCGCGGTCAGATCACCAAATCCCAGGCTTTTCTTCGCTTCATTGGCGATGATAAGGCCGCAGCTTTTTGCGCCCAAAAGCGCGATAAAAAGACCGATACCTGCACTTACCGCGTGTTTCAGACTGACGGGGATGACTTTGACCACTGCTTCCCTGAGTCCCAGAAAGGATATGGCGATAAACAATACACCACTCCAGAAAATAACACCGGAAGCCACATCAGGCGCTATGCCGTCATTGGCTATCATAGCTGTAACGATACCCACACTTCCCAGTCCCGGTGCCAGCGCAAAGGGCCTGTTCGTGTAAAATGCCATGGCACAGGTTGTAAGGATCACCAGTAAGATAAGCACAGTAAACATTACGTGCTTGTCCAGGCCTGCTGATTCCATCATGTTGGGCACTGTGGCCAGAACATAGGCCATGGTCACAAAGGTAGTCAGACCGGCCAGAAGCTCTGTCCTGACATTTGAATGAAACTCTGATAACTTAAATTGTTTTTCCAACCACTGTTTCATATAGATTTTTCCTGCCTTTCTCAATCGTATAACAATTACTCTCCTTGATTCTTTTCCATTTTCATTGTATGATATCCGTAATCGGAAGTCTAATTCATCTTAACTATGAATTCTATTCCAAAGTGGAATAGTGCCCCCAAAATATCCGCGCAGGAAACCGTTCAAGTATCCGGACTGTTATCTGAGGAAAGGTCAAAGGAAATCTATGAATATCCACGAATTGAACTATGTGCTTTGCATTGCCAAGCATCAGAATATGACAAAGGCTGCTCAGGAACTCTTTATCTCCCAGCCCACACTCAGCAAGCATCTGGGAAAACTGGAACGGGAACTGGGCATTAAACTGTTCAGCAGGGTTGACAACTGTTACATTCCCACTTATGCGGGAAGGCGCTATATGGAATACGCCTCAGGCGTACTGGAACTGACCCGTGACTGGGAGAAGGAACTGGCGGATCTGCGTTCCCAAAATGACGGGGAACTGAATGTGGCTTTTCCCCTCATGCGAAGCTCCTGTATGATCCCCAGGATCCTTCCCGCTTTCCGCCGGATACACCCCAATATCCGCCTGAATTTCCTGGAGGAAACATATGCCATACAGGAGCGTCTTCTCACAGACAGCCGGATTGATTTCGCGATCTTCAGCGACGGAAGCCTGAATCCCAAGCTGGAATATGAAACCCTTGGCCATGAGGAAATCCTGCTGGCTGTTTCCCCCGACCACCCCCTTGCACGAAAAGTCAGATCTGCCGCCTGTAAGGACAGCTCTTATCCCCAGGTGGATCTTTCAGAGCTTGGAAACGAAAAATTCATTCTGCATTTTCCGGAACAGAATACCGGTGCCATAACAGAACAGCTGCTGAAAAAATACGGCATAAAGCCAAAGGTGCCCTTTTACACACGGAATACACAGGCCGCGCTCCTGCTGGTCCAGCAAAACGAAGGGATATGTTTCGCGCCGGAGACATACATACAAAACATGACGTTTCGGACACCTCCGGTATGCTTTTCCCTCCATGATCCGGATGCTTTTACAAGCACCATTATCGCCTATCGGAAAGGGGCCTATTTAACCTCTTACGCACTGGATTTCATTCAGATATCAAAGGATTATTTTGGCGGTCACCTGAATAAACAGTAATAGAAATAAAAGTAGTCACTTACCCATATAAACCTCTTTTCCTTCCGCTGATGATTCATAAATCGCCTTTATCAGTTTCAGACTTTCCAGAGCGTCCTCACCTGTCACCATGGGCTTTCTGTTTTCCGTGACAGCCTGTACAAAATCCTGGTACTGACGCTTATGCGCATCTGTGGATATGGCCGCATCCTGGTGCAGTGCGTTGGCTTTTTCCTTATTCAAAAGACAGCTGAACTCTCTATTCTCCCCGTCCTTCAGCTGATAAAACAGCAGTTCATCGTTTCGTATAATGACAGTTCCCTTTTCCGCGAAAACAGCCAACTCCGCATACAGCCCGGGATAGGCTGCAGTGGTGCCCTCCACGGTTCCAAGGCAGCCATTTTCAAATTCAATATTTGCGATCCCTACATCTTCTGTTTCTATCTCCTGGTGGAGAAGGCGCCTACACTTTCCGTTCACACTTTTCACCTTTCCAAAAATGTCGATCAGCAGGTCTATATAATGGATGGACTGGTTCATAAGGGAACCCCCTCCGTCAAATTCCCATGTGCCCCTCCAAGGATTTGAAAAATATTCCTCGTCCCTATACCAAATGGTTCTGGATGCTCCCCAGAGCAGTTTTCCAAGTTTTCCCTGAGCCACTGCTTCTTTTAACAGCACGATGGGCTTATCAAAACGATGCTGCATAATGATCCCCAGTTCTACTTTGCATTCCCTGCAGGTATCTACCATCTCCTGTGCCCGGGCAGCATCCGTGTCAATGGGCTTTTCACAGATTACATGCTTTCCAGCCCGGGCAGCCTCTATGGTGACTTTGCTGTGCATCCCTGACGGGAGGCAGACAGAAACCACCTGAACCTCCGGGTCCTGCAGCATCTCATGGTAATCCCTGTAGCTCCTGCATCCCCATCTTCTGACCGCCTCCTCTGTTTTACTGTCATCACTGTCTGCGGCTGCTGCCAGACAGGCCCCATCCAGTGAGGCAATGACCTGTCCATGAAGCATTCCTATAAATCCACATCCAATTACCCCAAAACCCAATTTTCCCATGGATACCTCCTATTCCTCTCCCCAGCAAAATGCAGCCAGCATCAGCGGTTCTTTCTTACTGAGCAGTCTGTCATATATGTTCTGTGCGTTTTCGGGTTCTGCATTTTCGCTGATGAGGGGATCCAATACGATCCGCCTCTGTGCAAGAAGTTCCACAATGGTCTCCTCATCTCTCTTATGGCTCCTGAAATGACCGAACTGATCTCTCTCATTCTGTGCCCGGTGCATTTCGTGGGCACCCACAACAGTGATTCCCTTTCTATGTACATCCCGATAAAAATTGACACCGTCAGTATTTCCTCTGGTAGAACCCAAAAGTACCACCCTTCCAAGAGGCTTTGCCATTTTGAACGCTGTATTGACAGCCTGAGGGACCCCTGTCGCTTCGATAACAACATCAAAAGCACTGTCAAATTCTTCTTTTTCTCCGCTTTCCTCTGTCCCTGTAATGCCGCATCTCTCTGCCAGCACACGTCTCCATTCTACAAAATCAAAGCCCGTGATACGGCCTGCCCCAGCGCAGAATCCAAGCTGTGCCGCCAGATTTCCAATAGGCCCAAGACCCAGAACAGCCACATTATCCCCCAACTGAATCTCTGCTTTCCTGATCCCCTGCAAAGAAATAGAAGCCAGTCTGAACGCGGATGCCTCCCGTGGATTTATCCCTTGAGGTAATTTCGTACATTTTTCTGCTTCTATGGTAAACCGGGAACAATGTATTTGATTGCACACAACCAAATCCCCCGTCTGAAAACCGGATACGCTGCTACCCAGTTCCTCTATTCGGCCGCAGCAGCTGTATCCCGGATCATAAGGATATTCACCCGGAGTATTCTCCATGTGATTCAGCCACGCAAGCTCCGTACCCGGTGAAATTGTGCTGAATAATGTTTTTACCAGAACTTCATTATCCTTCGGTGTCTTCACCTGACACTTCTCCAGTCTGACCTTCCCTTTTTCATATGCACATATTTTATCGGCTCTCATAATCCTTTCCCCCTATTTTCTTCCTGCTGTTTATTCTCTTAAGGATGTGATCCAGCGCGTCATACTGCATACAAAATCCTTCCAATCCACTTTCCGCCTTATTTTCTCTGATCACTTCCCGTACAGACCTTCTTTCCAGCAAATCCAGTCCCTCAAACCTTGTAAGATGAGGTTCCAATGTAAGAAATCCATTATATCCCTTTTCAAGCGCGGACTTAAGAATCGTCTCAATACAGCCGTCTCCCTGTCCGCACACAACCGTGTCACCCGTTTCAAACTCTGCATCCTTGATATGGAAATAGACAGCATATGGCTCCAGCAACTGATACGCTTTCAGCGGTTCCTCTTTGCACTGCACAAAATTCGCGAAATCAAAGGCAGCTTTCAGAAATGGGCTGTTCACTTTCTTTAGCAATTCGAGACAATGTTCTTTGGTATCGCCGTATATTTCTTTTTCATTTTCGTGCAAAGCGGTTATGCCGTACTTTCCTAACACCTCCGACAGCCTGCCCACTTTATCTGCAGCACATTCGCTCCACCTGGAGTGGGAGTCTTTCTTTGGAATATAAAAGCTGAATATCCTAACATAACCGCATTCCAATATCTCCGCTATATGTGCCGCATTTTCCGCCAGCGCCATCTGTTTTTCAAACGCCTCATCATCTTCGATCGGAATTTTCCCAAGGGGAGAACCTATGGATGACACTTTCATTTCATATTTTTTCAACAAGGGCAGCACTGTTTTTTCAGCCTCTTTTGGTGTATAGTTGCAGATGTTTTTTCCGTCTATATTTCGCAGCGCAAGATAAGATATTCCTGCCTTTTCAGCACCTGTAAGCTGTTGTTCCAAATGGCTGCTGATCTCATCTGTAAATCCCGAAATTTTCTCATATCCCATATATCAGACCTTCTCCTCCTTCATCAGCCAGCGCAGATATTCCAGATTGTGTCTCAGTTTGTCATATGTATTTTCTTGGTTGGAGAAATCCTCCACTGATACATTTCCCTTGTATTCCATATCCTTCATGACGCTAAACAGCTTCTTTAAATCCGCGCTACCCTCTTTCAACGGCGTCCATGTTCTCTTCCACTGCTGTATCCCGTTCTTGTCTGTTCCGCTTGGTTCCAGCCTTCCGTTTTTAATATGTATATGGGCAATGAAATCTCCCAACATCTCAAATGATTTTCTGTAGTTTTCATACCCCTCATACACCAGATTTCCAGGGTCAAAGATCACGCCGATATAGTCAGGACTGCATCCTGAAAGAAGCCGCTTGGCCGCACTTGCACTGGCCAGAATGTTATCCATATGGATTTCAAATACGATTTTTACCTGATATTTGCCGGCAAGAGCTTCCAGGATTTCAACATTTTTCCTGGTTTCACAAAACAGCTCTTCACAGTTTCTTGTCTCGTCATAATCAGGAGTAAATACCCGCACTTGACTGCACCCCATAATCGCTGCCGCCCTCAAAACGCTCTCAATCCTCCTGTGTTCATGAGGCTTCAGATAAGTGGTAAGTCCAAATACAGAGATCTGATAAGCATCACACATCTGCCTTACACTCTCTGCTGTCTCCTCTATTTTTTCTATATCCAAAGTACATTTGTTATCCTGCCAGTACCGATCCTCATACGCAATATTTTCCTTCTTTTCTTCCGGCACCGGCGCCACCCGCCACTCCACTCCGTCATATCCCAGTTCTTTTAATATCCGGACAGCCTCTTTTGGACTGTATTCCGGCATACTCACTGTAAAAACCCCTGTTTTCATCTATTGTGTTCCTCCTTATTTTCTTCACTTTGATTCCTGTACTCCTGAGGGCTGATCCCCACATAACGCTTGAACATCCTGCTGAAATACTTTATATCCGCGTATCCCACCAGCGCACCGATTTCGTAGATATGTAGATCCGTATCCTCCAGCAGCCTCTTAGCCCTCTCTATTTTTTTCTGTATCAGACACTCTTTAAAATGGATTCCTTCTACTTCTTTGAATATAATACTTAGGTATATAGGTGTTGTATCCACATAATCTGCCGCGCTGTCCAGGGATGCGCGGCTGATATCTTCATCCATATAGGTGATAACTTTTTTGATCATCTCCCTGTTTTTCCTGGCGTTCATCTGCTGCTGGCAGGTCCTCAGATTTTCCGCCAGCGCAGTGTATGCATCCGCAAGCTTCTTCCTTCCATACTCTGTACTGTCAGCGCTCACATCCGCCGGCTCATAATTAAAATCAATATGAGCTTCTGCCATCTTTGCCCTGAGATAACTTACAATGTCTCTGTACAATTCTTTGGAAAAATTCTGTACCACACGATTCTTTGCATATTCCCTGCTGAACCGGACTGTCATCAGCTCTATCAGAGAGGCCAGTTGTATATAGTTCTCCTGTTCCATGGTATCCACTGCTTTGTACCGGATCTTTTCCAGTTCCTTGACGATCCGGCTCTCACTTCCGCTGTAAAAGAGCAGTCTGGACGCCTTTGTTCCTATTCCTCTGGATTCACAGTATGCCGCGTAAAAATTCAATTCTCCCTCATACCTGCTGCTCACCTGGAATTCTGTATACAGTCTGAAATCCTCATAGATCACAGCGTAAATCTGCTCCAGAACCGCATTTAATATCTCTTCTCCCACCCCTGTGATCAGAGTATAATTCCCCGTTTCATCCTCTATACACAGGTAACAGTCCTCTGCTGCCTCCCGTAATATGTCATCCAGTTTGTTGCGTATAAACATCTTCAAATTGGACAACTGTACAGAACGGGAATACGTGGCGATCGTCCAATATTCCTTGATGCTGATATTTACCACACGATATCCCGCAAACAAAGATGCAAGTCCAAGTCTCTTTACCTCCTCCTGCAGTTCTTCTGAACAGCCACCCTCAAGTATCATGTCAAGGACCACCTTTTTCTTAGCCAGGACCAGTGTCTTTATCTCATTTTCCCTGCGGGTCCTCTCCTGTACGATCTCTTCCATGGACTGCCGCACAAGCTCCACCACTTTCTTCTGGTTAATCGGCTTCAAAATGTAATATCTCACATTTAACTCAATGGCTGTCTTCGCATATTCAAATTCACTGTATCCGCTGATGATATACACATGCATTTGGGGAAAATCCGTTTTTATGCTTTTGATAAAATCCAGTCCGTTTTCCTCTGCAATTCTGATATCTGTGATCAGGATATCCGGCTTTTCCCTGTACAGAATTTCTCTGGCCTTCGTCACATAATCCCCTGTAAAAATCTCCAGTTCCGGAAAACGTGCATGAATCAACTGATATAGACCATTCAAAATATAGTATTCATCATCCACCAATAAAATCTTCATTTCCGTCCCCTCCCATTCTTGCAGGTATCCTAATAACAGATACTGCGCCGCATCCGTTTTCTCCGGGTTCAAGCCTGACCCCATAATCCTCACCGAAGTACATCTTGATCCTGGCATCCACATTCCGCAGACCATAACTTGCTTTTCCGGTTTGCTCCCCGTCCTTTTGCTTTGCCCCCAGTCCCAGGCCGTCATCGGTTACCAGAAAAAGGATTTCATTATGTACCTTCTTCACAGTGATCCATATATTACCCTTGCTCCCCTTTGGAATGATCCCATGGACAATGGCATTTTCCACAAGGGGCTGCAGCGCAACTTTTACCATCTCATATGGGCAGGTCTCTTCCTCGATTTGGAAATGGTATTGTATTTTTCCCTGATAACGTTCCTTCTGTATTTCAATATAAGCACTCACATGCTTTATCTCCTGTCCCACCGTATAGATCCGTTCTCCGGAGTTAAGTCCGGTCCGATAGAACTCAGACAGAGACTCTATGATATGGCAGGTCTTTTCGTCATTCCTCTCAAATGCGATCCAGTTGATCATATCCAGTGTATTATAGAGGAAGTGAGGATTGATCTGTTCCTCCAGCACACGCAGCTCTGCGTCCTTCTTCTCCGTCTCCATACTGATCTTCTGTTGGATCAATTCTCCGGTCCGGCTTACCATCTTATTAAACCTCTGAGTGAGATAATTTAATTCATCCTTCCCGGCGTCCTCCACCACCACAGAAAAATTGTTCTTCTCAACCTGTTTCATCCCCGTCACAATATGATCGATGGGTTTTTTGACACTGATAAAATACAGCCAGGAAACAATACCCGCGATTCCCAGCACAAGCATACTGAAAAGCACCATTGTCTCAAAGATCTGATTGATCACCTGATAGAACTCCTTATAGTCCACCAGGGCAACCATGCGCATACCGGTCAGTTCAGACTCGGAATAAAAAACAAGCTTTTTATCTCTCCCTTCATTTAAAAACACGATCTTGGATTCCGGACGATCTATTTCATTTTGTTCCAGATTTTCTTTCAGCTCTTTTTCAATCTGATTCCCAATCTGTCCGGAATCTTTATGGGAGATTATCTTGCCGCTGCTGTCAATAAAAAACAGCTCCTCTTCCGAAAAAAGGGAGCTTGTCTTTTCCCTGTAATTCAGAACCTCAGACAATAAGTCCGACAGCAAAAACTGATCAATATACAGATTCACACATCCCAGATAATCGGATGAGTACGCACCTTTTACTTTTGTAGAAATGATCAAGGGGTACTGCAGGTTTTTTTTACTGGGAGGAGATGAATACTTGTCCATATTCTCCCAGTTAAATGCTCCAAGCCATACCTGTCTCTCTTCCCGGCGCATGATGTGGGAAAAAAGTGTACTCTCCTCCAGACAACTGTCAGTAAACTGATATGGCTTGTAAGTTATAAAGCCCCTTTTATTGATAACCTCCACAGCTATATAATCATCCAGCTCACCGGTCCACTCATCCAGAAGCTTGTCATATTCATTGGCCTGTATAAAGTCATCCAACTGTTTATCACTTGATGTTTTCTCCAGCATCTTGATGGTATACAGGCTGGTTGCGATCTTGTTTCCCACAGAGCTGTACTCTCTGAGACGGTTATTCACCAGCACATTATAGGAATCCAATTCCTGCTGCATATTCTCATAATTACTCAACTGAAAAACCCGGCGCACGGAAAAAAATGTTGCTGTCTCCAGAAAAAACAGAGGAAAAATGACCGCAAAAACCACAAGCAGCAGAAATCGTTTCTGCAGCCCCATCCTGCGCACACCTTCGATCATCCTGTTTACAGCTTTTTTCCAATGCTCTTTCATGCCTGCTCTTTTCCTCCTTATCCCTTGACTGCTCCGGCCATCAGTCCCTGTACCAGATATTTTTGTGCAAACAAAAGAAATAAAAGAGTCGGCACTGTTGCTATCACCGCGCCGGCGGAAAGAAGTGACCAGTCCACCAGATTCTCCTGTACAAATTTCTGTAGTGCTAAATTGATGGTTTTCAGCTCATCTGTCTGGATCAATATTCTTGCCATCATGTACTCATTCCATGAGCGCACAAAGGTAAAAATCGCAACAGTGGCCAGTCCCGGTTTGGATATGGGCAGAATAATTTTCACAAATGCCTGAAACTGGCTGCAGCCGTCTATAAGACCGGATTCTTCCAATTCCATGGGCACAGAGTCGAAAAAACCTTTCAACAGCCATATGGCAAATGTCAGAGAAAAGGAAATATATGCCACGATCAGACCGGCATGTGTATTATTCAGTCCCAGTCCTTTGTATATCATGAACATGGGTATCAGTGTCAGCATCATAGGCAGCATCTGGAGCACAAGCAGAAGTCCTATAAATCCGCTGAATATCTTTCCCTTGAATCTGGAAATTGCATATCCAGCAAACGCAGCGATCAACACACAGAATATCATGGCAGCAACTGACACAAATATACTGTTGAAAATACTTTTCACAAAGGATTCAACATGAAGTACCTTGCTAAAATTCCCCAGATACACGTCCTGAAATTTCGGGAACATTCCCAGGTCACTCATTGCCATGGTCTTTGTCTTAAGAGATGTGCCAAACATGGATATGACCGGCAGTGCCAGCAGAAAACATACTGCAAATGTGATGAGATACATAATTGTCTTTGAAACCGCTTTTTTCATCCTGCCGCCTCCTACTCGTTATCCCTGCTGAATTTTTGATTGATAAGGCACAATATGATCATACACAAAAGCATCAGTACCGAGGCCGCGGATGCATATCCCATCTTTGACCTGAAAAATGCCGTATTGTAGGCATATATGGGAAGTACCATGGTATTGCCGGACGGTCCTCCTTCTGTGAGCAGAAAGATATTCTCAAAACCATTAAAGGCCCATATCAAAAGAAGTGTGACTGAAACTTTGGAGACGGAGCGCAGAGACGGAAGTGTTATGTATAAAAAGCTTTTTATCTTTCCTCCTCCGTCAATCCTGGCCGCTTCATACAGCTCTCCCGGTATTCCCTGCATTCCCGCCAACAGGGTGATAGTCATAAATGGCAGGTTCTTCCATACGCCTATCATGGTGACCGTAAAGCGTGACATATATCTGGTCGTTAAAAATAAAATAGGCTTCTCTATTATCTTAAGCTCCATGAGCACATGGTTGATCAGACCGAACTGGTCATTTAAGAGCCAGAGCCAGTTTGCAGCCATGACCATAGGCGCTATGACCCAGGGCATCAGTATGACTGCCCGGTATATTCCGCGTCCTTTCATGTTCATATTCAAAAGAGCGGCGATCAGCATTCCCAGAATATAGCTGAATATGACAATAGATATGGCATAGATAAATGAAAATGCCAGTGAACTGTAGAATTCTTTGTCTTTTGTAAGAATGTCAATATAATTCTGCAGCCCTATGAATTTTTCTTTTCCCGGACTTAACAGGTTGCTGTTGGTAAAACTCAGCTTAAAACCGTCTAAAAACGGATAAATCTGAATCAGCAGAATAACTGCCAGGGCGGGCAAAAGCATAAGATAGCCAAGACGCTTAGACTTTTTCTTTTTTTGCATAGTTATACTCCCTTTACTAAAGGCTGCCTCAGGGCTGCCCTGCTTTTGCAGGGCAGCACCTCATAGTACAGCAGAAGGCTGAACAGTTAGTCTCGGCTATTCCGCCTGCAGCTCCAGTGCAGCTTCCACATTTCCGTTGTCCTCCTCCAGGATTGCCTCATAATCCCGTCTGCCGCTCAAAACCTTCTGGGCCGCGTTTCCCAGATAACGCTCTCCATTAATCTGTCCAAAGGCCGGATAAAAATTCTGGATCGGCTCTGTTGCATGTACAAAAGTCGGCATGATCTTTTCATTCACAAGCTTTTCTAATACAGCATTTTCGTAATAAGTATCAGATGTGATGGATTTTAAGACAGGTGTTTTACCGCACTTTCCCTCTGTGAATAAAGTTTTGGAATTTTTCACCCACCACTCTACAAAGTTCAGTGTCTCCTGCGCATTTTCGGAGTCTTTATTATATGCAGCGATGCTGTTGGCCCAATACACCGTCTGTGGTTTGTCCGCTGAAGGCCCCTGCATAGGATCAAGTATACTGAGGTTATCCTTCAGATTGTCATCCTCGAAAAATCCTGTGACAGGGCTTCCGTAAAAAATAGCTGCCTGTCCGGAATAAAAGAGTTTCTGTGCGTCAGCGTCTTTATAGCTGATGGTCGCTTCAGGAATCAACTGCTCGTCCATAAGGGCAGCAACAAATTCCAGACACTCCTGTATCTTAGGAGATGTGAAGTCTGATTTGCCGTCCGCTGTTACAGGCCCCACCTGATTTCCCACAGTCAGATACATCATAATATTCTGTGCTCCGCCCAGATCCCCGGCTGTCACCAGGGGAAAGACGTCCGGATTTTTCTCCTTCAATGTGCGCAGCACATCCAGAAATTCTTCCCAGGTAGTGGGAAGCTTTTCAATCCCAGCCTCCTTGAACATATCCGTCCGATATGTAAAAACTCTGGTATCACACTGCCACGGAAGCGCGATATAGTCATCCTCCAGCTTATTTGTTTCCAGAATCCCCTCCATCATATCATCCAGTACAGGGTCCTTTTCACTCTGCCATTTCTCCACGATGGGGGTAAGGGGCATGATCTCTCCCATAGTTGCAAACTGCATTGGCGTCTGGGAACCTGCAGTGGCCACATCCGGACCTGTCCCGCTGGTAATGGCAGTGAGGAATGTCTGGTAGTAATTATCCCATGGGACACTCTGATACTCTACCTTCACCTGAGGATTTTCCTGATTATACTGGTCCACCAGCGCTTCCGCAGCTACGTCATATACTCCGGCTTCCCCCCACATCATATCCCAGAATGTGATCTTTGCAGCCTCCCCGGAATTTTTAACTTCCTCCTCTTTCTTATCTGTTTCGCTGCTCTCTGTTTTTACTTCTTCATCTGCATCCTCTTTTTCCGACTGTTGGGAATTTCCACCGCATCCCGCCAACAAAAGGCTGACTGCCGTACCGGCTGCCAACAGCATGCTAAATCTTTTTTTCATACCTTTTCTCCTTTTTCATTATCCGGCCCCCCGCTTCTGTCTCCCGGTATCATGATTCCGGGCACTTACTGAGGGCGTGAACAGTTTTCTATTATTTAAAAATCTCCATGCGCATTAGAAATTTATAAATCTTTTGTAACTGTTCAGTACCCCTACAGTTACGAGCAAAAATCCGTACAAATCGCCTTTGGCGATGGGATTTTTGCCTGGCTGCTGAACATTTTCTTACGGTCAGCGCAGTAAATGCGCAGACCTACTGAATAGTTACAATCTTTTATCTAAAAAAATTATATTATATATTCTTTCTTTCGTATAGTAAGAAAAAATTTATGGAAATTTTTGACAACTAAGTAATTCCCCCCTATTTCACAAAAAACCGCCTGCCCTTTATCAGGCAGACGGTTCCGTCAATCCATAAGCTATAACTTTCCAAAAATCTCCTCATATATATGAAGATCCTCATCCTTGAACACATTAAAGACCACCCGTTCTATCCGGCTGTTCTCCAGATATTCCTCCACTGTTCTTACCGCGATCTTTGCCGCCTTATCATTGGGAAAATGAAATTCTCCTGTGGATATGCAGCAGAACACCACACTTTCCAGCCCTTTCTCCTCTGCCAGGCTGAGACAGGATTTGTAACAGGATACAAGCTGCCGGCAGTGGCTGTCTGTTAGTTTTCCATAGACAATGGGACCCACTGTATGTAGTACATATCTGCACGGCAGGTTATACGCTCCGGTGATCACCGCCTCTCCTGTTTTTGTCTCATGACCCTGCCGTTTCATGATCTCACTGCATTCCTCCCGCAGCTCCAGGCCCGCCGCAGAGTGTATAGCGTTGTCAATACAGCCGTGGCAAGGTACAAAACATCCAAGCATCTGGGAGTTTGCCGCGTTTACGATAGCATCCGCGGAAAGCCTTGTGATATCTCCCTGCCAAAGGAAAATCCTCCCGCTGTTCTTCCCGGTCGTCCCATATGCCTCCCGGACAGATGGAATCGTCTCCACCTTTACGATCCCTTTTTCCGCTGCCTCCTGCTGCAGAAATACATCCTGTATTTCCCGAAACTTCTGTGAAACCGGTCCGGGCATACGGATATTCATGAGAGAACGCAATGTGGCCCGCCGCTCTGCTTTTTCCACTCTGAGACCCCGGTATTGGACAGACTCCTCACACAGGTAGCGAATCAGATAATCTAAGCGTTCCTCCTGCGTCATCTCTCTGTTTTTCATCTTCCATTCTTCCTTTCCATATTGCCAGGACCCGGCCGATATCTTCACTGATACAGACCGACTTTCTCTCTATCTCCTGAGGCGCATATGCCTCCCCCAGATTGATACACCCATAAAACGCTCCCGGCCACTCACTGGTCAGGCGCCAAAAGCTGAACTTTACAATCCCGGGAGTATTCATCCCGCATCCCAGTTCCAAAAATAGGACCCTGCTGTTTTTATGTTTCTCTAAAAAATGCTCATACCGCCCGCACGCCTCATGCCACCCCTCATCCTCCACAAAGGTACTGTCTGCCCTCAGATTCATGGTCATAGGCTTTCCGCAGACAGGACAGAGAGGGATCAATTCCCCGGGAATCCGCATATCCTTCTGCTCTGCAGCCATACGCTTTACCACATCTTCATTATCATATGTTTTCTTATGACACGGCACAGCGCACTGCCACAGTCCAAAATCCCCCTGTGTATAAAACAGCCTCTTCTTATCAAATCCGCTCCTCTGAAAACAGTGGTCTACATTGGTGGTCAAAACAAAATAATCCTTATCCTTTACAACCTGCAGAAGATCTGCATACACGGCTCTTGGCGACTCCCTGTATCTGTTCAGGCAAATATATCTGCTCCAATAGGCCCAATATTCTTCCAGACTCTTATAAGGATAAAAGCCGCCGCTGTACATATCATGAAATCCGTATTTTATCTCAAAATCGTGAAAATTTTCCCTAAATCTGTTCCCGTCATATACAAATCCTGCCGAAGTGGAAAGCCCCGCACCTGCTCCGATAACAACGGATTCTGCTTCTCGCAGTTCCCGGTACAGACGCTCCTCCCCATTCTCTTCCCTCTGGTTCAAAGCCTCCAAAAGTCCCACAAAAACACCTCCGATCTCCTATGCATGTATCACAGGGAAGGATCACTCCCTGATCTGTGAGAATGCTGCTTTATCTTTCTTTCATTATAAAACGGCACTTCTATTTCTCACAAGAGCGCACTTAAAAGTGGTATAGGTGTCATTTTGATACTAAGTATCTTAATGGCTGCTGGCAAAACTTCATGATCCTGCTTGTTTATCTTCCTCAAGCTCTGAAAACACTTCCCGGCTGACAGGATAATAATAGCGGAATCCACTGACCATGGTGCAGCCAAGGTCTTTCAGAAATTTTTCCTGTTCTTCGCTTTCCACTCCCACACAGAGGACCTCCAAATTCAGCTTTCTGCATAATTCCACCACGCTTCTCACAACCACTTTTCCCTCCGGCTTATGGATCTCACTGATCATTTCCTGTCTCAGCTTGATACCATTGATCCCGCAGTAAAGATAATTGAAGAATACGCGGTCCAGTTCCAGACCCGCCAGATATACGTCAAATCCAAACTTTCTGAGCTGTTTTATTGTTTTTACATAAATATCCGACTGGCTCATCTCTACCATCTGGTTCAATTGAACTATAATCTGTTTTCTCGGGATCTTATACTGTTCCGCTATGGCGTCCAGATGATTTGCAAACTGCTCATCCCCAATATTCTCAACAGTAAAATTAAACAGCAGTCTGAGACAGTTTCCTTTCTCTGCCTCTTGTTTTAAAAACTGACAGCCCTGGCGGTAGATTTCTATGTTCATCTTTCCTGTGAGCTGTTTCCGCTTCATGACATTTAAGAATTCATTTGGCCTTAAAAGTCCCCGGTTGGGATTCTGCCACCGGACCAGTGCCTCAGCACCGCATATTTTTCCGCTGTTCAGAGAAACCATGGGCTGCAGATACATGATAAATTCCTGGTGCATCAGTCCGTGGATCGCCTCATGTTCCATAGCATAACCGGATATGGTCTCTCTCTCCACATATTCGTCATAGAGGGCATAATCCTGGACATGCATCCTGGCATATTCCATGGCCACTTCACTGAACTGTATGGTCTTCAGCGGATCTTCATCCACACTGGTCATTCTGTAAATACCTGTGTGCAGCTCCAGAAAATACTTCTTCTCCTTTTTCTTAAACTCCTCAGCCACGCTCTCCTGCATGTCCCTGATCCGCTCTTTCAGTTTCTCGATTCCAGTATACTCTACAAAGAATACATAATAGAATTCATTAAACCTGGTAAAAGCCTCTTTTTCCTGTTTGATAAGAGGTTCACAGGTGTCACTGATAAGCTGGAGCGCATTTTCTGCCTCCTTGTACCCGTATATATGGCTCACCACATCAATACCTGCATACAGAAAGAGCACAGCATAGCGGTTCCTGTTCTCCTCCACAATATACTTTGAGAACTTCTGCTTCCAGGAGGTCAGGTTATCCCTGCCTGTAACATCATCTCTGTAAGCCATCAGCTCCATCTGATGCCTCTTTTTCAAAAAGAAAGCCGGAAAGATCACAAGAATGCATGCAGAAAAAATGACAAGTCCCAAAATGATCCAAAGATACCCGTTCGCCTTCCCCGCAGAACTGTCACCCTTTGCGGCGTAAGCGGCATATGCACCCTGTATTTTTGCTGTATCTATATTCTGAAATGATGTTTCCAATTTTTCAATATCTGCTGTTTCCATGCTTTTTGTATAGGCAAGACTGATAGATTTCTCTTTTCCGTCCTCCTCATAGAGGATCAGATCCCGGCCCTTTTTAAGTCCGGCATCCTTTATCTCATCTTCCGTAAGGCCCAGTGTCCAAACAGCATCTGCCTGTATGTTCCCGGCCAGATCCAGGCGCCTGTCCTTTTTAGATGGCTTTATATACTTTACTCCAATACCCGCAGCTTCACCGGCCTCCTCCAGAAGCTCCGGCAGCACTCCTTGGTAAGTCTCCTCTTTTTCATCATAAAATTCAAAGGGCCAGGACTCCGGCATACCGGCCACGTATATCTCATTCCCGGCCCGGCATACAGAGGGCGTGAAAAAAAACACAGCCAGCACAAGTGCTGCCAGACAAATTTTGATCTGTCTGCTTATTTTTCCTGTCATCCTACTTCTCATCTCCTGTTTTCCCCTTTTCTTCACCAATCTGGTTGAGTTGTATCTTCTGCCTCTTGATCTGACCCCATACATTTTTCTTCTTCTTGTACCCCAAAAACGCGGTCATTCTCGTGAACGCCTGTATAAATCTGAAAAACACACTCTCTGCCAGACACAGATAGATGGCTTTCACCACATCCAACACCGAAAGCTTGATGTTCTGCGTATATATTCTGGCAAAAAACGCCGTAATGGTCAAAACTGCACCGTAGAGGGCGTAAATCAAAAAAAACATTATCATAAATGGCACATTGATCAAATTCACCATATATGCCATCAGGATCGTCAAAAGTCCAAATAATTCTATAAATGGTGATAATAATTCATACAGAAGATAATACAGATATGAAATATACCCCACCACTCCGAATTCCGGTGCCATGAACATTCTCCTGTGTTTATTTAAGCACTGGAAAAGTCCCAGAAACCATCTCCGCCTCTGCTTTTTTAAGTCACCGATACTGGAGGGACATTGACTCCAGCAAATGGCGTCAGGTATATACCGTATGCCGTAAGGTATTTTATTGATGCGGCAAAAAGCGTGAAGCTTTACAACCAATTCCATATCCTCTCCCATGGTAGACGCATCATAGCCGCCCACACTGGCAACCATATCTTTCTTAAAAAGACCGAAGGCGCCGGATATGATCAGGTTTCCGTTGAATTTGTCCATAAGGATTCGGGAGGCCATGAAGGAACGGTCATACTCCAATATCTGCATTCCGACTATGGGATTCCAGGGCATGTGGTAGTCTACCAGTTCCCCCTCACTGAGCACCGCGCAGTTAGATATCCTTACCAGGCCGCCGACTGCCACAACGGTATCATCCTCCAAAACAGGGCGGACAATATATTTTAAGGAGTCCTTCTGCAGAACACTGTCAGCATCCATGCATATAAAATACGGATATCTGGACGCGTTGATTCCCATATTCAGGGCATCTGCCTTACCCCCATTTATCTTTTGGACCAAAGTGATACTGATTCCGTTGACCACCGCTTCATATACATTCCGCTCCTTTTGGCATTTGATTTGACGGTTTATGGGCCGCATTACCTTTTTCAGATGAAAGGCATCCAAAAGCACCTGGGTTGTGGCATCCTTTGACCCGTCATCCACAACCACGATTTCATACAGTTTGTAATCCATCATAAGCAGGGATTTTACGGTATCCACAACCGTGACCTCCTCATTATATGCCGGAACTACAATAGTCACCGGGACATAATAGTCATGGTTGATCTCACTGTAAAACCTTCTTTTTTTGTTCTCTTTATATAGATCAAGGGAACCGGCGATCACAGAGGCGATCAGAAATGTAGAATATCCCAGCAGGTAAATGACAAATAAGACGCCCACAACCGTATAAAAATATTTAACAAATTCAAACATCTGTCTCCTTCAGCTCCATTTCCTGGCCTTTGATCTCTATTTTCTCTGTGACGTAATTCAGGATCTCTCTGGCGTAACGGTCACGTCCGTTATACACGTCAAATAAATCCTTCTTCTGTATTTTCAGCCCAACGATCAGTGTATCCGCGCTGTTCAGCCTGACATACCAGTTAGAAGCCTTCAGTCCTTCCTTCAGACAATCCACTGTATCAGGTCCCGGATAAGATGACAGCGCCTGAGCCGCAACTGCGGCATATTCCCAATCCAGAAATTCATGGTACCGCAAAAAGCGCTGCAGCATTTCACGTGCCGGCTCATATGGATATTTTCTGAAATAACGGACAGCCTCCAAGCGCAGTTCTTTGTCTTCCGTCTCTTTACCCGCAATTTCCAGGAACTCTTCCCGAAAGTCCTCACCCAGGAACCGGATAAACTGCATGACAGGGAGTATCAGGCGGGGTGAAAATCTGTCCCTGTGCCCAAACAAAAGGCGGGCAAGCTCCCCCCTGTCACCGGTGAATTTAAGAAGGCCGTCTGTCAGCAGCTTTTTGCTGTGATAGATTTCGTTATCCTCCATTTTCTCCCACGCGGCAAGCACTGCCTCTTTATTTCCCATCATATAGAGGGCCTTCAAAGCATTTTCCCTGACATACACGCCCTTATTGACAATCATACGAATCATAAAATCCATCAGACCGTCATATCCGGCATGGCCTTTGTCTATTCCGAATTTCTCTACCAGGCTGGCAAAATAGGCCTGTTCAATCTCATCTCTCTTCTCATATACAGGTACCAGTTCCAGGAAAACCCTGCGCATATGCTCCAGGTACTTTTCCGTCCGCGCATTTGGCATACGCCTTTGTATCTCCTCCATGGAAAATTCAAAGGCTCTCAGTTTTTCCAGTTTTCTGAGCCTGCGGACCAACCCAGAAAAATAGTCCTCCTGTGCAGGGCTGCCGTTTTCCATCTGCTGTATCTGTCCGGTGATTTCATCTACCATCTCCAGCCTTTGATGTTCCAGACGCCGTCCTTTATACTTATCAATAAAAATATAGAGGATATTAAACACAAGGACAGCAATACAGCTTGCCATATAGACATATAGGATCACTTCCGGCTTAATTGAAAGTACATGCATTGTCTGCTCCTCCGTGTTCTCTTATTTGTTCCAGATATTCTGCATCATATAATACGACTGTTTCAGCCGTTCATGGTAAGCCGGGTTCTTTCCCCATCCCTTCAGCTCTTTCCATTCCATGCTGATCCTGCTGTCTTTCCCGTTCTCTGTTCCGATCCCGGCATAGATTCCCCGGACAGACAGGTTTTCTATTCCATAATTCTCATAATAATCATCGTGGATCTGCATCTGGGATGGATTGGAGAAATTCAGCAGATCCCAGGGAAGCCGCAGTTCAATATCATCCCCATTTACAATAAAGTCTGACACGGAATTATACTCCGGATCATAGGGATCACCATTGCCATAGGTAAGCCTTCCTGTCTCAAACTTCTCTGACATCCTGTCTTCCTCCTCTGACGCATTCACATTGCCGATCTGAAGCGCCATATAGATCTTGTCAAATACAGGCGTATCCTTATCCGGCGGCTCAAAAAACGGATTCTCCTCCCCGTATGCCTCACTGTACACCATACGGAAAACATCATAACGCTGCTGCACAAGGACACGGCTGTTCTCCCTGCCGTCCAGTACCACCAGAAAATCAGCCTGACGGTTAAATTTTACATCCTCACCTTCCGCATAATAGCTTCCTGACTTGGGTGTGATATCCAGAGGAATATAGATTTTTTCATTTTCAAGATCCAAATTCTCTTTGTGGACCCGGAAATAGATAAACTTTTCATCATATTTCATGGATAAGGCGTATTCCCCGTTTTCTGAAAGAACATCATCCCCGCTCCACTCCGCTGTATCCCCGTCCGTATAACAGACACTCTCATCTTCCCCCGGATCAAAGGACAGCAAACCGAAAAACTGCTCGTTTGTCTGAAAATCACTCCAGTAGGCAGTCTTCGTCAGATCCACATTTGCCATGGTATTCCAGGTTCTTTTGAACCATTCATCCTGCCAGGAAAAAATAACACTCCCTGCGCAGCCCGCTTTTTTTATATCCTGATAACTGGACACCAGGGCATTTCCCTGCTCCTTCTCCGACATGTAGCCCTGGGAACGTGCCGTGTGAAAATCAAGCTGTGCCCTGCCCCTGGACGTTGGCACTCCAAATTCGGAAATGACAACCGGCATCGTGTGATGGCGGTTCAGCATCTCAAGATATATGCCGTATGTGTTATAACTGCCATCCTCCTGAAGATAATCGTCCGCAAATGGTATTTCCTCTCTCCAAGAATCATAGTGGCTCAGATAATCCGGATAATAGGAATACACATGGTAGGACGCAAACTGTCCTGAAAGGAATTTGTCTGTTGAGGCAATATGCTCCACATCCACCTTTGCACATTTCATAAACAATTGGTTTATCTCCTCCGGATAGTCCATGGGGTCCGTTGTGGGCCAGTTGGAAAAGGCCACAAGGCGCTGTTCCTTATACTTTTTGCTCTCGTACATGATGATCTGGTCCCCCACCTCCGCAAGCATGGCCTCAAAAGGTGTGGCGTCTTTTGTTGTATACATATACTCACCCTGATAGGCGCTTTTTTGTCTCTGCATATGGTCCGTATAAGCCACGGTCACATCTTCCCACTCCACTCCAAGGATATAGCCCAGCACCCATTGTGAAATATCTTTTGTATAAGAACCGCTGGCATTGGATGTGCTGTATCCCAGATTCATCTTCTTTCTGCCGTGGATCACATCAACCAGGGTCCGGCAGTCTTCTTTAAAGGTTTTCAAAAATGAATCGTCAAAAGCATCCACGTGTGAATTCTGTATATAATCATTGACCCATACCCCATGGATAATATAAAGAGGGTTTGGATTATTCCTGTTGTATTCATACACGGCCTCATAAAAATCACTGGACAGGATGGTGTACACACGAATGGTATTGGCTCCCATATCCTGGATCATACCGAACCATCTCATATACGTTTCCTTATCAATGGCATACTCCGTGGCAAAATGTCCCGGGATTCCGGCGCCCAGATCCACGCCCTTAATCTCAAAGGGTTCCATCCCTTTTCCCTCATCTACCAGGATTTCCTTTCCCTTCACCGACGTAAAGGTATCCGCCTTTTTACCGGGATGAAGATCAACATAAACTCCCCACTGGTAATATGCCGTATACAAAAAGAGAACCAGTATGATCAGTGAAACAGCCCCGATCAAAAATTTCTTCAAAGTATGTTTCCTCCGTTAAAGCGTGTTTTAGGCTATCATTTACGATAATTAATCATTAAATTTTTTGTTCACAGACTCATGGCTGTAAGAATACAGGGCATCTATATGCTTATCCAGCCAGCCCATGCGGCTCACAAGACGTTTTTCATACTGTTCCACAGCCTCTTCATAGGAACCGATCTGGCGCCCCTCGCCCTGCAGCAAGTCATTCTGCGCTTCAAATGTATATCCCCATACCTGAAAATTCCGGTCTATGGCACACCCCAGATATTCCTGCACCTCTGCCATGTATGTCTTTACATTGTCATCACTGAGTATCCCTTTTCTGAGCTGCCTGTACCGGTCGATCACCTTCCCGGTAAACTTCTCATCCTTGGAGAGCATAAAAAACCAGGTTCTGTTCTGCATGAAGAAACCTGCCATGGACTGCTGGTATTCCATATAGTTATCACAGCAGTTATTAAAATCCCAGACCGACATCTTCAGTTTTCCCGTTATGTCCTTATAAAAGTATGTTGAGTAAATACCTGCATCTGTATTCTGCGTCACCTCATTGATAATATAATAATCCACAAAATTATCTATATCTATAAAATCCCCATAGCCATAGCGCTTTGATTTATAGTCATAGGAGTATAGGGACTTCTCAAATTTGGAAAAATCCCGGCTGATGTGATCCGTTATTTCCGGTGTCAGTTTTTTTGCTCCGGGATATTTGACCTCCACCTTACTTGTCATGCGCCTTGTATACTCCGTGAAGTTGTCAAGATAATCCACGTCATTGACACTCTCTCTGTCCACGCAGACAATATAGCTGGACATATTAGACTTTCCGTCATACTCCGTCACCTCTATTCTGCCCTCTCCAACGCTGATCTGCTCCTCCATCACATATACACCCTGGTATCCGCCGTTTAGAAACACCTCACAGAAGCGTACATCCGGTGCCCACTCCATGATCTGTCCTGAGAGATTGTACCACATATAATTCCGCATAAGTGTCTTATCAAGAAAAGGACCATGCAGCACCCAGGTGCTGTCTTTTTCCATTCCCATGACCTCATATCCCTGATCTATGCCGTCCTCATCAATAAACTTGAACAGATATCCGGCCTTATCAAACCGTCTGGAGGAATTTCCCCTGACACGTATCTGTATGTCTGACTCTATCTGGGGAGTGTCTTTCAGTGTGTTCAGCTCCCCTTGATTTTCAATGATCTTCATCTCTGCCCGGATAAAGGTATTTTTCACCTGGCTTACCTTCTGGCCCGTCTCCGGTCTGCCCGGTATGGTCTGCCCCTCTGTCTCAATGCTGACAACCGGAAGATGGGAGGAAAAGGAGGATGGCTCAATGGACAGATTCGTATCCTTCACCTCCGTGTTGTAAGACAGATGCTGCTGCACCCTCACATTCTCCGGCTCAATGAACTTCGCTGTTCCCAGCACGGCAAGCAGTGACAGCAGGACTGCTCCCACGTATACCCATTTACTTTTCATTTTCGTTACCCGCTGATCTCATCATTCTGAGTTACAATGTTGACGTATTCAATAGATTCCAGTTCGTACAGCATTTCCGCAATGCTCTTTTCTTTTTTATTGGATATCAGATATGTCTTTCTGGGCATCTCGTATATAAGTTCAATGGATTCCCGGCTGGTATTCTTGACCCGAAGCATGGCTTTTGCCTCAAAATAGTCAAAGACAATGGCCTCGATCCGGCGCTCCATATTCCTGGCTCCCCGTATGATGAGAAGAATCCTGTTGTCATTTTTTACTCTGCCGAGCACCAGCAGAACAAGAAAGACAACTCCGCTTCCCACACAGGCCACCACATAATCACCCACTCCACAGCAGATTCCCACAATGATGGTCCAGAAAATATAAGTGGTATCCCGTGAATCCTTGATGGCCGTCCTGAATCTTACAATGGAGAGCGCACCTACCATACCAAGGGACAGCGCTATGTTATTTCCAATGACCGTCATGACAGTCGCGGTCAGAGTTGTTAGCGTGATAAGGGAAACATTAAATTTTTTTGAATACACTCCCCCTGCATGGGTGAAATAATAGGACAGATAAATAACACCGCCCAGAATAACCGCCACCAGTATGTTCAAAATGATCTGCTCTGTATTCAGGGAACCTGTCTCCTCAAACATGGAATAAATATAATTTTTCATTTTCGTTTTTCCTCTCTTCCTTCAGTCCGGCAGTTGTAAACTAAATAATAGCTTAAAATAAAAAGTGAAGGCTTGCGCTTCTTGACAGACTGTATTTGCTCACGGAGAGGGGGCTTTTCCCCTCCAGACTAACCATCTTCTTAATATAGCTCAACATAAAACCGCTGTATTTCACTTCCATCACCACCAGATATTTATCCATCACAGGATTCTGATTTAAATCCGGTGCAAAAATGCGGAAATCACTCTCCGTTGCTTTGATATCAAAATCAAAAGTGATCCGTGTCTTATTCTCACTTGCTATATAGGCTTTCCTCTGGTACTCCACAATGGATTTTGGACGGTAGAGCATCATGGTCATAAGTCCATAGCATTCCTTCGCAAAAGGGTCCTCATATCCCAGCAGACATCCGTATCTGCCCTGAGACAGCTCTATGGCATCCTCCCTTGATACGCGCAGGGACCTTTTTTTCTGATTATCCCCCTGTTTCTGCTTCATCTCCAACATAGCAAAATCAGAAGCGGGATCATAGGTTCTCAGGCGGATCTTTCTTCGGATCTCCAGCCCGTCTTCCTTCTCATAAAAATCCCTTTCCTGCAGTGTGTCAAAATACAGGCTCCGGACAGCATATCCCATTACCCCGTTGTGGGGGTCCGGGTGCAGGACCTTCTCAAAAGTATTGTCCAATTTTCTGAACTGTTCATAGGACATCAAATATTTTTTCTCCTGGCGCAGTACCTCTCTCATGATCTTCTCCCTTCTCTCAACGTGTATCCGAATCCAGCAGTTCCAATATCGGTTTCAGGTAATGCCAGGAAAATCCCAGATTTTTATTCGGAATTTCTTCCCTGAGATGGTTCCAGCTTTTCTGTACTGCTTCAATGCCGTCCTCGTAATAGGTATTTTTCGGTTCCAGCTCATGGGTGCCCGGCCTTTGCATTTCCGTAATATGGATGATACCCTTTCCGTATTTCTCCGCAATAGCCGCCTCCTCAAAAATCTGTCCCGCCTCATCCGTTTTATCATAGTTCATCACAGCCACAGCGTCACAGCCTGACCGGACCAGTTTTTCCAATGACTGTTCCATGCCCATGGAGTCGTAAAAATTGGGGATACACAGGATTACCAGAAGGTTCTGCTCCTTTGCCGCCTCATAGGCTTTTGCAGCATTCTGCACAAACTGTGCCATCACTGTAACCGGATCGGTGTCCCACCGTTCCAGGAGATATGGCTCCACATCCCATACGATCCCGGAAAATCCCCCTTCCGTGCTCACTTCTTTATTCCATTTCTTCACTGTCTCAACAGCCTGAAGCATTGCCTCTGCGTCCTTCTGAATCGCCCACCGGGAATCTCCTGCCAGATAATAGACATCCTGGCCGGATTCCTTACGCCTTTTCAGATAATCTTTTATCACATCCATATCCGTATCTGACGGTATCTGTTGATAAACAGCCCCACACTCCAGCGTCTCCACAGCCTTTTTTATCTCATCCTCCATATCCGGCAGCAAATATTCCTCTTCCCAGGAAAATATACTGGTCTTACACACTTTGCTTACGCTTTCTCCTGCACTTTTTCTGTCTCTTTGACATCCCCCGGCGCAGCAGACAAGCAAACAGAGTAATAATAAAAACACGGCTTTCCTTCCTTCTGCCATGAATACCTCCTGTTTACCATATTATTTCATTTCTATATTACTTGATTTCTGTATTATTTGATTTCTGTATTATTTGATTTCTATATTACTTTGTATCATTCTGTGATAATTTGTAACTATTCAGCGGATTTGCATGTTTTTTTGCCCACAGCAGTAAAGGTACTGAACAGTTTAATGATTTTATTATAGCATAAGGAATAATGAACAAATATTAATTTATTTTTAAGGCCCTATTCCGACTGCATGGTTTTGAAAAACGGCTCCCTCCGGCAGCGCAGCAAAAAAGCTTCCCCAAAGAGAAGCTTTTTTGTCTACAGTATAGGGTGTAACAGAATGGATGAGCCAATACCTTCTGTTAAAAAATCGTCTGTACTAAAATCATATAAAATATAGTGCCTCCCGCTATGGACAACAGCATCTGCCGTTTCCAGAGGTGCAGAGCAATGACCAGTATAATGGCCAAAAGTTCCGGTATCCCGTGGCTGCCTGTAAAAACACTGACATTTTTAAGGCAATAGATGACTAAAAGTCCAAAGACAGACGCAGGCAGCACCTTGCCAAGATACTGTATGTATTTCGGAGTTGGTTTTCCGGCCGGAAAGAGCAGAAAGGGCAGAAAACGTGTGAGCATAGTTCCAAGCACCACCATTCCTATGGTTATGATCTGTTGTGTAAGAGTCATTGACAAACCTCCCCGCTTTCTTTCTCAATAGGTTTCCGAAGCAGTGTCAGCACGCCGATCACAGCCAGCATAGCAGGGATCATAAAATTCTCCGCGCCAAAGGCCAGCAGACAGAGAAGAGACAGGCCAAGCCCCAGCAGGGAACTCACATGATTCTTCTCTTTCAGCTACTGCTCCATAAAGATAACTACAAACATAGCTGTCATGACAAAGTCAAGCCCTTCTGTATTAAATTTCAGAAGAGAACCGAATATCCCTCCGAGAGTGGCTCCGGAAAACCAGTAGAGATAGTTCAGCAGTGTCACAAAAAACATAAACCAGCCCTCATCCACATCCTCCGGTATCTTTGCTGTATAATTGATGGTAAAGCTCTCATCGCACATTCCAAAAATCAGAAATCCTTTTTTCCATCCTTTATTTCTGTATTTATCCAGCATGGAAATGCCGTAAAATAAATGCCGGGCATTTATCATCAGGGTCATCACCAAGGCCTGAAGGGGGTTAAAGGCTCCCAGCAGCATATTGACCACCACAAATTCTATGGAACCTGCGAAGATCGTCAGGCTCATAAGCATAGGATACCAAAAGCTGAACCCTGATACATTCATATATATCCCATACGTCAGCCCTACAAACCAGAACCCTGCAAAAATAGGTATGGTATAGGGAAATGCCGCACGGAATGCTCTGAATATCCTCTTTTTCTTTCCTGTCATGTTCTCTTCCCTTCCCCTCATACAGCACTCAGAGCGGCTGTCCAGGAGGACATCTTCTTACCATTGCAAAAGGATACTCCCGCGTTATAATAATGCTTCTCATCTTTGTAAAACAGCGTCTCTGTTCCGGAATACATACCATCCTCAGATTTATAATGGGAAATGATACAGTCACCGATCACCTCAAAACTTCCTCTGAGAACTCCCAGTGCAGGATTATAGGACTTCCAGTTCAATGTATGCCTTTTTTCCGAACTACTGATCTCATAAGTATTAGTAAACCGTACCGGAATGCTGTATTCCACCTCCATAAAACCGTCCAAAGACCATTTTTCCCCGGTGTGGATAATCTCCACTTCGCCTCTGAGGGGAAAACTGCTGCCATTTTCATCATAGTAAGTTCCCTCTGCCTTCCAGCACAGGGAATCGAATATATAACTGTGCTTCATCCTCTCCGCCTCCTTCCTTTGTATCTCTATATCCTGCACAAAAGCTTTTGGCAGGGATAATCAAAAACAACCAGTTCTTCACCCTCTGTAAATCCACAGGAAGCGTAACACTTTCTCGCCGCAATTCCCTTTGGGTCCCCCTCCCGAAATGTGATCACATGGATATCTTCACCCTTTTCAAACCTGGATTTCATTGTGCGGATAAGGTTTTTTGCAATGTTTCTCTTCCTGTATTGGGGATGTACCGCCAAAAGAGTAAGCTCCTTTTCCTCATGTGAGAACAGCAGAAGCCCCGCTGCCGTACCCTCCTCCTCATCCAGAAGCGCCTCCTTATTTTGTGCTGCTCTGTGCAGGGCCTCTGTAAACTCCTGCTCTTTATAGCCGGCAAAATCCTCCTTCACAAGCTCCATCAAAGCCAGGCAGTCTGCCGTATCCTCTAACTCAACATAACGAATCATTTACGCTCTCCCTTCTCTTTTGCCGTTTATAACATACCGGAATTCCTGCCCTTTGCACAATGCCGGGATCTGCTGAATGGTTACACTTCTCCTATTCTACCAAATTCCCTGAAAAATGCCAATAGTCTGCTGCTTCTTTCTATCTCCGGCCGGCCTGTCTCTGTAACTTCTCACTTCTTTTTGGCCGGTTTTTTCTTTAATTTCAATTCTATTCCCCGCTCAGCGGCTGCAGCCCGAAAAAGCTCTGATGCGAAGGCAGCTCTCTCTTTTTCTGACAGTTCCTCTGTTGCTTTCCCTGATTCTTTCCTCATCTTTTTCTGTTCTGCGATCTGCCTCATAACATTTCTGATATCCTCCAGCTCCAAAAGATTCACTGCCACACAGTAGAAATTTTTCTTTCTCCCGTCATTGTAGTGCTCCAGAAGATATCTCAAAATCTCCGCTTTCTCTGCCTGTTCTCTCACATAGGCTGCACTTCCCGCCTCTTGTGCCTTGAGCATATCTTTTTTTCTATTGCGGTGTGTAATAAAACTGTCGTATTCGTCCACTCCCTCATATCTGCTGCAGGGATAGTCCCCGCATTGAAAACAGTATTCCACCCTGTCACGCTCTAAGCTGCATCTGGCAATGGCACAGGACTGATTCCCCTCGCCGCCTCCGCACCCGGGACAGTACCCGCCTATCTGCATGGGACACAACCCGCAGTTCAGCCCGCAGAGCGAAAACAGCCTGTCCTCTCTTTCAAATCCCTTCATCTTGTCCTCCCTTTTCTGCGCCTAAAATCCCTTTTTCTTCAATCCCATGATTTTTACTGCTGTCCAAATCATACCAGATATCAGAAGAATAATTAACGCTGTACTGCATTTATCTGCAGAAAAATAGGTCTCACCCGCGAATAAAGCCGTCACATCTGATATTGGAGGAATCACCCATAAAATAACAGCCAGTACAGGAATCATTTCCAGTATGGCTGCCTTTGTCACTGCTGTCACTGCCAGCAGGAAAGTAAATATGACCGCTGTCTTTCTACTCCTGTTTATCCTGGGATGTGAAATTTCTCCCAGAGAGCTGCCTGAAAATCCACTCAAAGACATGATGAAGAACCCCCAGAGCAGGTCAGCAATACGAAGCGGCCTATCAAAAAGCTGCCCCTGGCTGCAGAGATCCATTATGACCGGAAAGAGAATTCCAATCAAACTGACCATCATTCCCATCAGGAACAGAAATACTGTATGGCTGATGTAATATTTCACTGCGCTTTGCATCCTCAGTATCAGGATCTGTTCAGATACGGCGTTTTCCATATCACAGGCAGTGGCTCCGATCCACACCATCACCAGAAATATAAAAACGCTGGACACCGTCAGGCTATCGATCACACCCACCGGCTTGGAAGAATAAATACTGTACAATAAAACCAACAGGACAGCCAACGGCATCACTAACCTGCTTGTGCTGAAATACTGCTGTATCTGATATCTCACTGATCCGTTAAACTCCCGCATCACTCATCCCCCTTAATTTCCACCCATGCCGGATCATCTCCAGTATCATCCGGCTGCTCTCATTTTCCTGAATCCTTGCCCTGCAGCCTTCTCCCATGGGCTGAATACATGCCCGGTATTGTTCCGGCAGAGAAGCATTTTCCTGTTTTTCAAACCACAGGATGTATTCTTTGCTGTAAAGCTCTGTAGTTATGTCAACTTGTTTCACTTGTCCATCTCCCACTGCCATTACTGTGTCTGAAATGCTCTTGATCAGATATTTTTCATGGCAGGACATGAGAAGTGTCACTTTTTCTTTTCTCAGTTCATTCATTTTTTCTATAAAAACCATCTGGGAGTCCATATCCTGTCCAGACAGCGGCTCGTCCAGCAGCAGAACTTGTGGTGTCCTCAGCAGAGCCTGTATTACGCCGATTTTCTGAAGGGTGCCTTTTGACAAATCCTTCATAGGTATATTGACCATGTCTGCAAGGAAAAAATCCGAGAACAGTTTTTCACATCTTTTTGCCAGGATTTTGGGCGGAATCCCATCCATCTGACCCATTCGTTTCAGATACTGCCATGGAGTGAGATTCATTTTCGGAAAACGTTCCGGCACATAATGGAACAGCAGTTTATCTCTGTAAACCACCTTCCCGCTGGAAGGCTTAACCAGCCCGGAGATTATTTTTAGCAGGGTACTCTTACCGCTCCCGTTATGTCCTGTAAACACCATGGACTGCCCTTCATATATAGACAGGCCAACCTGATCCAGTATTAATTTATGATTATACTCCTTTGTAATCTTTTCTAATTTTATGATCTCTTTCATCTGCACCTCTCAATGTGTGACCATGACTTTTCCCTTAATGTCACGTTTCTTTACGATATGCTCTTTGTCATCTGCCGCTTTCAGATTATCCTCCAGTACAAAATATTCATCACTGCCCAGTTCTGTCTGTTCCACAAAAAAGCTCTCCGGGTATGTCCCGCATTCCTCGTATAAACTGCCGTCTATGTACACCTTTCCCCGCTTTACTTCCACACACTCTCCCGGCAGCCCTGCCACTCTGGTGATATAATAAATGCCGTCTCTCTCATATACAAGTATATCTCTGCGGCGGGGAACCTCCGCCTTATATGCCCACTTATTCAGTATGTAGTGCTCCTGATCCCTGATCGTAGGAGCCATACAATCACCTGACACAACAGCTCTCTGGAACATGCTTGAAGCAGTCACAAAAATGAGCACACATAAGAAAATAACAAGACAAACAGCTCCTATGCGCCTGTGATGGATCCGCTTTGCTATTTTCCGGTAACGCACCCTCTCATCTGCCTGCTCCCCGCACTTGGTGTCCTCCGCCTTCATATCCTCATAATATTTCCTGCACTCCGCGCATTCCCTCAAATGCATGGAGATCCATTCCTCTGTTTCCTGACTCAAAGCCCCGTCTTCATAGAGCGGCAGCAGATCCCTCACTGCAGGACAGAAACCTTTCTCACTCATTCTTATATTCCTCCATTCTCCCCCGAATCATGTTTTTCCCACGGTGATAAATCACCTTAGCTGAGTTTTCTTTTATCCCCATTATCTCTGCTATCTCATGAAACGACATATCCAAAAAAAGTCGGTAGATCAGCACATCTCTGTACTTTTCCTTCAATTTCATGATTTCCTGTACAATGCGCAGGAACATGTCCTTCTGTTCCGCTTTCTCCTCCATGGTGATAAATTCCCCATCCCTTAAAAATTCAAATTCTATTTTTTCAAACTCTACTGTGATGGGATTCTTTTTGTAATGCCTGCGGCAGACATTTTTTGCAATGCCACAGATCCACGTGAGTATGCTGGAATCTCCTTTATATTTTGGAAGAGAGAGATAGACTTGAAAAAAAGTCTCCTGGGTCAGCTCATCTGCAAGATCCGGATTGGAATTAGTGAGCTTCAGCATAAAGTGATAGACGTACTGGCTGTATTTTTCATATAGTTCCTGAAATTCCTGCATTTTCTCACTCCCCTCTATAAATTAGTACCTGTACTTATAAAATAGTTACAGACGTTTTCTTTGTTCTTAAAAATCCATATATAAAAAGCAGGTTTTGCCAATTCAGTATGAATCGCAGAACCTGCCTGTTAAAATGGAGCTGTCTGTTACTTATATGCCTCTGAGTCATGCCTGTTTCTATGACGCAGACAAACTATAATGGCGCCGGCTGTGGCTGCTGCCAGTACAATGAACGGCAGCGTAAAGCCCGGAAAGATATTCCACAGAAAGTTATTCTCAAAGGAAATGCTCCTGAGAAGTACGATCAAGGCAGCCGCTATGAGATAAATGCCGACACAGCTCCAGATACAGAATTGTTTTTCTCTTCTTTTCCTGTTCTCCGCTGCAAGTTCCTGCTGCTGCTTTTCCAGCATCTCTGTCTTTATGGATAACTGATCCAATTCTGATGGCTTCAGCAGATGGTCAGTGCTTACCTGAAAGATTTCGCTGAGAGCCACAAGTTTTTCCAATTCCGGTACAGACTGACCCGACTCCCATTTTGAAACCGACTGTCTGGAGACATTGAGCTTTTCTGCCAGCTCCTCCTGAGTAAAACCATTTGCCTTTCTTAACTGCAGTATTTTTTCTGATACATCCATTTTGTGTTACCTCCTTTTCTTTCCCCAACTATACCAAACAGGACGGTTGCACTCCAGCAACCCTGCTGTATAATCAGGCAGCCGGCAGGTGCATTTAGGGGAAATCCCTCTACTTCAGCTTGGGAAGTATCTCATTCAGCACTTGTGCCGCTTTGTTCAGCTTCTGCAGCTCCTCCTCTGTGAGCTGCTCCTCCAGCATATGTATAAAGACCCTGTTTTTAAGATAATACTCATCCAGATATGCAGATGCCTTCGGCGTAAGCCTGATCCAGACAGATCTTCTGTCCTGCTCATTTCCCACCCGCTCTACAAACTGATGTTCACTGAGCTTATCGATCAGTTTGGTCACCTGCTGCTTTGGAACCTTAAGTTCCTGTGCCAGCTTTGTCATAGTAATAGCCCCGCACATCTTCACAGTCTCCAGACAATAGTAGGTCTCCAGGCTCATCTCCCGGTTCAGCGTATCTTTAAAAGGCTTGATCAGTTTTGAGTGCCAGTTAGGCATTACAAGCAGTAAATTCTGTACAAATTGTTCCGATATTTTTTCAGTCTTCATCCTTCTTCCCCCGTTGACAAATATATTGAAAGGTGTTATTTTAATAAATTAGTAAATAAAATATGACTATCATATTTGCTTTACAGTCTTGAAGCTATTATATAACAGATATATTTTTAGTCAAGCCAATCTGTTCATTTGAACCGCTTTGTTAAAAGAATCAAAAAAGGAGATGCAGATATCTATGCAAAAAAGCAAGTGGAACATACCGGATGTGATAAAAGATAACTTCCGTTTCAGCACACTGAGTTTTATTTTTATCATTTTCTACGTAAATATCTTTCAAATCATTTTTGGCCCTGAAAACTCCATTGTCGGCGTCATCTTTACCATCATGATGTCAGCCTCCATGGTACGGGACCTGACTGCTACGCCCTTTCGCCATCTTATGGTTCAGACGCTGGTACTTGTGTGGATGGCACTTGCCGCATACTGGGTCAGTACATTACCCGCTCCCCTGTCCTTTGTCATTAATTTTATCACATTATTGCTGATTTTGTATGCCTATACATATGAATATTCCAATCATATATATTTTCCTTATATTTTATCCTATTTATTCCTGGTATTTATTTCTCCTGTAAATGCCCAGCAGCTCCCCAAAAGAATGCTCGGCATGGCAGTAGGCGCTGTGTCCATTATGCTGTACCAGTGGATCATGGGGAGAAAACGAGTTGTGGAGACTGCCAGGGATGTGCTGACAGAAATGCTGGATGATATTTGCCTTCTCATTTCATACCGGCTTGGAAAGACAGAAGAAAAACCGGACCTGACAGATATACGCCGCAAGCTCTGCCGCCTGGGGAGAACGGTATATGAGCGGAGAAAAAAGGTGCTGTGTATCTCCGATGCCAGCTTCTCCATGGTAGCCGCAGGACGCGGACTGGAACATCTGCTGATCCTTGTCCATGAACTGCCGGAACAACTGTCCCACCATGATACTGCCCTTCTTCTGTATACTTTGGACCGGCTTGCATCCTTCCGCGCCTTTCTCCAGAGGGAGACAAAAGAACTTCCGCCTCTCTCCTCTTCTGATCTTCCTGACGAAAAGCATGGTAAGACAGCTCATCTGTTTTACAACACTCTGCTGTATACACAGGACAGACTTCTGCACATGTCTGACCCTCAAAATAAAACACATTACAGGAAAACCGCTCTCTCCTTAAAGGTACGCCTTCAGGCAGCTCTTGATCTAAGCCCTGTGAGAGCTGTCTATGCCTTACGAACGGCGTTGCTCCTGTCCTGTGCTACCCTGCTGGTCCAATACCTCGGTCTTCCTCATGGCAAATGGCTGCTGTTCACCCTGGCCTCTGTCTCCCTGCCCTACGCAGACGATGTACCCGCCAAGATGAAAAAACGTATTCTCGCAACTATAACCGGTGGTATATTATCTGTAGTGATCTACTCTCTGGTTCCGTCCCCCACAGGCCGTACAGCCGCCATGATGCTTTCCGGATATCTGTCGTTTTATTTTACAGATTACAGGGAAACCTTTGCCTGTTCAACCATAGGCGCACTTGGAGGCGCTGTCTTTATGGGCAGTTTTGGTTTTCAGGCAGTAGGCGGCATGTTCCTGGTCAGACTTGGCTATATTTTTGTGGGCGCCGCTGCGGGATACATAGCAAACTGCATTCTTTTTCCTTACAACCGCGCCAAAGCAACAAGACAGCTCTGGAAAAAATACAAATCCGTCACAGAGCTTCTTGACAAAATTTGTCTCTCTGATTCCATGGATTCCCAGTTGTATTACCATCTGGTCATCCAGGCATACCTGTTGGAAGAAAAGCTGTCCCAAAACGCGGATCTGGAACAATGGGAAGAATTTCCCGGGCTTTTGATCACGTATCAGGAAAAGATACGCAAAGCCCACAGAAAGCTGATCGCGGGACGGGCCAATGCCCCTGTATTTGAAGGCGGACACCTGAGTTAGTGCTGCCTTTTCCCTCTGTTTCCCGGCTTTGGAAATAAAAATGCCGCAGTAGTATATGGCTCAATATAAAATTTGCCATATACTGCTGCGGCTGTCTATCCGATTATTTTTTGTATTTCATATACAGGATCGGAAAGGCATTGCCCTGTTCATCTGTTTCCGTTCTTCTGTAAACTTCAAATCCCATGTGCTCGTAAAATCCTTTTGCCTGTGGATTCTGCTCATTTACACAGACCTCTTTGATTCCACAGTTTTCTAAAAGATATTCCACGATCTGTTTTCCTGTTCCCTGCCCTCTGAAATCAGGGTGGATAAATAACATCTCCAGTTTTTCCCCGTCAACTCCGGCAAACCCAATCACCACGCCTCTCTGCTCTGCGGTAATAAGTGTAGGAATATTTTTGACAGCATCCGGAACATATTCCGCAATCTTCTCAATATCCCTCTCTGTCAGAAATGTGTGGGTCGCAAGGACAGACGCGTGCCATATATCCACCAGTTCTTTTATTAACTGTGGATCACGTAAACTGTGTTTTTTTATTTCCATAGCTTTCTCCCGATCTTTTCTTTGTTTGTTCTGTTTTTCTGCTGCTGAGTCTAAGGATATAAGGATAGTAACAGATCTTCACTATACCCATCTGTCAGTTCAGCCAAGAATCGCCTGATCTCTCCAGCATTTTTTCCGCGGCCTCAGGTCCATAGCTGCCCGGTTCGTATTCATAGACGGGAAGATGTTTTTCGTGATACCTTCTCCTTATATCATCTACATATTTCCAGCTTGCTTCAATCTGATCCCACTGGGAAAACCAAAAGCGCTCCCCTCTGACACAGGCTCCCAAAAGTCTTTCATATGCCTCCGGTGTGTTCATCTGGTTTATGAAAGAACAGCTCTGGCAGAAATCCATTTTTGCCTGGGCGATCTCGTCCTGTTCACCCGGCTTTTTAATATTGAACTGAAGATACACTCCTTCTGTGGGCTGTATTTTAATATTCAAAATATTGGACTGCACCTGAGGCGCGGCAGGTTTAAATACCACAAGGACCTGCATCTCCCTGTGCCCCAGTTTCTTCCCTGTACGGATATAGAAAGGCATGCCTTTCCATCTGTCATTGTCCAGAAAAACTTTCAAAGCTGCGTAGCTTTCCGTCATAGAGTCCTCTGCCACCGCATTTTCTTCCCTATAACCTTTATATTGACCCAGGACAAGGCTTTCCTCAATCTTCTCGGGAGTGTGCAGCGCGGACAGCACACGAATCTGTTCCCTGTGCATCTCCTCCCCTGCCAGCATCAGTTCCCCCGGCTGTTCCATAGCCACAATAGAGAGGATCTGAAACAAGTGATTCTGCACCATATCCTTCATGGCCCCGCTGTGGTCATAGTATCCGCCTCTTGTCTCCACCCCCACTTCCTCAAGGGCTGAAATCTGTATACATTCAATGTGCTCTGCATCCCATACTCCGGAAAAAATAGGGTTGGCAAACCGTATGGTCTGTATATTCCGCACCATCTCCTTCCCAAGATAGTGGTCGATCCGGTAAATGTTATCCGGATGAAAAAAGTTCTCCATTTTTTCATTCAGCGCTTTTGCCGCCGTCAGATTTTCCCCAAAGGGCTTCTCCAGGACCACTTTTCCATAACAGGCCGTTTCTACCCGGGCAAGCCCTGCCACAATGGACGCGAAAAACCTTGGTGCTACCGCAAAATAGAAAATATGGCTTCCGGCCTCCATCTCCCTGTAAAATTCATTGAGCTGTTCATAGGCGGTTTCATCTGTAAAATCCATCTTGTAATAGAAAATACCTGCTGCCAGTCTGTCATAATCCTTTTCTTTATAGGGTAGACGGGCAAATTTTTCCACCCAGTCCCTGGCTATCACCCTGTACTGTTCACTGGTATAATCCCTTCTTCCAATGATGATGACCCGGCCGACAGATTCCGTTTTCGTAGAGACGGACATATTGTAAAGGGCCGGCAGCAGTTTCCGGAACGTCAGATCACCGGTTCCCCCGAATATGGTAAACGTAAGTTTTTTATTCATATCCCTGCCCCCATTCATGGTGGAAGGTGCCTTTCCTGTCAATGCGTTCATAGGTATGGGCACCAAAACAGTCTCTCTGTGCCTGGATCAGATTGGCTCCCACAGGCATTCCCCTGAATGCGTCCAGATATGCAGCGGCCTGGCTCATGGCCGGCATAGGGATTCCTGACAAGATACCGCAGGAAAGCACTCTGCGCAGACTCTCCTGATTTCTGCTGATCTTATCAAGGAAAATTTCGTCCAGTATCAGATTATTCAGCTTGGGATCCTTCTCAAAGGCTCTGGTGATATCATTTAAAAACTCTGCCTGGATAATGCACCCTGCACGAAATATGGCTGCGATCCTGCCAAAATCCAGATTCCATCCGTATTCCACAGAAGCATGAGACAACAGATCAAATCCCTGCGCATAGGCTGCAATTTTCGCCGCATAAAGTCCTTCTCTGACAAGCTTTGCGAACTCGCCCTTCTGCACACCTGTCTTCTGTTCCCCTTCCGGGATTTTCGGCCCCGGGATCACTTTTTTGGCTTCCGCCCGCTGCTCCAGACGGTTTGACATGATCCTGGCATTGCAGGCGGCTGTGATCATAGAGACATTTACCCCCTGTTTCAGAGATTCCAGACTTGTCCACCTTCCGGTGCCTTTCTGCCCCGCACTGTCCACAATGTAATCCACCAGCTGACCCTCTTCAAAATCATCCGCTTCGCTGAAGATTCCGGCTGTTATGCCGATAAGAAAGCTTTTCAATTCTCCTCTGTTCCACTCAGAGAATTCATCTGCCAGCTCCTGATTGGTGAAGCCCCCTGCATACTTTAAAAGCAGGTAGGCCTCTGCAATGAGCTGCATATCTGCATATTCAATTCCATTGTGCACCATTTTTACATAGTGGCCGGCTCCGTCCGGTCCCATGTATGCGCAGCACGGCTCACCCTGTGCTTTCGCGGCGATTGCCTCCAGAATAGGCGCGATCTCCTGATAGGCCTGTTCATTGCCTCCGGGCATAATAGACGGGCCGAAACGCGCACCCTTTTCCCCTCCGGATACTCCCACGCCAAAGTAGTGGATGCCCTTTTTTCCAAGCTCTTCTGTACGCCTTCTTGTATCCTCAAAAAAGGAATTCCCGCCGTCAATGAGAATATCCCCCTCTTCCAGCAAAGGTTCCAACTGGCTGATCACTGCGTCTACCGGCTTTCCTGCTTTTACCATCATCATGAATTTTCTGGGCCGTTCCTGGGAATGAACCAGTTCCTCCAATGTATAAAACGGGATCAGATTTTTATGGGGATGTTCCTTTATCACATTTTCCGTCACTTCTCTGCTTCTGTTATAACCGCCTACTTTAAATCCGTGATCTGCCATATTGAGTGCCAAGCTTCTCCCCATGACTGCCAGGCCTATGATTCCTATATCTGTTTTCTGCATAATCTGCCTCCTTTTATTTATTCCAGTATTACAGAAACCCCCTGAGAGATTTCTGCCCGTCCTGTTATCTTTACTATCTTTCCGCTGTCGAGGTCTCTTTTCATACTGACAAGGCCCCCGCAGTTCCGATTGACGGTCAATAGAAACTGCCCATCCTTGCTGAGTATGAAGTCGCGGGGATGCTCACCCTGACTGGAAACTCTTTCCACCAGTTCCATGTGTTCTCCATCCACTTTTAAGACTGCGATCTGATCTGCTCCCCGCAGGGAAATGTACAAAAAACGTTCATCATCAGAAAGACGCACAGCGGCAGCCGCACATGCCTCCCGCTCCAGAACCGGCAGCATATCCGGAAGCGGCAGTGTCTCCAGAATCGGCAATGTCTCCATTAGATGAAAGCTCTCACCTTTTACTGAAAAACAATAAACCTCATTGCTCCGCTCGCTGACGACCCAGAATTTACTGTGCTCCCGGTTAAATACTCCGTGCCTGGGACCGCTGTTTTCCGGAAAGATCAGTTCTCCGGTTTTTTCAAAATCTGCGGTTCTATCAAAGCACAGGATCCGATCAAGCATCAGGCAGGGCACCAGCATCAGTGTGCCGTGGAATATGATCTGATGACATCCTGCCAAATGTCCTACGGCTATCTTTTTTACAAGGAGCAGTCCATCCCTTTCTCTCGGCCTCTTTTCATATATCATAACCAGTCCTTCGTGATAGTTCGCGGTATATACATATGTGTCATCCTGAAGAATATAACAAGGTGTATGCTTTTCCTCCAATACTTCCCCGAGGACTTCCGCTTTTCCCTCTGAAATATCCAGAAGACAGGTGCCTGCTCGTTCATCCTTTGCCACAGGAACCGCCATGGTACTTTGGAACAGGGATACCCATTTTGCGTCTCTTGCTTCATAAAACAGATCCGGTCTTCCTAAAGTTCCGCTGTCTGTGTCAAATGTAAACCGGTATACACCTTTACTTTTTTCAGAAGCATATGTGCCGATAAATCCATTTATATTTCCCATGACTTCCGCCTCCTGAACTTCCTTTTCTTGCTGATGGATAATGTTCTGTGTTGATATTCCGCCTTTATAGCCTGTTTCGTCTATTTTTCCGGTCGGTTTTTGAATGGCTTTCCAGTACACCTTTTTCGTCTGATCTTCCGGTCGGCCTTTTTTGACTGGCTTTTCAGTACACCCTTTTAGCCTGACTTTCCAGTCGGCTAAATTGGGTTTTCCATAACTTTCACACCAGACTCTGTACCTACCACAATACGGCTGCACATCTGCCCAAAGTATCCGGTCTCCACAACTCCCGGCATATTGTGTATCCATTCTGCTGCAAGGGATATATCTGTATCCTGTAAAAACTTTATATCCAGGATATAATTGCCGCTGTCTGTCAGATAAGGTCTGTCTTCCCGCATACGCAGGACCGGCACTGCCCCCATATCTGTAATTTTTTGTTTGACAAAGGGCATTCCAAAAGGAACTGCCTCCACAGGAAATGGAAAAGCCCCCAAACGCTCAACCAACTTGCTCTCATCCATGATCCAGATGACTTCTTCTGCCCAGGATGCAATAATCTTTTCTCTTAAAAGTGCACCGCCGCCGCCTTTGACAGCTCTGAAATCCTTATCTATTTCGTCCACACCGTCAATTGCCAGATGAATCTTATCTGTCTGTTCCGGTTCAAGCAGCGGTATTCCCAGAGACGCCGCCAGTTGTTCTGACTCCCGTGATGTTGCGATCCCATAAAAATGAATGCCTTCAGCGTATTTTTTACCTGCTTCCTGAATCAGGTAATGGGATGTCGTCCCAGAACCAAGCCCAATGGTCATACCTTCTTTAATATAATCTGCTGCAGTCCTGGCTACCTGATGTTTTTGCTGCTCTTTTTTGCTGTTCATTTTCCCACCCCTTTTTGTTATTCCCCAAATGAATGATTCTCACTCTTTTGCGCTTGATGTATATGTGAGTATAATAGCATTAATGTAATTATATTTGTTACAGTTATTTTTGTCAATGTATTTTTTTGTTTATATAAACAAAGCCATAGCTTTAAAAATGAAAACATTCATTTATAAAGCTATGGCTGTACAAATCACACGCTCTATTCTATTTTGTATAAATGCAGAATATACATAGATTACTCACTGTTTAATTACTGTTTAATTACTTTTTAATCACTGTATATATAGAATATTCTGCCAGTCATAATAAGATATCCACTATATATAACAAAGGATATTCACTGGTCATATAGAAATAGTTCTGTATACCTCTTATTTTTCCGTAAAAAATCAAAACGTAAGGTTATTGTCAAATAGTCAAAAAATCAGAGTGTATCTGAAAATTGCTTTCAGCATGCTGTGCGTCACAATCCGCAGAAGATTTGGCTCTAATGGGGCAAGCGCAGCGGACTGCGTTGACCGAATTGGAATCAAATATGCCGCAAAGTGGGACGTACAGATTACCGGAACGTATTTTCAGACACACTCTCGCGTTTCGGATCAAAGAATGCAGTCTTTCTTTTCGAGTATGGCTTCTGCGGCTGCACATGCCGGACAGTCACAGTATTTTGCTCCTGCGGCTTTGATCTCCTTGGCGTGTGCTGCAACATTCTTCGCTTTATCAGCGCCGAAAACCTGTGCACCGGCATCAGATTCTGCGAAAGCGATGAGACCGTCAATCGGCATAATATCCGCTTCCAGCTCAGCTATGTATTTTTTGGTCTCTTCTGCCTCTTTTTCCGTTCCAAGAGCATCCAGCCAGGCCTGAGCTGCTGTCTTTGCCTCACTGCTGCATGATGCCGCATTCATTAAATCATGTGTTTTCTCAACAACAAAATCTAATACTGCTTTTTCCATAATTGACATACCTTCTTTCTTTTGGAATATCTATATTCTAACATAAAGTCCAGATAAAAAGAAGATGTGTACTTTATTTAATATTTATTTTATATTTTAACTCATAACTTGGCAGTTTCCTGGTTACTATTCAGCTATTCGGCTTCATAGCAGCAAAATCATGCACATAGACTGCAAAAACTGCAGTCTGGCCTCGGTACTATCTCACCGGTTCATAGTTAATCTGCGCTTCCATGTCAGTGGCTTCCAGCTTGAATATAACAGGTCTCAGCCCGTCGTTGCAGCTGCAGACAGCCACCCCTGGCTTTCTGATCCAGTCTCCATAATAAAAAGTCTCACTGCCGGCTCCGTGAGCCAGTGCAAATACATATTGATAAATGGCCTTCCACGCCTCATCACATAACCCTTCCGGTTTGGCATAGTCTGCATAAAATACCTGTCCGGCTTTGAGCATAGGACAGGCCGTAAGCCCTTTTACCCCATATTCTGCGGCTAATTCCTTGTCTAATGTTGTTTTCAGCACTGTAATTTTAACTTTCTTCATCAACTAATTTCCCCTCCATGAGTGTATAAAAAACTACCTTTTGCAAGATGCGCGTCACCGCCTGCAGGATATCTACGGAAAATACAATTTATTGCTATTCACCAAATTTTAATGACATAAACACATCTGCCGTATAATTGGTATTGTATCTTTCCGTTCTGATAAACCCGGCTTTTTCATACAAAGAAATAGCCTTTTTACTGGATGATAATGTATCAAGAAGTATCTCCTGATATCCGTCCTGCTGTGCTTTTGTTATTGCTGTCTGCAGTAATTGACAGCCTAATTTCATCCCATGATATTTTTCCAGAAGATATAAAGATTTTAATTCGCAGCGCCTGGCATCTAATCTCTTTAGAGCGACTGTACCAATTATGTTCTCATCATCAAACAGACACCAAAAATCCTCAAAAGAATCATTGATATTGCAGTACATTTTATGGCGTCCCGTTAATTCTAATTTTCTGCCAGACTGCGGCAGGCATTCCTGCAGAAATCCTACTAAATAATTTTGGCATTTTATATCATAGCTCTGTATTGTGAACATTTTACTCCTTAAACAATCTTATAACCTGCTTTTAACAGAATATCTAATGCTTTATCATAATTCTCTTGTTTTACAAGAATGTAGTCCGTATTATAGGTTGATATTGCAAAAATACCAATTTTATTATCTGCCAGCAGAGTGGAAATCCTCGAAAGAATACCTATAAGAGAAAAATCCAAAATCCCCTGTATTCTAAACGCTTTCCAACCATTGTCGCATACCGTCGCATTACTTGGCACATTGTCCGTCAGACACACTAAGGACTTTTCCTCATCCGTCTTTCCAATAAAGCAGTATTCACTGTCGAAATCTGTTTGAGAATAATCGTTTACCCTGCAGACAGAAAAATTATAGTCGATTTTTTTGAGTTCCACATTTTCTCCTTTTATATTCAAAGTTTTTAATTTAGTTAAATTGAAAGTTTCCTCTTTTAAATAGACATTAATAGGAGAGGATCCAAAGCATTCATAAAAATGGCCGGCTCTCCTGTTTTCTTCAAAAATCCCCAGAAAGACATCTCTATATTCCTGCTTGATTCATCCCATTATGGCTGATCCCAAGAATTTTTTTCATATCCTTTGTCCAGACAACCAAATATTGTTTAAATATATTAAATGAGCAGACAGCTTTTCTTCTCAATTTTGTCTTTTATTACCGAAACGGTTTCTTCAATAGAATGATTTGTTGTATTTATAACATTGGCTTCATAGCTGTCTAAATGATTAAATTGTCCCCACATGGTTTCTACTAATTGTATATTGACTGCCATACTTAATTTTGAGCGTTCAACAGCACGTTTCATTGTTTCGTCCTTGCCCGCCCTTAAAATAATATAGTGTACTTCATAGTTCTCACGGGCGGTTTTTATCCAAGGCTCCAAAAACCATGGTCCAACAATTCCATCCACTATGACATCATACCCACCTCGCACATATCGTTTTGCCGCTTCAAGAAAAGCTTCGATAATGATCAAATTCTGTTCGTTTGCCTCCGGCAAATATGGGGGGACTGCACCCTTACAAAGATAGTGATAAAAATCATCTGTATGCATGTGCACAGACTTTTCCAAGTCGGATTCCATTGCAATGACTGACGCTGTTGTCGTTTTCCCGGTTCCCGGTGGACCGGTAATTATGATCATTCTTCCTTGCTTCGTCTCCATATTATTTCGTCTCCATATTATTCCTTCTCCTAATAAATACCTGTTTTTTAACGAATTATATCAAACCACAAAGCTGTCCGGCAAATCTCCGTTCTTTCTATCCCTTATCTGCTTTCTCTGCGAATGCGGATGAGCTGTAATACATCCTGGTAAACTTCATCGTCCGAATACAGATCGATCATCAGCCATCTCTGGCCGTTTCCTTCCTTCGTATTACGGTATAGCTCCTGAAGTTCTCCGGAAAGATATGGAAGCATATTCTCCACACGCTCCTTTTCTTTATTGCTCACCACAACCAGCACAGTAAAATATTTGTTTTTTGGATAAACCACACATAACGATTTTCCTGCTTTCCTGAACTTAACATTCCAGCCCCGCGCCCATACATCTTTGCTGTATTCGATTTTTCGGACTGCCTGATATTCCTCGTCCATGTACCGGCAAAACACTTCAAATAATGGCAAACCAATAGAATCCCCTATTTCTGCAATAGACGGACTATAACCCATATCCTTAATATCAATCATAATGAATAAAATACTCCTTTATTTCCAGTTTAGCTTTCTCTTCTTGTCTTTTCCATTACCACACCTTGTACTGGCATTCACTGCACTCGCCGTCATGGATTGATATAATACCGCCGCATTTTGGGCAAGTGTATTTTTCTCTCTGTTTCTCTAAAAATTCCGGCACTCCCTGTTCCCGGACAGTTGTGCTGTTCTCTATGAGGCTGGCATGATATCGGGTACGATAGCTTTTATCCAACGCCTTTATCTGCCTGCATGGGTAAGAAGAACATTCAAAACAATAGGTGAGTTTCCGCTCTTTTGCACAGTCTTTGATTTTACACTTCCTGCAATGTTCCGGCTTTCCCAAATCACTCTTATGACAGCCTGCACATGGCCTCTTATGGTAACAGTGTTTGTAACACACCAGGCAGTTCATTCCACATGGTGCAAACATAGCAGTCTCTGTTTTTTCCGGCATTTTCATATCCCTTCGCTCCTCTATAGAAAGGGCATGAACACCTATTTTAAATATTTGTCCATGCCCCTTCTCACTTCATCCTACAGCTTGATACATCAATATCTTATCACAATTAATATGCCAACTGTATGTCATGTTTCCAATTCTTTTACCGCTGATTCAGAAACATGCCTATAACTTCTGCTGCTTGTTCTGCATTAGACAGAATCGCCGGATGTGCTCCTTCTGGAAACACACAAATTTCAGCTCCTGTTTCTTGGGCTATTGCGCAATACTCCTCCTGAAAATCCGCTCTGGACATTTCGTCCCCTTTACTCCCCATAAGCAGGAGCGGAGCCTGCAGACTGCTAAGCGGTCTTGTGAATAGCGGAAGCTTTTCCTCTGCGCATTTGACCAAAGCCGTCGTGTCCATATCCACAATACACTCCCAGTCCTCTCCCTGGCACCAACGATAAAACTCAACTGCCATCTGGTCTGTCCTGGAGCTTCTACGCTCCTGAATCAGATTTTCTGAAAAGTCATCTGCCAGTGTCCTTCCGTCAAAGCTGTCAGCTACCACCTTGCCGACCAACTCCGGACGCTCTAAAGCTGCATTTATGGCAACCCAGGCGCCGCCGCTGGTTCCTACCAGATTCACCCCCCCCCCCCAGCTTCAAATGTTCCAGCAGTGCAACTGTCTGCCTTGCTTCTTCGATCCAAAGATCTGCCGGGAATTCTTCTAGACGGTCTGACTTTCCATGCCCCAGAAAATCAATGAGGATCACATGAAATCTGTCCTCATATAACGGCATGAGTAATTCAAACATCTTGGAAGATGCTGTATTACCATGTAAAAACAGCACAGGTTCTCCTTTTCCTGCTTCGGTATAATAAATCTTTTTTCTTTGATAATAAAAATATGACATGATCTGCCTCCTAATCGTACCTCAGTTTTTTGTTTCCTGATTAGCAAGGCTTGTAAAACACCAACACCTTGCCGTTAGTGCCTTTTCATCCAAATTCCCATATTTTGCATCCTCTCTTTCCTGATATGCATTCAGTATACCATATGACGGTGTAGAATCCACTAATTTTTGCTTTTATATATACAAATTTGTGCTTTTGGACTGGAGTATAGTCTTTCTGATTTGATTGTTTCACATAAAAAATAAAGGTTTTGCTCTGTGGTATCATTTTTCTGAAAACCACAGAACAAAACCTTGTTATTTGCCCATATAAATTTTCTCTTCGCTTGCGATATTTGCAACAGAGTTTCTATCATTTCTTTTGAATATTTCTATTTTGCAATATGGACAAATGCTATACTCCATATAATTACCCTCTCATCACTTTTATTTTATCCATTCCTCCCCCGCTAATGGAAGATAAACTTCATAAGTTTTTTGATTCAGCCGGACTTTCTGCTCTGTTATCTCAAATATTCCTTCATCCATTAAGTCACTTCAACTTCCCCAAATTACCCCTTCATAGTAATGATGCTATCTTACGACTTATGGGACAAAAGTACAACTGTCTCAACGTGATTATCGTTGTCCAAACTTATATGTACACTTTCTTTCAAAAATTTTGTTAACTTTGTAATTCACATAGCAGCATATTTCCTTATCAATTATCACCATTTTTCTTTATTGTGCTATGAATATTTTTAATGGTTTCCAGATACTCCTCTTCAACCGGCGACAAGTTCTGTGCCTGATACTTTCTATACTCTTTTGTCGCTTTCTCAATTGCCTGCACATGACTAATCGTTCCTGCTCCATGCAACACCTTTTCACCTGTGGTTTTTAACACATTATCCAAATGCTCCACGTAATCTGCCATATACATAGGATTATGGCGCATAGCTTGAATCTCAGCAAAATCAAAGTATCCTGACACGATATTATTTAAAATTTTTAATTCCTCATCATTAAGATAATTCTTTGCAATACTAATATCTTTTAATACAGGAAAATCACCAGAAAAACTTTTCAATCCCATAAAAGGCTCATTTGCATCTGCACGCTCGTATATGGCTTCTGCCGCTGTATGTCCATGTGCTGCATAGTGTAATTTGTTTTGCACCATTTTAAAAAATGCAACAGATTCACTGCTCTTGGGGTTATAATCAACACTTGTCGCATACAAATCGAGCACCTGGCGATACATAACCTTTTCAGACGAACGAATGTCTCGTATACGATCTAACAACTCTTTCCAGTAGTTTCCACCACCCAGTTTTTTTAGCCTTTCGTCATCCATTGTAAAGCCTTTTATCATATACTCTTTTAAGCGTTCGGTAGCCCATCGGCGAAAATTTGTGGCAATTTTGGACTTGACTCTATAACCAAGGGATATAATCATATCAAGATTATAGTATTGTAACTCTCTTAACACCTCACGATTTCCTTCTTTTCGAACCTGTCGGAATTTCCGACAGGTTGAATTTTCATCAAGTTCTCTCTCTTCATAAATGTGTTTTATATGTTCCACTATATTCGTTCTTGATGTCTGGAATAAATCCGCCATTTGCTGTTGTGTCAGCCACACTGTCTCATCCTGTATTTTAACTTCTATGTTAGTCAAGCCATCCTCTGACTGATATATTAAAAATTCCCCATAATTATCCAATTACACTTCGCTCCTTACCATTTATTCATTTTTTCTTTTCAAAAAATGCTTTAGATGCCTGTAAGATTCCCTACCAAATAATTACCGAATTTCCCTAACTTCTATATCACCCAATTTTTTGTCACATGCCCTATGTGAAGGAAACGCTGTAAATCCTGGTCTTGAAATATAGTTACGAGTCTTGTCATAATAAACACTCAAAATTCCTGTCAACAAAAATTGAAATCCCATGTGTACTTCTTCCTCACTATGATTAAAAAATATATATTCTCCAACTTCTCCATTCTGAGGACGTCTTTTAAAAATGCTCCATTTATTAAACGAACCAATATATCCTATTAGATCATCAAAATAATCATCTTTCTTAGAGTAAACTCCTTCTAATTTTTCAAAAATCCATTGTTCCGTATGTTTCTCTTTTTTTTCAAATGCATCCATTGACACCAAAGCCAAAAATGGCCCCCTTAAATGCTGACCACTATCATCGACACAACGACATAATTTTGATGCAGTCTTCAATGCTTGAGCTTCATGTACTATGTCATTTTCATGTAAATTCTTTTTCACAGAAATAATACCTACAACACCTTCTGGTGGAACTATAACATTTTCTCCAAATCTCTGAAAAATAGGATATTTAGCACTATCATAAATTAATATATCTAACTGTGTGGAATGTCTGTCCATTTCATTTTTTCTGACTCTATTTCTCAATCCTGTTTTTACTGCTGGTCTCAAAACAAATCCCGTCAAAACTTCCAAATCTTTTGGTAAATATCTTTTCAGGTATTCTCGTATTAATGTTTCTACATATCTCCCATCCTCTCCGTTATGTGCCGCTCCATTTCTATCTTTTGCTGGAATTAAGATTTGAAATTGTTTATAAGTATCCAACATGGCTTGCATCTCATTTGACCAGTAATTCTGGATTCTTTTACCATCCATATTATTTCACCTCCAACTCCTCTTAGCATCATTGTATACTAAATCATCTGAAAATACACCAACGCATCCTCAATCGCCTTTTTCTTCTCCTCCGGGCATTTCGGCTGTCTTGCATCATTTGATTTAGGAAGATTATAATTCTCCCTCTTCTCTAACCCATGCTTGTCTTTCACCTGAGCGATATGCAAATTAGATACTTTAAGTCCAGCCTTTTCCAGAACATACTCCTTAATCTGGTCATAAGTGGCTTTACTCTCCGCCGCAGTTAAATCAAGTTCCTCCATTTTCAATTCTACTTCAATATGCTTGCTCGATTTAAGTTTGGAAAGCAACACGATTGTCTCAACGTGCACCCCAGCCGGAAACATGTCACAAACCGCCACTCTCCCCAACTCATACCCCTCACCGCACAAAATCTTCAAATCTCTTGCCAATGTAGAAGAATCACAGCTCACATATACAATCCTCTCCGGCTTCATCTCCAGCATGGTTGTGAGCAGTGCCTCATCACATCCCTTTCTCGGCGGATCCACTACGATAACGTCTGCATAAATCCCCTTTTCTTCATACTCCCTTGGCAGAACCTCCTCTGCCTTCCCCACAAAAAACTCTGCATTTTCTATCCCGTTCAGCTCCGCATTCCTCTTCGCATCCTCTATAGCTGCTGGCACGATCTCTACTCCATACACCTGCTTCGCCTTCTGTGCTAAAAACAGTGAAATCGTTCCAATCCCACAGTACAGATCCCAAACTGTCTCTTTTCCTGTAAGACCGGCATATTCCAGAGCCGTCTCATAGATCTTCACAGTCTGCACCGGATTGACCTGATAAAAGGAAAGAGGTGAAATCTGGTATTTTACATTTCCGATATAATCCGTAATATAATCCTGTCCCCACAGCGGAATGATCTTATCCCCTAAGATCACATTGCTCCACTTTTTATTCACGTTCGCCGTGATACTTGTCATTCCTTGAATTTTTGTAAGCTTTTCGATCAGTCTCTCCTTTTTCGGAAGACTCTCCCCGTTGATAATAAGGCATACCATAATTTCTTTTGTGGTAAAACCATAGCGGATCAGTGCATGGCGGATAAGTCCCTTTCCTGTCTCCTCATTGTACGGCTCCACATGATTTTCTTCCATATAGGAGATGATCATGTCCAAGATTTTCTCATTTTCCTCTACCCCCAGATAACAATTCCTGTTGGGAATGATGGCGTGGGTTCTGCCTGCATAAAATCCTGTCACAATATTGCCGTCTTTATCCTTCCCAAAGGGAAACTGGGCTTTATTTCTGTATCGCCAAGGGTCATCCATGCCCATTACCTTCTCAATGGCAAAATCCTGAAATCCTCCGATATGGCGCAGGTTCCCATCCACCTTGTTTCTCTTGAACTCCAACTGTTTTTCATAACTGAGAAACTGGAGCTGGCATCCTCCGCATGCTCTGGCCTTTGGACATTTCGGCTCCGTCCGGTCAGGAGACGGGATAAGCACATTCATAAGGCGCGCAAAACCATAATTCTTTTTCGTCTTCATGATTTTCGCTTCCACTTCATCCCCGATCACAGCATCCTTGATAAAAAGCGTATATCCGTCCGCTCTTCCGATTCCGGAACCATCATGGCTCATATCCTCTATTTTCACTGTGACCACATCATTCTTTTTAAATTCCATCTCTGCTTCCTTCCATCCATATGATTTCCACGGTCTGCATTGGCCCAAAAAGGGAGTGGCTTCTGCCCAATGGCTGTCTGCCGCTCCCCTTTTTATTATCAGTCAGGCAGTGCTTTGCTGCCCGGCTGGACTGCGAGGTCAGAAATATTATCTTTCCTCCTACTCCTCACAACCGCTCTTTCTAAGATTTGACTCAAACAGCCGGTTATATCCCAGCCACTCCTTATTATCTCCTGCTGCCCGGAAGATTTCCGTCAAGGTCTCCATCTTGGCATCCGTATTATCTGCAAGGTTCAGTGCCACTGCCTCCGCAAGAGCAGGTTTTTTTGGTGAACCATACTCCAGCTCACCGTGATGGGCCAAAATACAGTGCTTCAGCTCACTCTCCAGCTTCTCCGGAAACCCGGGAATTTCACGGGCCTTATCATGGATCATCTCCGCTCCGATCATAATATGTCCCAAAAGCTGTCCGTCATCCGTATAATCGTTCATAGGAAACGGGCTGAGTTCTTTTGTCTTGCCGATATCATGAAGCATAGCTGCTGTTATGAGCAGATCTTCATTGAGAATGGGATATGTACTGCAGTAATAGCTGCAAAGCTTAACTACACTCAGAGTATGCTCCAAAAGTCCTCCGATAAACCCGTGGTGTACGGTCTTTGCAGCGGAATTGCCTTTAAATGCTCTGATAAATGCCTCATCTTCCGCAAAAAAACTATGCAGAAGACGTGAGAGATAAATATTTTTCACTCCGCTAACAAAATTCAGAAGCTCGCCGTACATAGCTTCCACACTTTTATCACTGACCGGAAGATAATTTCCGGGTTCATATTCACCCTCGGATGCCTTGCGGGCACGCTTGATGCTCACCTGCAGAGAGCCTTGAAAACTGGTCACATCTCCCACAACATCCACATAATCCAAAGTATCAAAATCGTCGATCCCCAGTGAATTGGGATCCCAGATCTTCGCGTCTATAGTACCTGTCTTGTCCTGTAAAATCACATTTTCATAGGGTTTTCCGTTTTTGGTGACTGCAGGCTGCTTGTGTTTGCACAGATATATTCCCGCCAGCTTTTCGCCTTCATGCAGTTCATTGATAAATCTCATATTTTAACCACCGGCGCGGTAAAATCCGGTCCGCCGCCGGTTCTGTGTGTCCATTTCACACAGAATCCTTTCTTTTTATGATGTCCCCGATTATAATGCCCCTAAAGTCACTTCAAAAGTGACCTCCACATAACCTTCTGTTCCCTGGCGCATTGCCTTGACTTCTATGACAGATCCGGCTTTGCAGGATTTAAGCTGCTGCTGGTAGCCCTTTACTGTCTCCACCTTCTCTTTGTTGACCTCCACGATCACGTCCGCATTCCGGATATCGGCCTGCATGGCCGGTGAATCCACCTCAACGCCTTCCACAAAGACACCTTTGGGAATACCTTTCTTCTCTGAAATCTCTGTGGTGATCGTCTGTCCCGTGATTCCCATATAGATAATATCCTTATTATTGGACAGGTTTTCAATCAAATCCTTTGTCTGGGAAATAGATAAGCCTGTAATGATATTTTTTGTGTCAGCCTTGGCAAAAGACTGAGCGATCACGCCCACAACTTCCCCCTTCAGATTCACAAGGATCCCGCTTCCGTCCCCGCTTCCCACAATATCCGTGGTGAGAATGCCATACTCAGCGTCCACTTTTGACACAGAATTGGTGGTAGAAGTCACAACTCCATAAGCTACAGAATCACTATACCCCATTGGGCTTCCAATTGCAATAACAGGTTCGCCCTGATTTAATCCGTAGGAGTTTCCAAGAGGCGCTGTTATGATTTTTTCCTTTGTCTCCGCGGGAATATCAGACACAGGAACCTTCAGAATGGCAAATCCTGTATTTTTATCAGCTTTCTGGAATCTGGCATCCACCATACTTCCATCACAGAATACCACCTGTATCCGATCCACATTCTCCACGATCCTGTATTCTGTGAGTATAAACATCTCCTGCCCGTTATCCGCAACGATCAGTCCGGATATCTGATTCTCATAGGGTGTTTGAAACCAGTCCTCATCCTTTTTGCTGCCGATCACAGTGACCATGGCTTTTTTAGGTTCTTCCGCCTGCTTGAGGATCTCTGTATACAGGTTCTTATAATCATCCAGCGTGATTTCTCTTGAGTCCACCTGGGCTGCCTGGCTGTCCTCCCCAGCATTGTCTCCTGTCTGCTGTTCTCCCTGCCCGTTATCCTCAGAAGACGGTTCCTCCTGAGTCCCGGGTTCCTCGTCTCCCGGAATATTTACATAGGGAACCTCTTTGCTCTGCACATTTTTCTCTATCTTGGGTTCCACATAGGCAAATGTCAGTGCAGCCGCAAGGCCGAACAGAATTCCGCCGGCCGCAAGAAAGCCGGCATGTCTGGCCAGCTTTTTCTTATCAATAGGGCGCTCTTTGATCGTCTCTTTCAGGAACTCGTAATTATCTGCTCCGGTGTCCTGTTCCTGTTTTTCATCATCGTGCCTTAAATTTTCTTTTTTTCCATCATCCATAACACATCTCCTGCCGCTCTGTAAAAGATGCAATAAACTTTTTATTATTTTACCAGACAGATGTGAACAATTTATGAAGAAGCAGAAAATTATTATTGCTGTTCACCATCAATAAATTATTTATAACAGTTATTTTCCCTGTATTCAAAAAGCACCTTTTCTTTCCGCCCGTTATGAGGTAGAATAAGAATATCTGTATTATGGCCATAGTATGCCATAGCAGAACCGGACATATGAATCTGATACTTGAATTCCCAGCACAGACGGCGCAGTACATGCACAGGTCTGTCTGAACTGTTATAAAAGGTGAAATGTATGAATGAAAAAGCATTAAAAACTCTGGAGTATTATAAGATCATAGAACAACTGGAGAGCTTCGCCACCTGTTCCATGGGAAAAGCTCTCTGCCGAGAGCTGACGCCTCTGGATGATATAGGCAGGATTGAAGTTATGCAGCAGGAAACTGCAGATGCCCTGGCTCGTATCTACCAGAAAGGCAGTCTGTCCTTTGGCGGAGTAAAAGATGTGCGCGGCTCCTTAAAGCGCTTGGAAGTGGGAAGCACCCTGGGCGCCGGAGAACTGCTGGCTATCTGCTCCCTTCTGGAAAATACAAACCGTGCCAAGGCATACTCCAGAAAAGAAAATGAGGACGAACGCACCGACTCCCTGGACGGCATGTTTGAGGTACTTCAGCCCCTGACCCCTCTGTCTGCTGAGATAAGGCGCTGTATCCTCTCCGAGGAGGAGATTGCGGACGACGCAAGCCCCGGGCTTCGTCAGGTGCGCCGCTCCATGAAAAATACCAATGACAAGATCCACAGCCAGCTCAATTCCATTGTAAACGGCGGTTCCCGCTCCTATCTGCAGGATGCTGTCATCACCATGCGAAACGGCCGTTACTGTATTCCGGTAAAGGCAGAGCATAAAGGCCAGATTCCGGGCATGATCCATGACCAGTCTTCCACCGGCTCCACCATTTTTGTGGAACCAATGGCAGTTGTAAAATTAAACAATGACCTGAGAGAACTGGAGATCAAAGAACAGCAGGAAATTGAAATTGTATTGTCCAATTTAAGCGAATTGGCCGCTGAGAATCTGGAACTTATAGACGACAATCTGAAGATCATGGTGGAATTGGACTTCATCTTTGCCCGCGCCCTGCTGGCAAAATCCCAGAATGCTTCAGAACCGGTATTCAACCGGGAGGGGATCATTGATATCAAAAAGGCACGCCACCCGCTTATTGAAAAACATCAGGTTGTTCCCATTGACGTGCGGCTGGGTGAATCCTTTGACCTGTTGGTAGTCACCGGACCCAATACAGGCGGCAAGACCGTCTCTCTGAAGACTGTGGGGCTTCTGACCCTGATGGGACAGTCAGGTCTTCACATACCTGCCTTTGACAATTCCCGCCTCAGCGTCTTCCAGGAGGTATACGCAGATATCGGGGATGAGCAGAGCATTGAGCAGAGCCTCAGTACCTTCTCCTCCCATATGACCAATGTAGTGCATTTTATTGAGAAGGCGGATAAGAATTCCCTGGTGCTCTTCGATGAGCTGGGCGCCGGAACAGACCCCACAGAGGGCGCAGCTCTGGCCATCGCCATCCTGTCCTCCCTGCATGAGCGGGGTGTGCGTGTCATGGCAACCACACACTACAGCGAGTTAAAAGTCTATGCCCTCTCCACACCAGGCGTGGAGAACGCTTCCTGTGAATTCGATGTGGAGACCCTGCGTCCCACTTACCGGCTGCTCATAGGGATTCCCGGAAAGAGCAACGCTTTTGCCATTTCAGGAAAACTGGGGCTGCCGGAATACATTATTGACCGGGCAAAAGAGCAGATCAGCCAGGAGGACGAATCCTTTGAGGATGTGCTGACCAGCCTGGAACAGAGCCGTATCACCATCGAGACGGAGCGGGAGGAGATTGCTTCCTATAAGGAAGAGATCAAGGCCCTGAAAGCACAATTGGAAGAAAAACAGGATAAGCTGGAACAGCGGAAAGAGCGTATCATCGCCCAGGCCAACGAGGAGGCCCACCGTGTGCTCCGGGAAGCCAAAGAATACGCGGACCAGACCATGAAAGTATTCAACAAAGCCGGAAAGGAAACTCTCTCTGCCAAGGAACTGGAGCAGAGACGTTCCGAACTGCGCAAAAAGATGGATTCCGCAGGCAAAAAAGTGGCGCTCAAAACACCACCCAAGAAAACATCCACACTCCGCCCGCAGGATTTATCTCTGGGCGACTCCGTTAAGGTCCTGAGTATGAATGTTAAGGGAACCGTAAGCTCCAAACCCGATGCAAAAGGGATGCTTTTCGTACAGATGGGTATCCTGCGCTCCAAGGTGCACATTTCTGATCTGCAGCTTCTGGATGAACCGGTCATCACAGGTCCGGCACTCTCCAAAACAGGAGCCGGCAAAATAAAAATGAACAAATCCGCCTCTGTCAGCACAGAGATCAATCTCCTGGGCAAAACCGTGGATGAGGCAGTGGCAGAATTGGATAAATATCTGGATGACGCATATCTGGCACACCTGAACAGTGTCCGTGTTGTCCACGGAAAGGGCACCGGCGCCCTCAGAAAAGGGATCCACAACTATCTGAAACGCCTGAAATATGTAAAAGACTATCATCTGGCTGAGTTCGGCGAGGGGGACGCCGGAGTCACCATAGTAGAATTCAAGAAATAAACCATAGGGGGTATATAATGGCTGCGAAACAGAAAATACTAATCGTTGACGATGACAACAATATTGCAGAGCTTATCTCTCTGTACCTCACCAAGGAATGCTTTGACACCATGATTGTCAATGATGGTGAGGAGGCGCTGAAGGCATTTGCCTCCTTTGGCCCCAACCTCATTTTACTGGATCTCATGCTTCCCGGTATGGACGGCTATCAGGTCTGCCGGGAGATCCGCCACAAATCCAATGTTCCCATTATCATGCTCTCCGCAAAAGGGGAGATTTTTGACAAGGTTCTGGGACTGGAGTTAGGGGCTGATGACTATATGATCAAGCCCTTTGACTCCAAGGAGCTGGTGGCAAGAGTAAAGGCTGTTCTCCGCCGATACCAGCCCACTGTGGCTCCCGGAAACCAGCCCTCAGGAAAATACGTGGAGTATCCGGATCTGGCGATCAATCTGACCAACTATTCTGTTGTATACTACGGAAAACAGGTGGATATGCCGCCAAAAGAGCTGGAACTTTTATATTTCCTGGCTGCTTCTCCCAATCAGGTATTCACCAGGGAGCAGCTCCTGGACCACATCTGGGGATATGAATACATCGGTGACACAAGAACTGTGGACGTACATATCAAACGTCTCAGAGAAAAAATAAAGGATCACCCCGCCTGGTCCATCAGCACCGTATGGGGTATTGGTTATAAATTCGAGGTCAAAAACGGATGAAAAAATCGCTTTATATCAAGTTTGTGGCATTCTTCCTGATTCTGGGGTTTATCGGATTCTTTGCGGTTTCCATGATAGGCCCCTCCCTGGTGGAAAACCATCTGGAGGATGTCTACAGCGGAGATTTATACCGGGAGGCTTCCTCCATTGCGGAGAACAGGGCCTCCAAATATTATCAGCAGCAGGCGTCCCTGGACAGTGTTGCCATGAACCTGAAGACCCTGTCCATCTATCAGGATGCCGAGATCTGGCTGATCAGTCCGCAGGGAGAAATCCTGTTGAGTACATCCGATGATTTTTCCGAGGATGAGAACAGGACCATAGAACATTTTAATCCGGGGCATTCCAGCGGTTCCTACTACCAGATAGGCTGTTTTTATAATGCGTTTGATGAGGATCATCTCAGCGTCATGGTGCCTGTCACCTGGAAAATGTCCATTCAGGGCTATGTTGCCATGCATCTTCCCATGTCCATTTTGCAGGAGCAGGAAAACGATATCATGAATATCATCTACATCCTGATCCTGATTCTTTTTCTGGTCATGCTTCTCATGCTGGCTGTTTTCTCCTTCATGGTCTATCGTCCGCTCAAGAAGATCATAGCAGGAGCCGACCAGTTCGCCTCAGGAAACTTAAAACACAACATTCCGGTACATACCAGGGATGAAATGGGCTATCTGGCGCTGACTCTGAATTACATGTCCGATGAACTTGACAAGACAGGGGAATACCAGCGGAAATTTGTCTCCAATGTATCCCATGACTTCCGCTCCCCTTTGACTTCCATCAAGGGCTATACAGAGGCCATCCTGGACGGCACGATCCCCCCTGAGCTTCAGAACAAATATCTGAACATTGTGGTGTATGAAACAGACCGGCTGTACAAACTGACCCAGAGCCTGCTCACACTGAACGATATGGATGAGAAGGGCAGGATGCTGGAATATACAAACTTTGATATCAACAATACCATCAAGACTACAGCCGCGGCCTTTGAGGGCATCTGCAGGGAAAAACGCATTTCCATTGAACTGCTGCTCACAGGACAGACCCTGTACGTCTCCGCGGATATGGGCAAAATACAGCAGGTTCTATACAACCTCATAGACAATGCCATCAAATTCAGCCCTGCGGACTCCATCATTAAAGTGGAGACTACCATAAAACACGAAACCGTCTTTGTCTCCGTAAAAGATTCCGGCTGTGGTATACCCAAGAGCAGTCTCCCGAAGATCTGGGACCGTTTCTACAAGACAGATCCTTCCAGGGGAAAAGACAGAAAAGGTACCGGACTTGGGCTTTCCATTGTCAAAGAAATCCTCAATTCCCACAACCAGCATATCAATGTGATCAGCACAGAAGGTGTGGGCACGGAATTCATCTTTACCCTGTCCAAAGGAACGGAAAACAAAAATTAAAAACGGCAGGCAGCCGGAACCGTCCTATATCCATTTGGTTCCGTCTGTCTGCCGTTCTTTTTCTATTTGAGCCATTTATTTTTCCATTTGCGCCCTGCTTCATATCACTTAATATAAAGACATTTATCTGGCCGCAGGCCTTTGTTATTTCCAGTCATACCTAGTCAGATGTCCCTCCATCTGCATATGGTCAAAATGATTCTGACGCAGCGCCTCATAGAGCACAATAGCCACGGAATTCGCCAGATTCAAAGACCTGATGTTCCCGATCATGGGGATGCGGATGGCTGTCTCCTGGTTTTCCAGAAGAATCTCCTCCGGGATCCCGGCACTCTCCTTGCCGAACATGATGTAACAGTCCTCCTCATAATGGACATCCACATAAGTCTGAGGACCTTTTGTTGTAGCCATATAGATTTTTGCCCCCGGGTTGCGCTCCAGAAAGTCCTGATAATTAATGTAAGTAGTCACATCCAGGTCCTTCCAGTAGTCCATTCCCGCTCTCCTGATGGCCTTCTCATTCAACTTAAATCCCAAAGGCTCGATCAGATGGAGCCTGGTGCCTGTGGCCACACAGGTCCGTCCGATATTCCCTGTATTTGCCGGAATCTCCGGCTCAAAAAGTACAATGTTCAGTTTTGCCATGATTATTTCGCCTCTTTTTCTGTCTGTTCCTATCCTTTATGCGTATCAGAGTGTATGTGCATACGGATCTATCCAAGATATATTTTGTAAAGCTCGTCACTCTGGGGTTTGTCCAGATATCTGGTATCCTCGCCATTTCTCAGGATCCTGTCATTGCTGTCTGTGACTTTTCCCACGACTGCAGCATGTATCCCCGCCTGCTCCAGCTTTCTGACCAGACCGAACCCGTCCTCTGTTGTGATGAGCATGGAACCGCTTGACATGAGGATATAGGGATTCAGCCCCAGGACTTCGCACACCTCCACTGTCTCCTGCCGTATGGGAATCGTTTTTAGATCAATGTCAAGGCCTGTGCCGGAACCGCTTCCCATCTCCCAGAGCGCGCCGAATACACCGCCCTCTGTAATATCATGCATAGCCGATACACCCCAGGCCTTTGCAATCTTTGCCTCGGGCACCACGGAGAGATACTGATCGAATCTCTTTGCAGTCTCCACAAAAGAAGGGGCAAAGCGCTCCAACAGCTTTTCCTCTTTCTCTTTTGCCGCAATGGATGTTCCCTCCAGGCCGATCCATTTTGTTATGACAACATCCTGTCCCGGCTTTGCGGCAGAGGTTGTGAGAACTTCCTCTTTCCTGATCCTTCCCACACCTGTTATGGAAATGAGCGGCTGCTTCACCACATCCGTGATCTCTGTATGGCCGCCCATAACCTCAATGTTCAGTTGTTCGCAGGCTGATTCCAGTCCGCGCATCATCTCTTTTAACTGGGATTCCTCTGTCTCGGGAGTCAGGAGAATAGTCACCATGATTCCCAGAGGCTCCGCCCCTGAAGCTGCCAGATCATTGGCTGTGATGTGCACACTGTGGCTTCCTATATCCTTGATCGTACCCGTGATGGGATCAGAGGAGAAGACCAGCACATCCCCTTCTGCCGGCTCCAAAACCGCGCAGTCCTGGCCAACCGCCGGCCCCACCAGCACCTCCGGCCTTCTATGCTGTACTTCTTTTAAAACGGAACGGATGAGCACCGGTTCCGGTAATTTTCCTATCTTCATGTTCCCTGTCCTCTCTGTCTGTCAGTTTAAAAAGGACAATGCCATGGGAAGTACCATAGCCAGAACCAGAATCCCTGCCACAATGCCTGCAACCACGCGTTTTACCTTGTTATTGTTCATATTCATCATTGTCGTTTCACCTCATAATCTTTCCATAAGACCCTAATATCGTATCTATCAGTCTGGAGGCTTCATTTTTAGTCAGACTCTCCACATCCATGCTAAGCTCTATTCTATGATATTTTACTAATTCCTGCAAGTGGCGTTTTTGTGCCGGGGTCACAGGTCCCTGTTTTTTCACTTTATAATTCAATTTTTTCGGCGCAAAAAGCTCCGCATTCTCTTCCCCGTACTCGCGCCTCAGCCTCTGATAAAGAAGGTGGGCTGTCAGCGCATCATCCAGCGCCCTGTGGGCGTTTTCCTGGGGGATTGCATAGTGGACACGGAGGTTCTGCAGACTGCGGCTCGGAAGTCCGGCAAGCAGTGCTCTTGAAATTTTCAGGGTATCAATCCCCTCCTTTTCAAAGGCAAACCCACAGTTCACTGTGCTGTGCTTTACAAAACTGTAGTCAAACATGATATTATGCCCCAAAAGAGGCAGATCCCCGCAAAATGCCAGAAGCTCAGGCACTGCTTCTTTTATCTCCGGCATCTCTTTCACCATCTCCTGTGTGATCCCGGTCAGCTCGGTGATCTTGGCTGGTATCTCCATTCTCGGGTTGATAAGCGTACTGTAACGCGCCTCCACAACTCCATTCAATACCCTGGCGGCACCTATTTCCAGTATTCTGTCAGATTTTGGGGACAGGCCGGTGGTCTCCAGATCCAGAGCTATATATGCATCCATATGATTTATTTTCCTGCAGCTGTTCCTTATGGTTACTGCTTCCTTTCCTTTTTTTGCCGCTTCTTATATTCCTTACAATATTCTGTCAAAAAGCATTCCTCACATTTTGGATTCCTGGCAAAGCAGATCTGCCGTCCAAAGGTGATGATCTGTATATTGTAAAGGATCCAGTGGTCTTTCGGCAGAACCTTCATAAGCTCCATCTCGATTTTTTCCGGGTCTTCCTCTTTTGTGAATCCCAGACGCTTGGAAATCCGTTTTACATGGGTATCTACCACAACACTGGGCTCGTGGAAAATGTTACCCCGGATAACATTGGCAGTCTTACGCCCCACTCCTGGAAGCTGCGTCAGATCTTCCAGTGCGCTGGGCACCTCACCGCCGTATTTTCCGCAGAGCATCTGCGCACATCCTATAATATTCTTTGCCTTGTTGTGATAGAATCCTGTCGGCTTAATATCCTGTTCCAGTTCTTTTAAATCCGCATTGGCAAACGCCTGCATATCCGGATACTTTACAAATAAATCCTTTGTCACAATGTTGACCCTGGCATCTGTACACTGGGCACTGAGCATGGTAGCTATGAGAAGCTGGCCCGGATTTTCATGGTTCAGATAACATTTATATTCTGTTGTATAAACTTCATCCAATTTAGCAAGTATCTCTCTTGTCCTTTTTGTCATGGTCATCTCCTTTTTCTTACTATTCACATCTCTGCAAAAAGCGCAGTTTTCTGAACAGCATACACAGCAGCATCATAAGTCAGCGGGTCCCGTTTCCGGTAATCAAAAAGCACCGGGAACTCTCCTTTCTTATCTTCTCCGTTGGGTATATCATAATGAAACACTTCCAAATGTGTCATCTTCATCATCTGTCTGGCCTGATAACCCTTATAGTCCCCAAGCAGTACAGGATTCTCTTCCTCTCTTTTGTAAAACGCCTGCAGGTGCTTCTTATATGGGGTCATATCGCAGGCCCAGGAGGGTCTTGTCTTCAGGTTCTCCCTTGCATACAGATCAAACAGCATCAGCTCCCGGAAATACTCCATATCCGCCTGCTGTCTCTCCTCCAGATACTCCAGCAGGATCTCATATCTCCGGATACGTGTATGGGAAATCCCCTGGTATCCCCTCTCATGGTAAAAGTCTGCCAAAGCTTCATACATGGAGAAAGCGTCGGGAAACAGCCGCTCCATTGCACTCACTGTGCGGATAAACTGGCTGCTGTTGTAATAGACCTCCACCATCTCCTCCACACCTTTTAACTTCAGTATATCTCCATAGGAAATCCATCTCGTTCCTAAGACTTCGTAGGGTTCTGTCTCCTGATACACACATCCGTAAGCCTCTGCCATCTCATGCATATAAGAGCCTTTGAGAACCTTCAGAAATCCAAGCTGAAGCTGCTGGGGTCTGAGGCTGTATACCTGGTCAAAAGAGCGGCGGAAGCTCTCATGATCCTCATAGGGAAGGCCCGCGATCAAATCCAAATGCTGATGTACATTCCTGCCCTTCTGTATCTTCTGAACTGTTTGTGCAATCTTATCAAAACTGGTCTTTCTCTTTATCTCCCTGATGGTCTTTTCATTGGTAGACTGCACTCCGATCTCAAGCTGGATCAGACCAGGCCGCATAGTGGAAATGAGGCTGATCTCCTCCTCTGTCAATAAATCGGCGGCAATCTCGAAATGGAAATTTGTCACACCGTTGTCATGGTCCCTCAGATACGTCCAGATAGCCATGGCGTGTTCTTTTCTGCAATTAAACGTGCGGTCCACAAACTTGACCTGGGGCGCCCTCTTATCCAGGAAAAACTGCAGTTCGTCAAGGACCAGAGAGAGGCTTCTGAACCGCAGCTTCTTGTCAATGGATGACAGACAGTAGCTGCAGGAAAAAGGACAGCCCCGGCTGCTCTCATAATAGATGATCTTGTGAGAAAACAGGGACATATCCTCATATGGAAATACCAGTCTATCCATATCCATAACAGGCCTCCCGGGGGTCCTCACAATTTCTCCTTCCTGTCTGCAGACAAGTCCCCGAATATCTGCGGGCACCCGGCATTCACCCTCTTTTCTCTTCTCATAGTAAGAGGCCAGCTCTAGAAAGGTCTCCTCCCCTTCCCCGCACATAACGCCGCAGGCCCAGGGACACCGCTCCAAAAAAGCCTCCGCGTCGTAGGAGACCTCAGGGCCGCCCACCCAGATATCCGTATCCGGCAAGATCTTCTTCACATCCCCCAGGATTTCTTCCACAAAAGAGATATTCCAGATATAACAGGACACACACAGCACCTGAGGCTTCTTCCTGTATACGTCCCCCAGTATTTCATCCTTCTGCTGATTAATGGTATATTCTGCAGTCTCCGGGTAAATTCCGTGCTTTGCCGCATAGGACTGCAGACTGTACACTGCCAGATTGGAGTGTATATATTTGGCATTTACCGCCATTAGTAAAATCTTCATGTTTATTCTCCGTTCTTTTTCTGTCCCCCGCAGCCCCTGCCGCATTCCCTGCAGTTTCCGCTACAGCTACAGAACTTCCCGTTTTTTATATCCTTTACCTTTTTCCAGATCACAAACCCGGCATAAACTGCCACCGCAGCGGCAAGTAGAATGGTCACTGCCATATTTTCTCCTATTCCAAAATATTCCAAAAGAGGTGCCGCACACAAAAGCTCCTTTACAAAGCCCGGTACAACACCCCTGTGATATTTTTTGCACAGACAGCATTACGCTGCCGTCATCTCGTGCACTGTAACGGCATTACAAGAACAGGCTTCCCACCTGGAACACCACCACTGAGGCTGCATAAGCCAGAAGAAGCTGGAACAGCACCATCTTCAGCGTCCACGTCCAGGAATGTGTCTCCCTTTTGATCGTAGCCAGCGTTGCCACACAGGGCGTATACAGCAGACAGAATACCATAAGGGAATAGGCATTCAGCGCTCCGAATCCCACAGAACCCAAAGATGCGCTGAGCACTGCCATGCCCTGCACAGAATTTACATTGTTGACTCCATAGAGAACAGAAAAGCTGGATATTACCACTTCCTTGGCAGACAGGCCGGAAATCAGAGCCACCACGATCTGCCATGTTCCCAGTCCGGCAGGCACCAGGACGGGGGCCAGAACTTTTCCAATCTGTGCGCCAAAGCTCTGTGTCACATCCGTGGTCATGCCATGAATACCGTAATTTAAAATAAACCAGATGACAATGGAAGCTACAAAGATGGTAGTACCTGCTTTTGTCAAGTAGTCCTTTACCTTCTCCCACACATAAATCCTGATCGTCCTGGCATTTGGCACCTTGTAATCAGGAAGCTCGATCAGCAGTGTTGCCTTCTCATTACTCTTCCAGAACTTCCCTATCACCAGAGCGATGGCGATGGCCATCAAAAGTCCCAGGGCATAGAGGGAGAACGCTGCGATCATGGCGTACTTTCCGAAAAACATATCTGCGAACAGAACGTAAATGGGAAGCCTTGCAGAACACGACATAAACGGCGTCAGAAGGATGGTCTTCTTCCTGTCCTGCTGGTTCTCCAGGGTACGGGAAGCCATAACAGCAGGGACTGTACAGCCAAATCCCAGCACCATAGGAAGAAATGCCTTTCCCGACAGCCCGACCCTTCCCATGATCCCGTCCATGACATAAGCCACACGTGCCATATAACCGCTGTCCTCAAGGAAAGCCAAAGCCAGAAACAGGATAAAAATATTGGGAAGAAAGGTCAGAATTCCGCCCACACCGGTCATGATGCCGTCCACGATCAGGGATATCAGCCAGTCCGCAGTTCCTAAGTTCTGCAGGGTACTTCTTGCCACAGTAAAGGCCAGATCCATCCAGGATTCAAACAATCCTTTGACGGCATCCCCCACTGTAAATGTAAGGAAAAATACCATAGCCATAATACCCAGGAACACAGGAACGCCCCAGATGGGGTGGGTCAAAACCCTGTCCGCCTTCTCTGTCAGTGATTCCCTGTTTCCTTTGTAGAAAACACATTCATCCAGAACATTTTCTATATACTCATATTTTTGATTGATGATCTGCTTTTCATAATCTCTGTCCAGCAGGTCAGACACGTCAATGGGGTGGTCTTTGAATATCTGTTCGTCATTCTCCAGGATCTTAATGCTGTGCCATCGGATATTTTCACTGTCCGGATGTTCCACTGCAATGCGTTTTGACACCTCCAGGATCTTTTCCTCAATATCCGGGCTATATGTGACAACCGGATCTGCCACCGGTTCCTCGTAGTGGTGCTTCACTGCGTGGAGAAGTACATCCAAACCGCTTCTCTTTCTGGCGGATACCGGTACTACGGGAATATTGCCCAGCATTTCCGGCAGTCTATGGAGATCCAGCTCCATTCCCCTCTCCTCCACAATGTCCATCATGTTCAAAGCCAGGATGACCGGTTTTCCAAGCTCCAATAGCTGGAGTGTGAGATACAGGTTTCTCTCCAAAGCAGAGGCATCCACAACATTTACGATCACATCAACCTCACCGCCCAGAATCACTTTTCTGGACACCATCTCCTCCATGGAATAAGATGTCAAACTGTAGATTCCCGGCAGGTCAATAAGCCTCATCTTCTGCCCTTTGTAGGATGTCTCTCCTTCTTTTTTCTCAACAGTGACACCGGGCCAGTTGGCAACCTTCAGATTCGCCCCTGTATATGCATTAAATAAAGTTGTCTTGCCGCAGTTAGGATTGCCTGCAAAGCCTACACGAATTTCCTCTTTCATCCCTTCAGCTCCTCCACTTCTATCCCTTCCGCAATCTCATTTCCAAGCGCCCATCTGGTTCCTCTCACCTTGATAATCGTAGAACCATTTCTTTTTCTGTTCAGGACCACCACCTTTGTCCCTTCCAGAATTCCCAGTGCCTCCAGGCGCCGCTGGATCTTTTCCTGCTCCTGAACGCTGGTTATGCGGTAATTTTGCAATATATGCGCCTGATTCAGCTTCATCCGTTGTACTTCCTTCCATTTCTATTTTGCCTGATGATCTCCGCTTATATAACGGGAAGCATCACTTTTACCGGCCTCCTCGGCCTCTTCTATAAGTCTTGCGTAATCATTTTCCTGGTACTCTGCCTTACCGGACTTCTCACTGAAAGTGAGCTTAAGTAAAATAGGGGATATGATCGTAGTGATAACAACCACCACTACCACCGGTCCCAGAAGGGCAGAGGACATAAGCCCCACAGCATTGCCCTTTGCCGCCACGATCAGAGCCACCTCTCCCCTGGATACCATACCCATACCGATGCGCAGACAGTCCTTGTTCTTATAATGACAGACTTTGGCGCCTGCTCCGCATCCCAGGACTTTTGTCAGCACTGCAATGATAACCAGGACCGCTGCAAATATAATGATCATGGGACTCATATCCGGCAACTCTACCTGAATACCAATACTTGCAAAGAACACAGGAGACAGCAGAATATATGACAAGATCCCGAACCGCCTTGCGATATAATTGGTATGCGTCGTCTTGGTGATGATCAGACCTGCAAAAAATGCCCCCGTAATATCCGCAACTCCAAAAAACTTTTCTGCACAATAGGAAAAGAGCAGACAGATCACAAAGGAAATAATAACAAACCGCTGCAGGTCCCTCTTATATCCCTTGACCCACTTCTTAAAGATAATGTGGAGCAGATAACCGCCCACGCCTACAAACACGAAGAATCCCACGATCTTTGCAAATACAACTATCACATTTACGCTGGAATCCGCCAGGCTTGTGATGACAGTCAGAGCAATGATTCCCAGTACATCATCAATGATGGCAGCACCCAAAATGGCATTTCCGGCCTTAGTGTTCAGCTTGCCCATCTCTTTCAGGGTTTCCACAGAAATACTCACACTGGTGGCTGTAAGGATAACACCGATAAAAATGTTCTGCAGCATGATACTTGCCGATGCGTTGGAAGCTATCATACCCGGTCTGTTGAAAAACCAGGCCACACCAAAGCCTCCCGCCAGCGGAACCAGCACACCAAACAGTGCGATGATAAAAGAAGCCTTACCACTCTTTTTCAGTTCATCAATATCTGTCTCCAGACCTGCACAGAACATCAACACGATCACACCGATCTCAGACACTTCATGGATAAATTCGGTCTGCTTTAAGATCCCGAAACAGGCCGGTCCGAGCAGCAGCCCTGCAAGCAGTGCGCCCACCACCTGGGGCATCCTCACTTTTCTTGTAAGGAGCCCAAATACCTTGGTGCTCAGCAATATAAGTGCCAGGTCCAGTAAATAATTATAAGAGTTCATGTTTTTCCGTCCTTTCTCTCCCCTGTGCGCTACTCTTTTCCCGTTTTCGCACAAAACAAAATCGAATTAATCGTACCACAATTCTAAAAAAAAGGAAATGGAAAAACACAACAAAACCGCAAAAGATGAGCAAAAAGGCCGCCCTAAATGGGCAGCCTTCCACTTATCTATATGCTTTACATGGATTTACGTTCCGCAATCTCCGCCATCTTGGCAGTGTTCAGCCTGGTATCCCCATGGACACGGCTGTATGACAGATACCCGTTCATCCTGTCGATCTTCGTCAGGTTAGTGGAACCGCAGACCGGACACACATCCATCTCCAGCTCCTCGTGACCGCAGTCATCACAGTATGCCAGGGAAAGGTTTACACCCTCATAATACCCCAGATCCATAGCTCTTCTCACAAGCGCACGAATGGCATCCGTATTATATCCGATCGGATAGCGCACGTACTGGATCTTACCGCCATTGCACAATTCCCAGAATCGTCCCTCACAGTCCTGCTTCTCAATAGGAGTGATATCCTCTGTCACGTGACAGTGGAAGCTGTTACTCACATAGGGACGGTCAGACACGCCCTCCACAATGCCGTACATCTTCCTGAACTGCTCCACCTGAAGACCACACAGACTCTCTGCCGGTGTGCCGTATATGGCGTACAGATTGCCATCCTCCTCCTTGAACTGGGTAACCTTTTTATTGATATACTGAAGGACCTCCAGGGCAAAGGCACCGTCCTCCCGGATAGACTTTCCGTTGTACAGTTCCTGCAGCTCATTGAGTGCTGTGATGCCGAATGATGCGGTCATGGGCTTCAAAAGTGGTTTGATCTTGTCAGAAGGCTTCAGGCTGCCTCCGTAAAATCCTCCCTCACAGTATGCCAAGGGGTTGGTTGACGCCTTCATCTCTCCCAGATAGTCATAGGTTCTGATGTGAAGCTGACGGATCATTTCCAGATAAAAATCAAGCACCTCATAAAAATCACGGTTCTCCGCCCTTGCCTTTGCCAGGATCATAGGCAGATGCAGACTGACCGCACCTACATTAAACCTTCCCACAAATACAGGCACATCCTTATCATCTGCCGGCGTCATTCCCCCGCGCTCATACCAGGGACTTAAAAAGGCACGGCATCCCATAGGGCTGATGACTTTTTTATACTTTTTATACATGCTGGAAATATAGCCGTCTCCGCTCATGGACAGCCAGTCCGGATACATGGTCTTGGCGGAACACGCAATGCCTGCCTCGAACACATCCTCACTGGTGCCGCCTTCCCCGTGGATCTCCTCATCATAGAGAAAGACGATTTTGGGGAACAACACCGGCTTCCTGTGTCCTGCCTTTCCCTGCCCCTCTTTGTGCACATTGAGGAGGGAAATGCTGCACATCTTCTCAAAGCGTTCCGTGCCCAATCCCAGAGTCACGGTCACAAATGGATAGTCACCTCTGGAGGAACCGACTGTATTGAGCTTATACTCAATTCCCTGCCATCCCTGATCAAAATCACGTTGTACTTTATCGTAGGCATACTTCTCGGCTTTATCCTGCGCGTGTGCCCATTCCGGGTCCACATATTTTAAAAATTCTTCTTTATATTTTCTGTAGCTTTTCTCCGCGTAAGGCGCCAGGATCTTATCCACCTCCGGCACAGTGAACCCGCCGTACTGCTGGGCGGCTGTGCTCAGGATAATATCTCCCATAACGTCAAATGCCGTATCCAGGGTCTTAGGCTCGTTGTACCAGACATTGCCCATCTCAAATCCGCCCTTCAGCACATTGGCCACGTCAAAGAGACAGCAGTTCATGGTATCCAGTCTTGCGGACTGGTCATGTATGTAGATATATCCGTCCTTACATGCCTGCAGCTCATTGCGGTTCATAAAGAACTTCCGGTACAGCTCCTTGTTCAGCTCATTGAAAATCAGACTTCTCTTTGTGGCAACCAGCGCACTGTCCGTATTGGCATTGCTCTTGTCACCGATATAGCGGATCGACTGGCTCTTGGTATAGACCTCGTCCATCATATGGATAAAATCATGCTTATAATTTCTGTAATCCCGGTAGCTCTTGGCAACCGCAGGGTTTACCTGTTCCAAAGCCCCCTCCACAATATTGTGCATTTCCTGGATAGTGATCTCTTTTTTCCCCAGGGACTCTGCCTTGTCTGTGGCATATCGGCACAGGAAGCCAATCTCCTTCTCCGTAAAGCTGTACATGATCCTTTCCGCAGATTTATTGACTGCCCTGACTATTTTCTGTACATCAAATTCTTCTTTTGTTCCATCTTTCTTAATTACATAAATCATTGCCTTCACCTCATTGCAGCACTACATCTTGTGTCACTTATTATTTTATTCTTTTGTTATTACCAGATTTTGTATCAAAAAGTATATCATGTTTCCCACAGAAAGGGAAGTGGGAATATTGCACAAATTCTAGACGAATTCAATCCAATATCCCCACGAAAGCCTTGCTGCTTCGGCCTTTTTTATCTCGTAATATTATTAAGCCATTTATAACTTTTATATCGCTTCCAGGAAAACGGTACTTTTATCACTTCATCACTGCATAAAATTATGTAAACCCACGGCATTGGGACATGGATCACAAACGCCGCCACTGCCGCTGCCGCAATAGAGCAGAGCCACATGATCCCTACATCCAAGAACAGTCCGAACATGGTATCGCCCCCAGCCCTGAATACTCCTACTACCAGTGTGGAGTTGAAGGACTGTCCCACCACATAGTAGGACATGATCACCATCATGACCTGAAGGTAGGTTTTTGCCAGAGGCGTCAGCTTCAGCATACTGCACACAAAGGGCGAGATGAGCAGGATCAGGATACCGCCGGCTGCCCCGAACAAAAGGGACAGCTTTGCAAACCTGTTACCGTAGTCCCTGGCAAGCGCCTCCTTCTTCTCCCCGATCGCCTTGCCTATCATGATGGCCGTGGCATTGGAGATACCAAAGGCTATGACCATGGAGAGCTGTCTGCACACCTGAGCTACAGAGTGGGCTGCCACGGATGCGCTGCCCAGATGCCCCACAATGGAAGAGATGGCTGCCATGCCTGCTCCCCAGGCGAATTCATTGAGAAGCACCGGGAACGCATACACGAAAAAGTCCTTCTCCAGCCACTTGTATCTCTTCAGCATATCTTTTATGCGGATACGCACCACATCATTTTTCTTCCACGCATAATATATGACAATGATAACCTCCACTGCTCTGGCGCACAAAGTACCGATAGCCGCCCCCGCAGCTCCCAGCGCAGGAGCGCCCAGAAGTCCAAAAATGAAAACTGCATTGAGGAGGATATTGACGGACAGGGAGGTTGCATACACTACTGTCGCGATCACCACCCGCTCTATACTTCTGATAATGTTCAGGTATACATTGGTAAATGCCGCAAGTATGTAGGAAAATGCCACGATCCGCAGGTATCTCACACCTTCACCGATGATCGCTTCATCTGAAGTAAAAATACGCATGAGCAAATCAGGCACACACAGCGCCAGCGCCGTGAACACCGCTGCTGACAGGATCGCAATGCGGAAAGACATTCCCATAACCTTCTCGATCGTCCTGGTATCCTGTTTTCCCCAATACTGGGCAGTCAGCACACATGCCCCTGAAGTCAGTCCGAAGAAGATCAGGGATAATATAAAATACACCTGGTTCGCCAGGGAAACACCGGAAAGCGCAGTTTCCCCCACTCTCCCCAGCATGATCACATCTGTTGAGGTCACCCCCACATTGATCAGATTCTGAAGTGCCATAGGCATGACAAGCCTCAATACATTTCTGTAAAACCGCTTGTCCTCTGTTGTAATGCTGAATCTCATAGCTCGATCGTACCGTCAAAAACCACTTCCGCAGGACCTGTCATATAAATGGTGTCCTCTTTTCTGTCCCAGAAAATCTTCAGATCACCGCCAAGCAGTTTTACCGTTACCTCCTCCTCTGTATATCCATTCATCACGCAGGCTGCCGCCACTGCGCAGGCCCCGGTTCCACAGGCCAAGGTTTCCCCGCTGCCTCTCTCCCATACCCGCATCTCCACGGTCTTCTCATCCAATACCCGGACAAACTCTGTGTTGACCCCCTCCGGAAATGCCTCATGCTTCTCAAAGTACGGACCGATTGCTCTGATATCAAGGCCTTTCACATCATCCATAAACACAACCGCATGAGGGTTGCCCATGGATACTGCAGTTACCTCGTAGATCTGCTGGTTCACAGCCAGGGGTTCCCGGATGACTTTTTCTTTTTTATGCTTCATTGGTATCTTTTCTGTGTGAAATTCCGGTTTTCCCATATTTACTTTCACCAATTCCACTCTGCCGTTTTTCACTGTCAGATCTAAATATTTGATACCGCTTTTTGTGTCAACACTGATCCTTGTCTTGTCTGTCAGTCCGTAGTCATATACGTATTTTGCCACACAGCGGATTCCATTGCCGCACATGGCCCCCTGACTGCCGTCCGCATTGTACATTTCCATCTCAAAATCCGCTTTCTCTGATGGTTTGATCAGGATCAGCCCGTCAGAGCCAATGCCAAAATGCCGGTCACTGACTTTTTTTGCCGCTTCCGAAGGATTCTCCACTGTTTCCTGAAAACAATTCACATACACATAATCATTGCCGATTCCCTGCATCTTTGTAAATTTCATGCTGCTGCCTCCTTTACTCCGTATCCCATGTTTTCATTGTCTTCTCCACATACAGAGCAGTCCCCTGCCATGCCCGCAGAGAAAAAAGAGGGTGTCTGTAAAAGATACCCTCTTCGTTTCTTTGCTATTAATCATAGCAATCCATAATTCTTTTGTCAATGCAGAAAGTCAGTTTTTAACAGGTAGCTCCGCCTACCTCGTGAAGCTTAGCGGAAAGGATTTCCTCTTTTCTCTCCAGGATCTCGTCAGAGAGAAGCTGTGCCTCCACATTTTCAAATCCCAGACGCTCAATGGTATCAGAAAAACGCTCTCCTGTCTTCCCCTGTTCCCTGTACAGAAGGATTGTTTTCTCGATCACACTCATAAGCTCTTCTTTGGTTGTAAAGATTTTGCTGACAGGCTTTCCGATGGCTATTTTCTTTCCCCATCTTCCGCCAAGATATATCTTGTATCCATAGGTGCCGTCTTCGATGGCATCAAAATGGCAGGTACCGATACAACGGCCGCAGTTGATGCATTTTTCCCGGTCAAGCTCCATAATTCCGTCCACGAGCTTTACAGCGTCGATGGGACAGGCTTTCACAACACCGCACTTCTTGCATCCGCTGCACATGTCCTCATCATAGTTGGGAATGAGCTGGCCAACGATACCTAAATCATTCAGGTTCGGTTTCACACAGTTATTTGGACATCCGCCCACTGCGATTTTAAATTTATGAGGCAGTTTTACATCATGCCATTTTTCATAAAACTCATCATGAATTTCCTCTGAAAGTCCAAATGAATCCAAAAGACCATACTGGCAGGTAGTTCCTTTACAGGAAACCACAGGACGCACTTTGGAACCGGTACCGCCTGTGTCCAGCCCGCATTTCTGGATATAAGCACGGAACTCATCGATCTTCTCATAGGGAACTCCCTGAACCTCCACAGTAAGACGTGTAGTGTACGTCACAACGCCGTTGCCGAACAGCTTTGCTGCCTCTCCGATGCAGATCTGCTGTTCTGCTGTGATCTTTCCGTTCTTTGTAATGATTCTGGCGGAAAAATTATCTGTTCCCTTGTTGCTCAAAAAGCCCAGGGCTTTTACTCTTTTTTCATCTTCATTGCTCACTGTTAATGTTGCCATTTCTACTTTCCTCCAACTTTTTATCTTTTATGGCCTTGCCTGTCATATGCGTTCCTGTTGTATATCTTCTCCGGTCACTCAGTCTTCTGTCAGATCTTCTCCGTTGAACGCGCTTCCGCCTTCCAGAACCTTTGTATTGGTATATCCGTAATATTTCAGGCGGTTCTGCAGCATGTATGCCCTTTTCCCTTTTGCGCACACAAGAAGCAGTTTTTCATCCTTTGGATGTCCTTCCAATTCTCCGTCAACTTCCTCCAGGTTTATAAATTCCACACCTTCCAGAGTTGGTTTCAGGGATGCATCGATCACTTTATAACCCTCTGCCATACCTTCTGCAAACTCAACAGGAGTAAAGGTCTCAAAAGAACCTGAAATCTTGTTCAAAAGGATGTTGATGCAGTGCGCAAAAGGATGGATGGCTGTTGAGAAGGGCGGTGCGTATGCAAAGTCCAGATGCTCCAACTGATGTACTGTGGCTTTCATGCTCAGAGCCACCACGGCGATATCCACCATCTTATCCACAGCGCCTTTTCCGAGAACCTGGATACCCAGGAACTCACCTGTGGTCTTATCAGCGATCATCTTAACCAGGAAGGAATCTGCTCCCGGATAATAATGGGCCTTGTCATCCACAACAGCTACAACGGAGACTACATCATGTCCCGCATCCTTTGCTGCCTGCTCTGTAAGCCCTGTACGGCCGGCATTCAGGCCCGGCAGTTTGACTACGCCTGTTCCCAGAACGCCAGGATAGGAAACATCCCCACCGGCAATATTCTGTGCCGCGATCCTGCCCTCGATATTGGCTGAGGACCCCATAGGTGACCAAGCTCTCTGATGTGTCATACGGTTAGTGATCATAGAGCAGTCACCAAGCGCATAGATGTCCTCATCATTTGTTCTCATATGGTCATCTACAAGAATTGTCCTGTTGGGCGCAAGCTCGATTCCTGTATCAGCCAGGAATGCTGTGTTGGCACGAATGCCAAGGGAAAGAACCAGAGCATCCGCTTTGATAGCTCTTCTGGAGGTCTTAACCTTCTCAACAGTACCATTGCCTTCCACACCTTCCAGCTTTGTGTCAAGAAGTGTCATGATTCCCTGGTCTGCCAGATGATTCTCTGCGTATTCTGCCATCTCCTGATCAAATCCCGGCATAATATGCGGAAGCATATCCAGAACTGTAGTGCGGATACCGCGGCTCTGAAGATTCTCTGCAACTTCCAGACCGATAAATCCACCACCTGCTATGACTGCACGTTTTATGGTACCTGACTCGGCGGCTTTTCTGAGTGCCTCTGCATCATCAGGAGTTCTCATCATGAATACATTGTTCATATCAAGTCCCGGGAGAGGCGGCACAACTGGAGACGCACCGGTTGCTATTACCAGTTTATCATATGTATATTCTTTTGTCTCACCTGATTTCAGGACTTTGGCAGTAACTTTTTTGCCTTCACGGTCAAGAGCTGTCACTTCTATGCCTGTCTCAACATCTGCGCCTGTCAGCTTTGTAAATTTCTGAGGTGTGTTGACGATCAACTGGCTTCTCTCATGGATTACATCACCCACATAATAAGGAAGGCCGCATCCCGCATAAGAAATGTCCTCGCTCTTGGTCAGGATCAGTACCTCTGCATCTCTGTTCTCTCTCTTCAGTTTTGCTGCAACCTTTGTACCTGCGGCTACACCGCCAATAATCAATACCTTCATAGCCAATACCTTCTTTTCTTAGATTTGCTTTTCGTGAAGTCCGGCTCCCGTTTCCGGTCCCGGAACAGTTCAGGGATTTTTTTCCTTTACTTTATGTTCAGTATAGCACTTGAACATGTATAAGAAAAGTAATATAATTTTATATAATTAATAAGTTTTACCTATGATAAAGGAGATACCTTATGACCATCAGACATCTGAAAATTTTTCTGACAGTGGCTGAAACAGGAAAAATGAGCATGGCCGCAGAACAGCTCTATATCACTCAGCCCTCAGTCAGCCAGGCGATCCGGGAACTGGAAGACCACTACCAGGTACTGCTCTTTGAACGCCTCTCCAAAAAACTTTATATCACTGAAGACGGAAAAAAGCTTTATGTCACGGCCAAACAGCTTGTAACGCAGTTTGAAAGCTTGGAGGAGAGCATGAGGAAGGAAAACCGGCGGGAGAAGATCCGTATCGGCGGTACTGTCACCCTCGGAAGCGGACTCCTCTCCAAAGTAGTACGTGATCTGCGGGGAGAGCGGCCTGAACTAGATATTTATTCTTATATGAACAATACCCAGATCATAGAACAAAAGCTTCTGAGTATGGAGCTGGATGTGGGAATCGTAGAAGGACGTGTGAAGAGCCGGGATTTGGTCTCCATTCCCCTTATTGATGACATGCTCGTGCTGGCATGCGGCCAAAATCACCTCTACTTTGGCCGTCACACCTTATTTATCAACGAGCTGAATGGACATGATTTTGTAAAAAGGGAACCGGGAAGCGGTACCAGGGAATTATTTGAGAATTTCATCGTGCGCCACGGTCTTGATATCCATACTGTGTTTGAGGAGAGCACCCCGGATTCCATAAAAAATGCCATACAGATCAACAACTGTATGGCAGTCATCTCCATCCGTCTTCTGGAAAAGGAAATACAGAACGGGGAGATCCATGTATTTACCGGTCCTCACAAAGAATGGAACCGGAGTTTCTCCTTTGTCTACCACAAGGATAAATTCCTGACCGAATCCATTCTCCGCCTGAAAGAGATCGTGAGCAGCTACAACGATGTGGAAGAGATAAGAAAGCTGCCGGGAGGACAATTAGTTGACGGCTGAACAAGCAGAAAGGCTGCCGCGGTATGCGGCAGCCTTTCCTATTTTCATCTTAAGCTTCAATAAATACTTCTTTTCCCATACCGCAGATCGGGCATACCCAATCTTCCGGAAGTTCCTCAAATGAAGTTCCCGGTGCGATTCCGTTTTCCGGATCTCCTACCTCAGGGTCATATTCATATCCGCATGGTTCGCAAACATATTTTTTCATAATAATTATACCTCCTGTATATAGCTTCTCCAGTTATCTCCTGAATTACACTGATTCTATCACATATTCTCTCATAAATCCAGTCTTTTTTTGTCCAATTTAAAAATTTTTATAAGCTTCTCTTCTAAGTATTCCGGCACTGAGGTGCAGCCATCTGCAGCCATCACTCTGGTTATAAAAAGACTGCACACTTATATGATCCATAAGTGTGCAGCTTTTTATCCGGGAAAGTAAGAGGAGTTTACTTTCCCTTCCCTATAGTTTGGAAACCCGTATTTATAAACAGATTTCCGGGACATATTCATAGTTACTATTTCTTCTTTTTGTAACCAGCCCTCTGCCGCGGGTCAGCATCTGCCACCACGGCTGTGGAATTTTTCTTTCTTGCAAGTACCATGATCTGTTTTGCATCTGCTCTTGTAAAGTACAAGCGTTTGCTTCTGTTGCCCCTGCCAAAATGGAGAGCCACAAGCTCCTGCGTTTTTCTGTCTTCTCGGATCACCGAAATAATTTCCTTCCAACTCCAGAAATCATAGTGCGTGGTAATCCTCATCTGATAAAAAATTTCCAGTCCCCTCTCGGTAATGACTGTATCCTTTTTCATCAAAAGCGTCAGTATGTACAGCACACCAAATACAGCGGCCACGCGGTAAGGTGTAAGAATACCTCCAATGATCAAAGCGGCAGATAAAATCCAACAGCCGTATGTCACCCATGGCTTACGGGGTTTCAAATCCCTTGCATGATAAATTGGTCCTTCTAACGAGTCCCAGGGAAGATGCTCAACACTCACAATGATACTCCTTTCAGTCTCCAGCAGAAAACGGAATCCTCAGGTTTTCTGTTGTTATAAATTATGCCTGTGCCTTAGGTGCTTTGCCTGCTGCACGCAGAGCTTCAAGATTCTTCACTGCCAGCTCATGTTTATCCGCAGGAGCTGCAGCCGGTTTACGCATTTTTGTTTTGCCCAGAATATTCGTATAGGCACCATCAGCCCAGAAGATATTGCGGCCCAGGAATGCAAGGAGCGCAGCCAGAATCGGATTCAGCAGGTTGACGAATGCGTATGGGAAGTATAAGAACGGATGTACTCCCAGAACGCCCATCTGATAAGCACCGCAGCCTGTCCACGGGAACATTACCGCCCACAGAGTACCACAGTCCTCCAAGGTCCTGGACAACATATTTCGGCCCAGACCCATCTCATCATATTTGTCCACATACAGCGGAGCCGGCACACCAATTCCGAGGAACTGGTCACACATAGTAGCATCGCAGAATAAGGATGTCAGAAGTGTAGCCAGAATCAGACTTCCCACAGAGTGGAGTCTCTTCTTCAGACCTCCGAACAATGTATCCACGCATCCGCAGCGCTCCAGAGCACCGCCGTAGGCAACTGCCAGCAGGATCAGGTTGATGGTCCACATCTGATGATCCATACCACCCCTGCTCAGCAAGTCATTCGCTAACTCATTCGTAGATTCAAATGTTGTACCATAGTGCAGAACGTCGAACAATTCACCCAGACTGTGCATACCCTGGAAAACTGCTGCGAACAAAACGCCGCATCCCACAGAGATTGATATACCAACCAATCCAGGTACCTTCATGATACAAACAACTACGATCACAACGATCGGAAGCAGCAGGATCGGGCTTAAGTTAAAGCCTTCTGCCAGAGCTGCCTGTAAATCTGTTGCAACAGAGGCATCGAATCCTGATGTATCAATGTTCAGACCCATGATCGTATATAAGATCAATGCGATCACAAAGGTTGGGCCGGTGGTGGAGACCATCGCCGTAACGTGGTCAAACAAGCCGGTTTCAGAAACAGCTGCTGCCAGGTTTGTAGTATCAGAAAGCGGTGAAAATTTATCTCCAACATAAGCTCCTGAGATGATCATACCTGCAGTGATAGCAGGGTTGATTCCAAGGCCTGCACCAATACCTAAAAAGGCAATACCTATGGTAGCAGTAGCAGTCCATGAAGAACCGCATGCCAGACCAACAACAGCACACATAATACAGCCGATTGGCAGGAAAAGCTTAGGTGTCAGTAAATCCAGGCCGTAATAGATCAGGGCCGGAATTGTACCGGACATAATGAAAGATGCCACGAGGATACCAACTGTACAAAGAATCAGTATCGCTTCCATTGTAGCATTCAGCCTATCCAGCATACCAGCCAGCATGTCGGAAAAGCTGTGTCCGCAGAGACAGCCGATGATACAAGCCACTACGATAGATACCAGTAACGGCATATGGGCATCACTGTATCCGCTTCCTCCTACGAAGCCATAAAGCATCAGAGCCATCATGACTACAATCGGAATAATAGCTTCAATAAAATTTGGAAGCCGAACTGTACGTTCTTTCTTTTCGTTCTTTCCCATTAAGACTTACCCCTCTTTTCTTAATTTTATTTTTCGCAGGACAGTTAAAAATTTATTTTGTTTCTATAGCTCCGCCAAGGGCCTCCTCTACCGCTTTGACGAGAGAGCCATCCTTAATGATTGCTTCACAATAGTTGATATCACCGTATAATTCGCGGTCCTCATCTAATGTGGCTACTTCTTTGCGGACTAAGTCATAAGCAGCCTGTGTTCCTTTGCCCAGGCCTTTATTGCCGCGCATATCAATACCCTGGCATGCAACCATAAGTTCCATAGCCAGAACACGTCTTACATTCTTAGCGATCTCTCCTGCTTTTCTGGCAGCGATCGTACCCATGGATACGTGGTCTTCCTGACCAGCGGATGACGGGATACTGTCAACTGATGCCGGATGCGCAAGAACTTTGTTCTCAGATACTAATGCTGCTGCGGAATACTGAACGATCATGAATCCGGAGCAAACGCCGCCGTGCGGTGTCAGGAATGCAGGCAGTTCACTATATGCCGGGTTGACCAGACGTTCAATACGTCTCTCAGATACGTTAGCCAGCTCAGAAACTGCGATTCCCAGGAAGTCAAAGCTCAATGCCATAGGCTGTCCGTGGAAGTTACCGCCGGAGATTCCGTTCTTATCTTCTTTGAAGATGATCGGATTATCTGTTACAGAGTTTATTTCAATATTTACATGGTCAAGTACATAATTCACTGCATCCTTGCTGGCGCCGTGGATCTGCGGTGAGCAGCGCAGGGAATAAGCATCCTGTACACGGATTTCACCCTGAACAGTAGTATTCTTGCTGCCGTCTAGAAGTCTTAACAGGTTTCTGGCTGTTGCGAGCTGTCCGGAATGAGGACGAACATCGTGCAGACGATGGTCTAAAGCACTCACAACACCGTTCTGAGCCTCAAAGCACAGAGAGTCCGCGATATCTGCAACCTTCAGAAGCTGCAGTGCGTCGTACAGTGCCAGGGAGCCGGCGCTTGTCATAGCCTGTGTACCGTTGTTCAGAGCCAGGCCTTCTTTTGCAGACAATTCAATTGTAGGAATTCCTGCACGCTTCATAGCCTCTGCGCCCGGAAGGAGTTCTCCTTCATAATAAGCCATACCCAGGCCCAGCATGGGCAGAACCATGTGGGATAACGGTGCCAGGTCTCCGGAAGCTCCAAGGGAACCTTTCTCTGGAATAAACGCGGTAACACCTTTATTCAGCATATCGATCATGGTCTGGACAGTCTCCAGACGAATGCCTGAAAATCCTTTTACCAGGTTGTTGATCCTAAGCAGCATAATACCTCTTGCAACATCAACGGGGAATGGATCACCAGCACCTACCGCATGAGTGATGATCAGGTTTTTCTGAAGAGCCTTGCACTGATCCTGAGAAATTACAACATCGCTGAATTTACCAAATCCAGTTGTGATCCCATAGACAACCTTCTCTTCCGCAACAAGGTCATCAACCACTTTTCTTGATTCGATAATGTTCTGTTTTGCCTCCTCGGCTAACTCAATTTTTGCATTCTCACGACAAATTAAAGCAATCTGTTCCAGTGTGAGGTCTTTACCAGTAATTACAATATTGCTCATATCGCACCCTCTTTTCCTTATATTTTATAGTGCAATTATACAGACCCACGTGTCAAAAAAGCGTCAATAAATGTCAATTTTCACAAACGCAATTGTCAGACAATTGTCTTCCATCGTCAAATTCTTCGTATCGCGGTCATTATTCCGCCATTGACGAACAATATTTTTTCGTGTTATCAGGCTAAATTAAATTATTTTTTTAAGGCGGGAACCTTGCATCAGAATCCCGCCTTATTCTTGATCTCCTTCAACACCTTCACAGTTGTTGGGTTATTCATCTTTTCTGAGAGCTGCACTCCTTTTTTGTAATGCTTCTTCGCCTGTTCAGTCTCTCCTTTTTCCAAAAGGACAAGAGCCATATACGCCTCCGCACGTTCCAATCCCCAGTAATACCCATGTCTTTCAAAACACGCAACAGCCTGTTCCAGATATTCCTGCGCAAGTTTTATCTTTCCCAGAAGATAATAAATCTGTCCTGCATTGGAATAGAACTGTCCCAGCCCGTTGGTCACCACCTTACCGGTGCCCTTTTCTATGGCTATCTTATAATAGGAAAGCGCTGACTGATAGTCACCGGTAGCACGGCAGGCATCTCCTATATAATTGTAACATGCGGCAATACTCATAATATAGCGGGAATCTCTTCCACTGTAATCCTCAAATATCTGGCGGGCCTCTGTGAGTGTTTGACGGGCCTCCTCATATCTGCCCTCGTGGAGCAGGTACCACCCCTTCAGTCTCATGAAGGCGCCTCTTTCGTCCGGTTCCTGTACATTGATCAGAGACAGGCCCTCATCCACATATTTTTTCACCAACTGCAGGTCCTCAACCTGTATCCCATAGAAGATCATCTGCTTAAAATTATTCAGAAGAGACTTCTTATCCTCCAATACCTCGGCCAGCTTCATGCTCTCCTCAATATTGTGGATACCGGATGCGTATTCCCCCACAGCTATGTCAAAACGGCCCTTGACATAATACATTTCCTTTTTCATTTCCTGCAGCTGATGAGAATCCTCGTCAAACTGGATTACCTTCTGCGCCAGTTCAAGAAGCTCATTGGCCTCAAAGGTCACTCCATAATTGTCGTCGCCATATTCCATCTCCCAATGAAGAACAGGAAAGTTTTCATTGACAATCGTATAATACTCTTTCAGATATTTAATCTTATATTGATACGCTTTCACCATATTATGGCACTTCTCATAGTGGTGAATCGTCATTGGAAGATACCCAAAATTTTTCTTCCCCTCAGCCTTTGATTCATAATACTCAGCCAGCATCTGATGGTACATGCGTTTCTTCCCCTCACTCTGACGCTCATATATGAACTGACGGAAAACCTGATGTTCAAATTTGTAATAGACATTCCATCCCACAAGGATTTCCTTGATCAGATGGCGCTCCTGCAGCTTTTCCAGAATGCGTACCAAAGTGAGCCTGTCCATCTTAGGCAGCAGCAGCTCTATCTCCTCAATACTGATCTTCTCAGGAAACATGCTCATGCAGTCCAGCACTTCATTTTCCGTCTCCGGCAGGCCTGCCAGCCTTGCCTTTATTACGTTGTTGGTCTTCTGGGATTTTTCCAGGGTATATCCTTTTTCTTTAATGAGATTGACCAGCTCCATCAGGAAGAACGCGTTTCCGTCTGTCATCTGGTAAATACTCCTTAATTTCTGCTCATCCCCGTTGAGTTCCGGCAGGTATTTATGAAGCAGCTCCATGGTCTCATCCTCCGTAAACGGATTCAGAGAAATGACATGGAGAAAATCTTTCTTCATCAGCTTCTCCAGTGCCTCCATAACCTCCACGTCATTGTTCTGGTTATAAGTACACATCAGCAGGATCCGCTCCGTGCCGAGAGTCAGAAGGATTCTGTTCAATAGCTGAAAACTCATGGTATCCATCCACTGGATATCGTCAAAAAACAACACTACCTTGTGCTTTTCCACTATTTTGCGGAACATATCCAGAATAGCTTTTTCCATAAGCTGATACGTCAGCCTCCCCAGAGGTTTTTCGTCCCCCAGGATACTTCCCTTAAAAAAGCGGTCTAGCTGTGCCTGTTCCTCCTCGGTGATGGAACGCTCCAGCAGACCATTTTCCACGCACTGCTCAATCTCCCAGAAAATATCATTCCAGGGGCGCAGAAAAAACTCCGATTCCTCCCTATAGCAGGCAGCATACAGAGGTATCATCTGATATCCCCGCACCATCTGCTTTGCCTTGTCCAGAAGCGCGGATTTGCCTACTCCATCCTCCCCGCTGATGGCCACGCATTGGGGATGGCGGCTCTTTCCGGTTCCCACAATACACTCGCTGACCTGGTATATCTCAGAGGTTCTGCCCAAAAACGGGGCATTCCAGCCGGAGGACTCTGCCTTGGTATTCCCCTTAACATTGAAAATGCGGTGAAACAATTCCTTGATCTCCGGGGACGGCTCCACACCCAGTTCATCTGCCAGAACCTTCTCCAGATCGTAATACAGCTTGATTGCCATATTATAGTTACCATTCACCGCATAGATGTCCATGATCTCATAGTACAGCTTTTCATTATAAGGATCATGCTTGAGCAAAATGTTGCTGTACTTTTGGATCAGATCCACATCCTTTGTGGCATCCGCATCGTACAGCTTTTCCCTGGCACATTTGATAAATGCTTGGTTATACTGCTCCTGCATGGTGGTGATCCACTCTTCATATTCATAGCTGTTCTTTATCATAAAATGAGAGAGAAATCCTTCTTCTTCATTTTCCAGGATATTCTCTTCATTGATATGGTCCCAGTCAATATCCGGCATGCACTCCGGATTCAAAGAGATGCTTGTATGGCCGGCTGTCACCAGAATTTCTTTTCCAAGCAGCTTCTTGATCTGGTAAACCGCTTCCCTCAGGTTCTTTCTGCCCACATTTTCATTGTCCGCACCCCAGAGCACGTATATGATCTCTTCCCTTGTAGCTGTCTTCTTCACACAGAGATAATAGAAAAATCCCTCTGCCTTTTTATATGGAAAATTTACACGTTCTCCGTCTACCTCTACATAAGGTCTTCCCAAAAGATGTACACTGATGTTTGCCACAATTCATCCCTCATATTCTCAATTTACAGTCCCAAAGTAACAAAATATGTAACCATCCAGCAGGTCTGCGCATTTACTGCGGTGCCCCTAAAAAAGCGTGCTCCTAACTGTGAGGGTACTGAACAGTCACCAAAAAAATATATTGTATTTAGTATACTCTAATGCAGATACAACTGTCAATACTTCACCAAATTATGCCATTTTGTAACTTTTTATTGTTATTGCTTTACCATAACAAAATATTAGAAATAAATTTTCTTGTGTTTTTTACCGATGCAGCCGTATAATCATCTCATTTCTTGTACAATTTCGCACCACATTGACTGCTGTGTTAACAGCCAAAAACCCTTTTGAATCTATAATTATTTCTATTTATTATAGGAAGAAACTCCCTGGCAGAGCGTAAAACGGTTCTTGCGAAAGGTGATGATCCCTTCCTCCTGCATTCTGCCCAGTTCATCGGAGAGTACGCTGCGGTTCACACACAGATAGTTGGCCAGTTCTTCTCTGGAATACGGGATCACCACTGTGCTGCTTCCTCTTTTCTGACATTGTATGTGCAGATATTTTAATACTCTTTTGCGCACACTTTTTGTTGAGAGAATATCAATCCGGTAAAATTTTCTCACATTTTCATTTGCGATGAACTCCATCAGTCTGCGCTCCAGCTCCTCCTCCCATTTTTCATTTCCGGGCATCCAGTCAAAATACCACACTTTTGCGTCCTGGCTGCAATAAGCGGAATAAGGGCTTTGCCGGCTGGGTGTACAGACAATATCAGCCCCCATCATATAAGACGGTACCAGCTTCTGAAAAAGCCTCTCATTCCCATCCATGTCGATCCGGACGATCCGCACCTCACCCTCCAGTACAATCCCCAGTTGTTTAATGGTGTCCCCCTCATGCAGTAGCTGCTGCCCTTTTCCGTAATCTTGTATCTTCCCTCCAAGAAGCCTGCAAAGCTCCGCCAGTTCTGCTGTGTCCTTATTGTGGAACAGACAACTCTCTTTCAGTATATTTTCATAATTCTCCAGTCCGATCATCCTGCATCACTCCATCTTCTTTTTGCTTCTTATTCCACTTCGCTTTTCGTGTCCACTTTCATTTTTCGTTCCGTGTCCATTTCCACTTCTCGTTTCGTGTCCATTTCCACTTCTTATTTCGTGTCCCTCTCCATTTCTCTTATTCTAACATCTTCTCCCGTTTTCGTAAATTCATTACAGGCTGATTTCATTGGCCACTGTTCACTGTGAACATATTACCGGCCCTGTATTAGACCTTCATTTACCCTCTTCTTAATATTTACAAAAGATGTAAGAACCCCGTTGAAAATTCAAAGCTTATAGTATATGATGAGAATATGAAAACTGCCTGGAGGGATTGTTATGATTCGCAGACCCAATATCTTATACTATAACAATGGGCAGACGGAAAAAGGAAAAGTGTTGGAAAAAGCAGCACGCCGTATGGGATATGATTTTACTCCCATCCTCCCGCAGAATTTACTTCAGACTGTGGGATATCTGGCCAAAATCAAGGGCTTTCCTCAGCGGAAAATATCCGTGCTGGAAAACCTGCCTTCTATTCCTATGGATGTGATGGTTATGTGCAATTTTACTGACGATAACCTGAATCACCTTCTTCGCATGATGAAGAATGGAGAACTTCCATCCGTTGCCTTAAAAGCAGTTCTCACATCCCAGAACTGCTTCTGGACATTCGCACATCTTGTAAAAGAACTGGAGGAAGAACACAGAGATTTTATGGAGAGAGAAGAAGAAAAATAAGACTGGGGGAACGCCGCTGATGCGTTCCCCCAGTCTTATTTTATGTTCAGGCAAAAGATTCCTGATAAAATGTATCTATTTGTCTCCATTTTGATACCATGGAAATTGGGTAACCCTCAGCTTTGTGCACCCATAAGGGATCAGTGAAATTTCCTCTTCTGCCCCATCTGGGCGAATCGGACTGTCCGGGAGGGTTCCCGCGCTGTTTGCTTCCAGTTTCCAGGAAGGAAGCCGCCGCCCCTTTGTTTTCAGCCTGATCGGAGGGTGCTCTTTAGAAAAAGGTACGGAGCCCACGCAATCCGTGGACATTTCAAAAGACGGATTTTTTTCTAACGCGTAATTCCAGCCGCTGTCCGGGTAGACCTCATAATCCCTGATTCCGGCCACTTCTTTTACGGCTTCCCATCTCTCTTTTATATCCAGTGCATACACCAGAGGCCCCCGCTCAACAGCCATACTGTTATGGAACCAATAGGATTTTTCAATCTCCGTGGAAAACTCTGCTTCCAGAATATCCCCTGTGTGGATTCCCCTGGTTACCGTTATGACGTCCCCTGTCTTTTCTCTGATTTTCTCCTCTTTGACACATTTGCCGTTTTTATATATCTTATAGGAACCACACCACTGGGGAATCCTGATCTTGAATTCCAGGTTATCATGGGATGCCTGCTCCACATGATATGTGATCTTTTCCCTAAAGGGATACTCGGTCTCCTCCCTGATGCATATTTTTCTCCCCTCAGCCTCTGTCTCCAGCCTGCATGGGGCAAATACCATGGAGACCACCTGGGATTCATCCCCTCTGTACCACAGACTCTTCACAAACTTTGGCCATCCCTGGTGCATATTGGCAGTACAGCAACCAAAATTCGGTTCCAATCCAAACATGTTGGACTCCTCATTGTTATTAAACCAACTGCGCTCTGCCTTGCTGACAAGTACCTGATTCGCCTGCTGCAAATACTGATGTGCCATGAAATCCTCTGTTATGGTAGCAGGCAGCGCATTATATGCCAGCCTCTCCATTTTATCCGCAAAACAGGGAAGCCCGAAAGCCTCCAGCATGGTCTGCAGACTGAACATATATTCCACCACAGAGCAGAGCTCCGATCCCTGAGAGGGATTGTTTCCGCTTAAATGCTCATCTCCGTTAATAGCACCGCTTGCCACTCCGTGATACTTCTCAGCGTTTGCTAAGCCTGCAAGAGAAGCTGCCTTATAATCCATATCGTCAAAAAAATAGGACAGCATGGCAGGATATTTAAAGCCCATGGTCACATTCACAATATGATTTGCGTGGTATTTCATGGTATCATGGTAATCTTCCCATGCAAAATGGCTGTATTCTTTATTCCAGTTATAGTAATACCCGGCAGGCCTTGTAAATGGAAAGTCCAGGAATATATCCACCCAGTCAAGCGCCTGCTCCCTGAGCATCTCCACAAGTGAGTGAATATCATATTTGGCAGACACATCATGTATGTAACCCTTTGCTTCCTGTTCACAATACCACTGGATGCAATAAAGCAGATCCCCGATTCTAGCACTGGACCACTGCTTCATAGGCACTTTTGGAATTTTATTATATAAATATTGAAAATATCTGTCAAAAAACTCCAGAACCCTGCCATCCTTTTTGATCTCATAATATTGGATCAAAACTTTAAGCATAACAAATCTGGACCAGTAGTCCTCCTTGCTGGCTATGGGGCCAAAATTCCCCTCCTCGTCCTGACTGCCAAGCGTCCATTCCACAAACCTGCACGCAGTCTTCCAGTGTTCCTCATCCTCCAGATAATAGGAAAGGGGCAACAGCCCGTCCAGATAATAAGGCGCCCTCTCCCAGTTCTCTCCTGTACCGCCCAGCCATCCGGAATAGCTGCCCACGCTGTCCCATATATCATATAATCTGCCGGTAAGTCCCTGCATCTGTATTTCCAGCTGCCGTTTCAGCCATCCCTCCGGTTTTACTTCAGGAATAGAAAATGTATGTAATTTTTTCTCTGTTTTCTTGTTCATAATTGTTCCTCCAAGGTGCCTTTTCATTTTAATGCTCCGCTCAGCATTCCCTTGATAAAATATTTCTGCAGGAATACGAACAGGATCAGGATAGGCATCAGGCCTATAATGGAACTGGATGTCAGAAGCCCCCAGTCCGTACCATACTGGCCAATTGCCAGATTGGTAAGTCCCACATTGAACGTCTTGATCGAATTGCTGTTGGCAAATACCAGGGCGATCAAATAGTCATTCCATGTGGTATACGCCGCATAAACGGCTATGGTTGCCACCGATGACCAAGTCAGCGGCAGGCATATTGTGGAAAATACGGAAAACGCTCCCGCACCATCCAGTTTTGCAGATTCCAGAAGGCTGTCAGGTACCATGTCAAAAGCATTTTTCATCATGTAAATACAAAACGGTGACTGGAAAGTTGCGTAGATCAGCACCATACTGGGAACCGTATTTAAAAGATGCAGTTTTGACATAATAGAATACAGAGGATTCAGCAGTGCCTGAAACGGAATCATGATCGCCGCCAAAATACATGCCATAAACAAGGCTTTTCCCTTTAACTGCAGCTTTGAAAAACCATATCCGGCCAGTACACTGACAATAACTACCAATAAAATAGTAATGGCTGTAATGACAAAGGAATTCATCAGATACCCTCTGTACAGACCGTCATCCAGTGTAAAAATCTTGATATAATTAGCCAAAGTCGGGTGTTTGGGAATCAATGTGGGGGGCGTTCCGTAAATTTCCGTCTTATCCTTCAGGGACGTCACGATCGTCCAGTACAGCGGCAGGAAAAAGATGACTGCCAGAGCTGTATTCATCCAGGTTTTTTTCGTCACTCTCTTCATACTTTCTCCTCTATTTCGTCGGGTCCTGCAGGACCTTATTCTCAAAATAACTCAAAATACCAAGCACAAGCAGCAGGATCATAGTCATGGCTGACCCATACCCCATCTTAAAATACTTAAATGACGTGTTGTATATATAGTGCACAATAGTCGTTGTATCCTGGGCAGGACCGCCTTTGGTCATAATAAGGAACTGTTCAAATGCCAGCACAGAACCAATGACAGACAAGATCAGCGCCAGCGCTGCGTGGGGTTTGATGATAGGCAGTGTGATCCTGAAAAACTGTTTTACTTTGTTAGCGCCGTCCACACTTGCGGCCTCGTAAATCTGTTCATCCACAGACTGAAACGCTGCCAAAATGATCAGCATGGAGAATCCTGCCATCTTCCAGGTGACCATAAAAATCACGGCGGGAAGAGATGTTTTTGCCGAATTCATCCACAGTACAGGGTCCTGTACGATTCCAAGTGTCTGAAGAAGGTAATTCAGGACACCGTACAGATCATTGTAAATCCAGAGCCATACCATACTGCAGCAGGTCATAGAGATGACCACAGGGGCGAAATAAAGTGAGCGAAATAAATTCACGCCCTTAAATGCTCCGTTGATCATTAGTGCCAGGATAAATGCCAGAATAAACAGGCACGGGGTCACAAAGACCGCATATTTCATGGTAAACAGCAGAGAATTCCAAAACTGGGAATCCTGAAACAGCTTTATATAATTATCCAGAAAGACAAAGGTCTTCTCCCCCAGCACCGGCCAGTCATAAAATGACATGAGCAGGGACTGGAGAAATGGAAATACAAAAAACATCAGATTTAATATCAAGGCCGGAAGTATGAATAGGTAAGATACCAGCGATATTTTCTTTTTATGTCCTCTCTTCATCAGTTTCTCCTTATGATGGAAGGGCCGCCTGCCCCTGCAGGCAGTCCCCTCTTTTACACTGTCACTGCATAATTTTGTTAATGGCCTCCGCAGCATCCTTAAATGCCTGTTCCGGTGTCTTCTCCCCATTCAGACAAGTCTGCATAGCCTCTAAAATAGGCACATACATCTCATCGTATTTCAGGGATACCGGGGTATGCCCAACCTCCAGCGCCTCTTTCAGCACCTGGTATTCCGGAGTGTTGTTAAAGTATTCATTGTCAAAGAAATCACTTCTTGCCGGAAGCAGACCTCCTTTTGCCAGTTCATCCACCTGCACTTCTTTTGACAGACTAAACTGAATAAATTCCCAGGCTGCGTCCACATCTTTGCACTGAGAGGTGACACCAATGGAATCCCCTCCGGAGAATGATGCGTATTCCGTGCCGTCCGGTCCTTTTGGAAGAAGGCATGCACCCCAGTTCATATCACCGTGTTCTCCGCTGATAAAGGAGTAAATGGCTGCACTTCCCAGCACCACCTGGCTGGCTTTACCGGTCAGGAAAGCATCCTGAGCTTCATTCCAAGAATATGTGGTGACACTGGGCGGTGTGACTTTATAGGTATTTGTCAAGTCATTGAACATAGAGAGGGCCGCAACTGCATTTTCGGAATCCAGCTCACATGTCTTTCCGTCCTCTGAAAGCACTTCCCCGCCGTTGTTCCATACATAAGGCATGAAGGTAAACATGTGTCCTCCCGCATCGCCGCCGGCATAAACATAACCGTAACGGTCAGCCGTAGTCAGCTTCTGGGAATAATCGATCAGTTCCTCCCAGGTCTTTGGCGGCGTTTCCGGATCCAGCCCGGCTTCCTGGTATTGGTCTTTATTATACAAAAGCACGGAAACATCCGGTGCAAATGGCACTGCATAAGTCTTACCTTCAAGCTGACCTGACTTTATCATACCTTCACTGAATGCATCCTTGTAATCCAGAGCCTCATATTTATCAGAAATATCGGCAAAGGCCCCTATGGAAGCAAAGTAGGGAACCTTGGTGCAGTCCAGAGAGACAATATCGGGTGCCTCACCGGAGGACAGCGCTAGTGAAAGCTGATCTGCCATCTGGGATGCAGGCTGCTCCACGACCTTCACCTCCACATTTTCATTCTGTTCATTATATTTTTTTGCTGCGCTCTTCACAGCGGCCACAGTGGAATCACGGGTCCATACAACAATCTCTGTCTTTCCGGATGCTGCCTCCCCGCCTTTTTTCTCTCCCGGATCACTGTCACCGCCGCAGCCTGCCAGTACAGAAACTGCCATAAGTGATGTCATGGAAAGAGCTGCCCATTTCTTCATTTTTCTTGTTTTCATAATTTTCCTCCTTTGACTCAGGCCCCTTACGCCTGTGCCATTATGCACTTTGATATGTTTCAAGTGGTATCGGACCGATATCTTGGGTATATTATACAAAAGCATTCTCTCTAAGTAAATTCATATTCTTTACCCAAAATAGTAAAATATTAACAGCATGAAGTTGTAATAATTTAACATATAAACAGCAGTTTTTTTCTTTTTTTGTTGATTTATCGTAACTTTTCCATTATACTCATATTAAAATATAAACATATCAAACAGGAGGCCGTCATGGAATATGTGAACTTTTCTACTCCCCCCTACCCGCACTTCATCATTGCCGGTTCTGCGCTCTACCGTCCCGGTGACGCACATGGGAGACGCAGCAATATTGGAATCTTTGACTTGATCTTTATTGAATACGGAGAACTCTACATCACAGACGGAGATACCGCTTACCATCTCAGAGAAAATGAACTTCTTATTTTGAAGCCGGATTCCACCCATTACGGCCACAAAAAAGTGGCGGAAAAGACAAAGTTTGACTGGATCCATTTCAGAAGTGTGGGGGATTATCAGTATTCCGGAGAATTTCATCTGGCAAAAGAAGAACGGAAGTCCCTGAATACATATACAGACCGGAAAAGCACCCTTACCCTTCCCCTCTATAAAAAAATGGGGCCTCTGGAAAGCAGTGAGTTCACATCTATATTTTCAAAGCTAATATCAGCGAACATAGACAAATATCAGCAGAAAGAGACCCAGGACCAGGCGCTTTTGTCTCCCCTGGAATGCCAGGAACTTTTTTTCCGGCTCCTGAGTTTTGTACAGGTGTTCCAGCCGCAGCGCAATTCCTCGGAACTGCTGGCAGCCAATATTATGGAATACATACTGCAGAACTTTCACACCCAGCTCACCCTGGAAAGCATTGCCGATTATTTTAATTTCCACCCGGTCCATATCATACGATGCCTGAAAAGGGAATACGGGATCACCCCAAACAAGGCTGTCATACAGGTAAGGATTGACAATGCAAAAAAGATGCTCATCACTTCTAATCTGAGCATCAATAAAATTTCCGACTTTGTGGGATTCTCCTCCCCCTCTTATTTTAATAAGGTTTTCCGGGAATACACAGGCATGACACCAAAAGAATACAGAGTGCAAAAAAGGCCCGGAATATAGACCGGACCTTTCTTTTTACACTTTGATCATTCCATACCGGCCTGCAAATGCGCAGACCTTTCTGAACTGTTGCTTACATCTATCTCTTTCTTTAACTCCCGTTCCAGAAGCAGTAAAAATATAAGTGCCGCGGCACCGCACAGCGCGCCTATGGCAAATACCACATTGATATCCATTCCCGCCCCCTGCACTAAATTCGTGACAACAGGAGCGCTTAAGGTTGCCACGATTATGCCGAACATGACATACCCATAATTTTCCCCGGAATGCTTTATTCCAAAAATAGAGCTTGCCAGGGAAGGAAAGCTTCCCATGATTCCGCCGTAGCAGGCATACATCAGCACCACACACACAGTAGTCACAGGCGCCGGTGCTGTTATCAGAAGGATCATAGCAAGGACGATGACAGCCAGCACTCCTTTCAGACAGATGGTGCGCCCTACTTTATCTGCAGCGGTGGGCAGCAGAAGCCTGGCTGCCGCATTACAGACAGACCCTGCCATGACAGATGTCACGGCTATCCCAGACGCAATACCTCTGTCCATCTGTACCGTCTGGGACAGCGGGGAAAGGATCAGATAAGGGATCAGCCCAAAGAGCATGACTGCCAAAAGATAATAAAATTTCTTTGTCCGCAACATTTCCCCCGATGTATATTGACAGTTCTCATACAGCAAGGAGGAGTTTTTTTCTTTGGTACTCCTGTCTGTTTTCCCTGAGACAGCCTCTCCATTCACAGGGTTCCTTACAAAAACACATGCCAGGATCCAGGCCAGAGTGAGCATGGACCCCACTGCCAGAAGCGTGAATTGGATTCCCCGCTCTGCCAGCAGCACTCTGCTCAGAGGTGCCAGAAAAAATCCGCACAGGCCGTTTGCCGTCACAATGATCCCCGACGCAAAACCGGTCCTGCCTGGAAACCACTTCTGGGCAGTGGATATGATCGTTGTATAGATCATCCCCTGTCCAAATCCCTGCATGATCCCATAGGTCAGATACAGCATAACCGGTGACTGGCGCATGGAAAAGGCCGACAGCAGAATTCCTGCCGCGAATATGGCTCCCCCTGCTGTCACCACCATTTTAGGGTTAGATCTGTCCTGAATCCTTCCCCCAATGATATTTCCCGGCACAAACGCCAGAAAACTCAGATAAAATCCCATACTTGCCTGGCTCTGGCTCCAACCGGTAAGCTCCATGGCATAAGGCTGATATATGGACCAGATATGCGGATACCCTGTAAAAAATATGACAAAAGCTCCAAATATCAGGATCTGATATTTAGTCTTTGCGCTGTATTTATTTTCTCTCATACTATCTCCCTCACAGTAACTGTTCAGCACCCTCACAAACCTTTAAGTTTCATTTATGTAAACCACTATTCCCCTTGTCTCCCTTTTAAAATACCGGACAACAGTTTACACTGTTATCCGGCAATCTATGTTTTATAAAAGGACTGCTGCCTTACTAGTACATCGTAAATTAAATAACTGCACTATCACTGAGAATAATTTTTCGAGAGTGCAGGTGCAAAAACGTAGGCGTAGCGGGCTACGCTGAGGCTTTTGCACCTGTGTTATCGGAAAATTTGGCCAGTGAATCGGGTAGTTATTTAATGAACGATGTACTAGGCCTGGTACGGTGTGTTGAATACCAGAATATGACGTTTTACATTCTCATATGTTCCCTGCACCATTGCCTCATTCAGATCAAAGTAATTGTGTTTGTCCCCAGAGGCAATGTACTCTTCCACTTTCTTGGTCAGACAGTTGAAGCTTGCTGTGGCAATGTTCACCTTCTTGATCCCGAGAGAGATGGCCTTCTGGAAGTCAGAATCTGTGATACCGCTGCCGCCGTGAAGCACCAGAGGGATATCTACTTTATTGTGGATCTGCTCCAGTACGTCAAAGGCCAGTTTGGGAGCTACCGGGTAATTTCCGTGTGCGTTTCCGATCGCCACGGCAAGGGCGTCAATACCTGTCTTCTCTGCAAATACTTTTGCATCATCCGGGTCCGTGCAGCGGATTCCGTGGTCGCAGCTTCCGTCTTCACTTCCCCCAACAAGCCCCAGCTCTGCTTCTACCGTCGCGCCGTATTTTGCTGCCAATTCCACTACTTTTTTGGTATTTGCGATATTTTCTTCAAAAGGAAGTGTGGAGGCATCCAGCATAACAGATGTGAATCCCAGTTCTAAAGCCCTCTGTACAGTTTCAAAGGTAAGACCGTGATCCAGATGCACTGCCACATCCACCTTGGCTGATTTTGCCGCCTGCACCATCATAGGCCCCATCAGGTCAAGCGGGGAATGTTTCAGACGTACTTCTGCAATCTGTAAAATGATGGGAGTGTTAAGCTCCTCTGCTGCGCGGACAGCCCCTTTTACCATCTCCATATTGCCCACACTGAACGCGCCGCATCCTCTGTTATTCTTTGCCGCATTTTCCAATAATGTTTTCATTCTTACCAGTGCCATAATGATTCTTCTCCTTTATCTCATTCTTTATTATTTTTATTTTGCAAAGCTTTTTGTTCCCACAGCTACAGCCTCTGATTTTTCCCTTTTCATCTCTCTTTCCAAAAGAAGCAGGAACAGGAAGGAAATCGCTGCACAGATGGCTCCGATCGCGAACACCACATTGATGTCGTAGCCCTGTCCGAGAACTGTGTTTGTGATCGCAGGTGCTCCTAAAGTGGCAACCGCGATACCCAGCATAACATAGCCGTAATTCTCACCGGAATGTGCCATGCCGAAAATGTTGCTGGTCAGTGACGGGAAGCTTCCCATAATACCACCGTAACAAGCATATACCAGGACCACACAGACGGTTGTAACTGCTGCCGGTGCAACCACTAAAAGGATCATAGCTGCCGCTGCAACTATCAGTACCACCTTCAGACAGATGATCCTGCCCACTTTATCAGCAGCCGTCGGGAGCGCCAGACGAGTTCCCGCGTTGAACACTGAACCTGCCATAACTGCTGCCACTGCCACTGTGGATGCAATCCCTCTGTCCATCTGGACAGTCTGGGAAAGAGGTGACAGGATCAGATATGGGATCAGACCAAACAGCATGGTTGCCAGAAGGAAATAGAACTTTCTGGTCTTGATCATTTCCATGGAGGAATACTGTTTTCCCTCTTCTCTGTGTGCCGCGTTCTTCCCTGTCTCACCCATATTCTCCGGATTCTTAATAAAAATGCTTGCAAATATCCAGGAGATACCTATCATTACACCGATCACAAGAAAAGTAGCTTTGATCCCCTGGCTGGAAAGCAGTGCCCTTGAAACTGGTGCCATGAAAAATCCGAATAGTCCATTGGCCGTAACAATAACTCCTGATGCAAATCCAGTCCTTCCCGGAAACCATTTCTGCGCGGTGGATATGATGGTCGTATAAATCATACCCTGTCCAAATCCCTGCAAAATGCCGTATGTAAAATACATCATCATAGGTGACGGACGAAGTGCCAACGCACACAGAAGCACACTTACTGTAAAAATTCCGCCGCCGCAGATCACTGCGATCCTTGGGCTGTATTTATCCTGGATACGCCCCCCAAAAATATTACCCAGTACAAATGTGACAAAATACAGGTAGAAACACATAGATGCCTGACTCTGGCTCCATCCCGTCAAATCCATGGCATATGGCTGATAAATGGACCAGATGTGTGGATACCCTGTAAAAAACACTGCAAAGGCGCCAAATATCAGTATCAGGTATTTTGTTTTTGAATTTGCTTTTCCTTTCATCATAGCTTCCCTTCCTCATCTGATTAACTCTTTGTTATATCTTGGTAATCTCTTTGCATTTAAAGTATCATCTTTTGGGAATTTAGTCAATAGTTTTTGATTAACTTTTATATTTTTTTGTTTTAAACCTTCACAACTTACCCAGAATGTACTATAATTATACCAAACCTCTGAGAAAGGAAACTTTTTATGCGTACAAAACGGATCGATTTAATAGAAACTTTTATTGAGCAGGAGAAGTCTGTATCCCTGGACACTCTGTGCGAAAAATTCAATGTATCCAAGAATACAATCCGAAGGGATATTGAGGATTTGGTGAAAAAGGGCACAGTGCAAAAGGTATACGGCGGTGTGGTCAGCACGCAGCAGGCATCCGATACACGGCTGCTGCCTTATGAACAGCGCCACACAGTGCTCAGCTTGGAAAAGGAGGCCATATCAAAAAAAGCAGCCTCCTTTGTGGAAAATGGGGATGTGATCTATATTGATACGGGAACTACTTGTCTCAATATGGTGGATCATCTCTCTCATTTAGACTGCACCATCATCACAAACAGCCTGCAGATTTATATCCGCGCGGTTCCTTATCCCAATCTCCAGGTCATCTCCCTGCCGGGAATCCTCAACAGGGATACCCTTTCTTTTGTAGGCAGCGAGATTCCGGGATATCTGCGTACCTTCAATATAACCAAGGCCTTCATGGCTTCCACAGGCGTGACCATTGAAAACGGCCTGACAAATGCCTCCGCCGAGGAATACGCAGTCAAAAAGGCGGTGATCCAGAACAGCCGGACACGCTATCTGCTTTCCGACCACACCAAATTCGGCAAGTTTGCGCTTATGACATACTGCCGTCTGAATGAGGTTCAGCATATTGTCACGGACCGGCTGCTCACTGAGGAATATGATGACTATTGCAGGGAATACGGCATTTCTGTTCATTTGGCATAAGTTTTGATCCATTTTATACAAACAGCCGAAGGCACAGGCTCCATCCGGAACCGGTACCTTCGGCTGTTTTCAATATTTTCAATTATCTGCAATAGAAAGTGCTGTGCAGCATTACTATTCACAGCCACTGTGCAGCATGAATTGCGGGATTCCTTTCAGGATATATCCGGCAGTCTTTCTATTGTCATATACCATAGAGGTAACAAATTTTATAAGCCGGTCTTCTCAGCAATGAATTTTCTTGCCTTGACAGCATACTCAAGAGGGTTGGCCTTTGCAGGGTCCTGCTCTGCCTCTACCAGCATGTATCCTTCATATCCTGCGTCTTCCAGCACTTTGAAGATCGGCTCAAAGTCGATGCAGCCGTCTCCCGGTACCGTAAACGCTCCAAGACGTACACCTTCCAGGAAGCTCAGATTCTCTTTCTTTACTTTTTCCACCACGTCCGGACGGATATCTTTTAAGTGCACGTGTTTGATCCTATTTACATATTTCTTCACCATCTCCAGAGGATCTGCTCCGCAGTAGGTAAAATGTCCGGTATCAAATAACAGGCTCACATATTCCGGGTCTGTATTTTCCATCATGCGCTCTACTTCATCTGGGTTCTGTACTACAGTTCCCATGTGGTGATGGAAGGTCAGGCTGATCCCGTACTCTTCCTTTGCAATCTTACCCAGCTTATTCATCCCTGTACAGAAGGTCTCCCACTCTTCATCGTTCATCACATATTTGTGACCAAAGATAGGGGTGTCCTGCATTCCCTGCACACTGTGGCTCTGCTCAGATGCACCGATGATCTTTGCTCCCATTGCCTTTAAGAAAGCAAGCTGTGCCCGGAACTCTTTCTCCACCTCCTCAAAGGGTTTGGTGATCAGAAAAGATGAAAACCACTGATTACAGATCTCAATACCGCGAAGCTCCAGAGCTTTTTTCAGCACTTCCGGGTCTTTTGGATATTTATTTCCCACCTCAGAACCGGTAAAGCCTGCCAGAGCCATCTCACTGACACACTGCTCAAAGGTATTCTCTTTTCCCAGGTCGGGAAGATCATCATTTGTCCATGCGATTGGTGCAATTCCTAATTTTACTTTTTCTTTATTAAACATTATCTGTTCTCCTGTCTGTCAGTTTCAAAGCAGATGCTTACAATATACCTGCTCTTAATTACATAATTTCAGAAATCTTAACCGGTCTGTGCTCCTCACAGGATTTCTTTGCAGCCAGGCCCATAAGAACCGGTTTCAGACCATCCATAACGTTCAGAGGAGTCTCTTTGTCGTTTACGATCGCATCGATGAATGCTCCGATTTCTTTTCCGTATGCATCCATATATCTCTCCAGGAAGAAGAACATTGGTTTTTCGCCTGTCACGCCGTCCGCATTGCTGATAACTGCGGAAGACTGGCTGTCATTGCTGACTGCAACCATTCCCTCAGAACCAAATACTTCTGCTCTCTGGTCATATCCGTAAACAGCTTTTCTGCAGTTGTCGATAACAGCGATCGCGCCGTTTTCCATCTGTAAGGTGATAACTGCAGTATCCACATCCCCTGCTTCTCCGATAGCCGGATCAACCAGGTTAGCGCCCTGTACATAAACCTCTGTGGCATCACAGCCAGCCAGGAACCGCACCATATCGAAATCATGGATCGTCATATCCAGGAACATACCGCCGGAAACCTTTACATAGTCAATGCTTGGCGGTTCCGGGTCACGGGAAGTGATTTTGATGATTTCCGGTTTCCCCACTTTGCCTGCTGCGACAGCCTGCTGAACTGCCTCAAAATTATGGTCAAATCTTCTGTTGAATCCCACCTGATATTTCAGGTTGGTTCCTTCCAGCGCCTCGATGACTTCTTTGATCTTATCTACATCATGGTCAATTGGTTTTTCACAGAAAACATGCTTTCCTGCTTTGATAGCCTCCAGAGAGATTGGAGAATGTGTATCTGTGGAAGAACAGATCAACACTGCATCAATTTCCGGATCATTGATGATTTCCTTGTAATCCTTTGTTGTGTTCTCCACACCCATGCTCTTAGCCCATGTTGCTGTCTCATCATTTAAGAACGGATCTGCAACTGTTTTGATCACTGCATCCTTTACTCTTGTGCTGATACTTGTAATATGTACTCTTCCGATTCTGCCTGCTCCGATAATACCTACTTTTACCATTTTTTTCTTCTCCTTTATACTTTGAGATTTATTTGTGTGTTCTTTCTGTGTGCCCGAACACGCATTGCTGATAATGTTATAATAGCACTGCGTGCCCGAAAACGCAACCCCGAAAATTGTACAATTTTACCATAACATTTCTATTCATTTTTACCAAAAAAACACCCCTGAAAGACGGCCTTTCCACTCTGCCGCCCTTCCGGGGTGTTCTCAGTCTATATCTTCAGGTATGGTGTACTCATTCCTGATAAAAATTTCTGTATACTGCAGTTCTCCTTTTGGCTCCTCCCCGTTAAAGAGAAGCCTGAAAAGGATCATAACCGGCTCATATCCCTGTATCTGGGCATCCTGTCCAATGAGGAAATGAATCATCCCGGCCCTCATAAGTTCATAATTTTTCCCCATAAAATCATTTGCGATCATCTTGACCGTGCCTGCTCTCCCGTATTTTGAAAGCATTTGGCACACCCCCTCCTCGCCGTGGGAAGTCATATAAATTCCTTTTAAGTCAGGATTTTCCTTCAGAATCTTTTCCGTGGCCTGTCCCGCCAAATGATTATCCTCAAAACAATATTCCGGTCCCACAAGCTCAATATCCGGGTATTTTAGCTTCAGCTCTGAATCAAAGCCTAAGACACGATTACTCAGAGACGGATTGGAACTGTATCCTGAGATAACAGCTACTTTTCCGCAGCCACCCACAAGTTCTCCCATAAGACCGGCCGCTGCCCGTCCGCACTGGAAAGCATTCTGTCCCACAAAGCAAAGGCGCTTGGTATCCTCCATATCTGAGTTAAACGTCACGATCGGGATATGATATTCCTCCACAAAAAGATTAATGTGTTTTTTGATCTCCTCCTCTTCAATGGGAACCATAGCTATGGCACTGACTCCTTCTTTCCGCATATATTCCATGGCATCTATGGTGTCTCTGTTGCTTATATGCGGAATTTTACAGAGGATGACCGTACCGCCCAGGCTGTCCACCTCTTCTTTTGCACGCTCGATGCCCTCCAGAACGCACTGCATAAAAGGTGTCTCCGCAGCCTGGAGGATCACCCCTATCTTGATATTATTTTTGCTCATAGAGAGAGCACGGCCGAGTTGGTTCGGCTTGTACCCCATCTCCTCCGCAATCTGTCTGATGTGCTCAGCTACCTCCGGCTTAATTCTGCCCCGGTTATTAAGCGCCCTGTCCACAGTTCCCCGTGAGACACCGGCCGCCTCCGCTATCTGCCGTATCGTTACTCCCATACTGTCTCCTTTTCGCGCGCCTCCCTGTGTGCGTTCCTGGGCACGCAATGTCTATGCTCATTATATAATCACTTTATAAAATGTGCAAGATATATCCGCTCTGTCTTTGGAAAGTAACGCAGTCTGCCGTTTATACGGACTACCTGATCCTTTGTTCAAACTCTTCAATAGAATCTGCTTTTGCTGCATATTTAAGCCAGCAGTTGAGGACATCTTGATTTTTTTGCTCCCTGATGGTTTTTTTCAGTTTTTCAGACACCTCGCCCAGATCACACAGCAATTCTAAAACAGAATCCGCCTTGCCCTCGGCTCTTCCTTCTGCTTTTCCCTCTGCCTTTCCTTCTGCCTTTTTCGCCTCCATCTCATCTTTCATTAATTCCTCTAATGCCTCACACATATCTTTTACCTCCTTAAACTTTTCCTGGTTTGCACGGACAATAAGGTTCATAACTGATTTATATAATCCGCTTCCCTTATGATTTCCATACTGCTCGATCAGCCTTTTTACTGTCTCTGTTTCCCTCAGTTCATTTGTCAGGCTTTTTAACCACAAGTTCTGTTCGTCAGACAATTCTTTTGGCACAATTAACTGTATAGGGATTTTATCCCCTGTAATATAATAGATCCCATCTTCTTCCTTTTTTATCTCATAGTTTTTTTCTCTCTTCAAGTGACGTATCAGACTGCAGGGATAACGGTGGCATACAAATGTTATGGTAATGTCCTGGATCTTAATGTTGTCCACTTTTGATGTGTCCGCCTTATAAAAGCAAGCGTAGCCATAAACCTTGTAAAAATCATCTATACTTAGGTAGTCTGCAGGGCTCTTATATTCTATAATGTTATGCTTCCGAAAAATTCTCCCGATATTTTTTCGTATGGGGATTTCTCTGTCTTTTTTTATGATCAGAATGTCAATTTCTTTAGGTTTCGTACCTAGTTGATGCTCGTTCTCAAAAGACAGATTCTCTGCCTCTGCTTCCAGCTCAATCTGGATTCCGGCATAAAAAGCCGGATGCCACTGAAGCATATGGGTTTTCTGCTTGTGTTCTTCCATGTAAAACCTCCTCGATATTAAATTGTTACAGGAGGTTTCAGCCTTTCTGAAAACTCCTGCCGGTCTGCGGTGAAAAGCATGAATTTTCCGAAAGGACAGGCCATGTAGTATAGACCTGCTGCCATGAAATGATATTAGATATCTTGAATCATAGGATAGATTCAAAACAAGATAAAGAACTTAGAAAATATGCTTTTAGTTATTCTAACATACCCTCAAAGAGACTGCAATTACATTCTTTTATACATATATCTGTACCCGTCACAAAAGTTTTTAAGCGCTTATCTGCGATTCTATGCTTATAAATTTTTCAGGAATCAAGTTACTATTCAGCCTTTTGGCTTCATAGCAACAAAAGCATGCACACAGGCTGCAAGAACCGCTGTCTGGCGCGTGGCTGCCTCGGGATTGCCTTGCAAATGCAAGGCAACACCTCGCGGGACAGTGGAAGGCTGAACTGTTACGGAATCAAATCTTTATAAAATCTTTTTTATTGACATTTGCTTCTCTTTTTGTATAATAGTTCTATATTGAACTATTCCTTATGGAACTATTTTCTATCACCTATTACAGACAGGAGGCAACTATGAATTCACTGAGCGATATTCTGACTACAAGCTGGCTTTTCCATCAGTTATATTCCCGAAAAATAGGAAAAGCCGCATCCTGCCATGATATCTCTAAGACGGAGGCGGATATTCTCCTCTTCCTCCGAAATAATCCCGGCTTTGACACGGCAAAAGATATTGTAAATATTCGCGGAATCGCGAAATCGTATGTGTCAAAATCCATCGACATACTGGCCAATAAAAATTTCCTTATCACCTCACCGGACTCTAAAGATCGGCGTGTTACGCACCTGCAGCTCACCAAAGAAGCAGAGGCCGCTCTGATCGACTTAAAAGAAGCGCAGGAAGAGGTGTTTACCCTGATCACCCGAAATATATCTGAGGAAAGAAAAAATGAAGTGAGACTGGCGTTCCGCCAGATTGCTGCGAATATAAAGGAGGAACTGTAAAATGATCCTGAAACTGATCGTCTATTTTCTGGCAGGCATGGGCGCAGGTATCGGAACCGGCCTTGCCGGACTTTCGGCTGCTGCTGTAATCTCCCCCATGCTGATCACTTTTCTGCATTTTGACCCTTATCAGGCTGTGGGAATTGCGCTGGCATCCGATGTGCTTGCATCCGCTGTCTCTGCGTATACTTACAAAAAACATGGGAATCTGGATATACGTCACGGTGTCATTATGCTCTTCTCTGTGCTGGTCTTTACTTTGGGTGGAAGCTATATTGCATCACTACTTCCAGGAAGCGCCATGGGAAACTTTTCTGTTTTCATGACTCTGCTTTTGGGTATCAAATTCATCATACGCCCTGTCATGACAGAAAAAAGCGCGCAGGAAAACAAAAGTGAAAGGACGAAGATCATTCAGTCCCTTCTGTGCGGAGCTGTCATTGGTTTCATTTGCGGGTTCATTGGTGCAGGCGGCGGTATGATGATGCTTCTCATACTCACAAGTGTACTGGGATACGAACTGAAAACCGCTGTAGGCACAAGCGTATTTATTATGGCTTTCACTGCATTTACAGGGGCTGCCTCCCATTTCTTCATTGACGGTTCACTGCCGGATTTAAGCGCGCTGTTTTTCTGTATCCTGTTTACTTTTTTAGGTGCCAGAATTGCCGCACTGTTCGCAAACAAAGCACCTGCAAAAACCCTTAATCGTGTCACCGGTGTAGTGCTCTCCCTTCTGGGTCTGCTCATGGTTGGCGTGAAATTTTTAAGCTGACAGACCAGACAGGCGGATTATCATCCGTCCTGTTGCCGCAAAAAAGATACTGCCGTCAAAACAGCTCCTTACAGGCTCTGTTCTGCGGCAGTATCTTTTTGTTACACAATCAGTAACTATTCAATTAGAGGGGCATTTGTAACTATTCAGTAGGTCTGCGCATTTACTGCGCTGACCGTAAGAAAACCTTCAGCAGCCAGGCAAAAATCCCATCGCCAAAGGAGAATTGCATGGATTTTTGCTCGTAACCATAAGGGTACTGAACAGTTACGGGTATTTATTATATAAGCTGTATCTGCCGGAGGCTGCGTTCTCCTGCAGGACAGTTCATACCATTTTTAAAGTCCTGTCTTCTCAGCAATGAATTTTCTTGCTTTGACAGCATACTCCAGAGGATTGGCTTTTGCAGGGTCCTGCTCTGCCTCTACCAGCATGTATCCTTCATATCCTGCGTCTTCCAGCACTTTGAAGATCGGCTCAAAGTCGATGCAGCCGTCTCCCGGTACCGTAAACGCTCCAAGACGTACACCTTCCAGGAAGCTCAGATTCTCTTTCTTTACTTTCTCCACCACGTCCGGACGGATATCTTTTAAGTGCACGTGTTTGATCCTATTTACATATTTCTTCACCATCTCCAGAGGATCTGCTCCGCAGTAGGTAAAATGTCCGGTATCAAATAACAGGCTCACATATTCCGGGTCTGTATTTTCCATCATGCGCTCTACTTCATCCGGGTTCTGTACTACAGTTCCCATGTGGTGATGGAAAGTCAGGCTGATCCCGTACTCTTCCTTTGCAATCTTACCCAGCTTATTCATCCCTGTACAGAAGGTCTCCCACTCCTCATCGTTCATCACATATTTGTGGCCGAAGATAGGGGTGTCCTGCATTCCCTGCACACTGTGGCTCTGTTCGGATGCACCGATGATTTTTGCACCCATTGCCTTTAAGAAAGCAAGCTGTGCCCGGAACTCTTTCTCCACCTCCTCAAAGGGTTTGGTGATCAGAAAAGATGAAAACCACTGATTACAGATTTCAATACCGCGAAGCTCCAGAGCTTTTTTCAGCACTTCCGGGTCTTTTGGATATTTGTTTCCCACCTCAGAACCGGTAAATCCTGCCAGGGCCATCTCGCTGACACACTGCTCAAAGGTGTTCTCTTTTCCCAGGTCCGGAAGGTCATCATTTGTCCATGCGATCGGTGCGATTCCCAATTTTACTTTTTCCTTATTAAACATCATTCATTCTCCTTTACTCATTGTCCTGATCCGCGCCCGGCGGGCCGTTCCTTTGTTCTTGAATAAAGAATACCAGAATTCTGTCATGTCTTAAATCGGAAATATTTTTAGCTTTGTTGTAATTTCATATGCTGTTTTTCCATCTTCAGAAAATGTGAAACCTTTTTGTGTCTTTTTTTTAGAAATCCCTTATACTTCAGCGGTCATCTGCTGTGTTCCCTGCGGTAATCCGCCGGACTGCAGTCATTGAGCTTCTTAAACGTTTTTGAAAAATAATGATAGTCATTGAATCCCGCCTCGGACGCCACGTCCTTAATTTTATAATTGGTGGTACAGAGGAGTTCTTTTGCACACTCCATTCTGCATTCCTGCAGATAATTGGAGAAACCGATCTGCATCTCCTGTTTGAACAGATAACTCAAATACGCGGAATTGACTCCGGCTGCCTCTGCTGCGTCCTGCAGACTGATAGGATTCTTGTAATTTCCGTTTATAAATTCAATGGCATGACGTACAGCTCCTGACACTCCCGGCGGTATGTCTGCTTTCCTGTCAGCAAACAATTCCCTGCTGTAGTTATCCGCAATCCTGCACAGCTCATCCATACTGTGCACATTGCTGTAAAATTCAGAGGACCGCTCCAGACCAGCCCTTTTATCCAGACGTCTGAGCCACTGAAGAACCAGTTTACTGTCCACATGGGAGCGCTGACAGGCATCTGTTACACGCTTCCACATTTCTGTCAGCTCCTCCTGCTTTCTTCCCTTTTTCAGGATTTCAATTCTCTCATACAGTTCTTCCGCAGCAGGAGGCAGCTTGGTGCTGATCTCTTTTCCATTGTCAAAATAGAGAATATCACTGTCATCATAAAAACTCAGCTTCATCATCTCTCTGGCCTGCTGGTATGCCTGTTTGATGCCCTCCTCGCCAATGCAGATATTGCTCACGCCGATGCCGAAATGATAAGGCTCATTTTTACAATATCGAAAACAGGCAGATGCCACATTTGTCAGGCGTTGGCGCATCACAGAGCTTCTGCGCATGGATGACATATCCAGAAAACAGCAAAAAATACCGGCTCCCAGATAAATGATCTCCGCGTGATCACTGTCCTCCTGCAGAAGATCCTCCATCTCTGTCATAAGCCCATGCCGGAAGCTCTGGGAATATTGCTCTGCCTCCAGAGGACTCCATACCTGGTTCTGCACATTCCATTCGTGCATGAACATATTGATGACCGCGCTGTTCTGGAACCGCCCCCTGATGCCTGCCTCTGTCCTCTTTTCCTCCCGCTCCTGTCCGCTTAAAGTACCGGAGAGAATCCCGTTAAAAAAATGATATTTCAAGGTATGGCTTCCCATGCTGATCAGTTTCCTGGTCCGCTCCTGTTCACTGCTTTTTTCCAGCCGTGTCTCTATATGATGTCTTGATTTCTCCAGGATTTCAAAAAGAGTATCCTCGTCCAGGGTATTTTTCAAAATATACTCATCTGCCCCCAGACGCATAGCCTCCTTGACGTACTCAAAATCATCATGGCAGCTCAGAACCATGATGTATATATTTTCTTTCTCCTCCCGGATATGGCGTATCAGCTCAATACCGTCCATGAGGGGCATTGATATATCTGTGATGACCACATCAATCTTTTCCTCTTCCAAAACGCGCAGGGCCTCCTCACCGTCCTGCACGTCCTTTACCACCTCATACCCTGCTTTTTCCCAGGCGCTCAAGGTCTTCAAATAACTCCTGACCAAAAAATCATCATCTACTAACAATGTACGAAACATAGGCTTCTTCCCCTTTGTCACATTTTCTTCTGTCTGTCAAAGATTCACTTCCCTGTTTACCGGCAAAAAGATGGAAGCGATGGTACCGCTCTCACTGCTCTCATATATAATGCCGCCTTCCTCCTCATAATAAAGTTCCAGACGCTCCCGCACATTCGGTACGCCAATAGCACTCAGACCGTTGGTTTTTTTCGCTTTGCTGCTGAGCAGAGCCTGTATCTGCTCCCGGGACATTCCCCGTCCATTATCAATGACCGACAGGGTAAGGCGCGTGCCGTCTACCCTTCCCCAGATCACCAGCCGGCCGTTGCCGCCTTTCATATCAATACCATGAAGGATAGAGTTCTCAACCAAAGGCTGAAGGATCAATCTGGGAATATAGCACCCATAGGCTTCCTGCGAGATATCATATTCCACATCAAAGCCCCCCTGATAACGGAATTCCTGCAAATGAATATAATTCTTCAAAATATGCAGTTCATCTGCCACGGAAATAAATGTCCCCTTTTTATTGATACTGGCCTGTAAAAGCTCCACAAAATCCCCGATCAATCCGCCCAATTCCTTCTCCCCTTTTATCAGAGCAGCGTATTTGATAGAATTCAGTGTATTGTACATAAAATGGGGCGTGATCTGATACTGCAGAGCTTCCAGCTCCGCATCCTTTTTCAGCCGTTCCTCCTCGATCACTCTGGCGATCAGATCTTCCAGATTATCCAGCATGTTGTTAAATTCCCGGCACAAGGTTCCGATCTCATCCTCTGTGGTCACATCCACCCGAAGGCTCAGATCACCTTTGCTGACTTTTTCCACCGTATTTGTCATATTTTTTATGGGTTTATACATGGCTCTCGTGATGGATGTGGCAAGGAGCCCACCGATCATGAGAAAAAGGAAGAAAATTGCCACTAGAAAGATCTGCATCTGCTTTAAGTCCCGCAGGACCTCACTCTTTCGGATATCCATGTACAGGCCGCATTTTGAAAATGCCCCCTGATAAAAGATACGGATCTCTTTTGCGTCCTGGTTCTCAATGCCGCTGACCTCGGGTAATCTGTCCACACCTTCATAAACCTGCCCCACACTCTCATAATCCTTACTTGTGACAATTTCCCTGTTCTTGTCCAGGATCAGAGCCTGGGACACCTTACCGTCATATACAGGCTCCAGATATTCATAAAAAAGTGTCCTCTCCTCCGTATTTGCCAGCATATATCCCAGCACTGTACCATCCTCATCTGTAACGGATTGGATACAGGAGAGCTGCTTTCCTGTATCATGGACCATATCCCCAAACATAATGGGAACAGCTTCCTCTGCTTCTGTCTGACGGATCTTCACTATCTCCTCTTCCGGAATATCTCTCTTACACACAGGGTAATCCTCTGACGTGACAGCTATCCTCTCATCCGGAAAAACAAAATACAGGGAGCTTAAATCCTTGTATTCCGTACGGTAATTTCTCAGAAGCTCTGCTATTTTATCCAGCGCTTCTCCGCTTTCTGACTTCCTGTATTCTTTTATATATTGGGCCATGTTAATATCACCGGCAGCTTTTACATTGATATAATATATCTCCTGCAGGGAATCATCCAGAGAAGTGACCGTCTGCTTCACTCTGCCGTAGAGATTGGTGGAATAATTTTCCTCTATCATTCCTGCTGATTTAAAATAAAAAACCACGGTGATGGAACAGGCAGTCACCATAGTCACTGCCAGGATTGCCAACAGCACCTTGCTTCTGATACTTTGCAGCATACTCTCTCCTTTACCGTCCATACATTCTGATACCTATTACTTATGCGTACATTATAACATAGAAATTTTAAGAAATCACGCTTACACAGACTTTCCAACAGAACAGACAGATGTCTTGCCAATGCAGGGCAGCACCTGGCGGGACAGCGGAAGGCTGAACTGTTATGACAGGTTTTCAACCTGAGAAGAAATAGAAGTGTGCTGCTAAGATAACAGCACACTTCTGATTTATGATGATCTTCCCGTTCATGCAGGGGAGATACGGATCAATATTCGATTTTAACGATTCCGCCTTTTTTCCATGCTTCTGTTGTAGCAAAACCAATCTGGGTAGATTTTGTTCCGTCGTAAACGGTTACTTCCGGTTTTCTGCCGGATTCTACACAGTTTATGAATTCCTGCATCTCTAACTGATAAGACTCTGCAAATCTCTCCGGGAATCCGCTGACACACTCAACAACTGCACCATTCTTATCGTAGATCATGCACAGGTTCTTTTCCGGAACCGGGCTGATGCGCAGAGAGCCTTCTGTGCCAATGATCTCTGTCTCTACATGATAGCCGTGAGCTGCAGTACGTCCCACATGTACAAATCCCAGCGCGCCGTTTTCACAGCGGTATGTAGCGATACCTGTCTCGTCATCACCAGCCTCTTTGAATTCCGGATGTTTGAAGGTAGCCCCTGTTGCATAAACCTCAACAGGATCAGAGCCTAAGAACCATCTCATAAGGTCAATATCATGAATTGCCATGTCGATAAAGATACCGCCGCTGGTAGCCGCGAATTTGATGGCGCCCTCAACCAGTGCTTCCGGGTCAATGCCTGTAGCTTTTACCATGTATGGTGTTCCGATAGCACCTTCCTCAATTTTTTTCTTTGCGTAAGCATAAGAAGGATCAAAGCGGCGCATGAAGCCTAAGAAGAATGCCAGTTCCGGATGACGCTCTACGGCTGCCTCTGCCAGTTTACACTCTTCAACCGTAACACCCAGCGGTTTGTCAGAGAATACATGCTTTCCTGCGTCTAAGGCTGCCGCGATCTGCCAGCAGTGCTCACCGCTTGTGGTCACGATCGCTACAGCATCAATATCTGCTTTTTCCAGCATTTCGCGGTAATCAGAATAAACGTCTTTTACACCGAGTTCATTTTTCGCGTATTCCAGCTCTGCCGGCATGATGGAGCATGCTGCTGTCAGCTCCGCATTCGGGATTTTGAATGCAATATTATTTGCGTGTACTTTTCCTAATCTTCCTAATCCTGCAATACCTACTTTTACTTTTTTCATGATTTTTACCTCTTTCTCTTAATAATTGAAAATAATTGAAAATTTATTGCTTCACATGTTTTATTCAGCTTGGCAGCTCTCCACATATTCCCATATAAGATCAGCCGCCTTCTGTACAGAAAATCTGCTTGTATTGATCATCAGGTCATAGTTCAGGGGCTCTCCCCATTTCTCGCCTGTATAGTAGTTGTAATAGCGTTCACGCGTCTTGTTTTCCTTTTCCAGTTCTTTTATGGATTTATTCCCATAAAATTCTTTGGCTCTCCCTCTCCTGAATTCCTCATCTGCATAGATGAAGAAATTATAACATTCAGGAAAATCTTTCAGTACCACATCTGCGCACCTTCCCAGAAATACAGCGCTCTCTTTCTCCGCGATCCTGCGGATGACTTTTGCCTGCTCACGGTACATTTTATTATAGGAAGGAATCGACTCGTATCCCAGAGAATTCACGCCTTCCATAAAGGAACCCATGCTGTTGTCCGGCATTTTGTAAGACATATCCAGAATAGTGTCCATATCTAGATCTGAGCTTCCCAATTTCTCTGCTGCCAGATACAGGATCTGTCTGTCATAGCAGCGCGCCTCCATTTTTTTCGCAAGCAGCTCTGCAATCTCCTTGCCGCCGCTGCCATACTGACGGCTGATGGTGATCAATGTACGTTCTTTCATATTTTACAACTCCCCTCTTGACTCACGTTCAATCAACTCTTTCATAATATCCGGGTACATCTTATCCAGTTTATACAGTGCCAGTGTGACAAAGGCTACTACTGCGATCAGAACCGGTCCGAATTTATAAATATTTACGATCATATTCAGCGCTGTTTCCGGCTGAGCTGCTGTTCCCACGGAGGAACTTACATAACCTGCCAGGGAGAGAAGTCCTGTCATAGCTGCGGATGCAAGTCCGGCACCTACTTTTGTTCCGATAGAACCGCCGGCAAATATAAGACTTTCCTGTCTGATGTGTGTCTTCCACTGTCCGAATTCCACTACATCACCTACCATACCGAATACAACTGCATTCAGGGGAGCCAGGCCGACAGCACGTGCCACACAGCTCATAACCATCCATGGGAAGCTGTAGGGATTCAGGAAGAACAGAAGCTGTCCTGCCAGTGCGATCAGTGAACCTACAAGGGCAATATTACGTTTTCCAAATTTGCGGATAAGCGGTGTACAGGCGAAGATACCTGCAACCAGTGTCAGTGTCTCTGTAAGGAAAAGAGCACTGTACATCCATGTGTCATTTCCAAATATGTATTTGCAGTAGTACGGTAAAATGGTTCCTGAAATACCGAAAGAAACGCTCTGTACCATCCATAATACCAGAACCGCCCAGAAATACTGGTTTTTGAAAAGTGCTGCAAATCCCTTTCCAAGAGGTACTTTAGCTGCTTTTTCTTTTGCTTCGATCCGAACTGTCTCCTCACATTTGAAAAAGCATACAAGAAGAAGGATCAGTGCCAACACTGCCCAGATGGACATTGTTTTAACCCATGCTGCCTGATCATCTCCAAACAGTTTTACGATGGGAAGTGTACAGGTTGCAGCAATGATTTTACCGATGGGAGAAAGTCCCATTCTGACAACACTCAGCATATCTCTTTCAGAGGAAACTCTGGTCATCATGGCTGAGAGACTTCCGTAAGGAAGATTGATTGCTGTGTAGCATACGGTTGTACAGAAGTTATAGGTTACGAACAGATAGAGGAACTGAAGCAGACCTGTGGTGTGCGGTACTGTGAACAGCAAAACTGCTGACAACGCAAAAGGTACGCTCATCCAGAGGATCCACGGTCTTGATTTTCCCCATCTGGAATTGGTGCGCTCCACGATAACGCCCATGATCAGGTCAGACACACCGTCAAAAAGTCTTGACAACAGCATCATCAAACCTACGGTAGCCGGGCTGATCCCCACATAGTCTGTGTAGAATAGTGTAAGCAGCGTACCGATCATTCCGAACACAACGTTGCACGCCACATCACCGCTGGCATAAGACAGCCTGGTTCCCCACGACAGCTTTCCTCCGGTTATTTTTTGTGCTAATTCTTTTCCCATTTTGTTTCCCTGCCTTTCTTTAAATCATCCTTTTGATGATTTTATTTTACCTTTTTGCAGGGAAAATCCTAGTAATAGAAATTTTAGATTTCTTAGTTTTATTTTCACGTTTTTTCTTATATGGTCCTAAAAATATTCCCATATTTTAGCACAGTCCCGTCTCCTGCTGTATGACTGGGATTATTTTTTGATTTTTGTGTCATTTTTTTAGGTTCTGATAATCCTCTACATTTTCCTGGGTCAGTATTTGTGTTTCCAAAATCTTTTCCCGGTCCTGTTTTATCCCCTTTTTATCATTCACAATATACTTCACAGTCTCATATCCAATATCATAGCCGGACTGGGCTCCCAGCACAGTAATGCGTCCTTCTTCCACTGCCCGAATGGCATCCTCCTGGTCATCCACAGAGGCTATGTAAATACCGCTGCCTTTGGTAGCCTCAGCAAGCCCCAGCGCTGTAACTGCACTGGTGGTCATAATACCGTCCAAATCCGGATAATTGCTCTGAATCTCTTCCATCTCCTGTTCGGACACCCGCAGGTTGCTGTATCCGCTCTTCTCCACCTCTATATGGATATCCGGTTCCTGCTCCATATACTTTTCAAACCCGGCAATCCTTTTTTCATGGGATGTCTGTTCCCTGCTGCCCGCGATGATGGCAATGTTCCCTTTATGCCCCATCTTTTCAGCAAGAGCCCCGGCAAGCTCATACCCTACCTTTTCATTGTCAATGCCAATATAGGGCACCTCCACATCCGCAATAGGCGTGTCATAAGAGTATACCGGAATCCCCAGTTCCTGAGCCTGCAGATAATAATCCCGATTGTCATTAGAATCAATAGGAGACACAGCCAAAGCGTCCACCTTCATTTTCAGCAGATCCCGTATCATTTTCTTCTGTATCTTTTTATCCGTCTCTGTATCCGGGGAGAGGATAACTGTTTTCACATTCATCTCCTTGGCCGCCTTTTCCATACCGGCATTGACAGACATCCAATATTCACTGTTCCTGGATTTTGTCACCACCCCTATGATAAACTCCCTCTCCGGTTCCTTCACATCCTTCCCGGCGCAGCCGCTCATACATAACAAACACACAACTGCCAGCAAAAGCCTTCCCACACTCTTTCGCATTCCACATTCCCTCATCCTGTTTTTTCTGACCTAATTTTAACATTTTCCACCATTTCTTACAACACCATATGAACACAGAGTATTTGTATCCCCCTACAACCCTGGTCTTCTTTGCAGCAAGTAAAAAACATTACATTTCCCTTTTATTCTTTTTATCCATTTCTACCACACCCAAAAACACTATGGCCAGTGAAGAACAGGAAGTGAGCGGGAGGGGGCCTAAGGAGGGAGAAACCTGCGAGCGATGTCTCAGTGGAGCGCCAGGGAGATCCACCTGCCCCAGTTACTTAATGAAGAGGCCATTGCCGATGAATTTAGTAACTGGGAGCTGGTTAGCTCCATGGCAGCGAAACGCTTCGCTCACAGGTTTCTCCCTCCTTAGGCCCTCTCCCGCTCACTTCCGTCCGCACACAAAAAGCCCCAGAAACCGGTAACCCCCCGGTCCTGGAGCTTGCTTACATCTATTAAATTACCACAAATTTCTATAAATCTGTTTCACATCATCCTCAGTAACTTCTCTCATGGTATTCTGCGGGCTTCCGCTATCCATTGCATCAAAAGCCATCTTGTCGATCACCTTGAAGAACTCATCTTTGTCAATGCCGAACTCAGCCAATGTGGGAGTTTCCAGCTCTTTTGTGATAGCTTCCACAGCAGCAAGGAACTTTTCACTTGCCTCTTTGTCAGAATCTGTATCTACTGCAACACCAACCGTGCGTCCCAGTTCTGCAAAACGGTCGTAAGCTCCCTCAAGGGCAAATGTCAGGCACTCTTTTAACAGCATGGCATTGGAAAGGCCGTGAGCTACATGGAACAGAGCACCGATCGGACGGCTCATTCCGTGGATAATGGTAACGGAGGCATTGTTGAAGGCAATACCTGCCTCCAGAGCTGCCACAGACATCTGTACTCTGGCTTCCTCATTGCTGCCATCCTTGAATGCAGCCGGCAGATATTTAAAGATACGTTTTACTGCTGACACAGCAAAGGTATCGGAAAGTGTCTGTGATTTTCTGGATGTGTAAGCCTCCACCGCGTGACATAAGGCATCCAGACCTGTAGCTGCTGTGATTTTAGGCGGCGCGGTCATAGTGAACTGCGGGTCAATGATCGCCAGGCTCGGCATCAGGACTTTGCCCTTTAACAGCATCTTAATGTTTTTCTTTGTATCTGTAATGATCGTAAACTGAGTTGCCTCAGATCCGGTTCCGGCTGTTGTTGGAATCGCTACCATAGGAGGCACTTCCACATCGATCACTTTACCCATGTAGTCTGAAATGCATCCGCCGTTGACAACAAGAGAACCGATGGCTTTCATGGAATCAATGGGGCTTCCTCCGCCCAGGGCTACCAGGAAATCACAGCCTTCCTCTTTGTATAATGTCAGACCGTTTTCAATCATGGTATCTGTTGGCTCACCTACGATCTCAGAGTAAATGGCATATTCAACTCCCTGATTTTTCAGGGCCGCCTCAACTTTTGCGCAGTTTCCCAACTGGATCATAACTTTATCTGTGACAATAAGGGCTTTTTTTCCAAGTCCTTTTAATACTCCCTCTGCCATATCTAATGCACCTGAACCGGAAATGATCTGACCCGGTACGATAAATTCTCTTGCCATAATCGTGTTCTCCTTTTCTTATTCTCTATTCTATGGATTGCCTGTTTTTCATACTGTTCAACAAACCGCACTTTTTGCAGGACTGCAGATCGTAACTGTTTTTCTTTAAATTCTAAAACTCAGCGTCGTGCAGCCAGGTATAGCGCTCATCTTCACAGCGGTCTGTCTGCAGCCACGGATTGCCTTCTAAATGGCGGATCATCCAGCAGGTGTACATCTGGAATCCCGGAGCCACTGCCTGAGGATGCAGTTCGCCCCCCGGAATTGCTGAGAAGCTTCCGTCTGTGCTTTTGAAAACCTGATCTCCTACAAAGCTGGCGCCAAAACCTTCCGGACGGTCAAACATAAAGTAGTAAGTCTCTGGCTGCGGATGTCTGTGAGGCAGATATCCTGACCAGTTTCCCCTGTCATTGAGGACTTCACCTAAAACCATGTTGGACCAGGGAGCGATATCATGGTCAAAAATAGTGTTGACTCTTCTCTTTGCAACATTGCCGAATTTCCCTTTACAGGAATATCCCCAGGGAGCATCCTCCGGTTTATATAATTTTGCGGCAAACTCTGTATCATTCTTTGTGCACTGCACAAGGATCTCGGAATCCGCCTCTGCAGTCACGCTGACTTCAGTTCCAGTACACACATGGACGCACCAGGGACCCTCTGTGAACACGTCTTTTCTGCTGACCGTCTCTTTGCTGTCTTCCCATGCATAGGTGATGTTTCCAAAGAGCAGAAGTACCGCTGTCTCTTCGCCGTCTCTTTTAAAGGATCTGGTCTCGCCGGCTTTCATGCGGTAAACACGGATGTCCATCATCATGTCTTTGTATTCATTGTCATAGGTTGTAAGAATTTTTTCACCGTTTGCGTCAAACTCCGGGTATCCGAACACTTTTCCCATATCTAAATATCCTCCTTGTCTTATATACAGTTATGCCGCTGCAGTCCGTCTAATCTTCCAACTGCAGCATCTGGTTTTGCCGCACCGGCCCGATTTCCCTGCACTGTCGCAGCCATTCCAGCTAAGGAAATGGCTGCAGTGTTGAGAGCGGATGGGTCCGTGCGGCATCCTGTTTTTATATTAAATTAATAAGCTCTGGACTCATTACGTCCTGTCATAACGCCTTCACATGCTCTCTTTACGCTGTCCTTGTCAGATGTTGTGGCAATGCCTACGTTCCACCAGGATTCATAGCCGTCTGTCATGGTTTTCGGAATAACTTTCAGGTCAAAAAGACAGGCAATATCCTGTTTCTTTGCGTCCTCAAGAGCGTCAACCAGTTCAGCGATGGTTTTGCAGGTGTAAGTCTTCAGGCCATAACCCTCACCGATCTTCGCGTAATCTACAGGAATCAGATCACCGGTAGGCTTCTTGCCGTCTGTATAGCGGAACTCTGTGGCAATGCTGCCGATACCATGGTTCATCTCCAGGTTGTTGATGCAGCCGAATCCGCAGTTATCGAACACTAAGATGTTTACTTTCTTTCTCTCCTGCATGATCGTCATGATTTCACTGTGAAGCATCTGGAAGCTGGAATCACCTACTACACAATATACTTCATTGTCCGGCTCAGCAAATTTTACACCGAGAGTGGCAGCCACCTCGTATCCCATGCAGGAATAGCCGTACTCCGCATGATATCCGCCTCTCTTATCTGTTCTCCACATACGCTGCATACAGCTTGGCAGGGAACCGCCTGCTGTGATGATGGTGGCGTCTTTATCAATGGTTTTATTGATAGCAGCCAGGGCTGCGGTCTGTGTGATCTTACCGTTTGTCAGTTTCACGAACTCAGGAACCGTTCTCGGGTCTCTTGCCTTGATGATCGGCTCAAAGTCATCGCCTGTGTACTCGATTCCGGCCAAACGATCCCACTCTTTGTCCCATGCCTCTTTGGCAGCTTCGATTTCTCCGTTGTAGGAAGAAACATATCCTTTTGCACGGAGCTTTTCAGCCAGGGCTTCCACTGTGGCTTTTGCATCACCGATAGCTTTTACAGCATCCATCTTATATGCATGGTATCTGTTGTTGTTGATCGTAACAAATTTTACGTCTTCATTTCTGAATAAGTGTTTGGAGCTTGTGGTAAAGTCGGAGAGTCTGGAACCTACTGCGATCACCACATCGGCATCTTTTGCAATGACATTGGATGCCAGGGTTCCTGTCACACCGATACCGCCCAGACAGTAAGGATTGCTTGTCTGGCATGCACTCTTTCCTGCCTGACTCTCGCCAAACGGAATATGGAATTCCTCACAGAACTTTTCAACTGTCTCACCGGCTTCAGAATATTTAACACCGCCGCCTACAATAAGCAGAGGTCTCTTTGCGTTTGCAATCACTTCAGCTATATCTTCCAGCTCTTCTTCCACTGCCACAGGACGTGTGATCCTGTGTACACGTTTCTCAAAGAAATAATCTGGGTAATCATAAGATTCTCCCTCTACATCCTGAGGAAGGGCGATGCAGCACGCGCCTGTCTCAGAGGGATCTGTCAGAACACGCATTGCGTTGATCAGTGCTGTCATAAGCTGCTCCGGACGTGTGATCCTATCCCAGTATTTGCACACCGGTTTAAATGCATCGTTGGTTGTTGTAGCAAGGCTGCTGCTCTGCTCTAACTGCTGCAGAACCGGGTCAGGCTGTCTGGAGGCAAAGGTATCTGCCGGGAATACCAGAAGCGGGATATTGTTCACTGTGGCAGTCGCGCAGGCTGTCACCATGTTGGCAGCTCCAGGTCCTACGGATGAAGCACAGGGAATAATGCTTTTTCTGTTGTTCTGTTTTGCAAATGCTGTTGCCACGTGGCACATGCCCTGCTCATTTCTTCCCTGCATAACCCTTAACTGTCCCGGATCACTATCCAGCGCCTCTCCAAGACCCACTGCAATGCCGTGTCCGAAGATGGTAAAGAAACCTTCCACGAATTTTGTCTCCACACCATCCATGGATACATACTGATTATCTAAAAATTTAACGATAGCCTGTGCAACCGTCATTCTTGTTGTCTTTGCCATGATTAATCTCCTTTCATTTACCGGGCAGGCTCTGCCTGCCACATGGGCGAGGGGGGAACTCCCGGCCCGCCCCGCAGTCAGTGTTTATGTTAGTATCTATGTCAGCGATTTCTGTAACCGCTATGACGCTTATTATACTCTTGCGATCATCTCGCCAAATTTTTCTTTTTCTTCTTTGATAAACGCGTGCACCGCATCCGGTCCCGGAAGAGAATCGGAGCAGTTGTTGCTTCTGACCATCATGGAAGCCTCTGCGGAACCGAATTCCAGGCAGTCGATCACTTCCCATCCCTGGTACAGTCCATATAAGAAACCGGAACCGTATCCGTCTCCGCCGCCGAAGCCTTTTCTGGCATCAACCGGGAACGGTTTGATGGAATATTTCTGTCCGTCACAGGTATATGCCGTGGAGCCTTTCATACCGTGCTTGATAACAACGATCTTGGCATTGTAGCCCTGCCACAGTGCTGCGGACTCTTCATCTGTCATGCCCGGCTGGATCAGTTTTTCTGTCAGGTCGAACTCTTCTCTGGAGCCCATGATGATGTCAGCTTCTTTTGCTACCATGGAATAGTAGATGGCTATCTCATCACTGTTCTTCCAGTTGTACTCCCTGTAGTCAATGTCAAATATGATCTTTGTATTATTCTTCTTTGCCAGAAGCACTGCTTTGATCGCCGCTTCTCTGGAAGGACTCTCTGCCAGCGCTGTTCCAGAGATCAGGATTGCTTTTGTCTTTTTTATGTATTCTTCATCAATGTCATCCACATGAAGCTGTAAGTCAGCGATGCAGTTTCTGTACATCAGGATACTGCTTTCCTTTGGGGATAACATCTCAGTAAATGTCAGGCCCAGTTTCTCACCGCCGGTACATCTTGTAATGTGTGAGGTATCAATACCCTGCTCATCGAAATAATCCACTACATAGTCACCAAACTGGTCATCAGAAACTTTTCCCAGAAAACCTGCCTTCATTCCATGTCTTGTAACACCCACAGCGATGTTGGCCGGTGAACCGCCTACGAACTTCTCAAACATATGGACTTTCTTCAGAGGTTTGAACTCCTCTTTTACCTGGTCATTGTAAGCCGGGTTAAAATCGATTGCCACACGGCCCAGTAATACCAAATCCAATGGTCTGCTCTGATCAAATTCTACATACTTCATAAAAACTTTCCTCCTGTTTTTTCCATCCATGTTTGCGTGCTTTTTATTTATGTGTGCGTTTTACGTGCTTTCCTTTTGTGCTTTTATAGTATCACACGCACATCAAATGTGCAAGCACTTTTTTTATTTTCACAACCTTTCTATTTTGTGCACAATTTTATAGCGCGGATTTGTTGCATTTTCACAATAATTCCTGCGTGCTTTTCATGTGCTTTTTAGTCAGACTCAAATCTGACAAACGGGATTTTCGGCCCAAAACGCAGCTATTTCCAGTCATTTTCCCCTTGTGCGCAGTGCGCATCCTGTCCAAAGAACTTTTCTGCACAATAGAAAAAGCCGGGAATCCCCCGGCTATACAGTATTGTTGACTGTCATGTTCTCTGTCTTGCACCAGTCTTATATCCGAACCGGCTAGAGATTGTATTTTGTCTTTATATTGATTTCTGTGTACATGTATTCTTTTTCCGGCATTCTGCCTCTTCTCAGCATATCCGACAGTATGGATAATGCCCGGTATCCCTGGTCATATCCCTCCTGATCAATGAGGAAATCCACGGTCCCCTCTAAAAGCGCCTTTTCATTTTTAGGTGTCAGGTCATAGATGATCACATACGGGCGTTTATGAAGATCCAGCTTATCAAAAGCCTTTTTAACCCCGGCCTGCCCGCCGGATGCGACAAAGATGCCCTCCAGATCCGGAAATGCCGACATAGCATTTACGATGATCTTCTCCACTTCATCTGTATGATCAAAGCTGCTCTGCACCCCCACCAGATCCATTTCCGGAAAGTTTTTCTTCAGCTCTTCCACAAAGCCGTCTACCCTGCGGCTGCCTGCGCTGTTGGAAAAGTACCCGGTAATGACCAGCACCTTTCCTTTACCCCGCATCATCAATCCCATAAGGCCGGCCGCTGTCTGTCCGCTCTGCCAGTTGTTAAGCCCCACAAAGCAGCATCTTTTTGTCCCTACAATGTCAGAATTAAAAGTGACAACCGGTATATTCTTCTCCTCGGTCAGCTCATTTAACTTAACCCTGACATTGTCACAATCCACCGGCATGACAGCCAGTGCGTCAATTCCCTCTTCCTCCAGCTCTGTGATGGCCTGCATCTGCTCTGCCTCATCCACGGATGCGTTTTCCTTTACAAGCACCTCAATGCCCTGGTCCGCCAGCTTTTTTGACGCATCCCTGATCCCTTTGTTGACCTGCAGCATGAAAGAGGACTGGGACAACTGTGTCACAACTCCAACCCGCTTTCCCCTGCCGGCCTGTTTTACTGTATCGTCAGCCTTTTTCCTGTGTTTTGGCACATATCCGATCTCATCAGCAATCTGCTCTATTTTTTTTGCCACTTCCGGGTTGATCCTCCCCCGGTTATTCAAAGCCCGGTCCACAGTTCCCCGTGACACCCCTGCCAGCTCTGCAATCTGTTGTATTGTACCCGCCATGATCCGCCTCCGGAATTTTTTTATAATAATAGAAAATGTAAAACAAGCATTTCAACATTCGCACGCAAAACACACGAATCCTCTCAATATAGCACGCGTTTTTTTCTATTATAATCTTCTGCACGCGTTTTTACAAGCAGTATATTTAAAATTAAGACTTATTTTTCTGCAGCGTTTGATATAATTCCAAGACCATAACAGAGATCTGCATATAATTCCTGGTATACGTGTCATCCAAATCGGATGTCAGACAGTCCTTGATCTTCTTTATTCTATATAATAAGGTATTTCTATGTATAAACACATCCTGTGAGGTATTGAGCACGGACCGCTCATGTTTCAGATAGGAAGAGAATGTGGGAAACAGTCCATCCTTTTCCTCCTGTTCTCTCAGCCACAGCTTCCGAACGTCCGGATGACAGGCATACACCATTTCCTCCAGGTCTCCGGACAGTAGGATATAATTTGCAGCCGCCTCATAAAAATCAAAAATGCCGTCTGTCTCCCCGGAAAACAGCTCTCTCATATCCAAAGCAGATTTTGCCTGCTGGTATAGATGCGATAAGTTATAGATTCCTTTCATTCTCAGACTCATGCTCACATCAGCTTCTGTCTGCTTAAAGAGAAGCTGAATGCGGTCCCTTTTGAAATCTCCGCATTTACTCAGGTTCCATATGAGAATAAACCCTTTCTCCCCGCCCACGATCCTGCCCTCAGGATACATGTTCATCAGCGTAGTGCGCATGACCTCAGCCGTTTTCGCAGACATTTCCTTTTTATCTGCCCATACCAGGATCAACTGGTATTCGTCAGACACTTCCCAGCCGGCATAATGAAGTTTTCTGGCCAGCTTCTCTTTATCTACAGCTTCTTGGTTCAGGAGGCTGTGGAATACAGAGTTTTCTTCACCCTTTTCCTTCTCTGTATCACGTTTTTCCAGATTCTGGTACATAATATGCAAAAGCATCTCCAATATTTGATAATCCCCATAGTTCAATGCCCGTTCCTTTTCTATCACATTGATCCTCAGGAAAAATTCATTTTGATATATCAAAGCACCTGTGATCCCCTCACAATTGAGAATTGTGCCTTTAAAATGAAACGGCAGGATCTTCTCATGTTCAAAATCATGGTCCGGGTAGTAAGATTTCATATATTCCAGGGCCTGGATGGAGGAATATCCGTATCGTGACAGATAAGCCCACTCCCTGTCCACATCATTTTCCCCATACTGAGAACTTATTCCCATCACCTTACAGTCTGCGTCAAACATGATCATGGGATTGTGGAAAACGCGAAAACAGGCATCCACCAAATCCTGATAAGACTTCTGGGCAGCCAGATCAAGGATATTCTGCTGCCAATCGTCATAAAAATCAAACACACTCTGGATAATGTCAAATCCCTCCGTCAGATTCACATCTCTGAGCCTTATACTGCCGCTTTCGGCCTCACATATCGTATCCTTGCCCTTGGCATAGATATATGCACAGTCTGTGGCATATACAAGCCTGGCACTTTTCAAAACCGGCGGATCACTGTCACTGAGATTTAACTCCATATCAAGAAAATATATCCTGTTTGCGATCATATGCATACTTAATTTCATAGATACCCGCCCCCTATCAAAGCTTTGGAATTATGGAATTTCGGAGCGTGTTTAAAAATCTATTACGCCATGCAGTCTTCCAGAAGCAATTTTCAAACGCACTCTATGGTAAATCATACCATAAATCAACAAAAAAATACATAATTCGACTCCGCATTTTAATTTGTGCTCATCACACTAAAGAGTTGCTATATTTTTTCTATTTTTTGTGCGTTCATCTTCTATATTTATCTATCAATTCATTTTATAATTTAATTAATTCAGAAATCTGCGCGCACAGTCTCTCGAATCATTTCATCTAATGTAAAAAGGGGTGAATCACAATGAAAGTTTTGATCCTGGGAGGATTTCTTGGTTCCGGAAAGACCTCACTTCTGCTGCAGCTTGCCTATTACATGACCGAGCATTTATCAGGCGATAAAAAGTATCAGGTTGTGATATTGGAAAATGAAGTTGGGGAGGAGGGAATTGACGATAAACTGCTTCGCGGAAACGGATATCAGGTAGAAAACCTGTTTTCAGGCTGCGCCTGCTGTACCTTATCCGGAGAACTGCTGTCATCTGTCAGCAATATCGAAAAGCAGCTTCAGCCACAATGGCTGATCCTGGAGACTACCGGCCTTGCCTATCCCCATCTGATCCAAAAAAATCTGGCTGACAGTATGAATCTCTCTTCCAGAATATGCATTGTCGCTGACGCTTCACGCTGGGAACGTCTCTTTACGCCGCTTCACGAATTAATAACAGGACAAATGACTAATGCTGACACTGTACTCATCAATAAGATGGATCTGGTCAGTCCGGACACACTGAAAAAAATCGAACTGCAGATAAAAGCTATAAACAAAACTCCAAAAATTTTTCAGACATCTGCAAGTCAGCCCGTATCCCACTATATTTGGGATTCTATACTGGAGGGTGATCCTAATGAATGAAATTTCCCACGAAGGCACACACGTACATGACTACCACAGTCACTCCCACGACCATCATGAGCAAGCATCCATATCTCGTCGTATAAATAACACGATGATTACCCTGAACGCCTATGAGCAGGATGACGCCAGTATCATTTCATTGGAATGGAAGGCCTGTAAGGACGCCAGGCAGACAGAGGTTCTGCTGAAACAACTGTTTAAAAATATTGCCCGGGATATTACGGAGCAAAACGGCATTATCGGACATATCAAAGCATCTATGGAACGCAATGAGGTGATCATAATATCACTCACTGATACGGAAGCCATGAAAAAGGAGGCTTTGTCTCCTAACATACAAATACATGCTGCGGTCATTGCCCTCTGCATAGACAAGAATACCCTGGCACAGATCGTAGAGTCAGCACTGGACAGCAGTCCCTTATTTTCCATCTGATCACAAGGGAGGAAATCACTATGGCAGAAAAGAAAAAATACACATTAATGAATACTGTGGCCGTATTGTCTGTCAGTACCTTATTGTATCTGGCTACGATCAATGCATCATCTCTTGCCTACATGGTCAAAGAATTTCCACAGTATGATATCACAACCGTCAAACTATTCTCTACCATCCCGTCACTTATGATGATCGTCTGCTCCCTGCTGTCCGGAAAGCTGATACAGATCTTCCCAATTAAGAAAATCGTCATCGGCTGTGCCGCCCTTATGTTTGCTGCAGGTTTCGGAACTTACTTTGTGTTCAATCTGCCTGCTATCCTTATTATGAGAGTCATCTATGGCATGGGGTCCGGTACTGTATTCCCGCTGGCCAATGCGATCATCCAGCAGTTATATGAGGGCGAAGAAAAAGCCCGGCTTTTGGGTTTCCGGGCAGGATTTGGCGCATTATTCGGTGCGGCTGTCACTATGGTGGGCGGCTGGCTGACCTCCTTTGGATGGCGGTACGCATTCTTTGGTTATCTGTTCGCGATCCCGGTAGCTCTCCTGGTTCTGTTTTGCTGCCCATCCAATGAGCCTATAAAAAAAGAAAGTTCCACGGCAAAAGCAGGCGAAAAAAAGTATACTAAGAAAACCTTCTATGTTCTTCTCTTTGCCGTATTTTTCAATGCGTGTATGATGTCTTTTAATGTAGAGCTGTCTCTTGTCATAACCGGAGAGAATATCGGTGGCGCCAGTCAGGTATCTATGGTTGCATCCACCAATACTATATTTGCATTTATAGCCGGCCTGATCTTCGGAAGTCTTCACAAAAAAACACAGCGGTATATGGCCGTGATCTCCACAGGACTTGTGGGGCTGGCTCTGGCTATTCTCTGCTTTGCCCAGAATTTCCCTCTGTTTATTATGTGCGGGGCAATCTTTGGTCTTGGCTTTGGCTTTTATAATCCAACTTACAATCTGCTTATTGCGGGCACCGCTGCAAAGCCTAAATTTGGTTCCCAGGCAATTGCCATTTACACAAGCTGCGTAGGATTAGGGCAGTTTCTCTCTCCCTACCTGATAAACGGAGTGAAAAAGCTGCTGAACTTAAATGTACTGAGAGCTGAGTGGAAGATCACCGCGTTCTCTACGCTCTGCCTGGTCCTGGGCGCTGTCATATATATCATAGTCACCGGCGGTAATAAAAAGGTATCACAGGCCTGAGCAGATAAACCCTATAGAATCCATTTACACAAAGGAGGTAGTATTATGTTAACCGAAAAAGATAACTATTTAATGACTCTGCGGGGCGAAACCCCAGAATGGATACCAAGACTGCTTATTCCATCCCCCGGACATGCTCCGGCCACAGCCTGGATCGGTCCGGGATTTCTGAATGCTCGCAAAACTCCCATGGGCGGTTTTGATGTCTGGGGCGTGGAATACGTGGCAACAAAGGAAACCGGCTATATGTCTCTTCCCAAACCGGGGCGCTTCATACTTGATGATATCTGCCGCTGGCGTGATGTTATCAAGGCTCCCGATATCTCCCATATTGATTGGGAAACCATGGCAAAGAAAGATCTGGCACAGGTTGACCGGACGCAGACATCCGTTACTGCTACCATACATGTGGGATATTTCCAGCAGCTTATGAATTTCATGGGATTCACCGAAGGACTCTGTGCGATGCTGGAGGAGCCGGAAGAAGTCATGGCACTATTTGAGTACATGAATCAATTCTATCTCCAGATATGCAGCAAGGTCAGGGATTATTACAAACCTGATGTCTGGGCGATCACAGACGATACGGCAACGGCAACCAACCCGTTTATATCTGTAGATATGTATCGGGAGATGATAAAGCCTTTCCATGCAAGCGAAGCGAAGTTCGCACAGGAGGCCGGAATCCCCATTGATATGCACGACTGCGGCAGATGTGAGGATTTCATAGAAGACTGGCTTGACTTTGGTGTCTGCGCATGGAACCCCGCTCAAACCATGAATGATCTGGCCGGGATCAAGAAAAAATATGGAAACCGCCTGGTATTGGAAGGCTGTTGGGACTCCTCAGGCCCTGCCGGCTGGCCGGATACCCCGGAGGAGATCATAAGAGCTGAGGTCCGTAAATGCATAGATTCCTTTGCGCCGGGAGGCGGATTTGTATTCTGGGCAAGCACATACGGCGCACCGGATGACGAGGCAATCAAAGCCAAAGCCCGCTGGATAACTGAAGAATACGATTCTTACGGCAGAAACTTCTATAAAAAGTAATTTCTGACTTCAGGGCTGTGCGCTATATAAAGGGTGCACAGCCCTTTCCCTGTCTGCCCCGTTCTTTTTTCCTTTGGGGCGGCATATGATGTAAACAACATCTATTTCAGAGGTCTGCCATGCTAAAGAAGCTTCTCAACACAGCCATAACGCTGCTTTTCTGTGGCGCCCTTGTACTCTGTGCCGTCACATACCTGCCAAATGCCATATCCGTCAGCAGCACAGCGGGAAGCCGTGAGCTTCCTATCTACTGTGTACAAACTGACAAGCCGCAGATCGCCATCAGTTTTGACGCTGCCTGGGGCAATCAAGACACATCCGCTCTTCTTGATATCCTGGCAAAACACCAGGTAAAAGCCACCTTTTTCATGACCGGCGGATGGATCTCCAGCTACCCCGACGATGTAAAAAAGATCTATGAAGCGGGACATGACCTGGGCAACCACAGCGAAAATCACAAATATATGACAAAACTCAGCGATGAGAAAAAAACCCAGGAGCTTATGTCTGTACACAACAAAGTCAAAGAGCTGACCGGTTATAACATGTTCCTGTTCCGTCCTCCTTACGGAGACTATGACAATGGCGTGGTCAAAAATGCTCTTGCCAACAATTACTACCCGATACAGTGGGATGTGGATTCTCTTGACTGGAAAGATTACGGCGCTGATGACATTATAAAAAGAGTTACGGAGGACTCCCACTTGGGCAACGGCAGCATTATCCTCTGCCATAACGGCGCCAAATACACAAAAGATGCGCTGGACACCCTAATCACCACACTGCAGGAAAAGGGCTATGAGTTTGTCCCTATCTCACAGCTCATCTATAAAGACAATTATCACATGGATCATGAAGGACGTCAGATACCTGACTGAATGCCGTAAAAACGGCGTATAGCAATAGAAAAAAACTTTCTATTCCCTATACGCCGTTTTTTCCAGCTGCCGCGCCATACCTGTTAAGATCCACCGCGGCCCGGTTGTTTGCTGCACATTATAGTATCCCCGGCAGCTCCCTCATTTTTTCAGCCGCCCGGCTGTCAACAACATCCTTACTTATGCTCTGGTCGTGAATCCTGTACCGGATCATCAGTATATAAGGACCGTTTCTTAAAACAGATACCCGGTAAGTCTCTTCCGACTTCTCATCTTCCCCTGTGGACCCACCTGCCGTTTTCTGGTCAGTATAACCGTTTTCCTGATATGAATATCCCTGTATGTATATGGAACCGTCCCAATAGCCGCCTTCCTCTTTATAATTACGGTGGTTCTCTGACAATTTCCGGACATAATTCAGAACCCCTTTATACCCGGATCTGTATAAAGTATAAGAGAATTCATCTCTGCATCCGCCACTCCGAAATGTGCGGTAGCTTTCCTTTTCCAGCAAAATACTGCCACTTCTCGAATGATATGCATTTAGAATCTCATTATTATCCGTTTTGCCATTTCCTGTGCTTTTGTTCTCCGCAAAAAGTTCCGAACATTGTAAGAATGGCCCCATCCCGATCAGCCAGGAGTCCTCTTTGGGAGGTTCTAAAGATGCAAGCGAGTCGATTTTATGTAATCCGACAGCCATAATAATTATAGCTGCCATGGCAAGCAGAAGGTATCTCCACCGAAATCCCTTTTTTCTTCTGCTCCACATAAATAAATTCAGACTCCCATATACAGTTAAGAACAACAGCATACCTGCCAGTGCTCTCCAATCCCTGTTCTGTACAGCACTGCGCACCACCGTCGTATAAAAAAGCACGCCAAGAAGAAGGCAAAAGGCTTTCCCGGCAATATCTTTGACCATAAAGAGAGGATAGGATCTGTATCTCACAGGCTTTTTTCGCTGCAGATCTCTCTTTGCCCTTTGATTCCAGACCTGATAAGAAACCACACCGGCCAAACCGTTTAAAAAGAGATACAGCATGCAGAATAACACCAGAATCCCCGCATTTGTTTCAAGTAATGACTCCAGCAAATATCCGGCCAGCCCCATTCCCCCCATGAGCGCAGGCCCAAAATAGCACAATATCCACAATACGCCCAAAACCATAGTGACTGCCACCTGTTTTTGGAACTGCACCTTTGCCGCATCCATCTTAAGTGCCTCGTCTGTCTCTATCGGAACAATATCCCTGTCTCCACTCCACAAAATCTGTCTGCATTTCTCCGCGCACACAAAATGCCACCCTGCACTCTCACAGTAGAATTGAAACTCTTTTGACTTTTCGTTCTCACTTCCCTCCCACATAGAAACTTCTTTCAATATGACAACAGAAAATTTTACCTTCTTGGGAGTCTGCCGCTCAAATCCCCAAAAACTACCCACAGCATCTCTCAGCATCCATCCCCGTGCTGCCATTTTTTCAAAGAAATACTCCATTGCCGGAGTATCCAGAATCCCAAATCCCTTCCATCTCCAATACAGCATCCTTATCCCCCTCCAATCCGGCGGCCCCGTCTCTGGCCATAGCCAGGATACGTCGGTACTCTTTCTTCAGGGTATCCTTTCCTTTTTCTGTGATCCGATACCACTTTTTCCGCCCCTCCTGTCTTGTTTCTTCTATGATATCTCCCTCCTGAAATTTTGCCAAAAGTGTATACAGGGTTCCGGGTCCCACCTGTACACGCCCGCCTGACAAAGCTTTCACCTTTTCCATAATATCCACACCACAGCACTCCTCCTGAAGTGACATCAATATGTAATACATAGGCTCTGTCAGACTCTGAAACTGTTCTCTGGGCATGCCTGTTCCCTCCCTTAACCTTATACGGCCCGCTTCTATGGCCTTCTTATACTTATGGATGTGGTAACTCCTCAGTCCTTCACAGTTCTCTAGAGTGTGTTTGAACCGGACCTGCTGTATCGTTACCGGATAAATTACTTAGTTTCTATAATATCGATATTCGATATTTCTTATTTTCATTATAATATCGTATAACGATATTGTCAACTGAAAAGCTTTCCCTCTCAACACAATTTTTTTGTCGCATTATGTCAGGATTTACTTGCTTATTTTACCAACAAACCTTAGAATAGTAATGGTGGCAATGTCCACGAAAATGAAAAAATGGGGGAATATCATAATGTCTAAAATGGTAGGTACCATATCCCGCGGCGTCCGCGCTCCTATTATCCGTGAAGGCGACAACCTGTCGGAAATCGTAGTGGACTGCGTGCTGGAAGCCGCAAAAAGCGAACCCTTTGAGATTCGCGATAAAGATGTGATCGCTGTCACAGAGGCAGTGGTTGCCAGAGCACAGGGCAACTATGCCAGTGTGGAACAGATTGCCAAAGATGTACACGAAAAATTCGGTGATGACACTGTCGGTGTCCTCTTCCCAATCCTTAGCCGGAACCGCTTTTCTATCTGTCTGAAAGGAATTGCCAAAGGCTGTAAAAAAATCGTGCTCATGCTGAGTTATCCTTCCGATGAAGTAGGCAATCATCTTGTAGATCTGGATGTCATGGATGAAAAAGGTGTCAATCCCTGGACAGATGTACTTTCAGAAGAAAAATACAGAGAATTGTTCGGATACGAAAAACACGTATTTACCGGTGTTGACTATGTGGACTATTATAAAAATGTGATCCGTGAGAGCGGTGCTGAAGTGGAGATTATTTTTGCCAATAATCCTAAAGCAATCCTGGACTATACAAAAAGCATTCTCACCTGCGATATCCACAGCAGAGAACGCACCAAACGCATCCTGAACGCCAACGGTGCAGAAAAAGTTTACGCTCTGGATGATATCATGACACACAGTATTGACGGAAGCGGATACAATGACTCCTACGGACTTCTCGGTTCCAACAAGGCCACAGAAGATACCATAAAGCTCTTCCCCATCCACTGTCAGGAAATGGTTGATTCCATACATAAATCCATTCTGGAAAAAACCGGCAGGCATGTGGAAGTCATGATTTACGGTGACGGCGCATTCAAAGACCCGGTAGGCAAAATCTGGGAACTGGCTGATCCGGTTGTCTCACCAGCATACACAGACGGTCTGAACGGAACGCCCAATGAAGTAAAACTGAAATATCTGGCAGATAATGATTTTGCAGATTTATCCGGTGATGAGTTAAAAACGGCCATCAAGAATTATATCCAGGAAAAAGATGAAAAAGCAGAAAATCTAAAGGGTACTATGGTAACTCAGGGCACTACTCCCAGACGCTTGACAGACCTGCTTGGCTCCCTGGCTGACCTGACTTCCGGTTCCGGAGATAAAGGTACGCCTATTATCTATATCCAGGGGTACTTTGATAATTATACAAAAGAGTAATAGATATAAAAATTTCGGGATTCCAGTCTTTCGCTGACTGGAATCCCGTTTTTTTCATTGTGCCGCATATTTTATTCCATTCAGACACATCCTATTGCTGAGGTGATTTTATGGCATCCTATATATCCCCGGCAATCCGGGACAAATTTGAAACTCTGTCCGTTGATCTGAAAAACTGTATTCTGGAACGAAATGTTCATTTAGAGTCCCTTCCTGATCTGATAAAAGTTCTGGAAGATATCGTGGCAGAGTCAGAAGGCAGATAAATGCCTGAATATGAAAAGGATTCCTCAACTCAGATTTTTACTGAGTTTGGAATCCTTTTATGTGTATCTTGATTTTATTTTGAAATAATACTGTCTCCCCTAAACTCCTGAGCCAGAAGAAGAATCTCATCCCGTTTTTCCAAAAAATATTTATCTCCAGGATCCACCGACAGTACATAATTTATCTTTCCCAACAAGTGCTGCGCATATCGCTCTGGATCCTGTGGGCTTTCTGATCCACCCCCGGATATCCCCATTCTCTGCAAATGTGATCCCACGCCATATTTCCTACAATAATAAATCTCAGCCCGAAGCTGCCTTCTATACTCTCTGCACACCTGCGGCTTTTCATTTACCACAATGCCGGTTACTATCTGTCTCTGATACTGCCTTTGGACTTTTGTCTTCTGTTCATTAAGCTCAAAACCCATTTTATACAGATAATTTTTAACTTTCAGCTTCAACTTTTTCACGTCAAAGTTCCCGGAGAATGTCATATCATCGCAATATCTCGTGTATTGTATCCGTCGCTCTTTACACCAGCTTCCCATATATTCGTCAAAGGGCTTCATGACCAGATTGGAAATAGCCGGCGAACTAGGCGCCCCCTGGGGCAGGCAGTCCATAAAGCAGCAAAGGGAAGTCAACAGCATCCGTATCGCCGGTGGATAATAAACTGCCGGAAACGCAGACTGATATACCATTTGAAACGTAATGCTGTGAAAAAAATCTCTGATATCCAGCTTCAGCACTTGTTCCGTCCCAACATGAGGACATGCATTCATTAAAACAGAAGCGTTGGGCCTGTATGCAGTTGCATACTGTGAAACGGAACGCTCCGGGAGTACATATTTTACTATATTTCTCTGTATCGTCCGCAGCAGTATATCAGGCACCGACAGCTTTCTTCTCCCGCCGTTCTTTTTGGGAATAACTGCAATATGATAATGCTTTTCTATATGATTACTCACAGCATAAAGGCAGGCCATATACCTATCGCCTCTCACTTTTGTCCCCTGAAGAAGCTGGAAAGACCGCAGTACCTCTTCCATCTGCTCCGCTGTACAATATCTCCATATATCTCTTCCTGCCATAAAAATCACATCCCTGATTTGGAATCTGCGGGAGCAATACAAGAGGGTGATTCTGGAGAATGCGCAGATGTACACAGGCCTGAGGCCGAACAGCACACGCAGTGTGCAGTAGTACCTCGGAGCCTTCGGAAGTCTGATTTCTCCCAATTTATCATCAGGCGGCGACTCGCCGTCCGACCGGTATCAGTGATCAACCTACAGATATACCGGATATTCTATTGCTCCCGCACACTTATCATAGCACAGACACAACTTTATTTACAACTCTATTTACAACCTTATTATTGCAGTGGTTTTTTTTAAAACTTATACGGTTAAAAGAATGAAAACTGCCTAAAAAAATCCCCACCGGAGATTTCAATGCCATAAAACATTGATACCAGTGAGGATATTTACTTAGGAACAAGCCGGCTAAAATCCACGATCAACCGGCTGGCTCTTCCATACTCTCCTGCGGATAACAGGACTTGAACCTGCACGTCATGGACACCAGAACCTAAATCTGGCGCGTCTGCCAATTCCGCCATATCCGCATATATTGTAAAAAAATAGGAACAAGCTCTTGCTTGTTCCAGTGAAGCATCGGGGATTCGAACCCCGGACAACTTGATTAAAAGTCAAGTGCTCTACCAACTGAGCTAATGCTCCATATCTAGACTTTGAACTGGGCTAGCTGGATTCGAACCAGCGAATGCAGCAGTCAAAGTGCTGTGCCTTACCGCTTGGCGATAGCCCAAAAGCGCCGTAACGGCAAGGGTGGATAGTGGGATTCGAACCCACGGCCTCCAGAGCCACAATCTGGCGCGCTAACCAACTGCGCTATACCCACCATAATCCATTGTGCGTCTTTCGACACACAAGCGTGCTTGAAGGGATTCGAACCCCCGACCCACGGCTTAGAAGGCCGTTGCTCTATCCAACTGAGCTACAAACACATCCTCGGTTTTATAACCGAAAGCGGGTGATGGGAATCGAACCCACATATCCAGCTTGGAAGGCTGGTGTTCTACCACTGAACTACACCCGCACGGGCATCTAATGCACTTGTTGAAACATCGGGGTGACAGGATTCGAACCTGCGACCTCCTGGTCCCAAACCAGGCGCTCTAGCCAAGCTGAGCCACACCCCGAAAGGTATCTTACCGTCTTATGCAAGTGCTCTTGCCTGACGCAAGATAAAATATACCATAGGGGAACTGAAAAGTCAACACTTTTTTTAGAATATTTATTTCTATTCCATTTTTTTACAAATTGCCCCGTTTTCCCTCCTGCATGTCTCAGCCCGGTCATGTCTAATATAGCAGCATGTGACACCCATCAGCCCAATCGTAACCGCAGCCCCGGCACTACACGAACATAATGAATTTAATCCCCATTATGAACAACATCCAATCTGTCATAAATATATTTTATCATAACTGTATTTTACGGAATCAAGTTGTTTTTTGTTCCTTGCAGTTTGTGTTTTTGAATGTCGGCTGTAGTACCGGAGTATGCCTGCTATTTCAGATAATTAATTGTGTAGTGAGCCTGCCCGTCCCTGTCAATCTCCATAAGAATAAAACTCGGTTCATGTCCCCACTGTCTGGGATAAGAAATACTCCCCGGATTCAACACCGTAAGATCATCCTCAATCTTCAGTTCAGGTCTGTGTGTGTGCCCATACATGGCAATGTCGAACCCTCTGGCCCGTGCCTCCTCCTCCAGACGGCTGGTTCCCATGGAAACCCCATAATAATGCCCATGGGTAAGCATCACACGGTAATCTCCCAGCCACAGCTCCTCTTCTCTTGGAAGGTCTGAAAAAAAGTCATTATTTCCGGCCACGATATGTACGGGACAGCCCGAGATAGCCTCAATATAGTCCTCATGGCCTTCCACGTCCCCCAGATGGATCAGATGCTGAATATCCCCCACTTTTCCCAAAACCTTCTCGAGATTTCCTTCGTGACCATGGGTATCACTGACAATTAACACCTTCATATTTGAAAGTCCTTTCCATTTATTATAATAAATGTTCCTTCTCCAACAAGGCTTTTATGCTGCGCAGGGCATTTCCCCTGTGGCTCACACTGTTTTTCTCCTCAGGCGGAAGCTCCGCAGTGCTGCAGCCTCTCTCCGGAAGGAAAAAGATAGGATCGTATCCAAATCCGTTTTCTCCCCTTTCCTCATAACCGATGATTCCCTCTATTGTACCTCGAGTCACCAGTTCCCTGCCATCCGGAAATACAGCGGCAATGGCGCACACAAATCTAGCCGTGCGTTTTTCATCCGGAACACCCTCCAGACGGTCGATTATATTCTTGTTTTTGATCCTGTAGGAAGTATCCTCCCCCATATAACGTGCGGAATAAATTCCCGGCTCTTTATTGAGATAATCTACCTCCAGCCCGGAATCATCAGCAAGTACCATCTCTCCTGCCAGTTTACATACAGCGCGGGCCTTGATCAGGGCATTCTCTTCAAAACTCAGTCCGTCTTCCACAATATCAGCCTCAATGCCGGCCTCTTTCATGGATAAGATCTGAACAGGGAGGCCTTCCAAAATCTCCCGTATTTCCTTCATTTTATTTTCATTGCCGGTTGCAAAGATCAATCTTTTCATCGTTTGTTAACTCCTCTTTTTCTTCGGGGGTTTTGGCCCCAGAAACTGATAGAAATACGTCTTGATCATTCCATTGTAAATCTTCCTGTTTTTATCTGCTTTTCTTCCTATATAACGCTCTGCATCTTGATATGCAGTGATCAGATACATGGACCAGGAATCCAGCAGCTGATAACGTTCCCCTATAGTTTCATAGAGAGCAGGAAGATTTTCTTTGTCTTCCAGACGTTCACCGTACGGAGGATTGGTAACGATAAAACCATATTTTTTAGGATGGCTCAGGTCTTTTATGTCTCTCTGCTGAAAATGTATCAGCTTTTCAACACCAGCCCTCTCCGCATTTTCCCTTGCCCCTTTTACCATTTCCGCATCCAGGTCATATCCCTGGATATCTGTATCCACAGACAGATCGATCAAGCCCTGCGCTTCCTCTCTGACATCATACCAGTGCTTTCTTGATATAAGATGTTTCCAATCCTCACAGAGGAAATCACGGTTCAGTCCCGGGGCAATATTGGCTGCTATCATAGCCGCTTCAATGGGAAATGTCCCGCTCCCGCAAAATGGGTCCACTAAAATACGGTCTTTGTTCCAGGGCGTCAGCATCAGAAGAGCCGCTGCCAGCGTCTCCGTAATAGGTGCCTTACTGGTCATCTGTCTGTATCCCCTCTTGTGCAGGGAAATACCGGATGTATCAATACCAATAGTGGCTACATCTTTCATAAACGCCACACGGATGGGAAAACTGGCTCCATCCTCCTCAAACCACTCCGTATGATAGACTGATTTCAGACGTTCCACCATAGCTTTTTTCATGATAGACTGAATATCAGAAGGGCTGAAGAGCTGGCTTTTAACAGAATTCGCCTTAGCCACCCAGAATTTCCCGTCCTGCGGAATGTACTTTTCCCAGGGAAGGGCTTTTGTTTTCTCGAATAACTCTTCAAAAGTCACTGCTTTAATTTTTGCCACTTTTAAGAGTACACGCTCTGTGGTGCGCAGAAACATATTGGCCCGGACAATAGCTCCGGCATCTCCCAAAAATGTTACTTTCCCGTCCTCTACTTCGCTGATTTCATATCCCAGATTCTGTATTTCCCGTTTTAACACTGCCTCCAGTCCAAAATGGCACGGTGCGATCAATTCAAATTTTTCCATTATAATTTTAACTCCTTAACAATTTCCCCGCCAAATCCGCGGATTGAGAACAGACCATCCTCCAGTACCGCATAGGTAGGGATATTTCCTTCCTTGGGAATGGAAACAGAACCCGGATTCAGTATGGTATAGTTTTCCTTCTTATCTGCACGCAGCACATGTGTGTGGCCGTGAATAAAAATATCTCCATTTTTCATAGGAGGCAGATTCTCTTCATTATATATGTGTCCATGGCTGGCGTAAATTGTACGCTCACCATCCATTATAATACAGTAATCCGCCATGATCGGAAAATGAAGTACCATTTGATCCACTTCCGCATCACAGTTGCCGCGCACCACATACAACTCATCTTTATAGTCATTAAGCATGGCAATGACTTCTTTGGGTGCATAATCTTTCGGAAGGTCATTTCTGGGTCCATGGTACAGCAAATCTCCCAAAAGAATAAAACGGTCCGCCTGTTCTGCCTTATATGCCTCCAGCATCTTTTTACAATAATAGGCTGAACCGTGGATGTCTGATGCAAACATGTATTTCATAAACGTATTCTCCTCTGTTTTTCTCATTCGGCTGTTTCGTCTATTTTATTTTACTATGCCCTGAAGGAAAATACAAGTTCGTTCCTTTATACGCATGGAATCCGCCTACAACTGACTTCACGCGGAAGCCTCTCTGCATCAGTTCTCTGGCTGCCAGAAGGCTGGCGCTCCCTCTGTCACAATAAAGCACAAGTGTCTTGTGAGCAGGCAGATCATCACAGAGGTCCAGATCTTCATACGGAATATTCACAGCCCCTTCAAAATGGCTCATCTCATATTCCTCTCTGTCACGCAAATCTATAATCATAACATTCTCATCCCCATAATAATCATCCAGATCATGGGCGGAAATTGTCTCAATACCAATCATAAGAAATACCTTTTTCTTCTATTATATGCATTCCAAATCCAGTACGCAAATAATAGAAACCACACCTGGCATGGTTTCTATTATAACTCATGGTTTCTATATATAATGAATCAGGGAGATTCCGGACACTTGTCCGAAATCTCCCTGACTGTATGCTCTTCTATATTTAATTAATAACCGTACTCAGAGGATGTGTTGTTTTTAGAAGAGTTTTTGCTGTTAGAATTGGAGTTCTGTGAATTTTTGCTGTTGGAGTTAGAGTTCTGGGAGTTTCTTGTTCCACAGTTCTCTGTTCCGTTTTTGCTTCCTGAATAGGAATTTTTCTGAGAGTTCTGAGAATTCTGGGAGTTCTGGGAATTCTGGGAGTTCTGAGAATTCTGGGAGTTCTGAGAATTCTGGGAGTTCTGAGAGTTATTTGCGTTTGTGGATTTGTTGCTGGTTGATTCATTGCTATAGTTTTTAGCCATGACTTTACCTCCTGGTTGTACATTTTTGTTTACAGTCTTATTATGTCTTTTCTGCTTCAAAATATTCACCGCCGGTTAATTCTTCTCGTTTTCGTCAACATATCCGTAAAAAAGCACTAATATTCCTTTTTAGCATGCGTATCTCGTCAAAAAAGGATTGCATTTTTTTTCCTTTTATATTATAATATGGGTTGTAAAAAGAATTTACCCTTCAAAAATTTTTTTTACATTATAACCCCTTATTTAATTATTTATACTCCCCTCGAAACACCCTGTAGCTCCCCTACAGGGTGTTTCTCTGTCTATTTACAAAAACTCCGGGCGGTATTGGATTTCTTATGCAACAGCATAGATTCCAATACCGCCCGGTTAATCATCTGGCAGACACCTGTCTTTATCTATCGACTATTTATTTTTTACTAATCTGCACCTGAACTGCCTTAATACCCTCGGACTCTTCCGTAGTACCCGAATTTGATCATCATCCAAAAACTGCCTCTTCCAACATAGCACACAAAGTATGATACAGCGGCAACGTATACTCCTGAACTCTGTATGTCTCCGTAGAAGGCATCCGGAAACAGATATCACAGTATTTTGAGAGCACAGACTCTTTTTCCCCGGTTATGCCCAATACCTTCATTCCTTTTACCTTGGCAGTCTTAGCCCCTTCCACAATATTTGCTGAATTCCCTGAGGTGGTGATCGCTATCAGGACATCTTCGGGCTGCCCGTATGCATATACCTGCTGGGCAAATATCATATCAAAAGAAGTATCATTTCCCACCGCTGTCATAAGGGATGTATAACTGTTCAATGATATGGCCGGAATTCCCTGCTGCAGCCGCCCGGATAACTCTTCGCCGCCTTCCAAACGGCTGAATTTTTCTTTTTCCTCATCCGGAAGTTCACGCTTCAGCAAAAATCCTTTCATCAGCTCTCCTACAATATGTTCTGAATCGGAGGCACTACCTCCATTTCCACAGACCAGGATTTTCCCGCCCTTTTTACAGCTTTTCAAAAGGAGTTCAAAAGCCTCCCAGACAGGCTGGTCCTTCAGTACAGGATGATCCTCCCGGAATTTATCATATACTGCATGTTCTCTTCCCATTTTTACCTCCCTGAATCGCCACAGAAAGCGCAGCATAGTCACCAATCTTATTTCCCAGTTCAGCCGGCACGATCCTGCATCCTTCCCTTGAAATAGCCAGAGCCTCCTGCTCGATTACCCTCTGTGCACACGGCCACAGCAGTTCCTCACTTCTTTCATAGACACTGCCCAGTACAATAATCTCCGGGTTCAGAATATCTATGAGAATAGCCAATCCCCTTCCCAGATAGTATCCACTGGTTTCGTAAATATCAAGAGCCAGAGGGTCCCCTCCCTTTGCGGCAAGTGCCACTGTCTTTGCCGACAGCTCTTCTATCTGTTCAAAGCTCTGGCAAAAGGAGGGCCGTTCACCTATCTGCAGCTTCTCCAGCACCTTCATCCTGGCAATCTGCGCGATACCTCCTCCGCTGCAGAACCCCTCAAAAGAACCGGACTTTCCGAATCCCACAGGGCCGCTCTCCGTCATTCTCACATGACCTACTTCACCGGCCATATTGCTGGCACCATTGTACAGCTTCCCGTCCAATATTAGTCCGGCGCCCATCCCTGTGCCATAGGTAAGAAATATCACATGCTGATATCCCCTTGCTGCCCCGAACTTCCACTCTGCCAGTGCACAGGCATTTGCATCATTCTGTATGTACGTGGGAATCTGAAATTCCTTTTCCATAATATCCACAATCGGTATATTGTCCCAGCCATATAAATTGGGCGGATTCTTAACCACTCCTTTAATGTGGTCCAAAGGCCCCCCACAGCTTATCCCGATTGCCTGCAGCCTTTCTGTACAGATATCATTACGCCTGAGCAATGCCCGAACTGCCCCGAACAGATCCTGGATCACACAGTCCGGCCCTCTCTTGGCCTCTGTAGCAAAGCATATCCTGTCAAATATCCGGCAGTCCTCATCTGCTTCCCCTGCCTCACCCAGCACTACTGCGCATTTTGTGCCGCCTATATCAATACCAATCACATAGTCTTTCATATCTCAATCTCCTCGCAGGCATCTTTTTAGCGCGTCACTTCTCCCATTCCATGAAATCCACCTCTACAGGCTTTGAATCTACGGAATCACTCACAAGAAATGTCTTGATCTCATAGGGTTTAAACTCCGCATGAATTGTCTTTTCAAGGAAATGGATACAGATATCTGTATGGCATTCCTTTCCCTCTGTCTCATAAAACCTGACAATATACCCGTTATTTTTCTCCGCCTTTTTCAGCGCGGACAACACCACATTACTCTCACTTACGGCCAGTAGTTCTGCCTTCTGCGGATAATCACCCTTATGATATGTCTCGATCACTGTGACACAGGGCTGATTGAGTTCTTCTGCCCGCTGCACCAGATGCGCCTCTCTGCTGGTGCCAAGATGCGGTACGATGGTATATCGGAAATTCTGTATTCCCTGATCAGTGAATTGATAGTCATCTTCCTCCTCATCCAGAATATACGGATTGTGATGAGCATACACAGGGCTTCTCAAAACCGTCAGTTCCATACAGTTTCCCTCAATGCAGGCACTGTATTTGCAGTCATTTAGAATACCAATACCGCAGATGATTTTATTGTTGTCCTCCTGCATACCTGACAGATCCATCCAGCGCTGAACCGGTTCCTCTTCTCCATTGCAGGCCTTCTCTATGCAGCCAAAAGGAATTTCATATATTCCTCTGTACTGGTCAAGTGCAGTCGGGAACTGGATCTTTACACACCGGAATTTTTCCTGCCAGTTGATTTTCGCGGATACTCTGACAGATTTATCTTCTTTATATAATGTGTATATCTGAACCAGTGTAGAATTTTTATACTTGCTGATGACCCGGATACTGCTCCTCACCGGCCCGTCCTCTGTCTTTTTCACGGATTTTGGTTCAAAATACCCCTCCGTTTCATGAAATCTTGTGACACCATGGCTCCAGGTATCGGATTTGTCCTTTACCACTACAGCTCTTCCAAAAGCCCCATCACAGTATTCAATCCTGTTTTCCTTATCCCAGATGGAAATGATGGCTCCTGTCCTTTCTTCAAACTGTACACGGATCTGCTCATTTTCCAGTACCAAAGCCTGCATCGAATGCTCTGCCTCCTGCTCCCGTTCCACTGCGTAGATACGGAACACAGCATATCCAAGGGAGGGCACACATGCTTTGAATACGATCCTGTTTCTGCCGTTTACTTTGGCATCTGAAGATATTTTCTGAGACGGCACCACATTTCCATCGCTGTCCTTTACAAGATAGGATTCACCCCTGCAGGAATTGCCGAACATCCCTGTCTCCACTTCCACATACTCCTCTGTCTCCCAGCCATGGGGATTAAAAACAACTACCGGGAGCATATTCTCCTCCTGGTCAATATCAATATGGAAGGATACAGCCTGAAGACTGTTATTCTCATTTCGCGCTGCAATGGACAGGGCTTCGCCCAACTCGTTTCTGGTATCCTCATACGCTGTCTGAATACTGGAGCCTGCCAAAATGTCATGGAACTGGTTAAATAAAACACGCTTCCACCCCTCTGTCAGCCCCTCTGTATATCCTTGTCCCGCCACAAGCTCGGACAAAACAGAAAATTTCTCTGCTCTCAAAAGAGCGTTTTCCGCCTTCCGGTTATAACGCTTCACCTGAGATTCCGCACTGTAACAGCCGCTGGAATGATGCTGAAGGTCTCCGTGTACCACGGGCAGCTCATAGTTTCCTTCCCTTAGCTTCTCAAAATAAAAATCAGGGTCTGCAAATATGATCTCAACATCATCCCATTCCTTCTGAAGCTTTTTCACAGTCTCAATATTCTCAATGGTTGGTCCTCCCCCATGGTTACCCACACCAAAAAAACACATCAGTTCCTCCACGCCTGCATCAAATTCCTCCCTGCAGGCTCTCATATGGTCCTCAAGCCTGCCGAAGGTGCAGTAGGAAAAGGGCAGGCGGAAAGCATGTACCCTGGATCCGTCGTCCGATTCCCATATAAAATTCCTGGCAGGCAGACCTTTTTCCTGAGGGCTTGGACGCATAAACACATAATTTTCCATACCGGACAACCGCAGGATCTGAGGCATCATTCCCTGATGGCCAAAACTGTCCACATTATATCCTGTTTTGGCTATCACGCCGAACTTTTCCTTGAAATAATTCTGGGAGATCAGAGCATGGCGGGCAAAGGATTCTCCACAGGGAATATTACAGTCAGGCTGTACCCACCAGCCCCCGCAGATCACCCAGCGCCCTTCCCTGATCCTCTTTTCAATCTCTGAAAACATCTCCGGATCATTTTTTTCGATCCACTCATAAAACTGCGCGGAGCTTGATGTAAATATTACATCATCATATTCATTGAGGCGTTCCAGTGCTGATCTACAGGTGGCTTTATTCTCCTGGAATCCCTCCTGCCATGGCCAAAGCCATACAGGGTCAAGATGCGCATTTCCTATCATATACATTTTTTTCATAACAGTAACCTCCCAATTTCCGTTAAATAAGTTTTTGACATCAGCCTTTTGACGCTCCTGTCATTGCAAATCCCTTTGACATATAGTTTTGTGAAAAGAAATATAAAACAAATACAGGAAGCATATAGACAATAGAATAGGCTGCCAACTGTCCATAGATAACCTGTCCGCGTTCCCCAAAAAACCGGTAAATATTTACGGCAGCCGGTATCTTCTCCGTGGACTGCAGTAAAATAAGAGGTACAAAGAAATTCCCCCAGCTTCCTACAAAGGTAAACATGGCAACTGTAAATAATCCGGGAAGCATTAAGGGCAGTACCACGTGCACCACACTCTTAACTGCAGACGCGCCGTCAATCCACGCCGCTTCTTCCAAATCCACAGAAACCCCATCCAGAAAATTTTTCATCATCCAGATCCCGTAGGGAAGGCCGGATGCCGAAAGAAATATAATGGTTCCCCCTAAGGAATCAACCAGTTTCATCATGATAAACATCTGGTAAACCGGCACCATAACTGCCGTTATGGGAATAGAAGTCAAAAACAGCATTCCCATGGTGATCTTCTGCCCTGTCTTCAGCTCATATCTTGACAGCGGATAAGCTGCCAGCAGGGAGCATACCAGTACGATCCCGGTCTGTACTACAGAAATAAACAAGCTGTTTAAAAACCCTCTCTGATTTTTGGCATCTGTCAGGATAATCCTGAAATTCTCAACACTCATATGCTTTGGCACTGCAAAAGCCTGACTGGCTTCCGGATTAAATGCCGCAAAGACCAGCCAAAGAAGAGGAAGTAAAAATGCCCCCGCAATCAGCAGTAAAATCATATAGGGAATAATCTTCTGTATATTTTTATTTTTTTTCTTCATTATTATAATCCCCCTCCTAATCACCATCATTTGCGCGGATCAGCCTGATATACACAAGACTCAGCAGAATACCGATCGCCAGAATAAAAAGAGCAATTGCCATGCCGTATCCTATCTGATATGCGATAAACGCTTTCTGATACATGAAAATGGAAAGTGTTGTGGTCATAATAGCCGGCCCGCCACCCGTCATGGCAAACACCAGACCAAATGCGCCCAGTGTGGACAATGTGACAATTACAAATGTGGTTGCCATGGTGCTTTTTATCATAGGAAGTGTGATCCTGAGTAATATTTGAAGTCCGTTGGCACCGTCAATTTTTGCCGCCTCCACTATGTCATCAGATATGTTGTCCAGGGAAGCCTGGAACATCATCATGGAATATGCGGAGCCTTTCCATATATTTGCTATGACAACACAGGCCATGGGAAATGTGAAAAGCCAGGAAACCGGCGAAGCCCCGAATATGCCTATGATCTTATTCAATGTACCGCCATCGGCAAAAAAGGAGCTGAACATAAATGCCGCGATCACTTCCGGAGTGATCCAGCCTGCCACTACTGTAAAGCCGACAAATTTACGGACCAGCCTGTTCTTTCCCCGCATCAGAGACGCCAGCAGAAATCCCAGACACTGCTGCCCGATAATACCTGAAAATACCAGAAACACCATTGTATTTTTTAATACAGTGAGTAATTTAGGGTCTTTGAATATTTCAATAAAATTCCTGAAGCCTACGAATTTCATTGCCTGTGCAGAACTCCCCGTCAGTGAAATGTCTGTAAAAGAAAAAAAGACAGTCATGACCATGGGGCCAATGAAGAAAATACCCAGCAGTAGAATTGATGGGGAGAAAAAAAGTGCCGTTTTCCATATCTTTCGTTTTTGTTGATTTCTTGTTCCAACCATCCTTAGTCTCTCCTTTAAAGATTCAGCTTGGAGCATAGCTCCAAGCTGAATGCAGATCCTTTATTTCACAGTGCAGCCATCCGGCTACTTTACAGTCACGTTTTCCTCGCCCACAATTCGTTTCATCTCTGATTCAAAGGTAGCTGCGGCATCTTCCGGTGTCGCGCTTCCCATGGCAATACTCTCCACTACCTCAGTAAACATAGTTGTAAGGGTAGAATATCCCTCTACAGATGGTCTGAAATGTGCATATGGCAGCATTTCACCGGCTTCTTTTACCACGGACATCTTCTGTGATAAGTAGATATCATCCTCCATTACATCCTTACGCACTGCCAGGTCTCCTGAAAACATAGCGTATTTGAGCTGACAGTCTTTTCCTGCAATGAATTTCAGAAGTTCCTCGCCACCCGCTTTATTATTGGCATTCTTTGGAATTGCCCAGGTCCATCCGCCTGACATCGTGCTGAAACCGTCACCGCTGCCGTCATATGTAGGAATCTTGACAGCCGCCCATGTATCAAGCGCTTCCGGCCATTCATAATTTCTTCCCTCACCCCAGTTTCCTGGTACCCAGCTTCCTGTGATGATCATACCCAATTTTCCGTTCTTCATATAATCACTTACAAAGAGATCTTCCACTTTCTGTTGTGATACGATGCTGAGAGGCGCCCCTATTTTTTCCACATTGTAAACGTCATTTACAAAATTGTAGACCTTCAGTAAATTCTCTTTATCAACAATCCATTTCTTTGACTCAAAATCATAGAGCGTTCCGCCTGTTCCAGAGTAAAGCTCCTGGAACGTTCTCATGGAAGTCTCCTCAGGTGAAGTTTTGGATGCATACAGGAAGAACGGAATAAATCCATCGCCTCCGATTTCTTTCAGTTTCCTGCCGGCTTCCAGGATCTCATCCCAGTTCTTTGGCTGAAACGGAACAGAAACACCGGCTTCCTCCATCAGCTTTTTGTCATACCAGAGACACTGGGTATCTGTTGAAAAAGGAACGCCATACTGTACCCCGTCAGCTCCTTTTGCGCCATCCAGGATAGCTTCCTCAAACTGTCCTGCATCCTCCCAGTTTTTCATAAACTCATCCAGCGGTTCCAGATAACCGGCTTCTGCGTCAGACATGATCATAAAACCATCCTCAGTGATCAGGTCAGGAGATGTCTCTTTTGACTGCATCATCATTGTGATCTTTGTATACATATCAGAACCATTGACGATCTCAATGATCTCCACTTTCTTTCCCGGATTCTGTTTTTCAAACTCGTCCGCCAGTCCTCTGTAAAAATCAACACGATCTGCCCCCACAGCCATCTTGATCACATCAGAATCTGAAGAACCGCCGCTGCTTTCTTCCGTACCCGCCTTTTTTGACTCGCCTGCGGTCTTCTCACCCCCGCTTCCGCATCCGATCAGCGATACACACATCATAGCTGCCAACAGTCCTGCAATTTTCTTTTTAAACATAAAATACCTCCTCCTTTGTTCTAAAACCAGTTTATTGGTCTCTTTTTTTGATAACCATATAGTAACATTGATTTACTATAAAGTCAATTTATTTTACTATATAGTGTGCATTTCGACCTTTTTAACATTTTTATATCATATTTTTTGTGCATTTTTTACACTTTATTCCGGTATACTCAAAGCTTAAGTAAATCGTTCGTACTATTGCCTTTTAACGGCATCTATACTATAATGAATTTAGAATATAAAATTAGTCTGCATTTATGGATCTGTTTCTAGATTTGACTCTATTTCCCGACTGGGTTCCTATAAATGCACATTCTCAATTTATTATATAAAGGCGGTATTGTATGCTGGAAAAAACTGGTTCAAATATTCAAGATGTGAAATCTAAAAACAGAATGCTTGTTTTAAAACACATTGCAACAAGCAGCGGAATTTCAAGAGTTGATATTGCCCGGAGTACCGGGCTGTCAAAAATGACGGTGGGCAACATTGTCACAGAGCTTCTCAGCTCCGGCTTAGCGGAAGAAACTATCAATGTCTCCAATAATGCTTCAGCAATTTACGGGCGCAGACCTATTCTCCTCACCCTGGCTCAAAACTCACCCTGCATCTGCGGAATGCTGATCAAAAGAAAGCTGTGCCAGATTGTTCTTTCAGACTTAGGAGGCAGGATCTTTAAACAGGTGGATTATCCCTATGACACGCTGGACAGTTCTGATGACCTGCTGCGCATTCTGCTCAGGGCCTATACTGAATGTGCAGAAAGCACTGACCGGCGCATCACGTCCATCGGAATCGCCTCCCTTGGTCCCCTGGATTCCTCACGGGGAATCATTTTGAATCCTCCCTATTTTTACGATATTGAAAATCTGCCTATAGTTTCAATCATAAGTGAAAAGACGGGTCTGCCCGTATTTCTGGTAAACGACGCAACCGCGGGAGCTTTTTCGGAAAAACTGTTTGGTTCAGGTACCTCCATATCTAATTTCGCTTATCTCCATATCATGAACGGAATCGGTGCCGGCTTTATTCTGAACCATGCTTTATATGACGGAGACTCCGGGCAGAGCGGTGAGATCGGACATACCTCCATTAATTTTGACGGTCCTCTCTGTGCCTGCGGCAACAGGGGCTGCCTTGATCTGTACGCGAACCTGGATAATCTGCAACAGAGGATAAAAGAGCTTGCTCCCTTTTACCCCAATTCACCCTTATCCATTCCCCAGACTCCCAGCTGGCTTGAGATCATTTCCTCAGGTAATCAACACGACCCTCTCGCGATCACTGTTCTGGAGGAATTCTGTTCCTACATATCTTATTCACTGACTAATACTTTAAATCTGTTGAACCTTTCCACCATTATTGTGGGATACGATTCGGACGGGACCAATACCATTATAGAGGATCTGCTGTATCACAAGTTATCTAAAATAACGCTCACGGCAAAATCTAATCCTCTGTCTGTTCTCCACTCAACCTTCGGAGGCAATGCCCCGCTCATTGGTTCTGTCGCCCTGGCGGCAGACAAAATCTTCAGCGGCCACCTCTCATTGTTGGAGCTGGAGACCCTGTGACGCAAAAAAGGCCCTGTATACCATGGAACAGCCATCATCTATTCCATGGTATACAGGGCCTTATCTCACTCCCACTGCTGTTACATCTTCCTGCGCAGAAAAGAAAGCAGGATCAAAACTGCCACGATCGGCAGCACCACCGGCAAAAGCGCGCTGACAATACTGATGATCAAAGCGATCACTCCCACCGCGATCAATATCCCCAGTGCCAGATGAACCGTAGGATTCTTGTGCAATTTTTCCTGCACATGATGGAATCCGCTGCCGGAGTTTTCCATGCCGTCCTGGCTATAGGAAGACTGGCCGTAGGAAGATTGACTGTAAGAGGACTGACTGCTATGTCCGTTCTGGCCGGCAGATCCGGATGCTCCGGAAGTTTCCAGGATCGTACGGGCGATCAGACGGGGATCTCCCAGGCGGTCGGTGGCCTCTGTCTCTGATACCCCTTTGTTTATCTCGCCGCTTATATATTGGTCGTAATATTGTATATGTCCATTCACCACATTTTGAGGAAGCTCCTCTGAGAGAGTTTCCCGAAGTACATCTAAAAATTCTCGTTTGCTCATGGCATTAAAATCCTTTCCTGTTATACCGCCATCTTATCATATCTTTCCCAAAAAGTAATGATAATTCATTAAAATTTTTATAAAATTTAATGAGAGTCCGGCTTCCACCGGACTCTCACTCCCTGCTTTCACTGAACGGTCAGTTTCAGCAGCCTTTTATGAATTTTAACTTAATACGGAACCAAGCGCTCCATATCCCAAAAAGCACATGATAATCGTTGCCATACAGAGTCCCAGCAGAATTGCAGGAACAGATTTTTTCAAATCCACTTCAAGGAGAGACGCGATAAGCGCTCCCGTCCATGCACCTGTACCGGGGAGCGGTATACCCACAAACAAGACAAGTCCCCAGAACTCATATTTTTTGATCTTGTCACTCTTTCCCATGGCCCTTTTTTCCAGCTTCTCGATCAGAGGACAAAATAATTTTGTCTTCTTCAGCCATTTAAATATCTGCCTGATAAAGAGCAGAATGAACGGAATAGGGATAATATTCCCGATCACACAGGCAAAAACAGCCTGAAGCATAGGGATTTTCAATACGGTCGCCAATAAAAGTCCGCCCCTCAGTTCCAAAATAGGAACCATAGAGATCAGGAAGACGGCTGCCTCCGGTGTCAGAAAAGACGGCATATTCTCAGCAAACCAATGTACTACGGATTCCATTAAAACCTCCTGTTACTTTACCTTGAATTCTTCTGCAAGCGCTTTGAATCCAGGCATAGAATTCATGATCGTTTCATAGGATACGCAGTAGGCGATCCGCACATAACCCGGGCAGGCAAAGGAAGATCCCGGAACAATCAGGATATTGTACTTCTTTGCTGCGGCACAGAAGACTTTCTCGTCCTCCACCGGAGATTTTACAAACAGGTAGAATGCGCCCTCGGGCTTAATGCATTCAAAGCCCAGCTCTTTCAGTCCGTTGTATAAGGCCTCCCGGTTGCGGTTGTAAAACGGTACGTCTACTTTGGCATCCAGACATTTTGCGACAACTTTCTGCATCAGGGACGGGGCATTGACATATCCCAGAATACGGGTTGCCACGTTCGCTGCTGCAATCACATCCTCAGCATCACTCACTTCATCCGGGATCACCAGATAACCGATACGCTCACCCGGAAGAGACAGGGATTTGCTGTAGGAATAACCAATGATAGCATTTTCATAGTATTTTGTCAAATATGGAACCTCAATTCCATCATAAACCAGCTCTCTGTACGGCTCATCCGAAATGAGATAAATATCGGTTCCCAACTCTTTTTCCTTGCCGCGGAGAATATCTGCCATTTTCCTGATGGTATCCTCTGAGTAGACAACACCTGTTGGGTTGTTGGGGGAATTGATGATTACTGCCTTTGTATTGGCAGTTATCTTCTGTTCCAGTTCCTCCAGATTGGGCTGGAAATTTTCTGTGTTGGGGCTTACTACCACAATCTTCCCGTCATAGTTGGAGACATAGCTGTTGTACTCTCCAAAATACGGTGCAATAACGATCACTTCATCCCCAGGATTCAGCAGTGTTTTCAAGATCACATTTAATCCGCCTGCTGCGCCAACAGTCATGATAATATTCTGCTCGCCAAAGGAAGTCTGAAACCTCCTGTTGATGGAATCTGCAATTGCCGCCCTCACGTCCTCATATCCGCTGTTGTTCATATAGCCGTGCAGAACAACAGGGTCTTCCTTCTCCAGCTCCTCAAAAACCGCTTTTTTTACTTCAGCCGGTGCCGGAACATTGGGGTTGCCAAGACTGAAATCATATACATTCTCTGCCCCATACTTTGCGGCCATGATCTTGCCTTCCTCAAACATTGCGCGGATGGCTGAACTGTTTTTTACTAAATCTACCATTTTATCTGCTATCATAATACTTATCTTCCTTTCTGTGTAATTTTCCCAAAGCATGTTTCAAATTCTTTTTCGCAAAATGCACATAATTTGTGCTGCTTAAGACACACTCTAACTCGGTTATCTACGATTATACCATTTTCCGCCGGACAAAATCAACGTTTTAACACATTAAACCAAAAAAATATTTCTTTCATCTACACAAAGGACAGCTTATAGAGACTGCTGTACAGTCCCTCTCTCTGCATCAGCTCCTCATGGGTCCCCTCCTCGGCAATTCCATCATCTGTGAGTACAAGGATCCTCTGGGCTTTGCGGATCGTGGACAGCCTGTGGGCAATGACAAATGTGGTCCTGTCTTTTGCCAGGCTCTCCAGAGACTGCTGTACAATCTTCTCACTCTCATTGTCTAGGGCAGATGTGGCCTCATCAAAAATCAGTATTGGCGGGTTCTTTAAAAATACCCTTGCAATGGACAGCCTTTGCTTCTGGCCTCCTGAGAGCTTCACACCCCTCTGTCCGATATCCGTGTCATAACCATTCTCCAGACCCATTATAAATTCATGGGCATTGGCTGCCTTGGCTGCACGCAGTACCTCCTCGTCCGTGGCATCCGGTTTGCCGTAGCGGATATTCTCCATTACGGTTCCCGCAAAGAGATACACGTCCTGCTGTACAATGCCGATATGATTTCTGAGACTCTGGAGCTTGATCTTTCTGATATCCATGCCGTCCAGACATACGCTTCCGCCGCTCACATCATAGAATCTGGGAATGAGACTGCACAGGGTTGTTTTTCCTGCACCTGAGCTTCCTACAAGAGCCACATATTCCCCTGCTTTTACAGTCAGATCCACATGACTGAGCACTTCCTCCTGGCTCTCCTCATAGTGGAAGGAAACATCCTTAAAAGCGATCTCTCCCTTCACATCCCCCAGCTCCACAGCCTCCGGCACGTCCTTGATGTCCGGTGCAATTGCCATGATCTCCAGAAACCTTGAGTATCCGCTGTATCCGTTCTGGAACTGCTCTGTAAAGGTGATCAGCTTCTTTACCGGGTCTGTAAAGTTATTGATGTACAAAAGCACTGTCACCAGATCTTCCACAGGCATTTTCCCTCTTGTCATAAAGTATGCACCAACCAGAAGCACAGTTATGGTAATCAAGGTTGTGAAAGCTCCCATACCGGAATTATAAGTCCCCATATACTTATAGCTGCGCTTCTTGGAATCCACAAAACGCTCATTGCCCCTCTGGAACTTTTTCATCTCTTCCTTCTCGTTGGCAAAAGATTTTACCACTCGGATACCGGAAAGGCTGTCCTCAATCTGGGTATTGATATCCGCGATCCTGGCTCTGTTCTCCCGGAACGCTGACTTCATCTTCCTGTTATAGATAAAGGCGTAAATAAGCAGAAACGGCACAAACAGGAATGCTGAAAGGGCCAGTTTTATGTTGATAAACATCAGAATAATAAACGCGCCGATAAATTTAATAATAGAGATAACCAGATCCTCCGGCCCGTGATGAAGCAGTTCACTGATATCAAACAGATCAGAAGTGATTCTGGACAAAAGATGTCCTACCTTCTGGTTGTCGTAAAAGGCAAAAGACAGCTTCTGGTAATGCCCGAAAATCTCATTGCGCATATCCCGCTCTATCCTGGCCCCCATGATATGCCCGTAATAGGCAATATAAAAGTTACAGAATGCCTCCACCAGTACCAGAACCACCATGAAGATTCCCAGCTTCACGATCAAATCCGTTGCCTCCTGCACAGGCTGGTTCACAACCGTGCTGGTGATATAACGTACAATAAGCGGTATTACAAGGGTGATCCCGGCCCCTAAAACCGCAAAAAACAAGTCAGAAAAAAACAAACCCTTATAGGGCTTATAGTAGCTGACCAGTCTCTTCAGTGTTTTTCCCATCTCTTTTTGTCTCTCCTTTTCCTCTTCTTGTCTGTTGTGGGGATTTTCATTATAATCACAGTATAAAACAGGACACTGCTTTTGGCAATGTCCTGTTTTACAAACTTTTATATAGGAAAGCTGTCCCTGAGGCACAGCGCCCCGTATCCTGTCTGGTTGTTGGGATAAGGTCCGCCCAGAAGGTGGCGGGCGCCTCTGCGCAGATATGCTTTTACTTTCTCCCCATAGAGAAATGCGTCATTCCCCTTCACGATCCCCCACTCCATTAAAAGGGCAGAGGAGCCTGTGACAAAAGGTGTTGCAAAAGAGGTACCCGTCCTGGACGTATAGCCGCCGTTTGGGGATGCAGTTGTGATATCCACGCCGGGAGCCGCTATATCCGGCTTTACCAGATTGGTAACTCTGGTAAAGCCGCGCCCGGAAAAATCCGCGTAGGCCTGGTATCTGGAATTATAGGCGCCCACAGAGATCACACGCCCGGCTGTGGAAGGAATCGTGAGCGTGATCTCCGGCACCGGAAATAAAAATCGCGTTCCCTCGTTCAGAGCCGCTCCCCCCGGCATCCAAAGATTATATCTTCCGTCCACAATCCTCCCGGGTATGAGATTGATTTTCCACACACCACTGTCCACATATGTATTCTGGGGGATAAAATCAATAAAAATCTCCTGAGAAAGACTGAATGGACTTGGTTTTCCATAATAGATCAAAATCTGTGTGGTTCCCAATTGGAACCGCTGTGGTCCCAGTATTTCCTGAAACGGACCTGCCACCTGTCCGTTGGGATGCTGCAGGGAAATATCCATCCGGTCCACGTACTGTTTCCAAATCTGTATATTCATCCCCGTCTCATAACCACCCACCTGAAACTGCACGCTCTGACTCTCGCTCTGCTCCAAAACACCTGAAGTATGTATCGCTTTATTGCCCTCATTTCCCGTCCCCACACAGATCACTGTCCGCCCCAGGATGGAGGCGCTGTCCAGATATAATTCTATGAGCGACTCACCGCTGTGTGAGCCATAATTATTTCCAAAGCTCAGGTTCAGGGCAAGAGGCATTCCCATGGCAATGGACTGACGGATGCAGTAGTCAATCCCCTGCATCAGTTCTGTGGTCCTGGGGAATCCCTCTGCCTGAGGTGTTCCCAGCTTCACAACTATGATCTGGCTCTGGGAAGCCACCCCTCTGTGAAGCCCCCCTGAAGCCCTTCCGTTCCCGGCCGCAATCCCCAGAACCCCTGTTCCGTGTCCGCTCAGATCACGGCTGGGGACCACTGCATACCGTTCCGCAGGCACGGGCATCTGAAGCGCCTCATCAATCTGCTCTTTTGTATACTCTGTTCCCATAACATAGCCCTGAGGCGGATCACCCGGCACAGTCTGATCCCACAATCTGAGGATACGGCTGCTCCCGTCTTCATTGCGGAAATCAGGATGGGCGTAGTCCACTCCCGAATCCACACAGCCCACAAGCACACCTGAGCCGAAAAGCGGCTGTCCAAGAGGCGAAAAACCGCTCTGTACCGGATTGATACAGGAGGCGGCCCGTCCCTGCTCCACTGTAAAAAACAGCCTTTTGGGCTTCTCGACGAACTCTATCTGAGGATACTCCGTAAGGCTTTGGATACGTCTTTCCGGTACAGAGAGGATGGCAAAACCACCCAGCAGCTCCACTGCCCGGATCTCCGGATCCAGTGCCCCCTGCAGGCTCCCGGAATATTTAACAATTAAATCCCATCTTCTCTCCTCCGGCTCAAAGCCCACATCTAAAACCAATGATTTTTCCCGTTCCTGCGGCGTAGCATCCAGTGCCAGGTTTAACAGATTTTCCAGCTTCTGATCCTGCATAACGACTCCCTGTTTTTTGCTGTATCTCTTCATTATATGCAAAAAAAGCAGTCAAAATCTGCTCTTTTAAACAGATATTGACTGCTTTTAAGTATCCTTCCAAACAGATATCCGCTGCCTGGATCAATTTAACCCTGCAGTGATTTTGATTTGGTCATAATATGATACGGGCCTGCCACGAAGAACACACCGCCTATCATGTTTCCAATCGTGACAAACAGCAGGTTGTAGAAGTATCCTCCTATGCTGACTGCCGCGTCACCTGCATTTAAAAGTCCCACTGCCAGAATACTCATATTGGCAATACTGTGCTCAAATCCACAGATCATGAACACAAAAATACACCAGAATACCATGATGAGCTTTCCTGACTCGGACTTCATCTTTAATGCGCACCATACAGCCAGACATACCAGGACATTACAGAAAATCCCTCTTACCAGAAGCTGTACAGGTGTCAGAGACATCTTTGTGGCGGCTATCTGTGCGAAATAAGCTCCTATATCGCCTTTCGGAACTCCGGTAAGCTGGAATCCGATAACTCCCAGCAGAGAGCCAAGAATATTTCCGATATAACATAAAACCCATGCTTTGACTGTCTTGCCCCAAGGCACACATCCACTGAAGGAAGCACTTGCAAGAACCATATTGTTGCCTGTGAACAGCTCGGCACCCGCCATAATGACAAGGCTCAGGGCTGCCGCAAAGGCAAAAGCCTGCACTGCTTTCAGCATTGGGGACCCCGCTGCGTTCAGAGGTGTTCCCAGCGTAAATGTTACAAAACTTCCAAAAGCAATGAAAAGCCCTGCCGTGATGGAGGATACCATAAATCCAAAGGTATTGTTCTCCATGAAGTTTATCTTGCCTTTTGCCGCATTACAGACTGCACTGAATTCATCAAAATACATACTTTTTCCCCCGCTTCTATAGCTAAATTATGTATACAAAATTCAGGTACGGCAAAGCCGTACCTGAACTTCTCTATATTCAGTTTTCAAAATGGATTTTTTAGAACAGACCGGAAATCTTTCCTGTCTCGTCAACATCGATCCTCTCTGCAGCCGGAACTTTAGGCAGACCTGGCATGGTCATGATTTCTCCGGTAAGAGCAACAATGAAACCTGCACCTGCGGAAATCTTCAGGTTACGAACGGTTACTTCAAAGTCTTTCGGTGCACCCAGTTTTGTCTGATCATCGGTCAGACTGTACTGTGTCTTAGCCACACAGATTGGGCAGTTTCCATATCCAAGAGCTTCCAGCTGAGCAGCCTGTTTCTGAGCGTTTGCTGTAAGAACAGCCTTCTTGCCGCCGTAGATCTTCTGAACGATCTGGTTTAACTTATCCTCAATGCTTCCTTCCAGTTCATAGGAGAATGTAAAGTCATTGGGTTCTTCCACAAGACGTATAACTTCCTTAGCCAGTGCAGCACCGCCTTCGCCGCCTTTTGCCCAAACCTCGGAAAGTGCAACATTTACGCCCAGTTCTTTACATTTAGCTTCTACCAGGTCAAGCTCTGCCTTGGTATCTGTCGGGAATGCGTTGATAGCAACAACACACGGAAGCTTGTATACATTTGTGATATTGCTTACATGTTTCAGTAAGTTCGGGAGACCTTTCTCCAGAGCTTCCAGGTTCTCGTTATTTAAATCTGCTTTCGGTACGCCGCCGTTGTATTTCAGGGCACGTACAGTAGCTACGATAACAACTGCGCTCGGTGTCAGGCCTGCCATACGACACTTGATATCCAGGAATTTCTCTGCACCTAAGTCAGCACCGAATCCTGCTTCTGTGATAGCGTAATCGCCTAATTTCAGCGCCATCTTAGTAGCGATCACAGAGTTACATCCATGAGCGATATTAGCGAATGGTCCACCGTGTACGATTGCAGGTACATGCTCCAGAGTCTGAACCAGGTTTGGTTTCAGTGCATCTTTCAGCAGTGCACACATAGCGCCTTCTGCATGTAAGTCATGTGCTGTGATCGGTTTCTGCTCGGAAACCTTGCCATATGTATAACCAACGATGATTCTTCCCAGTCTCTCCTTCAGGTCTGTAATGTCTTTTGCCAGACACAGAACAGCCATGATTTCAGAAGCAACTGTGATATCGTATCCGTCTTCTCTCGGACAGCCGTTTGTCTTTCCGCCCAGACCATCAACTACGAAACGAAGCTGGCGGTCATTCATGTCCACACATCTTCTCCAGGTAATTTTTCTTGGGTCAATATTCAGGTCGTTGCCCTGATAAATATGATTATCCAGCATTGCTGCCAGCAGGTTATTTGCTGCGCCGATCGCGTGGAAGTCACCTGTAAAATGCAGGTTGATGTCTTCCATGGGAACTACCTGTGCATAACCGCCGCCTGCTGCGCCGCCCTTTACACCGAATACCGGTCCCAGGGATGGCTCACGGAGCGCTACCATTACATTTTTTCCTAATTTCTGAAGGCCATCAGCCAGACCTACGGTTGTGGTGGTCTTTCCTTCTCCGGCAGGAGTCGGGTTGATTGCTGTAACCAGAACCAGTTTTCCATTTGGCTTATCAGATTCTTTTAACAGATTGTAGTCAATTTTAGCTTTGTACTTACCGTACTGCTCCAGATATTTGTCATCAATACCTGCTTTTTCTGCAATCTTTGTAATTGGCTCCATTGTGCACTCCTGTGCGATTTCGATGTCTGATTTGAATCCCATGTTAATACCCTCCTTTTCATGGCAATAGTTTTGTTTCTGCATGTATACTGCCACTGTCTATGTATGAACCCTTTGAAAAAAAAGGGCAACATTTGTCAATTACACAATTACAAACGTTGCCCAGACGGTCGGCTCTCACTTACATTTTGACTTCACTGTGGTGCTCCACATTGTAATCCGTCAGAAATCAAAACTATTATTTTGTTATGTCTATAATTTATCACAAATTCCGATTACTGTCAATGCTGTATCATATTAAAAATTCACAACAATATTTCGACAATTTTACTCTATTTTCCGGCGATAAATGATAATACTTCTTCTTTTTTGGGCATAACACGGAGTGCGCCCTTCTTTGTAGTAATAAGAGAGGAGGCACCGTTGGAGAATTCCAGCATTTCATAGAGCTGTTCCTCTGAAAGGCCTTCAATTCCGTGCTCCAGCACATAATTCAGCGCACATGCGCCAAAGGTATCACCTGCTCCTGTAGTCTCGATGGTATTTTCCTGTAAGAACGGCGCATGGAACACTTCTCTGCCCTCGTGGAAGGCAATGCTTCCCTCTTTTCCCATGGTCACGTTCATGAGCTTCAGATCAGGATACTGGGACAGCAGTATATGGGCGCCTTCCTTCACATCCTTTGTGCCGGTCATGAATTCCAGCTCTTCCTCAGAGATTTTCAGCAGATCACATTTTGACAGACCATATGTGATCTGTTCTTTTGCCAGTTCCATGCTGCTCCACAGAGGCGGGCGCAGATTCGGGTCAAAGGAGATCAGAAGCCCTGCTTCTCTTGCAATATCAATAGCTTTGGCAGTTGCTCTGCGCACACCCTCGTGGGTCATGGACAGGGTGCCAAAATGGAATGCCTTTGCTGATCTTATGTATTCTTCGTCGATCTGGTCTACACTCAGCATCATATCCGCACCGGGATTTCTGTAAAACGCGAAGTCCCTGTCCCCATCCTCAAAGGTATGGACAAAGGCCAGCGTTGTATGGACTTCCTGGTCTTCATACAGATGGCTGGTGTCAATCCCCAGACTGTTCAGTGTGTTTCTCAGGGATGTACCAAACTGGTCCTTACCCACAACACCCAGAAAAGACGTCTTTTTCCCAAGGTTGTTCAGCATGGCCAGCACATTACAAGGGGCGCCGCCCGGATTTGCCTCAAAGATAGGGTTTCCCTGTCCGCTCACTCCGTTCTCTGTAAAATCGATCAAAAGCTCGCCCAGGGCGATAACATCAAAATTCTTGTTCATTTATATTCTCCTTGTCCGTTTTATTCTACTGTGAATTATATTCGTTTTGCCTGCTTTACGCAAGTACCGCGGCATAATTATTCATAAAAAATACATTAGATATAGAATTATTCGTGATCTTATGGCCGGTATTCTTAATGAATCGAAAGGTTTTCTTTAGAATTTCTTATAAATTGAGCCTGCAATTTCTTTTAAATTATATGGTGTAATGAGAACGTAAGAATAATGTCGAAATTGAGGTGATTTCCATGAATATATTAAACCAAATATCCGAGTATGCCTCCATCTGCCCGGAAAGAACAGCCATCTGCTGTGACGGCCTGTCTGTTACTTACGGGGAGCTGGAGTTATATTCCGGGCGTCTGGCCCGTTATCTTGGGCAGCAGTGCGGGCAGGACCACTCCCCCATAGCTGTATACGGTCATAAGCACCCCCTGATGCTTGTATCTTTTCTGGCATGTGTCAAATCAGGCAGGGCATACTGCCCCATTGACACCTCTGTGCCGGATTCCCGGGTGGAAATGATCTTAGACGCCCTTGACTCACCAATCCTTTTGACCCTCTCTCCTCTGCACGGAGACTGTAAAAATAAACGTCCCCTTTCCCTCCAGGAAATTGACAGGATCATACATACCGATTTTCCCTCTATGGACATCCGCATGGAAGAAACCAGGCCAGAGCCTATTTTAGGGGAGGATATTTTTTACATCATATTTACTTCGGGAAGCACCGGCACCCCAAAAGGAGTCACGATCACGGAACAAAATCTGAGCAATTTCCTGGATTGGTCCATTACTCTGGGGACACCCACCAACGCCAAAAAGGGGAAGGTATTTCTGAATCAGGCTCCTTTTTCTTTTGATCTGTCCGTCCTGGATCTGTATACATGTCTGGCTGTGGGCGGAACGCTTTGGTGCCTGACAAATGATGTGCAGAAGGATTACCGGAAACTGCTGGATTCCCTGAAAAGATCCGGGGCCTCCATTATGGTTTCCACACCGTCCTTTGCAGACATGTGCCTGTCAGACCCCGGATTTACACAGACGTCCCTGCCGGAACTGGGCCTGTTCCTGTTCTGCGGAGAAACCCTGACAAACCGGACAGCCGTTAAGCTTATGGAGCGTTTTCCCTCTGCCAGGATCATGAACACCTATGGTCCCACCGAATCCACAGTGGCTGTCACCCAGGTAGAGATAACGCCTAAACTGGCTGCCTGTACTTCCCCTCTGCCTGTAGGCAGGCCAAAGCCTGGCACTGCGTTGCAGATCTGCAGTCCTTCGGGCAGCATACTCCCCGAAGGCGAAAAGGGTGAGATCATTATCCTGGGGGACACGGTAAGTCCCGGTTACTATCAGAACCCTTCACAGACACAAAAGCATTTTTTCACATATACAGAGGAGAAAACTGCGGTACAGGGCTACCGCACAGGTGATAAAGGGTATATGAAAGACGGGATGCTCTATTACTGCGGACGCATAGATCTGCAGATTAAGCTGCACGGATACAGAATTGAGCTGGAGGATATTGAAAATAATCTTATCCGCCTTCCACAGATAGAAAAAGCAGCGGTACTCCCCAATATGAGAGACGGGCGTATCAAAAGCATCAGTGCCTATCTGGTCTGCCCCGGCATGACGGCGCCGGAACGCACTTACGCGGAATCCCTAAAAGAGAAACTGCGCGCATTCCTTCCGGAATACATGATACCTAAAAAACTCATATTCATGGACAGACTTCCCATGACCGGAAATGGCAAGGTTGACAGAAAAGCCCTGGGGAGCACAGTTCTTTGAGTTTTTATGAAGGGCTTTCCTTTTTTATCTGTCTCTTTCTCTTCCTGATCCCCGCCGTCATTCTGGGCATCATGGAAAAAAGAATGGGGCATTATACCCTGGCAGTCTCCCTGGTCTTCATTGTCCTGGTCTTCGGCCACAGCCCCCGGCAGTTCCTCTATCTCCTCTTATTTTACGGATGGTCCTACCTGGTTGTGCGGGGATACGCTGCTGTCCGGGGCAAATACGGAAGAAACGAAAAACAGTATTACCTGTTCCTGGCTGCCATGCTGCTGCCTCTTATATTATGTAAATTATCGCCCTTATTTCACATGAACATTTTTGGATTTACCGGCATTTCCTATATGAGTTTCCGCAGCATTCAGATGGTCATAGAGATTTACGACGGGATCATTGAAGAGGTTCCCCTTCTGGAATTTTCGGGATTTCTTCTTTTCTTTCCCTCCATCAGCTCCGGGCCTATTGACAGAAGCCGCCGCTTTCATGATGACTGGGAGCGCATCATACCAAGAGCCAATTACCTGGAAATGCTGGCAGAAGGAATTTTCAAACTTCTTCTGGGCCTGGTCTACAAGCTGGCGTTGGGCACCCAGCTCTACACACTGCTCACCATATGTGAACAGTCCATGGGCCAGCGCGGTGCCCCCTGGTACTTTGCCGCCGGATATGCCTGGCTGTACGGCTTCTATTTGTTCTTTGATTTTGCAGGATATTCCCTTATGGCTGTGGGAACCGCTTATATCCTGGGTGTAAGACTTCCCGACAACTTCCGTGCTCCATTCAGAAGTCTGGACATAAAAGAGTTCTGGGACCGCTGGCACATAACCCTGTCCCACTGGTTCCGTGATTTCCTCTTCACCCGTTTCATTATGAAATGTACAAAGAAGAAATGGTTTTCCAGCCGCCTGAACAGGGCCTGCGCCGGATTCATTGTGAATATGGGTGTTATGGGTCTATGGCACGGTGTCACCCCTTCCTACATACTCTACGGACTCTATCACGGCATCCTGCTTTCAGTCACAGAGGTATACCAGAAAAAATCAGCCTTCTACAAAAAACACAAAAACCAGAAACTATACAAGGCGGCCTCCTGGCTGCTTACCATAAACCTGGTGATATTGGGCTTCTTTATCTTCTCCGGAAAATTCCTGGAGCTGTTAGCTGCCTGATCTCACATATTATTCTATTGCCTCATTATTATATTAGGAGAAAACAAAATGGAAGAAAAAATTTTAGATTTATTAGCAGATATCTGTGAAGATGACATTGTGAAAGAGGATATAAAGACCGAACTTTTCCAGTCCGGACTTCTGGACTCCCTGGGATTTGCCGAGTTCCTGGCCGGCCTTGAGGAAGAGTGCGGGATTGTCATTGCGCCCTCAGAAGTCACCAGAGAAGAAATGGACACACCTGAAAAAATCCTGACCCTTGTAAGGTCTAAAGTCTGATCCAAGATCCCCTCCAGGAAAGGAAGGCACAGGAAACATGAAAAGACTGACTGCATTTTTCACGGCTTTTGTATTGTTCCTTGTCACTGCCGCAGGTATTCATCTGTCTGTACGTGACAAGAAAATCCCGGACTCCCACGCGTTTTCCACCTGGGCCAACGAGACAAAAACACGTTCCCGTGAAACCATAAAACAAAACCTGAATTCGGACAGCCTTCTGGTATTTGGCTCCTCTGAATTCATGCACGGCCAGGACACGCCTTATCATCCATCCGCTATGTTCGCGGACAGCGATTTTGAGCCTATGCTCATTGGTGCCGGCTATTACCAGTCCCTGAGCCATGCCATCGCTCTTAGCGCTGTAGGAGAGGGCCAGAAAAAAGCCGTTCTTTTCCTCTCACCCCAGTGGTTCAGGAAACCCGGTGTCCTGCCACAGGCCTTTGCATCCCGTTTCTCAGAAAATGACTATATGGGCATGCTGCAGAACGAAAACCTTTCAAAAGAGACAAAGCAATACATCATAGACCGCACACACGCTCTCCTGAAAGACGACCCCAAAACCCGGAATCGTTTAAGCAGATATGAGCGCGTATGGGATACCAAAACCGCCACCACAGAGGATACCCTCCTTGCCAACGCATGGCAGGGCTTTCTGAACGAAAAAGAAAGAATAACCGTACCTCTTCTCTTTGACCTCACAGCAAAAAAGACAAACCGTACTGCCGGCAATATATCCATAAACTGGACCAAGTGGTTAGCCAAAGCTGAAAAAGACGGTTCCCGTTATCAGGAAAACCAATTCTATATAGATGAGAAAAACTATAAAAAACTCAAGCCACGCCTTTCCAAAAAGAAAGACAGCAATAAAAAAGCCATCCACGGCTACGGTTCCTCACCAGAGTATGATGATCTCCGCTGTTTCCTGGACGTATGCCGGGATATGGACATCAAGCCTCTACTGGTCATCCTGCCTGTGAACGGCTACTACTACGACTACACCGGATTCCCTCAGACTGCCAGAGAAACCTACTACTCCAACATCCGAAACCTGGCTGACGCCTATAATGCCCAGCTTGCCGATTTCTCTGCCGACGAATATACAAAATACTTCTTTGAAGACCAAGTCCACATTGGACGGAAAGGATGGGTGCTGATCAATGAAAGTCTTTACAACTTTTATAAAGAACCTTAAAAATAACGCCAAAGCGCGCTTCCTTCTCCAGGTGCTCACTTTTTACGCGCTCCTTATGCTCCTCTATCTCTATTTTATGACTGCCAACCTCTCCTCAGCACCGCCCTTTCTCTACTCACAATTTTAAGAAGCCGCCATGCGGCTTCTTGTCCGTACAGCACGTTACTCCCTCTTGATCATCCGATACCCGATACCGATATGGGTCTGGATATACTTAGGCTCTGAAGGCTCTTCCTCGATCTTCTTCCTGAGTGTGGCCATAAACACACGCAGGGAAGGCACATCACTCTGCATCACATTTCCCCAAACCTCATTTAATATGAAATTATGGGTCAGAACCCTCCCCACGTTTTTCGCCAGAAGGCACAGCAGTTTATACTCAATAGGCGTCAGATGGATCTCCTGATCCCTGATAAATACACACCCGGAGGCATAGTCAATTTTCAGATCACCATTTACGAAGACCGCGTTATCCTCCACACCTCCGCTGCTCTGATACATGGCCCTGCGAAGGCTGGCACGCAGCCTTGCCAGCAGTTCCTCCACACTGAAAGGCTTTGTCAGATAATCATCTGCGCCTGCATCCAGCGCATTCACCTTATCCGCATCCTCGCTTCTGGCACTTACCACTATAATAGGTACATTTGACCAGGATCTTATCTTTTTTATCAGCTCCACACCGTCCATATCCGGCAGCCCCAAATCCAATATGATCACATCCGGTCTCTGGGAAACAGCTTCCATCAAAGCCTGCGCCCCATTCTTAGCCATATGGTATCGGTATTCCTGTATATCCAGTGTGGTCCCCATCAGATTTCTGACGGCTTTGTCATCCTCCACGATAAGTATCAATGGTTTATTCATGTATCACTACCTCCTCTGCCGGCAATGAGAAATAGAAAATACTTCCCCGGGGAACATTATCCCTTACCCCGATCTCACCGCCGTGTGCATTTATAATAGACTTACAGAGGGCAAGGCCAAGGCCAAGGCCGCGCCTGCCGTCCCCTTTCTGGTTCTCCGCTGTATAGAACATCTGAAACAGCTTCTCTTTATCCTCATCCGCCACACCGTTTCCGTTGTCGGAGATTTCCGTCCATACAAATCCTTCCTTCTGAAATACATGGACTTTGATCTCTGAACCGGACGGTGTATATTTGATTGCATTATCTATGATATTGATAAATACCTGTACGATCAGCCTGGTATCCATCTTTGCCATGAGAAATTCATCCTCCTGCTTCACCGTGATCCTGTGTTCTCCGCTCTTCCTGTCCAGATGGTGCAGCGCTTCGTTCAGCACATCATCCAAAAGCTCTGTCTGCCGTTTCAGGTTCATGGCACCGTTCTCTATCCTTGTGACAGAGAGCAGATTCTCTACCAGGTTGATCAGCCAGATCGCATCATCATAAATATCCCCGTAAATTTTGTGTCTCTGGGCCTCCTCCATCTGTGCTCCGCCATTTAACAGCACACTGGCATTTCCTGAAATGCCGGTCAGCGGAGTGCGCAGATCATGGGATATGGCGCGCAGAAGGTTGGCTCTCAGCCGCTCCTGTCTGGCATTCATCTCCACCTCTTTTTTCTCCTCGTCCAGTTTCTGCTTTTCAAGTGCCAGGGCACATTCATTCAGCATGGCCAGAAGCAGACTTCTCTCAAAGGCGGTAAGTTCATCGGCTCCCATGACAATGCCGGCCACTGCCAGCGCCTCTTTTCTGCCTCTGACAGCCAGATACAGACATTTTGCCCCGGGCAGCGTATCGGTTGTGGCACCGGCGTGTTTATTATTCTGATATACCCAGGATACCACTTCCTGTTCCTTCTCATTGATATACTGCTCTGCATCTTTCTCCCGGCTTTTCATCCTGGGAACCAGGTTCCCCTTTTCATCGGGTATATAGAAGATAACGGTGCGGCCCAACATTTTTTCCATCTGTACCATTATCTCTGAAGTGATCTGAGAAACATCCCTGGCTTTCTGGAGTTTCTGGCTGGTCTCCAGAAGGATTTCTGTTCGGTACGCCTTTTCCGCCGCCTGATGCGCCTGTTCTTTCACCCTGGTGGTCAGGGTGGAGATCAAAAATGCCACCAGAAACATAATAATAAATGTAACCGGGTATTCCGGGCCGTAAGCCTTAAAGGAATACCTGGGAAGCGTGAAGAAGAAATTGAAGGTAAACACACTGATAAAGGAGCTTACCAGACTGTATGCCTTGCTCTCTGTCCACATGGCCGTAATAACAACCCCCAGAATATACAGCATGATAACATTGACCTCTGAAATCCCCAGACTGTACATCCAGCCACCGATCCCTGTTGAAGCCAGCAGTACACCTGCTGTTTTAAGAGTGTCTTTAAATGTAAATCCGGTCTTGTTGTGTCTGATTCGGAATCCCGCTGTCCCTGTATTTTCCTCCATAGACGGAATGATATAAATATCTGGATTGGAGCCAAGGGCTGTGAGCCTGTCGGCAAAGCTGACTCTCGAAAAAGGAATTCCCCCGATTCCTTTTGTCCTGCCCAGTACAATTTTTGATACCCCTGCCATTCTGGCATACTCTGCGATCTGCTGAACCACGTCATCCCCATACATGGTGATAACTCTGGCTCCCAGTTTTTCCGCAAGCTCCATGTTTTCCTTTAAAATCTTTTTCTCAGCATCCGGCATGTTTTTTTCATGGGAGGTCTGCACATACAGAGCGGTAAACGCGCCGTGAAATGCATCTGCCATACGCGCCGCTGTCCTTATGACTCTGCCGTTAGAGGGTGACGCGGAGATGCCGGTCAGGATATGTTCCCCGGGATAGGAGGTTTCCTGTACGGTTTCCCCCTTCTCGGCAATCTTGTTGATCCGGTCAGCCATTCTTCTGAGTGCCATCTCCCTCAGGGCTGTGAGAACCCCTGTCCCCGGAGTTTGATTCCCCAGACGTTCCCGCACCTTTTCCGGCTCCGCATCCACGAATTCCACCTGATCCGCCTGGTCGAACACCTTATCCGGAACACGCTCCCCTGCCTGCCGGCCTGTCAGAGAGGAAATTACATCTGACAGACTTTCTATCTGCTGCACATTCAGCGTTGTATATACATCAATTCCGGCACGGAGAAGCTCCTCTATATCCTGATAACGCTTTCTGTGCCTGGACCCGGGCGCGTTTCCGTGAGCCAGCCTGTCAATCACTAAGAGCTGGGGTCTTCTTCTGATAGCGCTGTCCAGATCAAATTCAGGGGAGAGAACACCCTGATAATTATGAAAAACGGGTGTAAGCTTTTCCAGTTCTTCCCCCATATCCACTTCCAGGGGAACGCAGCCTATCACCACATCACAGCCATCTTTTTTTCTTTCTCCGGCATCCCGCAGCATCTGCCCTGTCTTTCCCGTACCTTCAGCATAGCTGAAAAATATTTTAAGTCTGCCGCTTTTATCCATTTTTATCCCTGTTCCCCCTTCTGCTCATCTGGAAAGGCAAAAAGCGCCGGCTATCTCGCCTTTGCCAGCGCTCTTACATCTTTGTAGTGTCCCATAATGATCAGTGTCTCGCTGCCCCGGAAGATATACTCCGGACGTGGCAGGGGATAGATCTCCTCCTGCTCCTTGACAGCTAGGATACTGATATGATACTTATTCCGCACACCTTTTTCCACAATGGATTTGCCAACCCATGGGGCCGGCACCGGAATTTCATAGATAGAATAATCCGGGGTGAGTTCAATGTAATCAAAAATATTGTCTGTGCCGAATTTAACAGCCAGACGCTCTGCCATCTCCCGCTCTGGATAGACTACCTTGTCCGCTCCATTTCTGAGAAGGAATTTCGCGTGTACATCCCTGTTCGCTCTTGACAGGACAAAAGGTGCCCCATAGTCTTTGAGAAGTGCTGTGGTCTCAAGGGAGCTTTGGAAATTATCTCCGATGGCAACCACACACAGATCAAAATTCCCCACTCCCAGTGAGGCAATAAAATGCTCATTGGTGGTATCCCCGATCTGTGCATTTGTCACCAGATCAAGGGCGTCATTGACACGGTCCTCATTTATATCAACCGCAAGGACTTCATTTCCCTCTTCTATTAATTTTGCGGCCATATGGCGGCCAAAGCGGCCCAGGCCCACAACAAGAACCGATTTCATTTTACATTTCCTCCTTTATCAGACATCAGCCCACAGACACTTTCTCCATAGGCAGTTTTGACGGTATACTGGCAATTCGGGTACCGAAAGCAATGAGTATGGTAATGCCTCCAACCCTTCCTATAAACATGAGCAGGATCAGAACTATGTGCGATATGGTTCCAAGCTGCGCAGTGATTCCCAGAGACAGGCCCACGGTTCCGATAGCGGAAGCCGCTTCAAACAGGGCATCCTGAATGGCAATTCCATCCGCAGATGATATCAGCATGGTTCCCACAAGGATCAGAAGCCCATAGAGCATAGTCACACAGCTTGCATGGCGCAGTGCATTTTCTTCCATTCTTCTGCGGAAGCACTCAATATCCTTCCGTTTCCTGAACTCTGACCATATACTTAAAATCATAATGAACATTGTAGTTGTCTTAATACCTCCAGCAGTGGAGCCTGGAGAACCGCCGACAAACATCAGGCCCACCATGAGAATTTTGCTGCATCCTGTGAGTGTTGTCAGATCCACTGTGTTAAATCCCGCAGTCCTTGGAGTCACCGCCTGGAAAAACGCACACAGCACCTGTTCTCCCAGACTCCTACCCTCCATGGAAGGTTTTCCCAATTCAAAAAAGAACATGAGAACAGCCCCTCCGAATATCAAAATGAAGGTTGCCATAAGCACCACTTTGGTGTGGAGCTTATAATTCTTATAATGCCATTTATGGATCTTGATGTCTGACCACACAAGAAATCCAAGACCGCCCACAATGATCAGAAGCATAATGGTAATACTCACCAGCGCATTTCCAGAAGCAGTCATAAGAGAGGATCCAGGTTCAAAATAGCCCATCAGATCTATTCCCGCATTACAGAAGGCAGAGATGGAATGGAACACGGAAAAATATATGCCTTTTCCCACTCCAAGTCTCGGGACAAAATAAAAGCTCAGCAAAATGGCCCCCATTCCCTCGAATAATACCGTTCCGCCGAACACAAACTTTGCCATGCGCACAATTCCGCCCACCTGCGGCGCCGCCATGGACTCCTGCATTAAAAGCCGCTGTGACAAACCAATCTTTCTTTTTGTGATAGTAAGCGCTGATATGGCGATGGTCATAAAGCCAATGCCGCCAATCTGTATCAGTAATAAAATAACGCTCTGGCCAAACGGAGACCAGAATGAATAGGTGTCATGCAGAACCAGTCCGGTGACACACGTTGCCGATGTGGCAGTAAACCAGGCATCCATAAATGGAGCTGCAGTCATCTGCCGGTTTGACACAGGCAGCATCAGCAGAAGCGTACCTGTAGTGATCACTGCTAGATACCCAAATACAATGAGTTTTGTTGTAGTCCAGTGATGTTTCTTTATTTCTGACATAAGAGTATTCCACCCTTTTTATTCTCTTGATGTGTTATCCTGTACCTACATATTCTAAATTCTTTTATATTAAAACGGCATAAAGTCATATGAAAGATGTATTAAGATAGCATAAAGATTTGTAACTCTTCAGTAAATGCATATACTTACCGAAACATTACCATGATTTGCTCTTTATGCTATCTTATCCTGTTCCCTTATTCTTTATTCTCTATCTGGTCATCGTCCCTTGACGTGCGGTAAAACCATTCCAAAAGGTCTTCCAGCGCTTCCTTTGCCGACTGAAGAGGCTTGTCAAACATTCCTGCTTTATAAAAATTGATCACAACTGCCCCTATGGGAACAGCAAGTATCATACCTATAACACTGCTGATACGGTATCCTGTATACATAAAGATCAGAGTAAGAAGAGGGTCCATACCAATGGAATCTCCCACCATTTTCGGCTCTATGATCCTTCTGACCAACTGCGTCACCAGATAAAGAATGATCAGACCCACTGCAAACTTTGTATCGCCGGACAGAAGTTTAAAGATGGCCCACGGAATAAGGGCTGTCCCGGTCCCGAAAAACGGAAGCATATCCAAAAAGGAAATAAGAAATGCAACCAAAACGGCAAAACTCACTTGCAGAAACAACAGCCCCACACAAAGTATCGCCCAGATAATAGCCATGATCTTGAACTGTGCCTTAAAATAACCGCCGAATACCTTTTTAAAGCTGTCTGAGAGCAGCTTCCATTTTTCCTGGATGATCTGCGGTGTGTTATTCCGCCCAAACTCCAGGATTCCATCCCGGTCCGCAATGAAAAAATATGCAGATAATATTGTAAAAATAATAGAGATCAGCACATTGGGAAGATGCTTTGCCATGTCTCCCGCATAACCCACTGTCCACTCACTGATATTTCCCACCAGTTTTCCTATCCGTTCTCCTAGGTCATCCTGTACATTATTGATAGAAGTCTGTACATTTTCCGGAAGCTGTTTCATGAACTTATTCAGATTGTGCTCAACCTCCTGGAAATCCTCCCGGAATCCGCTGTATATATCCGGCGCCTGATCGATCAGTGCGCTGGTCTCTTCCACTGCTTTTGCCCCTATAAAATATCCTGCCGCGATTATGGCAGCTAGAACTGCTATAATGATCAGCATAGATGTGTGCTTTCTGGCTATTTTCATCCTCTTTTCAACCATTCTCACCAGAGGGCTTGCGATCATGGCAATGATCCACCCAATGACAAAAGGCATAAAAAACCTGAGGAATCTGATTCCCAAAAAAATGGCCAGAACAACGCCCAAAACTGTAAACAATGCCGCTAGAGTACCCTTTACATACTTTTTCCACTTCTTCATATATAAATATCTCCCATGCCTGCCTGTTTTGACTGCCATCAATGCAATCTGACAACAGCCGGGGCAGATTTTCCTGCACCGGCTGCTTTAAGTATACTCTTTCATCCGCATGGGATACAATGCCTATCCCGTTAATTTTTTATGAAAAATTTGCGAACTATATCTGATCAGTAATTATGTCTGTGTTGGGGGTTCAGAATGCCGGCATATAAAAATGACAGAATCTATAACCTGGCAATTGTTATATTTCCTTCAGAAAAGCAAATGGCTCATCATCATGAAGAAAGTGCATCAGCATATATGCTGTCATGATCGCCACATTCTCTTCCCGCAGTATTCTCCTGACTTCTTCCCTGTCTGCCAGTACAATCTCAAGCTCCTCTGAGTCCTCCAGTCCATCTCGGGACGCCTGACCGGAAGCGTAGCCATATACACTGGCGCAGGACTCATCTGTCATCCCAATGGTGGTGAAATACGGCTTTTCATATGCCGGATCCACCTGGAGCGGCGACAGAGTTAGACCTGTTTCCTCTTTCATTTCCCTGATTCCGGCCTCTTTATAATCTTCACCTGGCTCTACCAAGCCTGCCGGAAATTCATAGATATAGCTGTCGATGGCGTACCGGTACTGACGCACCAATACGACCCTGTCTTTCTTCTCCCCGTAAAGGCTGTAGATAATGACTCCGTCGGGGGTGTTTTTTCTTGTTTTTATCTTCAGGTCATTTTCGGTCTTTGCCCGTGACGCCACGTAGTAATGGCCTTTTCTTCCTGTCTTGCTCTCCACATCTAAATGGTAGAGATTCACATGTGGGTTCTCTGTAAGCGGCGTCACTTTTTTTATCTCCGGCATTATTATTCTCCTCGCAGTAATACTCTGATTCTTTTATAAATAAGCAGTGTGACGGCAGAGATGATACATCCCTTCACCAGATTAAAGGGTGCCACTGCCAGCACCACAAAGGTAAACAGGTTATTGATAGCGGGATGGATCGATGTTCCCATCTGGATAAACGCGCTCACCGGCATTCCAAATGCTGCCCCATATGCGGGAAGCAGGATAAATGCGTTCACAACACAACCCACAACAGCCATTGTGATGGTTCCTATGACCATACCGATCACAGCATACATTTTGTTCCTGCGGTATTTATAGAAAAATGCTGCCGGGACAATGAAGGAGCATCCTATCAGGAAATTGGCGATCTCTCCCACACCCGCTGTGGCAGAACCGTGGATGACTGCATACAACAGTACCTTTAAAAGCTCGATCATAATACCCGCTGCCGGCCCCATGGCAAACGCGCCGACCAGTACAGGCACTTCGGAGAAGTCCATCTGGTAGAAGGGCGGTGCGATCACCGGGATGGGAAATTCAATCATCATCAATACTGTGGCCACTGCTCCAAGCATGGCTACCTGTGCCAGTGTCCTGATCTTAGAACGGTTCTGTGCGCCCGCAGGCCTTTTGTTTACAATTGCTTCATTACTCATTTTCATTCTCTCCTTTTTATGATGGTTTCATAAAAGGAAATTCTTCTTTTTCTGTCATAAGCACGCAGCGTCTTCCTGGCAGTATCACAGGAAAATTCTGAAACCATTCCTGAAACCGCAAAAATGAAACTACGAAAAAATGCCCTGATAATCAGGGCATGGATGAAATCTGCATTATGACATACATTTTCTTCTCTCATCCAGACTTTAACTGTCGGTACCGGAATCACACCGGTTCAGCCATTTACATGGGTCGCGGACTATACCGCCGGTAGGGAGTTGCACCCTGCCCCGAAGAATTTCTTTTTATTCTAATAGAAATTATAGCGCATTTGACTATATTTTTCAAGGGTTTTTGTGGATATTGTATATAAATATATTAGTTTGAGGTAGAAATATCATCATTTGAGATTGACCTATTTCTCTGGGTTATAATTGGGTTGTCAACCCCATCTATTACCTGCTCTAATATACTTTCATGATCTTGGTTTTCTTCTTGGATAAATCTTGTTGTAGCCTTTGTCTGACTCACATTCTCTATCGGAATGGTCGAGTTCGGGCCAGATACTAAGTTGCTCCCATCATCTTGAGCGTAAATATAAAAAACATATGAGCCACCAATAGAAGGAAGGATGTCATTCTCATAAAGTATATACATATCTCCATTTTTCGTTACCCCACCTACTTTTGTTATTGTTATCGGTGATTCCTGTGTTAGTTCTCCTTTTAAATTGTTTAATACCTCAACACTATAATCTGTATATGGTATTGTATCCTCTCGTTCTGTCCCATCTTCATTTTCTAATATTACAGGCCATTTGTAATTGGTAGTTAATTCATCTATTATCTTACCAATTATAACATAATCCGCGTCACCAGCCAGTTCAGAATAAGAATCAACATCAATAGAATATGAGCCCTCTAGTGTAGTAACTTTAATGCTATCCGATTTTGTTTGCTTACCACATCCAGATAGAAGAAAACAAACAATTACTCCTGTCAATAAGATTTTATTTTTCATAATTTTCCCCTTTTCTTAATATGTTTCATAAACTTCATCATATGAATGCTTATCATTTGAGGCTAATATAACGACATCACTTAAGAGAGGGTGATACCCATGAATACCATAGAAGTGCTAACGCTTTTGCTGGTAGTATTTGCGGCTCTGTCTTACATAGACAATCATATTAATAAAAAGAAATAGCATCCCCACCGCCTAAAGTTTGGATGCTATTCTTCATAGTCATTATTAACTGAGGGCAATCGGAAATTCAATTCCGATAACCTTTCTAAGTAAATTATATACTAGAGCTGCTTGTTTTGCAAGTGGCTCTTTTTACTTTCCACTTCATTCTTTTACCTCCTGAGTTTTGAAGCCAGACATTGCTAAAATACCTCATTGCTTTTGGATATTTTCTTCTTCTACCAAGGATTTCTCTATATCTGTCCTTTTATATGCCCATTTTTCCTCCAGCGCACCCAAAGCAATTTGTTCCTCGGTAAAATCCCCCGCAAATTCTTCTTTTAAGCTGCTCATATATTTTTCAATGGTCATACTTTTCCGGGTTACTTCCCTCATGGCATCTTCATAATTTTGTGCACCGCCGTAGGATTCATAAAGGGCATCAACTTCTCCTTCCTTCTTCATCAGCTCATAAGTTTCTATATTAAATGCTATTGCTCTGTCCAGTTCTTCATCTGAGACTAAAAAACCATTTTGGGCTGCAACATAATATAATGTTTTAAATTTACAGATAAAATCAAACACATCCCCTTCCGGAACGTTAGAACTTGTCAGCTTGAAAACCTCAGTCTGCCATTCCAATTCCTCATCTGTAATAACAATATGTTCACCCTTTGCATATATATCCTCACCTGCAGTCTTTCGTTTGTCATTCTTTAGATATGGATTCTTTTTTGTAAGCTTTTCAAATGCCTTTGTTTCATCAAAATTTTGGCCAACATCGGCATTCTTATTATAGAACAAAATCCCCCCACCGACAGCTAGAAGGCACAATACAGCAATTAATATTCTATTTTTCTTTTTCATAACAACGCCTTCTCTTATTGTCAAAATATATTCTATATATACTGTTATTTTTGTAAAGCATTTTTACACCAATAGATATCGCACCACTATAATAGGGCGGTTATTAGATTCTATTCATGAGGCATTATATATGCGCCATCATAGCTTACCAATCTATCTTTGGCCGGAATACTTAGACTGACTGCATATTCACAAGTACAATCCGAGCCAGAAATCACAAATTCATTCAGACCTTTTGACAACTCAATTGTAATATCACCGGAATCCTCGTCACTTACAGCATCTTCTTTCAACAGTAGGAATTTTCTCCAATCTTGAAATATTTCTAGCTTATTTTTATCTTTGCTGTAAACAATATTCAACTTTCCCGGCGTATCTTCACTGACTTCAACTGCCAGCAAAACACCATAAGAGTCATGTACTTTCACTTTGCCTTTAGATATAATAATATTATCTTTTTGCTTTATTTCTGATGTTTCAAATGATGTAGTCTTTATTTGAATAGGCCAATCAGTATACGCACAGCCGGATAACATACTTGCAGTCAGAAACAATAAAATATAACCTTTTATTTTTTTCACCATGTCCCCCCCTGACTTCATATTTAACAATTTACCAGGCGCTGTGCTTTATTGCAAAAATCAGTGCAGCGCTTTAAAAACCGCATCGGATTTTGCAGCATTCCATTTAATTATATATATTAATTGTTGGCAGATATGGTCATTTGACACAGACCTGCCGCTCAGCAGCACTTCCTATTATTTAAAAATTTTCTTCGCAACAAACAAGAAAATACATGCGCCAAAAACAGACACTATAATATTAGCCAGAAAGCCATTTGCATGAAATCCAACGATTGAAATAACGGCGCTGCCCACAAAGGAGCCGACGATTCCCGTGGCAATGGTTTTAATGAATCCTCCCTTTTTTACGTCCATAATTCTGCCGGCTATCCAGCCGGAAACTATACCTATAATTAATGATGTAAGCATTTTATCCTCCTGCTATTATTCCTTTTATGGTACCGCTCTAACTGCTCAATACCTGAATATTACTTTATACCATATTTCCTTACACTATATTCTTTAATCTTGATAACAATATTGTACCATAATAAAAATAATGTTTCATCAGGAACTTATTATTATTTATTATTCATCGTGTAACAGCAATTATATAATACATAATAGGTATTACTTATTATGTATTACTCATTGTGTATGACTCATTATACATAACTCATGATACATAACTCACAACGCAAATTCCCCTGCCTGAAACATTGCTGTTATCAGGCAGGGGAATCTATTCATTAAAAAATATCTCTTCCCTTTTCATCCGGGATCATAGATTTTCTATAAAAGAAACTGTTGATCACATCGCACCACTCCCGGCTGTTTTCAGCCTGGCGCGCAAAGCGTTCTTTAACTCTTTTGAAAATGTGCTGTGGAATTTTATCTTCCAGTGAATCCCAGTCTCTCTGCATCTTTTGAACATCTGCATATCCCTCAAAATGACTGTCATATATATGCTGGATCAATGTTTTCCCGGAGTGCAGCCGGTGTGTGTAGGGTACACGATGGAAAAACAGCAGCAGATTTTCAGGACAGCTCTCTGCATCTCTGTACAGGGCTGCATTTTTCTCAAAATACTGTTCACTGTATCCGGTACCTTTGTCGCTTCTATCAACACCTACTGCCAGATGATCCGCTCTGTGGTAGGTGCCCCATTTGGAATATTCGTATCCTTCAGGATTGGGTCCGTAGTGGTGTGCAGGGTTCACCATAAAACCGATTCCCAGAGGCGCTGTATATCTTTCATAAACTTCCCTGGAACGAAGAAGAATGTCTGAGACAACTGCCATCACCCCGCTGTCTCTGCTGATCTGCAGGGCAATCCACTCCTGCACAATTTCCTCTGCTGATGTCTGAGGATTCCAGGCCAGGCGTCCGAATCCATATAAGTTGGCGCCCGCAAGATCATGTCCTGTCCAGTTGGCATCCTTTCCTGTATTGGCAACTGCTGCCATGCCGCATTTTACCTGACCAAATGTTCTGCCGGAGATTATATCCGCAACCGTATCTTCGGGTTTTCCACAGCCTGTAGAAAAATCCAGCACTTCTTTCCACATAGGAACAAGGTAACACACATCAATCTGCTGCCCGGTGTATTCCTGGGCTATCTGCACCTCCAACATCTGGTTGGTGTGCTGCAGTCCGCCGAAAAGGGGATGAACCGGTTCCCTTACCTGAAAATCAATAGGTCCGTTTTTAATCTGAAGGATCACATTGTCATCAAATTTTCCGTCCAGGGGCATAAAATTGTCATATCCGGCACGCGCCCGGTCCGTCCTGCGGTCCCGCCAGTCCTGCTGACAATTGTACACAAAACATCTCCAGATAATCGTTCCTCCGTAAGGCTTTACCGCCCGGGCCAGCATGTTGGCGCCGTCTGCATGGTTCCTGCCATATGCGAAAGGACCGGGACGCCCCTCCGAGTCCGCTTTTACAAGAAAACCTCCCATATTGGGGATACGGCTGAAAATCTCACTGCATTTTTTCTCCCACCAGTTCCTCACTTCCTCGTTCAGAGGATCCGCGCAGGGAAGTCCGTCCAGAGTCATGGGTGCTGCAAAGTCAATACACAGGTACATGGAAATGCCATATTTCCCAAAGATACCGGAAATCTGTTCCAATTCTTTATAATGTTTTTCTGTAATAAGCCATTCTGCCCCTTCCCGGACATTCACATTATTGATGGAAATAGCATTGATCCCCACAGAACAGAGAAGTCTTGCATAATCTGTGATCCGCTTCGTTACGCATACCTTTCCGTTCTCATAGAAAAAGGAGTTTCCTGCGTATCCACGCTCAATGCTGCCGTCTATGTTGTCCCATTGGTTCAGCATTCTGACAGGATTCTGCGGAATTTCCTGAAGGGAAATGCCCTTGATCTCTTTTCCTGAGGAAACCACGAGAAGAAACCGGAAGGTTCCGTACAAAAGTCCGTTTTCCCTGGCTGCGCAGATATGGATTCTGCCGTTTTCTTCAGTTATCGCATATCCTTCCCTACCCAGATCTAGTGTGGGATTTATTTCTAACAGAATCCCAGCCTTGTTCCTGTCCTCTGTTTTGGCAATATGGATGTTAAATAATTTTTCAGATGCCGTCTCTATTTCCTGGAGAGCGGTTTTGACCAGCTCTCCGTTTTGGTCTGTATATACAGACTCAAAAAAATTCCTGTTTTTCTGATTTTCTATCGGTTCATATGCAAGCCACGCCTGCTCCCAGTTACACATAGTTTCCTCCTAGTATTTCATTTCCCGGATATGGTTTCCGCACGTTTTATCATCCCTTTAACCCTGATGTTGCAATTCCGTCTGCCAGATATTTCTGGAAGAATATGAATATCAAAACAATGGGCACTACGGAGAGCGTAGCCATCGCAAACATGGCACCATAGTCTGAAGAAGAACCCGGATCACAGAACAGCTTCAGTGCCAGGGCAACCGGATACATAGCAGCATCGTTAATATAAAGCAGTGCTGACATAAAGTCGTCCCATCTCCACATAAAGGAGAAGATACCGCCTGTGATCAGTGACGGAGCCATCAACGGCAAAATGATACGGAAGAAAATCCCATAATAGGAGCATCCGTCAATCTTTGCCGCTTCATCCAGCTCTGTGGGGATACCCTCAATAAAATTCATCATAAGATATACGAAGAATCCCTGGATGGCAAAGAAAAATGGTACGATGAGCGGAGAGAAGCTGCCTACCCAGCCAAGCTTCTCATACCACAGATACTGAGGTACCATAAGGATCTGTCCCGGCAGCATCATGGACGCAAGCATAGCGCCAAATAAAATTTTTTTGCCCCTGAACTGACATCTGGCAAAGCCATAAGCAACACAGGCGGAAGACGCCAGAGTACCTATGGTACCCACAATGGCGATAAAAAGAGAGTTCTTGAAAAAAGTGCCAAAGGATACGCCCGCAAAGCCCCGCCAACCGTTGGCATAGTTCTCCGTTGTGAATTTCACAGGAATGAGACTTCCCGCTGTTGTAAAAATGGTACTGGTTTCCTTGAAAGAGCTCATGAACATCCAGCAGAGCGGATACAGCATGGCTAATCCGAAACCGCAGACTAAAACATGATAGACAACTGTTCTTATATTCTTCGTTTTCACAATCTCACCCCTGTTCATATACCCAATATTTTTTCGTCTTAAATAATATAAATGTTATCACTGCAATAATTCCAAGCATAACCCAGGCCATTGCGGAAGCATAACCGGATTTGCTGAAGGAGAAGGACTGCTGGTACATGTACACAGCGTAGAATAAGGTGGTATCCATAGGTTTTCCCTGTGTGATGATCAAACTCTGTGTAAACGCCAAAAATCCGTTGATCATCTGCATGACCAGATTGAAGAAGATCGTAGGTGTCAGAAGCGGCAGGGTAACCCGGAAAAACTTTGTAACCTTGTTGGCGCCGTCCACATCTGCTGCCTCGTACAGAGACTTTGGAATCTGCTTTAATGCAGAGAGGAATATCAGCATGGAGGAACCAAACTGCCACACAGCCAGCAAGATCAAAGTCCAGATAGCCGTTCTTGTGTCACTGAGCCATGCAAAGTTGGTATCTATCCCCATCATTCCAAGGATGCTGTTCACAACGCCGTCAGGTGCAAACATTCTTTTCCATAAAATAGCCACTGCCACGGAACCTCCGATAATGGACGGCAGATAGTAGGCTGCCCGGTAAAATCCTGTGGCCTTTGTAGGTTTCACCAGCAGCATGGCCACAAACAGAGCAAAGATAAGTCTCAGCGGAACAGAGACCAGTGCAAAATAAAGAGTGGCCTTGATGGAATGCCAGAACACCTCATCATTTGTAAACATATCTATGTAATTCTTCAGTCCCACAAACTTTGGCGGTGACAGGATATCATAGTCACAGAGTGAGTAATAAAATGAGATTCCCATAGGTATAATCAAAAACAACAGAAATCCTATGATAAAAGGAAGGCAGAACACAACACCCGCTGTCTTTTCCTTATTTAAGAACTTATATAATTTTTTACTGGTAGGTTTCAAAATCTTCTCTCCTTTCTAAAGGCAGAAAAAGGGCTGCCGCCGTCCACAGAAGACTACAGCAGCCCTGATCGTTTATTGATGTTCCGCGTAAATTTCGTTTGCGCTGTTGAAATACTCTTCCGCAGCCTGCTGGGAAGTATATTCCCCGTATTTCACTTTTTCTTCCAGTTTCCTCAGTAAATCCTGAGCCTCACTGGTTCCCTCTGGTGCCAGAGGCGGCAGCGCACTGGAATTCGGAGTAATGACCTCTGTGATAAATGCAGCGTTTTCCTGGTCTTCCTGGCTGATCAGCGGCATGATCTCCTCGGCAATCTTAGTGGATACCGGGATGCCTCTTTCTGCCAGAAGGATCTTGTAAGCCTCTGAAGAGTTTGTAAAGTAATTGAGAACCTTTACTGCCTCTTCCGCATTTTTGCTGTCAGCGCTCACACAATAATACATACTGGGTTTTACATAGTTGGATTTTTTCGGGTCAGTGGAGGGAATCGTTGTGATCGCAATATCTGTTCCCTCGGGAGCTGCTGTCTGGTAAGCAGTCAGCATAGCTGATCCGTTGATGGTACACCATGTCATGTTGTCAGGGTTGGAACCGTAAACCATGGGGTCCTCCTCAACACTGGCTGTATCAGCCGCCTGACTTGGAGAGATGTGCCATCCTTCTTTCACGCCGTCCTCAGAAATTTTAAAATAATCTACATAATCATCTGCGCTCTTGCCGCCGAGCTTGTCCACAACCTGAATGTCGTTGGCTCTTGCATAGACTTCCATATACATTCCGTAATGGATCAGATTCGCGCGGTAGCCTGTCTTCTCGTAAACCTGTTTAGATATCTCAATGAATTCGTCCAGGGTCATGTTGTCTTTAATGGTAATGCCCAGTTCGTCCAGCAGTGTTTTATTATAGAACATACAGGACGCACTGCTTCCGGCTGCGACACCGTAAATCTTGTCTCCCACCTTGCCCATATTCACTGCATCTTCAGACAGATTTGACATGTCCAGTGTGCCGTCTTCAATGTATGGGGTCAGATCAAGAAGCTGGTTCTTATCCACATACTGCTGCAGATATGACATATCCATCTGGATGATATCCGGCATCTTTTTGCCTGCTGCTGAGGTAGCCATCTTGCTCCAGTAATCGTCCCACTGGAAGAATTGTCCCTTGACTGTGGTTCCCTCTTCCTCTTTATATTTATCAAGTACCTGCTGTGTACGCTCATTTCTCACCTGGTTTCCCCACCAGGCCATAGTCAGTTCCCCTGATGCCTGCTCTTTACTTCCGTTTCCGCCCTTGTCTGATCCGCACGCTGTCATGGAAACTGCCGCCAACGCACATGCCAGTGCCGCTGCTGCCGCTTTTTTTAAATATTTCCTTTTCACTTGTTTTTCCTCCATATTTTCTTTTGAGAAGCTCCTCTTCATGTAACTTATTATATAATGGTTTTTTGCAGATGAAAATTGATAAAACTTACTTCCAAGCTCAAAAAACATACCTGCATCCGCAAAAAAATTACTTTTTCTGTAAAAAATTGACTTCCCGCACTTTTCGTTTGTTTTTTCCGGGTAAATCAATTGCACTTTTATGTTTATTTTACTATAATTTTTTTAACCTCATAAAGGAATCCCTGCCCGTTTCACAGATAAGGAAACGGTGACGGGGTTTTATACCCGCTTGACCACGCAAAAGCAGAAGGGCGTTTACCATGAAAAAAACGGCAAGATTACAGAGTATGTCTTTAAAATATAAGATACTGACCGTTATCCTGACTGGTTTTTTTGTACTTTTTCTGGCAGGGATCATCAGTCTGGCGTTTGTATCCAAATCTTATGAAAAGAAACTGTATAATTCCATTGCTGCCTCACTCACGGACTCCGCGCTGGAAATATCCGACCAGTTAAAATATATAGATACCATAGTAGATTCCATACTGGCAAACCAGACCATACAGGCCAGCCTGGACCGTTCAGGGAAAAGCACACAGAATTCGGAAAAACAGCTCTGTTTTAACCAGGTGTATTCCACATTATGTGACTATTTCTTTATTTTTAACAGTGATGCCATCTCCTATATCTCCATATTTCAGGGAGATGATGTCATCAGCACCTCCAATCGGAAGCTGCAGGCTTTGCCGGATACTGTCCGCAGCAAATTAAAACAGACAGCCTACAGCGGCCAGGGTGCCACGGTAACCGTCACAGACTACGGACCGGATCACGGGATTTTTATAGTTAAGGAGCTTCGCAAAATAGAAGGGCTGAGCCTGGATTCCCTGGGTGTTCTCATATTGAACATTGATATGGACGCGCTTATCTCTGCTTCCACGGCAGCCAGTACGGAATTTGAAGATATCTCTTATTATCTGTATGATGACAACAGCCTTATCTTTAACGACAGCGCACTGTCACGGCAAGATTCCACGGAATTATACCAAAAATTAAAAGGGGACTATGATGTAGTCACCTTGAAGCACGAAAAGCTGTTTGCCGTAAGCGGAATGATCCCAACTTACGGATGGAATTATATCTGTGCGGTCTCCTATAATTCCATCTATCAGGCCATTACCCTCTCCAGCCGGTCCTTCTTCCTCATTATGGTATTGTCTGTGATCCTTGTTGGGATTTTCAGTACCAAGCTGGTCTTTGCCCTGTTCAGACATTTCGACAGACTGATCGAGAATATGAAGCAGTTCGGTGAGGGAAAATATGAGATAGCTGCCTCTCCCAGGGATTACCGGCAGGATGAAATCGGCCTTTTGTATAAGAATTTTGATACCATGGTGGAAAAAATAAACACTCTGATCAATGAGAATTACATCAACGAGCTGCTGAAAAAAGAGGCACAGATAAAAGCCATGGAGAGCCAGATGGACCCACATTTTCTGTACAACACCCTGGACTCCATCAACTGGCGGGCACGTATGATCAAGTCAGAAGAGATTTCCCAGATCACCACAGCCCTTGGAAATCTCCTGCGCCTTTCCCTCGGCAATAATTCCAGGGATTTCACACTGCGCCAGGAATTGACCATTGTGGACAATTATATTATCATACAAAAAATACGGTATCAGAAGCGTCTGGATTTTTCGGTGGATATTCCGGAAAGCCTACTGGATATCCCCATTCCCAAGTTCACTCTGCAGCCGTTACTGGAAAACGCCATACGCTATGGGTTGGAGGAATCTTCCGAAACCTGCTATATAACCATCACTTCCCATATAGAAGGCGACACTTTGATCCTGAAGATCATGAATACCGGTTCCTCCTTTGAAGAGGATTTCATGGAGAAGCTGCTGGATGGGGAGATACAGCCTCACGGATTCGGGATCGGAATCCTGAATATCCACAAACGGATCCAGATGACTTACGGCAGTGAATACGGACTGCAGTTATATACTATAGAAGATGAAGACACTTATGAAGAATGCGCAGCAGCGGAAATACGCATTCCCTATGTACAGAAAGAGGAGAACGAGCCATGTTAAAACTATTGATCGTAGATGACGAGGAAATGATCTGCCAGGCGATCGCCAATATCATTGACTGGAAATCCTATAATATCCAATTAGTGGGGACGTGTACAGATGGGGTGGAGGCCTACCACACCATACTGGATGAATGTCCGGATATTGTGATAACCGATATCCGCATGCCCGGCATCTCGGGCCTGGAACTGATCGAAAGGATCAACCGTACGGATCTATGTACGCAGTTTGTGATCCTCTCCGGATACGGAGAATTTGAATATGCCAAGAGGGCCATGAAATGTGGTGTTCAGCATTATCTGCTGAAGCCCTGCACAGAGACGCAGATCATTGACTGCATTCAGGAAGTCACCAAGGATTACTATAAGATCGCATTTGCAGGGGATCTGAAGCCGGAGCAGGACAGCCGGGCTTTCCATAATCTGCACAAAACTCTGATCCGGAATATGATACGGGAGGGAATCTCCTGTGACCAGGTGACGGATACCTTTTTTGACCTGTACGAGCATTATATCAATCTGACAGACGTGCCTTATCAGTTCTGCAGTGTCTATTATCTGGAGGAAAAAAATCTGGCAGGATGCCTGGAACAATTCGATGACTACTGCCGGGAAAACATGCCGGAGGTGGAGCGCTACGCCGTCTACATACAGAATGTTCTCCTGGTCTTCTTCCCTAATTTTGAGACTTCTTATGCGCAGCTTGACAGTTTTTTCAAAGGCCTGGCTTTTCCCGGACAAACTGTATCTGTAGAGTACAGCCGTATGAGATATGCCGATCTGAAAACACTGCTCACCATGCTGATCAAGAAATTGAAACGATATGATATCCTTTATTTTATAGACAACACAGAGGCTGTTCCCAATTTTAACTACGGGCAGATCGTGGACCGGGTGAATCGGCTGATCCCCGTATTAGCCCATAAAAATGCTGAGGGCAGAGAAGAGACCATGATGGAATTGAAAAAGATACTCTCCGCCATTTCCAACAAGGATTTCCTGCTGCAGCTCTCCGATAATATCATCATTTCCCTGGGAACACAACTGCCCTCCCACACACTGCCGGAAATCACGGATTTCCTGTACAAGCTCCACAAAGAGGAGGATGCTGTTATCATTGGTGAATCTGTGCTGGATTATATCAATAAGCTTTCCGAGGTACAATCCTTAAGCACCAAACAGTACAGCCCCTTTATCTCACGGCTGATGGACTATATTTATGAACACTATTCCAATCCTGATCTGACACTGAAATGGATCTCTGAGAATTATCTATATATGAATGTGAACTACGTAAGCCGCTGCTTTACCAAAGAGACAGGGGAAAAGTTCTCGGGATTTCTTATGAAGTTGAGAGTGCAGAAGGCAAAAGAGATTTTGGCTGCCCGGGATAATGAGCAGATACAGAATGTAGCGCAGCTTGTGGGGTGTGGAAATACGCCTTATTACTTTAGTAAGATTTTCAAGAAATGTACGGGGCTGACGCCCTCGGCTTATGTGAAGAAGATGAGTAAGTAATGGTTTTCAAACTGTACAGAAAAATCATGGCAAAGCTTCGTTTACTTGCCAATGAGCCGCAAAAAAAGCCACGTTCTAAAGACCGTGACTTTTTTTGCCTCAATTCAGTTTTCTGCAGACATTACACAAGACAGCTTTTCAGAACCGCCTTTCGTGTCTCTTGTTCCCCTTTAGCAGCAAGGATTTCCAGTGTCCAAACAGAGCTGTCCACCTGAGCGGTCGTATAGATCCCTACGTCTATATTACCCCTGGCGATTCCCAGTAGGCCCGGGGTGCATGTTCCCATTCAGGCATACCCAGCGCCATGGGATTATAGACGATCTCCCCGGCTCTTATTGTCATAATGCACTCCAGTTTTTTGTTCCCCCGCATGGATGCGTGTCCCGCGTCTGCAAATCCAAAATCACCTTCCCTGATGTCAAGCAGCGCAATATCTGCCTCCCCACCGATTTTCAGGTCTCCCAGTTCCTCGTGTCCAATGATCTCTGCAGGCCGTTTTGTTGTACGGTAAATAACTTCTTCTATGGGCATTCCCATATTCAGGTATTTTGACATGACATGAAGCAGATCAATCACAGGACCATTCACATTGTCCAGATACAGATCTGTGGATATGGTATCCGGATAAAAGCCCTGTTTCAGAGCCGGCACCGCATTGCGGAACCAAAAGCTTCCCGCACCATGTCCAAGATCAAAAATCACGCCTCTATCCCTTGCCCGAAACATAAATTCCTGTACGTTTCTGTTTGCATCCAGAATGGGGAACTGCTGGGCATATACATGTGTATGAATGTCCCCCGGTCTTAACTTTTCCAGTATCAGATCAGGATACGTCCGCCACGGAAGATTAGGCTGGAAATCCGCCATCACCGGCTTCCCGCACAGTTCTCCGGCTTTTACCGCCTGTTCCACGGACTCCCAGGCAGGATGTCTGCTGTCCACAGGCTTCCCCACCCAGTAATGGGCTGTTTTAATACCTGCCACACAGTCATACGTTCCGGCTATGGCAGCTGCAATTTCCGGCTGAAATTCCTGTATATCCTGTTCGGACTCCAAATTGACCATTCCGCCGGACGCAATATTGACAAAAGCAAATATCTTTAATTTGGAACGATCGATCACGCTTTCCTTAAACTGTAAGATATCGCGGCTTCCGCATGTACCTGCATCCACACAGGCCGTCACTCCGGACCGGAACATATGGGCCTCCCCCTGTATTGTAGGAAGCCCGTCCTCCTCAAATGGAAATCTGGGATAAATATGACAGTGCATATCAACCAGTCCCGGTGTCAGCAGATACCCACTGACTTCTAAAACTTTTTCCCCTTCCTCTGCCGGAATTTCTTTTTCCAGACCTCTGATCTTACCATCTTTTACAGCAACATCAAACACACCATCCATATTTCTGGACGGGTCCAGCACTCTTGCTCCTTTTAAGATTAAATCATATTTTTTCATATGCAGTCCTCTTCTTATTCCCTGTACTATTGTCAATCGGCAACTTTTACAATCACCTACATCTCTACGGAGTGCAATGAATATTGAGCAGTGTATATAAATTCATAAAACACCTGGGCACATGGTACGGACCCTTTAGCTCAAACCCTTTGGCGTCCATATAAATGCTGTTATCACGATGGAGAACCGCATACCATTCCCCATATTTTCTGTCTCTGAAATACTTCTCCACATAATCGAACTCTTTCATAAAATATTGAAAATGACGTTCATTTTCATTGTACAGTGCGCTCATTGCAAGAGCATAAAGCCCCTCTGCCTGTACCCACCAGATCTTATCGTCCCACCGTACTGGATTTCCTGCATAATCATTCTCTTCAAAAGCCTTCTCCGGATAGTGTTCAAGAGCATCCACATTCTGGTAAAACCCTCCAAACTCCCGGTCATAGCAGCTGTCTATTACCCAATCCAGCACCACTCCTGCTCTCTCCAGAATTGATCTGTCCCCCAACTCCAGACCTGCTGTCATGGAAAACCAGAGGGCTTCCATCGTATGCCCTGCATCGATCACCCTTCCAGACCCCTCCAGAAGAGGTTCTCCCGAAATGCTGATATATTCAAAAGGCTTGTTATACCGGTCACTGGCAAATTCATAGAGTGATTTATGTACGCACTCCTCCAGCACGCTTCTGTAGGTATCTCCATATAATTTACGGCTTTCCAGAGCTACGATGAGAGTCATGAAATTCACTGCGTGTTTCTGGAATCCTTGTGGTATCCCTTCCCGGCTTAATACTTCCTGTCTTTTTACATTCTCAAAGAGAATCTCTGTCAGCCTTTTTGCAATCCCGGCCTCTCTCTGCCATTTCTCACCCCGCCGTTTTAATGCCAGAACATACGCATACAGCCCCTTTACCATAAAGTGGTCTGTAAAGATGGATACAGGACCTTCCAGTACATTTCCTTTGGTATCCATCATCTGACAGAATCTTCCGTCTGGGTTACAGAATTCTGTATCTAACGCTTTCCTCCCCGCCTCTGCAATAGAAAACCATTCCTCCTTTTCTTCCATCTCATTATAAAGAGTTGCAAAGGTATGCATTGTCCTACCCACAAACCAGCCGGGACGGATGTCCTTTGTTTTTCTCCCCTCTCTGTCATAGCAGATGGTGTAACCGAATCCGCCTTCTGCTCTTACCCTCTGTTCCCAAAAAGGAATTATCTCCCCCAAAAGCTCTTGTTCAATAACATGCAGACATCTTTTCAGTTCCTCTTCATGGTTCCTTATAAATACATTTCTTTCGATTTTGTAACACCCCTTTCATTTAGTGCATTATTACTAATTTATCTCCATTTCTGATTTTCCAGAATTTGCAAACGTTTACATTTGATTGTAAAAAAATATCACAACAGCTCTGACAATCTATCTCCCACGATAACAGCCTCTTCGTCCGTCAAGTTCAGAGGACTGATGTATATGGTATTTTCTTGGGGAATGATTCCTATAAAGATACCGTTTTCCCTCATTTTTACAGCTGTCTCTTCCGCTTTGCCCTTTTGTTTCAATTCACAGAACAGACGCGGGTAATCCTGTCCCACGGGGCCTTTGGGAACGATTCTGGTCCGCAGAACACTGTCTTTGCCTTTTATTTTATTCTGTATAGTGATATTTCTGCGGTTCATTTCCTCTTTATTCTTTTCATGGTCCAAAGAGCAGTATTGTTTTACTGCCATATAAAGGCCAGCCATGGCTTCCCGGGATGTTTTGCATGAACGGCATATGCCGTGGGTAGGCGAGCCAAATTTTCTGCAGTTTTGTATATACTCCCGCTTTCCTAAAATCAGACCGCTGTCCTGGGGACCGCATAGGGTCTTGCCCCCGCTGAAGATCACCATATCTGCCCCCATCTCTGTAAATCTCCACAGGTTTTCAACCGGAGGAAGCTGTGCTGCTGCGTCAACCACCACGGGAATTCCTTTTTTATGTGCTGTCTCGATGGTTTTTTTCAGACTCAGGGAACCTCTCTGATACAGAGTAGAGGCAAAGTAAAATATACCTGCTGTCTTTTCGCTGATCCTCCCCTCCAGTTCAAATTCCAATGTCTCGTCAGCGTCTCCAATCTCAACTATTTTTGCTCCTGATGTTTCTATGGCTTTGTCATATGCATTTCGCTGTGCTCTCATGACAATGAATTCATTTGGCAGATTCTGCGTATCAGGCAGTTTTCCGTAGTGGTACGGATTTCCTTTTGTCATGCACACACAGGCTGCAAGCAGTACTCCTCCTGACGCTCCGTTGGTAAAATAGGCACCTTCATTGCGGGTCATCTCTGCTGTCCTGTCACCCAGGATCCCCTGCAGTTCATCCATATCAACAAATGCGCCCGCAATCTCCTCCATTGCCCTGAGTGTCAGGGGTGCCATACGGCTTCCTCCGTATATAGTATATGTATCATGCGCGTTGATGCAGCGCCTTACTCCCAGCTCCTGAAATATATCCATCTTCTTTCCCCCTGTCCTTAATGAGCCTTAATACTTGCCCCTCCGTCAACCAACAGCGTCTGTCCCGTTACATATGCCGATAAGTCACTGGCAAGATATAATACAGCATACGCGATATCCTCCATTTTTCCCGGCGGGAGAGGCTGCATATTATCCAGCATATCCCAAAATGCGTCCCGCTTTTCACCTTCCGGATATGTATGGATCTCATCCATCATCACATCACTCAAAATCAGCCCCGGCGATACATTGTTCACCCGGATACCGTAAGGTGCATAGTCCAGTGCCATGGCCCTTGCAGTGGCGTTCACCGCCCCTTTTGTGCCGGCATAGATATCGAACCCCGGCATGGTCACAGTTCCGTGAATAGAAGAGATATTGACGATATTTCCAGACTTATTCTCCATCATAGACGGCAGAAACTTTCTGCTGAAATATATGCCGCTCATATAATTGGTCATTAACATCTTTTCGATCAACCGGTCAGAACATTGGTGCAAAGGATGCTGCTCATTTATTCCCACTGTATTTACCAGGATGTCTATTCCACCCTCCCGGCTCAGTATCTCATCGCATGCCCTCTCGATATCCTCTTTTTTTGACAAATCCGCTACAAATCCTTTGGAGGAGGGTGACAGTTTCTGTATCTCTTTCATAGTCTCAGACAATGTCTGCTCATTCCGGCCTCCCACAAAAACCCGGGCACCCTGCTGTGCAAACAGCATGGCAGTCTCCCGCCCTATCCCTCTTGCCCCCGTGGTGATAACTGCTTTCTTTCCATCCAGAAGACGGTTAAAATCCAATTTCATCATATCCTTTCTTAAATACCTCCACAATATCCAACAGTTTCTTTTTCGATCAGCTTTGTTTCATATACATGTCTTATTAATTTCGCCTCCTCGGGATATTCCAATTGTTCTGCCAATATATGAATGCTGTCCTGCCCTATCTGATAAAGAGGCTGTTCTACAGAAGTGATCAGCGGCCCGCGATATCCGTCAGGCAGGATCCTCTGGTTGTCAAATCCGATAATGGAAACATCCTCTGGCACCCTGAGACCGCTGTCCATCACTGCTCTCACAGCAAAACTGGCTATAGCATCATCGGAACAGAACACAGCGCTTGGCCTGTTGTCAAGTGATATGAGCATTTTCATTTTGTCATAGCCACTGCAGTAATCCGTAGAGGTATACTGTATATAGCCTTCTTTAATCTCCAGACCCGCATCTCTTATGCAGTCCAGATATCCGTTCATACGCTCCTGTGTCACTTTTTTGTTTGGATTACCGCAGATATGGGCTATCTTCTTATGTCCTCTCTGCATAAGATGCTCCACAGCTTTTTTACTTCCGCCGTAATTATCTATCAGAAGCTTATTGCAGCTGCATTCCCTTACATCATTCTCTATCATTACATAATCTACATGATTGCTTTCTTTTAGATAATCCAGGACCTTCCTGTCATTGAGATAGGAACCATATAGGACCACCCCGTCCACAACCCCATTAGTTAAATATTTTACATAGTTCTCCTTGCTGTCAGCATCCCCGCCGAGAACACTGCAGAATATCACATTGTACTTTGTCTGCTGTGCTCCATGCTCAAATCCTTTGATCAGGTCATAAAAGAAAGGATCATGTAGATTATTGACTACCACTCCAATGCAGTTTGTCTTCCTTTTCACCAGAGACCTGGCCGCGTGGTTGGGGCTGTATCCCAGTTCACGGATGGTATTCTGAACCAGTTCCCGCATCTCAGGTTTTACATTTTCGCTGTTATTGATAACTCTAGAAACTGTGGCAAGCGAAACATTGGCTGTCCTCGCCACATCCTTAATACTCACAGTTTTTCTTGTTTCCATACTTTTCCTCTGTTCAATTCCTTTTATGTAAAATGTGTAATCAACTGATTTTAATTCCTGAAAACGTTTACATCTATCTGCATCATATAGCATTAATCCATACTTGTCAACTATCTCCCGTATTTTATTGTGCATTTCGCACCAATACACAAATAAAGTAATCATTTTTTATGCATATAACACAAAAAGCCCCTGCCGGCAAAAAACCGTCAGGGACTTCCATTATATTTCTTATGCCTCCGTCCCATACACTTCCAACTGCACAAGTGCCGGAAATGGGGAAGGTTCCTCTGATTTTATCAATTCTCCGATCTGTAGCCATTCCATTTTCTTCTTCTCAAAAGTAAATTCCTGGGCCTCTCCTGTCTTTTTCAGTTCCAGTTCCATGGTACTGCCGTCCGAAAACGTGACCGTGGCCTTTTTCCACCAGTTATCATGTGGATAGTCTGCCCTTGTATAAAGAATAATGCGGTCAACTTCCACCATCCGTCCGAACTCCAGTTTGATCGCTGCGTCTGTACGCCGGTTGATCCCCCAGGATTCATATGGCCATTCCCCGTGGCAGGCCGCTGCAGTAATACCGTCTATGGCATTCATAGCCGCAAAGACAGATTCCCCTCTAGTCTCCACATTGGCTGACGCGTGGGGGTAACAGTTTGTCTCCCCGTGGCAGTCATTTACGTTTAGCGCCAGGTTCCGGTATGCCTCATATTCAAAAGGATAGGCCTTCCGGATGTGGATCAGATGTCTGCTTCCTGAAAATGTCTTGGGAGACATATTCACACGTTTTTCTCCGAAAGGAATTTTATACCACATATCTCCTGTCAGATATACCAGGGAATGTCCTCTTCCGTCATCCAGGGACAGCCAGTAAAAGGCCGGTGTGTCAGACGCTTCCACTACGATCTGATCCCCTTCCATGTATTCGGCACAGTAGGGAAGATTCACTTCCCGCTCACTGCGGGCAACTGCCAGTGTGAAGCCGTTTTTATCCTGTACTTTTAAACTGATTGACATTTCATACCTCTGCTCTTTTCTATATTTAACCTAATATTTAATCTAATATTTTCTCCACTGTCTCCGCAATCTTTTGGCATTTACAGTCTGCAAAGAAGTATTCCCGGAACTTCTCACCGCCAAGGGCGCCTTTTACAAGCTCCCTGTCCAGACTTTCCAGAATCTCAGAAAAGTCTTTGTATGTAACCTCTTTGACCTGATCCAGGATCTGTTTGTTGCGTTTTTCCGGAACTGCCCGTTCTCTGGGATATCCCTGTCCGCTCTCCTCCGCAAAAAGCTTTTCAAATATATACTGGAGATTCAGATCTCCGCCCCAGCCAAACCCTTTAGCAAAGGGAATGGCAATGGCATTGCCGTCGTTGATCTGCGCAAAAGTATAGGCATCCAGAGCGTCCTCCACATGGCCGCAGATAACTCCCGGAAAGGAATTGCAGGCCAGCATTGCTCCTTCGCCGGTGCCGCAGCCGGTGATCACATAGTCAGCCGCACCGGAATTCAGCAGAACCGCTGCAAGGATCCCCACCTGTACATAGGTGAGCTGACAGTCATCCTCTGCTGTATACATGCCGTAGTTGATAACCTCATGCCCCATTGGCTCCACAACTGTTTTTAACGCGCTGCAGATGATCCCGTTTTTAGCTGCCTGGCTGTTTTCATTTATCAAAGCAATTTTCATAATGTTTTACTCCTCACTTAACTACGTTTCAAAAATATAAGTAACTGTTCTAACAAAATTGATCTCATTTGATGGCTATTTGTTCGTCACGGCTGTTTTCCTATGTATGCCAGGATGCCGCCGTCCACGTAGAGAATATGGCCATTGACAAAATCAGACGCATGGGATGCCAGGAAAATTGCCGGTCCCATGAGATCCTCAGGGCTTCCCCAGCGGGCCTGCGGAGTTTTGGCAATAATGAACTGGTCAAAAGGATGTCTGCTTCCGTCCGGCTGTTTTTCCCTAAGAGGTGCTGTCTGAGGGGTTGCAATATAACCGGGTCCGATGCCGTTACACTGGATATTGTACTCACCGTACTCAGACGCAATATTCTTTGTCAGCATTTTCAGACCGCCTTTTGCTGCGGCGTAGGCAGACACCGTCTCACGTCCCAGTTCACTCATCATGGAACAGATATTGATGATCTTACCGTGTCCTTTCTGTATCATGCCCGGGATAACTGCCTTTGACACAATAAACGGCGCGTTTAAGTCAATGTCGATCACCTGACGGAACTCCTCCGCTTTCATCTCTGTCATAGGAATGCGCTTGATGATGCCTGCATTGTTCACCAGAATGTCAACTGCGCCCAGTTCTTTTTCAATGTCAGTCACCATCTTTTCCACCTGTGCCTCATCTGTCACATCGCAGATATATCCTCTTGCTTCAATTCCCTTTGCCTTATAATCAGCCAGCGCTTTATCCATGTGCACCTGACCTCTGCAGTTAAACGCAATCTTGGCACCGGCTGCCGCATACGCCTCTGCAATGGCGAATCCGATCCCATAGGCCGCGCCTGTCACAAGGGCAACTTTTCCCTCTAAAGAAAATAATTTATTTGACTCCATATGAAAATCTCCTTTCTTTTTTCCTTCTCTCACTTTTATAAATACTCCGGGCAGAGCATATCCGCAGACCCGGAAATCATTCTGCCGCTTCTACAGGATATCCTGGTTCCTGATATTGTCCATATCATCAAAATCCTGGTTCTCGCCCACCATTCCCCAGATAAATGTATAATTTCTGGAGCCTGAGCCTGCATGGATAGACCAACTGGGGGAAATCACTGCCTCCTCATTTCTCATAACAATATGCCTGGTCTCCTGTGGTTCTCCCATATAATGCATAACAAAGGCGTCTTCCGGCATATCAAAGTACAGGTACACTTCCATTCTTCTGTCGTGGGTATGGCACGGCATGGTGTTCCACACGCTTCCCGGCTCCAGACTTGTCATTCCCATCTCAAGCTGGCAGCTCTCTACCTGTCCCGGGAGAATGTATTTGCAGATCGTCCTGTGATTTGACTGCTCCAGACTTCCCAGTTCCACCTTGTTTTCCTCTTTGATAATGACCACGCCTTCCTCCGGTGTTCCCTCACGTCTGATCAACACCGTGGGATAAGAGGTATGCGCCGGAGCACTGTTGATGTAAAATTTAGCCGGATCTTCCTTATTCTCGCTGGAAAATGTGATATCTTTTTTCCCCATACCAATGTACATCCCCTCCCGGGATGCTACCCGGTATGTCCTGCCGTCAATGCAGACACAGCCAGGGCCGCCGATATTGATGATCCCCATCTCACGTCTCTGCAAAAAATACTCTGCTCTCAGTTCATCCCCTGCCACCAGTTTTAAATCTTTTTCCACCGGAGTGGCAGAGCCTGTGATGATACGATCAATATGGCTGTATACCAGCTTGATCTCATCCGGTACGAATACCTTCTGTATTAAAAATTCTTCTCTGAGTCGCTGAGTTGTATAATGTTTTACATCCCTGGGGGAAGCTGCGGTTCTGAGTTCCATATAACTCCTGCCTTTCTTTTCCTTGTTCTTTGAATAGTAAATTTGCATGGATTTTTGCTCGTAGCTGTAAAGGTACTGAACAGTTACCTATCCTGTATCTTTTTTACCATCTTATCATGATAGATTTTCAATTTCCTGTGTTTTTTTCTCAGAAATCTTGCAAATCCTACACTGATATCTTATACTGGAAAATAATACTTATCCAAGGAGGAGCGGCCATGAAAATCTGCAGTTCCTGTAAAGAGGGCATACGCACCTGTATTGAAACGCGTTCCTTTTCCGCTGCGCATCTGTACAGCTACGAAAAGCCCATGGACATCCATATCCATGACTGTTACGAAATCTATTACTCCATCTCCGGAGGAAAGCAGTTTTTAATTGACAACCGGTTTTACAATTTTAATCCCGGAGACATTTTTTTCATCAATCAGTATGAAAGCCATTATATCTCCCAGATTGACAATGTGGAGTATGAACGTATCATTGTATCCATATATCCCGAATATCTGAAACAATGCTGTTCCACGCATACGGACCTGAACTGCTGCTTTACCCGGCGCAATACCAATTTCGGGCACAAGCTTTCCCTGTCCCAGGAAGAGCAGAAACGTTTCCTCTACTTTATACATAAACTGTCAGAAAATGAGGGATACGGACAGGACATACTGGACCATGCAGTCTTTCTTCAGCTTATGACCTTTCTGAACGGTATTTTTTTAAGGAACTGTGACCATGACCTGCCCCAGCATGAACCTGCCGGAAGCCACCATGAGCATATGGATGCCATTCTCTCTTATATCAACCAGCATATCGCGGAGGATCTGAGCATTGAGCGGCTGGCCAGACACTTTTATATCAGCACTTCTTATCTGTGCAGGATATTTAAGAGCGAGACCGGAACCACCATAAATAAATACATCACAGCAAAACGCATCACCCTTGCAAAATCCTATCTTTCAGAGGGATATTCCGTCACAGATGCCTGCATCCGCTGCGGTTTTGGGGACTACAGCAACTTTTTAAAATCTTTCACAAAGGCGGTGGGCATTTCACCAAAAAAATATGCCCAATTTTCCGCATAAAAATAGCCCTGCCATACAGCGCTAAAAGCTGCAGGCAGGGCCGATTTACAGAATACCATTTCACCGGGCAGGAGAAGGCTTGTGATCACGCAGCATATGTCCTGATCAGCTGCTCCAGGCTTCCCACTCCCTCATCAGAATAAATTTTCAGTTCCACTTTCTTGCCGGCGCCGATCGCCATCATTCCCATAATGGATTTGGCATCAACCATATAACTGCCATAACAGGCATCAATCTGGAACGGCGCCTCCGATACCTTGTTTACAAACTTCACGATTTCGTCAACTTCTTTAAAACAGACCTGAACACACATAAAATCATTCTCCTACTATTATATAAAGTCATAGTCTTTCTTTACCTTTTCTACAGGTTTGACTATGCTATTTTAAGATACTGTGGATTGGTTATCACCTCCTACCACTTGATGGTTTAAAAAAGGCTCCAACCACAGTCTCTTTGTTTATTTGTTAATCAGTTAGTTACCGCATGACGGTTTATCAAGAAGTAGGTTACGATTGCAAGGAGCCCTGTGGATCTTAAGACAGTATCAATACTTTATATCAGGAGGTCCTATATGATTTACGTAGGAATTGATGTCGCAAAAGATAAGCATGATTGCTTTATCACAAACTCTGATGGCGAAGTCCTTTTCAAGGCTTTTACCATCAAAAACAATCTCGATGGGTTCGACGAGCTTTATCAGAAAATAGAATCCGTTATGGAAGATGCTTCTAAAGTAAAAGTAGGCCTAGAAGCCACTGGACACTATAGTTACAATCTTCTCGGATATCTGCTTGATAAAGGTCTGGCCACCTTTGTTATCAACCCGTTACATACTAATCTGTACAGAAAAAGTCTAAGCCTTAGACAGACGAAAACGGATAAAGTTGATGCCCATACAATTGCTTCTATGCTAATGTCTGACGTGAACTTAAAGTCCTACTCAGACACATCGTATCACAACGAAGAGCTTAAGTCACTTACTCGCTATCGTTTTGATAAAGTTAAAGAACGCGCGAAGCTTAAAACATCTATATCCCGTCTTGTATGTATCCTTTTCCCTGAGTTAGAAAAGCTTGTTCCAACACTTCATCAGAATTCTGTTTATGAGTTACTCTACGAATTTCCTGGTGCAAAACAGGTAGCTAATGCACATCTCACAAGACTTTCAAATCTTCTTGAAACCGCATCTAAAGGCCACTACACAAAAGAAACCTCTATCGCTTTTAGAGAGGCTGCAAGAACCTCTATCGGTTCAAATATGCCAGCTAAATCGCTTGAATTAAAGCACACCATTAAGCTCATTAGAGAGCTAGATTCTGAAATCGAAGAGATTGAAAACGAGATTAAAGTCATCATGGATGAAATCAATTCTCCAATCCTTAGCATTCCTGGAATCAGCTATCGAATGGGTGCCATGATTATTGCTGAAATAGGTGACTTTAGCCAATTCGACTCTCCAGATAAGATCCTTGCTTATGCAGGAATGTCGCCTTCTACCTATCAATCCGGCCAGTTAGATAACTGTTATGCCAGAATGGAAAAACGTGGTTCTAGATACCTTAGATATGCTCTGTTTAATGCAACCGCATATGTTTGTCTATGGGATCCAACCTACAAGGCTTATCTTGCCAAGAAACGAGCTGAAGGCAAGCATTACTATGTTGCAATGTCTCACGCGACCAAGAAACTAGTTCGGCTAATTTATCATCTCGAACGCACTGGACAGCAATACCAAAAAGCAATCTAATTCTTCCAACATCATATCTTCTTGTCAGAGCATCATACTCGATGCTCTATTTGTCATGCAATTTTCAAGGTACTGATTGCGATGAATAAGTCATCGCCACTATACTCAAAACATCTCTGTTTTTGAAACTATTTATTGACTTTCTTTAATAGTTAGTCTTTTTTATTCTTTATATAATCCGCCATTTTTTAATCTTCTCTTAAACTGAGTACATTATAATCGAATCCTATCCGAAAAAAAATGGATTATTTTTCGATTTTATGTGATATTTTTTTGTTTTTTTCGCCTTTTTTCTATTTTTCCTGTCTGACCCAGACTGCCATTTCATTTTCTCCGCGGTTGGCCCAGACATAATATGGTATGAAATGCAGCTTAACCGGTTCCTTCACTGCTGCTTTAAGAGGCTGATACAGCCCGGCCTGTGAGGGCTGTACCTGCTGTCGGAAACCATCCATGACAACAGAGACCACCTGTTCCCCTGCAGCGGTAAAGTCTTCTGTCTCCGCCTCCTTACTGCAGTCCACTGTCAGCAGATGCAGATCCGGTCCATTGTCAGCCTCCTCCAAGCAGTACACCATAGGGCCTCTTGCCACAGCCACTTTACCGATATCTTCCCGGACCATTGGGTCCGCCTGCATGATTTTCACATCCATAGCCAGCTCCAGGGATATGCACTCGCCCGGTTTCCAGCATTTTGTCACATACAGATATCCGTCTTTTTTTGTGCACTCACTGTCCTTCACACCTTTTACACGGAACCCTCCGTTTTCCTCCCCGCACCAGTCCGGAATGCGAAGAGCTATGGTAAACGGTACGGCTTCTCCACTCACCCGGATTTCCACCTGACCGCTTCTTGGCAGGTTTGATGAGACTGTGATCGTAAGCTCTTTTCCGTTCACCTGCTTTTTAATGATACTTCCCATATAGAGATGTACAAACAGTGTATCCTCTTTTTCCGTATACGCGTAAGAGCTTATGGAACTCAGAAGCCTTGCAAGGTTGGGAGGGCAGCATGCACAGCCGAACCACTTCTGGCGTACAGGTTTAACATGGGCTTTTCTCTCATCTTTATGGCAGGCCTCCGGGTTCACCTCCAATGGATTGACATAGAAGAAACTTCTGCCGTCCAAAGCCATACCGCTGAGCACACAGTTGTACAAAGCACGCTCCATCACATCTGCGTATCCGGAGACTGGCCTGATCTCCAGCATTCTCCTTGCCACAAATACAAGGCCGATGGCCGCGCAGGTCTCCGCATATGCCGTATCATTGGGCAGGTCATAATCAAAGGAAAATGCCTCTCCCAAGTGAGTGCCGCCTATACCGCCTGTGATATACATCTTACGGCTGACCATATTATCCCATAATTTTTCACAGGCACTGTAAAGGGGTTCATCCTGTGTTATCCTTGCTATATCTGTCATCCCCGCATAGAGATAGACCGCGCGCACGGCATGCCCTACAGCTTCCTCCTGTTCACGCACGGGAACGTGTGCCTGATTGTATGCGTAGCGGAGTCCATCCGGAGAATTCCCCACACATTCCGGGTGCTCCTTGTCAAAGTAATAAGGCCTGCTGCCCCTCTCATCCACAAAGAACCGTGCCAGACTCAGATACTTTTCATCTCCCGTGGCTTCATACAGACGGACAAGTGCCATCTCGGCGATCTCATGCCCCGGGTATCCTTTGCATTTTCCCTCCTCAGGACCAAAACACTCGGCGGTATAATCTGCATAACCCATTGCCGCTTTCAGCAGCTTATCTTTTCCTGTGGCCTGATAATAAGCCACTGCGCCTTCGATCAAATGTCCGAGACAGTAAAGCTCATGATGGTCTTTCAGATCAGTAAATATTTTATCCTTGCCGTTCAGGATATAATAGGTGTCTAGATAGCCGTCCTCCTGCTGGGCCGCACAGACAATATCAATAGCCGCGTCTGCAGTCTTTTCAAGCTCCGGATCCGGGTGCTGGGTAAGGGAATATCCCACTGCTTCGATCCATTTATAAAAATCACTGTCCTGAAATACAAAACCATAAAATTTATCTTCCAAATGCTCCGGGTCTTTTGGAAGAGCCTCAAAACCTCGGAAGGTATAGGAAGGCTCCTGATAATCTCCTCCCAATTCTTTCCTCTCCAGATTTTTCTTTCCCGCTATTTTAAAGTTTCTCATACAATAACTGGGAGCCGCGCCCTCCACCTGATCGTTCAGCGCGTCCCACTGATAGGGCAGCATCTGGTTTCTTACCAGCTCCATCTCTTTTTTCCAAAAATCATCAGTTATCTGTACGCTTCTCAGGGAAAGCGGTTTGCTGAAATCTTCTCTGTTCATTCTATTCATCCTCTGTCTGCCTTCTGTTTCCCACTTTCGGCAATCCTATTTATATATTTCTTTTGTCATGGTAAGTGTAGCAGAAGTGAATTCTCATATCCATTGCCAATGAGGAACATAGCATGTATAATATGGAAAACAGCTTATTAAAAAGGAGGAATCTACATGCTTGTCTTAGAAAAAATGGCACACCGGCAGATAACCAGTGCCAACTATATTACCTCTGTAAACGGTATGCTCCACCCAGACCGTACTCTTCCGGAACACGATTTTCTCTATATGCTTGATGGCGGCTGGGAGATTATAGAGGATGGGCACATCTATGAAATACAGCGGGATGACCTGCTGATCCTCCGTGCAGGCAGACATCACTATGGGAAAAAACTCTGCAACCCCGGAAACCGGCATATGTACTTTCATGTATTACCCACATCTTCCGAAAAGGACGAAAAAAGCGGCATGGAAGAAATGGAAATCTCCACACTTCTTCCATGCCATACCCTGCTGCACTGCCGGCATGCTCCACATATCCGCAGGTATTTTGAAGAGCTTATCTCCGCCTTTTGGTCAGACAGCCCGGAAAAGCTCTGCCGCCTCTCCCTGCTCTTTAATCTGCTCTTATGTGAAATAGCACAACTGCAGACTTCCCCGAGGGATAAGCAGCCCTCCGATCCTTTAGTGGAGGATATCTGCCGTCAGATACAATCAAATCCCCAGATCTTTTACACTGCCGGGGAAATGGCAGACGCTCATTTTATCTGTGCCCGTACGCTTAACAACCGCTTTCTGAAAGTCTGCCAAAAGACGTTTTACGCCTATCAGATGGAAACCAAACTGGAGATGGTGCGGCATTTTCTGATACACCAGCCGGATTCCACTCTTCATGAGGCTGCCGTCAACTTCGGATTTTATGATGAGTTTCATCTGAGCAAAGCATTTAAGAAACAATTTAAAATGTCCCCATCACAATTTCGGAATTCCCATAGCTCGGGCCATGACAGCCCTTTGCGGCAGACTGCCGTTACAGATTGAAATACGCATCTATGCCGTCGGCAATTCCCTGTACCATATTTTTCTGCATATCAGGGTCCTGCATTTTCTGGTCATCATTCTGGTTGGTCATAAAGCCCATCTCCAAAATAGTGACCGGGACTGTACTCCAGTTGATGCCGGTCATGTTGTCATAGAGCCTTACGCCATTATTCTTGATTCCCGTTGCCTGACAGTAGGCATTAATGATTTCCTCCCCCAGTCTGCTGCTTTCCTGGTGAAGCTGGCCCACATAGGGATTCTCTGCAGAGGGGATCATGGTCATGGCTCCGTTTGCGCTGTTGTCCTCACTGCCGTCCGCATGGATTCTCACAAGGATCTCAGCACCGTTCTCTGCCGCGATCTGAGCGCGTTCTACGTTGCTGACGGCTGTGTCGTTGTCCTCTCTTGTCATAATGACCTCATATCCCCGGCTTTTTAACTCTGCCTGAAGCTGCATGGAAATATTGAGCGTCAGCTCATATTCAGGGACACCTGTGTAGACTCCCTGCGTACCGGATGCAAACTTATCTTTCATCTCCTCAGAGCCTGGGCCAAGGGGTTCCGTTCCTCCTGTATCCGCTCCTGGCCCCTGATGTCCGGGATCCACAGCTACTTTTCTTCCGTTACTCTTTGATTCTGTATTTTGCGCAGTGGATGTATCTGCATCCTGACCGTCTCCTGCTGATCCGGCATCTTGGACGTCCCCTGTCGTTTCTCCATTCTGCTCCGCTTTTTCCTCCAATGCCTGCTTTTCGGCTTCTTTCTTTAATTCCTCCAGCTCCTTTTCCAGGGACTCTGAAGATTTCTGCATTTTGCTTATCTGTCTGTCCATACGCTTCATCTCCTGCTGGAGCGATCTGCTTTTCTGTGTGCCTGTCACTGCCAGAACTGCCAGCACAGCAGCCAGCACAAAGATCAAACTGCCGAATATAATTCCCATTTTTTTCATTCTCCCATTCCTTTCCCGCTGTATTTGCCAATTCCATTACTCTTTCTGTAGCAGCCCGGGCTTATCCCCACATGTTTCCTGAATATCTTCGCAAAGTAATTCCCATTGGAAAAGCCATTTGCTCTTGCGATACAATCAATGCTTTGCTCCGTACCCAACAGATCATTCATGGCTGACTGCAGACGGAGTCCTGTCAGATAGGACAGGGGCGCTGTTCCCATCTCCTCTTTAAATGCTCTTGACAGATGTTCCGGCGATAGGTCCAGTCTGGCTGCCAGCTCCTCTATTCCGGCCAGCCCCCGGTATTCTTCCTCCATGATTTCTGCTGCCTTCTTGACAGAGGAACTCTTTTTCTGTGCCGCCGGGTGTTCCGTCTCCCTCAAGACAGCGCAGAGAAAACGGTAGAGGAACTCTCCGCCCTCGTATTTTTGAAGCCGCTCCCCGTTTGTCAGACGTTTCTGCAGACTAAGAGCCATGCGCACAGGAGGGCTGTTTTCATCCAGATCCAGAATATCCGGGCTGATATCTCTTATCTTTTTTACAAAAGGCAGTGCTGCGGTCCCACAGAAATGCAGATAGAGAAATTCCCATGGTTCATTCCTGTCTCTTTCCAGATAATATCTGCTTTCTTCGGGAAACCGGATCAGAAATCCCTGACCGCGCGTCACTCTGTATCTTTTTTTATTCCTCTCAAATATCCCTTCCCCGGAAAGCGTATACTGAAAGAGAAAACCTTCATACCCAGGCCTCCTGTCATTGGAAAAATCATACGTCTCCCCGCACCGGCGCTCCACACCGCCGTCCAGCAGGATAAGCGGCTGGGGCTCCATGTCATCCTGATTCAAGACGCCGAATACGCCCCTCTTGTACTCCATCAAAAATTTACCTCTTCATATCAAATTTCTATTCTTTTGTTTTTCACACAATCTTATTATAATTACTGTTACAGGATAAGTCAAAGAAAACAATAGAAGTCAAAATTCTACCCTGTTTTCCAATATATCAGGAGGTTCTTATGAATAAAAACAGTTTTGCCAAGGTTCCGCCTATGGGCTGGAACAGTTATGACTATTATGACACAACAGTCAATGAGGAACAGGTAAAGGCCAACGCTGACTATATGGCAGCGCATTTGAAGGAATTCGGCTGGGAATATATCGTTGTGGATATCCAGTGGTATGCCCATAAAGCCGGATCTATGAGAAAGCAGTTCCAGTATATCCCCTTCTCTGAACTGGAGATGGACGAATATTCCCGCCTGCTGCCTGACCCGGAGCGTTTTCCTTCTTCCGCCGGTCAAAAGGGCTTTGGTCCATTGGCTGATCATGTGCACAGTCTTGGTCTGAAATTCGGTATTCACATCATGCGCGGAATTCCCCGTATAGCGGCTCAGAACCATATGAAAATAAAGGACTGTGATGTGACCGCTGACATAGCTGCCAACCCATACTCCATCTGCCCCTGGAATCCGGATATGTATGGCCTGAACAATACACCTGCCGGACAGGCTTACTATGATTCTCTGCTGGAATTATACGCGTCCTGGGGTGTAGATTTCATCAAATGCGATGACATCTGCAATACCTGCAACCAAAGCCCTCACCGGGAAAACCAGTATAATGCCGCTCACGAGGTGGAGATGCTTGCAAACGCGATCAAGCGCTGCGGACGCCCCATTGTATTCTCTCTTTCACCTGGACCTGCCCTCATTGACAGAGCCTGGCATTATGAAAAGTATGCCAATATGTGGCGCATTACCGATGATTTCTGGGATGAATGGAAATATTTAAAGGACATGTTCCGCCGCTGTGAGCTGTGGCAGACACAAGTCTCGGAAGGATGTTATCCCGACTGCGACATGCTTCCTCTGGGATGGATCGGTAAAGGCTTTGGGGATGAGCGCATGACAAGATTCACAAAAGAGGAACAGCGTACTATGATGACACTCTGGTGCCTGTTTGGTTCCCCGCTTATGCTGGGCGCGGAGATGACAAAGTTGGATGACTGGACACTGTCCCTGCTCACCAACCGCAAAGTGCTGGCGCTGCTGCCCCCATCCTGCCGTCCCAGACAGATCTGCCTGGATAAGGAGAAAGCCGTGTGGACTGCCTGTGATGAAAAAGAAGGGACTTTCTATACCGCACTGTTTAATTTAAGTGATGAGACTGCTTCAATCCGCGTTGCTCTGGATGAACTGGGAAAAGAATTTGACGGAAATGTCACTCTTATAGATTTGTGGGATGGAACTTCATTCCGCAGTGAGAAACGGGAAATCTGCGCTGTACTGCCGGAACATGGTTGTGTGTTGTATCAGGTGTTCCGGTGAAAATAGCGGAATAGGTATAACAGTTCAGTTTGTCTGAACTGTCACATATAAAAAATTGGGCTGCAGCCAAAACTGATTTTCCGTTTTAGCTGCAGCCTCGTTTTTACATACGCACCATACACTCTTTTTTATAAAAGCAAATGCCATATTTTAAAATATTGGTATAACCCTCATTGCGAAGTTCTGCGTCATATTTCTGTTCCTCAAAAGCCTCCATTCTCAATGGCCTCATACAATTGGCTCAGATCCGTGTCCCGTATTTTCCGGTCAAACCAGGAGAGTATCGTATTTTTATAAATATACTGCACCTCAGCATTGGGAATAGCCATTTCAATTTATACTTCATTGGCAGAAATAACGAAAGCCCCCTTTTCTTTTTCCAGCTATTATTGTTGAGCATCATAACTCAGTATAATACTTCCGTCTCAATTACACTTTTCCCTTCCCCTATCTCATATCTCACAACAGGGATCACCGTTTTACTGTGGATCAAATTCGTATTCGGGTCCGGCTTGACCATCATAGGCTCTCCCCCTCCCTGAAGGCAGCGCACCCGGCATCCGTCCGCATCTCCCACAGGCAGGGCAAAACCGGCATCATACGCGATACACTCATATTTACTCTCAATCTCATGTATCCTTTTATGCCCCTCACGGGTAGGAATGATCTTGGACCGCACACGAATCCCCGGAAGCGGTGACCAGACGGACACCACATGTTCTTTTGTCACCTCATAGCTCTCTGCCTGCCCCCGGATAAATATATGCCCCAGCACTTCAAAGGACAGCACACTGTCCGACGCTGCCTCCTGGAAATTTACCGGGGAGCGCATGACACTGAATCCGTATTTGGCAGAGTAAGCAAACTTTGCGTATTTTTCCTCTGTATGACCATGCACATGCCCAAAGGTCCGTCCTCCGGGAAGAGCCACAACATTGCCGTCCGCTCTTCTCTGTATGATCATGTCAGCCTTCTCCAGATACTTTTCCTCTTCCAGTTCCGGAAGCGGCGCCGCCTCACAGACCCAGAAAGGGTCATCTTCAGGGAGGGCAAGACAGGCAAAGGTCTTCATAGCCCAATAAGGCGACTGCGGAGAGTTATAGCTCTCTGTCATCTGCAGATTAGGATAACAGTACCCGATCGTCAGCAGGCCTGTATGGTCAAAAATGGGCTGTTTCATCCAGTATTCCAGATGGCGGACAAGAATTCCCTTCATTACCGGCAGCGGAAGCGGCTCAATATGTGCCATGATACACGCGGAATAAAAAGCTGCCTGCGCAAAACGGTAAGTCAGAGATCTCCCATAGGGAAGAGCGCTGCCGTCCTCAGCAAACCAGTATACAAAGTCCTTTCCAAACGCCTCTGCCCGTTCCAGGTAACGCCTGCACCGCTCTGGTTCTTCCTCCTTCATGACCATTGCGTATATAATTCCGTAGAACTCCATGGCAAAAGGAATATAATAATCCGCCTGTCCGTTCTCTCCGTCCAGATACCATCCTCCGCCAATATAACAGGATTCAATAAACTCCAGGCTTTCCTCCATTCCCTTATCATCATACGGCATTCCGGCTTTTCTAAGTGCCGTATTCACCAAAATATGAAAGAAACGCCAGTTACAGTCACAGCATTTATTACGGTTGATCTCCCAGAGCCATGCACTTACCTGTTTTTTCTCTTTTTCTGTCAGAGGCTCCCAGATTTTCTCACCTGCAAACAAAATGGCAAAGGCAATGGCAGCCATTTCAACCAGCTTCTGGTCATAATCCTCACATTTTCCCCAGTATTCCGAAGACGCAGGGTCTGTGCCTGACACAAGCCCCTCTCTGTATATGTTTTCAAATGCATCATCCCTTCCGCCCCCTGCCCAGAAAGCTGCCAGTCCCCAGAGCGGACGGGAAAATCCCTCCATCCAGGCACTCTCATCCGGGTAATGGGCACTGGTGCAGCCAATGGTCAGGCGCGCCTTTTTTGTACTGTAATACGGTTTCAGCGGATTTAAAATGTCCAGCATCAAATTTTCAAAATCCTGTCTTGTGTTCAGCTTTTTCTCTCCCATGGCTCTCCCCCTACCAGATCCAGAAATCTTTTTCCATCAGTCTCAGAACTGCCTCGATAAAGAAATAGTCCCCATAAATAATAGGAACCTGACGGTTCTCTCCCTCATCGTGATACGCTACTTTTCCCATGCCCAGGACTCCGTCCTCCTCAGGATTCCAGTTACAGAAATGTTTCTCCATTGCCTGCAGAATGCGCAGAGCGCTTTTTTCGTACAGGAATTTTTCATTTTCCGGCACATGTTTTGCGATCTCCAGGAGGCCGCAGGCTGCACAGGCGCCTGCTGTGGAATCGTAATACAGCGGTTCCTCCGGCGCTCTGAAATCGCACAGAGGAAGGTAATCCGTAAGGGAGACATTGGAGATAAAATAGTGGGCTGTCTGCTTTGCTGCATCCAGATATTTCTGTTCTTTGGTGTGGGCGTAGCTGATGGCAAATCCATAGACTGCCCAGGACTGGCCTCTGGACCAGGATGAGCCTTCCCCGTATCCCTGCCCTGCCGGTGCGTCCAAAAGCTCTCCTGTCAGCGGGTCCAGTATGGCTATGTGATTACAGGAACCGTCCGGGCGCAGTATTTTCTCCATAGCTGTGTCCGCATGCCTTCTGGCAACAGCTTCAAACCGCGGGTCCCCTGACTCCTCAGAAGCCCAGTAGAGAAGGGACAGATTCATCAGGCAGTCTATGATCATCCATCCTGTCTTATCATCATTCCAGGCCCGGATAAAATTGCCCAGCACATTGAACCTTCCTGCCAGCAGATTGGCCGCGTGCTGCCCTCTGACATAGGATGCACGATTCCCTGTGAGCCTGTAATCTGCCACTGCTGTGTGCATCCACATAAATCCCACATCGTGATAAAGCCCCTCATATTCTTCCATGGACCGATCCAGCCGACGCTCCACATTTTCAGCCTTTTGGCGGTAGACTTCTTTCCCGGTGGCGTGATACATCTGCCACAGGATACCACCCCAGAAACCGTTGGTCCACCAGGCAATATCCCTGTCACCCCAATCCTCCTCATAGTGTCCGTTCTGTGGAATATAGGGAATTTTATCTCCCAGTCTTTCACATTCCTTTTCCATCTTTAGGTCAAATTTCGCAAAAGTCTCCTCCAGCCATTTATGATCTGATTCCGATAAAAAATTCTGCATTACTCTGTGTCCTCCATATCTGCATACAGCCTGTGCCCGCAATACCCTCCTGCCAAAGCACGGCTGATCTCTTCTCATCTTATAACTAAGCTCTACGGCTGTACCTGTACCGGCTTCATTCTGCCGTCCGTTCCGAACTCCACCCGGTCAATACATGTCTCACGGTGACAGCCTCTGCCCTCAGGATATTCCCTTACAGGGGTGGCAAAACGGTGATATGCCATATAATAAATATCCTCCTGCGGCTCCCTGAGAATGCAGTGATGGCCTGTCCCCAGAACACCGGCTCCCGGCCTTTTTTCCAGTACCGGATACAGGTATTTCACCGGTCCATACAGGCTGTGGGAAATACCGTAATTCACATGGTAATCCTCACTTCCTGTATCATCACATGACCAGGTAAAATGATATATTCCTTCTCTTTTTAATACGGTTACAGCCTCTCTGAAATCCTCTGCCCCTTCCAGATTTTTCATGGTTTCCGGGCAGATATGAAGCAGGTCTTCACTTAATTTCACAACAGCAGGACTGCCGTTTCCAAACAACATGTACACCTGCCCATCCTCCTCGTAGATGGATGGGTCTATCACCTGGCTCATCTTTACTCCTGCTGCCTGTACCATTTCGGGTGTCAGCAGAGGCTTTGGCTGTGCCCGGTATCCGGATGCAGGAGAACTGCTGACCGCAGCGCCGATACAGGACACTCCATCCGGCCTTTTCGCACAGAAATAAAAGTAAAACTGCCCGTCCCTCTCAAAGACAGCGGGCGCCCATGCCGAGCCTACAGACCATGGAACCTGCTCAGAGGCCGTATCCAAAATGACCCCCTCATCTTTCCATTCTCTCAGATTCTCGGATGAGAAAGCATGAAACTGTGTTCCGGACCAGTTCGCAAAACCGTCTGTTGTTGGATAGAGATAATAGGTATCTTTATATTTCAGCATATCCGGGTCTGCATAAAGTCCGTGAAGTACAGGGTTCTGTCTGCGGCAAAGTCTTAATATACACAGGGATTCCGGTTTTATGTCAACCTCAAATACAGAACTGTCAAATTCAATATCCGCCACATCCGGTCTCACCAGATCAGGGTGTTTAAAGGTATTTCTGTCATCCCTGTCAAACCCTTCCATCCGGTATATATGCCCTGTAAAGCGGCTGCCTTCCTCACCCTCCAGACAGATCTGCACGTTCTCTTCTCGGGGCAGGACATTCACTATCTTTACAATAATATCACCTGTTTCCCTTTCCAGGCTGCTGGTGATATACACCGGTTCCGCGGCAACAGGTCGCACCTCTGTCTCCAGCTCTGCCGCGCCGTCCACATAGGTCTCCACTCTTCTTCCCCGAACACGGAGCTCCAGGTCGTAATTCCTTCCGGCTTCTACGCTTCGTGTGCGCTGGATCAGACAGGAATTCCTGCCGTCTATATCCTCTCCGATTATAGAGTCTTCATTGGCCCATCCGCCAAGTCTCCAAAACAGACGGTTCTTCTCATCCTGCTGCCCGAAGCTGACCGTAAATCCCTTTTTGCCGCTCAGCTCCCTGGCGTTGAGACGGATGGTATAATTTTGGCTGTCAACGGTTGCAATTCTTTTTCTGGAACATTCCGGACTCAGCACGGTTTTCTGACAGGTATACTTCTTCCCTGTGTCCTCCTCTGTGATCACAATATTTTCAAATGCCACCTGTGATTCATTGGCCTCCAGAACAATATCACCCGGAAGACTGTCAGGATACCGGCTCATCATTACAGAAGAGCCTTTCCCAGATATCTCCTGCTTAAGAACCGCATCCCCGTGGTGGTTCATGAAGAGCTTCTGTACATGATAACTGGGCGTGGGCACTGCCGCGCAGTTGTCAAACCATATCATATCCGGTCTCCAGTTTTCATAATGTACGTGACAGAAAAGCGGTGCGTAACATGCCAGCTTTACCGCATGGGCAGCGTTCTGCATCCCCACCATGTAGGATGCCTCGGCCAATGCATTAAACCAGGTATTATCCTGAGAAGCATACTCTCCTAAAAATACCTTGGGACCGTTATCCCAAAACGCGTCATAGCGGTGGTGCTCAGCAATAAACCACTCCGGCGACTGATAATAATGTTCATCCACCAGGTCTGCCCCTTCCTCCCTTGCGGACTGCCATCCTCTGTCATATTCCTTTCCCGCGGCGAACGGACCACTGGTCCCGATTATCTTAATCTCAGGATATTTCTCCCTCACTGCCCGGTGGAAAAGAGGATACCGCTCAAAAAACGGTTCTCCCACTTCCTCATTCCCGATACCTATGTATTCCATATGAAAGGGTTCTGGATGCCCCATAGCCGCACGTCTGCTGCCCCAGTATGACTCCGCGTCTCCATTGGCAAATTCAATGAGGTCCAGTGCGTCCTGAACGTAATCTTTCAGTTCATCTCCCACAGCCGCCTCATGGGTGTGGGGATCATAGCCTCCCGGAAGCACCGGGACAGGCTTCGCTCCCAAATCCTCGCATAGCAGAAAATACTCATAATATCCCAGCCCCATAGTCTGATTATATCCCCAATTATTTCTGCAGGCGGGGCGGTTTTCCACAGGACCGATGGTGTTTTTCCACCGGTACAGACTATCCCTGTCTCCGGCGTGAAGGGAACCGCCGTGTACCAAACATCCTCCCGGAAAACGCAAAAATCTGGGATGCATTTCTTCCAAAAGCTGCGCCAGATCCCTGCGCAGGCCGTTCTTTCTGTTCTTATATGTATGTACCGGAAACAGGGAAACAAAATCAAGTTCAACACACCCGCTGCCCTTTGCAGTCACAGCAAGTCTTCCCTGTCTGTCATCACAAGGAACTTGGAACGTGAGCTGGTATTTTTCCCATTTTTCCGTAATATCAATGGTCTGGGAAGTGTATATCTCCCCTGTCCCGGAACGCAGGGATACCACCAGCTTGTCACAGTCTCCCCGCTCCTTTCTGGCATAGCAGGAAAAGTCATAGTATGCCCCTTTTTCATAGAAGATACCCGGACCAAATCCATGGTTACACACACCGATATCCTCCCCCTCTTCCAGTATTTCCATCACCAGATAGTGAGGATTTTCAGGGAAAAGACCATGTTCTTTTTCCACATGAAGCTCGGTCTTTCCTCCCTTTTCAATCTTCTCCCAGGCAGTCAGTCCGTGATAGTCCGGGTTGTCCACAGAGCAAAATTCAAATGCCCGATTGCGGATCAGTTCCGCGTATAATCCTCCGTCTGCCGCATGGTTTAAATCCTCAAAAAAGATACCGAACAGGTCCTGCATATCTGCCTTTTCCGCTCTTGTATTTATCTTTACCTGCATATTATATTCTTCCTTTCCTGTAACCTTCAGCCGGGCAAATAATTACCCTCTTTCAAATCTGTGTCTGTGCGCTGCCAGGCATACTGTCTGGCATGAAGTACCAGTAACCTGTCACTCTGATATCTTGTTGCCAAAACAGGTTTGCAGGCGCTCATATTCCTCTTCCTTCAGAACCAGCACAGAACCATGGCGCTTGCAGACATCTCCCATATGGTAATCTCCGGGTTCTGCCACTTTAAAGTCGCCTTTTTCCAGGCTTGTGCAGATAAGGGGAAGATACCCAAGCCCTTCCGCAAACCGATCCACCATAAGACACCATTCTCCCTCTTCTCCTATGGGGAATGCTGCCGGTCCTTCCACTCCCATCAAAGTATTTAATGTCTCCGCATCCATCTCCGTAAATTCTCCCTGAAGACTTGTGCCTCTGTCCATGCGTACCTTTTTAGTTGTCTCGTCCTTGGAAAAACGGTAGAAAACACCAGCCACCTCCACTATAGTGGTATCTATCACATGATGTTCCCTCTCAATGTATTTTCCCGGTGCTGTGAACTCTTTAAAATCTCTTGTATAGGCGCTGTAAATCCTCTGTTTGTGCGCGGTATCACCTGTCTCCTTTGTCATGGAGGCCCAGAACACAAGATATGCTTCCTTCTCCGGGTCATATACTGCCTCCGGCGCCCACGCGCAGCCTGCCCCGGGGACCCCTGTCTCGAATGTCCAGGGTTCTGACCAGTTTACCAGGTCCGTGGAACACCAGATCACGATTTTTGTACTTCCCTCCATCTGTGCCGCGGTCCAACCTTTGCCGTTTGCTATCCTTAAGTCCGTTGCAATGATATAAAATTTCCCGTCTATGACAGATCTTACTATAAACGGATCCCTGACTCCCTTTTCCCCGGCTTTCCAGCGGATCACCGGCTTTTGGCCGTTTAGATCCTGCCAGTGCAGTCCATCCCTGCTAAGCGCATAATACACCTGCTCTCCCTCGGGGGATTCCCCTGTAAAATGTACAAATAAATAACCTTTTTTTCTATTCTCCATGCAGCTTTTTCCTCCTCATCCGCACTATCTTTTCATTTTGTGAAATCGGTTTCAAATTTATTTCATTTTACTACAACCCACGTATTTTCACAATGGCTTTCCGCAAAAAAGTCGCTGATTTACAATAAGTCTCTCTTAATTCCATTGTTTTCCCCGGCAGGTTCCCTATAATATGTTTTAGCAGAAAAACAAAACCAAAAGTATAACACCGTGTGGGGACTGAACAGTTCCCCAAAAGCATAGATCAGGAGGTATTTCTATATGAATACAACACATTATCCCATAAATAAAAACTGTAGATTTCACCTGGGTGACTGCCCGGATGCCTGGCAGGCATGGTACGACGATTCAGACTGGGAAAGTGTTTCCCTTCCCCATGATTGGTCTGTAACCCTGCCTTTCTCCAGAGAATATTCCAGCGGCACCGGGTATCTGGCCGGGGGGATCGGATGGTATCGTTTCCGTATCACTCCCCATGAATCCTGGAAAGGCAAACGTCTGTATCTGGCCTTCGATGGCGTGTACAAGAACAGCCGCGTATGGTGCAACAGCTATTACCTGGGAAACAGGCCCAACGGATATATTTCCTTTACTTATGATATTACAGAGCAGTTCAGCTTTGACCGGGAGAATATCATCTGTGTCTGCGCAGACCACAGGGATATTGCGGATTCCCGCTGGTTCACCGGTTCCGGTATCACCAGAAAAGTACAGCTCATCGTTCAGGAACCCGTGCACATGGTTCCCTGGAGCATGGCCTTTGAAACCCCCGAGGTCTCTTCTCAAAAAGCTGCTTTTTGCGCCTCCTGTGAAATAAAAAATGACACACTGGAGGAGGTACAGGTTACAGCTAAATTCAGACTGATCAAGACAGAAAACACAAAAAGTAATATTGAAAACTGCAATTTTCCAGCCCATGAGACACCACCTGAAAACTCCCACACATCCTCTTATACGGAGAACAGGATACAGGCTGAAGCCTCTGTAAATATGCGTATCCCTGCCGGTGCCGCATGCAGGGCTAAAGTCGCAGGTGAGGTTCTTTCTCCCGTCCTGTGGTCTCCTGATTCACCGGATCTATATACTCTGGAAACCTGGATCTGCCCTGCTGACAGTGTTTCCGGCCAAGCCTGCCACGCTGTAGCCTACAGAGTTGACAGCCGCAGGGTGGGTATCCGGAGTATCTGTTTTGATGCAGATACAGGCTTTTACCTGAATGACAAAAATATGCTGATAAAAGGCGTTTGTGTTCACCACGACGCCGGCTGCCTGGGCGCTGCCGTTCCTGTTCCTGTGTGGGAAAGACGTCTGAAAAAGCTGAAGGATATGGGATGTAACGCCATCCGCATGAGCCACAATCCCCATATGCCGGAGCTTTATGACTTATGTGATTCCATGGGATTTCTTGTCATAGACGAGGCTTTCGACGAGTGGGAGGGACCGAAAAACAAGTGGAGTACAGGACATAATGTGTATCCGCCAAAGCATCAGGGGTACTATCTGGATTTTCCCAGGTGGCACAGAGAAGACCTGACAGACCTGGTACGCCGGGACCGCTGCCATCCTTCCATTATCATGTGGAGTATCGGCAACGAGATCGACTACCCCAATGATCCTTACTGCCACGCCTCTTTTACCACCATGACCGGCAATAACGACGCGGATAAACCGGCAGAGGAACGGCAGTATAACCCCAAAAGGCCGGATGCCGGACGCCTTGCTGTACTGGCCGAAAGACTTACCAAGATCGTAAAAGAAAGTGATAAGACACGTCCTGTCACCCTGGCGGCTGCCTTTCCTGAACTGTCCTCCCGGCTGGGATTTCTGGATTCCCTGGATGTGGCAGGATACAACTACAAGGAACATCTATACGAGGAAAGCCACCGCAGATTTCCTGATAAGCCTTTCATCGGCAGCGAGAACGGACACAGCCTGGAAGCGTGGGAGGCTGTGACAAAAAATCCCTATATCTCAGGGCAGTTTCTCTGGACCGGGATCGATTATCTGGGAGAGGCAAAAGGCTGGCCCATCCACGGCTCTGGTGCCGGACTTCTGACTCTTGCGGGATTTGAAAAGCCGGGTTATTACCGCAGGCAGAGTCTGTGGTCTGCCAAACCTATGGTACATCTGTCCACAGCCCGCTTGGACACAGACCAGGGGGAATGGACTCCCGTATCTGATACCTGGAATTACCCGGAAAAAGAAAAAGTCCTTGTGAAATGTTATACGAATCTGCCTCAGGTGGAGCTATGGCTGAATGACGAATGTCTGGGCACCTATCAAAAGCCCCCTGCCTGCGACGCTGTTATGATCACCACCGACTATATTCCCGGTACGCTGAAAGCCCTTGGAAAAGCCTCGGACGGTACCGAAGTTTCCCATACCCTGACTACCACAGACACAGCCTGCCGGATATCCCTGCGTTGTTATGAGGATATCCTTCCCTCAGCCGCAAAAACAACTTTCCGTCAGATTGAGGTGCTCATGAAAGACACCTGGGGAAATCCTGTTTTATCTGACTGCTCACTTTTGCATGTGGAAACGGAAAACGGCCAAATACTGGGTTTGGAAAATGGAGATCTGACAGATGTGACAGATTACAGCGCCGCTTTCAGACGGGCATATCACGGCAGATTATTGATTTATGTAAACCATATAGATGAAGAAAAAGAAATGACTGTCACTGTTTCCGGTGATGCGGAGGCAAATATAAAAACGGCGGTCCTGACTCTTTCCTCCTTAAAATAACATAGAGAAAACAGGAGTTCAGACAAGCTTGCTCCGGTACTTACGGTCAAACAGAAGCAGGCCGACAGAAAGGAAATTCCATGAAATTCTTTCATTATGACAAGACACTCAGCATTATGAAAACACCGCAGGGCACTATGACCCTGTCCCGCATTTTCGTTCCCTTTTTTACGGAAATGCTGCTGCTCAACATGATGGGTACTATCAATACCCTGATGCTCGCCCATTACTCAGATGACGCGGTGGCTGCCGTAGGCTCTGCCACCCAGCTTCTGGGAATGATACTCACATTTTATACTGTGATCAGCACAGGCTCTTCCATTGTGATCAATCACAATCTGGGCGCGGAAAATACGGAAAAAGCTTCTGACGCAGCCCTTACTTCCATTATCCTGTGCGGTTCCCTGAGCCTGATCCTGGGCACCTGTCTCTCCCTTGCCGCAAGGCCGCTTTTGGGCCTTATGCATCTGCAGGGACAGGTTTTAGACTATGCCGTCACCTATTTCCGGATCGCAGTGCAGTTTTCCTTTTTCCAGGCAGTAACCTCCAGTATCTCCGGCATTTTCAGAAGCTATGGCAAGCCAAAGATATCGGTCTGTGTCTCACTTACTATGAATGGCATGAATGCAGCACTGGCTTATCTGGTCATCTTTCGACCCATAGAACTTCCCGTCTCAGGGGTATCCGGTATTGCCGCAGCCTATGTGTGCAGTCAGCTTTTCGGACTGCTCCTGATCCTTGCCTTCCTGCGGAAAATCCCCCTTGGGCTGCATTTCAGGCAAAAAAACTTCGCCTCCCTGAAGGTCGCCGTGACCATGCTGAAGGTGGGAATTCCGGGAGGGATCAGCAGCATCTCCTACAACCTCTCTCAGGTGGTCTCCACCTCCATCATTGCCATTTTAGGGGTTGCTGCCATTTCCACCAAAATCTATGTGTCCAACATTGTCTTTTATGTATATGTATTCGGCATGAGCCTTGGCCTGTCCACCTCCCTGATGATCGGATGGCTTGCCGGAGCCGGGAAATATGAACAGGCCTACCGTCTGAATCTGCAGAACCTGAAGCTGACCATAAGCGCCAATGTAATGCTGTCCTTTTTGATCTTTTTGCTGGCAGAACCACTGCTTGGATGCTTTACCACAGACCCACAGATCATTTCCATGGGCAGACATCTGATGCTTATTGATATACTGGTGGAAATAGGCAGAGGATTCAACCATGTGGAGGAGAATTCCCTGCGGGGTGCCGGCGATGTGGTCTATCCCATGGCCGTATCCATGATATCCTGCTGGACCATGAGCATTCTATTTTCCTACATTCTGGGAATCCACATGGGACTTGGACTGACGGGGTGCTGGATTGCCTTTGCCATGGATGAATTCTTCAGAGGCACCGCATATCTGATACGCTGGAGATCAAGAAAATGGACCACGAAAACAGTCGCGGTCCATGCCTGAAAAAGCTATTCTGCCAGCTATCTTATTTTCTCTGTATGCGGCCCAAATCCATCTCATATACGGAGTCGCACAACTGCCTGATATCCTCCTGGTTATGGCTTGCCAGCAGGATCGTGTTTCCCTTTTCTTTTAATTTGAGCAGTAACTGCCTCATATCCTCTACTCCTTGATTGTCCAGGCCGTTCATCGGTTCGTCCAGGATCAATATATTCTGATCCTCCATAATTGCCTGGGCAATCCCCAGTCTCTGGCGCATTCCCATAGAATATTTTCCCACTTTTTTATTCTTTTGCTCCGCAAGGCCCACCAGGTCTAAGACATCATTTATCTTTTCCCTGTCAGGCTTACCGTTTAGTCCCATTAAAAATTCCAGGTTTTTGTAACCGCTGTAATGCCTCAAAAATCCGGGTGATTCTATGATGATCCCCAGATTCGACAGGGTACTTTTGTCCCTTCCCACAGCCTTTCCTTCTATCTGTATCTCACCCCTGTCTATCTGCAGAAAACCACAGATACATTTAAAAAGCACTGTCTTCCCGGAGCCATTTCTTCCTATGATTCCGCAAATACTCCCCTTATCCGCCTGCAAGCTGACGTCATGCAGAACCTCAATATTTTCAAATGATTTGTAAACATTTTTCACTTCTATGGTATGGTTCATTCTTCAACCTCCGGGAGATCTTTGTGCAGGATACCGTATATACATCCCAGGAACAATATGGTGATCAAAACACTCAAAATAAGGATTTGCTGTATGGCGTCAGGGCCTCTGTAAGTGGGACTGTAAAACAGATACGAGGGATCCAGCCAGGCCGCGGTTGCCAGATAATGAATGGGGGTTGGCATAAAAGAAAGGCGGTAAGGAGCCAGGATCACCAGCATTGCGGCCGCGATCCCCACCTCACGTTTCAGGAACAGGTTGCAGAAAAACAACACCAAACCAATCAGAACCGCATTTAAAATTCCCATCATACAGGTCCAACCCAGGGCCTCCAGAGGCTTAAACTGATTCAAAATATCTACAGGCACCTGCAAAGGGATTCCACTGTTAAGTCCCGCATCTGTCCGTGCCAGTGTATTCCAAACATTGCCCCACTCATTTCTGAATGATATGTGGGGAAACAGAAAAATCAAACTCATAAGATAAAGCATAAGAAAATATAACACACTGCCCAAAATAATATAACATATCTGTCCCACTGCCCATACAATTTTTCCGGTTCTTATGGTCAAATACATTTGGGAGCGGTTAAAAAACGGTGCGTTGCTGAACAACAGAGCCACCCCTGCCAGAAAACAGAAAATAACCGATGGATGAATAAATAAAAAACTGAATAAAAAAGGAGTTGCCTTCAACTGATGCATTTCCAAAAATGCGCGGAGGGAAGACATCAGTGTACTCAAAAATATAAAATTACAAATAACGATCATATACAGTCTGGGATTGCGGATCAATTGTACTAACTGATATCTGGTTATCCGCAGAATACGATGTCTATGCTTCATACTCGTACCTCCTGATCCCAAAATACAGCAAAATACAGGAACCTATATAAGAACAGAGTGCAAATATGGCAATATACAGAAAGAACAGGGTACAGGGCTGACTGGTATTGACCACCCAAAACATACTTTCCACATCTGCAGAAAATTTTATAATATAATTGGAAACAAAAATCAGTATAAAGAATAAAACAGGCGGTACGCACAATACCAGGAAGCCATCCCGTATATAAGCAGACAAAGCCAAGGATGCTGCCGCCATACAACTACAGCAGATTCCATTCACCAGCGTTTGAAGAAAGATAAATCCCATTGTGTGCTCAGGAAGCATAAACCCAAAGGTTGTAATCTCTTTTAAATTTTCCACAGCCAGACCTCTGTCTGACACCAGAGGATACTGAGTCAATTCAAAAGCCAGATATAAAAAAGTTCCCAGACAATAGACTGCAATGGTTCCAATAACACAGACTGATACTTTGGATAACACATATTTTTGAAGTGAAACCCTGCACAGTATATTTTTGATTTCATGGTCCTGCATATCTTCACATACGCTCAATCCATAAAATCCATTACAGACTGCCATAGTAATATATACAACTGTACTTCGTCCCACTGTTCCAAAGAATATCCCCAAAACATCCATTTCCAGGAAGAACCTCCGGCTGTTCCCGTACCATAAAATCGCTACTGCCAGAACAATCAGTACAAATCTTTTATTTAGAAAAGCCCTCTTCATATCCATACGAAAAATTCCCATATGACTCTCCTGTTTTTTTAATCTGTTATTATACAGCCTATTGGCTTCATAGCAGCAAATACATACACACAAACTGCAAATGCGGACTTTTTAAATATTTCTTCTGTGCCTGAGAGGTTGGGTGCAAAAGCCGCCAAATCTGTCTGCCCCAACCTCCAAATGAGCAGTCCGGTTAAACTGTCAATTCCTGACCATTCACAGCATCTATAACCATTTTACTCTCAAAAGAATAGTCCTCACCTGAAACTGTGGTGTCAAAGACCCATACCGGCCTTAGTTCTGCCGTGTTATCCTTCCCCGGAATTATATCCATCATGAAAGAAATCCGTTTTACCTCATAGGAGGTACCTACAAGACCCTTATAGTTTTGAAAAAATGTGTCGGCCGCTTTATCAAGTGATATTAAATCCACTACATCTGTCTGTGTCCACGCATAGCATCCTTGAATACCAGCCCCTACTATGCCGGATTGATTCAACATGACTGTGGCCTCCTCACCGTCTTCAAATCCCTGGCCTGCGTAAAGATTATAGATAAGAGGAATCCCGTTATATTCCTGCCGGAAATAAAAATAATAGGTATCATCTGCCGAGGACCAGGATTCTTTTTTCAGGGAAGGGTCTGCTTCTCCGCTGATATCTATTATATCCTCCTCCTGCTGCATGGTCTCATGATCCATAACATAAGCAGTTACCACTTCACCCAGATTGATACCATACTTTTTAAACAGCCGGCGGACAGTATCTGCGGCATCTGCCTGGCTCATGAAATCCAGATTTTCTTTTTTCTGATATAAATCTGCATTATACTCTTCTGCAAAGGTTTCTGTGACAATGCAGTTAGTGTAATGCTGATATAACCCGGAATTTATAATAAATTCACAGGAATTATTATAAGCAAGAACAAATGCATGATCTATATCCTCTAAATTTTCCAGAGAGAAGAATGGGCTGTTTTCATCATGATCAAACTTCAGAGAAATATCAGGCGGAAGCAAATCATTTTTCATCTCTTCGCTCATTTCACTCAAAGGCAGAGGTTCTCCTGAAGCACAATAAACAGGTTTTTCTTTTACTGTATCCGGAATCACCACATCAGCATCTATACTGATGTTTTCTTCTTTTCTCGTGAATGTAGTAACCGACGAGTCAAAAATTGAACGTTCTGACTCTTGTACGGCTTTTGTCTTTGATTCTTTTTCCGTATCCAGTGAAGAGGGTTGTTCCTCTCTGCCGCAAGAAATCAGTCCCACTCCCAAAATCGCATATAATATAATAACTCTTAAACTTAACTTCTTCTTACTCATGGATTATACTGTCCTCTGATGGTTGTACCCACACCGCCCATGGGATCATAGTGAATATAGAAAGTATCCTTCATATTGGCATATCCCATATATCCTAATTTCTTTGCTTTCGTTGGGGATGAAAAAGACCAACTGCCTGTTGCTACACCATATATACTGCCGTTATCAACATTGATCGCTACGGATTTATTCGTAGAATGGTATGTGGTAGTAACATATGCTGCCTGTTCCAGATCACTTTTCTTCCCTGGCGCTGTCCTTTTATCAACAGCATTCGTTGTAAATGCAAAATATTCTTTGCCTGCATATACGGGGATGGAACATGTAAATATCGTTGAAAATAATAACCCGATTGCTATGATTTTTTTTGCGCGATTCTTCATAATGTCTATCTCCTTTCGTAGACGATAATCAATGAATCTATTCTCTAAAATATTATATGCTGTACATTGGAATCCCCTCTTTCCTGGATATATTAAAATCTGTATTACGTATAATTATGTATTAACAATACCTTATTATCAGCAAATTGTCAACATCAATATTATGTATTCAAATTACATTTATGAACTTTGTATATTCATCTCAAATATATCTATTGACATTTTGTACAATATATCTTATCCTGATATAGAAAGGAGAATAACATGATATCACTTTTTGAAAAAGAAGAAGCTGTTATGTATACTATCTGGAATATAGGACACCCATGTGTAATTTCTGACATATTAAAAACCAATCCGGAATTGAACAGAAACACGGTTGTAAAGGTTTTAAAAACTCTTACTTCAAAGGGTTACATTAAGGTAGATTCTATTATTAAAACAGCAACAAGAACAGGGCGTGGATATATCCCCATAATCCAACAGGAAGATTATGAAGAACAAAAACAATTAATGAGTATGATTGTTGAAAGTTCCACCCCCCAAGACGGGATTTTACAATACTGTTCTACACTGGCTAATGGCAAACATTTAGACGCTGCGTTTATAGACGAGATGGAAAGACTATTTGATAATCTTAAATCAAAGGAGAGTTAAAATATGGAATTATCGTTACCTGCGTTAATAACGTGTTCTATATCCATGTCCATTCTCAGTATCATTATTTATATTGCATTAAGATGGAACTATCTCTACCAAAAAGCGGGTATTCTAAGTGTGTATATATTGATGATTTTAACCATTTTGAGAGGATGCTTTCCGCTGGATATATATAAACCCGGACTGACTAAGACATATGGATCATTAGTAATAATACCTACAATACAGAAAATAATTACCACCCGGATTGCTTATGAGAACCATCGTTTTTTTTCAGTCTTGGATTTAATGATAATTGTGTGGATTGTTGTAGGGACATTTTTATTTATCAAAAAATCGGTTGGATATTATCGCTTGAGCAAAAAAATATCTCAAATGCCCAGATCATCATCACAAAATATAAACCAGGTATATCAAAAAGCATTTCAAAAAATTTTCAAACGTAAAAATTATCATTTTGAAGTTATTGAAATGAAAGAAATATCTACCCCTGCAACTTTCGGCCTCTTCCATCCGGTAATATTACTGCCCCGCATTGAGTTTACTGAGACGGAGCTTTACTGTGTTTTACTGCACGAATTAATACATATTAAACATCGGGACTGGGTGATAAAAGTTATCATGGATTTTATTTCCTGTATTCACTGGTGGAATATATTTGTTTCAATTCTATTACCGTCTCTGCTGCAACAAATTCAGGAATTATATGTAGATCATTCAATGGAAACTTTAGTTCCTGCACAAAATAGATTTGACTATGCCAGCAGTATATTGAAAACGTTAAAATATACCCAAAAAAGTCAAAAAAAGATGACAGCGCAAACTTCTTATTATGCCTTATGTAATTTGTCTAATAAAAAAAATCTTCAGCAAAGATTTAATTATATAAAAAAATGGAAACATAGAAAAAAGTCAAATATATTTATTGCATTAGCTTCAATCTACTACAATATGTTTATGGTTAATATCCCTTACAGCCAGTAAGGAATTATCCATCTTGTTGCTTAAGCTGTATAATGATGGAGCAATCGGTATATCGTCTTCCAATCTTGGACTTCGCGTCCGTAAATTAGACTGATAACCAGCTCCTCATTCGCAGCGTTCGTTTTATGCAGGTTGAATCGCCATAGGTGCATTCGCGTCACACCACAGTAGATTGAATAGGCAATGAGTAAAACTGGTATTTATCCATTGCAATAATCTTAAGGAGTGACAATTTATGAACGCAGTAGGTATCGATGTTTCAAAAGGTAAGAGTATGGTTGCTATCATGCGACCTTTCGGTGAAATTGTTTCCGCACCTTTCGAAATCAAACACACAGCCAGTGATATCCATTCACTTGTAGAACTCATCAACTCTGTTGAAGGGGAGTCCCGAATCGTGATGGAGCACACAGGACGTTATTATGAAGTCCTCGCCCATCAGCTTTCAAAGGCAAATCTTTTCGTCAGTGCCATTAACCCAAAACTTATCAAAGACTTTGATAATGATTCTCTTCGTAAAGTGAAATCTGATAAAGCGGATGCTGTTAAGATTGCCCGATATGCTCTTGACAAATGGCAAAATCTTAAACAGTATAATGTTATGGATGAATTACGCAATCAGCTCAAAACCATGAACCGTCAGTTCGGCTTTTACATGAAGCACAAGACGGCTATGAAAAATAATCTTATCGGCATCCTTGACCAAACCTATCCTGGTGTTAATACTTACTTTGACAGTCCTGCACGCAGTGACGGCAGCCAGAAATGGGTTGATTTTGCATCTACATACTGGCATGTGGACTGTGTCCGTAAAATGTCTCTGAATGCCTTTATCGACCATTATCAAAACTGGTGCAAACGTAAGAAGTACAACTTCAGCCAATCCAAAGCTGAGGAAATCTATGGAAAAGCAAAGGAACTTGTTCCTGTACTTCCTAAGGATGACATTACAAAGCTTATTATCAAGCAGGCTGTAAACCAGCTTAACAGTGCTTCTACAACCGTTGAATCACTACGCACACTTATGAATGAAACTGCATCCAAACTCCCAGAGTATCCTATTGTTATGGCGATGAAAGGGGTTGGTGCTTCGCTTGGTCCTCAATTGATGGCTGAGATTGGTGATGTTTCCCGTTTTACCCATAAAGGTGCTATTACTGCTTTTGCCGGTGTAGATCCCGGTGTTAATGAATCGGGAAGTTATGAACAAAAAAGTGTTCCAACTTCAAAACGAGGCTCATCTGATCTTAGAAAGACTTTATTTCAGGTAATGGATGTCTTAATAAAAACACACCCACAGGATGATCCTGTGTATCAGTTCATAGATAAGAAACGGGCACAAGGCAAGCCTTATTATGTCTATATGACTGCAGGTGCCAACAAGTTTCTAAGAATCTATTACGGACGAGTGAAAGAATATCTTTCATCTCTTCCAGAATCCTAATCATCATTATAATTCTCAGACCAGCACTGGTGTGGTGGTCTTATTTTGATACCTAATTTTCAACCTGTATAAAATTTTCAATGTTCTTCAATTTAGCCTTGACTTTTTATTTGCAGGCTTATTTATGTTTTCCTTTACTTTCGTTTTTGAAGCGCGTAATTTACCTGAATACGACCAGAATGGAGATGATATATTTTATTTAGAAAAAGACAACTCTTATTACTTAAAAAATGGAAAATGCTACGATTTATATCTTAACGGAGAATATTTTTTTACTACAGAAGATTTAGCACAGGTTCCAAATGACTTTAAAGACTTACCAATTTATGAGAAAGGAGATTTCAAATGAAAAAAAGAATACTTATTTGTTTAGCAAGTTCTATGTTTATCTTATCAATATGCCCTACAATCATTAATGCATCTTCTGATTTCTCTATAAATACAACATCATCAATCAATAGTACCGTTTTGCCTAAAAAAGATATTGTTGGATACCAATACAAAAAAGTCAATAATATCATTTATAGGCGATTATATAATTTCTCTGCCAATAAACCCTTAAGTGATTGGGAACGTATTTGACACAATTATTTTGGTTCTTAAAATATACACCTTAAAAAAAACAGCAGGACATCACTTCATCAGTGATCTCCTGCTGTCTCTCTGCCCTCTCCCTCACACTGCCGCACTCCTGCCATTGTCCCATACTGCCCCGGCGATATCCCTGTATATTTTTTAAACACCTTGCAGAAATACCCGTCATCCCTGAATCCTACCCGGTATCCCACAGCGGATATTTTCATGGACGTGGTTGCCAATAGTTCCATGGCGCGGTGTATCCGAATCTCATTGAGGCAGGCGAAAATAGTTTTCCCGATATTCTTTTTGAACACCCGGTTCAGATAATCGAAATTACAGGAAAATTCCTCCTCGATCCCCGCACCGGATATCTGCCGGTGATAATTTTCATTGAGATAATTCAGCAGCTCATGAACTCTGTGGTAAGAGGACGGAATCCCGTGGGTGGGCCTGGCTGTCCAGGAGGACAGCGACTCCCTGGAGATTGTCACCAGTGCCTCCATAAACCTGCATTCACAGGCTGTCTTATAATTTTCCATCTGGTTCCTGTGCTGCTCCATGGCCTCCTGAATCAACTGCAGCACCCGCAGATAGCCGCTCTTTTTTCCAAGGGAGACGAATTTGGGCAGCCAGAGGCAGTCATCCCTGTATCTTTTATAGGAACCACTGTCCTGCTGCAGACAACTGCCCCGGATTTCCAGAAGATTTTCCATAAACCCAGGGGCCTCATCCCTTCTGCATATCTGCGGATGGCGGAAGTGGATATAAAAATACTCGCACTCTGAAGCCTTCAGCCCCTCATGCACAAATTCCGTATCCAAAAGGAGTATGTCCCCCTCCCGAAGCTCATACTCCTTTGGGCCTTCCTTTAGATACAGCACTCCCTGTTTCATGATATAAAGAATATATTCATCAGGCTGCCGCCTTCTGTGCACATAGGGCGGTTCCAGTACCGCTGTGTCCACCAATCTGATCTGCGGCAGAATATTCGCGTTGATCTCGTAATACATCCTCTTCAGCCGCCCCTCCTAAACTTCTAAATGTCAGCCAAGGTCCGGTTCACCGCAGAGTGTGATGCTGCCCGGCGCTTTTCCCTCCGTCTCGAAAATAAGGATGGTATTTTCTCCTTTTCTCAAGAGCGGTGCCGGTATATATAACCGTTTCTGGGGACCGATCTCCCAAAAACGTCCGATATTAAATCCATTGACCAGAACACAGCCCTTTCCCCATCCGGAAAAATCCAGGAAGGTATCCCCTGTCTCGTCTGCCTCAAACGTAAACTTATAAAATCCAGGCTCTCCTTCTTTGACCGGAACCTGAAAATCCAGGCCGCTCAGATCTTCCATGGGCAGGCAATACTCTGTCCAGTGGTAGTGCTGATGGCCGTTGATCTGTACACTTCTGTCTATTCCTTTGCGCTGCTGTTCCAAAGCCGGGCCGAAGTTTACGCGTCCCATATTTTCCATCAAAATGGAGATTTTATCCCCCTTTTGAACCGGCTCAGTAAACTCATATTCTGTCAGCAGCTCCCTGTCATATAGTGTCAGCACAGGCTTTTCATCCACAAACAGATTTGCTCTGTCATTGGCGCCCCACAGACGGATCTTTTCAATAGGACCCTCATATTTCAACTGGCTTTCATACAGTATGTATCCGTATCCCTGTCCCAGTTTTTCCATGGACTGAGGATACACAGAATCAACCGGCCTGGCTATATTTTTCAGATTTCCAAAAAGTCCAGCTTCTTTGGATACCTTCAGCGTTCCGTAATCTTTTCTTTTTATCTCTGTGCTCAGCTCCACCTTGGGAATCTCTGCGTATTTGCCGATCACCTGGCGGAACGCATTGTATTTCGGTGTGATCCTTCCGTCCTCAGTCAGCAGTGCGTCATAGTCGTAGGAGGTCACGTCTGGAGTCAGCACATCATAATAATTGGAGCCATTTGTAAAGCCAAAATTCGTGCCTCCCTCGAACATATAAATGTTCACATGTCCCTCAGACAGGATTTCATCCAAATCTTTTACATGTTCATCCAAATCTCCCGTTTGATGGCATTCCACGCCCCAGTTGTCAAACCAACCCACCCAGAATTCCATGCACATAAGGGGTTTATCGCCGATTTTCCCGCGCATAACCGCAAACTGTTCTTTTCCCTTAGAGCCGAAGTTTCCGGTCTGCAGGACACCGTCTATCTTTCCGCAGTCAAAAGAATCTCCCCACGGACCGTCTGAGGTTACAAGGGGAACCTCACATCCGCATTCTATCATGAGATTCTTCATGTATTCCAGGTACTCCCTGTCATCGCCGTAATAACCATATTCATTTTCCACCTGCATCATGATAACAGGACCGCCCTGGGTAAACTGCAGAGGTGCAATGACCTTAAAAAGCTCCTGGTAGTATTCCCTCACATGTTTCAGGTAAGGTTCATACATACAGCGCAGGCGCATACCGTCCTCTTTTAAAAGCCAATAGGGAAGTCCGCCGAACTCCCACTCCGCGCAGATATACGGAGATGGTCTTAAGATCACCATCAGTCCCAGTTCCTGGGCAGTCTTCACATAACGTGTAATATCTAAAATACCGCTGAATTCATACTGCCCTTTTTCCTTCTCATGCAAATTCCATGGGATATATGTCTCCACTGTATTACATCCCAAAGCTTTTAATTTTTCCAGTCTGTCCCTCCAATATTCAGGTATCACACGGAAATAATGCATTCCCCCGGAGATGATCTTCACCTTTCTGCCATCCAGATAAAAATCCTCCCTGATTTCGAATTTTTCCACTTTTACTCCTTTCTGAACCTCAATTGTTCATACGGCAAATGGGAATGCCAAATGCCGGGCACTCTTTGCTGTGCCAGTATTGGTATTCCCATGCGTTTTTACTAAATTTTCCTAATTATGATTTTATCACTTTTCTCCTCTGAATGCATCAATATCTTTCTGAATTGACGCTTTTACATCGTCATATCCTGCTGCTTTCAGTTTTTCTCTCATTTCGTCAATGGCTTTATGCGGATCATCATATTTTCCGTAACCAAGCTGAGGAAGATATTCAGATAATACATTGGCAATGGCTGCCTGCTGTGTTTCGATGGCATTTTTGTCAATGATCAGATTTTCAAATTCATAATCATATGCAATCTTGTCATAATTATCGATCATATCCTGGGTGCCTTCCCACCAACTGACATTCTGCAGTTCCAGATCGTCGTTACGTCCGCACCAGAAATTGGCATCCACTTTGTCAGTTGCCTCATCCCATCCTTCTGGATAATCCAGTTTACCGTCCTCTGTCACAACGTAGTCTGTGCCTTCAACACCATAGTTGATATAACGGTAGCACTCTTCGTCATTGCGGAGTAAGTCATACACCATAAGAGCTCTTTCCGGATGTCTGGAATTGGCGCTGATAGCTGCTGCACCGTGAGTCTTGATGGGTTTAGCCACGTTGTTGTTCTCCTGTCCCCAGTAATACATCTTCACATCAGAACCCGGCTGTTTTACATCCATGTTGGGTTTTACCTGTGAATAGTAAGTCTGGCTGTGATGCTGGTCTGCCGCACAGGTACCTGCATACATTTCCACTCTTGTATCGCCGTCATAATTCAGGGCATCCTCACGCCATACGCCGATCTCATTCCATTCTTTCATGATATCCGCTGCTTCATAGATGGCGTCGTCTTCCATAAACGGAGAGGATACTGTGTAAGGATCTTCTTTGGATGTGAACCAGAACTCATAATTGCCCGCATTACATCCGATCAACTGACGGTAATTTGTGTTTGATAAAATATATGGCTCCAGAAGGCTTCCCAGATTATTCTTTCCTGCATCCCAGGGGATCACATCCGGCTTGTTCTCCTTCACATATTTAAAATATGTAGTCAGATCATCAAATTTTGTAATGGTTCCGTCCGCGATACCTGCTTCCTTTGCCCAGTCCCCGCGGTACATCATTCCGTGGTTTGTGTACTGGGTATATTTGTCCTCCGGAATGAACATGATCTCATCATTGAGTTTACAGATTTCCCAGTCGCCATCCGCATTGACCTGCTCATATGTTTTTGGAGCATAAGTCTTCAGCATATCTTCTGTCAGCGGCAGGAAAGCGCCTTTCTGGGCATTTTCCCATCCATACAGCCAGTCTGTGGCTGTGGTGATAATGTCAAGAGAGGCATCACCGCTCAAAAGCTGTGTATTATACTGGGTCTGCCAGTCTGCCCACTCCACATAGGTAAGCTCCAGCTCTGCATTCACTTTATCAGTCAGAACTTTGTTTAACTCTTTCAGCATTGCCTCGCATCTGCCGTTGGACGGTTTGTTTCCCAAAACCAGCATGTTGATCACTTCGTGGCTGGAAGTATCTATGGTTCCGTCTTCTTTTACCTTGGAACCGCCGTCACCGCCTTTGCTTCCGCAGCCCGCCAGGCTAGCTCCCATCAATACCGCCATGGTCAGGGCCAGAGTACGTTTTACTGTGATATTCTTTCTCATTTCAATCCTCCATGCATTATAATTTTTATTCATATAAATCCCTTACAGGGTAATTCATATCAGTCTGCAGATACAAAAAACACTTAACCTTTTACTGCTCCCACGGTGATACCGGAGATAAAATACTTCTGTACAAAAGGATACAAAAATACGATCGGTCCGGTTGCCACAACTGCTGTGGCCATCTTCAGTGTATTGGACGGCAGGTCCGCAACCGTCACAGCAGCACCCGCCATTGAGTTCTTAAGCGCAGCCGCCTGGTTTATGATGTTGTACAGATAATACTGCAGCGGCTTATAGTCCACCTCTGAGCCAAGATACAGAGATGAGAGGTACCATTCGTTCCAGTAGCCCAGAGCCAGAAACAGGCCAACCGTTGCCAGTGCCGGTTTCAGCATGGGCAGAATCAGGGAAATGAAAATCCTGAAGTCGCCGGCTCCGTCAATTTTACCGGACTCTGTGATCTCAAAGGGTACGGATTTTGCAAAGTTTTTCATCAGGATGATGAGCCATGGTGTCATCAGCAATTGGAAAAACACAGCAAAATAGGTTCCTTTGAGCTGCAGATATCTGGATACCCAGATGAAAGTGGGCGCCATACCTGCGGAAAACAATGTTGTAAAATAGATGAAAAAGGATATTAAGTTTCTGAAAGGAAAGTCCTTTCTCTGCAGTGCATAGCCTGTCATGGCAATGACGAACAGCCCTACAAGGGTTCCGCAAACCGTAAGAAGAATGGTAACCGCATAGGAACCAAGTATCATTTTAGGAAAACGGAACACCCAGGTATATGCATCCAGTGTGAATCCTTTCGGAAGCAGGCCGAATCCTTCCTTCATAATGACACTTTCCGTACTAAAGGAAGCCGATATAATGAGGATAAACGGCAGCAGACATATCAGCGCAAAGGCTGTGATCACCAGGTAAGAAATTATTTTTACAACCCAGGTACTGGCGTCCTTTTTTATCTTTGTATTATTTTGATTCTGCACTTTACTCACCTCCTAGAATAATGCGTAATCCGGATCGATCCGTTTTACCAGCCAGTTGCTGAACATAACAAGGGCAAATCCAAAGATGGACTGATACAGCCCCACCGCAGATGATGTGGAAAAGTTATTCTGCGTAGTCATAGTCCTGTAAACAAAGGTCTCGATAATGTCGGTTGTCTGGAAGAGCTGGGAGTTATTGCCCACCATATTCCAGAAGAGGCCGAAGTTACCCTTCATGATACCGCCCAGAGCAAAGAGCAGAAGAATAATGAATGTCGGTTTCAGACTCGGAAGTATTATGTAACGGATCCTCTGCCAGCTCGTAGCCCCGTCCACTTCTGCTGCCTCCATCATACCGGAGTCAATGCCGCATATTGCCGCAAAGTAAACAACAGAACCGTAGCCTGTCTGCTGCCACATCTGACAGAAGATAATGATAAAGGGCCATATCCCCGCCATACTGTAAATCTTTAAAGGATCTCCGCCGGTTTCGCGCAGCAGTGTGTTCAGAGCACCTGTGTCATAATTCAGGATATTAAACGCTATGGCTCCAATCAGCACCACGGAAATGAAGTACGGCAGGAACATGATCGTCTGGGATACTTTTTTAAAGTATTTGTTGCGTACCTCATTCAGCATAACAGCAAGGGTGATCTGCACCACATTGCCCAAAACGATAAAGACTACATTATAAAGCAGTGTGTTTCTGGTCAGTTTCCACAGTTCACCGGATTGGATCAGAAACTCAAAGTTTTTCAGCCCCACAAAAGGACTGCCAAATATTCCGTCCCGGAAATTATAGTTTGTAAATGCTATGTACACACCCGGCAAAGGGCAGTAATTAAAGACTATAAAAAATACCACAGCAGGAAGGCACATCAGCAGCAATGTCCGGTTATCCTTCACCTTTTTCAGAAATGGCTTTTTTGTACCAGCCATGACTGCTGTTCCCGTTTTATTTTTCCTTGCTTTCACATCATTCTCCTCCTCTTTTTTGAAATCGGTTTCAACAAATCTCTGTGTATACTGGCTTTTCTAGGTTGAACGCACGTGTAATTCCTCCTGTTCTTGTGGTCTTTTATTACAACTGCTCTTTATACGCAGATGTTTTCTTATGATTTTATATAAATTAACGTAACTGTTTTATATCCTCACAGTTATTGATTAAAAACTTCGCAGAATTCGGCTCTCCTCCTGCTCCTATTTTGAAACCCGTTTCAACACAAATAGAATGAAACATTCTGATTTAGAGATTTCCTTCTGCTGTTGGTGTTTCTGATATCCTATATCTTTGCTGTAGACTCTCTAACCACCAGGCTGGGGGGTATGAGCTGCATTTTCGGCGGATTTTTCCCCTCAATTGCCAGAATAGCGGTCTCCACCAGAGCGCCTGCAAATTTGTCGTAATTGTATCCCACACTTGTCAGGCACGGGGTCTCAGACTCAGCAATGAACGTATCATCAAAGCTTAAAATAGAGATATCATCCGGTATTCCAAGTCCGTGGCGGCGGATAGACTGCATGATCCCCATTGCCATAAAATCATTGATCGCGATCACTGCGGTCGGAAGCGGCTGTCCGCTGTCGAAAATCCTGTCCATCACCTGAAGTCCGCACTCAATAGAATACTCCGGGGTCTCCACAATGTCATCGGCAGAGAACTCGATTCCATGTTTTCTGAGGCAGCTTCTGTAAGTAACCCGCTTTGTATAGGTGGAATTCACATCTCTTCGGCCTCCGATCAGGGCAATTTTCGTATGGCCGTATGCGATCAGATGCTCCACTGCGGTTTCTGCAGCCTTTTTCTGATCTATATTAACCTGATAGCAGTCACTGCCGTCCAGTTTGCCTGTGATCACCACGGGGATCGTATCTGTGATCTGGTTGATCTTCTCCACATACTCCTCGTCTGATACCATCTCGTCCACTTTGCCGCCGATCATGATCAGGGCATCCACCCGCATCTCGATCATCTTCTGCAGGTTCTGCTCCTGAAGCTCCATATCATTCAGATAATTGCTGAGCATCAGGCTGTACCCTCTCTCATTGGCAGCCCTCTCACAGGCCACAGCAAGTGTTGCATAAAAAGGATTTCTGATATCCGGGATCAGGAACCCCACAAGCTTCGTTTGGGTGCTGCTCAGACTGCGCGCCATGGCATTCGGCCGGAAATCATACTTCTTGATAAGGGCTTCCACCTTTATACGTTTCTCTGTACTGACATTGGCATTGCCGGTCAATACTCTGGAAACGGTAGCCGGGGATACCCCTGCTTCCTTTGCGATATGATAAATACTTACTCTTTCTCTTCCCATCGTCTCACCTGTCTCACATTATAGTGCAGCATTTACTGCTGCATAAATACCAAAATAATCGTTAAGGCATATAATAATCCCAGTATATTATATGAAACCGCTTTCCACAAGACAATTTTTTCAGATTCCGATATGTCATATTCACCAATCGATTTATCTATATTATAAAGCCGGAATCGCAAAATGCACATGTAATTATTTTTCTATTTTGGTACTATTTTTAATTTTTAGTAAAATTTTTCTCATAAATTCGGCCGGTCTGCGCATTTACTGCGCTGACCGTATGAACTACAGGTTTTTCCTGTATTTACTGGGAGAGATTCCCGTATTTTTCTTGAAGACTTTTATAAAATAAAAATAATCATTATACCCCGTCAGCTCCGCGATGGATTCCACGGAAAGACTTTCGTCTGCCAACAGTTCCTTTGCCTTTTGTATTCTTTTCGATGTAATATATTCCGAGAAAGAAAGTCCCAGCTCTGCCTTTAACTGGCTGCTCAGATACCCCGTACTGATCCCATGGGCTTCAGCCAGGCCGGAAAGAGTGATATTTTCCGTGTACCTCTCCTGTATCTCCCTGATTATCCTCTTCATCATAGAGGAATTCATAGGCTCCTTTGCAGGGGCTTCCTCTTCTTCCCCCCGCTCTGTCCGAAATGCCCCAAGCAGCCGTTCCAGGACCTGATTGAGCTTTTCCTGCTCCACAGGTTTCAGCAGATAGTCAAAGGTCCCCATTCTGATGGCAGACTGCGCATACTCAAATTCCGCGTACCCGCTGATGAAAATCACCTTCATGTCTATCCCCTTCTCTCTCAGCTTCTCCAAAAGCTGCAGGCCATTCAGTCCGGGCATACGGATATCAGAGATCAAAATATCCGGCTTTTTCTCCAAGATCTCTTCCATGGCAGCCACCCCATTGTTCGCCTCACCGATCACCTGAAACGGCAGCCCTGACTTTTCTATCTGCTTTTTGAGTCCGATCACTATCCATGTTTCATCATCTGCCAGATAAATTCTGTACATTTTTCCTGCCCCTTTCCTCTACCTCATCCGGTATGATAATTGTGATTCTCGTTCCTTTTCCCTGTTTGCTCTCTATCCGAAACACCACGTCTTCCCCATAAAATAATTTCAGTCTCTGATAGATGTTGGCCACTCCGATGCCTTTTTGTCCCGTGGGCCTGCTGTCCAGGTTGTCCCGCATCCACACCAGCTTTGCCGGTTCGATCCCGCAGCCGTTGTCCTCCACCACAAATATCATGTGATTCTCATTCTGCATTTCTATGGAGACATTTACTTCCCCGTCCTCCAGTTTCTGCTCCAGACCGTGAAACACTGCATTTTCCACCAGAGGCTGCAGCATGAGCTTGATCACACGCTTTTCCCTCACCGAATCATCCATTTCAATGTTTACATCTATTTTTCCCATAAAACGGTAGTCTATGATCTTGGCGTACTCCCTGATATAGCTGACTTCCTCCTCAACACTGACAAGGTTTTCCCCTTTTACGGCAAAACGGAATACCTTTGAGAGTGCCATGGTGATCTCAGCAATATCCTCCACCTCATAGTACAGCGCCATAGAACAGATACATTCAAAGGTATTATACAGAAAATGGGGATTGATCTGGTTCTGGTATGCCAACACCTGAAGCTGCTTCTTGGCGATCTCCGCCTCATACATCTTCTTCTGGGAGTCCTGGATCTCCTGATTCATCTTCTGCTGTTTGTCCAGCATATGATTCAGACTGTGCACGACTGTGCCGATCTCATCTTCCCTCTCTATTTCCATCCTCTCACCGGGCTTATCCACGATTCCCTGGATAAAACGGTCCACCTGATGCATAGGACCTACAAACCGTTTATAACAGAACCACACCAGCAGGGCTAAAAGTGCCAGGGACACCGCATATGCCGTTGTCACGAATTTTTTGCTGCCGTCCCTGCTGGTGCTCATTTCGCTCTCCGGAATGCGGCTGACCACCTTCCAACTGTCCATGGGAACATTCCTCACCTTTACGTAATACTCATCTGAACTCCTCATCATACTGCTGTCCAGCTCCTCCAGCTCGTTATTCCCTCTGGAAGCGATGATCTGATCATTTCCGTCCAACAGATACACCTGGGTATGTTCCGTAGCCTGGGAATCCTCCAGAATTCCGGCCAGGTTGTCTGTGCGCATCATCATGACACACATGCCGATCTGAACACCGTACTGTCTGTTGTTCAGATCGTAGACCGGAAAATACACCGGATAAAAAGGCACTCCCGCCTGATTCAGATAAAACAGGTCTCCAAACTCCATATGCTTTTTCAAATTCCGGACAAAATCCGGGTTGTTTGCCGCTTTTCCCATTGCCGCGATCTGATTCAGGGATGTGTCGTACAGATAAATTCCGGCTATGTCGCTTTCCAGCAAAACCGTATTGGAAAATATCTCGGACAGGTCCTCAGAGGCCATAACTCTTGCCACAGGATCTATGGTAAAATAATCGTAGGTTGTAGGTGCATAGGCCATGGCTGTAGCCACATGATCTAAGGTGTCGTGAAAATCCTCCATCTTGCCCTCTACCTGCAGCAATATCTTATCATTCAGATCAATGGTCCGCTCCCGCAGTATCTTGCCGGAATAGCTGTCCGTCACAGCATAGGCTGCCAGTAAAAAGAACATGATCAGGGCCGTAAACGCAATAAGCTGAAGCCACAGACTGTCTTTTAATCTCTTCCTCATTGCTGTCCCCTCTCTCATTCTCCGTTTACCTTCTCTATTCTTCCGCCATACTCCCTGCAGTTTTTCTGATATATCTCATTTTTATAGGCATCCAGTTCCTCTATGCCCATATTTTTCAGGGTCTCTGTCATCTCGCTGTACCGGGCTGCCGCCTGCTCCCTGCTTTCTGCCAGAACAATACGGGGGATCTGCTCTCTCTCATACGCCTTTATGGCTGCGTCCAGATTTCCCTCTGTGCTCTCCGGCGGAATATCTTCTGCTGTGAGGGGAAGCAGGGACTCATCATAACTCACGGTTTTCTCATGACTGCCGTAAGCAGTGAATATTTCTTTTTCTGCTGCTGTACTGCTGCCCTTTTCCGGTTCCGGCAGCACGCTCCTCTCCCAGGAAAAATTGTCAAACATCCACCAGGCTCCCTGTCCCGACTGCCCGTAATCCAGAGACGCTTTTTCCCCCTTTTCTGTCTGTACCACATATCCCCGGTCATCCAGATGATAATCACTTCCCTCATATCCAAAGCTCCAGAACAACATCCCCTCATCGCTGCTCATATAATCCAGCCACGCTGCCACTTGGGCGGGATTGCTGCAGTCCTTTGAGATAAAGGTTCCCAGCCAGCCTGTGGGGGCTCTCAGATTTTTCCCCTGTACCGGTGTCTCCCCGCCTGAGGAAAATATAGGACCTGAGGAGACCCATTTGGTGTAATCAATCCCGCTGTTTGCCACATTTCCTATAAAACAGAACACATTTCCTTTTGCCATGAGACTTTTAATCTTTGTATTTTCATAGGTGAGCTGTTCAGGATCGGTATAGCCTTTTCGTATGGCCTCATTCAGAAACAGAAGCGCATGTTCTGACTGGGGCTGCAGAAGAATATCCCGGTAATTTCCGTTTTCATCTACACGTTCAGCGCCAAAAGTATATTCCAGGAATTTTACTGTAGGGTCAATATACCCCTTTCCATCTACCAACAGGGGGATCACTGGCTCACCGCTGACATACAGACGCATATTTTTTATCTTTTCCCAGGCTGCCAGCACCTGTTCTTCTGTCTGCACATCCTCCACGGAGAGTCCTGCCTCTGCCAGAAGCTCTCTGTTCCATATGACTGCATTGTTGTCATTATAATTGGTCCAGTCCTGGTAAAACTGCGAACTGGGCTTCCATATCTTCCTGGAATCCTGGGAATTTATATGGGATGGATAAGCATACCATCCGCCGTCCCGCCTGATCAATTCCCTCTTAATATCCTCGGGAAAAGATTTCAGAAGATGAGACTCGGGGCAATACTGCTTCAGGAACTCTTCCAGATTCCAGACTTTTCCTGATGTGATAAGCTGGCTGATGGTGGTCTCATCCGTGAGAGAAATAATATCCGGCAGTTTGTCATTCAACAGCATCAGACTTAACTGGGCATCCGCATTCTGGGGCGGTACCATAATATCCAGCGCCAGTCCGGTCCTTTTCGTGATATCTCCGGTGATGGTTCCCTCCTCAGTCTCCCAGGAGGGCGGTTCCCAGAAATTCACATCGCAAAACAGGGAGGCCGTCGCATATGTATTTCCTTTTCCATCTTCCGTCTCTATACTGTCCCCGCCTGCGCCGCACCCGGCAAGCTGCAGGACACCTGCCAGCATTACCATTAAAACTATCCCTCGTATCTTCATCTTTTCCTCCAGGTGATCTCACCAAATCATAACCGTTTGGACAGGCCGAACGGTTACATAAAATCTTCTTCTGTTATTTTATCATTACAGATACCATATTGACAATGCCTCTATCATCACTGTTTCACTTTTCACAGGTATTCATATCTCTGTATTTTAAACTATTGAAAAGAGGATCTACCCTAAAAAGCCAAACTGTGCATTGTACGCAAAAAACGCCTATATCTGTAACAAAATACAGATATAAGCGTTCTTGACAGCGAAACGATCCATGACCGCACAGCAGATCAGATTTCAGCGGTAGCCTCTTTCAGCCACTCCCGCTCCTCCTGGCTGTCTAAAAGCGGAGCAATGGTTTCGTACACATGTCTGTGGTAAGCATTGAGCCATGCAAGCTCCTCTGCCCCCAGAAGTTCCGGCAGGATGGCTTCCCGCTCAAAGGGAACCAGCGTCACGACCTCGAATTCCATGAACTGACCGTAGGCATTCTTCTCTCCCTTTCGGCACAGGAGCAGATTTTCACAACGGATGCCATATCTGCCTTCCAGGTAAAGACCTGGTTCATCAGAGATCAGCACGCCCTCTTCCAGCGGGACATAGCCCCCCGGACGGATGGCACTGTTCCAGTTGATGTTCTGGGGTCCCTCGTGTACATTCAGCAGGAATCCCACACCGTGCCCTGTGCCGTGGTTGAAATCAAGCCCTCTCTCCCACAGCGGACCTCTTGCCAGACAGTCCAGATGGGCGCCTCCCATTCCATACATGAACTTTGCAGTGGCCAGACGGATATTTCCCTTGAGGACCAGGGTGAAATGCTCCTTTTGTTCCTGTGTCAGCTCACCGACTGCAATGGTTCTTGTGATATCTGTGGTCCCCTGCCAATACTGTCCGCCAGAATCAATGAGGAAGAATCCTTTCGGCTCCACATTCGCACATGCGTCTTCTGTGGGCGCATAGTGGCACATGGCAGCATTTGGCCCGTAGGCACAAATGGTTCCAAAGCTCAGATCCAGGAAATCAGGATCCTGGGCGCGGAACTGGAAGCTTTTTTGGGCTGCACTGTATTCCGTGATCTCCTCTTTTCCCACATTCTGTTTCAGCCAATAGATAAACCTGCACATAGCCTTTGCGTCTTTAATATGAGCTGCGCGCACATTCTCTCTCTCCACTTCATTTTTCATGGCTTTCATGGGTTTCGACGGATTAATACAACTCACAGTCTTAACACCGCCGGGAATATTTTCAAACAGTGCATAATTCACAACTGCCTCATCCAACAAAACGCTATCCTTGTCCGCAAACTTCTTCACATCTTCGTATACCTGATAGTAAGGAAGCATCGTGATCCCGGATTTCTCCAATTCGGCACGGATCTCCAAAGATACGGCCTCCTCCTGCACATAAAAGAACACGTCCTTCTCTGTGAGTATCACATAGGAGAGGATAACCGGATTGCATTCGATATCATTGCCCCGGATGTTCAAAAGCCATGCAATGTCATCCAGGCTGGACAGCAGATGGATATCCGCTCTGTTTTCTCTCATGATGCTGCGCACATCTGCCAGTTTTTCCTCTCTGGACCTGCCCACATATTTCACATCCACAAGAAAGGCCTGTTCTCTTGACATCATGGGCCTGTCATTCCAGATTTTTCCACCCAGATCATCCTGGCACAGAAAACATCCCTGTTTCTTTTCCATCATATCTGCATAAGCCTTTCCCTGGCTGACGCTGATGGTTCTTCCGTCGCATCCCAGACAGCCGCCTTGTGGAAGATTTTCCTCCAGGAACTCATCTACTGTGGGAACACCTTCCTCCCTCATCTTCATAAGGGTCACACCGGTATCCTCCAGTTCCCTGCCTGCCTGGATAAAATACCGTCCGTCTGTCCAGAGATATGCATGGTCCCTAGTCACCACCAGAGTTCCGGCAGAACCGGTAAACCCTGACAGCCAGGCGCGCACCTTAAAATACGCTCCTACATACTCAGACTGGTGAAAATCCGCAGTGGGCACCAGATACATGTCCATGCCTGCTGCTGCCATCTCTTGCTGCAGCTTCTCAATCCTTACTCTGTTTGCATTCATTCTCCACGCTTCCTTTCTTTTTTCTGTAAACGCAGCTTTTCCTGCTATACAGTTACCTGTAAACAACGTTTCCGTTCCTCACAGTTTGTCTCTCAGATTCCTTTCATGGTAAGGGAGATCCTCTTCTTTTTCAAGTCCACACTGAGCACCTTCACATCCACAACGTCACCTACGCTGACCGCCTCAAGGGGGTGTTTGATAAAGCGCTCAGTCATCTCAGATATATGCACCAGTCCGTCCTGATGCACACCGATATCCACAAATGCTCCAAAGTCAATGACATTTCTCACCGTTCCCTTGAGAACCATACCCTCTTTCAAATCCTTCATGTCCAGAACATCTGTGCGCAGAACCGGTTTCGGCATCTCCTCGCGGGGATCGCGACCCGGCTTGGTAAGCTCTTTTACAATGTCCCGCAGGGTCATCTCTCCCACACCCAGCTTCTCTGCCATCTTTTTATAGTCCTTCACATAATATACCGCATTGCCGCCAAAGATATCCGCAGGCTTCATTCCCATGCTGTCCAGGAATTTTTCTGCTGCCTCATAGCTCTCAGGATGGACACTGGTGGCATCCAGCGGATTCTTTCCGCCTGAGATGCGCAGGAAACCGGCACACTGCTCAAATGCCTTTGGCCCCAGCTTGGCTACCTTCAGAAGCTGCTTTCTGTCCTCAAAACGGCCGTTTTCCTCTCTGTAGGTCACGATGTTTTTTGCAATGGCTTTGCTGACACCTGACACATACTCCAGGAGAGATACAGAGGCTGTGTTCAGATCCACACCCACCTTGTTTACACAGTCCTCCACAACGCCTGAAAGGGCTTCACCCAGTTTCTTCTGGTTCATGTCATGCTGATATTGGCCTACACCGATAGATTTCGGGTCAATCTTTACCAACTCCGCCAGAGGGTCCTGAAGACGTCTGGCAATGGACGCAGCACTTCTCTGCCCCACATCGAAATTGGGGAATTCCTCTGTAGCCAGCTTGCTGGCAGAGTATACGGAAGCTCCGGCCTCGTTGGTGATGACATAGTGGACATTCTCCGGAATCTCTTTCAGCATCTCCACGATCACCTGCTCGGACTCTCTAGATGCCGTGCCGTTGCCCAGGGAGATCAGCGTAATATTGTATTTATGGATGAGTTTTTTCACGGTTTCTTTTGCAGCAGCGATCTTGGCCGGAGTTGTGGGCGCTGTTGGATAGACGACTACCGTATCCAGCACTTTTCCGGTAGGGTCTACAACTGCCAATTTACAGCCGGTACGGAAGGCCGGGTCCCATCCCAGAACCACCTGTCCCACAATGGGAGGCTGCATGAGAAGCTGTTCCAGATTCTTCTTAAATACCTTGATGGCCCCATCCTCCGCCTTCTCTGTCATGTCATTGCGAATCTCCCTCTCAATGGCAGGGCCTATCAGACGGCTGTAGCTGTCCTCCACCACAGCCTTTAAAACAGAGGTGGTATTGGGGTTGCCGCGGGTGATCACCTGCTTCTCCAGGTAGCGGATGATATCCTCTGTGGGGGCCTCGATCTTCACGGTAAGGATTTTTTCCTTTTCCCCGCGGTTCAGTGCCAGGACTCTGTGGCCGGCCACTTTTGCAACAGGCTCCTCGTACTCATAGTACATCTCATAGACAGACTGCTCTTTCGGGTTCTTAGCGGCAGAAACCACCCTTCCCTTTTTCACAGTCATATCACGGATCCGGATCCGGTAATCCGCCTCATCAGAAATGCTCTCAGCCACTATGTCTTTTGCCCCTGCAATGGCATCCGATACGGTTTTAACCTCTTTTTCCTCAGACAGAAACGCTTTCGCTTCCTCCTCCAGGGACTTGTCCGTCATCTGCAGCAGAATGATATTCGCCAAAGGCTCCAGGCCTTTTTCCTTTGCAATGGTAGCCCTGGTACGGCGTTTTGGCCGGTAAGGACGGTATAAATCCTCCACAACCACCAAGGTCTGTGCTGCCAGGATCTGCTTTTTCAGCTCCTCTGTAAGCTTGCCCTGCTCCTCAATACTGGCGAGCACCTGCGTCTTCTTATCTTCCAGGTTTCGCAGATAGTTCAGACGTTCGTACAGATTTCTCAGCACTTCGTCGTTCAGCGCACCGGTGGCCTCCTTGCGGTAACGGGAAATGAACGGTATGGTATTTCCCTCATCTATCAGCTTAACGGCAGCTTCTACCTGCCACTTCTCTACTTTCAGTTCTTCTGTCAATGCTAAAATGATATCCATGTGTTTCTCCTTTTTTCCTTCATTCAAGTTTGGCAGCTATTCAGTCAACGAAACAACCTGCCGGACTTGTACTATAACACCTTATCAATAGGAAAGGGATTTGTCAAGAAAACAGCGTTTTGTTCCTCTGATACAGTTCCTGAAAACGCGCGAAACACTCCCGGTAAATTTTTATTCGCTCTTTATCCGGAACCGTCACCTCTGTTCCCGGATGGAGCAGCGCGCCGCACGCCTCCTCATAGGAGGAAAAGGAACCGCAGCCCACAGCGGCTGTCATGGCAGCGCCCACGCAGGCCTGTTCCGCTTCTCCGGCTGTATAGATCTCCGCCTCAAACACATCTGCCTGTATCTCCCTGAAAAGCTGTCCTCTGGCTCCGCCGCCGGACGCGATCACCTTGTCGAAACGGATTCCCATGCCGTTAAAGATTTCCAGTGATTCCTTCAGACCAAAGATCACACCCTCCATGGTGCTCCGTATGAGATGCTCCCGGCTGTGGTACAGGCTCATGCCGAAATAGATTCCCCTGGCCTTGGGGTCATTATAGGGACAGCGCTCTCCGCTCAGATAAGGAAGAAAGAGCAGTCCGTCGCTCCCCGCAGGGGCTGTCCCTGCAAGGTCTGTCATTTCCCCAAAGTCTGACATATGAAGCATATTGTCCCTGAGCCATTTCAGCGCCACCCCGCCAGTCAGAGAGGAACCCTGTATCTCCCACAGGCCGCTGCCTGTATGGCAGAATGTATTTGTCCTGAACTTTGTGTCGCAGACAGGTCTGTCCAGGGCACAGGCCACCTGGCTGGCAGTCCCTATGTTGCAGGAAAGTATGCCGGATCTTATGATCCCGTTTCCGGCAAGCTGCATCATGGAATCGCCGCCGCCTAAAAATAAGGGCGTTCCCTCTGCAATCCCCGTTTCCCGGGAACAGGAGCTGCTGACACAGCCTGCCTGCTTATAAGATTCCCCGCAGAAGGGGAACATTTCCCGCTTCAGGTCCAGTTTGCCGATCAGCTCCCAGGCCCACTGCCTATTTTCCACATCAAATATGCCTGTTGAGGAGGCATCCGTCACATCCGTGGCAATCTCACCGCACATGCGGAACCGGATATAATCCTTTGGCAGCATAACTTTCGCTGTCTCCCCGTAAAGATTTGGCTCATGTTCCCGCATCCAGAGCAGGGAGGAAATGAGAAATCCTGTGCAGGGTGTATTCAAGGTTGTCCTCTTCCATTCTTCCTCGGAAACAGCATCCCATATATGATCTATGGCGTCCCGGGAGCGCTGGTCTGCCCAGATCACAGCGTCCCGCACCGGCCTTCCGTTCTTATCCACTGCCACCATACCGTGCATCTGGCCGGAAAAGCTGATCCCCCGGATGAGCTTCCCGGTCCCGGGATATTTTCCAAGCAGCGCTGTTATGCTTTGTCTTGTCTGCTGCCAGAGATATTCCATATCCTGTTCTGCCTCCCAGGGCGTATTTTTTTTGATGTCATATCCCGCTGACGCTGTGCCCACCACTGTGCCATCAGCACCGAGAAGCATCACTTTCACACTGGAAGTGCCCAAATCTATTCCACAGTAATATTCCATTTATAACCTCCGCTTTTTTATCCGATCAAATGAACCATACATAGAAAAGGGCGGCTGATCTATTCTGATCTCCCGCCCGGTCTGCACTCCAAGAGCCTGCATCCTTTTCTGATAAATGCCTCCAGCTCCTTCTGCAGTTCTTCTTCAAATTCTTCCCAAATATGGTTCAGACATGACAGGTTTACCACGTCCTCCTCCAATATGATGGACGGCAAGTATCCCATAGTCTCATAGAGCGCGGCTGCCACCTCAGCGCTTGCTCTGGTATTGCCCTTTTCAATCTCTCTGTAACGCTTCACGCTCACATCCAGCGCTTCTGCCATCTCAATCTGGGTCATCTCGTTTGCCATGCGTATCCTGTACCAGACTGTATTCTCCGAGGTGTGGGGGAACGCCTGATACCTGAGAAGTTCAATCTCCCTGGTACAGCGCGCTGCGGCGCTTCCCTCCATCTGGGTGTTTCCCATTCCCTGCTGTATGGTCCAGACCATAAGCTGAAGCAGATCCGCCTTTTTCTCCCGGCGGCAGTCTTCCATTAATTCGTCCAGGACTGTGTGGAGACTTTTTGTACCTGAAAACAGGTAATCCACGTCGATTCCCTTCTTTTTCAGTTTATACAGTTCCTCACCGGAGATGATCTTCTTTCCGCTCTCCAATTTACTGTAGTGGCTCTGCGTAATTCCCATGACACTGCCCATGTTTTCCTGGCTCATGTTCTGCATTTTCCTGTACGCATTTAACCGATTTAACATTTTATCATAAGCCCTGCTCATGGTTCATCCATTCCTCACTTTATGTTTCACGTATTGGATAGTTCCATGTTCAATTGTAAATTGTTTTATGCCGCCCTTTTATATCCTATTTGTGACTAACCCTTATATTTTCCAGTCTTGCCCTATTTTCCTATCCGTGATAAAATGTAGTTTGACAAATGAGAAAAGCTGAACTGTTACGAAAAATGTAACGATACAATTGAAAATACATGAAATGAGGTTTGACTTTATGAATGATCCTTATGATGAAAATAACCAGCAGATGGGATATGGGCAGGAACCGCCCCTGGGACCGGTCATCTATCCGGAACCGCCGGCAGAGCATATCTATGAGGGCAGTCCCGGATTCGCTTCCGCCTCCCTTTCCATGGGAATCCTTTCCCTAGTATCCATGTGCTGTTTTCCGCCCCTGGCGCTTCTGTTTGGAGGGCTTGGCATTTTATTCGGCATAATATCAAAAGGAACCTATGCCCGCCCCGGCAATGCCAAAGCCGGCATCGCGCTCTCCTCTGCAGGTATCGCCATTGTGGCAGCTATTGTCCTCTTCTTCACCTCCACTATGCTTTCCACCAGTGAAGGGCGCACATTTATCAGCCAGTATCTGCATATACTGACACATCCTGAAGAGTATACAGAGGATGATATCTATAATTTCCTGCAGGATTATCTCTACCGGAATACCAACCCGGGAGGCAGCGATTCCAATGACGGTATCACATCCCCATACGGCGGAGAAGACGATTATAACTTTGATGATCCGGATCAGCCTGACGATGGAAGCCGGGATCGTTCTTATCCCGCACCTGAGGACGGCAATAATTTTATCTGATGAAAGATACACCCCAAAGGATACCCTGCCGTCTATGCAGCCGCAAATGCTGCGCCATAATAGATACATGAAAAAGCGTCTGACCGGAGCCTGCTCCCATGCCGGACGCTTTTACAGTATATAATTGTTCTGAGCCTTCCCCGTTACAGCAATATATCGATTCCCCATACTAGTTTTAAAAGATTCCGCACCACCCACTGAATCAGTATAATGGCAGCAGCTATATAGAGATACAGATCACGGTACCGCAGTCCTGCCGCCAGTTTTCCCTTTGACAGGTATTCTATTGTATGGGAGATCATGTACCAGACATAGACTGCAGCCGTGTATACCACAACGGGATGGTACAGAAAGGATTCCACGATCTTCCCTTTCAAGAGTGCCGCACATGCCCTGGTACCCCCGCAGCCCGGACAGTAATATCCTGTCAGCTCCCGGAAAATGCATGGCAGGGAAAAAATCTTACTCTGCACAGGAAGAACTTTTGTGATTCCCACGAGAAGGACTGCTGTTCCAAGCAGCATCCATCCCAGGATATAGAGACTTTTTTCTTCTTTTTTACTCATTCGCGGTTCCATATTACCCTCTTGTAACCTCGTTTAGTTATGTTATAATAGTCATGACAACGTGCCGGAACAGCCGGCCATTTCCTTAAATACGAAAGAATGGAGATTTATTTTATGAAAAGAAAATCCGCTGCTATAAAGCTTATCGCCCGTGAGAATCTCTCAGGCAGATATGGCACTCCTATGGCTGCACTGCTTCTGATGGTCCTGTGCAGTCTTCTGCCTTCCATGCTGATCGTGAACACCATGAGCACTGCCACGGTTCTGGGTATTGTGACCACACAGCTTCTGAACTACATGGTCTCCCTGCTTGTTGCCGTTGTAGGCGCCGGCTATGCCAAGCTGATGCTCAATATCAGCCGTCAGGAACCGTTTGCGGTAAAGGATCTGTTCTTTGCCTTCTCTCATCATCCTGACCGTTTTATCATTGTGCATCTGATCCTGCTTGTCATACAGTTTATCTTTGCACTGCCCTTTGATCTTCCGAATTATCTGAATAAGGATATGTCTGACAATGCAGTCCTGCTCCTCATGCTTTTCGGCAGTCTGGCAAATATGGTTGTAAACATGATACTTGGTCTGTTCTTCGGCCTTGCGGATTACCTTCTCCTTGACAACACAGAGATGAGCGCCATGGAAGCAATGAGAGAGAGCCTGCGGCTTATGAAGGGAAATAAAGGACGTCTTCTCTGTATGGACTTAAGCTTTATCCCTCTCATGCTGCTGTGTGTGCTTTCCTGCTATGTGGGATTCCTGTGGCTGACACCGTATATGAGAGCCGCCGAAACCATATTTTACATGGATGTTACCGGCGAACTGGACGCTCCCAAACCGGAGCCTGCGCCTCAGCCCAATGACGGTTACAGTAATCCTTTTGGTACTTATTAAGATCATAATTCTTCGGACAGTAACTATCATACATCCTATTTCAGGATATAGCAATAATTGTTAGGTTTTATCTCTGAAAAATCAAATAATAAAACGGGCAGCAGAAAGTTTACTGTGCAAACTTTCTGCTGCCGTACATAAAAACTCGTGACTGTATAATATACTTACAGCTATGAACAAATTCTATGCAAATCGCCTTTGACAACGGTTTTATTCCTGGCCGCTAAACGCTTTCTTACGGTCAGCGCAGTAAATGTGCAGACCTGCTGAATCGTCACAAAAACCACTTGTCTATAACGGTTCTGAGTGAAATCCTATCTGCTTTAAATTCCTCTTTACCGCATCAGCCTTTGACCTGCCCCGGATCTTTATATACACTGTTTTCACCTCTGCTGTCTGTCCTGACAACTCCAGGAATTTCTTTCCGTTTTCATATGGTATATAAACTCTGTTTTCCCCATTTTTCAGAACTGCGGCAAAAATACCCGTCTCTCTGTAAACTGCAGGCTTATGCCCCCGCACCTTTTCATCTGCGGATATCTCCGGCTCCTGCATCTCCCCTGCTGCCGAATAAATCACTGCAGTCATTCCCAGTATGCGTTCTTTCAATTCCTCTTTTTTACTCTTTGTGATCTCGTATTGATTTTTGTCGGTGAGTCCATCCAGTGTTTGAGGTGTGATGAAAAGTACAGTTTTACTGCCTGTCTCCAGTTCCGAAAGACAGCTTTCTATCTTAATGGGAAAAACTGCTGTATCCACTGCTCTCAGAGATATCTCCATTTCATACTCCTCCAATTCCATATGTACAGGAATATCCAAAACCGCAGAAACAGCCTCCACACCATTTTGTTCCCATAATTCTTCCAGGAAGGTATCCGGTATCTCCTTCTCCCCTCCGGATACAAGATATTCAAAAACCTGTCTGTCTTCTATATAAGCTCTCCCCATTTTGATTACAGACCATATCAACAATAACAGAACAACTGCTGCAAATACTTTTAACTTTAAGACACTCCTGTGAGTTTTTCTGTTTTCCAAAGTGCCCTCTCTTTCTGTTTGCCAATACATTCTAATATGGTTTTTTGAGACTTCGGATCCTCAGGCTCTGGACAACAAAGCCCCCTGTAAGGCCAAGTCCAAGCAGTACCAGAACTGGCACCCACCATTGGTTTGTCTCCTCTTCCTTTTTATCTGCTTTTAAACTCAATATTTGGGGTTCCAGTATCTCTGTCTCATACGCAACACTGTGGCTGTATGTCTGCCCATAAATATCCTCGTACTCCAGAACCAATGCGCCGTCAGTTTTCCCGTACTTTTCCTCATCTGTTCCGGTCATGTCCTCATGGATGGACTCCATATTTTTTGCTCCTGCATAGAGAGACAGACTTCCCTGCAGGCTCTGCCCGGCCTCTAATGTTCCTGCATAAAACGTCTGTACCGAGAAAATCCCCTTTCCCTGTGAAGAAACCTTAACATTATATACAGCGGATTTCCCAAGATTTAAGATCTGAAGATCCGAGGAAATGGTGTCCGTGGAGTACATTTTAGCCGGAATGCTGTAATTTACCAGAGAAACCTGTGCGGGCTGGCGTATGCGGAAAGTGTATGTCTCTGTCCCTGTATAAGCCGTTCCCTTTTCATCCTCGTATTCAAATGTGATTTTCATCGGTACATTACCCTCTTTTGCGTTATCCTGTATCTGAAGTTCTTCCCTCCAGGTGATGGCACTGCCTGGTTTCACCGTCTCATAGTATTCTGAGGTGCGGCCAAATACAAGATTATTTCCTTCCCCCTCCTCTGCGATAGTCAACTTCACATTGCAGGCAGTAAATTCTCTGCTCTTATTGCGGAAAATCAGCTCTGCCTCACGGCTGCTGCCGGCATCTAATATATTTCCGTCCAGGCTGCATTGTTCCAGAATGAATTTGGGCTGGTGCATGACTTCTTCCTCTTCATCGCTCCGGCCTCCGCTGCCGTCTCCTTCTGCTCCCTGCCCTCCTTCCATCGGCAGGTTATCCCCGGTGCCTTCTATTTTCTCCCCGGAATCTATTTCTCCATTGCCATCCGCAGCCTCCCCATTACCTGCCACGCTGACAAATACCACATTTTCCAGCAATACCTTCCTGCCGTTCTTATCCATTGCTTCTGCTTTTACCTTGATTGGATATTGTCCGCCCTTTCGGGTCTCCTGTAGCGGTATTTCTACGGTATAGAGATAGATTTCTATATCTTCTCCGTCGAAAGTGAAAGTCCGGGGTTTTACATCTCTTTGATAATTCTTTATTTGAAACGGTACCTCCTTAGCCCTGTCAAAATCAAGTCCCACTGTGAGAAAATTGTTTTTCAGCTCACCATCTACAGTAAACGGCACGACAATTTTTACCTTATTCTCTTTTTCTTCGGGAACATATCCCTCCGCGTAGGAGTTTTTCATCCCTTCAAAAACATGACTGTTGTCAATCCCAATATAAACAACTTCCTCCGGCTTTCCCGTTTCTTTCCCCGCATCTTTATCTTCTGCGTCCTTTTCTTCGGTTCCTTTTTCTTCTGTTTTCGTTTCTTCTGCTTTCTTTTCTTCCACCTTCTCTTCTTCTGCTTTCTTATCCTCTGCTTCTTTTTCTGTGGTCCTCTCCTCTTTCTGTCTTATTATTTCTCCCTTTTCCTCTTTTGCCTGCTCTCCTGCAAATGCTGTTATGCTCCCAGTCAGAGCCATATACACTGCCAGGATCATGGCAGATATTCTCAGCAGTTTCCTCCTCATGTCATCCGCTCCTTTTCCTGCCTCGTCTCCCCTGTCATAGGTCTAAGGATTCCCGCATCTATTTCATACACCTCATCACATAATAAATTGATATCCCCGCTGTTATGGCTTGCCAGTAAAATAGTTTTTCCTCTCCTCTTCAGATCCAGGAGTATAGACCTTATGTCAACCACTCCGCGTTTGTCAAGTCCGTTAAACGGCTCGTCTAGTATTAAAAAATCAGGGTCTTCCATGATAGCCTGGGCAATTCCAAGCCTCTGCCGCATTCCAAGAGAATATTTTGCCACAGGCTTTTTCAGATCCGGGTCAAGTCCCACCCGCTGCAATACCCGGCGTATCTCCCCGGCAGAAATCTTCCGGTTCAGATCCGCAATAATTTCCAGATTCTTTTTCCCTGTATATTCTGTCAGAAATCCCGGTGTCTCAATGATCAGTCCCAGACTTTCAGGAAAATCCGTGTCTTTGCCAATATATTTTTCTCCCACACAGATACTGCCGGATGTAACGGGAAGGAAACCACAGATGCACTTCATAAGTACCGTTTTTCCCGAGCCGTTATTTCCCACGATACCATATACCTTTCCTCTGCTCATGGCCATGGTTGTCTCTTTCAGCACAACCTCACTTCCGAATTTTTTCGTCACCCTGTCCATTCTCACATAGTCAGATTTCTCTGCATCTGTCATATAACACCCCTCCATATAAAAACATCAAAAACGCAAGCAGCAGAAACAAAAACATCCACAGCCCTGTGCTGTCTTCTCCCCAATCACCTGCTGCTTTGATCCACGACTGCGGGTCTATGACGTAAACGTCCTGCAGATACCGTTCATGCAGTATGATCATAAGGTAATATCCCACAAAAGGTATCCCATATGCCATATACACAGAATTTGACAAAAGAGCCATTATACCGCTTATATCTGCCAATATGGCTGCTACAAAAAGGACCCTTGCCGCGGTTTGAAAAAGAGATATCATAAGCTCCCAGTTCCACTCTGCTGTCAGCTCACGGGAGTAAAAAACAGCAAAATTAAACAGCAGGGTAACAACGATGGCCATGCCCCATACAAAACAACCGCTGAAAGTAGTCGTGAGCAGCCTGTCCGCTATAAATTCCTTTTTTCCCTTCCGCATCACATAGAACTTGAGAAAACCGGAGGTCTTTTCTCCAATCCATACATCCCCGTAAGGCAGCACCGCAACAACAGGAACAAGGAAGATCACTGTTTTGGAGGACAAAGCCTCTGTCACCATATTGTACCAGCTCCCTCCCGGAAAAGGATTTTCAAAATCAGGAAACTTTGTCCCTGCTACCAGTCCTATGACACCCAGCAGTACAGCTACCCAGGTTGTCCTCCGCCCCAACATACGTTTACTGTCCATATTCAATACCCCATGAAAGTAAAATTGTAACGTTTCAATGCCCGGCAGGAGAAAATGCTCAAGGCTGCCAGCAGAACAAGAAAAAGAACTGCTGATTGAAAGATTGTAGGCAGCTTGTCATATCCAAAGCTGTGGCCCGGATAAGACGCGTGGTTTAGGGGACTGATCCATCCTGTCAGCACATTTACCCGGTAACGTTCCTGTTTCCCCAGATCAAATATCCTGACAATAGTATCCGGTTCCAACAAAAATCCATACAAACTGTAGAATACCCCTGCAAATATGCCCTGCGTCCTCCCGAATTTCAGATTCACTGTAAGCATGAGAAAGCAGAGTGTCCAGGAATAAAGCAGCATCAGAACCAGTGTCTGCAGCATACATTCATAGGGTGTAATGCTTTCCATTGCCTTTACGCTGGCAGGAATTCCCATAGAATTTCCAAGGTCAGAATAGGCCAGGCGTACTGCTGTTTCACTCCATAGATTTCCGGGAAACGTATACTTCTGGCATAAAATAATGGTCACAAGCATAATAAAAGCTGCATAGAACACAGTTCCCAGCCCAATATAAAAAAACTGCGCTGCCATCCACTGTATCCTTTTCATTCTTGATAAATAATAAGGAGTAGCAGGTCCTGCTTTTGGTACGTCAGAAAACATTAGGATCAGAAGGAGTGACGCCAGCAGAATATTGGTTCCATCTCCAAATGTCCAGATAAAGGGTTCCGCAGCCTGCATGGATGTATCAAAATGCTGTGCCACCCGGAGTACCCTTTCACTCAATAAAAAGCACAGGACAACTGCAAGCAGAAAGGTGAGTATGATTCTGGGATTCCTGTAAAAGCCCAGGAAATTAAACCTCACCACTGTCCCTATTTTTTTCAGGCCGTGCATCAGTAACCAAGCCCCCGGTCTATGATCGTACCGTCAATGGCATTGATGGTGAACAGACTGTCATTCGGAATGGAAGACTTATCATGAGTTTCCGCCTCATCATTCAGGGTCATTTCAGAGTTCCCGAAAAAGTCCCATACCGGAACCAACAGTCCGCTGCGGTTGTCCTGGGCAGGGTTATATATTCTGGCGTAACCCAGTGTGATCCTGTCTATGTTTACCTGATAATCTTTCAGATATTCATTGTCCATTTGATTAGATACCTTATACTGCATCATCTCTGTATAAATCTGTTTGATCTCTTCAAAGTCCAGAAGCTTCACATTCTCCACCTGGGTCTTTCCCATTTCATAAGGACTGGTATAAAATAATTCTTCCAGACCATCCTTTGAAACTACGATTTTCAGGGTCTCATAGGTCCACGGTTCTATGGTACTTTCCATATCTTCCAGCCCTCCGCCTGCCGATATTGTATATGTTATGGGCGTGTTTCCTATTTGCCTTGTATAGTAAAACATATAGCCTGTATTGGAAACCCGTATTTCTTCTGTTTCCATATCCTGATACATATATACCGCATAATCCCATGAACCGATTTCCATATCTTCCACCCCAATAGCCGATACCTTTTCATCTGCAATCTTCTTTGCGACTTCATATGAGATTCCCACAGAAGATTTCATTTCATCCTCTGAGGCGATCTGGGATGTGATATTGTTCCGGGCCAACTGGTATTCTCCCCAGCTGGCACCCTGTTGTGCTGCCTCCCTTTCCCCATAATGGCTGACTCTTACCCTGATAGAATCGCCGGCTCCCTCAGAAACTCTGTATAGATAAGGTTCCTGAGCTTCCACTACCCCGTCAAAGGCTTCCATTCCGCTTTCATCCGCTGACAAAAGAGGTTCTGTTTCCGTCTTCTCCGCAGTATCCGGCGCATCTGCATAGGCAGATTCATATTGCTCCAGCATATTCTGGAGGTTTTCTTTTGAATTATTTTCCCCACCGCCTGACTCTGCAGGGTTCTGGGCCATCAATGCTTTTATTTCACTGATCTTCTCCTGGCATTCCTCTTTTGTCATAACAAAATAAGAATCTGAACTATACATTTTTTCTTCCGGAAAAAGGCCTTGGGTGATCTTGTCCATAAACTCCTGGGTAAGCGGTACAGCGCTCACCTCTATTGCGGAAAAGCTCTGTGCATCCGGCAGTTCTATGACAGCATCTGTGGTCAACGTGACTTTTCCGTCTTCTAAGACAACTTTATCCTGAAAGGTTTCCGGTATTCCCAGTTTTTCCCGTAATCCCTGCTGTTTCTCCGAAGAATCTTCCCGGGACTTGTCTTCCTCATAATTTTCTATGGCTTCCTTCCCTTTTGGCTTCACGATCACAGAGTCCGGGGTTTCCTGGCAGCCTCCCAGCAAAACAGCTCCTGACAGTAGCGCTGCCAGTATGCCGGCATTTTTTCTCTTCATGATATCCCTCCCGCTTTCTTTTTACTAACTCTATATTAACGTACGGCATGTAAAAAAACCGCACCGGCTTGTAACCAAATTGTAAACATATAATGGTGCGGCTGCCTCCCGGCTTCCGCACCATCTTTTTTCATCCATTATCTTCTTCCCAAAACAGGCTTACTTTCGTCCCTTTTCCGTACCTGCTCTCAATGACAAGCCTGGCCTTATGAAGTTCTGCTATCTTTTTGCACAGGGAAAGCCCCAGGCCGGAGCCGCCTGACGCTCTGGCTCTTGACTTGTCCACCATATAAAAAGCCTGTTCTATTTTACTGATTTCTTCTTCCGGTATCCCGATTCCTTCATCCTTTACAGAAATACCCTTTTCCCAGGCCTCTATCTCTATGCGTCCGCCCTCCCGTGACGCCTTGCAGGCATTATCCAACAGGTTCATAAGCAAGCTTGTGATCAGGTCCTCATCCATCACATGACACAAATCCTCATCAGACAGGGTTATGACAAGTGACAGTCCCTTTTCCTTCAGACGAAACGTCATGAGATTGTCCACTGTTTCCAGCATTGTTTTTATATGTACTGTTTTCTTTTCTATGGTCTTCTCCCCGTCTTTATACAGACCTGTCAGTTCCAGCATTTTAGCAGAAAGCCTTGAGAGCCTTCTGGATTCACTGCCGATATACAAGAGAGCCTTTTCCTTTTCTTCTTGGGACAGCCTCATTTTCAAAAGTATATCCGAATAGCCGATAATTGCGGTCATGGGGGTTTTCAGTTCATGGGCAAGACTTCCCATGAGCTGAAGCTGGCGTTCATTGGTATCTGCAAGTTCCTTTATATGCTCCTCTACCTTACCTGCCATTCGATTAAAATTCTCACTGATCTCCCCTATTTCATCCCGCCTCTTCACCTGTATCCGTGATCCGTAGTTTCCCCCGGCAATTTCGTCTGCGGATTCTTTCAGGTTATAGATCGGTTTCATGACCAGTCTGATGACAAATACCAGAATAACCGCAATAAGACCGGTCAGCAAAAACGCTGCCACCAATCCGTTAAAAAACATTTTCCTGCTGTTATTATAAACATCTGTCACGTCCTTGTAATGCCAGATATCGTAATCCTCCCCCAACGCAAGACTCAATTCCCGGCCCATGATCAAAAGATATTTTCCATCCAGACTGATCTCAGTAAAAGTGTCTCTGCTCTCTGCACCTGTATCTTCATACTCATACGGTGTCAGATTAAAAATCTCCTGTCCATCCTGATAGACCGCATATTCCATCCCCAGATAATACTTACTGCCATCCTTCATGATACGCTGTTTCATATCTCCGGATGTGGACAAAACGTCAAAGGACCCTTCTACATACTGTCTCAGAGATTTTACTTTATTCTCAAAAATAGAATACTCGTATTTGGAGATGCGTTCCAGTTGATCCTTTTGGGACAAATGCAGCATAAACAGGGAAAAACTCTGAGACAGAATAAGCATAGCAGCCACGCAGACCAGACAGATTTTTGTTCTCAGCTTCATTTCTCTGCCTCCAGGCGGTAACCGATCCGCGGCACCGTCCTGATCATTTCCTGCCACCCTAATTTTTTGCGGATCCTTGCAACGTGTACATCCACAGTCCTTGTCTCCCCTTCAAATTGGATCCCCCAAAGCTCATTCAGTATCTGCTCCCTGGTGAGCGCAATATTCTTATTTTTTATAAACAGCATAAGGCAGTCAAATTCCATGGGTTTTAAAATGAGTTCTTCTTCCCCCTTCATTACCTTACGCTCTTTTACATAGACAGTCACATCCCCGATCCGGATCACATCATCATTTTTTTGATGCCGTTCCAAGACTTTTTCAATTCTTACCAATAGCTCTAAAATTTCAAAAGGTTTAACGATATAATCTTCTGCCCCATCCTTCAATCCTTTTACCTTGCTGCCCACCTCCCCTTTTGCGGTGAGAAAAATAACCGGGATCCCCTTTTTACTGCAGTGGGGAAGAAGTTCAAACCCGTTTTTTCCAGGGATCATAATATCCAGCAATGCCAGGTCACAATTCCTATTCTCTGTGCTGTCTATAAATTGCTCTGCCTGACTGCCGTCATAAAACCGGTAAACTTCATAACCTGCGGTTTCCAGGCTTATTGTGATCAGATCATTGATGGCAGCCTCATCCTCAACTACCAGTATCTTTGATTTCATGGTATATCCTCCGTTTTAGGTTACAGTGGTTTTATCAGGGATCGTTGTTTTTACCATTGTAGCCTAATACGGTAGATATTTCAATTTTTTAAACGGTAAATTTGCCTGAAACCTTCTTACCCCATTATCCTCTTATATCTCGGACATGTTTATTTTGTGGTGGAACGTAGTTCCAGATTCTCTTTCGTTTTTAACTATCTCATTACTTCCCATAATTTTATGATCTGTAAATTTTTTCATACAATTCCTGCATCTTTTCTTTTTTCTTCTCATACTCCCTGTATCTGTCCAATCTGGGCCTGAACTCTTCTATCTTATCTGTTCCTCTTATGGCATGATAAGCCTCTTCCACAGAAGAATATACTCCCATTTCCGTTAGAGCCGTCATCAACGCCCCAAGAGCTGTGGACTCACTATCCTCCATGTGATACAACGTAATGCCATATATATCAGCCTGCATTTGATTCATGACCCTGCTGTTCGTCATCCCCCCGCTGATATATGCTCTTTTTATGGAACAATATTTTTCAAATTCCTGCAGATTGTTTGCGATTTCCAGAAAAATACCCTCGACCAATGACTGCAGGATCTCAGGGCGGGTATGCTTTAATGCGATTCCTTCAAATACTGCCTTGGAGTCAGGATTCCAATCAGGAGTGCTTCTTCCCTGGAAATACGGCAGCATGAGGATTTCCCCTACCCTTTCCATGCTGCTCATTTCCAGCTCATGATTAATTCTGGTATAATCAATCTGACCGTCCGCCCAGTCATAAAAAGTCCGGCAGAACCAATCAAAAGCAGAGCAGCAGGTCAGTACATTGGCTTCTATGATGTATTTATCTTTCACAGCCGCACAGTTGCAGATAATATTTTCTGACATTTGTTCCGGTACTTGCTCCAGTGTTGTGACTAAAAAACCGCCTGTGCCGGTAACCACGGACACTGTTCCAGTATCAAAAGCACCTTGCCCCACAGCCGCACACTGCTGGTCGCCGCCCGCACTGATAACCGGAATGCCTTTGGTGATTCCGCTTTTTGCTGAAAATGCTTCTGTCACCCATCCCACTGTACTTCCCGGCTGTAGAAGCCTGCATAGCTGTTCCTCTTTTACCCCGAATATCTCCAACAGCTCTGCCTCCCACTCTTTCTCTTTAAGATTCATGAGACCGGTGCGGCTTCCGTATGTGTAATCCGTGAAAAATCTTCCTGTCATTTTATACATTATATATTCAGGAATATTTAAAAATTTATAAACCTTCCTATTAACATCAGGACAGTTCTCTTTTATCCAGGTCATTCGACTTCCTGAAAAGACAGTGTTTACTTTTGCTCCGCTTTTTTCAGTGATGATCCTATTATATTTTTCAAGCCTGCTGCAGATCTGGCTGTTTCTCGTGTCCTGCCACATAATAGTATCCATAAGCGGATTCCCATTTATGTCAACCGGAATTACAGAGGAGCGTTGAGCAGTTACTGCAACTGCATCTATTACCTTGTTTTTTCGCTCCGCCATATCTTTTATTTTTCTGCAGATTTCTTCCGCATACTTTTCCCATTGTCCGCTGGGCTGTTCCACCCAGCCGCATGCCCTTTTAACCGGTTCATACTTCAATTGTACGAAAGCCAGATTTTGCCCTGCTTCGTCATAAAGGATTCCCCTTATACTGGAGGTACCAATGTCAATAATCAGTATATTCATCTCTGTCTCCTTTGCACAGCAGAAAGCAGAAACAATAATTCCGGGGCTTTGTATGCCCCGGAACCACAGTTTTTCTTCCTATTCAGTAAAATATGCTTTTGTTATATCCATCTGCGTCCACATGCGTGTCACATCGTGCAGTTTTGAACTCATAATAGTATAAACACCACTGTTTTGTATTGGGCACCACCATAGATATTCATTAAAATATTTTTCTTCCAGTTCTGCTGTCATAGTCTTAATTTGAGATTCATCAGTGGACTGCATCAGACTGGACCCCAGTTCGTACGCTTCCTGGTAGCCTTCAGCCGGAAGGACACCTGCATGCATACTGTCATCTACATATCCATCTGAGAACCAAGCGCCTATAGTCGTTGCGTACGGTACCTCAGGTGATGTGACTGAGATATCCCAGCTCCCGTCTGTAGCATTTTGCAGTGATTTGAAGGTTGCCGGCTCATAGACATTCAGCTCAACATCCACATTGATCTCCTTCAGTTGGTTTGCCAGTATTTCTGCGATTTTCTGATAATATCCGCTGGCATTATGTGTGATCAATGTCAAAGTCACACCGTCTTCCAGCCCTGCTTCTTTCATCAGTTCTTTCGCCTTATCCAGATTCGTCTTATAAGGCCAGGAATCTTTGTCATAAACGGTCAGATCCTGATAGCTGATCCCGTGCATACTATAGCAGAGGGATCCCCATCCGTTAAAGGTTCCGTCAGAAATCTCTTCTCTGTTCATAGCATACATAATCGCTTGACGAAGCTGAAGGGGTTGCAGTTTTTCAGATGCCATATCGAAATAAATACTGTATGTCTGTACACTGGGTACATATAAGGTACTGAACTGATCCCCATATGTACCATCCTCCACACTTGTATAATCAGTAAAATCCGGGCTTGTGATCATATCAACACCGCCGGACTGCAATTCCATCATTGCCACGGATGGCTCTGCAAAGAATCTGCATATCACCTGATCAATAATAGGCTTGTCCCCATAGTAATCATCAAACACTGACAATGTGACAGAGTCGCCTGACACCCACTGGTCAATTTTATACGGGCCGCAGCTTACAAATCCTTCCGTAAAGAAGACTCCTTCACTGCTGCTTCCCTCACACGCCTCCTTGCTGTATATGGGCCGTGTAGCTATCCTGTTCAGCAGCACGGTTCCCGATGAAAGGAGTTTAAAGTATACCGTGTAGTCATCCAAAGCCTTTGTATTCTCAAAATCTACTGAGGCATATTCTTTTGATGTCTGATATTTTTCTAGGCAGAAGATCACATCGTCGGCGTTCAGCTCTGTTCCGTCATGCATCTTAATGCCCTCCCTTAAGTGGAAGGTAATACCGAGATTGTCCTCATCCCATTCATAAGACTCCGTAATAGAACCATCCGTAACCAACTCCGCAATACCATCATGATTCTCATCCACCTGTTTTAACAGGGTTGTCCCTATCATGGAGAGAAGCTGATATGCGGAATCTGTCATACCGCCGTTCATAAAATCAAGTGTTGTAATAGAGTTCCCCATTCCGATCGTCAGCGTATCTTTTGCAGTTGTTCCTCCCCCGGAATTCTCCTCTGTTTTGTCTTCTGACTGCTTCCCGGTTTGTTCCGAAGACGGATCTGCTGTTTTTTTCTCAGCTCCCGAATTCCCGCATCCCATCATTCCCGCTGCCAGACATGCCGTCAGTGCCACTGCCCAAAACCTTCTTCCTTTCATTTCTTTTCCTCCTCTACATTATCTAATTAGTGAATTTTATTAATCTCATGAACAAAATGACAGCTTACCTCGTGTTTATCCCCGATCATTTCCACTTTGGGATTTTCTTTAAAACAAATATCCTCTGCATAGGGACATCTGGATGCAAACCGGCATCCCGGCCTTGGATTTATAGGTGATGTCAATTCTCCCTTCAGCTTTATCCTTCTGCGTTCATGTCGAACGTCCGGTACCGGAACGGCTGCCAGCAGAGCTTTTGTATAAGGATGAAGTGGATTTTCAAAAAGTTCCTCAGATTCTGCCTTCTCCACCATCTGTCCCAGATACATAACCATAATATGATTCGATATGTATTTCACCACAGACAAATCATGGGTGATAAATACATAAGTCAACTGAGATGCCTCCTGGATATCCTGCATTAAATTTAGAATCTGTGCCTGGATCGATACGTCCAAAGCTGAAACTGGCTCATCACATACAATAAACTTTGGATTCAGGACCAAAGCCCTGGCAATTCCAATTCTCTGCCTCCGCCCGCCGTCCAGCTCATGAGGATACGTATTTACCAGACGCCTAGCCAGTCCTACCGTGTCCATGATTTCATATACCCTTTCCTCCATTGCCTTTTTGCTGTATCCCCCGGCAATTTTCATAGGTTCCTCGATGGTCTGGTAAATTGTCATCCTTGGATTTAAAGACGCATACGGGTCCTGAAAAATAAGCTGCATCTCTTTCCTCAGCTCACTTAACTTTTGCCGGCTGACTTTTGTCACGTCTTCTCCCTTGTACAGAATTCTACCGCCTGTGTTGTCCAACAGATGAAGCAGTACACGTCCCAGTGTAGATTTTCCGCATCCTGATTCCCCCACGACACCTAGTGTCTCACCTTTTTCTATGGAAAAGCTCACATCATCCACAGCATGCAGCACACCTGATTTCACATCAAAATATTTTTTTAAATGCTGTACTTCCAGTAATGTACTCATGCGTTCACCTCCCCATCTGCGCAGTATAAATTATGGAAACATCTTACCCAATGCCCGTCTTCAATCTCCATAAGTCCCGGAGCCTGCTGCACACATTTCTCTTTACAATGTCTGCACCTTTCACCGAATTTGCAGCCTTCTGCCAGATTAGACGGGTCCGGCATCAGCCCCTCGATAGGCTTCAGCCTTCTGCTTTTACTTTTCAGGCTTGGAAGGGAATCAATAAGGCCTCTCGTATAAGGATGGGCCGTATGTTCAAAAATCTGCCATGCAGTACCCAATTCCACTATCTCTCCGGCATACATAATAGCAACGCGATTACACATCTCAGCTACCACTCCCAGATCATGAGTGATCAATAGAACCGAGGTATTCATCTTCTCCTTCAGTTCATTCATCATGTCCAGTACCTGCGCCTGGATTGTCACATCCAAAGCTGTTGTAGGCTCATCTGCGATGAGAAGCTGGGGTGAACAGGCCAGTGCCATAGCAATCACTACACGCTGTTTCATACCACCGGAGAACTGATGTGGATATTCATTATAACGGTCGTTGGATATTCCTACAGTTTCCAGCATTTTTTCTGCCCGTTTCTGAGCCTCCTGTTTATTCACGTTCTGGTGCAGTCTGATTACCTCCGCAACCTGCTCCCCAACTTTATGAACAGGATTCAAAGCTGTCATGGGGTCCTGAAAAATCATGGAAATCTGATGTCCCCGGACAGCACGCATCTCTCTTTCTGAAAACTGAAACAAATTTTTTCCCTCATACTCAATACTTCCATTCATTACTCTTCCCGGGAGCGACTGTATCAGTCCCAGGATTCCAAGTGCCACGGTTGTCTTTCCTGCACCTGTTTCCCCTACAAGACCGATCGTCTCCCCATGAAGAATATCCAGGCTGAAATGATCCACCGCCTTACACGTTCCCATATCTCTTGTAATATAATAAATGAATAAATCCTTGATAGACACAATAGCATCTTTCTTATTTACCTTCTCTGTCATATGCCGCCTCCATCAATTCTTCATTCTGGGATCAAGTGCATCCCTCAGCCCGTCACCGATCAGGTTGATAGACAATACTGTTACTGCAATGAAACATCCCGGCACAGTGACAAGATACGGATAGGAAAGAATATATTTTCTGCCCGTGGAAATCAGTGCTCCCCACTCCGGCATAGGCGGCTGAACCCCCAATCCCAGGAAGCTTAAGGACGCTGTAAAGAGCAGTGCCTGTGCCAGGCTCATGGTTGTCTTGATGATCAATGGCGAGAGTACATTTGGAAGTATATGTTTAAAAATAATTCGGCTGTCTCTGGCATCTATGGCTCTTGCAGCCTCCACATATTCCTGATCCTTAACTGTGAGGATAGGTCCGCGCACCATTCTGGCAACAGAAGGCATTGCCGGAACCGCAACAGCAATCATGGTATTCACAAGTCCTGTGCCAAGCGTCGCTGAAATGACCATTGCCAAAAGCAGGCTTGGTATCGCACTGAACACATCAAGAATACGCATTATCACATCATCCACCCTGCCCTGGTAAAATCCTGCGACAGCTCCCAGAACAGTGCCGAATATCAAGGAAAGCGAAGTGGAACCGAATGCCACAAGCAATGAAATCCTGCCTCCGTACAGGACTCTGGCCAGCATACTGCGCCCCAGATCATCTGTACCAAGGATTCCTCCCGAACCCGGCGCTAAAAAACGGGACCCTATATTCTGTGCGTCATATCCCTCCGGGCAGATGACCCCTGCCAACAGGCATACAGCTACGATCACCACAATAAACGCCATTCCGAACATCGCTGTCTTAATTCTGAAAAAACGGCTCATGGCCTCCTGGAAGAGACTTTTTTTCTTGACAGCATTCATACTTATATCACTCTTCATGCTAATTGCCTCCCTCCAGTTTCTTTGCTTTTTTCCTTTTAGCCGAAGCGTTTTTAAAATTTTCTTTTACACGCGGGTCAATCCCGGCATAAGCCAAATCCACTAAAAGGTTTACAATACATACGGCAACTGTGAGGAGTATTACCGCGCCTCTTATCTGCGGATAATCCCGGGCACCGATCGCATCATACATAAGCTTACCAAGACCGGGGATTGCAAATACTGTCTCGCAGACCATAGCACCGCCCAGGTTTGTGGCAAAAATATTTCCCATATTAGTTACAATAGGAATAAATGCATTTCTCAATACATGGTTCCATGTTATGACCCTTTCTTTCTGCCCTTTTGCCCTGGCTGTCCTTACAAAATCCTGATCCAGATAATCCAGCATAGAAGACCTGGTAATTCTCATTGTGGAACAGGAGCAAATAATCCCCAGTGTGGTGGCTGGCAGCACTATGTACTTCGGTCCGTAGAAACCGGATACCGGGAACCACTGAAGCTTTACCGCAAATGCCAGTATCAGAAGCAAACCCAGCCAAAATTCCGGAATAGACACCCCCAGTACAGAAAAACACTGTGCCAGGTTATCCTGCCATTTTCCTCTGTGCAGCGCTGCCCATATTCCCAGCAGACATCCCACTACCGTTGCAATAATGGTCATAGAAAGCGCAAGTACAAAAGTTTTTGGAAACCGTTCCACGATCTCCGCTGTAACAGACCGGCCCGAGCGGTAAGAAATCCCAAAATCCCCTTTTGTCACAATATTCCACATATATTTCCCATACTGGATCAGCAGGGGTTTATCCAAATCATATCTTGCATGAAACTCATCTATCTGCTCCACGGTAGCATTGTCTCCCAACACCATCCTTGCAGGATCTCCCGGAGATAAATATAAGAGCAGAAAGACCAGAAAAGAAACCCCGATCAAAACGGGAATAATCTGGAGAAATCTCTTCAACGTATATCTAGCCATATTCCACCTACCTTTTCTGACTTTATTTTTCCTCGTCTTTTGCTTTCTTCCTCAAACAGTAAAAGTGTCCCGGTCCTTTTTTGTCATAAGGTTAATATACATCCAGCCGTCATCCGTCTCAACTGGAAACATCTTCCATGTATCCTTTCCCGGAGGTTCCGGCACCGGTTTTCTCACTTCATCTTTCCGATAAGCATATTTCCCGAGGAAATTTCTGTCCTGTTCAGGTGTCAGCGGCGGCCTGGTATTCGTGGGTTCCATATTCTTTACCCATCCCTGGTGATATTCATTTTTAGTGGTTCTCTGCCATGCGCCCGATAGTATTTTCCATTCTCCATCTTCCCTGACATGAGTTCCTGGCACCATTCCAAGGCTGATCAATGCCATCGGTTTTTCACGAAATTTTGATAAACCTTCTACTCCCAATGACCACCACACTGCCCTGGCTTTTGTACAATCATCATTCACTTCTATAATGGGTGTTGTCAGCGGATGAATCAGAGAATTTCCTTCCAGACTGTCCACAACAGCCTTTGCTCTGAATTTCATCTCTCCTTCTACATCAAAATCCGGGTGTCTGAGCGCTTTAAGCTCTCTTCTTTTTTCCCCAATATGCTGGTCATCATGGAATGCAGCTGCCTGTCCTCTCAGATTCTTAATTTCCCATACAGAGAGAAGTTTTTCCACACGCTGCTCCAGCCTGGCAAACTCCGCCTCGCAAAGTCCATTGATATCCTCCATGCTAATCCCCATATCTGCTCCCTCACTTTCTATTTTGTCTTATCTCTGCACAGCATCCAGTCAGCAGTACCTTCGTGGACAGCATATGGTCTTGGACATGCCGGGACAGCCTCCCTGACTGCGAGAGGGGAATACGGGTTGTGATAAGTTGTTGGCTTTGCCAACGGATGCACCGGGGTATTCGGCCTGTTTATCATACTGGTATCTTCTGTCCACCCCTTGTCATAAGAACATTTGATATAGCGGAAATAATGAAAATGCCAGATTTTCCACTCTTCACCCTCTCTGATAAAATCTGCACCGATCATTCCCCATGCCCAAATCGCCTCCGGCTCACTACCTTCTTTCACAACAGCACCGCCTCCCGGGCACCACCAGACAGCCTTGGCAGTATGTAAATCTTCAGCCACCTCGATCATAGGTGTCGTGAGCTGTAAATCCAGCATCTCTCCCTTTACCGGGGTCTTCCCCACAACTTCCTCCACGATCACTTTGACTGCTTCTGGTCCTTGAAAAACACCCTCATCCGCATACTCCAGGGATACATCTTCTTCTTCCAATGCAAAATGCAATAGTATCTTATCTGCTTGTCTGAAATTAAAGGCAGCTACTGTCCTTCCCATTTCATTCTGAATTTCCTGATATGCCTCCAATTTCTGTAAGTTTTTAAATACATCCTTTTTTCTGGCTTCTGTTATCATATCTTAATCTCCTCACAATTTATCTGGCCAAATGCAGGCCACCGTCAACCGGCAGTATCACACCGTTTATATAGCTGGATGCCGGAGAGAGCAGAAACATGATCGCTGCTGCCTCTTCCTCCGGCCGTCCCGGCCGTCCCATGGGATTGATATCAATCAGATGCTGCATAAATTCACCTTCCACAGCGCTGTGATTTCTCGGCGTATGGATAGGCCCTCCCGGGCATACACAGTTAATTCTTGTCTTACCGTTTAATTCTATTGCCTGATGTCTGGTATAACCTGCGATGGCCGATTTTGCAGACGCATACCAGGGATCTCCGCCGCCGCCTTCCCAGATACCCGCCAGAGCTGCTACATTTACAATCGCTGAGCCTGGACCCGGATCCGTTGCTTCAAATGCACGGCACAGTCTGTGGATCAGGCCTACCGCTACGGCAATAACCTCTTCAAATTCCCACTGACTGTTCAGCATCTTGGGACCTGCCACATTCGCCAAATAGAGAGGCCTACAGAATTTCAGTGTTTCCTTCATAGCCCGCTCCACATCCGCATCCTTGGACAAGTCAGCCTGAATGGGCTTGATATTCCTTCCTGCACTTCCTGCCCGCTCTATGGTTTCCCTGACACCATCTGCATACATGTCCCACGCTGCCACCTTTAATCCATCCTGTGCTGCCAAAATTGCTGTAGCAGCTCCAATACCGCTTGCAGCCCCAGTGACAATAATTCCGGTACCTTCCTGCGCTGCCCATCCATCAAAAATAATTTCCGGCTCTCTGTAATTTTCTGCCATTTCCTTTATTCCTCCTTAGAACAATGTCTTTTAGAATTTTTATGACTTTACTATATCACGCGCAGCAGACAGCACACATTTTATGCCCTTTTTGCACAAATGTGCGTTTTTATTCAGGACACTTACATATTTAAGATTGGATTTTCCATTGTTTGATATGTTTTCAACTATTCACATGAAATATCTATTTTTTTCTCAAAGTTTTCCTACCATTATTTTTTCATAAATATCTTTCTTAACATTTTTAAACATGCTATACTGTTTTCAGATTAATATAAGAGGTATTTGTAATGACAGAGAAAGAACTTAAAAAATTAAGTCTTCTTGCGGAAGTAGCCTGTGATTATTACGAACGCGGATTAGACCAGTCAGAGATAGCTGACCGCTTGTATCTTTCCAGAACCCGTGTGTCACGTCTCCTGAAAGAAGCCATGGAAAAGGGAATTGTAAAAATAACCATTGATTACAGCTATGAAAAATATAACCGCCATTATGAATTGGAAGAACGATTTCTTAGCCGTTTTCCTTTAAAAAATGTACTGATACTGAACAACCGCAACCGGGATCTGCGGTTTCTGCAAAGAGATGTGGCTAATTTGGCTGCATCTTATGTGACTGACAGCCTGAAAAAAAATATGGTAATCGGTACGGCCTGGGGTACTACACTGGCTGATATGCTTAAATTCCTGTATCCGGTAGATATTCCCGTTGACGTTGTACAGCTTATGGGCGCAGTGCCGTGTAAAACGCCCAACTGTACACCTCAGTCTATTGTTGCCGGAATGGCGGACCGTCTGGGAGGACATGCTGACTTTCTGAATATGCCTCTTTATATTGAAGATGATTATGTGCGTGAAAAAATCTGCAAGGACAGCAATAATGCCGTGATCTTAAATAAGGGAATGTTCTCCGATATGATAATAACCAGCGTAATTGACGTGGAACGCGTGGGAGAAAAAGATATCTGGCTGGGATATATGACACCTGAACTCTATGAGGAATTGATACAGAAAGGTGCGGTAGGTTCTATTTTTGCTCATTTTTATGACAAAAACGGAAATGAAATCAACTGTGCCTGGAATCAGAAATGTGTGAGTATCCCCTTTAAGTATATCAAAAGTGTACCTGATGTGGTGGTGGTGGCCTCTTCTCCTCTGAAAGCGCAGGCAATTCTCTCCGCAATAAAAGGAAACCTGATCGACACCCTGGTGACTGATGGAACAACTGCTACTGCTGTATTGAATCTTCTACAGTAATTTTATAATTAAATCTATAATTTCACTACTGGCATATATTTATTTGTTCAGCCGCCAGTGTTCCATCCAGCCGGAAACTATACTGACTGGATGGAACAGGTCTCTCCTCTTATGGATGCTTTTTTTTCATCTGAATTTATACAGGACTATCTCATCATTCTCTCTGTTGGCAGCTACAATATATTCGGCATTTCCTTTGCTGTATTTATATATATTTGCCGCCCCGCCTCCACTGTCCAATATCTGACTGGTGTAGGTACCTGTTTCAGGACAGAATGAAAATGCTATGAGGCTGCGATCACCCTTTCTATGTCCTATCACTACTGCCGGTCTGCCGCACAGTTCCCCTCCGAATATAGCATGTGAAAACTCTGCTGGTTTCCCGTAGGCATATACTTTTTGAAAAACATCATTATATTTTTTATAGATATTGATCGTATCACCGTGAAACGGGGAGATTACGGCCAGCTCCTCTACACCGTCTCCATCCAGATCGATCAAAACACCATCGCTGCAGGGTTCATCCAGTATTTTCTGTATTTCCCATTTACCACTGCTGTTGGAAGGGGGGATAAAACGGAATACCCCATCCTGAGCAGAGATGACCGCTGTTTCTTTGTCCTCTTCCGGAATATGGTAATAACCATGGTTTTTTGTAAGTTCGCTACATATAACTTCAAAATGGAGTTGATTTTCCCCGCTGAAAGCTGTCAGGTCATCCGGCAGAACTGCAGCATACACTTTCCCCGGTGAAGACCAGTCATCCTTATACCTGTGATCGGATTTCAAGGTACATGCAATAAGATAATGGACCCCATTTCTCTCCAAAATATCAAATCTATGTACAAATGGCATTTTAACCACTGTATTAACTGCCCATCTGCCCTTTGCCTTTGGTGTTACACAGACAATCTCTGCATCCTTTGAATCATTGGGAGAATAAAACCTATGGGTCGCTAAAAACTGCCCGTCACTTCCTGGTACCTGAACCATACTCATGGTCCCGCCCGGTTCTGTCCACACAACATCTTCCTGATTTCCCTCCGTATCAAACAGAAGACAGGAACTTTTTTTCTCTGCTGCCACTAAAATATGCTTTTTATCATAGTAATATAACGGAGCAACAGCATAGCACTTCTCCAGATGTCCAATCACTTTTTTCTCTACCTTCATGTCATACAGCCTCCTGTTTTACACCTCTCTGTTTATCAAGAATATCTGACATCATTTGTCTCGCCCTAAGGAGATTCGCCTCCCAGTTTTGATTTCCGGTATACCAGAACTCTGTCACAAATTTCCTTATCCCCAACTCCCAGCCCGTCTCTATTGCTGTCTGAAAGTCTACGTGCCCCTTTCCAAACTCCACCTCTCTGAAAACGCCGGGTTTCGTTTCCTTTAAGTGCATGGCAACCAAATGCCCTTTCCCATAACACAGATCCTGCCTAACCGCCTCTTTTTTTCCGCTGACAGCATTGGTAATATTCCCAATATCAGGATACACTTCTAAATAAGCAGAAGAAACTGCCAACACATATTCCATAGCCTTCTGCACTGTATTCATAAATTCCGTCTCCATGGTTTCAAAACCGATTATGATACCTGCCTCTGCTGCCATCTCTGCTGCTTTCTTTAAATTCCTGATAAAATTATTCCTGGAAATTTCATCAGAATCTTCATAATAGACATCATAGCCAGCAAGCTGAATAATACGAATACCAAGATCATCTGCAAGTCGAATCGCCTTTTCCATGATTTCCATGCTTTTTTGCTGCATTTTTATGTCATGGCTGCCCAGAGGATATTTTCTGTGTCCGCTCAGGCACATGGTTCTTATGGGAATTCCCACAATGCGCATAAGATTTAACATTTCCATTCTCTCTGCCTGGCTCATATCCAGACGCGAGAGTCTTTCCTCTGTCTCATCAATACTGATCTCGACAAAATCGAACCCGGCTTTTTTGGCTGCTTCCAGCTTTTCCTTCCAACTCAAATACTCCGGCATTGCCTTCTCATATAATCCCAAAGTGTAATCTTTCCCCATAGAAAATCCCCCGCTTTCCTTCTACAGACAAGAGCGGAAAGGAATGTTCTGCGGATGTTCAAAGCAGTCTTCAAATCCCCTCCTGTGGTGATATGCCAGTTTATCTTTGTCCGTGGGATATACATATTTTCCTCCTACTTCCCAGAAAAACGGATGGAACTGATAATCTAACCTCTCTTTTTTCATCTGATAGAGAACACGTATTTCATTGATATCAGCCATAAAATTACTCCACACATCGTAATGAATTGGAATCACTACCTTGCATCTGAGAGCCTCCGCCATTCTGAGAATGTCGCAGGAGGTCATTTTATCCGCTATACCTACAGGATTTTCTCCATAGGATCCGAACGCCACATCTATGTCATAGTCCTTTCCATGTTTCGCAAAATAGATGGAATAGTGCGAATCTCCACTGTGATAAATATTGCCGCCCGGCGTTTTTATCAGATAATTTACTGCTTTCTCATCCATATCAACAGGGCAGATACCCGTCAGTTCCTCCCTGTCAGAGCCGGCAGAATCTGTAGTGACAAGACATGTCCTGTCAAAGGAATCCAGGCAGACAATCTCTAAATCTTTTATTTTTATGGTATCTCCCGGTTTTACCTGTATGCATCTTTCTCTTGGAACACCCCACTTTACCCATGTCTCCACAGACTTCTTTGGTCCGATAAATGGAATTGGTATCTCTTTTCCATTCTCTTCTGTTGTGGTCATATGGCTTTGGAGTACATGGGCTGCAAATTCAGCACTCATATGATCCTGATGATAATGTGTGGCTAAGACCGCATCCACATGTTTTACCCCAAAGGGATCTAATACAAACGGAACTGCCCTTAAATTTGGCTGCATATTCCTGGCACCACTCATATTTGCCATCTGATGCCCCTCTTTCATTTTTCCATTCCCATGTGTTCTCTTTCCATTTCCACACCACAGATCAATGGTAATATTACAGTTTTCTGGTGTTTTTACCCAAATCCCCGTGCAGCCAAGCCACCACATTGCAACCGTCCCGGGTGCTGCCTGTTCCTGTTCTATTTCCTCATTCAGCCAGGTCCCCCACTCGGGAAAAGTATCCATAATCCATTTTTCTCTTGTCATCTCTGTCACTTTACTCATTTCAATACATCTCCTTACCTAATTATTCTGATATTTTATGAATCAATGTTTAACAAATTATATGATTCATTTTACGTTCTTTTTCAGGTGACAGATAAACACTTGTATATTCGCACATTTGTGCCTTTTTAAATCTGTATGCAAATACTCAGATTTCTACAGGAATACAGAATTATCATGGGACGCAAAAAGATCTTATATCACAAATAAAAAAAGAGCAGAACAGACAATGCACCGCACTATCTATTCTGCCCTTTCCATATTATCCAAATCTCGATCAAGTTCATCTACATCTCAAACAAATATCCCATCAGCTCGTGGCCCTTTTCCACCAGCTTCCCGCTCTTTCCTGCCTCTTCCTCATTGTACTTCCAGTCATGAGCTTCTTTTTTCCTGCTGTCATACAAAAGATAAGGGACCGGGTTCGCTGTATGTGTCTTCACACAGATGGGCGTGGGGTGATCCGGAAGGACCAGCATCCTGTAATCCTGGCCGGAAGCGTCCAGCGCCTCCTTTACCGGGCCAATGACCCTGGCGTCCAGGTATTCGATGGCTTTTATCTTCTTCTCCACACTGCCCTGGTGCCCCATCTCATCCGGAGCCTCCACATGGATATAGGCAAAGTCATATCCCTCTTTCAGCAGTGCGTCCACGGCTGCCTGGGCTTTTCCCTCATAGTTGGTATGCAGGCCTCCGTTTGCGCCCTCTACGGTTATGTTGTACATATCCGTACCCACAGCGATTCCTTTTAACAGGTCTACCGCAGATATCATGGCGCCTTTTTTGTGGTATTTTTCCTCAAAGGAAGACAGGGCTGGTTTTGTGCCGGCGCCCCAGAACCACAGGCTGTTTGCCGGATTCAGGCCCTTTTTCTTTCTCTCCTCATTCAGAGGATGATGGACCAGGATCTCATAACTCTTTTTCTGCATGTCCAGGAGAAGCTGTTCCTTTGGCAGGTAGTCTTTAATGCCTTTTCCACGGATGTCATGAGGCGGTGTCAAAGGCACCACATCACCTTTTGCCCAGATCAGGCAGTGGCGGTAGCTGGTCCCAACATAGAACTGGAACATTTCATTCTGTAGTTCTTTTTTTACCGCTTCCAGTAATACCGCAGCGTCTTCTGTACTGATCTCATCGGAGCTGTGGTCTAAAATCCTTTTATCCTCATAGCGCGCTTCTTCCTCGGAAAGCGTGACAATGTTGGCGCGGATGGCAACATCCCCGTCCTTCATGTCCACACCGATATTCAGTGCTTCCAGGGGAGAACGTCCTGAATAGTATACTTTCGGGTCGTAGCCGAGAACCGACAGGTTGGCCGTATCGCTTCCGGGATTCATCCCTTCAGGCACCGTCTTCACCATACCGATCTCAGATACTGCTGCCAATCGGTCCATGGCCGGAGTATGGGCATAAGCCAGAGGCGTCCTGCCGCTCAGTTCTTCCAACGGCTCATCAGCCATACCGTCGCCTAATATCAAAACGTATTTCATCTTTACACCTCTATGCACGAATGCGGATCCTTGAGATAATGTCAGGAAGTCCGGCAGCCTTTTCTTCAAATTCCGCCTCACTCATAGGAGCTGTGACAAAACCGAATTCGCCTGCAACGTCAGGCACACCTACTGTCTTTACCTGTCCGAAAACTTCTTCCACACTGCCGATATCCCCTGTCATGCTGCCCTTGATGCGCACAAAGAAGGGATGCTCCACATCCTTGATATCCATCAGTTCCAGGCGTTTGCTGCTCCAGCTCATCATGATATTTCTGTGCAGATGCTTTGCACAGTCAACCACATCGCCTACCACCGCGCTTGCAGTGGGAAGCTTGCCGGCGCCGCTGCCGTAAAACATAGCGTCGCCCAGCACATTGCCGTGTATAAAGATGGCGTTGAAGACACCGTTCACACTGTAGAGCGGGCTGTCCTGGCCTACCAGCACCGGGCTTACCATGGCATAGAATCTGCCGTCTTCCCTCTTGCTGGTTGCCAGCAGTTTGATACTCATGCCCAGTCCTTTGGCGTATTTTACATCCTCTACGGTGATCTTTGTAATACCTTCTGTATAGATGTCCTCGTAATCCACATGGCATCCAAATGCTAGAGAGGAGAGAATGGCAATCTTCCTGCAGGCATCATAGCCTTCCACATCCGCTTCCGGATTGCGCTCCGCATACCCCTTCTCCTGCGCCTCTTTCAGCACGTCCTCAAAATCCGCATTCTCCTCTGCCATTTTGGTGAGGATATAGTTGGTTGTTCCATTTAAAATACCGGAAATCTCGTCTATCTCGTCCGCTGTCAGAGAAGAGTTCAGAGGACGGATAATGGGAATCCCGCCGCCGCAGCTGGCCTCAAATAAATAGTTGATGTCCTTTTCTCTGGCAATCTCCAAAAGCTCCAGTCCGTGTCTTGCCACCAGCTCCTTGTTGGAGGTGCAGACACATTTGCCTGCTTCCAGCGCACGCTTTGTAAAGGTATAAGCAGGCTCCACGCCTCCCATAACCTCAACGATGATCTGTACTTCCGGATCATTGATAATGGTCTCATAATCATGCACGAGAACATTTTCTACCGGATCTCCCGGGAATTCTCTTAAGTCCAACACATATTTGATGTTGATCTCCTCGCCGGCTTTTTTGTTGATGCTCTCATGATTGGTGTTGATAACTTCCACAACGCCTGAACCTACGGTTCCGTATCCTAAAACTGCTATCTGTATCATGCTTCTACTCCCTGCCTAAGATTTTCAGATAATGAACGCCCTCGATGTGCTCGATCTCGTCCACCATAGCCTCCGCGTCCCCCTGTGTGGGCAGGATTTCCACGCTGATAGTCAGACTGGCGATCCCGTTGATGGGGATACTCTGGTGTACGGTCAGAATGTTGCCGTGATACTGGGCAATGGTCCGAAGGACCGCAGAGAGCAGCCCCGGTTCGTCATCCATCTGAAGTATAAATGTAATGTTCTGTCCTTTGGTTTTCTCTTTAAAAGGAAAGATATCATCCTTATATTTATAAAAGGAACTTCTGCTGATACCCACAGCTTCCACTGCTTCCTGTACCGTAACAGACCTCTTGGATTCCAGTAGTTTCTTAGCTTCCACTACTTTCAAGAGGACTTCCGGCACTGCTTTTTCTGTTACTACAAAATACCTTTTATTGTCCGACATGTCCTTCCCCTTTGTTTGTTCTTGAAATACATTTGTATGTCTCCAAAAGATATTAGCACATTTAGGCAATTTTATCAACTGTTTTTCTTATTTCCCAAAGCAATCCACTTCAAATAAGCATTGATAAAACTATCAATGGCACCATTCATGACCGCATCCACATTGCCGGACTCCTCGTTTGTACGATGGTCTTTTACCATGGTATACGGCTGCATGACATATGAACGGATCTGACTTCCCCAGCCGATATCCGTCAGTTCTCCCTGGATGCCTGAGAGCTTCTGTTCCTGCTCCTGCTGTTTCAGAAGATACAGTTTGGCTTTCAGCATCTGCATGGCTTTATCTTTATTCTGGAACTGTGACCGCTCATTCTGACACTGTACCACGATCCCTGTGGGAAGGTGGGTGATTCGTATGGCGGAAGATGTTTTATTGATATGCTGTCCGCCCGCGCCGCTGGAACGGTAGGTGTCTATTCTCAGATCATCATCCTTGATCTCAACGTCCACATCCTCCTCGATATCCGGCATAACATCGCAGGACACAAAGGATGTCTGCCTCTTTCCCGCTGCGTTGAAAGGGGAAATGCGTACAAGACGGTGGACACCTTTTTCGGACTTCAGATATCCATAGGCATTCTCACCGTTGACCTGGAAGGTTACAGACTTGATACCCGCCTCATCCCCGTCCAGATAATCCAGTACCTCTGTGCTGAAACCATGGCGGTCAGCCCATTTCATATACATACGGTACAGCATACTTGCCCAGTCGCAGGACTCGGTTCCGCCGGCCCCTGCATGGAGGGTGACAATGGCATTGTCCTTGTCATACTCCCCTGACAAAAGGGTTTTGACACGAATATTTTCAAAATCTGTGATAAACTCGTCCAGCATTTCCTGGATATCCGGGATGACGGAGGCATCATTCTCCTCGTATCCCATCTCGATCATCAGCTCGATCTCTTCCTTCTGGTTCTGGAGCTTATTGTAGATCTCTATATCTTCTTTGAGGGTGCTCAGCTCCTTCATCATTTTCTGGGACCGCTCCGGGTTATCCCAGAAATCCGGCGCCTCCATTTCCCTCTCTAATTCTTCAACCCGCTTTTCCTTATTAGCCAGGTTAAAGTGAATCCCTCACTTCCACTAATGGTCCTGTGTAGTTGTTCAAAGTATATTTGAACTGGTCTAATTCTACCATTTAGCTTCACCTCTTTCTGTGAATATTTTTTTTATTTTTATTCTTCGTCGATCTCCACAGTCACCATGTAAATGGATACCTGCTGTTCGACCTTGCGCACAGTGCCTGCAAGCTTTGTGAGCGGCCGTTTCAGATTGCTGGACATGGCTATGGCGTCCTTGATGGTATAATAATACATCATACCTGACATGGTGCTGGCCCTGTCTTCTTTCAGCTCTACGCGGTCGCCGGGTTTTACCAGACCCTCGCGCTCCATGGTGAAATCCACCATCTGTCCCATTTTCTCACCTTCCTGCTCACATAAAGTGTGTTTTTCACACACCCGGGTGCTGACATATGCCGGGGCCGTTGCAGCCCGGAGGATCTCCGGATGTAACAGCCCCGTATCTTACTGTGATCTTTTACAGTGCTGCTTAAACCGGCTTTCTGCCGCAGCACTGTTTGTATTTCTTACCGCTTCCGCAGGGGCAGGGATCATTGGGATATACCTTTTTCTCTGCTCTCTGCACCGGTTTCTTAGGACCTGATTCATCCTTGTTGGTGCCTGTCACCTGTGCCACCTGTTCTCTCTCCACCTTCTGCTCGATCCTTACGTGGTACAGCAGACGCAGAGTCGTCTCCTGGATAGCGGAGATCATGGTGTCAAACATTTCATATGCCTGCATCTTGTATTCCACCTTGGGATCACGCTGGCCGTATGCCTGTAGGCCGATACCCTGACGGAGCTGGTCCATATCGTCGATGTGGTCCATCCATTTCTGGTCGATCACTTTCAGAAGGATCACGCGCTCCAGTTCGCGAAGCTGCTCCGGTTCCGGGAACTCCGCCTCTTTTTCCTCATAGAGCTTGACTGCCTCTTCCTTGAGGTTCTGTTTTAACTGGTTCTTCTTCAGACCTTTTACTTTTTCTTTTGTGATTGGTCCCAGCGGAATCGTAGGCAGAAGAACGCTGTCCAGCTCTCCCAGATCCCATTCTTCTGAATCCAGATCATCGGAGATGCACATGTCAACTGCGTGCTCTACGGTATCAGTGATCATCTTGTAGATGGATTCCCGCATGTTTTCCCCATCCAGAACACGGCGTCTCTCTTTGTAGATGATCTCACGCTGCTCGTTGTTTACCTGGTCATATTCCAGCAGGTTTTTACGGATTCCGTAGTTATTGCCCTCGATCTTCTTCTGGGCTTTCTCAATAGCACTGGAAAGCATTTTGTGCTCGATCTGTTCATTTTCCGCAACGCCTAAGGATTTGAACACACTCATCAGCTTCTCGGAACCGAACAGACGCATCAGATCATCTTCCAGGGAAATGTAGAAGCGGGATTCACCCGGGTCTCCCTGACGTCCGGAACGGCCTCGCAACTGGTTGTCAATTCGCCTTGACTCATGGCGTTCGGTACCGATGATCTTCAGGCCGCCTGCCTGTCTGGACACATCGTCCAGCTTAATATCAGTACCACGGCCTGCCATATTGGTGGCAATGGTAACAGTTCCGGCTTCACCGGCATGAGCTACGATCTCAGCCTCCATCTCATGGAACTTGGCGTTCAATACCTGGTGCTGGATGCCTTCGCGTTTCAGCATGCGACTTAAAAGCTCGGAGGTCTCAATGGTGATAGTACCAACAAGCACCGGCTGCTTCTTTGCATGTGCTTCCTTGATGGCCTCCACAACTGCATTGAATTTTTCTTTCTTTGTCATATAAACAGCATCGTCGCTGTCAATACGCGCCACCGGTTTGTTGGTGGGAATCTCGATAACGTCCATGCCGTAAATGTCACGGAACTCTTTCTCCTCCGTGAGCGCAGTACCTGTCATACCTGACTTTTTATTGTATTTATTAAAGAAGTTCTGGAAAGTGATAGTTGCCAGTGTCTTGCTCTCTCTTCTCACCTTCACATGCTCTTTTGCCTCGATCGCCTGATGAAGACCATCTGAGTAACGGCGTCCCGGCATGATACGTCCTGTGAACTCATCCACGATCAGGACTTCGTCGTCTTTGACCACATAATCCTGGTCACGGAACATGAGGTTGTGGGCGCGCAGCGCAAGTATGATATTATGCTGGATCTCCAGATTCTCCGGATCTGCCAGGTTTTCAATGCTGAAGAATTTCTCTACTTTATGGACACCCTGCTCAGTCAGGTTGACAATCTTGTCCTTCTCATTGACAATGAAATCTCCGGTCTCGATGATCTCCTCACCCATGATGGCTGTCATCTTTGTCATTTCCCCGCTGGCTTCACCGCGCTCCAACTGTTTTGCCAGTATATCGCAGACTTCGTAGAGACGGGTAGACTTTCCGCTCTGTCCGGAAATAATAAGAGGTGTTCTTGCCTCATCGACCAGCACAGAGTCCACCTCATCGATGATGGCATAGTGCAGGTCTCTCTGTACAAGCTGCTCTTTGTAGATGACCATGTTGTCACGCAGATAGTCAAATCCCAGCTCGTTGTTGGTCACATAAGTGATATCACACGCATACTGCGCGCGTCTCTCGTCGTTTTTCATGGAGTTCAGGACCACACCAACCGTCAGTCCCAGGAACTCATGCACCTTGCCCATCCACTCCGCGTCACGGTGTGCCAGGTAATCGTTGACAGTTACAATGTGTACGCCTTCACCTTCCAGGGCATTTAAATATGCGGGAAGTGTGGAGACAAGGGTTTTACCTTCACCGGTCTTCATCTCGGCAATACGTCCCTGATGAAGAATAATACCACCGATGAGCTGCACTCTGTAGTGCTCCATATTCAGCACTCGCTTGGCAGCTTCCCTCACCGTAGCAAATGCTTCCGGCAGCAGGTCATCCAGTGTCTCTCCCTCTTCCAGACGTTTTTTATATTCTCTGGTCTTACCGCGCAGCTCGTCGTCACTTAACGCCTGCATGGTGGGGCGCAGAGCTTCGATTTTGTCCACAGTGGCAGTGATACGTTTTAATTCCCTCTCACTGTGGGTTCCAAACATTTTTTGAACTAAACTCATGTTTTATGCTCCTAATTTTCCAATTTTCAGACTGCAGCAGGACTTCCCCAAAATAGGAAACCCTATTTTCGTGGATATTATTCCACATTACTTTACATTGTAACACTTTCTTTCTTTGAAAACAACATAAAAAAAGAGTCCCTCAGCGGGGCAGATCCGTCCCCTGACCCGGATGCTTTTCTCTCAGCACCGCTGTTATCCGCTCCTCCAGATAGATCAAACTGCCATTATCTATCAGATAATGGAATGGTATGACTTTCCCGCCTTTCGCAATGTACTGTTCCAGCAGTCCGTCTGTGACCCGCTGCTCCAGCAGTATGGAGTCAGGATTAATGACAATGGCATCGTATTGTCCCAGCAGCATACTGTCTGCTTCCACGGATAATGTATTCTCAAAGTGTGTGCTGACAGATTTCAGTTTTGGCAGAAAATACGCAAGCTGGTCTGTGATGATCTGTGCGAACTTATTGGTTCTGCAGAAAATCCCCACTGACGCTGAAGGGTCCAGTCTGGAAATATTCACAATAGTATCTCTGCTTGGCGCCACAGCCACCTTTACCAGAATATTTTTCTTTTCCCCTATATGCTCTGCAACCTGTTCATAATGTGTTGTTGTGGTCAGTATCAAATCATAACTGGACAGCAGGGCCTGAGGATTGTCGTCCAGCAGAATCGTTTCCACCAAAAAGGCGGAGATACTGATATCCGGTATATAGAGAAGCTGTTTTTTAAAAATTTCCAGTGATTCAGCGTTGCAGTCGATAACTGCCACACGCAGGCCTCCATTCTCGCCCTCTCTCTTCGCTATGCTTATGTTCATCAGGTTCAGTATTTCCGGAACAGAAAAATTCCAGTCCTCCAGTGTGTCAAGAAGACTGTCCAGTAACTCAATGGCAGCCATGCGCTTCTCATTCCCTGTCATGATCGCACTATTATGTATATATGAGCCGCTGCCCTGTATCACTTCGATGACCCCATTGTCAGCAAGTTCTTTATATGCCTTTTTTACCGTTCCTCTGGAGATTCCCAGGCGTTCAGCCAATTCCCTTTCTGTGGGCAGCTTGTCCTCAGGATTTAGCCTGCCCTGCTTAATATCCTCCAGAATTTCATCCACTAATTGTTTATAGATTGGCTTGTTTTCATCTTTGTTGATCATCTATATTCTCCTTGATTACCATACATCTTTTATTTCCCATACACAGATGTTTCTTAGATATTATACCAATAATATACCATGATAAGCAACAGCGCATTCCTTTTTAACTGTTATATAGCACTTTTATACAATTTGCAAACCTTAATATTGGTATATATTTTAAAAATAAATGATTGCCATTTCTCCTTATTGGTATTATTATTTTAGTATACCAATTTGCAAATGGTACACTATAGAGTCATTCAATAAAAAGACTAACTATTAAAGAAAGTCAATAAATAGTTTCAAAAACAGAGATGTTTTGAGTATAGTGGCGATGACTTATTCATCGCAATCAGTACCTTGAAAATTGCATGACAAATAGAGCATCGAGTATGATGCTCTGACAAGAAGATATGATGTTGGAAGAATTAGATTGCTTTTTGGTATTGCTGTCCAGTGCGTTCGAGATGATAAATTAGCCGAACTAGTTTCTTGGTCGCGTGAGACATTGCAACATAGTAATGCTTGCCTTCAGCTCGTTTCTTGGCAAGATAAGCCTTGTAGGTTGGATCCCATAGACAAACATATGCGGTTGCATTAAACAGAGCATATCTAAGGTATCTAGAACCACGTTTTTCCATTCTGGCATAACAGTTATCTAACTGGCCGGATTGATAGGTAGAAGGCGACATTCCTGCATAAGCAAGGATCTTATCTGGAGAGTCGAATTGGCTAAAGTCACCTATTTCAGCAATAATCATGGCACCCATTCGATAGCTGATTCCAGGAATGCTAAGGATTGGAGAATTGATTTCATCCATGATGACTTTAATCTCGTTTTCAATCTCTTCGATTTCAGAATCTAGCTCTCTAATGAGCTTAATGGTGTGCTTTAATTCAAGCGATTTAGCTGGCATATTTGAACCGATAGAGGTTCTTGCAGCCTCTCTAAAAGCGATAGAGGTTTCTTTTGTGTAGTGGCCTTTAGATGCGGTTTCAAGAAGATTTGAAAGTCTTGTGAGATGTGCATTAGCTACCTGTTTTGCACCAGGAAATTCGTAGAGTAACTCATAAACAGAATTCTGATGAAGTGTTGGAACAAGCTTTTCTAACTCAGGGAAAAGGATACATACAAGACGGGATATAGATGTTTTAAGCTTCGCGCGTTCTTTAACTTTATCAAAACGATAGCGAGTAAGTGACTTAAGCTCTTCGTTGTGATACGATGTGTCTGAGTAGGACTTTAAGTTCACGTCAGACATTAGCATAGAAGCAATTGTATGGGCATCAACTTTATCCGTTTTCGTCTGTCTAAGGCTTAGACTTTTTCTGTACAGATTAGTATGTAACGGGTTGATAACAAAGGTGGCCAGACCTTTATCAAGCAGATATCCGAGAAGATTGTAACTATAGTGTCCAGTGGCTTCTAGGCCTACTTTTACTTTAGAAGCATCTTCCATAACGGATTCTATTTTCTGATAAAGCTCGTCGAACCCATCGAGATTGTTTTTGATGGTAAAAGCCTTGAAAAGGACTTCGCCATCAGAGTTTGTGATAAAGCAATCATGCTTATCTTTTGCGACATCAATTCCTACGTAAATCATATAGGACCTCCTGATATAAAGTATTGATACTGTCTTAAGATCCACAGGGCTCCTTGCAATCGTAACCTACTTCTTGATAAACCGTCATGCGGTAACTAACTGATTAACAAATAAACAAAGAGACTGTGGTTGGAGCCTTTTTTAAACCATCAAGTGGTAGGAGGTGATAACCAATCCACAGTATCTTAAAATAGCATAGTCAAACCTGTAGAAAAGGTAAAGAAAGACTATGACTTTATATAATAGTAGGAGGAATCAATAATTATGTGGTATGGAGGAGACTATAATCCGGAACAATGGGGGCCTGAGACAATAGATGAGGATATCCGTTACATGAAAGAAATGCATGTCAACTGCGCAACCGTAGGTGTCTTTGCATGGCCAAAGCTGGAACCGGAAGACGGGGTATTTGACTTTGAATGGATGGATCAGATTCTTGACAGATTATACAAAGAACATATTGATGTCATACTCGCAACCCCTACAACAGCAATGCCTTACTGGCTGGAACAAAAATATCCTGATATTATGCATGTGGATATTGAAGGCCGCAGAGTACAGGGCGGCTCCCGGGAAAAAATATGTCCGAACAGCAGTGTATACAGAAAATATTCCGCCAGGATTGCCGGTGAATTGGCAAAACGTTACGGGCATCATCCTGCGGTAAAGCTCTGGCACATTAATAATGAGTACCATTTTTACTGCTACTGCCCTGCCTGCGCAGAGGAGTTCCGTAACTGGCTTAAAAGAAAGTATATAGACATCCATGCCGTGAACACTGCGTGGAACACCGCCTTCTGGGGACATACATATACAAGCTTCACACAGATACTTCCCCCCAGCTATCTTACAGATATTAAGAAGAATCAGCTTGCCGGGCGCGATGTAGCCTGTTTCCAGGGCCAGTATATTGATTATATGCGTTTTATGAGCAGCAGTGTCCGTACCTGTATTGAAAATGAAAAAAAGGAGATTCAGAAGTATTCCGCGCTTCCTGTCACCAATAATTTTTCTGATCTGGTAAAGACTTATGATTATTGGGAGGTATCAAAAGCAGTTGATGTGATTTCCTGGGACAATTATCCCACAATCCATACCCCTATGTATAAACCTGCATTTATCCATGACCTGATGCGCTCCATGAAATCACAGCCATTCTATATGATGGAGCAGAACCCTGGGAATATCTCCTGGGAAGATTACGGTCCCGTCAAGCGTCCGGGCGAAGTTGCTGATATCTGCTGGCAAAGCACCGCCCACGGCGCTGACAGCAACCTATTTTTCCAGTGGCGGCAGTCCAGAGGCGGAGTGGAAAAATTCCATGGTGCCATGGTTCCCCACAGCGGCAGGCTGGACACCAGAATGGGTGCCGAACTGATTCGCCTCGGAGAGCAGTTTGAACATTTAGGGGAAACTGTAGAGGGCGCCATGCCAGATGCCAGGGCCGCCATTCTCTTTGACTGGGAAAACTGGTGGGCCATTGAGGGATCTGCCATCCACAACTGCCACTTAAAATATTACGACCAGGTGCTGAAATACTACCGTGCTTTCTACGAAATGGGTATATCCGTTGATATTGTCTGTGAATCCACCTGTATGGATAAGAAATATGACCTCATTGCAGCCCCATGCTTTTATATGTGTTCCCCTGAGTTTTCTGAAAAAGTAAAAGACTACGTAAGCGCAGGCGGTACATTCATCACCACTTTTCTGAGCGGTATCACAGACAGAACAGATAATGTAATACTGGGCGGCTATCCCGGTGCTTTCCGTGATGTACTGGGTCTCTGGGTTGAGGAGATAGACGGCATGTATCCCGATATGAAAAACAGTATCGTTTTGAATGATGGTTCCCAATATGAATGCGGGGAAATCTGTGACCTCATCCGTCTGGAATCGGCAAAGGCAATCGGGGTCTACGGAAAGGATTTTTATCGTGATACCCCCTGTATGACGGTCAATGCTTATGGAGACGGGCACGCCTATTATATAGGCACAAGCCCGGAGCACGGATGTATCAGAAAACTGCTGTCAGACATCTGCCGCAGTCTTAGCATACCAACATACGACCTGCCTGAGAATGTTGAGGCAGCATTCCGTATCAAAGACGGAAAAAAATTCACCTTCCTCATGAATCATAACAATGAAACCGTACATGTAAATCTGGATACCCCTTATCATGACATCATCAGCGGACACAGAATATCCGGATTAGTTCCCATGTCTCCCCGCCAGTGTATGATCCTGGAGGAGCCTGCAAAGGCGGACTAATGGTTGATCAGCACTACAGCCAACACGAAACGTTTATATTTCTTGTAAAAAAGGAGGTTTTACATTGAAAAGAAAAATAATTACAGTCCTGCTCACCTGTCTTATGGTTTTTTCGGCATCAGCCTGCGGTGAAAAGGCGGACACGTCATCCGGCTCTGAAAACGACACACCGAAAAGCAGCGCTTCAGATTCTGAAGACAACACACTAACAGTCTGGACATGGGACCCAAACTTTAACATTTACGCGATCAATAAAGCGGCTGAACTCTACGCAGCAGACGGCCATGAGGATTTCCATGTAAAAGTCACTGAGATTGAATCTCAGGATATCGAGACAAAGCTTACCACTATCGCCAATGCGGGAGAACTGGATGCTTTGCCGGATATTTTTCTGATACAGGATGCCTCTTTTCAGAAATTCGCGCAGAATTATCCTGATATTTTTACTGATCTGACAGACTCCGGCATTGATTTTTCCCAGTTTTCCGCGGCTAAAACTTCATACTCTGTGGTAAACAATAAAAATATGGGGATTCCCTTTGACAGCGGTACCGCAGTAAACTGCATACGCACTGACTATCTGGAACAGGCCGGTTTCACAGTGGAAGACTTTACAGATATCACATGGTCTGACTATATGGAAAAAGCAAAAATAGTAAAAGAGAAAACAGGACAGCCGATGCTTACAGCCAAATCTGCAACCCCTGATATCATTATGATGATGCTGCAGTCCTGTGGCGCCTCGCTTTTCCAGGAAGACGGAAGCCCCAATTTAGATCAGAATGATGTACTCAAAGAATGTATGTCCATCTATATACAGATGGTCAGAGACAACACCCTGGAAGAAATGCCAGGATGGGATCAGTATATTGCCTCTATCAATAACGGTACCGTGGCAGGCGCCATGAACGGATGCTGGATCATCGCATCCGTTGAAGCCAAAGAAGACCAGGCAGGGAAATGGGCAGTCACCAATCTCCCACGCCTTGACAGCATTCCTAATGCCACAAATTATTCCAGTAATGGCGGTTCCACATGGGCTATTACCTCCCAGTGCAAAAACCAAAAACTGGCTCAGGATTTTTTCAAATCCACATTTGCAGGAAGCCAGGCACTTTACGATGATATTCTGTCCAAAGGCGCCCTGTCCACATGGCTGCCTGCCGGAGATTCCCCTCTCTATGAAGAACCGGTAGATTTCTTCGGCAAGGATGCAGTCTACAAAAAGATCGTTGAATATTCCTCTGAGATTCCATCCAGTGTAACCAGTCCTTACTATTATGACGCCAGAGATGCCATGTGTACTGCTCTGTCCAATGTGATACAACAGAATGCCTCTCTGGATGAGGAATTAAAAACCGCCCAGGAAACGGCTGAATTTAATATCTCCAAATAAATCACCTGCACCTTTTATAAAAAGCCGTCGGATATTTTCATATATCTGGCGGCTTATCAGTCACTGCTCTTGTCATTTTGTTATAAAACAAGCAAAATCATACCTTCTCAACAGGTATCCAGATTTCATTATAATCATCCTCCGGGTTTTCGCATAGTGGTGTATACATCTCAATATTGTAATTGCCTGCCAGCTTATATGTCTTACAGGATGGCATCCATTCGCTCCATATTTTTGTATTCACATTCTGCAGTGCCTCCGGCAGCGCACCACGGCAGGGAAATACAGCCCATGTACCTGCGGGGATCACTCTGGTTTCATAACCGTCCGGAATTTCATTCCATGGAATATAATTATCGGCGATCAAATAATCAAAGTTTTTTCCGTCACTGTCCATACAGATTCCATACATCCCGCACACAACTTTGTCCTCATCACTTTTCATATGCTCCTTCCAGAATTTAGGAATTTCACCATAGGCAGTTTCTGTCTGAAACCTGCGCAGCCTTCCCATTACTGTAAACTGTGATTTTTCAACAATTTTGTACTCTAACATAGTACCACCCTCCAATGTGAGTTTGATTTTCAGCGGCGCAAAGAAATTCAGGTTACTGCCTTGTTCTCTTGCTGCGGAAGGATTTACCCCATGAAACTTTGTGAATGCCCTGGAAAAGCTGTCAGGTGAATCATACCCGTACTTCATGGCAGCATCGATCACTTTTATATCAGAAGAACAAAGTTCCTGTGCAGCAAGGGTCAAACGGCGGTTTCTTATATATTCACCAACTGTAAACCCGCATAGTACATTGAATATTTTTTGAAAGTAAAAGCTTGACACATAGGCTTTGCCGGCTATTTCATTTATATCAATATCAGCAGTCAGATTATCTTCTATATATGCGATCGCATTGGTGATACCCTCATTCCAACCGTTCATAAAGTACCTTCCTTCCCTGTCTCACTGTAATCGTATTATACGATCATGTATGTGCACTTTCCCGACTTTCCCTGTCCTTCTGTGTCGGGGCTAAGAGTCTGTTTAAAAATTGCTTTCGGCAGGCTGTGTATCACACTTTAAAAGAATAAATTTTCAAACACGCTCAAATTTATTAGAATAAAAAATGAAGCACAGTATATTTTTTATTCTAATATACAAGTGCCTCATAGTATAAATGACTTTGTCTGCTGTCCTTGGTGTGTCTAAACATCCTGTGACACACATCCTATTGAACACATTTTTTAACATACTCTAAGGCTGCGGATCTCTCCGCAGCCTGTAAGTTTATCGATCATTCAGTAAAATCCGGCTCGATCAGCCCGTAAGTATTACCCTTTCTCTTATAAACAACATTCACTTCTTCTGTCTCAGCATTCAGGAATACGAAAAAGTTGTGTCCCAGAAGTTCCATCTGTACACATGCGTCTTCCGGATACATGGGTTTGAATCCAAATTTCTTGGTACGGATAATCTTGATCTCATTGGTATTCTCATCCTCAAAGTCCTTTTCCATAAATGCCTGCTGGAAGGTTCCTGCGTTTTGTTTTTTATCAATGATTTTTTTCCTATATTTTCGTAACTGTCTTTCGATGATTTCTTCTACCAGGTCGATGGAGACATACATATCGTTGCTCACCTGTTCAGAGCGGATGATATTACCTTTCACCGGAATAGTCACCTCAATTTTCTGACGTTCTTTTTCTACGCTCAGTGTTACATGTATCTCGGTGTCATCTGTGAAGAATTTTTCCAGCTTTCCAAGCTTGTCCTCTACTGCATTTCTTAATCCGTCTGTAATATCGATGTTTCTTCCGCTTATAATAAACTTCATGATGTCCAACCCCTTTAACGTGTATTTTACAGGACCTTTACTCCTGTAATGTATTCTTATTATATCAATATTCCTGCGTTTGTTCAACAGTTTTTAGAAAATTTTAACCATTATAAGTTTTTTGTAGTTACTGTTCGCAGATATTATCCCGCGAGGTGTTTTGCGCAGCAAAATCCCGAGTTAGCCAATTATCCCGCGGGGCACTTTGTGTGCATCGCGGAATATGTAGCGGCAGATACCCGGTTTCCTGGTGTATCTGCCCCATACAAAGATTACGGAGTGTTTGTGGTAGTATTGTTGTTGTTATTTCTGGCATTGTTGTCTGTAGCATTGTCAGCATTATTTTCCACTGCGTCTCCTACATCCTCTGCTCCGTTTCTTACATCATCGCCCAGGTCTTCCACACCGTCTTTGATGTCTTCACCCAGATCGCCTACCATGCCGTCGCCTGTGCCGGCCTCTCCGCTTCCTGTGCCTGTGTCATTGGCTGCACCGTTATCTGTGGCGGAATTACCATTATTCTTGTCAGTAGCACTGCCGTCCTTTGTTCCGTTCTTGTTGTCTGCCTTGTCGTCTCCGGCTTTGTTGTCACCGGCATTGTTGTCCTCTGTGGCAGCTTTGTTGTCACCATTATCTGTGGCACCGCATCCGGCTGTCACGCACAGTACACCGGCCAGAAGGACACTTAATAAAAGTTTCTTCACCTTACGCATGGTTATTTCTCCTTTTCCTCTTTGTACTTAACGATAAAAGGCACTTCGCACCTTTTACTGTCACGATTAATATGTGCGTTTCCGTAAGAATTTATGTATGCTCACATATGTCGGAGAAAATGGAAAAACCGCCGTAAAACAACACTGCGTCTGCACAGTCTTACGGCGGTTCAAAATTTAATTTTTTAAAATTTATTTATGACAGAAGACATTCCCCAGCGGGCACTTCGCCTACTGCTATAAACTATCCGTTGATCACATTGCTCATGTTGTACATGCCCGGGCCTTTTCCCTTCAGGAATTTGGCCGCCTCCACAGCTCCTTTGCCAAATACGGCTTTTGAGTAGGCTGTGTGCTTGAATTCGATCACCTCATCAGGACCCGCGAAAATCACCTCGTGCTCTCCCACGATGCTTCCTCCGCGGACAGCAGACAGACCGATTTCTTTTGCGTCACGCTTCTCACGTGTCTGACTCCTGTCATAGACATAGTGATACTGGTTGTCCATAGCCTCATTCAGGCTGTCTGCCAATGCCAGTGCCGTGCCGCTTGGCGCGTCTACCTTCTGGTTGTGGTGCTTCTCCACGATTTCCATGTCAAAACCGGCGCCGGCCAGGACCTTAGCAGCCTCCTGTACCAGCTTCAGAAGTGTATTGATACCCAGGGACATATTGGCAGAACGGAGCACTGCTGTGCTCTCGGAAGCCTTAGCCACCTGCGCAAGCTGTTCCTCGCTAAGCCCTGTGGTACACAGGACCAGGGGAAGCTTCTTAGCCGTACAGTAGGCCAATACACCTTCCGTAGCTTTCGCGGATGAAAAATCGATCATGGCATCCGCCTGCACATCACAATCATTTATATTCGTGAACACCGGATATCCGTTGTCACGGTTATCTACAAGATCAATACCTGCTGCGATCTCAGCCTCCGGGTCATCCTTCACAAGTCCGGATATGACCTGACCCATATGGCCGTTGCAGCCGCTCATAATTATTCTGATCATCTTTTGTTCCTCTTTCTGCAGCTATCCATTAAATCTGCGGGGCAATGGTTTTCGTTATGCCAGTTTCAGACCGAATTTCACCATTTCCTCTTTCAGCTTTTCTTTGTTGGCCTCCTCCATCTCTGTCAGCGGTGAGCGGAGCGGACCTACCTCCATGCCCATCAGGTTCATAGCAGCCTTAACAGGGATGGGGTTGACTTCTGAGAACAGGGCGTTGATCAAAGGCATGGCATCCAACTGCATGTCACAGCTTTCCTTTACGTCACCATTCAAATATTTTTCTACCATATCATGTGTGAATCTCGGTGCAACATTGGAGAGCACAGAGATAACACCCTTTCCGCCCAGGGAAAGAAGCGGTACGATCTGGTTGTCATTTCCGGAGTAGATATCAAGTTTTCCTTTTGTCAGAGCTGCCATCTCAGCAACCTGCGCAATATCCCCGGAAGCTTCCTTGATACCAACAATGTTGTCCACATGTTCCACTAAATATGCAACCGTCTTAGGCTGGATATTGATGCCGGTACGGCTTGGCACATTGTAGAGGATCACCGGAATCTTGATAGAATTCGCGATCTTAGTGTAATGCTCGATCAGGCCCTTCTGAGTAGCTTTATTATAGTAAGGAGTCACAAGAAGAACTCCGTCTGCGCCATATTTCTCTGCCTCTGTGGATAAGTAAATTGCGGTCTCTGTACAGTTGGAACCAGTTCCGGCAATTACCGGAATTCTCTTATTCACTTTATCAATTGTGTACTTAATGGTCTCCAGATGTTCTTCATGAGTGAGTGTGGAAGATTCTCCTGTGGTTCCGCAGATCACTATAGAATCTGTTCCCTCTTTGATCTGCTCCTCCAGGATTTCTCCCAGTTTTTCAAAATTTACATCACCATTTTCTTTCATCGGTGTGACAATAGCAACACCTGCACCTGTAAAAATAGCCATTTTTCTCCTCCTTATGTCTGCAATACTGCTTTTTCTTCCTGTGTAACTGCCAGTATCTCTACCACTGCGGCAAAAAACAATGCTGAATAGTTACCATCCTGTGTCATCTCAACTTTTTGGGCTGCCCGAACAGCCTTTATTTTATAACCTCCAGGGAAACAACCCTGTCAGCTGCCTCCTTCAGACGTTCGGGAACTACATTTCCGGTCAGGATCAGTTCTGTCTCTTCATCCTTGGTCCGGATCAGTTCCTCTACCTCTTCCTCGGTTATAATACCGAATTCCACAGCTCCCAGAATTTCGTCCAGGATCAGCATGTCGCATTCCTGCGTGACCAATACCTTTCTGGCATAGTTGAGGCCGTTCCTGATATTGCAGTTTTCTTCCTGCTTCTCTTCGTCGGACAGGTCTTCATAATACTTATCCTTCTTCTCAAACCGGAACAGTCTCACGTTCGGCTCCAGAACAGACAGATAATCCAGTTCAGAAGTTGCTCTTCCTTTCAGGCACTGGATGACAATGGCCGTCTTCCCGTGGCCCACAGCACGTATCGCCTGCCCGATGGCCACACTGGTTTTGCCCTTGCCGGGTCCGCAGTATATCTGCACTAATCCTTCATTTTCCATACATTACACCTCTTGCGGATTCTATAACGCTTTATTTAAGAGTTGTGTATATATTACTACACATGACCAAATAATGCAATATTGGAATCTCAGGCTTCCTTCATTAGGGATCTATGAACAGTAACGTATTTCCATCCCTTTAGCTGTAGGTCTCACCATACTCCAGCTTGCTCACTGATACTTCGTAGGCGATCCTCTTTTCTGTATCAGTCTCACTGAGCTTCTTAATATATTCCCTGCTCTGGATCCTTCCCCAGATATGCAGGCGTCCGCCTACCTCGAAGGATTTGGCGAAATTGGCGTTTCTGCCCCAGCAGATACACGGTATGTAGTCGGATTTTCCGTACGGCCTGTTGACAGCCAGAAGGATATCCGCGATTTCCCTGCCCAGCGGCGTCATGCGGTGGACCGGAGGTTTACAGATATACCCGTTGAGTTCAATGAGATTTGTCTCAATAGATTCATCTTCTTCCTCCACAAATGTAAGCTCCCGCACAAATACAGAGAGAACCAGCCGGTTTTTCTTCTCCTCATGCCTGTTGTAGGAGCGGAACTGCCCCTGCACCTGTATGTACTCGCCGATATAGCTCTGTGTCACATCCACCAGCCTCTCGGAAACCATGAGCGGTATTCTGTCCTCAGAACCGCTTAGACGCTTTACCAGCACATCTACCATGTAAAATCCTTCTCCGTATACCTCGTGACTTTTCTCGAACTCCGATGCGATGGCTCCCATGATGGATACCTGATTGTTTTCAATTATTTTATCTGCCATTGAATTATTTACCCCTTCCTCTGACTTGTATTTTGTCTATATCATATTTATTCTGGTCATACTTTTTTTAGAACAACTTTTTTTATTTTTTTTGAAAAAATATTTATTTCCGCTTTGTATTTACTCATAAGTGTGATAGAATGTGACTGGATTTAGCCGTAAAACAGCGGTTTTTCCATTAGAAAAGAGGTTATTTATGAAAACGAAAAGAGAAAACATCAGAAATGTAGCAATCATTGCCCATGTTGACCACGGCAAAACCACGCTGGTGGATCAGCTACTGAAACAGAGCGGTGTCTTCCGCGAAAACCAGGAAGTCCAGGAACGCGTCATGGACTCCAATGATATTGAACGCGAGCGCGGTATCACGATACTTTCTAAAAATACAGCTATATACTATAAGGATACAAAGATCAATATCATAGATACGCCGGGCCATGCAGATTTCGGCGGTGAAGTGGAGCGTGTCCTGAAAATGGTGGACGGCGTTATCCTTCTGGTAGATGCCTTCGAGGGCGCTATGCCCCAGACAAAGTTCGTACTGAAAAAAGCCCTGGAGCTTGACCTGCATGTTATTGTATGCATCAATAAGATCGACCGTCCTGAAGCACGTCCAGATGAGGTTATAGATGAAGTCTTAGAACTTCTCATGGATCTGGACGCCTCTGATGACCAGCTTGACTGTCCGTTCCTGTATGCCTCTGCAAAAGCAGGACACGCTGTTCTGGACCTGTCGGACTCACCGGAGAATATGGAGCCTTTATTTGAGACTATCCTCAAATATATCCCCGCTCCTACCGGAGACCCGGAGGCAGGCACACAGGTTCTCATCAGCACCATTGACTACAATGAATATGTGGGCCGTATCGGTGTCGGCAAAGTGGAGAACGGCACGATCTCAGTGAATCAGGAGGTCCTTCTTCTGAATCATCACGACCCGGATAAAAAGAAAAAAGTTAAGATCAGCAAGCTCTATGAATTTGACGGACTTGGAAAAGTTGAGGTAAAGGAAGCCGGTTACGGTTCCATCGTGGCTATATCCGGCATTGCGGATATCCATATCGGAGATACCCTCTGCTCACCAGAGAATCCTGAAGCCATTCCGTTCCAGAAAATTTCCGAGCCAACCATTTCCATGAATTTCCTGGTAAATGACAGCCCTCTGGCCGGCCAGGAAGGAAAGTTCATCACCTCCCGCCATTTAAGGGAACGTCTGATGCGCGAGCTGAACACAGACGTGAGCCTGCGTGTGGAGGATACCGACAGCACCGACTGCTTTAAGGTATCCGGACGAGGTGAGCTTCATCTCTCTGTATTGATTGAAAATATGCGCCGTGAAGGTTATGAATTCGCAGTCAGCAAAGCCGAAGTCATCTACCAGGAGGATGAGCGCGGGAAAAAGCTGGAGCCCATCGAGATCGCATATATCGATGTGCCGGAAGAATTTTCCGGAACTATCATCAATAAATTAAACGAACGTAAAGGTGAACTGCAGGGCATGAGTCCCGCAAGCGACGGAACCGTCCGCTTAGAATACCATATTCCTTCCAGAGGGCTTATCGGTTTCCGCGGTGATTTCCTCACCTCCACAAAAGGCACCGGGATCATGAACACAGCCTTCGACGGCTACGCTCCGTACAAAGGTGATATGTTCTACCGTAAGCTCGGTTCCCTGATCGCTTTTGAAGCAGGGGAAACTGTGACCTATGGACTCTTCTCCGCGCAGGACAGAGGTACGCTCTTTGTGGGCGCCGGTGAGAAGGTATACAGCGGCATGATAATCGGTGAGAGCGCAAAGCCTGAGGATATTGAACTGAATGTATGTAAGACAAAGCATCTGACCAATACGCGCTCCTCCTCCGCTGATGAAGCCCTGAAGCTGACACCGCCAAAGGTTCTCAGCCTGGAACAGGCTCTGGAATTCATTGACACAGACGAGCTGCTTGAGGTAACCCCCAAGTCACTCCGTATCCGTAAAAAGACCCTGGATTCCCGTCTTCGCAAACGCGAAGGAATCAAAAAATAATATAACTGATCTGATCCATGACAGTTATGATAAAAAGATACCGCCATCTCAGTTTGAGCAATGGCGGTATCTTTTTGTCTCTGTTTTTCAGAATATTCTGTAATATTCTGACTTTTGTTATTTTATGCAAAATATTAATGCTTTTTTGTTGTGTTTTAATCCATTTTATGGTAAAATAAACTACACAACTGACAAGACGGAACATAAAACTTCAGGTACTTCATATGAGTAAGGGCGCAAACCAAAAACCAAATTTTTTAAGGAGGATTTCTATGGCAAAAAAACCAGAGAACAAAGCCCCGGAACCCATCAACAGCGTGGAAGCACTCAAGCAGCGAATCGCTTCCATGAAAGAAGCACAGAAAAAGTTTTCCGCCTTCACACAAGAGCAGGTTGACAGAATCTTTTTTGAGGCAGCCATGGCAGCGAATAAGCAGCGTATCCCGCTGGCAAAGCTGGCTGTTGCTGAGACCGGTATGGGCATTGTGGAGGACAAAGTCATCAAAAATCATTACGCAGCAGAGTATACCTATAACACATATAAAAGGGTTAAGACCTGCGGCGTAGTGGATCAGGACACCTCATACGGCATTAAAAAAATTGCTGAACCTGTTGGCATCGTAGGTGCGGTCATTCCCACCACGAACCCCACATCTACAGCTATTTTCAAATGTCTGATCTGTCTGAAAACCAGAAACGCCATCATCATCAGTCCCCATCCCAGAGCCAAGAAGTGTACCATCGAAGCAGCCAAGATCGTACTGGATGCCGCTGTAAAAGCAGGGGCACCGGAAGGCATTATCGGATGGATCGAGGAACCTACCATTGAGCTTTCCAATGAACTGATGAAATCCGTGGATGTTATCCTGGCTACAGGCGGTCCCGGAATGGTAAAAGCGGCATACTCCTCCGGGAAACCGGCCATCGGCGTAGGCCCCGGCAATGTTCCTGTTATCATGGACAGTTCCTGCGACATCCCAACTGCCGTATATTCTGTTATCCATTCCAAGACCTTTGACAATGGTATGATATGTGCATCCGAACAGTCCGTCACTGCAATTTCAGATATCTATGATGAGGTAAAGAAGGAATTCATAAAGAGGGGATGCCATGTACTGAACAAGACAGATCTGGACAAGGTACGCAAGATCATCCTTACAGAAGCCGGAACCGTCAATCCCAAGATCGTAGGCCAGCCTGCAGCGGTCATTGCCGAGATGGCAGGCGTCACGGTACCAAAAGAGACGAAGATCCTCATCGGAGAGGTAACTTCTGTGGATGTCTCTGAACCTTTTGCACATGAAAAATTATCACCTGTCCTGGCGCTTTATAAAGCAAAGGATTTTGATACTGCCCTTGACATGGCTGACCAGCTGATCAAAGACGGCGGCTATGGACATACTGCATCCCTGTATATCCATCCCTCCCAGACAGAGAAGATGGCGCAGCACGCAGACCGCATGAAGGCCTGCCGTATCCTGGTCAACACCCCATCCTCCCACGGAGGTATCGGTGATCTCTATAACTTCAAGCTGGCTCCGTCCCTGACCCTGGGCTGCGGTTCCTACGGCGGCAACTCTGTATCTGAGAACGTAGGTGTCAAGCACCTGCTGAACACCAAAACCGTTGCCGAAAGGAGAGAGAACATGCTTTGGTTCAGAGTCCCGGAAAAGGTATATTTCAAGAAAGGCTGTCTGCCGGTCGCTCTCGATGAGCTGAAGAACGTATACGACAAGAAAAAGGCCTTCCTGGTAACTGATACATTCCTCTATCAGAACGGCCACACAAAGCCGATCACAGATAAACTGGACGAGATGGGGATACCGTACAGTTGTTTCTTTGATGTAACACCTGATCCCACCCTGCAGTGTGCACAAAAAGGCCTGGAGCAGTTAAACGCCTTCGGTCCTGATGTGATCATTGCCCTGGGCGGCGGTTCTGCTATGGACGCTGCCAAGATCATGTGGCTCATGTATGAACATCCCGAATGCAATTTTGAGGACCTGGCTATGGATTTCATGGATATCCGCAAGAGAGTCTTTGAATTCCCGAAAATGGGCGAAAAGGCAATGATGGTATCTGTCCCCACCTCCTCAGGTACCGGTTCAGAGGTGACGCCTTTTGCTATCATCACAGACAAGACTACGGGAACCAAATGGCCTATCGCAGACTATGAACTTCTGCCGAATATGGCCATCATAGATGTAGACTTCATGATGAGCCAGCCAAAAGGACTGACAAGCTCCTCCGGTATTGACGCACTGACTCACGCCTTAGAAGCATACGCCTCTATAATGGCCACCGATTACACAGACGGTATTGCGCTGAAAGCAGTACAGCTTATCTTTGATTATCTGCCATCCGCTTACGAGAACGGCGCTGCTGACCCCATTGCAAGGGAAAAGATGGCCAATGCCTCCACGCTGGCCGGCATGGCTTTTGCCAATGCTTTCCTGGGCATCTGCCACTCTATGGCACATAAGCTGGGCGCCTACCACCACATCCAGCACGGTATTGCCAACTCCCTGCTGATCGAACTGGTCATGCGCTACAATGCAGACCCGTCACCGGTTAAGATGGGCACCTTTTCACAGTATCCCTATCCGCATGCAAAAGAGAGATACTGCGAGGTTGCGCGATTCATCGGCATCAAAGGCAGAAATGACGATGAAGTGTTTGACAATTTCATCGAAGCCATCGCCAAACTGAAAGAGAGAGTTGGGATCAAACGTACCATAAAAGAATACGGCATTGACGAAAAAGCATTCCTGGCTACCCTGGACCAGATGGTTGAGGATGCCTTCAATGACCAGTGTACCGGTGCCAATCCCAGATATCCGCTGATGTCTGAGATGAAAGAACTCTATCTGAAAGCATATTACGGGGAATAATTCCTCTGTAATAAATGGGGAGGTCCGAATTCGGACCTCCCCTGTTTAAACTCCCCTTCAGACCTACTGAATAGCTAGCAAATCTCTTCTATAAAATATCTGTGTATTCCCGGATCACCGGTAAGCTCCGGATGAAAAGCCAGCCCTAACTGGCTGCCATAGCGTGCTGCCGTTATATTCCCTTCTGTGACGGCCAGGATTTCCACATCCTCTCTGACTTTTTCTATATAGGGCGCCCGTATAAAGGTCATAGGGAACTGGCCCACTCCTTTCACTTCCTCCACAGTCTGAAAGCTTCCCAATTGTCTGCCATAGGCGTTGCGCCTGACAGTAACCGGCATGGTTCCGAAGCATGGCTCCCCTCCATCCACGTTCTCAGCCAGCAGGATCAGTCCGGCACAGGTTCCCATGACCGGCATACCGTCCTCAATACTTTTTCTGATGGGATTCAGAAGCCCCAGCTCCCCGAGCAGCTTTTTCATAACTGTGCTCTCACCGCCGGGAAGGATCAGAGCGTCCAGGTCTTCTCGGAAATCTTTTCTCTGCCTGATCTCTGTACAATCCGCCCCCAGGCTTTCCAGCATATCTCTGTGTTCTGCAAAGGCACCCTGAAGTGCCAGAATACCGATCCTCATCATTTACCTCTCTCAGCCATGAGCAGCTCTATTTCCTGCTCATTGATACCCACCATAGCTTCACCCAGGTCCATGGACAGTTCTGCTATCATTTTTGCATCCCTGAAATTTGTCACAGCCTTTACGATCGCCGCTGCCCGCTTCCGGGGATTCCCGGACTTAAAGATACCGGAGCCTACAAAGACTCCCTCTGCCCCGAGCTGCATCATCAGCGCCGCGTCTGCGGGAGTTGCCACGCCGCCTGCTGCGAAGTTCACAACAGGAAGCCTTCCATGCTCTCTCACATACACCACCAGATCATAGGGAACGGCAAGTTCTTTTGCCTTATTGTATAATTCATCCTCCTCCATAGAGGTGATCCTGCGGATTTCCCCCTGCATCAATCGCATATGGCGCACAGCCTGGACCACATCTCCTGTACCCGGCTCCCCCTTTGTGCGGATCATGGATGCCCCCTCATTGATCCTGCGCAGTGCCTCTCCTAGATCTTTTGCCCCACAGACAAAAGGCACTTTGAACTTCCTCTTGTCTATGTGATATACGTCATCCGCAGGGGATAAAACTTCGCTTTCGTCTATGTAATCAATCTCTATGGCCTCCAGGATCTGTGCCTCCGCGAAATGTCCGATCCTGCATTTTGCCATAACCGGTATGGATACCGCGGACTGGATTCCCTGGATCATTTTTGGATCACTCATCCTTGCCACGCCTCCTGCGGCCCGGATATCCGCAGGTATCTTTTCCAGCGCCATTACTGCGCAGGCTCCCGCCTCCTCTGCTATCTCCGCCTGTTCCGGTGTGGTCACATCCATGATGACTCCGCCTTTCAGCATCTGGGCCAGTTCTTTATTTAACTCATATCTGTTTTCCATTCTTATCTCCCTTTCTGCTTTTCCCTTTAAAGTGAATGTGATAAACTCATACCCATATCAGTTTAAACATCTTCCCGGGATAGACATGTGTAGAATTTATGATGTTATGAATTATATCTGCCATCTGTCCTTTTTACAAATGCCAGTTCTAACATTTTTAACCATGCCAGTTTTGCGTAAAGGGAAAAAAATACCTCTCAGGATTTTACACCTGAGAGGTTATGTATCTGTTGATCTGCGTTTTTACTCTACCTGCTGCTCACCTTCGCCAAAGAAGTAATGAGCCGCGCCATTTTCCAGTTTCACGCCTTTTGCCTCTGCCAGTTCACTTACAGTTACCAGCTTGTAGCCCTGTTCAACCAGTTCCGGGATTGCCCGGATCGCGGCCTTCACGGACCACTGATGGATGTCATGCATGAGAACTACAGAACCATCCTTCACGTTATCCACAGTTACCTGATAAGTCTGGTCTTCACTCTTGGTTGCCCAGTCTCTTGTATCAATACTCCACATGATAAGCGGCATGCCAATTGCGGCCTGTACCTCCTCATTATACGCGCCTCCCGGCGGACGCATAACCGTTGCAGGTTCCCCTGCTGCTTTTTTGATCGCATCATTGGTTCTTGTAACTTCGTCCGTTACCCCGCTGGCACCTAATGTAGTCAGGTTTTCATGACTCCATGTATGATTACCCAGCTCCATTCCGGCATCCTTTAAATCCTTCACAATTTCAGGATATGCCTCTGCCTGAGGCCCCAGCATGAAAAAGGTAGCCTTGGCATTATTTTTTGTGAGACAATCCAGCAGTTCTTCCGTATATTCCCCCGGACCATCATCAAAAGTCAAAGCAACCATTGGCCGCTTCTTTGTCTCGTCGTATTTCCCGCTGTCATCAAAAAAGTAGTCCTCACCGTCCAGCTCCAGCCAACCGGTCTTCATGTAGCCGTTCTCATCAAAATAATACTTAGAGCCGTCGATCTCTTTCCAGCCGTTTTTGAAAAAGGTTCCATCTGTGTCACGGTACCACCAGCCCTTGTCGTCCTGCTGCCAGCCCATCACACCTGAGGATGTCATCTTTGACAGATCCGCCGCTCCCATAACCGGCTGCTTCGTCGCCGCTGTTGTGTCCTCCTGGGTAGTTGTCTGGGCTTTAACCTCCACAGCTCCCTCTTTCGGAACCCCTGTCTTTCCCGAAATCAGTTTATGTATGCCCGTCCCCACAAGTCCGATCACCAACACCAGCACTGCTGCCATAGCTACCAGGCGCATTATCCTTCGTCTGCGCATCTGCCGCTTCTTTTCGAGTCTTCGTCTGCGCATGCGTTCCTGCCTTCGCCGCTCGTACTCCAGATCTCTTTCGTCTTCCATCATTATACTCCCATCTCCACTTACACTAGATATTCCATTTCATGATACCTTTTTTCTCGACAAGTTGCAACAGCAAATCTCTTAATTTTCCTTAAACCGTAAAAATTTCTTATTCTTATTATAATGTATTTTTCTAAGTTTGTATAGTCTAATCTTTACTATTTTTATCCAATTATGTCATATAAAAAATCCGGAAAGAAAATTTACACTTGTCAGACCGGCTGACACCAATTTTCCCTCCGGATACTTCTATACACATGCTATTTGTTCACATGCTTTTTTCTATTCACATGCTATTTTTCACCATTTCTTGTATTTGGTCCTTTATGCGCCTCTCTTTAAGATTCTGCCTGAACGTTTGGGCTGATTTCCCCTTTTTCATCGTCAGACTTTCCAAAATAGTTTTTCGTCTCCGAGAATACCACACGGCTCAGCGCCACCAGTGCGATCAGGTTCGGAAAAGCCATCAGAGCATTAAAGATATCCGCAATGTTCCACACCGCCTGCACCGTCATATACGGCCCGATAAAAATTGCCAGAATATACAGCCAGCGGTACCCTTTTACCACCTTCCTGTTCCTGTTAAACAGATATTCAATACAGCGCTCCCCGTAATAGTTCCAGCCCAGGATCGTGGTAAATGCAAAAAATACCAGACACACCATCAGAACCACAGATGCCACCACCGGCGGAAACGGCAATCCCTTCTGGAACGCCGCAGTGGTGATTGCCACGCCCTCCAGTCCTGTATTCCAGGTGCCTGTCACCACGATGGAAAGGCCCGTCATGGTACAGATCACAATGGTATCAATAAAAGTACCCGTCATGGATACAAGTCCCTGGCGTACCGGGGAATCAGTCTGTGCCGCTGCTGCCGCAATCGGCGCACTTCCCAGGCCTGCCTCGTTGGAGAATATACCCCTGGCAATTCCCTTCTGCATGGCAACCATCATAGTACCCATGGCTCCGCCTGCCAGGGCACTGCCGGAAAACGCACTCTTTACGATTGCCAATGCCGCAGCCGGGATTTCTCCCAGATGGGTCACTATAATAATAAGCGCAAATACAAAATACAATACAGCCATAAACGGCACTACAACCTGGGAAACCTGCGCGATCCTCTTCAGTCCGCCGATGACCACCAGGCCTACGCATACAGTCAGGATAAGGCCCGCAATGACAGTCGCTATGGAGTAACTTCCTCCAAACAAAGATATCGTGTTGGCTTTTTCCGGGTCAAAGAAGTTGCAGACCGCAGAGGAAATACCATTTACCTGGGTAAAAGTACCGATTCCCAGAAGGCCCACACCTGCCCCGAAAAATGCAAAGATTTTAGCCAGCCATCTCCATCTGACTCCCATACCATTTTCTATGTAATAAAAGGGTCCGCCCAGCACATGTCCGTTCCCGTCAATGGTGCGGTATTTGATTGCAAGCACCCCCTCGGCATATTTGGTAGCCATTCCGAAAAAGGCTGCCAGTACCATCCAGAACAAAGCTCCCGGGCCGCCTGCCGCAAGGGCGGTTGCCACTCCTACAATATTTCCTGTACCGATGGTGGCTGACATAGCTGTGCAGAGAGCACCAAAACTGGTCACCTCACCATTCCCGCTGTCTTCATTCTTAACCATGAACTTCAGCGCTTTCCCCAGATGCCGTATCTGCAGAAAACCCATTCTCAAAGACAGATAAATCCCTGTGCTGAGAATTAAAATTATCAGCGGCGGTCCCCAAACCACCTCGTCAAACCATGCGATAAAACGATCCAATTGCTGCAAAACTACCTGTAACATTTCTTCTTCCGTCCTCTCTTTTTTACATATTTTCTTCCGTTTAAAACGAAACAAAAAAAGACTGTGGCTTTCCACAGTCTCCATAAGAGTACGACAAAATATATACAAGATTTTACCTTTGTATACTCTGTCCTTTTGCCTGAGAGATTGGCAGCTAATGAAACTGCCGTACACCTTCGGCGCTCTTACTTGAGACTCTCCAGAGCCGTTGTTTTCACAACGTTTTATACTTTACCATATTCGCCCTGCAAACACAAGTGTTTTTTTCAGAACAACGTTTCCTTTTGCCGCTCCGGTTATAATACCATGATATAACGTTTTTCCCCGGACAGCATAAACGCAGGGACTGCAAAAAATGCAGCCTCTGCGCAGACTTAGAATCTTTCTTTTTTATACATGCAGTGATCAGAATTCTATATTCAACGCCTGCTCCTTCACATGATGTTTCTCCGCGAATCCGGTCAAAAACAGGGTCAACGCCCCGTCTCCTGTCACATTGCAGGCAGTTCCAAAGCTGTCCTGAAGCGCAAAGATGGTAAGCATCAGCGCTGTTCCAGTCTCGTCAAAAAGAAGAACACCTGTGATCAATCCCAGGGAAGCCATAACCGTACCTCCCGGCACTCCCGGCGCTCCGATGGCAAACACGCCCAAAAGCATGCAGAACAGCACCATCATCCCCACAGACGGCAGCTCGCCGTATAATATCTTGGATACCGTCATGACAAAGAACACCTCTGTCAGAACAGAGCCGCACAGATGGATATTGGCAAATAGCGGAATGCCGAAGTTCACCATATCTTTCCTCAGTACCTTTGATTTTCTGGCGCCCTCGAGTGCCACTGCAAGGGTGGCGGCGCTGGACATGGTACCCACAGCAGTCAGATAAGCAGGGCCGTAATATTTCAGCACTTCCAGTGGATTTTTCCCTGAGTATGCACCGGCTATGCCGTAGAGCAGCGCAAGCCAGATGTAATGTCCTGCCATAACGATAACAATGACTTTCAGGAACACAGGGAGCTGCTTTGTGATCGTTCCCTCATATGCCAATCCGCAGAAGGTTGACGCGATAAAAAACGGCAGAATAGGAATGATGAATTTTGTCACGATCTTCAGCACGATTTTCTGGAACTCATCCAGGATCGCTGTTGTATAGCGGGCTTTCGTCCACGCTGCTGCCAGACCGAGCATAATGGAGAATACCAGCGCACTCATAACCGGCATGATCTGGGGAATATCAAGCTGGAACACCACATTCGGCAGTTCCTTCAGCCCCTCCACCTCAGACTGTATGGACAGATGAGGGATCAGTCCGTAACCCGCTCCCATTGCCATCAATGCAGCCCCGATAGAAGAAGTATAGGCTATAACCAGCGCCACTCCCAGCATCTTAGAGGCATTGTTCCCCATCTTGGTAATGGACGGCGCAATAAATCCGATGATGATCAGAGGAACGCAGAAGGTGATGACCTGCCCCAGAATATATTTGATAGTTACCACTACATTCATAACTGCCTCATTTGCAAAAAGGCCGATGACCATACCCAGGACTACGCCGATCAAAAGGCGCACGGGCAGGCTTTTCAATAATTTTTTCATCTCAATTCTCCTCTCTTTTTTTCCTATTTGTTTATCCCAGTATGCCCAGATGTTCCAGTAATATTTTCAATCCGAGAAGCACCAGGATAATACCGCCGGCAAGTTCCGCTTTGGCTTTGTATTTCGTCCCAAAGACATTGCCTACTTTTACCCCAAAGACGGAACAGACAAATGTGACAAGACCGATAAAAGCGGCCGCCGGCACGATCGCCACATCCAGAAAGGCAAAAGTGATTCCCACCGCCAAAGCATCAATGCTGGTTGCCACAGCCAGTGGAAACATAGTTTTTGCATCCACCCCTGCCACGGGACAGGATTCCTCTTTGTCCAGGGATTCCCGGATCATATTGATACCGATAAATCCCAGCAGGATGAACGCGATCCAATGGTCGATTGCGGTTATCTTATCTTTGAACTGTACGCCCAGCAGATAACCGATCACCGGCATCAAAGCCTGGAATCCCCCAAACCAAAGACCTACGGCTGCCATGTTCTTTATCCTCAGCTTCTCCATGGAAAGCCCTTTGCATATGGAGACAGCAAAGGCATCCATGGACAGGCCAACCGCCAATGTAAATAACGTAAATAAATCCATAGTTTACTCCTGTTCATATGTATTCTGTTATCTTGTCATTGTATTGCCCATTATACTATACGGAGCAGGTTTTGTAAAAATGTTTTTTTCGCGTTTTTTTCCAGGGAAAAGGCGTTTTTTTCTATTTACCAAAACGAATTCCCTGCTTATAATGGAGAAAATGGAGAAATTTAGTAAAGGAGAATATGATATGTTGAAAGAAACGTTCCACAACCCGCTTCTGCCCGGTTTTTATCCGGACCCATCCATCTGTCGTGTGGGGGATGATTACTATATGGTGACCTCATCTTTCGTGTACTATCCCGGACTACCTATATTCCACAGCAAGGACCTGGTCCACTGGGAACAGATCGGTCATGGCATCCACAGACCTGAACAGCTCAATTACAAAAACTGCGAAACCAGCGAGGGACTTTGGGCACCCAGCATCCGATTCCACAAAGGAACCTTTTATATTATTAATACGTTCGTTTCCGAAGGACGTGAAGCAAAACGTGATAATTATATCATAACAGCTAAAAATCCTGCGGGACCGTGGAGTGACCCCATTGTGGTGGAGGGAGCCGACGGCATTGATTCCAGCCTGTTCTTTGACGAAGACGGATCTGTCTGGTACGTGGGAAATTTCATCAGTGATGAAAAGCTCTACGAAGGGCATCACGGCATTTACTTAAATGAACTGGACCCTGAGACACTGCAGTTCAAAGGACCCAGGACTATAATATGGGATGGCAAAAAAACCAGGAGCAAATGGATCGAGGCTCCCCATATCTATAAAAAAGACGGCTATTATTATCTGTTAGTGGCAGAGGGCGGCACCTTTGTAACCCACAGTGTACAGATGGCCCGCTGCCGCACCATTGACGGGGATTATGAGATCTGTCCCAGAAATCCCATTGTGACCCACCGGCATATGCCGCTTTTAAACCCTATTTCCGTTACCGGACATGCTGATATCGTAGAGACCCAGAACGGGGAATGGTGGATGGTACTGCTGGCTGTACGCCCTTATGAAGGCGGGCACTACAACCTTGGCCGTGAAACCTTTATGGTTCCTTTTGTATGGGCAGAGGACGGCTGGCCTATGATCGACAACGAAACAGGACTCGTGCAGGAGGAGGAGCGCCTTCCGAAGCTGCCGCGCACCGTATATCCTCTTATGCCGGAGTGTGACAACTTTGAGGATGAAGCTCTTCAGATGCAGTGGAATACCATTCACCCACCGGTGGAACCTTTCTATTCTCTCACAGAACGACCCGGATATCTGCGGCTCATGACAAGACCACAGGTGATGGAAGAGATCTGTACTCCTTCTTTTGTGGGACGCAGGCAACGCCATAAGAGCTTTCTGGCTAAAACTGCCATGGAATTCCATCCGGCCTCAGACTGCGAAGAGGCAGGGATCGCACTGGTACAGGATGACCGCTTTCACTATCTGATGGTCATGAAGAAAAAGGGCACCACCCCTTACCTGCAGTTCTACAAAACAGAAAACGGCTGCCGTACTCTGGTAAAGGAAACCGAGCTTAAAGACAGCAGACGTCTTTATCTAAGTGTTCAGGGAAACACTACGGACTATGATTTTTACTACGGATACAGCGAGTCAGAAATGATTCCTTTCCTGTCCGGTGTGGACGCCTCTCTTTTAAGCTCTGTTGTAAACAACGGCTTTACAGGCGTTTATCTGGGCATGTATACCAGCTCTGCTCACGAACCAAGCACCAGCTATGTTGATTTTGACTGGTTCCAGTACCAGGGAGAATAAAAGAGACTGCTGCCTGCAGGATTCCCATGCCGGAGCACAGGTTAATGTGCTCCGGCATGATCTAAACACAACGGCAGCATTTTTCTAAATAAGAGAAGAAAAGGCATCCAGATTCTCCTGCAGCATCCGGAAAAATTTCTCCGCATGATAGCCGTCATTTGCCACATGGTTAAAGTTTCCGGTCACGGGCATTTTAATCCTTCCGTCTTTCTCCTGATATTTTCCCACTGTGATGAATGGGATGTAGCTTTCACTGCCTGACTCCGGATTTACGAAAGAGGCCGGGCGCACATAACAGATAGACTGGTATGACGTGTTGGGCAGAATGGTGATATCCACACATCCCGGAACAGGTTTTCCGTAATAATACAGGGAACTGCCGTTCTCCGCCTTCTCTTTATCTTCCAGAAATGCCTCATAAAACCTCTTAAAATCACCGCTGAACTCTGTGACCATATGGGTGAACAGATGCCCTTCCCCTCTCCGCATAAGCGTGTAACACGGATTCAGCCGCTCATAATACCCTATGGACCCATCCACCTTTGCAAAGCGGAAATCCGCATCACTGTTTACCGTATTGGCAATGCACCAGCAGACAGACGGATAGAACTTATATCCCTTTCCATGTATGCCTTCCAAAAATCCTGTCACATCCACCTCTGAAGTCAGATTATAGGTATATCCTGCAAAGCGCTGAAATATTTCTTTTCTCTCCCAGTTCTCAAGATCAATTGTGTGAAACATAATTTCCTCCTTTTTCCGTTGGGTCTTTCTTACAGAATAGCTTTTTTCACCGGGTAAAACAAGCAGTATTTTTCATATAGACAGCAAAAAAGGTATCGCTTTTACGCAATACCTTTTTTCCTATGTCAAATCTATTAGTCTACGCCTCCGGCGTTAAAAAATCCATCTCGTTGTCTCAGATACATCCATGGTAATGCCAGGACCCATCTTCGGATATATAGCTGAAAATACCAGATCCACTGCGAACAGGGCGACCAGCACAACACAGAGAACCACTTTTGGCGTCTTCGGGATTTTTCTGAACAGGTTATCCATTGCAGGTGCGGCTATATAGAGAATCACACATGCGCCTACGGCAAACAGTGTCAGAACTTCCAGACATACCCTTCCGTTAATGTTAAACAGGCTCTCACTGTAATCCCAATACTTTACGCCCCGGAACTGTTCCAGTGCCCATCCTGTGGTATATTCCAGGATACCGCTTCCTATGTACGCAAAGACAAATACATGAACCGGCTTTGCAGCAAATCTTTTCAAAAGCACCAGAGTCATCACACCGCCCACACCATATATGGGAAGCCACGGTCCCCATGTGGTGCCCCTGTTGATGATCGCTCCGTCCATGAAAATATGAAGAAATACTTCCCATAGCCATCCTACGGTTGACGCAGAAAAGAAAAATAATATTAAACTTGTCAGGGAATAGGCCCTGTCATATTCTGCTTCTATAAATCTTTCCTGTGCAAACTGTCTTCTCACACCCTCTGAGATTCTTACCACCATGTCTCTAGCCATTTCTTTCCCCTCCTTCTTTTTTCCTTTTCTTTATTATGGCTTTATCTTACCAACGAAAAAACAAGAAGGAATTGTAAAAATCCGAAAGAAATTATAAAGATATTATTTAAAAATTCCAAAACTTTATAAAGTTCATACTCTAATAGGCACTTTGCAATTTATGCCCCGGCTAGTGTTTCATGGGAAGGTATGATATAATGGCACCAGTGGATCAAGGGTATCTGCTTGAACTTGGCTGCTGTTTTTACTTTAAATTGAGGAGGATCTATTATGAAGCTTGATAAAATACACCATGTTGCCATTATTGTGTCTGATTATAAAAAATCCAGGGATTTTTATGTAAACCAACTAGGATTCGAGATCATACGGGAAAATTATCGGGAAGAGCGGGACGACTGGAAGCTGGATCTGCGTCTGGGTGACTGTGAGCTGGAGATATTCGGAGTAAAAAACCCACCGGCCCGTGTAAACCGCCCTGAGGCCTGCGGACTTCGCCACCTGGCCTTTGCTGTCGATAATATGGAGGATGCCGTTGCTTGGCTGAACGCAAAAGGAATCGAGACAGAACCTGTCCGCACCGATGATTTTACAGGAAAAAAGATGACCTTCTTTTTTGACCCGGACGGTCTTCCCCTGGAACTGCACGAATAAAAATGTGACCTTCTGTCACATTTTTATTTTTACGGTTGTCCCCTCTTCCTCTGAGGATTCGTAGTCCATCTTCCACCCATGGAGTTTTACGATCTCATAACATAGGCCGATTCCGTAACCGTTGCGCTCAGCCTCAGCTCTTGGAAACTCATGATTCCGGTTCAGGTAGTTTAACTTCTGCTTTTCTATATATTTTCCGTCATTCCATATACAGACACAGTTGTCCGAGGCAGTCACGGTCACATGCTTCCCTGCTTTTACGGCATTACTGATCAGGTTTTTAAACAGACAAAGGATAAGAGAGCCGTCCCCCTCTATGACGTCCATGTGATTTTCCACATGAATGCCGGGATATGCTTTTTTCATCTCACCAAGCAGTTCCCGCATCTGCAGCCTCTGGTATTTTATATTCCCTTCTCTCAGGTTTCCCATGACCAAAAGTCTGTCCACAGTTTCCCTGAGACTGCCGGCCTCCTTTACGATCTGTTCCCCTGCAAAGAAACGGTCCTCCTCTGTAATATTTCCCATCTGGATATACTGTCCATAGCCCTGCAGTACAGTCAGAGGTGTCCTCAGTTCGTGGGCAATATTATTGATCGGCATATAAATCTTTTTCATGGTCATGTAGAGCATAGTGCCTATCACTGTCTCCAGAAGCAGGGCTGTAACCAGGAAATACAGCAGTCTTCTGCTCTGCCCCCGGTATAAATCCTGAATGTTCTCCATATACACCACCTCACAGCCTTCCTCCCCGGTTCCTGCCTGACCGATGATGACTGCATAGCGTTCCCCTTTATAGGTCACAATATCCGCATTGCCCATAATCCCCACGCCCGCCGGAAGGTGGTTCACAACGGTCCTCTCCCCGCGGCTCACGTTGATATAAGTTCTATTCCGGTAATAGCCCTGCCCCAGGTAAAGCAGCTTCTCCTCCCCATCCTCTGAACCCATCAGCCCTTCTACTGTATAGGCAAACTGCTGCTGTCTTTTTATGACATCGTTCATGCGGGTTTCCAGATCATTTTTAAATCCCATGGTAGCCAGAAGAAGCATGGACAGATTCAAGATCACCAGAAATAGAATATACGCTGCCAGATAATTTTTCTTCCAAAGCTGCATATCATATCTCCAGTCTGTATCCGTATTTGAATACTGTCTTGATATAATCCTCGAGTCCCAGTTTCTTCCGTATCCTCTGGATATGCACATCCACAGTTCTGTCATCTCCGAAAAAATCCATCCCCCAGGCCAGATCCAGAAGCTGGTTTCTGGAAAGAGCTATATTTCTGTTGACCAGCAGTACCCGCAGAAGCTCGAACTCCCGGTTGGTAAGCTCCACATCCGCCCCGCCTCTGGTGACCCGGTGTCTCTCCACGTCTACCCTCACCCCATCAATGGCAAATATCTTTTCTTCCCTGTGGAACCTTCTGAGCACTACCTGGACCCTGGCAACCAGCTCTTCCATGGCAAAGGGTTTTACAATATAATCCTCCGCGCCGCTGTTCAGCCCTCTTACTCGGTCTGTGACCTCATCTCGGGCTGTCACGTAGATGACCGGAACATCCCCTATCTGCTCCATCACCTGAAAGCCGTCCATATCCGGGAGATTAATATCCAGAAGTACGATATCCGGTTTTTCATTTACTGCTGCCCTGAGAGCCTCTCTGCCGGTGTATACCTGACAGCATTTGTGGCCCGTCATGGTGAGTGTTCTTTTCATCAGCTCATTTATGGACCGCTCATCTTCCACTATTAAAATATCTGCCATTTGTATCTGCCTTTCTGTCAGTTTTTCGGATGGTCTGAGGTGTTATAGGCGTTTTCTCCTATAGCGACCAGATCCTCCGCTGTCAAATCCTTTATCTTTGCACTCTCTGCATCCAGTCCGTGTTCTTCGCAGTAGGACTCAATGACCTGCTTTCCCCCGTTAAAAGCATAGATATCACCAAGATAGGTTTCCAGAGAGTCCATGCCCTCTCCCTTTTCCGTCAGGAGGGGTTTTCCTCCCATCTCATTGAGAAGCCAGAGAGCCTCTTCATAATTCCTCATTTCACGGGTGACATCTTTCATGGTGACACTGTCATAATCCAGACCGTATTTTTCACACACCTGTTTTACGATATTCTGGTCTGTCACCGCCTCTTTGTACAGCGTATCCTCATCCCAGGGTATATAGACTGCCGTTTCATCCTGTGCCAGTTTCTCCTCTGCGGCCTCTTTCACCTGCTTCTCTGCCGCGTTCTGTCCGTAAACGGCTATGGTCCCCGCTGCCGCAGTGACGCACAGGGTTACTGTGACAGCCGCCGCTGCTGCCTTATGCTGTTTTAATTTTTTCCACATCATAATTCTGCCTCCTTTTCCTGAATCCTGTTTTCTTTTTACATTTACAGCATAATCTACCCATGTTGCAGAGTTATTACAGACTTTCACAAAAGAATTATATGAATGATTAAATTCAGAAATATTTTCATGCCTCTTCTTCTCATCATACTATAACTTAGAAAAAAGAACCATACCGCACACATCCATGCAATATGGTTCTTCCTCTAAATTTTAAAATGCATCTCTTATCTGTTCTGTCAGCGCGTCCACATCCGCTGATTTTACCAGGAAACGCTCACTGCCGTTAATGGAAACACTGTCATATGTATCATCATAAGGATAATATGTCAGCTCTACATCAGGGGCATCCTCTGTGTTCCTTTTAAAGACTACCTGCAGCTTCACATCCCTGCTGCCTTTTTGCAGGCCGCCCTCCTCTATCTCCGAATCCAGCATTACACTTAAAAGAGCCTGATAGACGGCTGTAAAGTCCTCTTTTTCCACTTTCTTTCCGTCCATTTTATACTGGTCCCCGCCCGGTTCCATGGTGTGCTCCTTGCTGTCGGTCTTGATTTCCACACGTTCCACGGTTTCAATGTTGACCAGCGCCGGAATCTTCAGGATATAGTCAAAAGGATTCAGTCCATAAACCGCATCCAGCAAGGCGGAAGGAATCTTGTACACTACGTCCTCATATCCCTCTACTGCCACATAGCGGTTTCCCTCTCCGTCTTCACTGCCTATGAGAAGAGTTGCGGTACTGTCCGCATACTTTGTCTTCTTGGCAGTATCCGCATCCATGGTATTCACAAAATCAATGGTCATAATGGTGGAGGTTCCTGTGATTCCTGTATCCACACCCTCCTCCACTGCCACCGGAGCCGTAAAATCCATTTCCTTCAGGATATCAAACAGCGTGTACATGGTTTCCGTGTTGACTGTGACGATCTCATCATAGGGGTTTAGTATCTCCCAATAATCAAAATCCATCTTATAATCAGCCGGCTCTTTGGAGAGATTAAAAATTTCGTTTCCGTCCTGTACCAGCACAAGCCTGCGGACACCGTCCGGGATGAACTGAGGATGTTCCGACACTGCTGTCCCGGGTTTCTCTTCCGCGGCCTTTGCTTCACTTTTTCCCTTTTCCGTCTCTGCTTTTTCTGTCTTTTCCCGGGACGCAGATTCCGCTTTTGTCTCCTGACCGCAGCCTGAGATCACTCCGGCTGTCAGAGATGAGACGATACCCAAAATCATCAGTTTCCGTAAAATTTTCCTCATATTCATCTCTCCTGTCTTATAAGATCACATCCAGCTCCACTGTTTTTCTGCCTGTCAACTGCTCACTTCTTGCATCCGGCTGAGAGGTTCCCGCAAACAGTTTAAAGTGTCTGCTGTCAATATGACGTTCGCCTGCCTCATCCACCACATTCATGGCTACATTGGCAACTGTCACAGTAATGGTCCTGCTCTCACCTGCTGCAAGGGACACACGCTTAAATGCGCACAGGCTGTAATTACGCACTGCAAGGGGGGATTCCATATCCTTGATATAGATTTCCACCACGTCTTCTGTTGCCGCGCTGCCCTCATTTTTAACGGTGAGCTTCACTTCAATATCTGACTGGGCTGTCACCTTTCCTGTGATCTCTGCGTCCGTCACTTTTACATCGCCGTATGTGAGTCCGTAGCCGAATGGATAAAGTGCCTCTTTTTCCATATAACGGTAGGTGCGGTTCTTCATGCTGTAATCGGTAAACTCCGGCATTCCCTCTAAATCCCTGTAGAAGGTGATCGGAAGTTTTCCTGATGGTGAAACTTTGCCAAACAGCAGGTCTGCCACTGCTTTTCCGCCTCTTGCGCCCGGATACCATGCGAGCAGGATACCATTGCAGTTTTCATCCGCATAGTTCATATCAATGGCACTGCCTGCCATAAGCACCACGATAGTAGGTTTGCCCACAGCAGTCACCTTTTCTATGAGTTCCTCCTGTACTTTCGGCAGATGAAGGTCGTGTTTGTCGCCGGAGGCATCACTGTTTCCGGTATCTCCCTCCTCACCTTCCAGAGACTCATCCAGTCCCACACAGAGAACTACCACATCGCTGTGCTCTGCTGTGATAACTGCTTCTGAGATCCTGTCCTGGTTCCAGGCCAGATTTTCCACTTTGTCTTTATACAGATGGCAGCCCTCAGAATAGAGTACACGCACATCATCTCCCACTTCATCCTGGATACCTTCCAGAACTGTGATATATCTGGATGAGGTTCCGTGATAGTTTCCGATAAGGGACGCACGACTGTCTGCATTAGGACCAATGACACCGATGGTCTTTAGTTTAGATTTATCGAGAGGCAGAACACCGTCATTCTTTAAAAGAACACAGCCCTTTCTTGCCATATCCAGAGCTTTTTCCACATGCTCTTTGCACTCAACCACTTCATACGGAATATTGTCATACTCACTTCCGTCAAAAAGTCCCAAAAGGAAACGGGTTGTGAACAGTCTCTCCGCTGCCAGTGTGATATCCTCCTCTGTGATCAGTCCATCCTCAATGGCACCCAGAAGATGCAGATATGTATTGCCGCAGTTTACATCACATCCCTTTTTCAGCGCAAGGGCAGCGGACTCTCTGGCATTTTTCGTCACCTTGTGGTTCTCGTGGAAATCTTTGATGGCCCAACAGTCAGAGGTGAAATGTCCTTCAAAGTTCCATTTTCCCCTGAGAACTTCTTCCATCAGATAGGTATGGCCGCAGCACGGCTCTCCGTTTGTTCTGTTATAAGCACCCATGACAGATTCCACGTCAGCCTCTGTGACCAGAGCCTCGAAAGCCGGCAGATATGTCTCCCACATATCCTTCATGGTTGTCTCAGCATCGAATTCGTGACGGATGGATTCCGGACCGCTGTGAACTGCGTAATGCTTGGCACAGGCTGCGGCTTTCATCACTTCCCCGTCACCCTGGATGCCTTCCACAAATTTCACACCTAATCTGGATGTCAGATACGGGTCCTCTCCGTATGTCTCGTGGCCTCTTCCCCAGCGCGGGTCACGGAAAATGTTTACATTTGGGGACCAGAAGGTCAGTCCTTTGTAGATATCCCTGTCTCCGTGTTTGGAATACTCATTGTACTTTGCACGTCCCTCTGTGGCAATGATATCGCCCACCTTTTTCATTTCCTCGTCGTCAAAAGCCGCTGCCATACCGATGGCCTGAGGGAACATGGTTGCCACACCTGCCCTTGCAACGCCGTGCAGAGCCTCATTCCAATAGTTATAGGTGGGGACATCCAGACGTTCCACCGGGGATGCGTCATACTTTAACTGGGATGCTTTTTCCATCAATGTCATTTTAGATACCAGTTCTCTCGCTTTTTCTCTGGCGGCTGCTCTCTCTTTTTTGTGGTCTCTCATCAATCTTTCTCCTTTAATTTTTTATATTCCGGAACCATTTCACATGGATTCCCGTTTTCTGTTTTCATCTTACACCATACGTGACGGGGATGCACATATTTCCTTGCTGTTTCCTGCTCATTTTTTGCGTTTGGTTATTATTCACGGACCCATGAACAGTAACTGCGTTTGTCCTCTCTGCGGCAAAGTGTATCTACTGCAAAAAGGTATGGCACTATATACCTTTAAGCATAGTGTACCATACCTGTATTCCAACCGTAATAAAAAAAAGTTACTTCCTTCTATAAATTTCCGCCTTTCTCCTATACGAAATGCTGTATCTCCTCCCTGTACTTTGTGGGGGACTTTCCTGTGTGCTTCTTAAACGCCAGAGAGAAGTAATTCGTATCCCGGTATCCCACCATCATAGCAATTTTTCCGGTCTTCATGCTGGTGGTTTCCAACAGAGATTTTGCCTTCTCTATGCGCTTTCTCACTATGTATTCGTTGCAGCCCTCCTTTGTCACACGCTTAAAAAGTCTGGAAAAATAATTGGGCGTGATATACAGGCTTGCCGCGATATTGGATACGGAAAGCTCCTCTGTCAGATGTTCGTCTATGTAATGCTTTGCCTTTGTTATGATCTCATGGACATTCTCTTCCTCTTTGCACAGAAGCTGGGAGATGAACATGCGTGTCACCTCACATGCCTCCTCCCTGTCAGCGCAGATGAGACTTTTTGAGAGGGAATCCAGTTTTCCCGATTCCACCTCCCCGGAATCTCCCAAATAGGAAAAATAGAGGGCAGACGCGATCTCAAAACAGTTTCTGCGCACCATAGCCGGTGACAGATTATAGGACTGGGTCGCTTTTGAAAATGTATTAAATGCTTTCATGACATAATCCGTATTTCCCACATTTGCGCACATGATACACTTTAACTCCGCATAGATATCTCTGAAAATATCCGCCTTATTCTGCGCGCCGAAGGTCTGTACAATATCACGTATTCCCTCTTTTTCATTGTCCAGCAGATAACGGGCGTCATTGTAAGAGATGAAGAGATTGCAAAATCCATGCACTGCGCTGCCCACCACCATCTTGGGTTTTACGTCAAATTCATCCCTGAGGATATCTGACAGTTCCTCAATGGCATCCAGCACCACGTCTCCCGTCTCTGCCTCGAACCAGGCGATGGCAATGGTGCTGTCATCGTCTGAGAAGGTGATTCCCCTCTCCTGGGCATCCACCATGCCCATGCAGATATTTTTCACAGACATGGCCTGGAAGTTCTCTTCCGCCGGCTGCTGATTCATATACAGAGTGGGCACGATCAACATGAGCTTTAGATCACGTTCTGTATCAATGTGATAATATTCTCTCAGATTATCCATAATGCCGCACATATCCTCCCGCTTGTGCACCAGATTCCTCATGTAATGCTCCAGCTCTGTCTGTTCTGCCGTTCCCTGGGTCCTCTGGAGAAGTCTCAGATTCTTTTCCTCTGCTTTTAAGTCCTCCAGATAATTCACCTGCTTGCTCACAGCCCTCGCAAGCTCCTCCTCCTCAATGGGCTTCAGGAAAAAGTCCTGTACCTGAAGGCGGAGGCTCTGCCTCGCGTACTCAAAATTATCATATCCTGTGAGCACGATGACCCTAAGCTCGGGAACTATCTTCCGTGCCTCCTCAATGAGTTCCAGACCAGTCATCTCTGTCATCTGGATATCAGAAATCATAATTTCCGGTTTCTTCTCTCTGATGATACCCAATGCTTCCTTCCCTGAGGCCGCGTCGTACACTTCACTGATTCCAAGGCTCTCCCAGGGCAGAACTTTTTTCATGCCCAGGCGAATCATTTTCTCGTCGTCAACAATCAAAATTTTATACATGAATCATCTCTCCCCGTATGATACCGTCTTCCACTTGTGTCACATAAGGCAGGCGTATCTCCACTGTCACCCCGCCGGATTCGTTTCTCAGATAGTAAAGTCCGAACTCCTCCCCATAGAGAAGCTCAATCCTTTTATTTACATTTCTCACACCATAGCCAAAAGAATCGTCATATTCTGAGAGATGCTGGTTCATCTCATCAATCTGCTGCTGGCTCATGCCGGTTCCCGTATCCGCCAGGGTGATGAGGACATCGCTGCTTCGCTTTCTCACTTTCAGGAATAAGCTTCCTGTCTTTCCCTCCTTCACCTTGATTCCATGGTATATGGAATTCTCCACCAACGGCTGCAGTGTAAGCTTAGGGATCATCACATCGGATGCAGCCTCCTCCACGTCAAATTCACTTCCGATAATGTCATCATACCGCATATTCTGGATGATCAGATAATTTCGCACATGTTCCAGCTCCATTTTCAGCGGGATCACATCATGACCGCCGCTTAAACAGATGCGGTAATACTTTGCCAGAGCCTTCACAAGCGTAGATATCTCTTCATTGCCGTCCACCATGGCCTGCCAGTGGATACACTCCAGGGTATTGTACAGGAAATGGGGCTGTATCTGGGACTGGAGGGCATTAAAACGGATCTGTTCTATCTGATGCTGCTCCATTTTCACCTGGTCCATAAGTACCAGGATCTCCTCCATCATGGAGTTAAACCCAACTGCAAGCTTGGTAAAATCTTCCCCCATATGTTCCACGTTGATACGTGTTTTCAGGGAACCTGACGCCACATCGTCCATTTTCCGCACCACCTTGTCCAACGGACGGTATACCTTGCTGATGATACGCTTGACCACCATAAGGCTCAATGTGAGCAGAAACAGCAAGATGAATGCCATGAGGAAAATGGTCCGGATACTGGATTTGTAAAGCTCCATCATAGGCACACTGCTCACTACATAGAAACGCCAGTCGGAGACCTTCTGGTAGATATACAGCCTGCCGTCCTTACTAAAAGTGCCGGATACTCCCTTCATCTTTGGGATAAAGTCCACATTCGTCCCAATCTTCTCCTTATCTCTGGCGGAGATCATCATTCCATCTGTATCAACCACCATGGACTCCAGCCTTTTTGAACTGTCGTATTCCAGGATCTGCTGCAGACTCGGATCTGTAAAGTTCATACAGAGAAGCCCCAGCTCCCCCAGTACCCGGTTCGTGTCATAGATGGGGAAATAAATATTCAGCGTATATTTACTTCCGTTAAAATACGCATTGTTGAAGCACATCTTAATAGAGGTGTCCTGCACCGTTTTGCACTGTTGGGAGTCAAAGGTGTAAACCTGGGAAAACTGTGCGGCTGATATGGCGATCTGCCCCTTGTATATGTAGTCATCCGGGGACTTTCCCACAATGGCAATAAAATTCATATCTGAATGCATGTTGGAAATACTCGCCAGTATATTATACGCATTGTTTTTCAGCCCGCCTGTCTCTTTAGAAAAATTAGCCGTCTTCAGGTACTGCTGAATGGATGTGTCCATAACTGTGGCGATTGCAAGTGTTTTATAATTGTCCAGTGAGCTTTTAAAGTTTTCAGCCGTTGTGCTGTTCTGTGCTTGCAAAAGCTCTATGGACTGCTGTTTCATGGATGTGACAGAAGATATTGTGGATACCACCAGTACAATAAGTGTGGTGGCTATAATGGATACCGTCACAAGAAGCTGCATTTTTCTGTCAAATTTCCATCGGCTTATTTTTTCCATCCACTTTCTCATAAATGTTCCTGCCCTTCTACTGTTTTCTGTCCTATATCATACCATATTCCACAGCCAATTTGTGTCTGAAAATTGTTTTTGCCAAGCCTTGCATCGCAATTTACGGGAAAGCATTTTTTCTCAGTCAGAAAAAGCTGCCGCCTGGATATACATCCGGCAGCAGCTTTGAAGTCACAGCAGCACTCAGCCTTTAACAGCTCCTGCAGTCATACCTTTTACCAGCTTATCCTGGAAAATGATGAACATGATGATCATTGGCAGAAGAGTCAGTGTCAAAACAGCCATGATCATAGGTGTATTCATAGAGTACTGGCCCTGGAATTCCCAGATTGCCAGAGGCAGGGTACGGTTGGCAGATGACTGTGTCAGTGTGTAGGCAAAGGAGAACTCATTCCACATATTTACACCGTTGTAAATTGCCAATGTAGCAAGGCCGGGTTTTGCCAGCGGAAGGATCATAGAAAAGAACATCTGGATCTTGCCGCAGCCGTCGATCTCAGCGGACTCTTCAATCTCCCGCGGAATCTCTTTCATAAAGCTTGTGAGAATAAAAACAGAAATAGGAACCGCAAAAGCGATATAAGGTCCAATCAGTGCCCAGATACTGTCATACAGACCTGTACTTTTTGCCATCTTGAACACAGGGATCAGGGTAATATGCACTGGTATGGACATACATGCCACGATCAGCGCATAGATCGGATTGGCCAGTTTAAATTTAAATCTTGCAAGCGGATAGGATGCGCAGGAAGCAATAAACAGTAAAAGTATCAGGGAGATAGCAAGAACGATCACACTGTTTTTAAAATATGTACCGAATCCGCCTTTTAACACTTCTGTGTAGTTGTTCCAGTTCAAGGCATCCGGAAGCTGGAACACACCTTTTGTCAGCATCTCAAACTTCTCTTTGAAAGAGTTCAATACCATAAATACAAAAGGCATAAAGGATACTGCCAGCCAGAAAATCGCCAGAATAAAGGCAACCGTCCAGGCTGTTACACTTTTTACTCTGCTCTTCTTATAATTATCCATTTTTTCAGTCCTCCTTCTTTCCATTTAACAGCTTCATGGTGATCAGGGATACCATACTGATCAGGATAAACATACCGCCGGCTACTGCGGAACCATAACCCATATTAAACGTCTTAAAGGACTGCTTATACATATAGGTTGCCATCAATTCCGTAGAGGTTCCTGGACCGCCGCCGGTCATAACATAGATCAAATCAAAGTATTTCAGAGATCCTACCATGGAGAGGATCGCCGCACTCTTCATGGATGGAACCAGAAGGGGAAGTGCTATTCTCCAGAAATACTGTCCTCTGGTGGCTCCGTCAATCCTTGCCGCTTCAAATACATCATATGGAATGTTGGTAAACGCTGCCATAAAGTACACCATATAGAATGGGGTGAACTGCCAGCAGATGACCATGATAACCGTCAGCAAAGCTGTCTTGGGATTTCCCAGAAGGTCAATGTTGCCGCCTCCGAACCAGCCTGAGATGGTGCTTACGAGACCGCCGTTTGTTGCCAGTGCATATGTAAAAAGAAAACCGATCGCAACAGATGACATCAGCAGGGGAATAAACCAGATAACCTTAAAAGGAGTAAGTTTCTTCCCTCCGAAATCCAGGAATGTTGCCAGCGCAAGTCCAATGGGGATCTGGATACAGATAGATAAGATCATAATGATAACATTGTTCTTGAACGCAACCCAAAAGCTGGTATCTGCAATAAGTTTTTTCCAGTTTCCGATTCCGATAAATTTCTTAGCCGCGGAGATTCCGTTCCACTGGTAACCACTTGTAATAAAAGTATCTACGATGGGATAGAAAATAAATATTACCATTAAAATGGTGACCGGTGCCAGGAAAAGCGCCGCAACTCTTCGTGTGTTTCTCTGCCTCATCTGGGCCAGAGAAATACCTTTTTCATTCATAATAGAAGCCCTCCTTTTTGTTTCTGAAATCTTTTACGTAACTGTTTCGTTACCCTTTCTTTTCTTATTATATATACTAACAAACCGGGTACTGAAAAGACATAGAACAATCTACGCATTATCTATAAATATTTGTCTTTTAAAAACAGAAAAATCATGTACTAGAAAGCGCCCTGCCCGCAAGGGACAGAGCGCTTTTTATCATGTAAAATTATTCAGCCTTAGTGCTTAAATACTCATCCATTGCCTTCTGCATGGAATCCTGTGCTTCCTGCGGAGTCATGGTCAGACCGAACACTTCCTGTAATCCATCAAGATGAGCAGTTGCAACTGCCGGCGGCAGATACTGGTCATACCAAAGCTGGATTTCCGGAGCGTTATTGGCTGTCTCAACAATCTTTTTGGCAACCGGGTCTGTGATCTTCTCTTCGATTCCTTTTACTGGCGGAATCTTTCCTTTTTCAATCTCAAAGTCAATAACTTCATCAGAGAGATGTGCCTCTGCGCATTCAAATGCTGCTGCCAGCTTGTCGCCTTCACAGTTGAATGTGATGAACTGGTCACCTACTGTACCGATCTGGATGGTAGCGTCTGCATCAGAGCCTTCAATTGCCGGGAATGGGAACCAGTCAATTTTCTGATAGAAGTCTTCACTGTCAGAGGAGAAGGTACCTGTATACCAGGAACCGCACAGGAGCATGCCTGCAGTCTCCTGATACATGAGCTGTTTTGCCTGTCCGTCATCCTCACTCAGAGAGTTTACACCTTCCGGGAAGTAGCCTGCATTCACCCATTCCTGGATCTTCTCACCGGCTTTGATGAAGCAGTCATCTGTAAATTTGCCTTCGCCTGCAACTGCTTTCTGGAATGGTTCCAGTCCGCCGTAACGTGCTGCAAGGCTCATGAAGTACATGGATCCTGTCCATTTAGAACCGTTAGCTAGGGCAAAAGGAGTAATGCCGTTGTCTTTGAGTGTCTTACAGATATTCTCTAAGTCACTGAGTGTTTTCGGTTCTGAGAGGCCATATTTTTCAAACATTTCCTTGTTGTAGAAAATACCTGCAAGGGATACATTCTGATAAGGAACTGCGTACACATGGTCATTGTATGTAGCCTGGGAAACAGCGGCATCCATGAGTTTATCCTTGATATCAGATGCATTGAACAGGTCGTCGATGGGCTGTCCGAAACCGGAATCTATGTATTCATACATAGGACCGCCGGACCAGTTGGAATACATATCCGGGCACTCGCCTGAGCTCATGGCAACCACCAGTTTCTCTTTATAAGTATCGTTCTGTGTCGGCACGGTTGTAACGGTATAGCCTGATTCTGTCTCGGAGTTAAATTTGTCTACTGCCTTTGCAATAACATCTTTGTCCGGGCTTTCTGTACCGATATTCCAATAAATGATCTCCTTGCTGTCATCACCGGACTCTTTCTTTGCTGTTGTGTCTTCCCCTGAGGTTTTACTTTCGCTTCCGCCGCTGTTCCCTCCATCACTGCCGCATGCCGCCAGTGTTGCTGCCATGAGTGCGGTCATAGAAAGAGCAACCAGTTTTGTCATTCTTTTCTTCATTTTTTTCCTCCTTTAAATGAAATACATATGTTACTTTACGTGTAACCATTCAGTAGGTCTGCGCATTTACTGCGCTGACCGTAAGAAAACGTTCAGAAGCCAAGTAAAAATCCCATCACCACAGGCGATTCTGCATGGATATTTGCTTGTAACTGTGAATGCACTGAACAGTTATCTTTATGTCTTATATCATAGTCCACTTTTGAACTAATAACCATAAAATAAAGTGTCCTCATTATATAATATTCTTACCTGAAAGGCGGATTATTTATATATTTTTTCCAAATCTTCCTCTGACAAAACAGAAAAAAGAGAAAAAGCCGACAATGAAATCCATCCATTGCCGGCTTTCTGCCGAAAACTCATCTTATTTTTGTATCAGCCTTTATTCCTCGCCGTGGCTGCTGTTATACTCATCCATTGCTTTCTGCAGTTCTTTATTGGCCTCTTCCGGTGTCATTGTGAGACCGAATAATTCCTGACAGGTATCTTTATGTGCCTCAGATACAACCGGCGGCAGGTACTGGTCATACCAGAGCTGTACAGAGGACGCATTCGTGGCGGCCTCCAGGATCTGCTGGCTGACCGGATCTGTGATCATGTCTTTTGCTTTTTTGACCGGAGGAATCTTGCCGTTCTCTACCATGAAATCCAATTCCTCATCATCAAAATAGTAGCTTGCCATCTCAAACGCCGCATCCAGCTTCTCACCTGTACAGTTAAATGTCAGGAATCCATCCCCGATGGTACCTATGATGATAGAAGCATCCGCTGAGGAGTCATCAACTGCCGGGAACGGGAACCAGCCCAATTTGTTGTAGAACTCTTCGCTGTCCTGTTTAATAGTTCCGGTATACCAGGAACCGATACAGGTCATGGCAGCTTTATCCTGATATAAAAGCTGTTTGCCCTGTCCGTCATCCTCACTCAGAGAGTTCACACCTTCCGGGAAATATCCTTTTTCGACCCACTCCTGAATCTTCTCCCCAGCATAGACAAAGCTCTCATCCTCAAAGGTTCCCTCGCCGGAAACTGCTTTCTGGAAAGGTTCCAGACCGCCGTAACGGGTAGCCAGGTTCATGAAGTACATGGAGCCTGTCCATTTGGAGGCATTGGCCAGTGCGAATGGGGTGATCCCGTTCTCTACGAGAGTATTGCATACTTTTTCCAGCTCGCTGATGGTTGTGGGCACTTCCAAATTATACTGCTCGAACATATCTTTATTGTAATAAATACCGGAGATAGCCACATTCAGCACCGGAAGTCCATATACTTTTCCATTGTAAGTTCCCTGTTCCAGAGCTGCGTCCATAAGTACATCCTTCAGACCGTATTTTTCGATGTACTCATCAAGAGGCTGACCGAATCCTGCTTCCACGTACTCGATCATAGGACCGCCGGACCAGGTCTGATAGATGTCAGGGCATTCACCTGAGCTGACAGCCACCACCAGTTTTTCCTTGTAGGTATCATTCTGGGTGGGAACATAGGTCACCTGATAGCCGGTCTCTTTCCCTTTGCCGTCATTGTATTTGTCTATCGCATAATTCCAGATACTCTTGTCCGGGTCTTCCGTACCGTTAGCCCACATGATAATTTCTTTATCCCCGTCCTTGCTGTCGGAGGATGTGGCGCTGTCTTCTTTTTTGCCTTCCTCTGTACCGCTGCTGCTGTCCCCTCCATTGGAACCACACGCACCCAAAGCTGCCGCCATAAGTACGGACATGGATATGGCTGCCAGTTTCATCATCCTTTTTTTCATATTTCGTCCTCCTTGTATTATATAATATATACAATTCTTATGGACTTATCATAGCATTCATTGTGCGTATTTCCCATTAAAAAAAGTGTTCTTCTTCTATAATATTCTTACATCCTGGCTCCTTGTCAGGCCATATGTCTGTTATAAAAATATATGGTCATTCCCGCAAACAGCGGAATTTCCACCGCCAGAGCCACAGGTATCACGAACGGTATCCAAAATGATACCCCGCCCAGATAAAGGAAATTGAAATCAAACAATTCATAGAAAAAGCTGCTTCCCAGACCAAGCCCTCCTGTGGGCAGTATGCAGCGTATCCAGCCGGCCAGATTTCCGCTGCTCATCTGTCCGATAATAATGGGGAGCAGACAGAGGACCATGCCTGCGATGACTGCTGCCTGAACACTCCTGCATATAGATGATATCACCAGTGTGCACAAAACTGCAGCTATAATGGTAAGGAAACCAACCCCGGCTCCCACTAAAAGCATCTGTCCCAGGTTCATATCAGGCAGACTCACTGCTGAGTACACCATCTGTATGGAGTTTTTCATACATTCCGCGCCAAATATGCTTTTCATAAGAAACAGGTATACAGCAGTTCCTGCCGCCACCGTGGCTGCAGATATGAAAAACATAACGGTTAATCTGGTCGCTGCCAGCCGCCTTCTCCCATATCTGGTACACCGCTGTATATCATCTGCTTTTGTCTGATAGTCAGATGAAAAAGTCGGCGCTGCCAAGAGCACACAGATAAATTCCAAAAGAAGAAGATAAAGGATCAGATAGTCTCCCGCATCTTTGTTAAAGCCGGGGTAATATTCATAGGGCTGTTTCACTTCAGCGTAAAGGGCACTGGCTTTTTTTTGGGCATCCGGGTGCTTCTTCTGTTCCATGTTCATAAGACTGTTCAGACGTTCTGTACACTGTTGGTAAAACTGTCCGGCATTTTTAGGGTCTATCTCCATGATATCCGGCGCGATGCCTGTTGTTTTATCCGCATTTACCTCCCGGACAACATGGATCACAGCCTCAATGGGCAGAATTTTTTCATTATATACATTGAGAGGAAAATCTTCACCTGACGTAGGGCCATACTCATTTACACAGGCCTGATAGGTTTCCAGTGCCGCCTGTATCTTATCCGGTGTTATGGTTCCTGCGGATACTGCCTGCTTTTCTTTTATGATCTCTATGGCTTTTTTTCCGGTTATGGTTATCTGTTTCCCGCTCTCATCCAGATAGGAATACTGCACAAAACTCATGGGAAAATAGGCCATGATAAGAGACAGCAGAAGCGCTGCCGCCAGAAGGAAGGGCACAGTCCTTGTCTTCATAATTCTTTTCCATTCCGCTTTTATCAATCCCATTTACTCCACCTCCTTTTCAAACCGGCTCTCCGGAAACAGCCAGAGATACAGATCCTCCAGTCTCGGCACCTCTTTTACGGAATCCGCGACTTGGGGCTTTTCAGATAAATATCTGATGGAAACCTGTCCGTCCGCCTCATTTTTCAGATTCACGATCTGCAGTTTTCTCTCATACTCTGCAAGCTGTCCCAAAGGTACCATACCTGTCCAGACCTTATCCTCCACCATGGTGACCAGCTCCTCTGTTGTACCGGTTGCCAGTATTTTTCCGTCTTTCATCACTGCGTTGCATGTGGCAATATACTCCACATCGGAGACAATATGGGTGGATATGAGCACGATCCTGTCATGGGAAGCAAATTCTGAGAGCAGATTACGGAACCGCACACGCTCCCCCGGGTCAAGGCCGCTTGTGGGTTCATCCAGAACCAGCACCTCCGGTTCATTGAGCAGAGCCTGGGCAATCCCCACCCGGCGCTTCATTCCCCCTGAAAGCTTCACGATCTTTTTCTTCCTGACATCCAAAAGTGTCATCTTCTCCAGAAGCTCTTCTATCCTTCTTTTTCCTTCTTTTTTCGTCAGTCCTTTCAGCACTGCCATATACTCAAGGTAGTCCTGGACCGTAAATTCAGGATAAAAGCCAAACTCCTGCGGCAGGTAGCCGAAAATATCCCTGTATTTCTCTCTCAGCACCTGAATAGAAATACCGTCATAGAGCACTTTCCCTTCCGTGGGTTTCAGTATACCAGCCACCATACGCATGAGCGTTGTCTTTCCCGCTCCGTTGGCACCCAGAAGTCCCCATACCCCGGGCGTCAGCTTCAGGCTCACCTGACTGACTGCTGTCTTGTCCTTATATTTTTTTGATATCTGATCTATGGTCAGTTCCATCTTCTTCCTCCTTATCTCATTATTGCCATATCTCCACTGCTGTTTCCATTCTGTCTGCTCTGCGGAGCTGGCGGATATCCCACAGGACTGCCACTGCACACACTGCCATCCATCCCTTCTGAAACGAATGCTCATAAAAACCGTGGCAGTAATAATACATCAGCAGGAGAATCACCACAGTTCCTATCCCTGCCCCAAAGCAGGCTCTCAGTATATATTGCATTTCCACATGCACAGCAATGGTCATGTAAATACTCCCCAGTACCAAAAAGGGCATCAGAAGATATAGTAGCGCAACGCCCGGATTTCCCCCCATACCAACCACTGAAAATAAAAACAGCAGTACCAGCATCAGGAAATCCCCTGCGCTTATGATCATCAATCGGGCAGTCAGCAGACGATTAGAGGAAAACCTGGAGACCTGTTCTGTCTCCGCCATCTGATAGCGCCGGGACCTGGCAAGCATGGGCAGAGAGGGAAAGAGCAGAAACACACTGGCAAAACACAGCAGAACCGGGAGATGCCGTCCCCACAGATATCCCATATCACCACGATATAGTGTATAAAAAAATGCATAGACTGTCATCAGAGCAGCCGCCTGTGCTCCCCACGTCCTCCAGCCCATGAATCTGACCTGGCCTGCCATGAACTGCCAAAAGGAAATTCTCCTGTTTCCGGAAGCGGCGCGGTATTCCTGTCTTGCGGCCAGCATAACAGCTCCTCTTCCACTCTCTTCTATATCCGGGTCAGTCCTTTTTTGCAGACTTTGCCGCATCCTTTCCTCTATGTCAGATTTTCTCATACGGAATTCCTCCTTTCTCCAGCTCCTTCTTCATTCTCTTCAATGCTGCCCGCAGTCTTGACTGTACTGTTCTTACAGGCAGATCCAAAATCTGTCCGATTTCCCTCATAGTCAGGTCATGGGCATAGCGAAGATATATGATCTCTCTCTGCTCTTTTGGCAGTTCTTTGATCAAAAGTATAAAATCCATCTCTGTCTCTGCCCTTGAATATCCATGCTCCAGGCATTCCAGAGTGTCCGGTATCTGTTCCTCCAGGCGTTTTTTTCTCCACATATCTACACACGTATTGGCTGCCACCTGGTATAAAAAAGCGCGGAATTTGCCCTTGTGCACATAACGGTCCAGATACCGCACGGTTTTAAGGAATGTCTCCTGAACGGCATCCTCTGCGGTCTGCCTGTCTTTTGTGTGACAGATGCAGTACCGGAGAATATCCGCGTAGTACAGGGATATCAACTCATCCAGGGCACTCATATCTCCATATTCCAGTTTTTTTAATAGTTTGTCTTCACGCGTCAAGATTTCCTCCTATAGGGCGTCCCCTGCTTAATATAACGTATCAGGTGCAGGAAAATGATTCAGCTTTTTTTATTTTATCAAAAAAAGGCCAAAAAAAGAATGCCTGTCTGCATGATACGATGCAGACCTGCATTCCTTTTTCGTAACTGTTCAGCGCCCTCACTGTTATGAGCCAAAATCCATTATCTTCTTTTCTTTTTAGCAATTACTGAAGCGGCTATGACTATTACTGCCGCTCCGGCACCCAGAACAGGTAGTAAGATGTCAGTGTCATCCCCTGTCTTGGCTGATTTGGAAGTTGTTGTGCCGCTGCCGGACTTTTTAGCCGGAGTCGTTGTAGGTGTGGTCCCTTTATTTCCGCTGCCGCCGGTTCCGTCATTTTTATCGCCGCCCTGGCTGCCGTCGCCGCCCGGATTTTCGGTATCATCACCGCCCGGATCCTGGTCGTCTCCACCCGGTTTATTGTCGTCGCCGCCCGGATTGGGATTTTCACCCTTTGCTTCCACTGTAATAGAAGCAGTATGCGTTTCATTGTGTCCTATATTGCCGCTGTCTCCTGCCAGTTCCTCAATATCCACCCGGATATCCGCTGTATCGCCAGCCTTTACGCCCTCTGCCAACTGAAAAGTCATATCAAGCAGACTTCCATCTTCCGAAAGGGGAGCTGAAGAGGCAAATGCCGCCACAATTTCACCCTCATCCTTGTTCCCGGTCAGACAATCATTGATCTCACATAAGGCCCCGGACAGCGCACCTCCGGCGCTGTCCGCAGTGAGGACAAGTTTGGATGCATCGTAATGGATACGGATCTTTCCATTGGTCACTTCCTGGGCGTCTGTGATCTCACAGTTCACCTGAACCTGACTGCCCTCCTGTGCCTTACCTGGGTTTAACGCGATTTCTGTTCCACCTGCGGCCCAGACAGGCATTGCCTGTACAAACAGAAGTGCACTCATACATAACATTGCTATTTTTCTGGTTCTCTTTTTCATATAGGTTACCTGCCTGTTCTCCTGGATTTTCCTCTAAAATTTAGAATGTTGTGATCTTCTCTGCTGCCATCTGAAGTATTCTAGTCGCGTCAGTTGTGTTGGTCTCATTATCTGCATTCACATCACCGATGAGGATCTGCTCTTCTGTCAGTTCTTTGAGTCCTACACTGTACTGCAAAAGCAGTGCACTGTCTGCTGCATTCACAACACCGTTCAGATCCACGTCACCGAGAAGTCTTACTTCTTCTACTTCTTTTGTAAGTTCTGCTACTGCTGCATTGATCTCATCCTGAACTGCCTCCAGATCGTCATAGACAATCTTAGCTTTGTCAAAGGCTTCCTGCAGACCCTCAATACTTCCTGCCAAATATCTGCCTGAATTGTTGAGGATTTCCTGGGCTTTTGCCATAACGGTCTCCAGTGCTGCCTTATTGCCTTTGAATACAAGGCCTGTAATGGCTTCTTCCAGTGCCTGACGAGCCTCTCTCGCTTCCTGACCTGTCAGTTCTGTATTGGCTGCTGTCTGTCTTGCTGTTTCGAGCTGGTTCTTAAGTCTTTCCACAGATTCTGCTGTGTATTTGCCGGAATCCTTCAGGATAGTTTCTGCCTGTGCAATGACCGCATGCAGGCGGGCAAAATCCTTATCTAACATCTGAGATACTGCGGTGAGCAGATTCGTGGTTGCCTCATTAACTGCAGTCTGTCCTGCCTCTACTTCATCCTCACCGTATTCGGTATCTAATACAGTCTTGGCTGCCTTTAATGCGTCTTTTACTGCCTGGGCACTGCCTTCTGTATAGCGTTCTTCTGTGGCCGGATCCGCGAGGATTGCTTCCGCTCCCTGAACAGCGGCTTCCAGACCAAACTTCTGTACACCCGGTTTCAGAGATGTGATCGCGCTTATCAGTTTACTAAACGCGTCATCCACCTGTCCCTGTGTTGTCTCAAGGCTTGTCAGAATCTCATTCGCCTCAGTAAGAGCCTCTTCCACTGCTGCCCAGCTCTCCGGTGAGAAGGACTGGCTGCCGTTTGCAAGGTTCTCGGCCATGGTAATGGCTAATTCCAGGCCCTTGGTATCTACTGTAAGCTTAACCTGTACAGTAAAGGATGCTGTCAATACAGTTTCTCCCTCTGTATAAGTCACCGTGATTTCTTTCGGTCCGATCACACTGGAATCAAATCCGGTGGTGGTGTATTCATCTGCATTCAGCGGCTTTGATTTTCCGTCATTATAAACGGCTTCTACCACGATACCTTCTGCGTCGAATTCATCGCCTAACAGATAGTCTGTCTTGGCATTTTCTGTATTGACTGTGATGGCTTCAAGGGTGATCGGTACCAGCACATCTTTTGCGTTGCCCAGGGCTACAATGGCATCGGTAATCTCCTTCTGGGATGCTGCATTTTCCACAACCGCCTCTGCCGCTGCAATAGCTTCCTGGAATTTCTGGTAGCTGTCCGGTGTATAACCGTCAGCCTCAATGCCCTTCATCTCCTGAATCAGGGCTTCCAGACTGGATGTCTCAAGCTTCTTGAAGGTAACTTCCAGAGTATGGTCTTCAATTACATATTCAAATGTAACTTTGTTATTATCCACTGCTGCCGGTTTGCCATCCACAAGAACTTTATCAACCGTATAACCTTTATTCGGTTTGATGACAAATGTTTTGTTTGTCTCACGGTCTACAGATACATCACCTGTCTGGCTGACGGTTCCGTTGTCACCTGCTGTTACGCTGATGGTATGTGTCGGAACTTCATCACCGTAGTATACTTCTTTTACGGTAATTCCGTGAGCTGCTCTTCTTGTCTGCAGCGTATACTGTCCGGGTTCTGTGCTGTAAGGAACATTGGACGCACTTCCTAATTCTGTCCCGTCATACCACAGAGTCAGGTCATATAATCCTACTGCTTTGCCGGCACTCGGTACAAATTTGAATATAATTTCATGCTCTTTATTTTCAGTAAGCGGATGACCTTTGGTAAAGTCACCCCAGCCATTTTCTGCCGTTTTATCATAGAACCAGTTTCCGCCGCCTGCATCATACCCGAACATGATTCCGCTTCCGACTGTAAACAATGTCTGGTCTGCTATACTGTCTGTGGTAAAGCGGATACGGAATATCCCCTGATTGATAGCGGAGGCATTCATATCCTTAGCAGTTCCGTTACCTCCGATAGATAATAACATACCCTCATCCGTAAGCTGTCCGGAAGCATTTGTATATTCAAAGTTTGCTTCATCTGCTATTGCAAAATCCTGATAATAAGTATCATATTCTGCCACGTTAACCGCTTCAGTAAATGCCTTCATAGCTGCTTCCAACTTCACATATGCTGTTTCATATTCAGCCGCTTCTTTTCCGTCCGGAACTGCCTTTGCTTCATCGATGGCTGCTTTGAATGTATCGACTGCTTCCTGGGTGTATTCGCCAGGTTTCGGTCCAACCACTGCCGCATTCAACTGTGCTTCCGCATCCTGGATCAAAGCACCTAAATCTTCATGCGTAAAGTTATTCGGTACATATGTGATCACTTTTTCCAGAGCGGTCACATGGCCTTCCGCATTGCTGAAAGATACATTAACAGTTACCAGTTTTCTTGTTGCTCCCTCTTCTGCCGTAAAGGTTACATTCATAAGTTCCGCAGCCTTCTTGAATGCATCCTGTTTTTTGATTCCATAAGAGAAACGAACCGTCTTGGTTCCGTCCTCATTGTCTGTCACTGTCGGCTCTGATGTTTTCAGAAGCGCCTCTTCGTTCAATGCGGCACTGTCTGTGTTTAAAGTGATCTGAGCCGGGTCATAAGTATATTCCACAACTGCATTTCTGTATTTGTTGAATATATTCTCCAAGCCAACATTTACCTGGTAGTCATGGTTTCCTTTATCCTCTGTACTCACTGTTGCAGCCGGGCTTCCTGTGATCTCTTCACCGTATACTCCCAGCTCTGTCATGGACATTCCCCATTCGTTCGCGTTGCTAATGGAAACAATGGCTACATACTGAGCCTCTGCCGGATCAAATTTTACAAGATTCAGTCCCGGATAAGCGCTGTTTACTGTCTTTACAGTATTCCAGGAATTTCCGTCTGCAGATACCTGTACCTCATAATCTGTGGCATAAGCGCCCGGTGTCCAGTCAACCGCAACTGTATCTACCATATATTTCTTTTCCAGATCTATGCTGATCCACTGTCCGCTTCCCTGTCCGCTGCTGTAGCGTGTGGACTGGCTGCCGTCAACCGCGTATTTTGCTGCCATGGAATCTGCTTCCTGACCGCTTGCGTCTGCCGGTTTGTTAAGCGCCAGATTCTCGCCTGTTATTTCCTGATAAGGTTCCACGATAACTGCGTTGACAATGGCTTTTCCTTCGGATGCTTTCAGTCCGATATCAATGAGGCCGTCTTTTGCCTCTGCCGTAACAGTGATATCGTATGCTTTATCCTGTTCCGGAATGGTGAAGCCTTCTTCCACAACAGAACCGTTGACACTCACATCAAATGTTCCGGGTGTGAAATCATCTGCGCTGGTATCATTAAAATACAGTTTTACTCTGTAGATTCCAGGCGCTGCTTTGAATTTGTATCCAAAGTCTTCGCCGGCACGTCCGCTCTTAAGTGCAGTTCCAAGACCTGCATCGGGTACAGGCTTCTGGCCGCTGAGGCTGCTGTTAATCTCCTCTGTTCCAGTGGAACCATTTGCATACCAGCCGCTTCCTGTCACTTCAAATTCCGCATCCTCAAACAATCCGTCATGGTTGCCCATATTGGAGGTATCGGAATTACCTGCATCCAGTCTCATATTCACTTCTGACATTACAGCCATATCTGCCGCGATACCATTCAGAATAGGATTCGTCATTGTTCCGGCTTCTTCACTGTATGCGCTCTGAAGCTTGATCGTAATAACACCGCCTGCAGGGTATACAGAGCCGATTTCGATAACATCTGTGTCACCGGATAGGGTGTATCTCTCTTTTACCACTTCACCGTTGACCAGAACGTCAAAAGTACGTCCGGCAATATCTTCCATCTCAGAAACATAGAGTTTCAGATTGTGGGCAGTATCTGATGCATAGACCTTGTACTCAATCGTATCCGCGGTAACACCTGTGGCATATACACCACTTCTGCTGCTTGTCAGTCCGCTGTATTCATCCACATAACCGGATAATTTTTTATTTGCGTCATAAGCCTGGTCTGCACTGAATCCGTCAATGGCATCTCCGCCCACATTATAGGATTTGGAATGCTCCTGAAGAATAAATTTCCAGTCAGTACCTGCTGCTCCCAGAGAAAGAGTTCCGTCATTATTGCAGACAAGGAAGTCATCCCCTGATTTTAACTGATGAAGTCCGTTCAGCATGTCAACTGCTGTCCAGACAGTAGCATCTTTTTCTGTCAAAACTGCTGCGCCGCCGTCAATGTTCAGATACAAGTAAGCATTGCTCTCTGTATCCCAGATCTTCACTTTATAGCCGCCGCCTGCGTTTTCCATAACGAACTGGCTGCCTGAAGCATTGACTTCCAGGCCGTCTTCTCCGCTGGCAAGATATTCTCCGCATTCCGGATCATATACTTTATATCCCGCGTTGCTCTCAAGGCTGAAGTCCGCGCCTTTTACGCCAGTCATCTCCATAATACCGATATCTGGAGCACCGTCATAGAGAGGATTGCCGAAGAAGTCGGTCTTTGCATTTCTGTCTGAGGTGTAATCCCAGAGTCCCATGTTTTCCTGGCTAGTTGCCGGAACTACATTGACATACACACCATTTCCGATAGCCGGTGAGCCATCCTTCAGCGCGTAGGCTTTCAGGGATTCCCAATCGGAGACTGCTGACATACCATCCTCACTGATCACTGCGCTCTGGCCGCCGCCCGGATTTTCAAAGAGCGGGTCTGCCTGGATCGCATTAGGGATCTCACCAGGATCATGGATGCCGCTGGCCTCATACACCAGGTTCCCTGCCTGCTGCAGGTAGGAGTTCTTCCAACTGTCAGCCGTTGTATCCGCACTTCCCCATTTACTTGTCACTTCTTCATTGTAGTTATAGTAAATGTTGTTGTACATATGCCAGTTGTAAGCGCTTCCCATTGCGGAGCCGCCGCCGTTGCTGTGGTTGAATACCCAGTTGGCGCCGTCGTAATAGAATACGTTATTGTAAATATAGCTGGCGGAATTTGTATTTCCCGCTCCGTGACGCCATGCAAGACCGTCATTCTGGCTCACATTATAACGGATCACATCTGTGTTGTTGTTTCCCATCATAAGCATAAAGCCCATAGGCGTGTCATGGCTGTAGTTATACTCGAAGATAGTACCTGCACACCAGTAATCACTGTCATAGGAACAGCCGTCCTGATTGTAAGCAGGTCCGTCAAAGCTCTCGTTATAGCGGAATAAGGTATCAAAGGAGTTCCATGCCCAGATACCCGCATTGGCACCTTTTGCACGCATGGCCTGTCCGTTTACTACGTTATGCTCAACAACTGCTCCCTGAGCTTCACAGACCAGAATACCGTCACCGCCGATGTCACTCAGATAGTTGCCGACAATATGAAGGCCTCTCTGTGCCTGGCCTTTATAGCGGATGTTGTCATGACGCACACCGTCATTGGCTGAGTTGTTGTCCGCGTCATTGTTGGGATCGTATCCGGTTTTATTCGGATCATTGTTTTTGAACTGATCCAGGTCTGAGAGGCGGATCGCCTTGATACCTGTACGGTCACACTGGTCAATTCTGTTGTTCTGTATCGTCACACCGTTAAAGTAAGGATAAACGCCTGCCTTTGAGCTGAAAATAACTTCAACGCCGATACCGCCGTCAACTTTGTTCACACCGCGGTTTTCATTTCCGTCTACATCATGTACATAACAACCGTCAATAACGATGGTATTGTACTCTTTGTCGTCCTCTAATGTTTTGTTTACAGTTTCCCGCTCATCAATGGTAACGTGAATGCCCAGACGCCTGGGAACAACATCATCACTTCCGGAATTCAGATTGTTTTCATCTGCTGCATCGCTTGTCTCATTGAATGCGTCATCATTGGTCACTTCCAGTCCTGTCACATATGTATATTCCATGTTCTGGATCAGGACTGCCTCTTTATAGCCTGCATATTCAGGAACTTTAACACCAGGGATATCGCTGTCGATCATATTGCCGGTTCTTCTAAATCCTCCCGCATTGATAACAGGCATACTTCCCTCGCCGTATGTGTCGATCACAATTGGTTTCTCCTGGGTTCCTGTTCCCTTAGGCGCAAGCTGCTGGTTGTCAAAAATACTGCCTTTCTTCAGGCTGATGCCGTCTCCCGGCTGCAATTCGATGGCGTTCACTTTTGCCAGTGTCTTAAATGGTTTTGCCTCCGACCCGTCTCCGCTCTCATCACTGCCGTTTTCACTGTCCACATGGTAAACCGTTCCTACTGCCTGGGGAATCTCCTCTGTGACTGCAGCAGGTACACTTCCCTGGTCTTCTACAGCCGCCTGTATATAGACTGGGAAATTTACCGAAGTGCAGACAAGAGCCGTCGCCAGCGTAGCACCAAACGCCCTGTTCCATCGCTTCCATGATTTCATACATTGCTCTCCTTCCAAAAGAATATTTACGCAATGAGCTTCGGCACACTGTTTTTATGAGTTTCCGTCATTTTACCAGGCGCCGCATTGCCGTGTCTCCTATTATATCTTACATATCACCATAAATTATTACGAATTCTACCTGTTTTTCGTCATTTTCGACCATTTATATTTTTATAGGATGCGATAGTACAAAAAAATAGATATATTGGGTAAATTTTATGCAAACCGTCCACAGTCACAATAAAAAAAGACATTTACGCACCTTATTATCAGGCACTTAAATGTCTCTCTTTTACAAATATGAAAATATTATATTTAATTATTTTCCTTCTATAGCATCCTTCACCGCCTGGGTCAAAGCCATTTGATCCGGTATCTCCACCACTGCTGCCTCTGCCATTTCTTTCAAATGTTCCTGGTATTTATTCTCCAGAACAAGATTTTTAGCAGATGTCTCTATATTTTCATAGTCCTCATTGTCAAAGTAGTCCGGGTCTGCATCATAAACTGCCCTGGCCTCCTCATCGGATGCGGTAAGCTCTTCTTTATTGATCAGCTCTCTTTTATTCTGGAGAGAGAGATTCTCGTTGAAATAATCGTAAAACTGGTCTGCCGTGTACTGTGTCATTCCAAATACAGTTTCATTATTCCCCTTTTTCTCTTTTCTGTCCTTGTTTTCCTTTTCCATTGCTTTTATCAGGGAGGGATAATCAATGGCATCCGCAAGACCATTGTCCATGGCCTCCTTCTGCATGGTCTTGATGGATTTCATCTCTGCAACCACTGCGTCTGCCAGATATTCATAGCCGTTTTTTCCTTCCACCTCTGTATCCCAGGTGAATTCTGATATGTCAATCCCAGCCTTCTCTGCTATTTTCTCCCTCTGATGTAATTTGATCTTATTGACAACGCATGCCACCTCTTCCCTGTAAACCGGCTGTCCGTCAACGGAAAATACTGCTTTCTCTGTTCTGCCCTTCACAAAAAATATGACTGCTGCCGCCAATGCCGCAGCCAGGACCACCAACAGAAGCACTATCCATTTCTTTGATGATTTTCCGCTGTCTTTCTGCATTTTACCCATTTTCTCTCTCCTGTGTTTTTATTAGCCAATCAATCGAAGACCTTCATTCTCTTTTGCAGCGTCCAGCAGGACACTCCATATCCGCAGAAAATAGTTCTGCGCCTGCTCTCTGTTCTGCACTTCAATCTCCATCTCTTCCGCCTCTGTAAGACAGTCGTACAGCGCGTCCAGATTCCCCCCATAGTAATCCGGGAACTGCATTTTTTCCTTCAGATATCTGTGTGCTGTCTCCTTCTCATCCATATATAACGCGTCCAGGACTATCCTCATGGATTCTCCTCTCCATACAAAAGCTCAAAAGTTTCGTAGTGATCCTCCGTGTAATACACAAGGCCGTCATCTGAGTAAATGATCCGCTTTGCCCCCCGGTAGCCTCCGTCACTGTCAATGTCACATTCGTAATACTGCCGTCCCTCTTTTTCCGGCAGAATTCCTTCATAATTGCCGAATCTGTCCCCACCGATACTCTTGCCCGGCGCAGCTTCTGACAGATTGCCCTTACTGCTGACCCATCCGGCGTTCTTGGCTTCTTTCTTCGTGATAAAGTTGTCCGGAAGGTGTCTGAACTGATGGATATAAGCCGCCACATCCTCCTTTGAGGTATAGCTTCCAGACTCCTCAAGTGTCTCTGCATTCTGCTCTGCCTCTGTGTTCTGCTCCTCCTGTCCGGACGTCTGCTGTATGTCTATGTCCGTCTGGTCTGCGCTTTTATCTGTAATGCCGGTACATCCGGTCAAAAGACAGAGCAGCAGTGCCAGAATGCCGCATATATATTTAAATTTATGTCTCCAAATTTGAACCATATTTGATACCCTTCTTATAATTTTAGTATATTCCTGATGCCATATGCAACCCCGCAGGCTTCATTGGACAGGGTGATATAGTCCGCGGCGTCCTTGCACTTCCGGGATGCGTTCTCCACTGCGATTCCGATCCCTGCAAATGCCAAAAGCTCCGCATCATTATCACCATCCCCAAACGCCGCAAGCTCCTCTCTATCCAGCCCCAAATGATCCAGCAAAAAGGCTGCTCCTGTATGTTTCCCGGCATCTTTATAGGAAATCTCCAGAAGCTGCGCCACCGATGAAGTGATATACACATCCTCTGCCTCCGCATCCAATAGCTGCCAAAGCCTGGTTTTCAGTTCCTGATCCCCGGTTATAATGTCCACGCCGTCCAGTACAGACTCATGGGCACGGATAAATTCCAAGATATCTCCCACTGGCTTTCTGGTCCCCTGGATATACGGTACAGCCCTTACGCTGGCTCCAAACTGTATGGGATTCTCCACATAGGCCTTTGGCGCATATGCCTCCCCGTCCACAAATGCCTCGTAGGTCACAGGAAATTTTCCGGTCAGATCCACAATGCGCCGCACTGAGTTCTCAGTCATCTTATATTGTTGCAGGCATTTTCCTGTGTGAAGTTCATAGACTGCGGCTCCGTTTGAGGTAATAGCATACCGAATTCCCTGCATCTCTCTGATAGCCGGCGGCAGAGTGGAGAGTGCCCTTCCGCTGGCTACCACAACCTGCACGCCCTTTTCCATGATCTCCAAAAGGGCCTGTCTGTTTTCCTCCGGCAGATATCCATCCCCATCCAGTGTCGTCCTGTCCAGATCAAGGGCAATACATCTGATTTCCATATGTGCTCCTTCCCGCCGTCATTTTTCCGGCTTGGGATACTTTACCGCATTTTTTACCATCTTGTCACGGATTATATCGTCAATGTCAAAGGAATACATCTGGGCAAAACGCAGGGAAAAGATCAGTGTATCTGCCAATTCTTCCCCTATACGTTCTCTCTTCCTCTCGTCTCTCATCATTTCTTTCATCTGGTCATTGGATTTAAAGCGGAACAGATCCATCAGCTCATTGGCCTCTGTGGAGATACCAATAGATAAATCCTTGGGATTGTGAGACTTGTTCCAATGTCTCTCCTCACAAAAATCAAAGACTCTGCCTTTTAAATCCGCCACGGTTGTATTTTTATCCATCTTATCTGTCTCCTTATGTTTTATCTTGTGAATTATATTATATTTTGACTTATGAATCACCTTATGTTTTACCTAACATTCTTCTTTCCCTCTATTCTTTTGTCTCCAATTTTGTTTATCCTTTGTATATTTCAGTTCAGAGAATACTGTTTCATGATTCCCTTTCCACTGTTCTTGGCATCATACAGCGCATAATCTGCCGCCTTTAAAAGCGTCTGAAACTCATTCAGACCACCGCCGTACCAGGCCAGCCCTGAAGAAATCTCCAGTGTCTTTCTGCTCTGATCAGGAAATACCACGGGGTTCTGCTGAAGACAGCTATAGAATTCTTCCATATCATTGGCAATCTCCTGCTTCGTCTTATAGTGGTGCAGAAACAGACAGAATTCATCCCCGGACCGTCTAGCCGCAAGCCCGTGCTCTCCATTGAATTCTGTCAGGAAACCTGCGCAGACACGCAGATATTCATCGCCCCAGTCATGGCCAAAACGATCGTTTATCCCCTTGAAACTGTCAAGATCCAGCATAATCATTGCACACTGACCGATATCCTTTTCATCCAGGATATTCTCCACTTCTTTTCTGAAGGTATCCAGATTGCAGAGACCGGTAAGAGAGTCATAATCCCTCTCATGCTCCAACCGTTTCTTTTCCTGTACCTCCCCGGTCACATCTGAGATGATCCCAAAGGTGCTGCCATTTTCTGTAGTGGTGAATATACGCACCCATTTTTCAGGATTTTCCTTTATTTTAAAGTCACTGCCCCTTTTGTCCAAAGCGGCTCTTAGAGTCTTTTCCAGCATTTCCCGAAATACATTCCTATCCCGGCAGGCCTGATCCATCTCCTCTGCGGACCAGTCAAGTACAAGGCGGATACGCTCCGTTGCCATAACCCTTTCATTATCCTCATTGAATTCAAAAACGCCTATAGGTAAATCCAGTGTATCAATGACCTTTGAAATCTTGACTGTTGCATCTAAAATCCCCTGTACCATTTTATTGATGCCCTGGCTCAGTTGTCTGAACTCAGGATTGCTGTCCACCTTCACCACAGTATCCAGATTGCCGTCTGTGATTTCATTCAGATCATCCATAATGGTGTGCATCCCATCCACGATCTGATATTTTAACAGCCGGTTAATGACCAGAATCGTCACCAGATAAACCAAAAGCAGGTAACAGAAGGTCAGAAGCGTCTGCGTATTCCTCTCGTCATAAAGCTGATCCTCATTCTCCCCTGCTCCAAGTATCAGGCTGCCTTTCTCCTGGATGACACAGAAGATTTTCTCTCCGTCCTGACGAATAAATCCTCCATCTCTGCAGTCTGCGATCTCCTTTTCTGAAAGCCCCAAATCTTCCATACTGCTGCCGGCCATCTTCTCATCTGAATGGGCCAGAACCTCCCCGCTGTCCTTGTCTATGGCAAAGAGTACACCTCCTGCATCCACAGGAACTCTGGAGAATATGTAATCAAGCTGATTCCTCTTCTGGGCCTCCAGCATCCTGGTCGGAGCCATTCCCACCTGCACAATTCCCTTTTTATCCTGACGGGCAACGCCGATATACTGGAACACCTTCTCTTCATATCCGTTAGGCCTTATATCCTGCACCAGATAGGAATCCGGATCATCCAGAATACTGAGAAATTCTTTTGTCTGGTCCGTAGTGTGAAAGTCCATGCCAAAGTATTTGGAAATACTTCCTGCGAAAAGGATCCCGTTTTCATCTATCACATGAAGTTCATCCACATTGAGCAGCTCCGCAATACGCTCCATTTCCTGCTGGCTTTCCAGCACGCTGGGATTCTGTTGTATAATATAGGCGAAAGCATAGGCTCTTGTCAAATAATCCTCACTTAAGCTCTCTTTCAAGTTCTGCAGTTCCACTTCATTATTATCAATGGTCTGTGAAATCTGTCCCAGCTTCAGAGCAGAGTTTTGTATCATCTGACTTCTTGCATTACGTCCCTGCAGGCCCCAGTTCAGCACCAAAATGGCCAGAAGGGCTGCGGCGACAACATAGCTGATATACCTGGTAAAAATCCTCTGCACAAAATTTCCCCTTTCCCCACTATATGCCGCTGACCACAGCGACCTCACGCTTTTTTGTTATTATAGCATACAAACGAATAAACCGCATGCCATTTCTGACATGCGGTAAAAAAACACTGCGGGGTCTAGGCCGCCTAAGCTATCCCGGAAATCAAATCACTTTTTTATCCTGCCTGTGGATTCGTCCTGACAGCCCGTAGGAATATCTTATTAAACAGAGCCAGTTCATCATACATAATGCCATGCCCGCTGTTCTCCATGGTCACAAGCCGGGAGCAGGGAATCCCCTCTTTCTGGATGCGGGCCAGATCATTGGATACCACCACATCTTTCCCTCCATGGATGATCCAGGTTGGAACATGGACACAGGGAAGATCACTGCGCCCGTCCTCATCCCTGAGTGAAACTGCTGTTCTGACTGTACCTATACCGGAAGCTGAGAGTGATATATCCTGAAACCACTGTTTCACCGGTTCCCTGTGCGGTGTGGCAAAGAGCTGTTCGTGACTGAAATTATAAGCCAGCTGCGGTCTGTCCGTCTCTGCCAGATGGATCAGACTATCCACATATTTCCTGCAAAGGCCGTATGGATACCCCTCCCGCTGTGTCCAGGATGGTGCCGCCGCTGCCAAAAGGATGAGTTTCTCCACACCATAGCCGCAGAACAGCCGCATATAACGAAGTACAATGGCTCCTCCCATGGAAAAACCTGTGAGAACGAATTTTTTAAGGCCCATGGCCTTCACCACGTGGTAAATATCTGCCGCCATCTGGTCATATTCATAACCGCAGGCCGGTGCATCAGATTGGCCGAACCCTCTCAGATCCACTGCCACCACATGATATCCGCACTTTGTCAGCAGCTCGATCTGGTATTCATAAATCTTGTGTGAAAGAGGCCATCCGTGAACGAGAAATACGGTCTTTGGACACCCTTTGTTGAACTCATAGACAGCAATTCTGGTGCCGTCATTGGATCTTACATAGAACATAAAGGAAATCTACTTTTTTCTTTATTTATATGCACCGGACACGGTCTCTGTTCCGCTGTCCAGTATTCCCTCGGCGATCCATATCCTTCTCAGATACAGACTGACAAAAATACTTGCAATGCCTGCCGTCATAAAGATTGCCCATTCCATCCCTCTTGCCTGCTCAAACACAACCCCGTATAAAGCCTGCCCAAGAGGCTGGGAACAGGTTGCAATAGCCATAACCCAGGAGATCACTTTACCGATCAAATGTCCCGGAGTGTTCATCTGTACAAAAGACATGGTCTGTACCGTAAACAAAGTTGCACACAGCATGATTAAAAACGCTCCTGCTGCCAGTACCAGATATTTTCCCATATCGGGAACACTGGAATACAGAATCCCCCCCATGGGAAACATGAGCAGAGCCAAACCCAGGATCAGCTTCCAGGTATCTCCAATTTTGATCCTGCCTCCAAGGATTCCGGCAGCGATTCCCCCTGCAATTCCCCCGAAAGCCATGATTCCCGACAGATATCCGTACATCTGGTTCGGGTCAGCCCTATGGAATTTAAATACTTGGGTGCAGAGGACCGGAAGCCCGATGATCAGCAGCGCCGATATGAATAGATTTACAAATGCCACAATAACGGTAACTTTACCGATGACCTTCTGACTCTTTGCAATAAAGTACACACTCTCCTTCAAGTCTCCGAAAATGATGCGGAAGGCCCCCATGTCGGTCTCCCTTTTTGTAAATGGGATCCTGATGAATATTTCCATCACAGCAGACAGGAAAAAACACACCATACTGATGGCAAGCACCACATGAATTCCCTTCATGCTGTAGAAAATACCACCCAGAACAGGTCCTAAAAGACCGGCAAGGGAAGATACCGTATTGATAATGGCATTGGCCTGCACCAGTTTCTCTTCCGGCACCAGAAACGGCATACTGGCCTGAACAGAAGGCTGATAAAGACCGGAAATACTATAAAGCAGGATCAGGGCCACAAGAATAAGCGCCACAATATTTACCTGCCTTGACAACAGAAGAAACAGCAGGATAATTCCGGCAGTGGAAAAATCCAGCACTACCATGATGTTTCTTTTATTTACCCGGTCCGCTATCACACCTCCAAGGGGTGACATGATGAGCAGGGGCAGAAATGCCAGAGCTGACACCATTCCGTACAAGGTAGGAGACCCGGAGATGTTCAGCAGATGCAGGGGGAGGGCAAACCTGACCACCGCATTACCGAACAGAGAGATGATCTGTCCCAGGACTACCAGCATAAAATCCCTTGAAAAACCGTTTTTCTTCATATCTTTACACCTCCAGATTCTTTATTTTGTTTGTAAGTCCCACATAACAGCCCAGGCCTGCCGCCAGCGTAACCACCATGATGCCTGTCATGATCCACAGCCCGCTGTCTGCTCCCAGCATGAACAGGTTGGTCACCGGACATATGAGAATAACGGAAGTCACCACAGAAGCCACCAGTGATCTTTTCCAGAAACCGATGCGCATGGATATCTGACCTATGGATGCTGCCATCACTCCCAGAACCGCACCGGCTGCCAGCACTCTTCCAAACTCAGTCATACCAAAGGCTTCCGGCATAAAATGGAACAGATTTGCCGAGATGCCCATAACAAGAAAACAAAGTGTCTCACAGAGGAAAACAGCCGTGAATATGAACCCCCAGAGCAGGGTACATTTTGCCTTCAGCACCGCTTTTCTCTTCACTGGGTAAGAAAACAGCAGAAGCGCATTTTTCCCTGCATACTCTGTCACCACCAGCCGGGCTGACATGGCTCCGCCCAGGACGGCAAAGCAGGACATGATCAGTCCGGACACCGGCAGCAACACGCCTTTCCAGGTTGCAAACAGCAGTGCGTCATCTCTTGTCACGCTCCCCTCCTCCAGCTTTGGAAGCAGCGGAAACGCAAATGTCATGATCAGACAAAATACAAAGATTCCCGCTGCCGCCAGCAGATAGCCCTTAAAGTCCGTTCTTTTTAATTCCAGCTTCATCAGCTTCATATCTGTTTCCTCCTCATAATGTCAATGACATAATTTTCAAAATTTTCTCCATATTGTTTCCGCATCAGAGACGGGGAGAATTCCTCCACGATCTTCCCCTGTGCCAGGACTCCCACTCTGTGGGCCAACTGCTCCATTTCACTTAAAATATGGCTGGATACCAGAATGGCCGTACCCCTCTCTGCCTGGGCAAGCAGAATCTCCCTCACTTCCTGTATACCCACAGGGTCAAGTCCGTTAATGGGTTCATCCAACAGCAGGCAGTCTGGATCATGGAGCATGGCCCTTGCGATCCCCAGTCTCTGCTTCATTCCCATGGAAAACCTGGCCACCGTTTTTTTCCCGGTCCGCGCCAGCCCTACCTGCTCCAATGCTCCTGTAATATCACCGTTTTTCCCCATATAGGCCATATGGATCTCCAGATTTTCCCGGGCAGTCAGGTGCTCATAAAATATGGGTGTCTCGATCAAAGTGCCTATCCTGCTCTGGATCTTCTCCCTGTACTCCCAGGTATCCATGCCGTCTATCTGCACCTCCCCCTCGTCCGCCTGCTGAAAACCGCCGGTTATCTTCATCAACGTTGTCTTTCCCGCGCCATTAATGCCCAAAAGGCCATAAATTTCACCCTTTTGCAGACTCAGGGAGCAGCGTTCCAGTACACTCTGCCCCTGGAAGCTTTTTGATACTTCTCTTATTTCGATTACTGCGTCCATCATTTCTCTCCTTTTAATACCGACCGTAGGTATGTATAATGATAAAAAAATAGGCTGCCAGGCCAGACTATGCTGCCGGGCAGCCATATATTATTTATATTCATTATAGATTTCTGTCAGTTCCTGCAGCCTGTTGATAGTTTTCTCGTCCACAATGTCAAGACCCAAAGCATCCAGAATCTCCTTAAAACAGAGACATTTCCTGAGTGTCTCCTCAGGTGTGGAATCCATAGTCATTGGGTTCAGCCATACATTTCCAAGCAGAAGCAGCACTTCTCCTAACTCTGACGGATAATTTGTATGGATACTGCCGTCCTTTATGCCCTCTTCCATGATCGGTGTCAGGTATTGAGGCGCTGTGATCTCAATGGTCTCCCGCATTACCATGGACAATAGCTGCGGATTATCTCCAAGGCGGGGCGCGGAACGAAACATATCATTCTGCTCCGGCCTGTTGAGGGATTCCAAAAATAATTTTTTCAGCTTTTCTTTCCCTGTAAGCGTTTCATCATCCCTTATCCGGCGCAGCAGAACTTCTGAGCCTTCTGTCATGCGGTCTGTCACAGCAGTGAGGATTTCCTCCTTTGACTTAAAGTGGTGATAGATCGCGCCTTTACTAAGCCCTCCCAGATTATCTACGATATCCTGGATAGATGTCCGCTCGTATCCTTTTTCCACAAAAAGCCTGCCTGCAGTTTCCAGGATCAGATTTACTGTCTCCTCCGGATATTTATTCCGTGCCATATTGTACCTCCATTATTCATTGGATTATATTCAAATTAACATACCAATGGTATGTTTGTCAATAGCTTTTATTTTGCCGGTTGCTTTTTTCCACCTGAGGAGTAAAATAATGGAAGAAAGTAAGTAACTATTCAGTAGGTCTGCGCATTTACTGCGCTGACCGTAAGAAAATGTTCAGCAGCCAGGCAAAAATCCCATCGCCAAAGGCGATTTACATGGATTTTTGCTCGTAACTGTAAGGGTACTGAACAGTTACGAATGTAAAATATAAACGGAGTTATATTATCATGAATGCAGCAGAATCTAAAACCCTGATGACCTCAGGCCCCATATGGAAAAAAATCATAATGTTCGCTCTCCCGCTGTTTCTGGGAAACCTCTTCCAGCAGCTCTACAACACTGCGGACTCCCTGATCGTAGGAAATTTCCTGGACAGTAATGCCCTGGCTGCTGTCAGCTCCTCTGGAAATCTGATCTTCCTGATGGTCGGCTTTTTTAACGGCATTGCCATGGGCGCAGGCGTAGTGATCGCCAGATATTACGGTGCCAGAAATACAGAGAACCTTCAAAAAGCAATACACACCACTATTTCCCTTGGCCTGGCAGCAAGTGCTGTGCTCACTCTGGCCGGCGTTATCCTTGCCCCCCAGATACTTGTCTGGATGGGAACGCCCAAGGATGTGCTGTCCCAGTCTATTACATATTTCCGCATTTACTTTGCAGGTTCCCTGGGATTTGTTATGTATAATGTATTTGTGGGCATACTGCAGTCTGTAGGTGACAGCAGGCATCCCTTAGTTTACCTGATCATCTCCTCTGTGGTTAATGTTGTACTGGATTTATTTTTTATCATTGTACTGCATCTGGGGGTCGGCTCTGCCGCACTTGCCACTATTATCTCACAGTTTCTAAGCGCCTTGCTCTGTCTTGGAAAGCTTAAGCGCTGTCCTCTGGAATATCGGGTTTACATAAATAAGATAAGATTTGACAAAGCCATGCTGGGCCGTATTATTAATAACGGTCTTCCCGCCGGTTTCCAAAATTCGATCATAGCCTTTGCCAACGTGATCGTGCAGACGAATATCAACGCCTTTGGAAAAATGGCGGTGGCCGGATGCGGAGCCTACTCTAAAATTGAGGGATTCGTCTTTCTGCCGATCAACTGCTTTACCCTGGCGCTGACCACCTTTGTCAGCCAGAACCTGGGGGCCGGGGAATATGACAGGGCAAAAAAAGGCGCCAGATTCGGTCTTTTATGTTCCATGCTGATCGCAGAGCTGATCGGTGTGCTGATCTACTCTTTTGCGCCGGCTCTCATCTCGGCCTTTAACAGCGAGGCACACGTGATCCAGTACGGAACCGCCCAGGCAAGGACTGTCACATTGTTCTATTTTCTTCTGGCGCTCTCCCACTGTATCGCCGCCATTCTGCGAGGTTCCGGGCATGCCTCCGTGCCTATGCTGGTCATGCTGGTGTTTTGGTGCATTGTGCGGGTTTCCTATATATCCGTGATCGTGAAATTCATACCGGATATCCAGGTTATATTCTGGGCTTATCCGCTGACCTGGTTTTTAAGCTCCGTGGTGTTTGTGATATATTATAAAAAGGCAGACTGGGTGCATGGATTTGAACGTTTATGATCAAAAGAGCAGTCTCATATCATTCCAGACTGCATTGCCGTGGCACGAATCCGCTCTGCCGTAATTGACAAAACCGAATTTTTCGTAATAATGGATCATGTGATCCTTACAGGTCAAAATGACCCCCTTTTTACCCTCCTGCTTTGCGGATCCTATCAATGCATTCATAAGTTTTTCGGCAATTCCCTGTCTTCTGTATTCGGGCAGAACATTCAGACCGAATACAGTCTGATAGGCGCCGTCCGAGTTATGTAAACTTATATCATGATACATCTCATCCGGCAGATGTGGTTCGTCTGTCACGCCTCCGTTGACAAACCCCACTGATTTTCCTTCTGTTTCCGCCACAAAAAACTTTTCGGGAAACGCCGCCAAACGCTCTTTTATTGCCTCTTCACTGGCTGCTTCCGCTGCCGGAAAACAGGCTGCCTCAATGGCAGCCAATGTCTCTCCCTCCCCCGGCTGTGCATTTCTTATCGTTATCTGCATGTTATTTTCTCCTTTTTCAATCTGTTGTTATCGTTCTTTTTTCATAAACCGGGCGCAGCGCATTGTGTTCCCTGAAATATTCTTCAATGGCTGTGCGGATATTTCCCGTTATGGTCCGTGAAGGTTTCCGCCGTTCGATGGTTTCCTGATCCAACCCCAGAAAACTGTCCATGTTGTTGTAATGAAATAGTTCCAGGCCCACGGCAAATACATCCTGGTCCTGTATTTCTTTTCCGTTAAATCTGGCATCTGTCAGTTCCTGCCGGCCTGTAGAATAAACCATGCGTATTCCTTTACTAAACTGGTAGTATTCAAAATCACTGCCCTCCACGCTCACACTTTTTTTCATGGCGTGCAGAATCCCCTCTTTCAGCTCTTTTCCCGTCAGTTCAATGCGCACCAGGGTTTCGTCATAGGGATACATGTTGAGCAGATCCCCCACGGTAATGATAGGCCCAATCTCCTCCGCGCGCAGGCTTCCGGAACCGAGCATGACAATATCCAGCCCGAACTGCATTTTCAATGCGTCACAGAACAGATTACCTGCACTGGTGGACTGATAGCGGCCGGGATGGGTGGCTTTTCTCACCATACTGGTGAGGATCGCCCCGTATTTTTCATCCGTTACCTTCTTAAAGTCGTAAATGAGATGTTCCAGTTCTTCATTTCTTTCGCAGTGCGCATCATCAATGGGGACCGTCTCCCAGGTATAGCTCTCCACAGAATTGGTGTCTGTGTTCACCTCTATCTCAAATCGGCCGATCTGGTCTGTTCCGATCCCGGCCTGTACAATAAGGATATTGTTCACCTCTGCCGGTTCCTCCAGATATGTGTGGCTGTGACCGCCGATAATGACATCCACGCCCCATTTGGGATCAAGCTGCTCGGCAAGCTTCAGATCCTCCGCAAATCCGATATGTGTCAGGAGAATGGTAAAATCAATGTCCACGTTTTTATAACTGTTGCAGATGATCCCCACTTCCCTGGCCGCATCAGACAGATCCACAAAGGTTCCCAGGAGCATGTCTGATTTCGCCTTGCTCATTATATCCTCAGTCAAAAGCCCCATGACAAGAATCTTCATGCCATCTACATGAAGGATCCTGTGAGACTGAAACAGACGCATGCCTGTTGGTCTGATGTAGATATTTGCATTTACAATGGGAAATTTACAGCAGCGCTCCAAAAAAAGCAGATGCGCAATGCCGTAATCCAGTTCGTGATTTCCCAGGGACACGATATCAGGTCCCAGAACATTCATGATCTCTATTGTGGAGATGCCCTTGAACTCGGTATCTATGAGGGATCCTCTGAACATGTCTCCCGCGATCATATAAAGTGTGTTCGGAACATCTCTTCTCACCTGGTTTACATAACCCGACAACAGAGAGACACCTCCAACCAGTTCGTTGTCAATTTCTTCTGCCAGGAAATCACCGTGCATGTCATTGGAATGCAGAAGGGTCAGATGTTTTATATTCTTTTGCGTCATTCTTTTTCCTCTCAGTCTGGTTCATTTACAGGAAATCAAAAAGGTTTAACTGCTCTCCTCCGCCATTTTGTTTTCGCTTATCCGCGCTTTCCCTTAACAGGAATTCTTCCGGCATATCCTCCAGAAAAACAGAGGCCTCCCGGGAGGTGGTCAATATCAATTCCTCTTTGGCTCTGGTCATTCCCACATAAAAGAGCCGACGCTCTTCCTCTATGTCGGTAATGAAGGTCTCCTGTTTTTCCGAGCTGTTTTCTTCCTTTTGATGGGAGCTGTTTTCTTTCTTCTGCTGTATGCTGTTTTCTCTCTTTTGATGGGTACTATTTTCTTTTATTTGGCGGAAGTCCCTTTCAAAGGGAATGGCTCCTTTTCTAACGCCATAGATGATCGTCACAGGAAATTCCAGGCCCTTTGAGCCGTGAAGCGTCATGAGCGTAACGCAGTCGGCTGTATACTGTCTGCCGCCGCAGCGTTTTAGATCACTTTCCACGCCAAGGTAGACAGCATCCATAAATTCCTGCATGGTTTTATAGAAAACAGTCATTCCAAGAAGCTTGTTTACAGCTATATCATCTGTAAGATTCATGTCTTCTATCCATTGTGCCAGGACTTTCTGGGGTTTTCCTTTTTTCAGAAAAGGAATATATTTTTCCTGCATGGTCTCAAAAATACTGCCGCTTATCCGGTTCGGTTCCAAATCCCACAATAATTTCAGGCACATATCCCTAGCCACTATGTCATCCCGGTTTACAAGACAGCGGAAAAAACAGATGCATCCCCGGACGGTCTTTTCTGCAAGGAAATCCTCACGCCCGGCGATCACATATGGTATCCCTTCTCTCTGCAGGCACTTTTCCAGAAGTTCCGCCTGGCGGTGCGTTCTGTACAATACAGCAATATCGGCAAAGCTTCTTGTCTTATATTCTGTGTTTGTTTCTTGTTTTTCCTGCGCATCCAGCATGTCAATCCCGCCAATGAGACGATTAATTTCTTTTGCGGTAAATATGGCTTCTCCCATCTCACTTCCGGCTGTGACAAGACGGACCGGAGTGCTGTCCGGCCGGTTGGGGTGGATCACTCTCTCCATTCCGGGATTTTTAGAAATAACTTTCACTGCACTGGAAATCACCTGGGGCGCAGAGCGGTAATTCTCAGTCAAACGGATGATATTCAAATCTGAAAAGTCGTTTTTTAAATGCTCAAAGCATTTATCGTCTGAGCCGCGGAAACCATAAATGGACTGATCCGGATCTCCAATGACAAAAAGCTCTCTGCCCTGTTTTGCCCACTCCATGATCAGCCTGTACTGGATCGGACTGATATCCTGGAATTCGTCAACGTGAAGATAGTTGAAATTTTGTGCCAGAACTGCCGGGTCGGCTTTTATTAGCTTCAGAGTTTCTGTAAGCAGGTCGTCAAAGTCCAGGATATGCAGGGACTCCAATGTCTGCCGGTATTCCAGATACGCTGCATATTCCGGTTCTGTTATACCATGGGTGGATAAAAGTTCATGGTCTGAAAAATCCGGGGTCACATCAGTGTTTGTTTTTATTATGGATACTTTTTGAAGAAACTGCTTGGGCTTGATTCCCAGGTTCCTGCTTTTTACTATATCTGCTGCAATGTCCAGCGTTTCCGTCTCATCGGCAAGGGAAAACTGCATGCCTTGTTTTTTCAGCAGCTCAAGGCAGATCGAGTGGAAGGTCCCCACCTGGATCAACCGGGCAGATCTGCCTTTTCCTAACTGCTGCCTCAGGCGCTCTTGCATCTCGGCAGCGGCTTTGTTCGTAAAAGTCACAGCTGTTATCTCTGACGTTTTTACTTTTCTGGTCTCCAAAAGATAGAGAATGCGGGATATCAAAGTCTTAGTCTTCCCTGTCCCCGGTCCCGCTATAACCGCTACTGCCCGGTCTATGGACTGAACAGCCTGCTGCTGTTGGGGGTTCAGCGGCTGGAGAGCGGGAATGGATGGTCCACTTTCCTGTGCTTCGGCTGACGGTCCGCTTTTCTGCGCTTTCTCTGATAGTCTGCTTTCCTTTACTTTAGCTGATAATCTGTTTTTCTGTGTTTTATCTGACCTCCTAATTTCCTGAACAGTTCCTGCATCACCTGTTATTTCTGTCATATCCTGGATCATTTCCATGCTGTCAAAAAGGCTCATCTGCCCATCCAGATTCTCAATCTCAGTCTGCTCGAATAACTTTATGGTGCCATATTCTCCGTCAAAACCGGGAATCCTCTCAACTTTTCCTTCCCTAAGTCTCTGGATTCCCTCAGTGATCAAATGTCCGGAAATGCTCCTGATCTCTTCCAGAGGCATGATCCGCAGTATCTCAAACTCAGATCCCAGTTTCCGGAGCATTTCTTCATACTGCCTCACAACTTTTCTGCTTGCCGCGGAGTATCCCACAGATGCGCCGATGACCTCCGGCAGCGGCACCAGGCTCTCAAAGGCTTTCGCATGAGGTCTTTGAAAGCCTTCCGGGCGGTCAGCCAACTGCTCCACTCTGTGAGACACTCCGATTGTGAGTTTTTTTCCGCAGACAGGGCATTTACCGTGGTATTTTTCAGCTTCCGTGGGACTTAAACAGAGATGACATTTTCTGTGACCGTCAAAATGATATTTTCCTTCTTCCGGAAAGAACTCTATAGTCCCTGCCAGTCCTTCTCCCTCCTGAATGGCCTTTCTTAATCCTTCATAGGAAAGCTCTATGTCCAGCAGATTTGCCTCCCTTCCCAGCTTTGCCGGGGAATGTGCATCGGAATTTGATATAAGCTGGTACTGATCAAGCGCGGATATCCTCCAGTTCATTGGCGGGTCTGAGGAAAGCCCTGTTTCCATAGCCCGGATGTATGGTGATAAGTCGTCAAAGCATTCCTCCACCGTATCGAAACCGGAAAAGGCCCCGAATAAAGAAAAATGAGGTGTCCAGATATGAGCCGGCACATAGACGGCATTCGGACACAGCTCCAGCAGTATCTCCAGCAGGTCCCTGCAGTCTAATCCCAAGATAGGCCGTCCATCGGAATGGATGTTGCCGATGCTTTCCAGTTTTTTGGAGATGATTTCCGCATCCTCCAATCCCGGCAGGAGGATCAGGCTGTGTACTTTACGAACCTTATCCATTTTTTTATAAATAGAACTGATCTCACCTGTAACGACAAAACGCGGCTGCATGGCTGCGGCCGCTGTGGGGTCCTGTATTCTGTATTCTTTCTTCAGCACATACAGCCCATCCTCCGCCGGTTCCAGTTTTTCCTGGAGTTCCTCTCTCCAGGCCGGATGCGTGAAGTCGCCTGTGCCAACTATTTGTATTCCTTTTCTGCGCGCCCAGAGGTCAAGATGTTCCGGGGTGCAGTCTTTGCTGGTGGCACGGGAATAGCGGGAGTGGATGTGCAAATCTGCGATGTACATTATTTTATCACCTTATCCTTTTTGATGTTGTACGGTAATTGCGATTATCATGTATCAGTTAGTATAACATTTTATCGGTGAAATTTCCAACATTCTATAGTATCATCTTCTTATGTACTACTCCCAAAACCTGTGATACAGTTAGATTAACCGCTGATTTTCACCCAGAGAGGTACTTATATGCAAAATATGAATTATTATTACGACTTTTCAGGCCAAAAATTCGGATATCCGCTTAGTCTGAGCATCAACGGCTTTGACCGTCAGGTTTTCTCCCGGCAGACAAGCCTGGAGCTATCTTACGTCTTAAAAGGAGAATATGAAGCTATAACAGAGCATTTTTCCTGCCCGGTAAAAGAACAGGAGCTGCTTTTGATTGCTCCCGGTGATATCCATATGATCCGTCAGAAAGGGACAGGAGAAAATGTGATCTTGACTATCCATGTGGATTTCTCCCGTTTTGCAAAACCCATGGCTGGAGATGTGGAGGACGCATTTGAATCCATGCTCTGTACAAAAGAAAAAAATGCCCAGATATTAGGGAAGCTAAAAAGAAAAATAGGCGAATTGGTAAGCCTTTTGATGGAAAATGACAATGATCTGTTTCAGATGAATGCAATCATGGCGGAGCTGGTCTGCATTGCCTCCAATCATAAGCAGTACCCTATCGAGCGCCTGCCCCTTCTCTCCGAAAACCGTGAGAATTATATGAAAGCGATCCTCTACATCAGCAGCCATTATCAGGAGCAGCTTCATCTGGAGGATGTGGCAAAGGCGCTGTCCTTCAGCAGTTCCTATGCCTCCAGACTTTTCAAGAAATACACCGGCATTACCTTTGTCAAGTATTTGGCATATACCCGCGTCCGCGCTTCTCTGGAAAGTTTACTGGAAGGAAAAGATACTATTGATAAGATTGCTCTGGACTGCGGTTTTGCCAATTCCAAAGCTTATACCATCGCATTTAAAGAGTTATACGGGATTGCTCCCAGCCGTTACAGAAAACATTTTCTTCAGAATTTAAAATATAACCAGGAATTAAAAGAACAGCAAATGACCCTGGATGACCGTCAAAGAGAGCTGCTGAAGCACCTTGTTCTGGAAACAGAGGAAATCCTGTATGAAAACGCTGCCGTTAAAATCACGAACAAAAACGGACACGTACTCTGTCAGATCAAAACCGATGCAAAAACAAAAAGCATCATCACCCAGGCGGATCAAATGGTCTCCATAGAAATCATAAAGGAATAGACAAAGAAATAATTGGGGAAATAAATGCTCCGACAACGGTCATTTTTTGTCATTTTTCACAACAAAACGAGACTCCTATGCAAAAATCATGACAAAAAACAGTCTGTTTCTGCCAGCAGGGACACAGCTTCTTTTTAGCGGCTATGATAAGATAAACGTAGCGAAAGGAGTTGTTGTTATGACAAAATATCCCCATTTATTTTCTCCGATCAAAATAGGAGAAACAACTGTAAAAAATCGTGTATTTATGCCCCCCATTTCCACCAATCTGGCAGATAAAGGCTACATAACCGACACACTTGTGGAGCATTACGCAGCAAGGGCAAAAGGCGGTGTCGGCCTGATCGTAACAGAGGTAACTACCGTGGAACCCGTATACACCTATTTGCCCGGTGATATATCTATCTGTGATGATTCCTATATCCCGGGTTGGGAAAAACTGGCCTCAGCCGTACATAAATACGGAGCTAAAATCCTTCCCCAACTGTTTCATCCGGCATACATGGCCTTCCCCATTCCAGGTACCCCGCGCCTTATCGCCCCTTCAAATGTGGGGCCATCCTATGCAAAAGAAGCTCCGAGATCTGTCACCATACCGGAACTGAAAGTGATTATACGCCAGTTCGGTGAAGCTGCCCTCCGTGTCAAAAAAGCAGGCGGTGACGGAGTTGAAATCCACGCAGCCCATGCCCACGGCCTTCTGGGTGGTTTCTTAACCCCGCTTTATAACAAAAGAACAGACGAATACGGCGGAGATATCAATGGCCGTCTGAAACTTACCCTGGAAGTGATCGAAGAAGTCCGCAGAGTCTGCGGAAAAGATTTCATCGTGGATGTAAGGATTTCCGGAGATGAATACAGCGACGGAGGCCTGAACCTAAATGACGGCATTTATATTGCCAAACAACTTGAAAAGGCAGGCGCAGACATGCTTCATGTATCAGGCGGAACCACCATCAAGCGTGGAAGCGCAATTCCGGCTCCCGGTACCAGACAAGGCTCCCACGCCGCCTTATCTATGGAGATCAAAAAACATGTGTCCATTCCTGTGGCTACCGTTGGGCGTATCACAGAACCTTGGATCGCGGACGAGCTGATTGCCAATCAAAAGGCTGATATCTGCATGATGGGACGGGCAAATCTGTGCGATCCGGACTTCTGCACCAAAGCCCAGGAGGGCCGTGAGGATGAAATCCGTCCCTGCATCGGCTGTCTGCGTTGTCTAAACGGTATCATGTTCGGAAAACGTGTGGCCTGCACTGTTAATCCATCCTTTGAATTGGAAAATGAAGATACCTTAAAACCTGCGGAGGTAAAAAAAGACATCCTGGTCATCGGAGGCGGCCCTGCCGGAATGGAAGCTGCTTTTGTCGCCAAGAAACGCGGCCATCACGTAGTGCTCTGCGAACAGGGAGACGCATTGGGCGGACAAATGCGCATTGCTTCGGTTCCCATTGCCAAACAGGATCTCGCCAAGGTAATAAAATATATGTCAAAGAAACTACAGGCAGAAAATGTAGAGGTCCGTTTGAACTGCAAAGTGGATAAAGAAATGCTGGAAACAGAATTTTCCGGCTATGAAGTGATCGTGAGCTGCGGAGCTGCCCCCATCGCTCCGGCAGCCTTTACAGAATTTAAACATTGGGCAACAGCGGATGATATTTTGGCCGGAAATGCGTTCCCCGGACGACGTATCGTGATCATCGGCGGCGGCTCTGTTGGCTGTGAGACAGCCGATTACCTGGCTCCCCTCATCCATGACCTCTACCCCCGCGACCGGGAGGTTACCGTTATTGAAATGACAGATTCCATTATGGCCGCCGAAAGCGGCCCCGGCAGAAGCCTTCTGGTACAGCGGATGATGAAAAAGGGGATCCAAATAATCTGTGGTGCAAAAGTAGAAAAAGTAGAAAAAGACAAATTATACTACAGCCAAAAAGGGAAGTCCTTCTGTCTGGATGAATTTGACTCTCTCATCTTAGCCATGGGCTACCGCCCGGACACTGCATTTACGGAAATGCTGAAGGAACTCGGCATTACCTATCATGTGATTGGAGATGCAGAACAAGTTGGAACTGCTAAAGACGCTATTCATGCAGGATATGATACTGCTATAAAATTGTAATATGATCCCTCTTAAGCAGAAAGGTATGTACCTCACTCTGTTTAAGAGGGTTTTTATGTCCGGAAATGCTTCATCAACCCCCAGGGCTGTATGCAGACTTTCTGAGATTCCAGATCCAGGACACCCGGCTGTAAATAGGCCCCATTGCCAGAACACACAGAATAGTTCCCAATCCCACAGCGCCCCCCATAAAGAATCCCAGGACAGTACAGCAGACATCCACAGACATCTTTCCGTACTGCATAGGAATCCCAGCCATGTCTTTCAGCACCTCCAGCAGTATATCTGCACAGTTAGGTCCCATCTCCGGAAATACAACTGTGGCGAATCCCGCTCCTGCCAAAAGCATTCCTGTCAAAAATACAATAAAACTACCGGGGGAATATGGTTCCGGATGGAAAGAGGAGAGCAGACGGACAGATATGTTGAGAAATCCTGCAAAGCTCAGCATAGAAAGGAATGTGCCCCACTTCAGATATTTCCTGTTCAGTGAGGCACAGATGATCAGAATCCCTATATTTACCAGAAAGGAAGCCGTGCCCATTTCCAGCTCAAACACTCTGTGGACACCATCGTAGAGGGCACTGACAGGGTCTACCCCCATACCTGCCGCAGAACACAGGGCCACGCCCAGAGCTGCTGCCAGATTTCCACACACAATACAGACTGCTCCACTGCTTTTACGCATCTGCCTCCACTGCCAACTGCAGGGCAGCTTCCAGCATGACCGTAAAGCCAGTTCTGCGCTCATCTGCAGGCATGGCTTCTCCCTTCAGAGGCAGATCTGATATGGTCAGCAGAGTCAGCGCCTTTTTCCCCAGCCGCACTGCATTACAGTATAAAGATAGGGATTCCATCTCCACACAGAGCACATTCATCTTCTTCCACTTTGCAACTGCATCCTTCTCATCTGTATAAAACAAATCTGAGGATAAGATGGTTCCGATCTTATGAGGGATTTCTCTGCTCTCCAATATCTCTTCTGCCTGCTTCAAAAGGCCAAAATCTGCACACGGAACAAAGGTGCCCGGCAAATTGTACTGGGAGACAAAGGCCGAATCTGTGCACAGGCCCATCCCCGCTGCCACATCTCCCATGGAAAGACTGTCTGATATGGCCCCTGCAGAGCCGACTCTGATAATCGTGTCCACATCATAATCCTTATACAATTCCCAGGAATAAATCCCCATGCTGGGAATTCCCATACCGCTGGACTGCACAGAAATCTGCTTATTTTTATAGGTTCCGGTATATCCCAGCATATTCCTCACTGTATTATAACAATGAACATCCTCAAGATACGTCTCTGCAATGAGTTTCGCCCGCAGAGGATCTCCCGGCATGAGAACGATTTTTGCAATATCACCTTTTTTTCCTTCATTATGCGGTGTAGACATCACTGTTCTCCTCTCTTTCTTTCTATTTGAAGCCAGTTCTCCACTATGCCGGAGATACAGGCAAAACTGTCCTTCTCCCCCATATTGACCTCATGGTTCATGGAATTGCTGTACATCATAATGGGGATATATTCTCTGGTGTGATCCGTTCCTTTATATCCCGGGTCACAGCCGTGGTCTGCTGTAATGATCAGCAGGTCATCTTCACCCATAGCTTCCATGATTTCCGGAACCCTGGCGTCAAACTCCTGCAGGGCAAGGGCATATCCCTCCACATCCCTCCGGTGTCCGTACAACATGTCAAAGTCCACCAGGTTTGTAAAGATCAGCCCTTCTTCCACTTCTGACAACATTTTCAGGGTTTGCTCTACACCTTCCCTGTTGCTGCCTGTGGAGACATGCCTGGTAATACCGCTTCCGGCAAAAATATCATAGATTTTTCCCACTGCCGCTGTCTCATATCCCTGTGCTTCTATTCTGTTCAGCATAGTATCTTCAGGGGGCGTCATGGAAAAATCATGACGGTTTCTCGTTCTGACAAAGCCGTCCCCGGAAGATGTGAACGGGCGGGCTATCACCCTTGCCACTCCATATTTTCCGGTCAGCAGTTTTCTGGCTTTTTCACAGATTTGATATAATTCCTTTACCGGGACTACCTCTTCATTGGCCGCGATCTGAAATACACTGTCCGCCGAAGTATAGACAATGAGACTGCCCGTTTTGGTCTGTTCCTCTCCCAGTTTCCCGATGATTTCTGTTCCCGATGCGGCAATATTGCCGATCACTTTTCTCCCTGCGGCCTTCTCAAATTCTTCTATCACATTCCTGGGGAATCCCTCCGGAAATACAGGGAAAGGATTTTCTTTTACATATCCTGCAATCTCCCAATGTCCTACCGTAGTGTCTTTTCCTGCAGCTTTCTCCCGTGCCTTTCCATAATGTCCCGTCACGGGGCCTGTATACTCGGTTCCATATCCGGGCAGTATCCTGTCCAGACCCAGGCGGTTTAGGTTTGGAAGGGAGAAGCCTTTGATCCGGGATCCGATGCTTTTCAAAGTATTGGCCCCTGCGTCTCCATATGCGGCGGCATCAGGAAGTGCACCTACTCCAAAACTGTCCAACACTATCAGGCATACTCTTTTTCCCATTGCTCAACCTCCTTCTTCACCTGTTGTTTGATCCCATCCTCTGCAAATGAGGTTTCCATAGCCTGTTTCATCAGCATTGCTGCCTCCCGTGGGGAGAGGCCTGAATCAGAGTCTAAAAACTGAAGCTCTTTTTTCACCGTAGTATTGGTCACAGTACGGTTATCCGTATTGATGGATATGTTCAAGCCGTTATCCATAAATTCCCGGAAAGGATATTTTTCCACAGCTCTTACCGCTCCAGAGTGTAGTTGAGGATTACTTGGATGAATTTTCAAACACGCTCCTGTCTGGATATTGCTGTGAGGGCACAGTTCCACGCCGATTCCTCTGCCGCGAAGCTTCTCCTGCAGCTTCCGGTCCCCGCTCATTGCAATCCCATGTCCGATCCGTTTTGCCCCGTGGTCCACCGCCAGAGCAATATTTTCGATCCTGCCGCATTCTCCTGAGTGGACTGTAAAAGGAATCTCATATTTCCCGGCTCTTTTAAAATACTCCAAAAACAGTTCGTTGGGATAAGCAGATTCATCTCCTGCCAGGTCTGCTCCGCAGACACCTCTTCCCAAGTATTTTTTCCCCAGTTCAAGTGTCCTGAAATTATCCTTTTCTGAAAAATGTCTCATGCCACAGAGAATCAGAGACGCATAAATCCCCTTTTCCCTGAATGCATTCTCAAGTCCGGCCGCAGAAGCCTCAATGATGGACTCCGCTGTCAGACTCTCACTGTCTGACAAAAGGGGCGCAAACCGAAGTTCCAGATAACGCACCCCTTCCTCCGCAGCCGAGGCTGCGGTTTCAAAGGCGGCTGTATAAAAGGCCTCTTCTGTCTTCAGACAACTTAAAGGAAGCTCAAAGGCTTTTAAATATTCTGTCAGACTTTCACATTCTTCACCCGCTTCGGCCAATTTTCTGAATGCCTTTTCATCACCCGGAACTTCTACATGTCCCTTCACACAGAGTTTTCTCAGAACCGGAAGAGGAACAGAACCGTCCAGATGACAGTGAAGTTCTGCTTTAGGTAATCTGTCCAGCCACATATTTTTCCCCTTCCCTTAAGCCTGGCGGATTTCCACCGTGTATTCGGAATCCGTGTCAAGGCCATATTTCTGCCTAAAATCTGCCTGATTGCTTCCGATCGTTACGAAAGAAGCCAGGTCATTAAAGAGTACGTCTTCTCCCAATCCCACATATCCAAAAGATTTCTCATAAGGAATCAGTCCGTCAAATACTGCCTTATCCCCGTCTGAAATAACCACATGCAGCTTCTCGCCCAGAGCAAACCCGGTTTTCTCAAATTCACTGTTCAACACAGAAAGCTCCGCACTGCCAAATGGGTCATAGCTCTGGATCACAGCCTTTACATATTTTTCTTTTACCTGTGCAGTCTGCACTTTATGTAAGACGATTTCCTCCACCGGATATTCTTTTCCCACTTCCTCAAAAGTGATGATGCCTGAGGCCAGTTTTGCCGCACAGTAGGAGAACAGATCTCTTCCGTGGAATGTGCTCACATCTCTGGTTTCCTGATAACGGTTTCTCTCTTCATCAATTTCGCGGATAGCTTCCACGCCTATCATGGTGTGGAGATAAGTGAGTGTGCCGTTGTCCGGAGTCACCACATAGCTTCCGTTTTTCAGTTTTGCCACAGATGCCCGCCGGCTGGTTCCCACTCCCGGATCCACCACTGACACAAAGACAGTTCCCGCCGGCCAGTAGGGTACTGTGTACTGAAGACAGTAAGATGCCGCTTCAATATCAAATGCCGGAAGTAAATGTGTAATATCACAGGTGACCAGTTCGCTGTCCACCAGTTTGCACATTCCGTGCATACAGGCCACCAGGCCTGAGTTGATTCCAAAATCAGACTGCATTACAATTGTCGGTTTCATGTTCATTTTCCTCCTATCTTCTCTATTAACATTTCCTCATCTCTATGGTCCAGTCCGGTCCTACCTGGATTCCGTATTGCTCAGACATATTCCGGCTGTTGACTGCAATCTGGATCTGCAGTGTCTCGCTGACCATTAAAAGAGGTTCTCCGACTGCAACTGCTCCAAAGGAAGGCTGGAACGGTACTGTTCCCGCATATACCGGTTCCTCCTGGCCCTTTCTGCGGATAACCACATCCAGCCGGTCCCCATAGCGGATTCCCTCATCCTCAAACACATCTGCCGGAATATTGGAACATATCAAGCCAAAATGATAGTCTGCGGTGTCGATCATACCCTTTATCACTCCGTCGGCTATCTGGTAAGGAATGATCTCATGTTCTATGATCTCTTCAACCGGATAGGCTTCCCCTACTTCCTCATATGTGATAATGCCTGAGGCAAGTCTCGCCGCGCAGTAGGCAAACAGATCCCTGCCATGGAAAATATTACATTTCTCCGTTTTCTTCAGACGGTTGATCTTCTCATCAATGACGCGTACTTCATCAATCCCCACATATTTTTTCACATGTGTAAGGCTGCCGTTGTCAGGTGTCACCACATAACTTCCGTTGCTCAGTTTCGCCACGCATGCCCTGCGGCTGGTACCCACTCCCGGATCTACCACTGATACGAAAACGGTACCTGCAGGCCAGAAATCCACAACAAAGCTCAGAGAAGTGGAGGCCTGATAAGTATCAAAGCTGTTGATCTCGTGGGTGCTGTCAAACACACGCAGTTCCGGATCCACCATCATACACACGCCCTGCATGGTACATACGGAAATATCCTTTGTAAAATCAGTCTGCATTACAATTGCCGGTTTATTTGCTGCCATAGTTTTTTCCTCCATAAAATATAATTTTAATTAATTTTTATTTTCTTTTACCACCAATGATTCAAAGCCTTCTGTGCTGTAGGATTCACCCGCCCGTTTCTTTTCCAGCGCCAGCCTGAGTGCATTCATTTTCTTATCCTGCAGAGGGGTAAGGGCAATTACCAGTCCTGCGATCAGTACACAAATACCGGGCAGTATGGTAAACATGGATTCGATCATTCCCAGCGCCCCATCATTCTGCACTGCAAGATTTGCGTCAAATCCGCTTCTCTGAAGAAGAAATCCCTGAACTGCCGCTGCCACAGCACCTCCCAGTTTCAGAAGAAATGAATAGTAGGACATGATAATACCGTCTCTCTTTTTCCCTCTGTTAAACTCATCATAATCCACCACATCATAGAGAAAGTTAAATACGCACATCCAATAAGCGCAGGTCCCCACACCTACCAGCACGACATAGATACAGCCCATAGTAATGCCGGAAATGCCTGTGAACTTTGTAAGCATCATGACAACGCCGCTGAATACCATGCACACTACAAACACTTTGCTCTTGCTGAATATGGCTACTGACTTTGTGATAAATGGTATAAACAGGATCGATACGATATTCATGGCTGTGAACATAAGGGATGCCTGTGTCTCTCCCAGTCCCATATTATAAGTGACATAATATAACAAGCTGGAATTAAACAATGTCAGGTAAACATTTGTCAGCAGGGCACAGATGATAACCAGTACATAAGGTTTCATCTTCATAAGGCTGATAACATTTGTAAAGAATCCTTTCAAATTCACCTTATCAGCGTCTGCCACTTCCTCCACAGGCTCCTTACCTCTGGTACACCGCCACATGATCAGAATAGTGCTGACTGATATCACTGCAGATATGACCCCTGCCGCAGCCCATGACTGCCCATTGTCAAGTCCATGTTCCAGAAGTCTTCCGACTATAAAGGTGGGAACAGAGCTTGCGCAGAAGATTCCCACATATCCCAATACTTCTCTGAAGGCAGCCAGCCTCACTCGCTCACTGTCCACATCAGACAGCACAGAGCCGAAAGAATAATAAGGAATATTAAAGGCAGTGTAAGCTGTCCAGAATACCAATACCAGTATCAGGTAATATATATTTTTCTGCGTCTGTGGGAAATCCACTTTTAAAAACATCAATACAAGGGATGCCCCAAGAGGTATTAATGATTTCAGTATCCAGGGCCGCCTCTTCCCATACTTGCTTTTTGAATTATCCACCAGATAGCCGATGATCGGGTCTGTGATGGCATCCCAGGCAATAGCTACAGATATAATCGTTCCTGCCACCACAGGGCTTACTCCTGCAACGGTTATCATAAAAAAAGAAAAAAATGAAAGTACAAAGTTGTACGATGTGGAATCTCCTATAGACCCGATGGTGTAACCTAAAATATCTTTTGTTTTTAGCTTTTTCTCTCCCATGTCTCCTCCTGTTATATCAGCCGGGCAGCGCCCCATCTGCCGTAAATCTCAAATCCAAGCTCCTGAAAAATAGAATAGGAAGGCTCTTCCGGGGCAAAGATACAGGGTATCTTTCCCTGGCTGTGTATTTCCCTGCACAAACTGCGGATAATATCCTTTGCATATCCCTTTCCCCGATATTCTTCCTTCACACAGATACCGCCCATCATGCAGGTCAAATCCGCTGACGCTGCGCTGTTTCCATGTGCTGCTATTCTTCCGCCTTCCTCTATAACAGCATGTACTCCTTCTCCGCTGTTGATACGATTTTCAATCATCTTTTTTTCAGAATACAGGTTTTTCATTTCCTTAAAACTCATTAAAAATTCGTATATCCGATCTACATCATCCGAATCTGCAAATCTCACCTTATGCTCCTTAAGTGCCTGCTCTTCTGAACCCCTGTGTATATACAGATTATTATAAGTCATCTGTACCTGCCTACCAACATATTTCACCGTATTCCTGACAATATCTGCCTTTCCCATTACTGTGGTGATTTCCTCTGTGGCAAGTCCGGCTATTTTCTCATAATCCAGCTTTTCCTCATCCCCTGCCAGAATAAAGTTATTAAAATATTTCAGAAAAACTCCTACACAATCCCCATTCTCTTCCTGCATATAGATGGTCTGGTAATCTTTATCAAACCCATACCGGTCAAGATCGGAAAGCAGAAATGTGTGATATACAGGCTTTTGATTTAAATAATCTTTAAGCATTTTCCTGTCTTCTTCTCTGCACTTCTTGATCATGGTTCCTCCTTTCTTCTTGCTGTTCTTGATTTGTTGATCTTGTTTCGCCTGTTTTTGGTCCGTTGGCCTCGTTTCCGCTGGCCTCGTTTCCGCTGGCCTCGTTTCCGCTGGCCTCGTTTCCGCTGGCCTCGTTTTCCTTCTTCTTATTCCCCTTGTTTACCCCGCTTATCTTGTTCAACATGTTGAACTTGTTCAAATAGTACCACCGCAGCATATAATTGTCAACAACTATCCTGTATTTAATATCTTTTCATCTATTTTCTACAATCCTTTCTGCGTATAATTGTGTATAATTACCTATTGTCTTTTTACCTTGCACTACATGTTCAACATATTAACACATCTGCTGCTGACATTGCTAAAAATTAAATTTTATGGTAGAATGAACATGTTCAACATAAAACTTGTAACACATGTTTACCAGCCAAGGGAGGCATAGATATGAAAACGAAATTAAAAAATGAAAATATGCCCGTTTATCTGGGAGTTTATAATTCCTTATATTCTGACATCATTGAGGGAGTCTACAAGCCCAATGAACACCTTCCGGGAGAAACGGCTTTGTCGGAAAAATACGGTGTCAGCCGCAATACCCTCCGCCAGGCTCTCGCTATTCTCAGTGAGGATGGTATGATCATCAAGTCCCAAGGAAAAGGCACCATTGTAGCTCCCAAAACCGTTAAGCCTATGGAAGAACAGATAACAAACCCTCTGCTCTCACTGAGCAAACTGACGGTGAACAGCACTGATCTGTCTTACAATTACGGCGCTCCTACCGATATAGCCAGAGATAAGCTGCATCTTGCAGCCAGTGATATTGTACTGGCATGTTATTGTGTTTATAAATCTGATGACCGGGTTCTGGGCTATTCCTTCACCCAGGTTCCCGCTGCATTTTTTGATGAATTGGGATTAGATGCCTCCAAAGAGGATTCTATAAAAGAACTTATTCTGAACACACTCTTCCAGTATTCAGAAAGCATGAATATGACGGTAAAATTAATTTATGCGAATGAAATAGAAATGGAGTTTCTAGAAGTGCCGGCGCAGACTCCCCTTCTGTTAATAGAAGCCATACACTACAATAAAACAAAACAGCCCTTTTCCCGTAATAAATTTTATTTTATTCCGGAATACTATCATATTAATTTTGTTTTAAATAATTGAATTGTTATCTCATGTAAAGGGCACGGGGAGAATGGCGCTAATGGTTCCCTATCTCTTTCGTGTTCCTTGAGAGTCAACATTCTTGGTAAATATTGCATTTATTAGGGCTGGTGAAGAAAGGATACAATTATAAAATACTTTCGCGTGGGAAGCATGGTAAAAAAAATTATAATCAAAAAACTATACAGTTTCCTATAAGCTGGCACTCAATGGAATATTCTATTATACTAAAGCAGAAATAGGTTATATCCATTATTCATTGAACAAACCTAGCACAGCTTATGCCTGCTTAGCGAAAATCACATCTGTGCCCGGATTCCTCACTCTCCCCTTATAATATCCTCATACTTAGTATAGACGACACACATAAAAAAGAACTTCCGCCCACAAGGTAGAAGCCCTAAGTTCAAGGTATTATGTCTTTTCAGGCGTGCCTATTCTGTTAGCCAACAGGGTAGGCTTTTCATTATAGTATATAAGGCCGGAAAATCCGGCCTCCTGAAAATGACTTACTACTGCAATATCCCTTCCAGATCAGAAAGCATAACATCAAGTGCTGTAATACCACCCTCTGCGGTATACCAAACAGCCGGATGTTCCAGATAAACGATCTTTCCGTTCTTGTATGCGTCAGTCTTCATGATCAGCTCATTCTCCATGATTTCACGGGCAAGCTGTGCACCTTCTGTACCAATTGCACTGTCCCTGTCCATCACAAATATGTAATCCGGATCCATGGATACCACAGTCTCAAAAGAAGCTTCATTTCCATGTGTAGAAGTACTTCCCTGACCGGATCCATTTCCTTCTTTACCTAAATCGTCTGAAGTCTCCTTGGAAGCCTTCTCCTCCGAACCACTGTGTTCCGAACCGCCGCCACGGCTTTCCGTTACTGAATCTGCCGCCAGATTATCAAATCCGATTTCATTGCCGATTATGGAGCATCTTCCATCATTTCCCATAAGGTTAAAGCTTCCGCTTGTAGTCATCCCGACTAATGCGGTATTTCCCTCCGCCTTTTTCTGCAAAGTCTCAATACGGGCTGCAAAATCCGCTGTTTTTCCATCCACCTCTTTTTCTAATCCGAATATGGATGCAATCGTTCTCGCGTTATCATTTACACTTTCAACCAGTCCTTTCTGTGTATCTGTAGCTAAATACACGACTGGCGCGATTTCATTCAAAGCATCATAGGAAGCTGACAACCTGCCCCCGATAAAGATAATATCAGGCTCACATTCCATCACTGCCTCCATATCGGCCTCCCTATATAGTCAAGTCTTTTTTCCTTGAAAATCAAGGATTTTTTAATGTTTCATCAATAAATATCTCAGAAGAAAGAACCATTGGAATGGACATTTCTCTGTATCTGGTACGAAAGTAGTGGATTTTGGGTGCACAAAATAAAACGTCTTCTCTTTTCGTTCTACATGGCCTTGTGTGTACCCATCCATCTACGGCAGCGAACCTCCCATGTCTACCAGGATCATCAGACCATTGCTGAGTCCTAACTTCTCTCGTCCCGCCTGTCCATAACCAGGGTGTCAGCTCAGCTCCTTTACAGGGTCATGCCCTCTGGTGAATATTCCTGCCGACTACTGGCTCCATTCTTTGTTTTTTTATTACTGACTTTTTCCTGCAACAGCACCTCTCGGTGGACGTTTTCCTGTTACATTCCATTTACTTGTTTCTTCCAGCTATCATGGCTGGCCTCAGCCTTCCATTCTTTCCTTTCAAAGGCTCAGACCGGCCATGATTCACTGTTTCTTTCTCTTTATGCTGCTGGCTGCATTTTAGGTCTTACAATGTCACTTAACATCTTCTGACCGTCATACTCTATGCCTTTTGTTAGTATTGTATAAAATATCCGGATCAGTTTACATGCCACCGCTATCACCGACTGCATCTTCTTCAGGGGATTCTTTTCCCTCGTCCTGTAATAACAATGGATCTCTTTAAATTCTTTATTTTTCCCAATCACCGATATCGCAGCTTCATACAGCGCATATCTCAAACGCTTTCTTCCCCTGTGGCTGATACGACTTTCTCCATTATGCTTTCCGGAGCTGTCTGCGACAATAGCATATCCTGCCAGTTTCTGCACCTGCTTTGGATTATCAAAACGTCCAATGTCTCCAACCTCTGCAATAAAGCAGCTTACCGTTTTTATTCCAATCCCATTGATCTCCATCAGCTTATCTATATAGGCAATCTCAGAAAGTGTTTCCTCTATCTCTTCCATAAGTTCATCCATACGATTCTTATATATTTCGTAGTCATTCAACAGGTTTCGGATCTCTTTCCTGGCACTTCTTGGTGCTTCCGTATTTCCGATGCTGTGCTCCGCTGCGGTTACCAGGGTCGTTGCCCTCTTTATCCCAGCGCCTTTCAGCCTTGCATCTCTCCATATCTTATTAACACCATCCACGCCAAGCTCTTTGATATCGCAGGGCAATGGTGCCTGTTTGATTACCATCAGTCCGCTTACTGCATCCGGATTCCTGTAAACGTCTTTGATCTCTGGAAAATAGATGCTGAACCAGCGGGCGATCCTGTTTTTGATTCTTGTAATCTCTTCCTGTGTCTGAATACGAAGGTTGGACAAATTTCTAATTTCTGCATAAATCCCGGTTGGAATATATGGATATGAAAATCTTCCTTCATTTACCAGACCTGCAATTGTTTTTGGATCTTTACGGTCATTCTTACTCGGATTATTGTCATCCAGTTCTTTAGACTTCTTGACATGATGCGGATTCACATGTACCGGCTTCATTCCCTGTTCCTGCAGGTACGCTCCAAGGTTCAGCCAGTAGTGACCGGTTGGTTCCATTCCCGGAATCACAGCTTCCATCCCATGTTTCTCTGCTATATCGTCCATCCAGTCTTTGAATGAGGAAAATCCAGCTTCATCGTTGCTGAAGGCAAACGGTTTCTTTGAGTACTCATAATTGCGCCAGCCGAAAGCTCTTGCATAATGGGTTTCACTTCCCACATCAATACCAACGATTAAAGTCTTTTCCGTAATAGATGCAATTTTTGCGTTCTGTGTGTTATAATTCATTTCAAGTACCTCACTGTTTAATAAGATTTTTTACTAACCGTCCAAAGTCAGTAATCTTATTTTACTCTGAGGTATTTTTTTCTCAACCTTCTTTCTCGGAATTCCTTATATTTGAATTATACAAGAAGCTCCTTGATAGTTCCAAGGTTCGTAATATTTTCGTCTGTCACATAAGACTGCAGATAATCCAGTGTGGTACTTGCAGAACCAACCACACGGTCCCCTTTTCCCAGATTATCAATAATATCCAGACTTGCCATATCCAGAACTGCAATACGCTGTGGGTCGTATGGCACTTCAATTTCTTTACTTTCCTTATTTGCATTTAGGCTTGTAATAGTAATAGTCTTCGTTTTTTCTGTGTCTGTGGAAACCTCTGCCGATGTCTCTTCTCTTTTTAATTCTCCTGAGGAACTGTTCGTGCATGCTGTGAGTCCCATGGCCATTACCGCTGTTAATAATAAAATTGTTCTTTTTTTCATTTTTATAATCTCCTTTTTCTTAATAATAGATAGATAATGGTTTTCCCTCTATCTCCATAATTTCAAAATCTACATGATATATTTCAGACAGCACTTCTTTTCTGATCACCTCTTTCACCGTACCAAATTTTGCAATTTTTCCATTTTTAAATGCACAGATATAATCCGAATAAAAGGCCGCATAGTTAATTTCATGCAATACCAGAATCACTGTTTTTCCTAATTCGTCGCACAAACGCCGGACAGTCTTCATCATATTTGTCGCATGATAGATATCCAGATTATTTGTTGGTTCATCTAAAAGTACATACTCGGTATCCTGTGCGATCACCATAGCAATGCAGGCCCTTTGTCTCTGACCGCCTGATAATTCGTCTATAAACTGATTCTCAAATTCCTGCAATTCCATATATTCAATTGCCTGGTCGATGATTTTTTGATCTTCCTGTGTGATACGTCCTCCTGAATAGGGAAAACGGCCAAAGGTAACCAACTCCCTAACTGTCAACTTCATTTCTATATGGATACTCTGGGTTAAAATTGCCAGTCTTTTGGAAAGCTCCCTGCTCTTCCATCTTTCAATATTCTTCCCTTCTAAACCTACCGTCCCGCTGTCCCCTGCTATCAGTCTGGAGAGCATACTCATAACCGTTGATTTTCCTGCTCCATTTGGGCCTATCAGGGAAGTCACCTTACCCTTTGGGATTTCAAAAGAAACGGAATCTACCACTGTCTTTCCGTCATATTTTTTGATCAAATCCTTCACATGCATGCGATTACCTCTTTTTGTTTTTTAATAATAAATACAAGAAATAAATTCCTCCTCCCACTGTGATGAATACACTGACCGGAATGGAATAGGAGAAAACGTGCTCTACCAAAAGCTGTCCACCGATGAGGACGATCATTCCAAATAGAGCTGATCCCAATATCAATTGTGTATGCCTGTATGTTTTAAGCATTTGACGGGAAAGATTCGCAATAATCAGACCCAAAAAAGAAATCGGGCCTACCATAGCCGTAGCCACTGCAATAAAAAGTGTTACACCAAGCAGCAGTTTGCGGATACATTTATCATAATCCACTCCCAAATTAATGGCCTGCTCCTTTCCCAGCGTAAGTACATCCAAAAGTGCCAGTTCCCTGTGAAGAAAAAATATGATTGCTGCCAGCACTATGATTGAAAAAACAATGATTTCTGTATTGATATTACTGAAACTTGCCACCAATGTTGCCAGAAGGCTGTCGTATTCATTCGGATCCATGATCCGTGTCAGCGTATTCTGAATGCTGGAGAAAAAAGAGGACAGTACGGTTCCAATCAGCAATACATACAAGATATTATGTTTCGTTTTCTGAAAGAGATAGCTGTATACCACTGTCGCCGTAACACCCATCAATACCAGATCGACTGCAAATGAGACATTCGCATTTACCGCCAGAAAACTTCCCGCTCCTGCAAAGAATACAACCCCGGTATGAATCAGAGTGTACAGGGAATTCATCCCTAAAAGACAGGGTGTCACAATCGTGTTACGAATAACAGACTGAAATACAATAGATGCCCCGCCGATTGAAAATGCCGTGATCAGCATAGCAAGCAGTTTAGATGTACGCAGCCTTATCGCATACCGGAATAATCTTTCATTTCCAAAATGGACGCCCACAAACATATATGCCCCCGAAATGAGCAGCACCAGTGCCACCATGATAATCAGATTACGAACATTCCGTCTGTACGCTGTATTACGCACTGCAGCCACCTCCCTATATAGTCAAGTCTTTTTTCCTTGAAAATCAAGGATTTTTTAATGTTTCATCAATAAATATCTCAGAAGAAAGAACCATTGGAATGGACATTTCTCTGTATCTGGTACGAAAGTAGTGGATTTTGGGTGCACAAAATAAAACGTCTTCTCTTTTCGTTCTACATGGCCTTGTGTGTACCCATCCATCTACGGCAGCGAACCTCCCATGTCTACCAGGATCATCAGACCATTGCTGAGTCCTAACTTCTCTCGTCCCGCCTGTCCATAACCAGGGTGTCAGCTCAGCTCCTTTACAGGGTCATGCCCTCTGGTGAATATTCCTGCCGACTACTGGCTCCATTCTTTGTTTTTTTATTACTGACTTTTTCCTGCAACAGCACCTCTCGGTGGACGTTTTCCTGTTACATTCCATTTACTTGTTTCTTCCAGCTATCATGGCTGGCCTCAGCCTTCCATTCTTTCCTTTCAAAGGCTCAGACCGGCCATGATTCACTGTTTCTTTCTCTTTATGCTGCTGGCTGCATTTTAGGTCTTACAATGTCACTTAACATCTTCTGACCGTCATACTCTATGCCTTTTGTTAGTATTGTATAAAATATCCGGATCAGTTTACATGCCACCGCTATCACCGACTGCATCTTCTTCAGGGGATTCTTTTCCCTCGTCCTGTAATAACAATGGATCTCTTTAAATTCTTTATTTTTCCCAATCACCGATATCGCAGCTTCATACAGCGCATATCTCAAACGCTTTCTTCCCCTGTGGCTGATACGACTTTCTCCATTATGCTTTCCGGAGCTGTCTGCGACAATAGCATATCCTGCCAGTTTCTGCACCTGCTTTGGATTATCAAAACGTCCAATGTCTCCAACCTCTGCAATAAAGCAGCTTACCGTTTTTATTCCAATCCCATTGATCTCCATCAGCTTATCTATATAGGCAATCTCAGAAAGTGTTTCCTCTATCTCTTCCATAAGTTCATCCATACGATTCTTATATATTTCGTAGTCATTCAACAGGTTTCGGATCTCTTTCCTGGCACTTCTTGGTGCTTCCGTATTTCCGATGCTGTGCTCCGCTGCGGTTACCAGGGTCGTTGCCCTCTTTATCCCAGCGCCTTTCAGCCTTGCATCTCTCCATATCTTATTAACACCATCCACGCCAAGCTCTTTGATATCGCAGGGCAATGGTGCCTGTTTGATTACCATCAGTCCGCTTACTGCATCCGGATTCCTGTAAACGTCTTTGATCTCTGGAAAATAGATGCTGAACCAGCGGGCGATCCTGTTTTTGATTCTTGTAATCTCTTCCTGTGTCTGAATACGAAGGTTGGACAAATTTCTAATTTCTGCATAAATCCCGGTTGGAATATATGGATATGAAAATCTTCCTTCATTTACCAGACCTGCAATTGTTTTTGGATCTTTACGGTCATTCTTACTCGGATTATTGTCATCCAGTTCTTTAGACTTCTTGACATGATGCGGATTCACATGTACCGGCTTCATTCCCTGTTCCTGCAGGTACGCTCCAAGGTTCAGCCAGTAGTGACCGGTTGGTTCCATTCCCGGAATCACAGCTTCCATCCCATGTTTCTCTGCTATATCGTCCATCCAGTCTTTGAATGAGGAAAATCCAGCTTCATCGTTGCTGAAGGCAAACGGTTTCTTTGAGTACTCATAATTGCGCCAGCCGAAAGCTCTTGCATAATGGGTTTCACTTCCCACATCAATACCAACGATTAAAGTCTTTTCCGTAATAGATGCAATTTTTGCGTTCTGTGTGTTATAATTCATTTCAAGTACCTCACTGTTTAATAAGATTTTTTACTAACCGTCCAAAGTCAGTAATCTTATTTTACTCTGAGGTATTTTTTTCTCAACCTTCTTTCTCGGAATTCCTTATATTTGAATTATACAAGAAGCTCCTTTTTTCCTGAATACTGCTGAGGGCCTAAGTGCCTTCCGTCCGTTTTTTAGACGGTAAAGCAGCAGAAGGATAAATACAATGCTCCCCACAATTCCTACGATCAGCTCAATCGGCAGTTCATAAGGCATAATTACCAGCCGCCCGATCATATCGCATATCAGAACAAATAAAGCTCCAAACAGTGCTGTATCAATCAACGCGCCACGAATTTTATCCCCTTTGAACATGGCCACTACATTCGGTACAATTAATCCTATGTAGGAAACAGAACCAACCACCACTACTACAGATGCCGTAATCATCGCCGCAATGCTCAACCCCAAAAACAGCACAAGATTATAGCTGACTCCCAGATTCTTTGAAAAATCTTTTCCCATCCCCACGATATTGAAATGGTTTGCAAAGAAAAACGCAAGGATTACCAATGGTACTACAAGATAAACGATTTCATACCTCCCTCGCAGTACCAATGAAAAATGTCCTACCAGCCAGGACGAAAGTGCTTGTGTCATCTCATATTTATATGCCAGATAATTTGTGACACCACCCACCACATTTCCGAACATAATACCGACCAATGGAACCATCACCACATCCTTAAACTGAATCCGCTGAATAAACCAGACAAATATCCACGTCCCGAGAATCGCTGCCACAAATGCAAATCCCGCCCGACCCCACAATGTAGAATTCGGCATAAATAAAAGTGCCAGAAGTATTCCAAACTGAGCGGATGAAATCGTCGCTCCGGTTGTAGGGGATATAAATTTATTCATGCAAAGCTGCTGCATGATCAGTCCTGCAACACTCATACCAATCCCGGTACACAGAATTGCCAGCAGTCTTGGCAGCCTTGAAATCAAAAATACCTCCAAAACCTCCGTATCACCTGTAAGCAATGCTACTGGCCGTACATCGATCACACCAATGAACAAGGATAAAATAGACACAAGCCCAAGGCTGACCGCCAGTATAATTGTTGAAAGATGTTCTTTCATCACAATACCTCCCTCCGATTTTACATCGTAACCCTATAATCAGCCCTTAGTTAGTTAATGCTAACTATGGGTTTTAAAAAAAGTCGGCTCCTTATCTGCCGCTGACTTTAAAGAGTATAATCGTAAACTCTGATCATTACAATAACTTACTTTTTTGTAGGTATCTGATTATACAGTTTCTTTAATATAAATATTATTACATGAAGCATAGTATTTCGTAAACCTGCATGTATCTTCAATTATTTTTTCTAAATCTTTGTATTCCTCCCGCAAATGATACAATATTGTCTTGGGAGGCTGCTCATTCACAATTTCTTTTTCTATGATACCTGATTTTTGCAGGTCTCGCAGCTGTGTGTACAACACCTTCTCTGTAATATCTGGTATTGCTTTCTTTAACATGGAAAACCTATTGTCTCCGTGAATAATATGCCATAATATCCGCAGTTTCCACTTCCCGCCTATCAGGTCGTGGGTAAATACCAGGGCACATTTGTATTCTTTTTCAAAATTTACCATAATGTACTGCCTCCTCCTATTTTAAATGAAAAAGAAAGCGTATCCCTACCTGGATTTACGCTTTCAGCAACTCGGCATACATAGTATAGCCGAAATCTCAACTCATGTCAAAAGTTTTCCATCTATTCCTAACTCTACATATAATGACTTTGATTTCGCTTAAAGAGAGTTTTCATAAGATGCAGGAAGCATTGGACATTGCAATAAGTGATTTGAAACTTCGTATGAATTGATGTTTAAGTATTTTGTCGGCATGAACCACGAAAATAAGTTGTGTTATGCTGAATAAAAGCATGTCCACATGAAGCATTTTCTCATTCTGTGTCTTGCAGGCAGTATGCACAAAACAGTCTTTAAAATGATTAATAGAACGCTTGACAGTGGTATAGATCTTGTATCTGGAATCCCATTCAAAAGTATAGCGGAATGTACCGAGATGGGCACGGTAATTGCGCTGCTGTGATACAAGTTGGTCAAATTTTCCATCACGGCCAGCCGGGAACTCAACATATTTGTGATTTCATCACGGAAATGCCTTCGCTATTTTGCTATACTCTGATCATCTTAATTCGAGGGAGATAATTATGGAGACCAAAATCAAAAAAAGGCGAAAAGCCACTGTAAATGAAAATCACTGCGTGGCCTGTGGTTGTTGTGTTAAAGTATGTCGGTTAAATGCAATTGCTATTTGGAGGGGAATCAAAGCTAAAATAGACTCCGATAAGTGTGTAGGATGTGGGAAATGTGCAAAAGAATGCCCTGCCAGTGTAATCACGATCAGAGAGGTGATACTATGAAAAAACATTGGTACGATTACCTCTGGATTGTGTCCTTAGTTTATTTGTTGTTAGGTTTTTTTAATATTCTATTTGCATGGCTCGGTCTGCTTTGTTTTTTTATTCTACTGATCATTTCCGTTGTTTGTGGAACAAAGAGCTATTGCAGCCACTATTGTGGACGAGGACAGCTCCTTAGCTTATTTGGCGGCCGCTTTGGTTTATCACGAAAAAAAGATATCCCGAATTGGATGAAGAGTAAAACGTTTCGATACGGATTTCTTACTTTCTTTTTTGCTATGTTTTTTCTGATGCTCTGGAATACTTATCTGGTATTTGTGGGTGCACAGGATCTGAAACAGGCAGTAACTCTTCTGTGGACGTTTAAACTGCCATGGAATTGGGCATACCATGGAACCATTTTTCATCCCGGCGTTGCTCAGTTTGCCTTTGGATTTTATAGTGTAATGCTCACTTCCACAATATTAGGACTTATCACTATGGTACTTTTTAAACCAAGGAGCTGGTGTGTATACTGTCCTATGGGAACTATGACGCAGCTCATTTGTAAAGTAAAATCTGGTAAGGAGTAATGTTATCAAGAATAATGTTAACGCTTAATATAACATACAAATATATAATCAAGTGAAAGGTAATTAATGATATAAAATCAAGTGCTAAATAACAGCTTCAAGGCAGAGCAGATGGATCCACGCTATGTGCTTATTAATGCCCCCCGATACAGTAAGCCTTCTGATAGGTGCAAAGGGTTCTTTGCAGATTACTTAATATAAGCATCAAAAAATGAAGAGCACTGATGGGGGGCACAATCCTTGGTGCTCTTTTGGAATATCTGTCCAAAAAGTTCAAACGTAAGCGTTTAAATTATCGATGTTGGCAGAAAAATATCCAACTACTTTTCTTTAATCGGAGTACCTTGGTAATTCACGTATGATTGATTATTAATTTGAGTCTGGGCTCGGCATCAGCATTCGTATCTTAAATAGAGGGTATGAAGAATCCTATTTACAGACTTTTCTTCATACCCTCTCGGAACATGCCTCACCTTATATTCCGTTTATTAGAAAGCACATTTTTTCTCTGATTCATGCCTGTCATGCCCTTGCAATATCTTTGTTTCTGGTATATACTAAGCATATAAAAAGAGCATCCGCCCACAAGGTGGAAGCCCTCAAGTTAAGGTTTTACGTCTTTTCAGACGCGCCTACCCTGTTGGCCGACAGGGTAGGCATTTTTTATTTCCGGTTATGCCTATCTATGTAGGTCAGTAACGCGATGAGAAATGTGCCGCTTAAAAAGGGCAAGCTCAATACTTCAAATATCCTGAATATTCTTGTGCGGTGAAATCGCACTTCCGGAAATCTGGAAATCAGATGTCCGGAAAGTGGAAATCATCTTATGCGAGATTACTCGCGTAATGTTTTGTCCAGTCCATATACCTCTCGCATGGAGATGTCATGAGCTGTATCGATGCTTGTGATGTTGATTCGGTAGCTGTCATGAGCAATGCGATCAATGATTGCATCAGCAAGTGGACTTGCATCGCCACCAAGCTGGTCATACCATTCTTCGAAGCCATACTGAGAACAGAAAATCGTGGATGATTTCTTACGCCTCCGATGGAGCAATTCGAAGATATCCCTTTGTTCTGTATCTGTTGGCTTGAGTAAAAGCCATTCGTCCAGAATCAGAACGACGGGGTTAGCATATTTTGCCATGACTTTTTTATAATTACCATCCGTCCGTGCTATTTCCAGATCTATGAGCAGATCCGGAAGGCGGATATATCTGGTGTTATAATACTGCTTACAGGCCTCCATGCCAAAGGCACAGGCCATGTAGGTTTTACCACAGCCTGTAGCTCCGGTAATAAATAGATTCCGGTGTTCAGATATATATTCGCAAGTGGCAAGTCTGTGAATCATTTCCTTGTTCAGCTTGCGCCCGGAAGTGTAGTTGATATCCATAATATTTGCTTCCGGCTGATCGAATCCGGCATTCTTAATCAATCTTCTGAGACGATTGCTTTTGCGGCTGCTGTATTCGATATCTATCAGCATTCCGAATTGATCCTCGAAAGAAATCTCCTTAAATTTTGGATCATCCAGCTGGCTGCGGAATGCGTCTGCCATTGCAGTCAGGCGCATTTCAATTAGTTTATCTATTGTACTCTGATTAGTCATATGCGTTTACCTCCGATAGTAGTCGGCACCTCTTGTGATGCCGTGTGCTTTCTGTGTGTTCTTGGATTCAGATGCTTCTGATTCTTGTTTAACAGAACCTATTACAAGGATGTTTTTAATACTCTTGTAACTTGGCGATGCTGTATAGGATAATGCCTTTTTACAGGCAGTTTCAAGCAATGCATCTGAGTATTTCTCAGCAAGCTTTAGAAGCCCCATGCAGCTCCGATAGGTCTGTTGTTCCACACCTTTGGAGGTTAATATCGCATTAACTGCAGTGTACGTATTTATACCAATCCGCTCAGCCCACTTACGAAAGCGGTCACCGTTCCACTCCAGATATTTCTGGTGGTCTTCTGGCATATGCTCTGTAATTGTGCTGTATTGCCCAGAGCGCCCTTTCAGACGCCGATGGGAAGCAATGCGGTTATGGTTGTAGAAAATTTCAATAGTGGTATCTGTTACCTTCACATCAACTTTCTTTTTGATGTATTCATACGGAACGGAGTATAGCATTCCGTCTACAGATATGTGATAATTGAACTGGACGGTGGCTGTTTTCCAGTCACTCAGTTCAAAACGGGTAGCAGGTAATGGTGCCAGCAATGGTTTTTCTTCCCCAAGAAATAAGCTTCGCCGACTACCCTCTTTCTTCTGAAAGAGCCTTTGGTTGAACAGTTCTAGCTTATCTCTGATTGCCCGGTTTAATTCGGCAAGGGAGAAGAACTGTTCATCCCGAAGTGCTGCTGTGATCCAGGTAGATATGTTTCCTACCGTTCCCTCAGCATTCGGCTTGTCCTTGGGTGCCCTGACACGCGCCGGAATAATAGCGGTGCCATAGTGTTCGGCCATTTCCTGATAGGTTTCATTGATCTGCTGGTCTTTAAATCCACCATTGTGAACAACTGCTGTTTTACAGTTATCCGGTACGAGGATTCTGGCGACACCGCCAAAATATTCGTACATATGGACATGAGCATTAATCCATGATTTCTGCTTCATATCCAGAAATGCTTCCACATATGCATACTGACTGTAGGTCATTACGCCAACAAATATGTAAGCTTTGATAATTTCGCCGGTATCCGGGTCGATGACTGTTGCAGAAGCTCCTGCCCAGTCTACTTCAACCTGTTCGCCGGGTTTGCGGTTGATATGCATGGTAGCACGCCGTTTCTGCTCATCTTGCTGGATGTGATAGCAGAACTGGGAATACATGAGCGGTTCCTCACCGTTGGCACGGCAGTCCTCCATGTATTCTGTCCACAGAAGCTTTTTGCTGACTCCGTTGCGGAGCAGTTCCTTGTGGATGTAAGCGTAGTCAGGTATACGCTTGTTAGGTGATACCTTGTTCTCCTTGGAGAACATGAGCCTTTGAAGCTCTGTGTCAGTCATTGCATCATCAAGCGGCCATGAAAGATTTAATTCTTTGGCACGTTTCTGAACCTTGACGACAGTTTTCTGTGCGACACCACAGCTAGCCATGATATCGCGTTGTGAGAATCCTAGGCCGGTAAGGCGAATGATTTCTCTGTACTTGGTCATAAGTGTGACCTCCTTATAATGAATTTACACCAACAGGTGCATGACCTCATTATAAGGTTTTTATAGATAAAGCGATTTCCTTTTTAACGGAAATGCGATTTCCATCTAAACGGATTGGTGATTTCCATACACCGGACAGGTGATGGATTTCACCCCGGATTATTCAAATATCCCTATCTGCATCACTTCCCTCTTTCGGAGTGGAGGGTCCTACCCAGTACGCGATACTCATGATGGAATCTTATCATAAGATCTAGAAATAATCAATCCCACTATAATTTTCCCCTGTCTTCAAAAAAATAATGTCATAATAATGTCACAGGGCTTAAAAAAGCCCGGAAACCCGCGTAAACAATGGGCTCCAAGGCTTTTTCAAATTATTCAAACTCGGCGTGTCTTTCATTATTCTTAACTATATATATTTAAGTTTTATACAAATACACGCCGCTTTTTACTAAAATACATCATCTATTTTGGCTTACTGATTTTCTGGCCAAAATGTTGCCACTCAAATTATAAAAATTATGTACCTTTACTACCTAAGCGAGATTATCCATCGAATATCAACATCTCATTCTTTCAACTTTCTATCAATCTTACTCCAATGCCTTTTGACCTGATTTCGAATCTCACAATTCAGGAGGTTGCTTTCACGGAATATTCTATCAGCTTTATATGCATAAGTAAGAAAATTTCCATGTTCTCTTGGATTTCTTCCAACTCCAAGGTGCGTATATGACTGATATACTGCCTTTCTTCCTGCATTATAAGACTTCTCATCTTTGGTCTCTTTCACCTTTTTTATTTTTCGATATGCTCTACAATAATACTTAAATAGACTCTTATCTCTAATCCGCACAGTATTACCATCAAAGGTAAATCCCAAATAATTAATCAGATTACTTTCGCCTGTCAACTTTTGAATCACGCCATGCTCATAGAAAAAATGCTCTGTTTTATCTTCATTTAACTCAAGATTTGGTATCTCATCTCTTACCCTGTAAACAAAGTCTGCTATCAATTTATGCTTATCAGCATTAATATCCTCTTTGTTCATCGGAATAACCATAATAATATCATCACAGTAACGCCGATATAAGCCTTTGTTTGATGAAATAAAGTTATTTATTTTTTTATCAAAGTCGACCATATACACATTTGCATATACTGCGCTTATAGATGATCCTTGAGGTATCTGATAGTCCTTCTGATTTATCTGTAAGTGCTTTTTCTTGATTGTTTGAAATTCATCCGTCTCGAAATATTTTATCATTTCTCGCATATCTCGTCGAAGCATTCCTTTTTCTTTTTCAATATCATGGGCCTCTATATAGGAAAAATGCGTCAAATTCTTAAATATCGCATAATCAGCATCATCCAAAGATTCAGATTCTGTTATCTGTTTTATTTTACTTTTCAAATATTTGTGATCTAGTTTATCAAAAAACTTACTAAAGTCTCCGACCAAAATATATGCGCCATCACACATTCTAATAAATTCAAAAACTTCTCTTGCAAAATCTATATTGCACTTTCCTGGAGTAGAATTCCTATATGCTGTTGAAACTTTGTTTATACCATTCTGTTTTAGGTAAATATTATATCTGTTATTTAAACGATTTCCATAATATTCATAAATATATCTGTCTATATGTGCGGAATAGTAAATATCTCGCTCCTTTGATTTTATATATTTTGTTCCATCATCACGATTTGTATATTTGTTAAAATTCATGCTGAAATGAATAAACGGATAAAATCCATGTTTCTTCACCCAATTTATATTTTCAACTCTCTCTTTATAGTTTGTATGATACTTTTTTGAATCGAAATGTGTATAATGTTTTTCCTTATATATAATTCGTTGCATCTTTTCTCCTAAAAGCTTGCTGGTTAACGACCGGTAGATATCTATATTACCAGCAAGCATTAAAATCAATTGGACCTTGCTTTCACAAGGAACTCTACCATCCTCCTGAATACGATGTATTGTATAATATTATTAACAGCTATAGTTGTAAGCTTGTTAAAGGAGGGTATACAATGGACAATATAATTATCTACATTATCAACTGTATACTGTTAATTCTAGTCAAGAACGTTCTTGACACTGAATACTAAAAACCCTTATAGCCATTTCTATAAGGCATAAACTTTACGCAACCTTTTTTCAAATAATTTTGTGCAGATAATTACGGACTATTTCATTCAATCCCATATTTAAAATTGTACTGACCACACAATGAAGTTAATGTTACAAAAATTTTTCCGTATGAATTTTTGTTATAATACAGAATATGGCAAATAATTTCACAAACCATCTGCCATATAAGATAAATTATGTATCCACATGCTACTCAAACTCGGCAAATTCTTATCTATTCTTAATCATATTTGTTTAAAATTTATATGAGAAATGCCTTTGTCTTATCTCAATTACACATTTTATTCTGAATTACTAATTTTTTGTTGCCAATATGTTGCCATATATTTAATATAACTCTTGATTGAGTATGTACAAAATTTTTCTTTTAGCCATAAATTTCTCATCGATATGTAGTGTCTGACTTTCTGATATTAACTGGTTCTCGAAAATTATATCCTCCCTCTATGCCATCATAATATCCATAAAAACTCAAAAAATTGACTATATCCTCAACCTCAACCTCCGATTTAGGACCAATAAATATCTCCTTGATAATACTTTGTTTAACTTTTTCAAAGTTCATTTCTATATATGGTATCAATTTATTATTTGCTGTTCTATACTTAACCTTAGAAAAAAGGATATTGTCTGAACCTGGTATGTTATAATGCCCTATCGATGAACATACTACTGCTCTCCATTCATTCTCTTCTTCAAAACCCGGATTCTTTACGAATGGAAATTGCATTCTATAATTCGCGCTTAGCTCAAGTGCAACATGACCTATACCCTTATATTCCAGCTTTTTTATATTATCTGCAATTATCTCCTTCACATATTCCTGTGGGTTATCATAAATTACTTTTCCGAAAGCAACATGAAATTTACTTATTTGATTTAGTTCTTCAAGAACTTCCTTATCAAAACCTATTGCTATACCTTTTCCATCTTGTGCATATCCCCTCCACTGACTTAATTTATCTTTACTTTCAGAAAAACATACACAAAATGTTCTCATTGAAAAATAACTATCTACACCCATCTCATACCCAGTGTTCCATGCTTTTAACGCTTCAATATCATCTCTAAGATATTCTTCCATACTCTTGTTTACAATCTCTCGGCATCTTACACACTCTTGATAATCATTTGACTTTGCAATATCAGAAAGCCATATACTTGAATTTTTGATAATATTTAAAAAAGTATCTACACTACAATAATGATACACTATTCCATTCAACTTTTGTACACATCTCTTTTCTATATATTTATTAACCATTGCCCGCATTTTTAAACATTATGTGGCTTCTCATAGCAATAAAAATTACTATATTCAATAATAATTTGAAATATGACAGGCAATATCAAAGATTACCTGCCACACAAAATAAATTATGCACTCTCGTACTATTCAAACTCTGGTGCGGATGGCATAATCTATATAGCTTTCAGTATATATTTGTGTCTTTTTTCATCATATTATTCATACTTTTTGGTTTTTATTTTCTTCATTAAAAATATTAGAGCCAAAACAGAGCCACTTATCTCACTAACTTACTCTCTAATTACAATTGTATTAAAATACCATTTAGCCAGCTTGTAGCGGTACAAAAATCCTAGCACATACCATTTTATTGATATGTCACCACTTTCTGCATATCTTATGAGAATTTTTGAACATATTATTTTCTTTATTGTTCTGTCTCTTTTTGTATTAACAACATACACAGATAGACTTTCCAGTAAATAGTTCATTAAGCCTTCTAGATAAAGGGGTTCTTATCTTCATTCATAAACACCATGTCCGGTAATTTAGCAAATAGTTTATTTGCATTAAATGCATTCACAATATCCAAATCCTGCACAAATTCTGATCTTATTATTATAGAACTAATATATTTCTCCATTTTATCCCGAAATCCATCTTCTATAGAATTTACATATGCTATTTTCCCCAATATTTGACTATTGTTATCATAACTTCTTGTCTTTATTGAATTATATATTTGTGCTCGTAAATTCCTCTTGAAATTTTTATCTACATGAATATCATCATCATTAATAGTTATTCCTGTAACAGTTTTCTTCACATCATTTGAAAAATATCTTGTTTTCTTTTCGTTAATTGTAAATCCTTCATCTACAACTATATACTTAATAAATCTTTCAACTTTATTTAGAAGCATCCTGTTGTTTGAAGAAAATGTTAAGTCATCTGCATAGCGTGTATATACAATATCTTTCCTACTACAATAACCATTGATTCTTGAATCCATATGATAGCATACCAAATTGGCGATATAAGGAGATGTTACAGCCCCTTGTGGCAGATAATTGTCATATGTACATAAGTTGGCCAATATACCTGCTACTTTGCTGCCATACCCTATATTGCAAAACAAGCTATATACCTGTTCCTCAGTAATTGTGCCAAAAAAATTCGTAATATCCATTTCCAACAAAAAGATATTTTTCTTGTGCCGTTCTGCATTTTCACGCAGCCCATTTTTATGGGGAACAAATGCCATGGTTTGTTCTGACACAAAAATCTTCTCTAAAATTTCTGTTAAAATCCATTTTTGTACTACTTTTAAAGATAGATTCGGTACGTGCAGTATTCTAGTTTTTCCGTTCTTTTTAGGAATTTCCGTCTCATAGTAGCAGTGTTCTTTCCTATATGTTAGGTAATAAAGCAATTGTTCCGTAATTGATAACTGTTCACACAAATGCTCAAACGAATTAATAACTGGAACACCTAATGTATTTAAAACTACGTTGTTTCCAATATTCAAATAAATCACCTCAATCTTACTCAATGTACTTTCGGGTAAAACAACGGGGGAGTTTCACTATTGTGGAAGTTCACCGTTGTTTTAGCTGAGTTCATGTAATTATTATTCTCACGAGGTCGTAGCGACCCCTAGTTGCTATGTATGCATATTAACAACAATTCTAAGAATGAGGTGATTTATAGAATTTTGTATGCATTAATTCGATTCTTATTTTATCACATATTTCAGCACTTGTACAATCTGTTATCATCGATTTCATGGATTCAAAACCATTATGAGTTAATTTATATGACGAATATCTATTTCCTACTATCTTGACAATTTGTTTGTCCTCAAAAAGCAATTTTAAAGCTGCATTAAACAACACCTTAAAGTCTTTATATTCAATCTTCTCTTCTGTAGAAATATATTCTATCACTTCCACGAGTTCTTTTGAATTTAACGTTTTAAAATAATAGAGAGTCAGCTGAATAAAGTAATGCATTCCTACAATTGTTGATAAGTTCAGCATGTTGTTATTTAGATTACTCAATCTGTTTTTCTCTCTTATATTCTTTGACAAGCGTTTTGTGAATTCCACTTCTTCTTGCCCATATTCAATAACGTTGAGTCTATTTCTTTTTTTTAAATATTTTATCGGTCCTAACATAATAAAGCTCTTATCCTTTGACCGTTTTTTATCTATTGCAGCTATAACCTTATCCGCTGTATATTCATTGTTTGTAAAAGCTCCTAATTCTACCAATGCACCTGGACTCTCGCATACAATTACTATCATATGTGAATTATTTGCCAAAAATTGCTCATAACTTAACAAATCCGCATCTCTCGTCTTATTTAAAACCTCTATCAACAAATCCTCTGGATAAAATACTTTATACGGTTTGTTCCAATATGTTTTTCTTTCATCTTCTAGCAATATTCGCACTTTATCCCTTAATGATTTATGTTTATTGTTACTCGCCCCACCACAAAGAAATACAACGATATACTGTTCCTTAAATTCACAATAAATTTTCTGATAAATATCTTTAATGATTTTATGTATGTCTTTATTTAGTCTTACGTTTTCTTCTTTAATCAATTATGAGACCTCATTTTCCACAAATGAATTTTCTTTATGGTTCAACAATTCCTTGTTCTGCAACTATCTCTTGAATAAATGCCCTCATATCCTCAATAGACTGTCTTAATTCTTCTATTGTATATTTGGTATTCAAGTGATTCTCTGGATGGTGAATTTGATGTCTAATATATTCAGTTAGCACTTTTTGTTCATCTCGTGTACTTCCATTCGGCATCTGTCTATGATAAAGTCGTGTAGGTTTTCCTGCAAAATAAGTATTTTTCCACCCCTGAAATTCAATATATGAGTATAGCTCATCATGGTACTCTTCTGTAATCTCATCAAAAGCCACATAATTCACTTCATTCAACGATGGATACTGCAATTGTCCTGGCAACACTGCTTTAATCATCTTATTATCTTCTGTATTGTCTCCAACAATAAGTCTGAGATTTGAAAATTCTAGTTGCTTTACAATAAATGAGCTATGGGTTGTGAGTATAACTTGAACATTTTGACCTGAAGCTAATTCTTTTAGTGCCTCAATTAGTTTCCTCTGATTGTCCGTATGCTGTGACGTTTCCGGCTCTTCAATTGCATATATTACCCCAGTGTTATTTCCTTCATTAAATCTTCTTTCAACCTCTCCTCTAAAAAAATTTAACAGAACTAATCTTTTTACGCCGCTCCCCCTCTTATTGATCGGAATGTCCTCATCTCCTGATATTGACACCCCTTTAAAAACATCTTGCCATTTCAAACTTTGCGTAGACGGAATAACTGGGTTTAAACTATCCGCAATTGAAGAATCCATTTCTCTTAATTTTTCTAATGTTCGATTTGCCACCTCTTTAAGTTTCTCCTGAACTTCATTAGCCACAGAAGTCAAGGTTTCCTGCAACTCATCATCTGATAATATTTGTTTAACAGCTTCTTTCAACGGATCCTGAACTTCATTATCTCCATCACTATTCTTCCTATCTGACTGAAACAGAGAATAAACCGGTAAATAACATGATAGTTTTTCCCAAATTTTCTTTGCATCTTCCTTTGAAGCATCAATTTCTGAACTTTGCAGTTGCAAATCTGCCGAAAAATAGTTCCAAATTGACCTTCTTAACTCTGCATTGATTGTTTGATTTTCACATTCGATTTTTTCCTCGCGCACAATCTTCTTTAAATCTGCATTCTTTTTTAGTAGCAATTCCGAACATTTACTGTTTGTAGGATGGATTGCTTCAATAAATACTTTTGCAGCACCACCATTTTTATATCTCTTTTTTACCTCCAAATATCCTTCTTCATTTAAAAGATACTCATCTTGTAACGAGGTTTCTATCGTTGAATCGATTACTATACTTACCGGAAGTTCCGAGAAGCAAATACTTATCTCAATATCTTGATTCCCCGTCTTGATTTCAGCAATATTCACATCTAATTTATCAATTTTAACTACACCTTTTCCGTCATTAAAAAATATATCCAGTGCTTCAAGTATGGTTGATTTTCCGATATCGTTTCTTCCCACAAACACAGTTAAATCATCAAATGTAATCTCTATCTCATCACGATATCCACGAAAATTTTTTATTTTTAGCGAATGTATTTTCATTGTTTATCTTCTCCCACGCTATCATATATTTCAGCAAAACATTATACTACCGTTATATTCCCACTCATAAACCAAGCTTTATATGAAAATTTCATGATTTTCTTCAAAATAGCAATTATAAACACAATTATCGCACCATCTCCAAATCTTTTGTAATGCAATGCTTTGCCATCAATATTTAAACTCGCCTCTTCTGGCAATCCTTCTACATACGATAATTCAATCATGTCCTTCTCTAGATGATGATTTTGAAATTTGTAACCATAACTTCCTTGTGCCATTGGTGCATAAATAGCAGCAACTTCGTTATCGGAAAAGTCTTACATACTTAAAATTCCCAAAGTTTTATAGCACAAAATCATCATCCATTTTACTAAATATATATAGTAAGTTTTCATTTTACCTTCCTTTTGTCTATACTCTATCTCGGTCCCATAAACCTATCACCATTCATATGTATCATATGGTCTGGCATCTCTGAAATCCACACTTCAGTTTCCCAAGCCAGACTATCTGAGAACTTTTTGAATGCTGCAAAATTCTGAAAAGCTGTCACAAATATCTTTCCAGCAGTTACATTCTTCGTCATTTCCGAAATTTCAATAATACGTTTCGGATCCATCGGACCGACAGATGTTACCGATTCAATAAAATAAATCCAGTCCTTATCCTCTCGATACAACACTACATCTGGCATTTTATCGTGCAACGTAATCTCAAAGCCTAATTCCTGCAGCTTACTAACATTCTTAACCAAATCTTTTTCTATGGTGTCCCCCACATAAAGACATTCCGAATTAGGGGCAAATCTCGGAGCAAATTCTTCAATAATTGCTTTTTGCAATTCATTGTGTTTTCCCGGAGAGAATGTGAACTCTTCATTATTAATCTTAACTGGCATTTTTGTCATTTCTTTTTTAGATGCATAAGTTTCAATCAGCTTATCATGGTATGTAATAAATCTTTTAATTGTTGCATCAGCTTTATACCCGCCAAGACTGCGAATCATCTCCAGCGTCTCTGCTGTCAGCCTATACCTATAATTAGGACTATTTGTAGCCTTCCCATTATCCTCAATCAATGCTGCTGTCCTAAAATGATGCAACGCCTGCTTCCTGATTGTCTCACGGCTATTTTCAGCATATGTCACCCCATAATTATCGCCAATAAACTGAATCATATCATGGATTCGTATCCATTCATTCGTTGCAAATATCCATGAATCTGTTTCCTTCACATTAGCCATTGCTAATAAAACATAACAACATAAATCTGCCTGCTGTTTATCTGGCATGCCAATTTCTTTTAATAGCTGTCTTGCTTCCTCTACTTTACCCACAATATTCCTCCAATATCTTGTCACAATTTTCTTCCGACAAGTCTTTTGTTTTTATGATTTTTCTGCCTATTTCTTGTATAATCCCTAACTCTGGAACAGGCATAGCATTTATCTCTGTTGAGTTTACCTGTGTAGAACCATTCAATATTCTATAATAAGAATCATAAATCGTAGAATTAAAGAGAGCATACAATCCATAAACCACACATTCTGACAGTTCTGTAGCCAACCCATCAATAAAGTTAATCTTGTTCTGTGTACTGATTACATCATATTGCGGATATTTCTTAGATAAATATACCCCACACTGCAATCGCCGTCTTTCCTCTTTTGCTGTAAATCGCTTTACAAATAGATAATTCTTATTTTGCTGCTTCAATCCTTTTTGATCTGTAACAACATACTCATGCTCTTTGTTAATAGGGAATCTCACAATACCATCTTGGATATGCTGTGAATAAAATAATGGAATTGCGCCTTCCTCACTCTCATCCCTCAAAATATCACGATTTCTAAAATCTACTGTTAAACCTGTTTTCATTTTTAATCCAATATCTGGTAAGGTATGCCCCAACCTGTTCAGCTTTTCCAAAACCTCAATTTCATTCTGGTCTGTAACCAAATATACATATTTGTCTGCCCCCGACACAATAACGCCATAAGGCGCTCGTAATTCCGTTACATTCTCAAAGTCATTGTTGCTCTGTGAAGATGTAACCACCACTTCTTCTGGCTGAATCTGCGTTTTCTTCACTTTGATAATAATCGTTTCCTGCAAAACATCTTCTTTGTCAAACACTTTATTCCTGCTAACAAATAAATGAATATGCTCCAGCTTACTCTCTGTCAAAAAATACTCTCTGAATTTTTTAAAATATGCGCCCGAAGTCCATGAACGTGGGATAATATATACCATTTCTCCATTGGACTTCAAATTAAAAATTCCCATTGATGCAAACAGGAAATACAGGTTTGGTGCTCCGTAACATACTTCTGGCATTGCAGTTGCTTCCGGTGCATCTTTCGGAATTTTCATATAAGGTGGATTACCGATTACAACATCATACTTCTTAGGCTCTGGATTTCCACCTATCATATGATTAAAGTCCAGATATTGGCTTGTAATATAATTCTCTGTTATAATCTCATACTCAAATTCTATTTCTGCATTGTTTTTTATATACTCTAGGTTATTTCTCAATATATCCAAAATATTATTATCTGTCTCATAGCAGGTAAGACTTACTTTCTTCACTACTTTCCTGCTTTGCACTACCTCAACAAGAGCACAGGACAAAATACCTGACCCTGCACCAGCATCAAGGACTGTTAATGTATCTTTATCCTCTGCAATCGAAAACAAACTAGCCATATACATTGCTGTTTCTTTGCTCGTAAAGAATTGCCCATATTTTTTTCTTTCCTTCTTAGGCATTTCATCTATATATAAATTGGTCTGTTCAATAATACCATCTATCATTGCTGCAACTCCTTCACTTTGAATATGTATTCAAATAAATACTTGCGACTTACTTTACTCTATCCCTTAGAACACATTGGCTAGCAGAGCACTCCCTGCCATATTACCGCTTAAATCAATAAAACAATCCAAGTTTACAATTAGTGCATCAAAAGTATCCTTCATTTTCCCCATATGCTTATCCCCTTTTTTCTCAAAAACTCGTTTTATGTGTTCCATCAAAAAAAAATATAATAAGCGGTACTGCAACAAGAAGTACTCTCTTTGGTGTTAACCCTTGCTCTGCAAGCCAATACATTCTAACTTATATTATCCTCTCTCTCCAAATCATATATCAAACACTTGATGCATTATACCCGTCTTTCACACAAAATTTATTGATACGTCCTCCTTTATTATACAATCTCTTATCGTTTTTTTCCATCTCTTTTATCACAAAATACGGAGCAGTTCCCCACTCCGTATCCACATTACCGATATACAATTTCCTTCAACACAATTTCTACCGCTGAACACTTAATATTATTCATCATTCCAACCCATTCCATCTGATTCTCTGCCTTAAGCTGTTCAGTCACACCCCACCTTTCCATCATCTGCTTAATCAGCATCTCTATCCGCTGCTCACACTCCACATCTACATCGTATAAATGCTCATTCAGACCACCATTTAGAAGTAATCTAAGATATTCTACTTCCCGATATTCCTGCAAATATCTTCTCCTCATACGCCCATACTTCCCAAGCGGATAATCCGTCCCCTCCGCCAACCCCAATTCTGGATAATACACCCCATCTTCTCCCAACCTGTAACTAATCCTATTCTCTCCAACAATGTGCTTTTTCATCTGACCTCTCCTCCTATCTCGCCCCTCTATCCCTTCTCTGGACAGAGCTACGATTGCGTTCTCTTTGTTTTATCTGTTCTTCATGCTGTTTTAGCCTTGCGCGAACGCTTCTCGGCTGTTCTTTTCTGCCTTCACCATATGTCTGTTCCCAGTCACTAACCGCCTGCCTGTACCACGTATATTCTGCTCTTGATTTCTCATGTTCCACCAGAAATGCCCTCACATTTTGATAGCCACATGATGTGACAATATCGGCTAATCGCTGTTTCATCGGCTCTAATTGCTCCCTTGTCTCCTTAATTTCTCCCTGTAATTCCTTACGCCTTTTCCCTTTAAAAATACCTTTGCACTCCTGCAATTCCATTTCCAGATTTCTAAGTCTCTGCTCTTTCTGTGAGATTTCCCTATTCTGCTGTTGTAACTTCACATAAATCGTTTCCAATCTTGGATATTCCGCTGCACGAACAGACTTTTCCGGTTTAGCCGGGATTTCTTCCTCTGATACCTTTACCACTTCTTTTGACCGCCCAGCCTGCTTCACAGAGGGTACTATCTCAAGCTTCGCTGAAACCGCATCTGCTTTTTCAACAAACTTCTTGGACAAGTCAATAATCTGCATAATAAGTAGTTCCAACACCCGAATTGCCATTTCTATGATAATAGCAAACAGTTCTGGTCTACTGCCAGACCACCCAATAGATTGACTGACTTTTCCAGCAATTTGCACCTTTCTGACCTCAATAATTTGTTGTTCCGGCACTCCGCTGATCAATGCCCTATCAACGGTCTGATTCCACTTTTGCCGCTGTAAATTATCAGCCTCCATCTGCTCTGCTTTCGGATTGTTCTTTCCAATCTTTTTCATCGGAAGATAGGCACTCTTGCGGTCAAACACCTTTAATTTTTCCTTGTCATCTCTAACGTAAATATTGATAAGTTCCGTATAGGATTTCTTTACCTCATCCAGAAAACTATCGTTTTTAAATCGACTATCTTTTATGGTAAATAATTTCCGCTCATATACCTCGCCTTTTGGAATAATCTTGCATCCTTCTCTTATCTGACCGTTGCCATCCAATATTTCTTTTTTAGTTCTAACGTGCCTGCCAGTCTCATCATAAAACATATTTCTGGTGGCAACCTTTTCTATCGGCTTTTCCAACAGTTTCCGTTCAGAAAAGATAAGATGGATATGATAATTGGTCTTTCGTTTATTATGGTGTAATGCAGAGATACACTCCACACCATAATTCCGACGGAAATGATTCGTAAATACTTCCAATAGCACACTTGGGTTATAATCCACGAAACTCTCTGGCAGAGCAATAATTAATTCTCTGGATTCAATACACTTTCCATCTGTTCCACTTTTAATAAATTCCTCTTGGTTGCATTTCGCCAATTCCCTCCAGAATTTTCTATCTGTAGTTTCATAAACTGCATAAAGATTCTCCTGTCTTGCATGGCTGGAAATGTAATTGATTCTTCCCATCAAATTTGTCAATTTTGACATTTGTATAAATGAATTTCTTGCTATTAGCAACACCTCTTTCTAACTGCATCGTAACACATCTGCCACTGTGAGCAGGTGCATAGACACCTGTTTACGAACTCAATACTGTCACCGGCACAAGGTCTACGCTTTGGCCCGCACTTAACAAGTGCCACTGGCACTTAGTGCCCTCGGCAGAGCGAAATACCCGGAGCATAAACGAAGTTTGTGCGATGGGTGTATTTCGCTTCTCAAACGCCGAAGCGGCTTAGAAGCTACCAAACATTAAGAGCTGCTATCACTCGTGATCTTATCTTGGGCGTATCCGCCCATTCTACATGCTCGTTTCCAAGACTTTTAGGAACAAAACACTTTGCAAATTCCTTGTTCAATACCTATACTCCTCTGGCTTCACATCCAACATTTCCTCTTGTCTATATAAAACAGGGGCGTGCCACGCTCCTGTTAATATCACCGAAGAAGAAATTACCAACGGAAACTCTCTGGTACTCCACGCTTATCCAGATATTCCTGTCTGGCTTTTTGCTTTTCCTCCTCTGTCGGTGCAGTCTTATATTTGGAATATAATAACCGCATCGTAATCGAATCCATCTTATCCATCAATCCTTTTTCAATCTCTGGCTGCACCTCCTCCATATCGAGTAGGTGGTATTTCATCAACAATATAAATAATTCCTCCGGTATCTGTATCTGCTTCATTTTTCATTCTCCTTGTAAAGCGGACGACTGCTTATCTTCGTTCAAGTCCGCAACAATGCAATGTCTATAATCTTTGCAACCTTGCAATACCCATCTCCGCAATTTATATACAGTCTGCATTGTTGCGTTCTTCCCTATTGTGGCTGTATATTATCCAGTTCCCAATACCATGAATTGTTGATCTTCTTGGCTTTGATTTTTAGTTCCTTCTTGGCATTTTCCAATGTCCTTTTAGAAATACCCTGTTCATCAGCCAGATTAAAAATCTCTTTGCTTTGCATGGCATTATTGGTTTCAGCCAGTTCCCGAAGCAACTGCTTTGCCTGCTCCAATTTGTTTGCTCTAGGTGCTAATCCCCCAAGTAATTCATCGGCTGTAATTTCATAATCACCCAACCAACAAAAACCGCCTTCTTCCAATCCAAAGGCTTTAGGATGTCCAAATGGCGCCAGATTATTTTTTATCTGTACAACCGCCCTGATATTTGCCTGTCCTTCCACTCTGCCTACCAGCAGAACACTTCTTGCTACTGCAAAGAAATCAATCGAACCCATACCTCTATATGCCGCCTTGGTTCCTGCTGCCTTATTCATATGACCGATAAGAACAATGGCGCACTTGTACTTCTCTGCCAATAGTCCCAGCTTCTTTGTCATATCCCTTGCTTCATTCGCCCGGTTCATATCCATCCCACCGCCTAAATAGGCTTGTATCGGGTCTAAAATGAGCAACCGGGCATTCGTCTTAATAATCGCTTCTTCCAGCCTTTCGTCCACCATAGAAAGCGATTTTTCACTTTCATCAATAACCACTATTTTCTCGCAATCTGCTCCTGCCGCTTCAAGTCTTGGCTTGACTGTATCTGCCAATCCATCCTCTGCGGTCTGGTAGATAATATTCATTGGCTCCAATATCTGCATGGTTTCATCCATACCAATTCCCTTTGATAACTTAGCTGCTATATTCAAGACCAACGTGGTTTTTCCATCTCCGGGATCGCCTTGAATGATTGTCAGCTTTCCATACGGAATAAACGGATACCACAGCCATTCTATTTTCTGCGATTCTATTTCTGACATTCTGATTAATTTTAATTTTGTTTTCTGTTCTTCCACAAAGTCCTCCATTCTCAAAATCTTATTGATACTCTGGAAAGCCTCTGCTATACTTGCATTGTAGATACATTGATAGCAGAGAATATTCCGTTATCAAAAGTCCTGACAGTTGCCGCTGTTGGGACTTTTTCCATTGTTTTCTTCTGTTTCCTTCCATAGATATTTCGCTCCATCTAACATCCACAAAATAGCTTTGAGCATATCCAGACAATCGTTCTTCATTTGTTCAATCCCGTCCTCCGATAATGTGACTTCCTGCTGTTCAAACTGACTCACAACGTCTGCGATATTAGCCTGTATAAGCTGTAATTCCTCTACCAACCGATAAATCACTTCTTTTTTCCCGACTACGCACACTCTGTTGTAAATGCAGGAACGGACAAAATAATCTTTCTTTTGCATACCGCTGGCTATAATCTTCGCTTCAATTTCATCACGCTCTCTTGGGGATATACGAAAACTAATTGTTGGGTATTTGTGTACTCCGCTCATACTTACTCCTCTCCGTTGGCAATTTCCAACTTATCCGCCAGTTCCAACTGTTTATTGGGATATAAATGTGAATAGGTGCTTAATGTGGTTTCAATTTTCTCATGCCCTAATCGCTCTGCAATCGCCAGCGGCTGAAATCCCATCTCCACAAGCAATGATGCGTGAGAATGCCTTAGATCGTGCAATCTGATACGTTTAACACCTGTCTCCTTTATCCCTCTGACCATCTCATGTTCCATAAAGGATTTTGTAAAACGGAACATTCTTTCTTTTGCTGTAATCCCATAAAGCACGCTGCAATACTCTTTTAATTCTTCCACCAAAAACGGTGGAATTGTCACTTTCCGGTTACTTTTCGGTGTCTTAGGCGGTGTAGTCATATCCTTACCTTTGATGCGCTGATATGACTTATTAATCGTGATTGCCCGATTATGAAAGTCAACATCTTCATAGGTAAGAGCCAAAAGTTCCCCGATTCTCATTCCCGTCCAATACAAAAGTAAAAATGCCATTCTCGCTTCTGGCTTCTCATTCATGGATGGAAGAAATTCTTTAAATTCCTGTTTTGTCCAGAACTCCATTTCCTCTGCTTTACTCTTGCCAATACTGCCTGCCTTTCTGCACGGATTATCCCTCAAGTCATAATATCTGGTTGCATAATTAAAGAGTGCCGCTAATTGATTATTTATACTTTTTAGATAAGTGGCCGCATATCCCTTTTTAATCAATGCATTCTGCCATGCCCTGACATCAGAAGCCTTAATATCACACATCTTTTTATTTTTGAAATATGGTGTCACCTTCAAATCAAACACATATCTTTTGTTGATAATCGTACTTTCCCGTAAACGATGCTCCATATCTTTAAAATAAATCTCTACAAAATTCCCAAAGTTAATATCTAAATCCTTTTGCTGTTGCTGCCGGAAATCTCTTTCCCACGCCTCTGCTTCTCCTTTCGTCTTGAATCCTCGTTTGTTCTTCTTATGGCGTATTCCCTGCCAGTCCTCATAATAGAACTGGCAGCGCCACATCTTTCCATCCCTTGTTGCTGACATAAATTCGCTCTCCTTTCCTATAACCAGCAATTATCACATCACTACCGTTAACCCATAGAATTTTTCTTCAAAGTATTTTGTCGGAACCTTACCACAGATTGTCCGAAAGCCTTTCGCCTTTAACTCCTCATTCAGTCCCCGAATAATCTTGTAAGCATAGCCTATTGATATTCCAAGCATTTCCGCTGCCTCCTCTGCTGTTACATACATTTTCTTCACATTCTCCATATAGTGTCCTCCCTGTTTATTATTTTTTCAGTTCACATACGAACTGTTTTGTAATTCTATATTATCAGTTCATCTATGAACTGTCAATAGTTTTTGTTTCATTTTTGAACTGTATATGATATAATTAACTTCAGTAAAACACTGAGCGCATATTATCCAGTTGATAAGGGGGATTTTCAATGACAATCGGTCAAAAAATAAAGAAATATAGAGAAGCGAAAAACTTAACGCAGAAACAGGTAGCACTTCGTGCCGGAATGAGCGAACCTGCTATAAGAAATTACGAATTGGGAAATCGGACACCTTCTGCAGAGCAAATAGAAAAAATTGCGCTATCCTTAGATGTAAGTCCCTTTGCTATTTCAAATCCCGATCTTGAATCCTACGTCGGAGTTATGCACGCTCTTTTTTATTTAGAGGAAAATTACGGAGTTATCCCCGGCGAAATTGATGGAGAAATCTGTTTGAGATTTAAAGACAAGTTTTCTACTATCTCCTCGGACGTAGAAAAATGGCTGAGAGAATACAAGGCTGTACAGAATGCTTCAGATGATGATATAGAAAAAGCCGAAACGTATTATGAAGAATGGAAAAACTCTTATCCACGTCTATCCGCCCAAGAGACTATGAAGGCATTGCGGTCTAAACGCCAATCCAACGAGTAGATTCCATTCCAAAAACAACCAGTAAAAAATAACACCGGGAGCTGCCCTCAACAGGTTTTCCCGGTGTTTGTCGACTAATCTAATATTTACTGCTCACTCCCTTGTTGGAAGATAATAAGCACTAACCTCTACTTTTTCTTCGTCGTATTCCATATCAACCCAATAATCCCTTATAGAGCATCCTACATGCCAGTCTTGTAAGGAATAAATCTCCAATGTCTTGAAGTCCACTAAGCACAGCGGAATCGCTTGTTTTTTCTCATATTTCCATTTTGATGTTTCCAATGAATTTATAATCTTATCTAAGCACGTCTGGCATAAATGTTTCTGCAGCATTTTTATATCTGGTCTGTAATCCTCAGGCAGACTTACATTAATAGATGCCATTCCCCTATTAGGAGAACTGGATGTCATAATAGACACCTCACCCGTATTTGTCATTTGGGTAGACGTATGGGCGCTGTCACTTTTTAAAGGATTTCCCTGTTCATCGTACTCTTTCAAACCAAAGTCCACCACATACCAGTCATTTAGCGATATTAAACCAACCGTATCAAATTTCCGATAATATCCCATCAGGCTCCGGTCACTGTTTCCACATAGGTAACACTCACCATTATCTTCCAAAACAGATTTGATTCCTTCATAGGCTACATCCTCTCTTCCCTGTTTACGCTGCCATGTCTCAAACAAGTCTTGTCTAAAATATGTAATCACAATGATAGACAGTATAATTCCAACACCAATCCACAAATGACACTTTCTAATTTGATAATATTGCTTTTCTTTTCCGCTCATACTTTTTCCCCCTTTTTGACAAAATATAGTGTACTTAAAATAAGTCCATTCGTAACATTCTTTTACCCATCGTACTTAAAATGTACTTACTCAGTGTACTCGTTTTGTACTTATTTCAAGCAGAAAGGAAATGTTATGGAAAAAGATAAACATCTGGGATTACGCATTGATTCCGAAACTCATAAGAAACTAAAAAGTCTTTCTGAATTTGACGGGCGTTCCATAAATGGAGAAGTGTTATATCTAATTCGACAGGCAATCGCACAGCATGAGCATAAACATGGCACTCTGAAATAAGATTTTGTCCATATTTTTTTCTGTTGCTAACGTCTTACCCTTTTAGTGGACTCATTCTAGTCCCATTCTATCATTTTTTCTTTATAAGATAAAGAGAAAACGGACTAATTTCAGTCCACACGTAAAGGGAAAAATGATGGAACAGAAAATAAAGCAAGAAGGAATCAATATCGGGGGAAATATCCGTAGAATACGATTAGAAAAAGGAATCGGGCAGACTGAATTGATTGGGGTGCTGGATTTAAAAGATATCGGAATGACCCGAGAAGCCTTAGTGAAAATTGAGCGTGGCATACAGCATATTACTGGCGCACAGCTTCGTGGCATCCGTGATTGTCTGGAAACCACCTATGACGAACTATTAAAATAAAGGAATTTTTTGCAATTAGAGCCAAAGTAGAGCCAAACGGCATAAAACACCCCCGGAAATGCCCATTTTATCAGCATTTCCGGGGTTCTGTCCGTTACTCAAACTCAATAAGCGCCACTGTATATAGTGGTTTTTTCTTTCTTTTCCTCCCATATCATGTGCTTATATTCCAATTATTCTTTGTATTTTTTTATATTATTATATTTTTAGTAACCAAAACGCAACCATCATGCGCAAAATTTATACCTTGTCTAACCTGGTTTATCAGTTCGGCAAACTAACCATGTATAGAAGATACATCTCTTCTACTTGGTAACGAATGTCTTTTCAATTCGACCATTCATTTTTATCTGCCTATTCGTCCACGATAACCAGTAAGTCCTTAATATCACAGCTTAAATATCTGCATAGCTTGATTATAAGATTCGCATCTATCCGCTGAAAATCATCTCTGCAATACTTGTTAAAATTCCCTCTCGGTAAGTCCAGGTCTTTACAAATTTGATTTTTGCTAATACCTTGCTCCTCCAATAATTCCATAATCCTCATGTGAATATGTGCCATCATATCTACCCCTTTGCTTTCCACCATTATAAATAATAATTTTCCTTATAGTAATTTCCTATATTTTAAGTTATTATTTAATAAGTACATATTTATTAAGGGGTGTATCATGAAAAAAAGGAAAATAACAAAAACCATGCTAATAATCGTAGGCGTTCTACTGTACATCTGGTATGCAAAACTTCCGGACTATGAGGAGTTCAACAGCAGAAGTTTTTCCGCTGGCACTACTAGGGAAACAACCATGAAAATCATTGTCTATAAGGCACACTACAATCCATATCTCTATCGGATGATTGCCGCCAAACATAATGACATCAATGGAACGCCGACCAAACTGAAACTGGAACTATTTTTTTCAAAAAGTGCTATCAAACGGGGTAAAAGGCCCTACCGGACTATCATATTTGACTATGATAACCATATAGAATACATTCTTTTGGATACAATACCGTAAGTATTACTAAACCATAAATATTACGTCACAAAAGGGCCTTCCGCATGGATACATTCTTTTAGCATATGTGATACTGCGGAAGAGCCCTAACTCATTAGTATAAGGGTAATATTTAAATTTCTTGGTTTTTCATACACATACGAATTATAATATACACAACCTGAATTATCATGAAAATCAATAATAGGTTACATTTCATTACATTCCCTATATAATCTCCGAACCATACTAGCAATGAGAAACTGATTAGCGATACTACCATGCTTAACCTATCGGCAAAATTACTTTTATAGATTTGTAAAATTTTATACACGCACCAACCAATTGTCCCAAATATTATGGCTAACACCAGTAAAATAATTATACAACGCACCAACCATGGTAATACAGTTGCAATACTCTCATTCGGTATACTCTTACACATATTTGACGCTTTATTTGCCCCAATAAGCAGGTTATTCCATCCCCATCCCATAATGCTATATATCCCCTTGATAATTGCTTTAAAATCGGCCTTGAAACGTTTTGATGTAAAAACAGCTAGAGCCGTTACATAAAAGCTATATAATAAGCCACCGACAGTTAGAACATACAACTGTACCTCCCTATATAGTCAAGTCTTTTTTCCTTGAAAATCAAGGATTTTTTAATGTTTCATCAATAAATATCTCAGAAGAAAGAACCATTGGAATGGACATTTCTCTGTATCTGGTACGAAAGTAGTGGATTTTGGGTGCACAAAATAAAACGTCTTCTCTTTTCGTTCTACATGGCCTTGTGTGTACCCATCCATCTACGGCAGCGAACCTCCCATGTCTACCAGGATCATCAGACCATTGCTGAGTCCTAACTTCTCTCGTCCCGCCTGTCCATAACCAGGGTGTCAGCTCAGCTCCTTTACAGGGTCATGCCCTCTGGTGAATATTCCTGCCGACTACTGGCTCCATTCTTTGTTTTTTTATTACTGACTTTTTCCTGCAACAGCACCTCTCGGTGGACGTTTTCCTGTTACATTCCATTTACTTGTTTCTTCCAGCTATCATGGCTGGCCTCAGCCTTCCATTCTTTCCTTTCAAAGGCTCAGACCGGCCATGATTCACTGTTTCTTTCTCTTTATGCTGCTGGCTGCATTTTAGGTCTTACAATGTCACTTAACATCTTCTGACCGTCATACTCTATGCCTTTTGTTAGTATTGTATAAAATATCCGGATCAGTTTACATGCCACCGCTATCACCGACTGCATCTTCTTCAGGGGATTCTTTTCCCTCGTCCTGTAATAACAATGGATCTCTTTAAATTCTTTATTTTTCCCAATCACCGATATCGCAGCTTCATACAGCGCATATCTCAAACGCTTTCTTCCCCTGTGGCTGATACGACTTTCTCCATTATGCTTTCCGGAGCTGTCTGCGACAATAGCATATCCTGCCAGTTTCTGCACCTGCTTTGGATTATCAAAACGTCCAATGTCTCCAACCTCTGCAATAAAGCAGCTTACCGTTTTTATTCCAATCCCATTGATCTCCATCAGCTTATCTATATAGGCAATCTCAGAAAGTGTTTCCTCTATCTCTTCCATAAGTTCATCCATACGATTCTTATATATTTCGTAGTCATTCAACAGGTTTCGGATCTCTTTCCTGGCACTTCTTGGTGCTTCCGTATTTCCGATGCTGTGCTCCGCTGCGGTTACCAGGGTCGTTGCCCTCTTTATCCCAGCGCCTTTCAGCCTTGCATCTCTCCATATCTTATTAACACCATCCACGCCAAGCTCTTTGATATCGCAGGGCAATGGTGCCTGTTTGATTACCATCAGTCCGCTTACTGCATCCGGATTCCTGTAAACGTCTTTGATCTCTGGAAAATAGATGCTGAACCAGCGGGCGATCCTGTTTTTGATTCTTGTAATCTCTTCCTGTGTCTGAATACGAAGGTTGGACAAATTTCTAATTTCTGCATAAATCCCGGTTGGAATATATGGATATGAAAATCTTCCTTCATTTACCAGACCTGCAATTGTTTTTGGATCTTTACGGTCATTCTTACTCGGATTATTGTCATCCAGTTCTTTAGACTTCTTGACATGATGCGGATTCACATGTACCGGCTTCATTCCCTGTTCCTGCAGGTACGCTCCAAGGTTCAGCCAGTAGTGACCGGTTGGTTCCATTCCCGGAATCACAGCTTCCATCCCATGTTTCTCTGCTATATCGTCCATCCAGTCTTTGAATGAGGAAAATCCAGCTTCATCGTTGCTGAAGGCAAACGGTTTCTTTGAGTACTCATAATTGCGCCAGCCGAAAGCTCTTGCATAATGGGTTTCACTTCCCACATCAATACCAACGATTAAAGTCTTTTCCGTAATAGATGCAATTTTTGCGTTCTGTGTGTTATAATTCATTTCAAGTACCTCACTGTTTAATAAGATTTTTTACTAACCGTCCAAAGTCAGTAATCTTATTTTACTCTGAGGTATTTTTTTCTCAACCTTCTTTCTCGGAATTCCTTATATTTGAATTATACAAGAAGCTCCTTTAATTTGTATGTTTCACATAAGGCCTTTTCCCTCTTTCTATATTGTTTCTCCATAATCCCCCTTGCACTGGCAGTCATTTGTTTTGCCTTTTCATTAAGAATCTTATTCTGGGAATCAATAATATATTTTGCTTCTTTCTCCCGTTTGCTAACACCTGCTTCTTTCAGGGTAAGTTCTTTAACACTTTTTTCATAAATTTGCTTTCTGCGCCTATCTGCTTCTCTTAAAGTCTTTTCTAGTTTTGCCACTTCTTCCAACTTCAGCTTGCTTTCCCTCAACTTCTGTTCTGCTTCCTTTAGTTGTAAATCGCTGTTGTTCAAATTCACGATTTTCTCTTTCATTTCTTGAAGCGTCAACTGTTGCTCTTGCACTATCTGTTGTAGCTCTGATTTCTCTGATAAGAGCCTCTGTATCAGTTCCGCTTGCTCCACATTCTCCATCAGCAATTCCTCTATACCGGGTACGGCTTCTTCGATTAAGTAATTGTCTAACTCGCTCATTTTTTTCTTTCTCCTTTACCACTATCATCCCTTTAAATTCCTCAATGATTCGATTTGTATTTTCAATATCTGATTCTGTTCCACTAATTTTCTGTTCTGTAATCTCAGTATCTGATTTTCTTTGTTCAATGCTTTCTCTAACTGCGTCGTTTCCTCTAACGATTCTTTCAAGTGTAAGTTCATCATTTCCAACTGCTCGATTTCTGTTTGCTGTTCTTCTAAAATTGTCAGCATATTTTCTTGTGTTTCCAATATCTGAATTACTTCTTCTAAATTCATTAAATCCATTGATTATTGACCTCGCTTTTTCTATGATACTTTGTGTAAATTCCAATGCTAATGCTTTCGCCTTTGCATGGATACTGTTATATCTTTTTATCTCCCGATTCAATTCACACTTGGTAGATATTCCACCATTTTTTTCAATGTCTTTGGCAACAACTCCCTCATGGACTGTAGCAATTTTATCTATACCTTGTTTCTCATAACTTCTATGATCTATCTGCTTATCTGTCGATAACAATTTATTACATTCTGTCGCCCATGCTTTTCTCCATTCTTCTGCTTTTGAACGGTCATTCCAGTCGTTAGAGGGAACTGAAATTCTAACCCACATTTTTTCTGTCCCCTTGCCTTCTCGGATTCGCACTTTCTGCTCTCCTGTAGCTTTATCTATGATTGGGATTTTCTGTCCATTTTCATCATAGGCAAATGAAGTTTTCTGTTTCGCAATCCATTTCCCCTTATCATCAAATGCTCTGACTGTCAGCATAATGTGAGCATGCGGATTTCCATCACCCTTATCATGTAAAGCCCAGTCTGCACACATTCCTTTTGAAACAAAATTCTCCTGGATATAATTCCTCACACATTTCTTTTGTAGTTCCCTTGTAAACTCTCTTGGTAAAGCAACTTCTATTTCTCTGGCAAGCTGTGCGTCAGTACGCTTTTCCACTTTCTGAACTTCATTCCAAAAATATTCCCTATTGCCAAACTCCTTTGGTGCATTATCAGGAATACAGATTTCGGAAAACACCACTCCGCCTTTTCTCATGAAATCATGTGTAATACCAGTTTCATCATTGTATAGTTTTTCTCCTGAGCGATATGCAGCACTGGCAACAGCAGAACGCCCACTTGCTCTCGAAATAATCTTGATGGAGCAATGGAAGATTGCCATATAATCATTCCTCCTAATATATTCAATTTCTCAATAGCTGTCTGCAAGACCGCACTCTGCGTAAGAGTGCTGTCCGCATAGGAGTTTTGCATAATGCAAAACCGACAAAGTCGCTCTCCATGAAATGGTGCTGTCTGCATAAGACCTCTCAGGGAGCGGACTAACGGAACAAAGTGAAGTGGTATATGTGGGCTTCGCCCACATATAAGTGCGCCCTTCTCTAAAAACGGAGAAGGGATTGCAACCGCAACCCCTTCATGCAAACTACAATTCCAACATTATCTTTCATTTCCCTTATTCATTGCTTTTGAGAAAAATCTGCCATTGTTTTCCTGCCTGTTCAAAAATTCTATGAGTTTTGGAATATCATCCGTTTCAATCGCACACCCTAAAACTGATTCAACCGCACCGCCTATCTGACACAGCCTATTGGTTCTCTTTTTCCGTTCTATTTCCTTTAACTGCCTGTCTAATGCCTTTTTCTGTGCAGAATACTGTTTAGCCTTTTTCAGGCTATCCTGTTCCTTTTTTTCCAATTCTGCCATTCTTTCTTCGTAAGTTTTTCTTTGATTACTCATTTTCCTCCTTCTCCTTTTCCAATCCTGACAAAATATCTAAAATTGCTCTCAACGATTCCAACACTTCCAAATCCAGTTCATCTGCTTTTTGCACCGCCATTAAATGTTTATCTATAATCGCAATTTGGCTCCTGATTGCTCCGAATGTCTTGACATTTCCATATGTAACTATCTGTTGGTGAAGACAACTTTTTATCAGAAAATCCGCTTTTGCCAGCCCTGACAATTCAATCCTTTTTTCAATCAGTCTCTTTTCTTCTTCAGACACTCGGAAATTCAATATAATATTTCTTTTCCGATTTTTGTCATTCTTTTTTTTGGCCACTCCACTAATCAGAGTTGCCCTATGAAATATCTGTGCCATGCTATATCCTCGCTTTCACATATTCCAAATCACCCTTATATGGTGTGCCGACTAAATACCACTCATTTCCGTTTTCTGACCATGCCATTTCCATCCGTGTAGGAATCCACTTACCATCTATCAGTACTTCCATGGTTTTACCACAATGAAATCCATCATTTGCCCATAAATCACTAACTAATAATCCGTATCTGCCATTTTCATAATTATATCCCAGTCTGCCTATTGTCATTGATTTTCTTCCTTTCTGTTTTTGTCTTCATCCTCTTCCTTATCCGTCGTTCTGTCCTCGTTCAATCTGTCTGCAAGGAATTTCTGTTTTGATGGATAAAGGTGGGAATAAGTGTATGTTACTGAAATACCCTCATGTCCCAATCGTTCGTAAGCGCCAAATATTCCTGCGGATTTTCTATTTTCCTGGTTTCCTCTATAATTGTAGATGAAAGATATTTAGACTATTTCACTACAATTACGGAGGATAGGTTATGACAACTACTCGCAAAGCCCGTGTTCCGATGGCGGAACAGATCCGGCTTATCAATGAATGCCGCCAAAGCGGCATGACAGATGCTGACTGGTGTCGTGAAAACGATATCGCAGTAAGCACTTTTTATAACTGGGTCAGCCGCTGCAGAAAAGCAGCAGCGGATCAGATCCCGGCACCGAATTATGGTCATTGTGGGATCGCGCATTCAAAACAGGATGTGGTTCCCATTGACATTGTTTCGGATCACCTTCCAGAACAGCATATAGCATCGCAGATGCACCAAACGAACCTTGACAATTCACATACGATTGAAGTGTCCATGAATAATGTAACAATCCGCATCAGCAATGATGCCGATCCTGCCCTGCTCACCAGGACACTCCGCCTGATCCGGGAGACCTCATGTTAGGTGATATCTCCGGCCTCGAAAAAATCTACATTGTCTGCGGCTATACCGATATGCGCAAATCGATCGATGGTCTCTGTGCCATTATCGAAGACCAGCTTAAGATGGATCCGACATCCAGTGCGCTCTTCCTGTTCTGTGGAAGAAGACGGGACAGGATCAAAGCTCTGTTCCATGAACCGGATGGTTTTGTCCTGGTCTATAAACGGTTGTCTATCCGGGGCGGGTATCAATGGCCAAGGAAGCAGTCGGAAGTCCGGAATCTTTCCTGGAGGGAGTTCGACTGGCTAATGTCAGGAATTGATATCGACCAGCCAAAAGCACTCAAAGCAGAGTAAAAAAGCATCTGGATCCTGGTAAAAATCCTGCACAGAAAAATGTCAGGTTTCCTTATAAATTCAGCGTTTTTCAGTACTTGTTTTCCTTTAGGAATGGCTGTGTTTCTGGTATAATAAAGGTGTTAAATTCAAGGAGAAAACGATGGCTTCCAGTGCAAAAGACATCCAGCTGCGAGAGCTGAAGGATACCATAACACAACTGAAAACAATGATCTCTGAGCAGACGGAATTGATCAGATCTCTCCGTCTTGTTATTGATGAAAAAACCAGCCATGAAAAAGCCCTTCAGGAACAGGTGGACTATCTTACCAAAAAGCTTTTCGGTTCTTCCAGCGAAAGAAGGACCGATGACATTCCGGGACAACAGCACCTTTTTGATGAAGCGGAAGTGGAACAAGATCTTTCCCTGTTGGAAGAAGAGACTGTGATCCGGGAGCATACCCGCAAGAAGAAATCAACCCATGAGGATCTTTTTAAAGGCCTGAAGGTTGAAAAAGTAGTCATTCCTCTTCCGGAAGAAGATCAGGTCTGCCCGGTCTGTGGTACGCAGATGGTTCTGATCGGTGAAGAGTATGTCCGCCGTGAGCTGGAATTCATTCCGGCAACATGTAAAGTGATCGAATACTACAGCCAGAGTTATGGATGTCCGTGCTGTAAGGAAGGATTGGGAGACACAGAAAAACCTGTGATCGTAAAGTCTCAGGTTCCGCAGGCCCTGGTAGGAAAAGGCCCAGCGACCGCATCCACCGTTGCATGGACGATGTATCAGAAATACGCCAATGGACTTCCCCTTTACCGTCAGGAGAAAGACTGGAGACAGTATGGTGCCCAGTTCAGCAGGACGACACTGGCCAACTGGATTATCTATTGCTCCAGGAATTACTTTCAGCCAATGTATGATTACTTCCACAGGGAACTGCTGAAGCGCAGTTTTGCAATGGCAGATGAGACTAGAGTCCAGGTATTGAAGGAAGAAGATCGCCGGGCACAGACGCAATCCTTCATGTGGCTGTTCCGCAGCGGCGAAGATGGTCTTTCCGCCATTATCTTATATGGCTATTCTCCAACCAGGAGTGGCAGCTATGCAAAGGAGTTTCTGGAAGGCTATCACGGATATCTGGAAACGGATGGTTACCAGGGCTACAACAGCCTGCCGGATATCAAACGATGTTCCTGTTGGGCACACATCCGCCGGTACTTTATCGACGCCGTTCCCAAAGGGAAACAGTATGATTACAGCCAGCCAGCAGTACAGGGAGTCCAGTACTGTAACCGCCTGTTTGCCATAGAAGATTCCATTAACAAAAAATATCCCGGTGATTATGAAAAACGTAAGCAGCTGCGTCTCGAGAAGGAAAAACCTGTTCTGGAGGCTTTCTGGTCGTGGATTGAGCAGCAAAAGCCAGTCCGAAATACCCGCATGGATAAAGCGGTGAATTATGTCCTTAACCGGCGGGAAACAGCGGAGACCTATCTGGAGGATGGTCGCTGTAGTTTCACAAACAATCTCAGCGAGAACGCGATCCGTCCGTTTGCAGTTGGCCGTAAAAACTGGCTGTTCAGTGATTCTGTAGAAGGAGCCAATGCCAGTGCTGTAGTCTATACAATGGTTGAAATGGCAAAGGCACACGCCCTGAACATTTACGAATATCTGAAATTTCTACTGGATCATCGTCCAACGAAGGAGATGACTGATGCTCAGCTCGCAGAGCTTGCACCCTGGAGTGAAAAACTCCAATCTATCAAAAATCGCATGTGAATTATAGTGAATTACTCCAACTCGCAAAGGGCTGGGGTAATTTTATATCTGACCGCATTATTATTTGGCGGTTACAATCGTTCTGCTATCTCCACTGGCGAAAACCCTAATTCAATCAAATGTGCCACATGGCTATGTCTTATATCATGAATACGAATACGCTTAACACCTGCCCCTTTTACACCTCTATTCATTTCACTGTGTAGATAGCTTTTGGATATTTCAAAAAGTCTGGTATCATCATCACATTTGTATAGCATACCAAAGTAATCTTCCAATTCATCACAAAGAAACTGTGGTAAATCTATTACCCTATTACTCTTATCCGTCTTGGGAGTTGTCACATAATCTTGTTTCTCCAAACGCTGATATGATTTACTTACGGTAAGTTTCATGCCTGTAAGGTCAACATCTTTCCTCTGCAACGCAAGCAATTCTCCCTCTCGTATACCAGTCCAATAGAGAACTTCAAAGGCATAAAATGAAATAGGCTTTTTTTTCATAATTTCCGAAAACTTCAAGTATTCTTCTTTTGTCCAAAACAGCATTTCCTTTGCCTTGGCCTTCCCCATTTTCCCTGCTTGCTTTGATGGATTGCTCGGCAGGTTGTAAAACCTACACGCATGATTAAAAATTGCGCTAAGCTGATTCTGAATAGTTCTAAGATAAGTCTGTGCATATGGCTTGTCATTCTTATCTCTCATTTTCAGCAGTTCATTCTGCCATTGGATAATATCTGTTGCGTCTATGTCCGCAAGCGTTCTGTTCTCAAAATATGGAATAATTTTGCTTGCAATAATATGTTTCTTGGTAAGGAAAGTGTTATATTTTAACCTTGGTTTCATATCTTCAAGATATTGTTCCACAAACATGGAAAATCCCATATTAATATCTCTTGTCTTTTTCATTAGGAATTCCCGCTCATAGGCAAGGGCTTCTCTCTTGGTTTTAAATCCACGCTTCGTATGAATCTGATTCTTTCCTTGCCAGTCGGTATAGCGGATATAGGATCTCCATGTTTTTCTGTCGTTATCTTTTATTGCTGACATACTCAATCCCCCTATACTGAATACGGATTGCCACGAAGATATTTCAGGTAATCATCATACAATTCTGCTTGCTCTAAAATAGTTCCACTTATGCTCTCCGTATATAGTGATGAAATCAGATATGAAGCCATATTTTTTATTTTTAAATCAGCGTCTACAATTCGATTAAGGATATTTGCCACATGTACTCTTTTCAGCTTCAAAAATTGGGATTTAACAACGCTCCATGGGTACTCTGTCTGTTTAATAACAACCTTATCTCTTGGTATTGTTACCATGTCACATATTGTTTCATATATTTCCGTTACCATTGATACTTCGTATTCATCTTGTCTTTTTGCCATTTCATACAAAATATTCAACTCTATATTTTCAGCAATAATTCTTTTATAATTTTCAATATCCGTTACTCCATCTATCCCGCTATTTGTTTCCTGATTGATAGATAGATTGATTGACTTATCTTCTGTTAGATTTGATTCAGTTAGATTAGATTGGATTAGATTAGGTTGTGCAGTCCTTGGACTGTCCACGTGCTGACATTTCTTTTTCCCACCTTTTGTATCTGAACGCTCCTTTGCTTCTATCAGCTTAACATCAGGTCTTAGCTGTAAAAGAAGTGGTTTATATCTGCTATCTTTTTTTCTGTCTGCCCTTAAATAATTCATTTCTAACCAGTCCTCAATATATGCCACCAAATCCTCGTTAAGCATATAGACAAACTGCTTACTCACCAATACCCTCAAATCATCTTCATTTGCCTTTGTTAAAGCTAGTACTGAATAGGCCTCTACAATTCCATCATCATCAGCATTCACAACCAAATGAAAATAAAGATTTTGAGAAGTAGCAGGCATTTTTAAAAACCTTGCACTTTCCACGATTTTTCGTGATACCATTCTTCTGTCTCCCATGATGCTCCTTTCGTTTTATTGCACTAAACAAAATTTTATGGTATATTGCAAGTGGAATATTTGCGCAAGCAATATACCTTTTTCTTAGCCCCTGTGCCCGCAGGGGCTTTTTGTTGGTTTTGTTTTCTTTTCTCATGCTTATCTTCTCATACACACTTCTTCATAATAGATTCGGTTAATCTTTCCGCTCATAACCAGTAGCTTCGGATTCTCCTTTTTCATTTGTTCCGATAACTGCTTAATGATGGCGTACCCTTTGCTTCGGCTCACACCCCAATCTTGGCAAACTTCCTCAACATCTACATATGCGGTTTTTCTTTTTTCTTTTAACATGATGTTTCCCCTTTCAATGCTTATTATTATTTATTATAGATATTAGTATATCAATATTTATCCATTTGTCAATACCAGTATTCTAATATTTATTAGAATTTCGTTTTATTCTTCATGATTTTGTGCTATAATAAACCAAAATATTAGGGAGGTATAGAAATGGATATTGCTGTTTTGGGACAACGAATAAAAAGCCTACGATTTACTTTAGGAAAATCACAAAAAGAATTTGCTGAATTTTTAGGTATACCCCAGCCCTCTATGTCCGCATATGAAAACGGTAAAAATTCCCCTACTATAGATGTAGTCATGGATATTGCTGATAAGTGTAATGTTTCTCTTGATTGGTTGTGTGGAAGAGACGAAAAGAAGCAAATAGGAAGCCTTTCAGATATTGCAGACTTCTTTTTCCAATTTCTTTGTGAAACTAATGAAATTGGTTGTAAAATAGAAGTTCATGACCATATTGAAAATGGATTAGATATAGAAGAAGCCGACGAAACAGACGATAGATTTAGATGGTGGACACAATTAAAATTTTATGGAAATGATAGACGATATTCATTAAATGCGGATATATGTAACATTATTAGAAGAGTCAACGAAGCGGATCAAGATATAAAATCCTATAGTCATTCACCTGAATCATATGAGCGTGAGAAAAACTTTACTATCAATTACTACTCTCTACCAGTTACAAAAAAGAAAATTCCTGAAATGTCTCGCAAAGAACGAATTAAAAAACACATTGAATATTTAAAAGAACATAATGAATTATAGTAAAAAGCCACAGACACTTTTAGTCTGCGGCTTTTCTTATAATTATTGGCTCTGCTTTGGCTCTAAAATTTGCAACCATTTTTTAACCACACTTTTCTAAAACCCAGTGTTTATGGCGGGTTTGCAGGCTTTTAAACCTACTCAAACTCCTCGGCGGATGACATTATATGATGCCTATGACGCCTGTATAGAAAGTTTTAATTCGAACTTATGTTTGTTTTTCGTAGTTTCCGTACCGCTAAAGGAAAAATAAACTCCAAAAAAACTCCAAATCAACTTGGGCGATCTTTTGCTTCCTCCTGCGCATAAAGAAGATCCAATGCCTGACAAATGACTCCACTCATCGTCTGATAATGTCTTTCGGCATATGAAACTAACCGTTCTTTTTCTTCTGCTGACATACGAATTCTCAAACTTGAATCCTTGCCATCCAGTGATGGTTTCCTTGGCATCTTCATCTCCTCCTAACATCTCATAGTTTAACATGAATTGATACATGTGTCAACATTATTCTTTTATTTAGTCAGCAACAGATTTTTAAAATTATTAAAAACAACTCGTATCAATTCTGGTTCATCAAGCGATTTTGCTATAAGTTCATACTCTTCCAGTAATAATGATGGTGAAAACTTTTTTCCATTTACTTTTGAATATGGTCCATCACTTTCTATCAACAATCTATCTTTCGGAATTGCATTCACAACATCCATATTTTTTACCATACTTGCATTTACCGAAAAATAACATCCTAAGTGAATAAAATCTTTTTGAAGTTCAACATTTCCAGTATACCAATGTAATATACATCTTCTCGGACAATATTTGCTCAAGATTTTTAAAGCAATTTCTTCTGCACCCCTTATATGGATTGACATTACTTTATTCTTTTCAGAACAAGCCTCAACAATTTTTTCAAACCACTTTATCTGCTGATTTTTTTCTATCCCTGTTCTTTTTGTAAAATCCAATCCAATCTCACCAACATATTCTGTTTGTGGCAGCATCTTCATGAAGTCTCTTAAATCCTTCTCTTTTAAATCTGTATTGAGTGGATGAAACCCCAATGCGAATCTGATATATTTATTATCACCGAATATATTCTTACAGCTTAAAAATACACCTGGTGAATTTGTCATGCATAATGTATACTGTTTTTCCCCGACAATTATTTTATAAATCTCATTATAATTCTTATACATATCCAAATGGAAATGAGTATCAATCAGTCCTTGCACATTTTTCTCCTATGAATCCCTTTATTTCATCATCTTCCGATAATAACTCTATCAGATCTTCCATTGTTGATTTATAAACTCGCAAAAACTTTTGAACCGATTCTTCATCCAGTTTTCCCGAACATCTAATCATATCTTTTAAGCCCTCATCATCAATTTTTTTATATCTATATAAAGTACTAATCACGGCACGCAAATCATTTGCCTTTTGATTGTTAGAATTATTCTTCAAAAATTCTGAGGCACTCTCAGTGTACCAGTATCGGAAATCCTTTATATCAAGCAGGGAGCTTTTACGTATTAAACATGGATAACAATACCCACAATTTATTGGATAATCTGGATTCCGCTCTTTATCATATCTAGCCAAACAAGGGTGAGAACATGAAATAGTATCCATATAATGTTTTTTAAATGCTTCCGTATTTTTTACTCCATTCACGATTTCTCTCTTTGTTGAATAGGCATAAAAGTTCTGAATTGGATTTTTTATTCCAACCATATGTAAGATATCCAAAAAACGTCCTAAAAAATATGGATGAGTAGTTCTCGTACTGCAAGTGCCTTTTCTACTATTAGTCAATGGGATATTTAATCCAATGAATCCATTTTCTGGTATATAAACCGGCATATCATTGCCAAGAATACCAGCTATTGATAACGCTGCACACAAAAATAACAGCGATCTTCCCCGGGACGTATCTTCATGTTTTTTCAAACGTTCCCCATCCATTGTAATAGGGGCACGCGAATTAGCAGAGAATCCAATAAAACGCACTTTCTGATTCGAATATCTCTCCTGAAACGTTAAAACAAAGTTTTCCTGTTTTTTCTTCAATTTAGGATATTCATTATGACCTACTAAGCAAGGCGATTTTCCTTCCTCCAACAATTTTATTGCTCCACAAAAGGAATCTAGACCGCCAGAGAATAAACATATACAATCACAGCCCTTTATATCAAGATGAATCCGGTTTGGATATTCACGTTTGCTATACATTTTTTCGCACTGTCTAAAATGAATATCCCATTTATCACCTGTAAGAAATCCTAATGTTTGATTCCAGTATTCTTCTGTTCCATGCCATTTACTCATTTGTAATACTGGAATTGATACACTAAGTTCTCTTGTCCAACAATCTGGAAATAATCTTCTCGAAACTCTTTTATCTATCGCAAAGACACTAATACCTATGATAAATAAATCTTCATAAATTTCTGGTATAGCCATGCAGTCCATTCTATACCAGGTATCTGTAATACCTGAAAAAATAGTGCTGTATTTTTTTCTCGTCAATGTAAAAACGTAAGAATCATTCCACTCTGCATTTGGGTGCATTTCGTTTTCTTTATCTATCCATACTCTCATTTTCTATGCCTCTCCATAAAACAATTCAAATACCTGGTACGCATCTTCAAGTGACCTTTTTACTACCTCTGATGCTTGCAAGTGTCCAAAGTCCATGGTTTTTATATCTTCCAGTTTCAAGTTGTTATGTAATTCATTAGAAATATACTTATCCATTTTTTCTAATAAACGCTCAGTTTCTTCAGGATTCCTTTTCATGCGTATCTTTTCTTCATATCGGAATGCAAAACTAAATTTTATATACTCAATTAGCATTTCTTTCAACAAAACATCTGGAGCAACATCCTTTAAATCTCCCAAATCTGTTATGTTTAGTCCTTTCAAAGCTGCTCTAATGGCTTCTGCTGACAAATAATCTTCCGTCGTGTTCCCATAATTTGTAAAATCCTGAATAAGTTCATTATATATTTCATCTGATGATTTTCCTATCAAATCATTACGATTAAACTCATGCAACGCATTATTTATTCCGCCGCGCGATACCGCCTGAGCAAATGATAGAATACTTCCTGCTGCTTTTGTAAATTGTTCTGAAGTTGCTATATCATGATGCATTGCCGATGCATATTTACTTGCTGCCTTGGCTCTAGACTCTCCATCTCCACTATTTATGTAAGAAGTCACTGCTCGTTTCGCTTGCGACCAATGCGGAGTCGTCGGTGCAATATATCCTTTTGATGTTCCCATATCAATCTCCTGTTTTCATAATTCTATCTTTAATTTCTTGTTTCACATTTTTTAACTCATTAAGTAAATTCTCTATTGCATCTTTATCTTCCGAATACATAGCCTTAAATGATGGAAGATCTCCTGCTTCTAATGGTTTAGCCGCCCTTTTTATTGCCTCGATTATTTCACCACGGTAATCAGAGAAATTTACGAATAGCAAGCTATAAACATTTGATTCAATATCTCCAGATTCTATCTTTTTGATAAGGACCTTCATGACATCTTCTAGGTCAGACGAGCGCAACTCTTTCATATCTCTCATTATTCCATCAGCCAATCCAGGATTAAACCTACCTATTCTCTCCAATAATTTTCTGCTTTCTTCGCTCAGGTCGGACTCAATATCATCTTGCTTTTTCAGTATCTCTCTCGTCAGATAAAAGTACTTATTCAAATTCTTTTTTTCTAATTCAACCGGGGGACACTCTACCCAATCTTTAATTCGTGGTTTATGCCACTTTGCAAATTCTGAATCCGGATTATCATCATTCAGGCTCTGCCTCATACGTTTAAACTGTTCATTTTCCGTATCAAAATTTGCATTCCACTCATTTAATTTATCAAATAAATCTGGATTTAATTTGTGCAAGGCAAGCAATTTTGCCATAACTCCCATATCAAGCTCATCACCATAATATAACTTTGATAACTGTCTCTTTGTAATAAACGTATTAAGAAATCTTTTTGCTTGCCGTGGATTCCCTTTAAGCGTATGGGCAACAATAGAACGAATCTGAAGAATTACTTTTGCGACCTCATCGCATTCATTTTTCATTCCACCTATATAAATGTCGGATTCACTATTTATAATCTCTTTTATTTGCTCATAATCAATCGCACTTTCCCCTATCATCAACTTCTTCTCTTCTATTTTTTTAATCAACATATCAAAACTATCTGTTTTCATATATTTCTGCATTACTAATAATAATAAATAGTTTTGAATATCTTTAGAAGATAACTCAGGTATGTGTACCGGAAGTTGTATCATTTTTTCAATATATTCTTGATCTAATTCAACATCAAAATTATCCACTTTGGGATATTTTTTCTTTATTGCATACTGTATTACGTTTTCATCTGCAGCTATAATAAAAGTAGTTTTATTTACAGACAAAAATAATTTGATTACCTCCAACGTTTCTATAATTCGATCTGGTTGACATCTATCCAAATCATCAATTAATACGACAACCCTTTTTATTTTGTCTGTGTTTATTGCCTCTTGAAATTCATCTTTAAATTTCCTTACGTTGTTTACTACACTATCCGCAGTAGTGCTATCATCCTTAATGTACTCATCTTTAATATTTTGAACTGAATCAGATATATTTTTTATGACACTTCCTATCTCTTTAGCATTTTGAGGAACACTAAACAGCAAAGGCAATGGTGTCCCAGAAGCAATGCTTGCTACTACAGGTGCCGCAGAAGATACAACTTTTGTTCCCAATTTAAAATAGTCAATCTTTTTCAGTAAAGTCCTAAACTTCTTTTTTGTCTCTTCTGCCGGTATTCGCTCTTCCAGTTCTCTTAATAGAGCTTCCATGATTGCAGACTTTGCATCTTCATAACTTTCAAACATCCATGCATTAATCATTACACATATAATTCCATCTTGTCCTTCATAACGCTGTTTGATCAGATTAAGTAATGTCGATTTGCCTGCTCCCCATAATCCTAATATGCCTATAGTCAATGGGTCTATATCTGTTTCTATAGCAATTTCAGAAACAATCTCAGCATATGGTTTATAAAACAACATATCTATTTTTGATGCATTATCTGTCCACATACTACGTCAACCTCTTTCTTTATCAAATTTATTCTCTACATTACAAACTACCATTTATTATATTTCAAATTTTAATGAATTCATCTCACCATCTGCATATATATTTTATCATAACTTTTAATTTCTTTCAGCATTATTCACATTTTATCGACCCAATGCCCCAATAGTAATACTTCAAAAAATAACCAGAGGCACTGATTACAACAATCAATGCCTCTGGCAATCTAATTTTTATTTTCTTTTCACGATATCCGACGGCAATCTCACTGCTCCTGTCCGCTTCCTCTGGATACTATTCTGAGCATCCATCTGCGTTGGCGCAAATCCACCATTATTTAACAGCTCCTTCTCTGCTTCTGCATATGATCTATATCCGGCTGCCTTCATACGTCTCAGCATTTTTCTTAAAGCACTCTTTTTATCTCTGCTTGCCTGACGATAGCAAATCTTTAAGCTGTCTGCAACTTCTCCCAGGCTTTTTCCTTCTACAAGATTTTCGCATACAATCTGTTTTTCTCTTTCCGTTAAATCCGAAAACAGTTCTTTAAAGAAAATCTCGTTTGTGATCTGCTGGGCAACATCTGAATTTCGATCAGCCAGATAATCTGTAAAATTACCTTTTTCGCTTTCCAATGAAGAAAAAAGGCAAATATTCTGCCTGATGTACTGATCACGCATTAAATATTTTTCCTTATTATAAGACTTATTCAAAAATTCCAGCTCCTCTGCGGTTACGTTTTCATATCTTACTTTCTGGTATTTGTCATAAAATGTGTATATTCTTTCTTCCATGATATTTTCCTCCGATTTGTCGATTGGATTGATTTGCAACAAACCAAAGGTCATGGATATCTGGCATAGTGAAAGCCTTTTGCCTGCATGATGATATGCCTTTCCTTTCCGGCATCTCTGCCGCAAAAGGTCATCAATAATCTGATTGTTTCTTTTGGGCATAAAAAAAGGCCATGCCCTTTCGGACACAGCCAGATGCCTATAAAACTTGAGAAAAGAAAATCCTCCGCAAACTTTTGTTTGCGAAGGACTATCTCTCCCAGCATATCAAGCTTAGCATATATGTAATTTCAAGTCAGTACCAGTACTCTGCCAATCTCCTTTCATTTTAGTACCAATAATATTCCATTTATGTTTCATTCAATACCACAAGATCACTGCTCCAAAGTAGCCCAGAATATGTTCTTTCTGCCTCTTTAAAGTATCGGTAATATGTTGTCCTAGACATATCAAACATTTCTGCTATCACCTTATGTCCAGTATTAAAGCCTGAGAAATAAAAATGATATAACATTTCATAGTAAATCTCGCCTTTGTTCGGATACTTACGAAGCCATTCCAAACATGTCTCCATTCTATGTAATAACGTAGCCGTATTACGCACTTCTATTAGCTTATCCTCAAGGTATTTTCCATTCATGTTTAAATCTTCTCCTAACACAGAATCAACCAATTCTTTTAATGATTTCATGTCACTCTCAAATAACTCTTCCTCTACATCCTGTGTTCTTACCATCACTGCAAACTTTGCCATTTGATAAGATTTTAACAATAGTTTTGTTTTATTTAACATTTCTTCCATGATCGCACCTCCCATTGCTATTAAGACACTATCATGGGGCCCCTTTGATACTTGTATTGTATCATATAGTAATACCTCATTCCAGAACATAAGAATTTACTTTTTTACCCTTTTCAAGGTATTTATTTAGTCTTATAATGGGTATACAGCAAAGAAATAAGGTATTTATGGAGGTGTGATTATGAGTAAAACACAATTTATTAATCAAGACTCTACAGGAACAGAAGACATTCGCCAAGATCATATAAATGCAATCCGAAATAGATTGAAAATCAAACGTGAAGAATATTGTAAAACGCTTTCAAACAAAAAGGTTCTAGGACCTGGTGCAATCCATGACTACTTAGAAAGAGAGTATCACGTTTGTACAAGCAAAACCACAATACAAAATTTCTTTTCAGAGGATGATAATATCCAAAAAATTGATATTTCTGCCGTGCTTGCAATGTGTGATTGGTGGGGCTGCGATCCCAGTGAAATATTAGCTTTTCCAGATCAAACGTCATTTTCTACAAGCAACAAATATAAACAAAATCCTCATCAGCAACTATTATCAGACCTTAGCTATAATGGCAGATTCTACTGCTACTTTTTTAAGATTTCCGGAACCGATTCATCTTTCAATCTGCCTTATCCTCATTCACTAAAAAAACGAGAAGACTTAATGGAAGGAACAATTACATTTAATATTGACTCTGACAATGGTTCAAAAGCATATTTTGAATACAAACAACGAGTGCATCAATTTCAAAAGGATGATGACATTAAAATCAAACGATGTACTTGTTTTCCAATGGAATCATCATTAAACCATAATATTTATTTAGATTTTGTTGATCAAGATGGTCGTTTTTATTACATATTTTTCAACCATCAAGTTTTTATAAACGGTCCTCTATATTTCAGAATCGGAGGAATGATAACAGAAACATCCGAGCATGATAATGGACCTATCTTCCAAAAAATAGTTCTTTTTCACGAAAAACCTGATGATTCACAGAAATCTCTAATTCGAGGATTACTTAACACCAATCCTTATAATTATTTGTTGGATAAACAAGAATTAGAAAGCCTTGCAGCAACTGACACCGATATCCAAATTTTTTGGAATAATTATAAAGATTTACTTGCCCCACGCAAAAGAGATATTTACTTCTTCAATGAAACTTTAATTACCAAAGAATCGGGATATCTCAGTGAGTATGATGCTAAAAAAACCCTAATTAAATTACGCCATCATAGTTACTCTCAAAACCAAATCATTATTGGTCGAGATGAAGATGCCCATCGAATTGCACGTAGGATGCAAAATCCGAAAGATGTAGATCATGATGACTACCAATAACTTTTCGCAGGCACATTACTGTGCCTGCACCTTTTTAGCAATTCCCCAAAGCATTGCCGCATAAAGACGAATTGCTTTTTTTCTCTTCCTATAATAGGTGGTATATGGCATATCATCCAGCATCAACATTACCTCTTCATTTGTATTTTTAAAAGAATCAAAATATCTATATCGTAACAGTCTATAATATAATTCCCCTTCATCCGGATACTCCTTGACAATTAGTAACGCGTCTTCCATAATTTCTAACAAACACAAACTAAAGTCGTTTGATATCAATCGTTCTTGTATTCTTCTTTTTTCTATTGTTGAATCAAAATCAAGTATCTTGTTTAATAATGCCGTAAGTCTCTTCCTATCCTCAATGTATAATTCCTCATCAATTTCCTGAAGATTTCTATATACTCTAAATTTTACTTTCCGATACAAATCAAGCAAAGTTTCTGTGTTTTTATACATTCCTTCTGTTACCTGTTCAACTTCATCTAATGTATCAAATATTGTCTGCATAATTGTCCTCCTTCCCGACTGCACCTGCAGTCAGACCAATCATAAAGTATTTCTCAGCAATAACTGCTGCGCTGAACATCACTGTCATGCAGCTTCCGCAGAAATTTCTACAGTGGGATTGTTTTCATTTCTGGCTGACCGGAAACTATATGATATATGTAAAGCAGCCGGTTCTCACGGGAAAGGATGTATCCCCGACTACTGATGTTTCTGTTTTGACTATTTTTTATTTTCAAAGGGAGCCCTGTTTTAGGGCATCCTTTTGGAATAGCTTATTTTCGTTCCATAAACCATTTATAATTTTCTTCATATGTGAGATGGCATATCTTACCTTCCACCATACAAGTATAGCGATAACCGGTACCACCAGCTTTCCTGCTCGCACATCTTTCTGGTTTTGAAATTTTATCAATTTCATACCGATGCCCGTCTTCCCAAACAAACGCTTTAGGAATCAATTCACCTTCCCGGCTAAATACTGCCAGGACATCAACATATACCTTATCCATCACTCAAAAACACCTTGCCTCCCCTATCCGTGGAAATAACCTTGCGGATGAACCGTATGCTCTCTTGCATTTAATTGTGCCAGGATCTTATCCTGATAAACGAAAGCTCTTTGAATGCTTTGGTATCCAAACCTGGCTCGGATTTCATCCACTACCTGATCCATCTTTTCCAACTTTTCTCTTTTCTGTTCACTCATAAATAAGTCCAACTGATACGGCATATCATCTGATACCAGATCACATCCCCGGACGCCAAGACTTCTAATAGGGTGTTCCCATCTGTAATTATCTTTAAATAGTCGATATGTAGCCTGAACAATTTCATCTGTAATATTGGTTGGACGCTTCAATTTGCATTGCCTTGAAAAATGATATAACTCATTATCACGAATTGATATTTCAATCACCTTACATTGAAATCCATTTTCACGTAATCTGGATGCTACACTTTCAGACAGAGCCATCAAAATAATCTTTACATCCAAATCATTCACCAGATCTCTTGGCGTCGTTGTACTATTTCCAATAGATTTGATTGGAGCTTGATACCCTTCTACACAAACTGGCGTTTCGTCCCAGCCATTTGCAAATGTGTGTAATACCAGTCCCATCTTTCCGAGACGGCTCTCCAATATAGCTGGTTCCGTATTTGCAAGTTCACCAATTGTTTTGATTCCTAAAGTCTGCAGTTTTTTATTAGTGCTTCTCCCGACATAAATCAAGTCTCCTGCCGGAAGGTTCCAGGCAAGGCTTTTATAGTTTTCTCTTGAGAACTCTGTAATGGCATCAGGCTTTTTATAATCGGAGCCAAGTTTTGCAAATATCTTATTCCATGAAACACCAATGCTGACCGTGACTCCCAACTCATGCTTTATTCTTTTACTGATTTCATTTGCAATTTTCATTCCATCACCTTTTATCGAAGTGCTGGCAGATACATCCAGCCAACTTTCATCAATTCCGAATGGTTCTCTCAAATCTGTATATTCACTATAGATTTCTTGTGCCATTCTTGAAAATCGCAAATACAAATCCATTCTTGGAGGCACAAAAATGATTTCCGGACAAACCTGCTTTGCCTGCCATAATGCCATTCCTGTTTTCACGCCAGATTTTTTTGCAATATAATTTGCTGTAAGAACAATTCCGTGCCTTGCTTCCGGATTTCCTCCTACCGCTAATGGCTTTCCCGCTAATTCCGGATGATGCAGCATCTCTACGCTTGCATAAAAACAGTTCATATCAGAATGAAGTATTGTACGTTCCATATCATCACCGCCCAATCAATATTAGCAACTTATAGCAAGTTTATTATTGACTTTTTCTTTTGTTCATTCTATAATTTGCTTATAGTTACGACAGATTGCCACTTCTTGCTAATTCGTATTCTAGCAACTATTAGCATGATTGTCAAGATGCTATTCGCAAGAAATAGCAAATTAGAAATGGAGGCGCATTATGAAACCCTTTAAAGAGAAAGTAAAAGAACATCGAGGACAACTTGGATTAAGTCAAAAGCAACTGGCAGAAAAAGCTGGGATTGGATTCCGTACCATCGTTACTTATGAAGCTGGAGAACGCTTTCCCCAATCAGCGCAACTCTATAAGCTGGCAAAAGCATTAAATGTATCAACCGAGTATCTGAAGGACGATTCCATCGAAGACCCGACCTATGGACTTGATCGGATGGACTATGTTGAAGAAATGCGTCAGATGACCAGTAAGCAAGATTCTCTTAATCTGGAAGAAATGCTGAGACAAAACCAGACACTTTTTGCCGGAGGCAGCATAAGTGAAGAAGCCAAAGATCAATATTTTCAGGCTGTGATGGAAGCATATCTTGATTGTAAAAAAGCTGCGAAAGAAACTTTCGGCAGAAAAAAATCTGAAAACCTTGCATCTATTGATAAGTAATCCTCCCGCTATCCTTTTTATAGGACAGCTTTTATACTACACTGATAGTGAGAAATCCTATCTACTATAAAACAGGGAGGATGTGAATTCGATTGACCATTGAAACAATAGCTGACACAGTCAAACAGCTGCAAAACAAATATGATGAAACTGATCCTTTTCGTTTAGCTAAGGCAATGAAAATTACAGTAAAGTTACGCCCAATGGGAATCTATGAAGGATGCTGCAAGGGGTTTTTTCTAATTTCACGGAGAATGAAACATATCACAATCAACAGTGATCTTCCAGAACTATTACAGAAAGTAGTTCTCTCTCACGAACTGGGGCACTGTGTATTACATGCAGACTCTGCAGCCAGTGCACCTTTTCATGAGGTAACTTTATTTGATAATACGGACCATAAAGAATATGAAGCAAACATTTTTGCTGCCGAATTGCTCCTGCCAGATGAACAAGTTCTGGCTCTGCTCAATGATGATTTGTTTTTCTTTGACGTCGCCAAAAAATTGTGCGTTCCATTTGAAATGCTGGATTTCAAATTCCGGGTTTTAAAGCGAAAGGGGTATAAAGTAGAATCTCCTGTAGTGTCACAGGGCGACTTCTTAAAAAAGCTTGAAAGAGCTGCTGGCAAAATACCCTATACCGAATCTTGTTAATTATTTTAATAATGTAAGGAGCTTCCTTTTTGACAGCAGAAGCTCCTTACATTGCTTTTATTCATCCATTTTCAAAACCATTTCATAGAATTCCAAAAAATCTTTAGTTATGTAATATCCTGTGCTATCTACACTTAGTGAATTAAATGTATTATCATCTTCATCCACATCTCCAGATTCTGTTTCAAATTCTTCCTCTACAAATCCTGTTTGTTTAAGATGCATAAACACAAAATTTATTTCTCTTTGAGTAATATTATTTTTCTGAGAATAATCCTTACAAAACTGAGGGAACTTATTATTATATGTACGTCCAGAAATGTTTTTTGATGACTTACTCTTTTTGGAACAATCTTCGCAATACTTTTTATAATCAACCAAATATAAGATTTCACGATATGACATACTATTTAATATATTTATATATTCATCAAATACGCTACTTTGAATATGTGTATCTGACAGATAACCATTTCGAATAAGATTCCCAAAAAATTTGACCTTATCATTAGTTGCAAGCCTTCTTACAGCCTCTCTTACTCGCGCATAGTTAACAATGAATTCGACATCATTAACCATATCAGATGTAATAGAATGAGAATTTTTTAAGATCATGTCTATCAGTTCTTGTTCTTTTTTCTGTTGAAAGATTTCCAAAGATTTATCTATTGAAGAGTCTAACAAGTCTCCAATAACCGGAATTGCTTTTATTGGTGCTAAAAGGACCGAACTTACCACTGGATTTTCTTTAACATCTCTCAAATCATTGATATTTTCCAAAGATAATTTTACGCTCTCTAACCCATCATCCATGTTTCTTTCCCCCTTGTATATCTAATATCAGTGTAACAATTATAATACTGATATCATATCCAAACAACGCTTTTAATTCTAATAGAATAGTTTTTCCCTATGATGTCTCTTTTTTCTTCTCCCAGTAGGTTATTTATAGGGATCTCTTTTCAAGAGGTACTCTTCCGGCGGCTCTACCGCCGGCTAAATAGCAAGGACAGGAAGTGTATATACACTTCCGCAAAAATGGCAATTTAGGGAACCCTGCCCTAAATTAAAAACCTAGAAACAACCAAAATCGAATTACGTACAGAAAGAGAGAAACGACATGTCAAACAGAAAAAGAAACATTCAAATTTTATTTTGTGTTACTCCAGAGGAAAAGAAGCTGATCCGTCAAAAGATGATTTTGTCAAAGACCAGAAACATGGGAGCCTACCTTAGAAAAATGGCTATCGACGGCTATATCATCAACACTGACACAACCCCGATCAAGCAGGTGTATGAAGAGATGCACAAAATCGGTGTAAATATCAATCAAATTGCAAAAAAGGTAAACACCACTGGTGAGTTGTACCCGGAAGAAATGGAAGAATTGAAAAGGATGGTAAACGAGATATGGCATATATTAAAATCTTCCCCATTAAAGTAACTGACAAAAAAGCACTGGACTATATTATGAATCCGGGCAAAACCGAAGAGAAATTATTGATTTCCAGTTTCGCCTGTTCCCCTGAATCTGCTGATCTGGAATTTGCTTTCACCAGAGAAGAAGGGAAAAAGAACGTGATGGACAAAGGTAACAATCTGGCATTTCATTTAATTCAATCCTTTAAGCCTGGAGAGGTTGATGCTGAAACCGCACATAAGCTCGGCAAAGAATTTGCTGACGAAGTACTAAAAGAGAAATATGAATATGTCATCAGCACCCACGTTGACCAGAACCATATTCATAACCATATCATTTTTAATGCTACCAGCTTTGTTGACCACCATAAATATGTCTCCAACAAACGCAGCTATCATAAAATCTGCCGAATCAGCAACCGTATTTGTCAGGAAAACGGTCTGGTCACCAGTATGCCAACCGGCGAAAAAGGGAAATCTTATAAAGAAAATATGGAATACCATCGCGGAAACAGCTGGAAAGCAAAACTAAAAGTCGCTGTAGACAAAGCAATCTGGTCCTCTATCAACTATGATGAGTTTCTTCAAAAAATGAAGCTTGCCGGATATGAGATCCGTCAGGGAAAGAACCTGGCTTTCCGGGCACCGGAGCAAAAAAACTTTACAAATATGAAATCTCTGGGTAGCTATTATACGGAAGAAAATGTATTACTCCGCCTTGAGAAAAACCGGCATAAAACAAAATCTCCACGTAACGTCTCCAGAGAAGTACGACTTTTTGTCAATATCTCTGCTTACGTGAGTACCGGCAATCGTGCCGGATTTGAACGGTGGGCACAACTCAATAATCTGAAAGAAGCAGCCCGAACCTTCAACTATCTATCCGAAAACAATTTGCTGAATTACGAAGACTTTAGGCAGCATATTGCTGATATTGATAATTCTATTATTGCTACGGAACAGCGAATTTCTGAATTAATCTCTGAAATATCCCATCAGGAACTTATTCAGAAGCATTGTTCGTCCTATCGTACCTGCAGAAAAATAATTGAAGATGCAAAAACAGCACCGGATCCTCAGAAATATAAAGCTGCTCACCAGTCGGAATACAAACTGCATGATTCCTTAAAACAGCAATTACAGGAGCTGGGCATTACAAAATTACCTTCCCCAGAGAGGCTGCAGAAAAAAATTGACAATCTAAGAAATGAACGTTCCTCTGCTGTCAAGGAAAAGCAAGATTTAGAAAAAAGGCACTCAACATTAAATACCATAACTGCCAATTTCAACACCTTGCTATCCAATGACGCACATTTCAAAGATATTACTGAACGCCGACAAAAGGAACATGATTTATAATAATCTCCATATGTAATGAGCTAAGGTCAAATACACTGTACATCACTGACCCTAGCTCATTTTTTACTCTTCATCAATTTCAAAGACTTTCCGGTATTTCTTTCTTTGGCTTTCTAATGGCATCTGATCACAAAACTCTTGCAGCCATTCGTCGCATATAGACACCATTTCTTCTACAGGAAAATCATACTCCCCATATCCTATATCCCAATCGCAATCTTTACTTCGTTCTCCATACTCTACCAGCAACTCCGGAAACATTTCCATGGAGAAATAAATCGAATACTCGCTCAATCCCAACGCATCAAACAAGTACATAAATTTATTAAAATCCCCGACTGTCATCGGAATTCTTTTCTTGATTTTATCTCTATAGTTATCTCCACACAATCGCAAGAATTTGTTTTCCTGAGAAATAATATCTTTTGTTTTTTTCATCGGCTCTCTTCACTCCCGCTATCCATTTTATCCTCTGGTGCATATATAGCCATTATACTGCTACTGTCATCATCGTGATCAATATGTATCCAATAATCTCTTATCCAATACCCCGTGTGGCTTTTCCCCAATGTATACAGTTCATTTGTTTGAAAATCCACAATACATACTTCCGGAAATCTACCCTTGGAATCGCTCCATTCCATTTCATCCTGATACATGGAAAGGACTTTATCCAGACAATCCTGGCACAAGTATTTTTTTATCACTTCAAAATCCGGTATACTCTTTTCTCCGTAATTCACTTTACCCTCAAAAATCCCATGGTTGGGCATCCCATTGATCTGGAAACTGCACTCTTCCTCTCCATGTGAAGATGACGTAATACTTAATCCCCCATCACTGATGATTTCCGTACCATCATCAGAATATACACGAGTATCTAATGTTGATATTTCCATTGTATTCAAACATACTAAACCCAACATTCCCGATTTTCTGTAATATGGCATCAAGCTTCTTTCATTATTTCCGCAAATGCAGCACTCTTTCTGGCTAATTTCAGATTTTACATCCGGAATTTGAAAATTATTCTCTGCTTTTGTTGTTACCATATTCAATTTATGTACGCATCCCGTACAAAGCAGTGCAATCACAATTGCACCAAGTATTCCTTTTTTCTTCATTCCTACCTTCTCCAACACATAAAAATAGTGTCTATGACACTTCAACTCCCCTGCCCCTCAATCTTTGAGGGGTAGGTTTCTTTTTCTCTTTATTTCCTTCATAATAGTCATATGAACATTTTACAGGAAATTTTTAATGACCATTATGAAGAAATGATTTATCTTTTACATCCTCGCAAATCTATCATTGAGAATGTAAATAAGATGCTTAACTGTGGCGACTCTTCCTTCGGTGGGGCAATGTACATCTGTGATAAATGCGGTAATTACAAATTCGTACCTTTTCGCTGTCATAGTCGATTCTGCCCTACTTGTGGAAACATGTACTCCATTGACCGCACTACCTCTATGTCTTTTAAACTGGTTTATTGTAAACACAGACACTGTGTTTTTACGATTCCAGAAGAACTTCGCCACTTTTTTCTTGAAGACCGTTCTCTATTAAACTGTCTTTTTTCTGCTGTCCAAAGTGTTGTGTTACGTATGTTTTATAAAGAAAACAAATCCGAGTCTTTTACACCTGGGTTCATCTCTGTCCTTCATACTTTTGGACGTGATCTCAAATGGAATCCTCATATTCATTGTCTGATTTCTGAAGGTGCTGCAGGAAATCATACTGCCTGGCGTCGGTTCGGACATTTTAACTTTTCTTTTCTTCGTTTCGCTTTCCGTACTGCTCTTTTAAATATCATGCAGGAAAAACTCGGTAATTCCTTTAAACCTACAAAAGCTCTCATTTATCGCATCACTCCAGATGGTTTCTATGTTTTTGCCAAACCTAAGGATTGTGAACCTGATAAAGTTATTAAATACATTGGGCGTTATCTTGGTCGTCCTGTCATTGCGACTTCACGTATTGATTCTTATGATGGAGACACTGTTACTTTTCATTACAACAGACATGAAGATAATAAACTCATGATTGAATCCATTCCTGCATTAGAGTTTATTGAACGCCTCATTCGGCATATCCCTGAAAAACATTTTAAAATGATACGTTATTACGGCATTTATGCTCGTCATCGTAACAGCGATAAGCGGATACGTCGTGCCATTTCAAAAGAAAAGCACCACATCCTTCTCAGTTTTAACAAATGGCGGCCTTCTATTTTATCCTCATTTGGATATGATCCTTTAAAGTGCTCGCATTGTGGAAACATAATGTCTGTTCTTGAGATTTATTACAATCACAAACCTGTTTCTTTGCAAGAAATGTATGAAAGGGTTATGGCTAAACATGCTTGTCGTTCACCTGCCTGACCATAAGAAACTATATCTTAGTTCTCTGTTCTGTGATACAATCACCTTATCTTATTCCGAACGGAGACTATACTTATGAACACTATTACAGAAAAAGAACTTGTAAAGAAACTCAGAGAAAAATACACCAAAAATCCACCTGAAGGTATGACAGCAGGTATGATTAAACGTATGCGTGACAGTGACCTTCTCGATATGGATTATTTTTTACATGAAGATGTATTCGGTGAGGATGCAGAAGATGGTTTTTTTATCTTCTAACACGTCACTTTATTTTCTCTGCCCGCCTCCGCGCGGGCTTTTTCTTATAAAGAGTTCTCCGGCAGGAGAACTTTCCTATTACACAAAAAAAGAACAGTCCAATTTTTTCTTGAACTGCTCTTATTTCTTTAAACTCCTCATAAGAGATAACACAATCTCTCTTTCTTTAACTTCCAATCCATCCCATATATCCAATAACTCTGTTTGATCAGATGTCAAATCTAATTTGCCACTGTCTCCTGCAAAAAACTGAGCTAACGATATTCCAAATGCATCACATATTTTCTCAAGCGTTGGAATCGTCGGAATGCTGTCTCTGGACATTATATTTCCTAATGCTGTCTGCGACATTCCCGTAAGCTGTGAGAGTCGATATTTAGAATACCCACGTTTTCTGCATAATTCAGAGATTCTTTTTGGAATATACTCTTCTATACGCAAGTATTTTACACCTCTTCTCTGACCTATTTTTACATTCATTGTAACCACAAATCAGCGAAAAGATTAGAACCATACTACTTATCTAAATACTCTAGTATGCTTGAGTATTTGGGTAAAAAAAAGAAAAGCAGCTCTTAATGCCTATTCAATTGTATTTTTTATCAAATCCATCTTCTTTAAGAAAGTAATGGCATCTTCAATACCAGCCATATACGAAATATCCGCATACCGACAATCTACTGTTTGTAAGCAGGCAATATAGTCATTGATTATCATTCTGTCATGCTCCGGCAAATCAAGATCCATAACTCTCTTTGTCAATTCATCCAGATCTTTCTCATCTTGTTGAAATATCTCATCTTCTGCACAAATCTTGTTTCTGGTTGCATCAATAGCTTCCGCTATTGTCTGGTTCAATACTTCTCTCGTAAGCAAATCCATTCTTTTTCATCCTCCTGTACTATACGATCACCAATTTGGTGACTAAATTGTACAAAGATATGAACTCAATGTCAAATAACAATGAATGACATGATTCGCCGGATTTCGACAATTATTTCTCTTATTTATCAAATTCTCTTTTCCTTTTACATATCTCCCTGTACTCATCCCTTATCAGTGCATATGACAATAAATTTTCCACCAGAGTAATTATTTCAGGCGTATCCATATACAATAATTCTTTATTATGTACCGTTCCCAGTTCTATTTTTCCATTTTTAATAATAACAGGATATAGATTTTCAAGTAATTCTTTTAGTTCAGCAGACTTGCCACTTCCAATTTTTCCAACAGTAATTCTGCCATTATGGTAAAAATGATACGCTTCTCCAATCCGAACAATACTTTTGTCAACAGAATATTGCAGTGCATTATGCGGTCTATGATTATCCTGATCCACTGAAACTGTAAGAATTGTAGATGTTCCATAATCAAAAAAACTCAAATTTATAAAAAAAGTCTTTTCGTGATATTTTATCAGGAATGATCTATATGCCCCCTGATATGTTCCACCGGATGCATTTCCACATGATAACATTCTAATACCATAATCCTTAAGCAACGTGAAAATCTTATACTCCCTCTCCGGCAGACTATGACTGGTATCAAGAAAGCATTCCCACAGATTTGTCAAAAATGACCTCATTGATACCGGAGTATCCGGATTAAATTCATAACCGCAATAATAATCCCTATTGTTCTCCAACTCATCATACGAAAAACGGGGTTTTGGAGGCTCCACCAGCAGCACATCCCCTTCTCCTTTTAACATGGTTTCATATTCCGGAAATGATTTCAGCTCTATGTACTGATTTCTCTCTTCACTATACCTTGCAACAATCATATCTATACCGTTTGTAACCGCAATATAATCTGCCCCAAGGCAATCTGCATAATCACATACTTGCTGAATTTCTGCATCACCCAGCATAATTTCTGGTGCTTTACACTCAACAATTGCTAATGGCGAAATTACATCTTTGCTTTTTGTATATCTGTCAATTACCAAATCCGCACGTCTTATGCTGTCCACACCATACTTTGATAAAAGCATTTCCACCTGCAGCATATTAGATGGCACATGAATCACCTTTAACAAAAATTGTATTATCTCCTGCCGGATCTCTTCTTCCGGGGTTTTCAATATCATTTTGTCACGCACCGGATCCAAGAAATATTCTTTCCCATCAGACACGCAAATGTCCGGTAATTTCAAATTTTTCAGCTGTTCTTTAATCTCATACATATCTTATTCCTTTATGAATAACAAATACACATATTGATCTGTTATTTGTTTTAACCTATGCATTCACCATAGTCTGACGTTTCTGGGCTTCCAATATAGTATTTCTCATCTCATCTTCAATTTCAATCTTTATAGTTTCTATCCCAAATTGGCGGATAGTTTCTGCCAGAACAGATTTTCCATTTAATTTCTTCCACTCTATCTCATCACAAACTACAATGATTTTCCGATATGTTTTTCCGGTTATCCTATCCAGTAAGAGCATTTTCAAAATATCATTTGCAATTTTATTATTCTGTGCTTTCTTTGGTTTTCCAATATGAGAAAAGATTTCTCCCACAATACATAACTCTTCTGAATAAAAATCAGGCTGCATGTATGTAAATGGATTATCTGCAAGATATATCTTTCTGTTATGCTCTAATTTAATTTGGAGCCGTTTCTCAATAGCCTCAAAAATATATTGTTCTGCAATCACCTGTTCTTCAGATGACGACTTATGCTTTTCACTCATCTGTTATACCTCTTTTACTCTGGCAAATTCAAATCAGATTCTGTGCATTTACGGATAATGTGCTTTGTTCTATCCAACGGAAGAGGCACTTCATTCTCCGAAAAGTATTCCTTTTTCACAACTTCCACTACTGCTTCGTGATTATCTTTCCCTGCTGGAACAATTACAAAATCCCCAACCTCAATGGAATCATCATCCGCAATATAATAATATCTTTTGTATCCCTCCTCAAATGTCACACTACAGAATATTATGTCGCTACGGCATCTCCTTATCCTTCCATAAACAGACGGATCCATGATTTCTCCCCAGCCATAGAAAGCCATAAATTCAAAAACACTATCAATAAACACTTCCCAACCATCGGGCAGACCTTTTTTGTCATAAGTTCCCCGGATTATTTTTTCTTTTCCTTTTTTCGTGATAACCTTGATAGTATAATCTCTGATTTCATTCGGATCATCTACTACATCTACCGGGTTTCCTTCAATGTGTCCAAACAGTACATCTACATCCAAATCATCCAGCAGGCTGTCAATTCCGTCCTCAACCATATATTTACGTGAAACCGAACATCCAGTTCCGATATTCTGAATCTGTTCGATACTTTCCTGGTTTCTGTCTATGACTAAAGATTCTGTATAATTCCAGACAACTCTATCCAATTCTACGGCTGATTGTTTCGGCATTATTTGGGTAATCCTATGATAATCTACTTCTATTCTATTTACGATATCTGGCTTATAATTTCCATCAAACACATAAAGCTCTGGCATTCCCAGGCTGTCACGTATCAGCTCAGAGAGATCCTCACCCTGTACTTCAAATTCAGAACATAAAGAACCACGGAACTTAAATATCTTCCCTTCTGTATTTGTTAGCTCCAAGCTCCAGTCCCCAACGTCAGTTGCAAAGACTTCTATATAGCCCTCGCTGAAATAATCAGAAACTGCCTCCAGTACTCTCTCTGCAGTTCGTTTTTCCAATTTAAAATTCTTTGTTCTGGACTTTTCATAATGCCCATCACGTCTATGTCCAACCACATATACAGAATACCATACCCGTCCTTCTGAATTGATGGTTAGATGCTGTTCTACTTCCTCATCCGGTTCCGGACACGGACCATACCCCAGACGATTAGAAACTATGCGTACTTTTTTGGGCTTTCCTTTGAAAATAAAAGGATTTTCCCCCGATAATACTGCCAGACGGCTCAACGCAAGAATAAACCATGAACGATTTTCAAATTCCAAGATTGATGTTGCATCATATGCCCAATGATTAAAGTATCTCCATCGGGAATAAATGGCTGAACCAAGAAGCTGAATATCATTTACTTCATCAATAACCTTATCAAGCTCATCATATTTACTTTCCGCTTTTCCATACCTTTCAGAGAAAGAATGTCCGCAATCCATTTGAAATCCAAGAGCCTCACACTCATCCGCCAGATAATGATCGACAAGATCTGTATATGATATTTTTTGATCTCTGAATTTATCAACCCATTTCGTTGCGAAAGCATTAACTTGCTCTAAATATCCCATTCCAAACATACCTCCCCGAAATTATTGAAGTTCCTCCCAAGTTTTACCGTCCAGGTCAGAAGCAATTTTCTCAGTGTCCGGCATTGTTTTATACTTTAACATTTCCGCAAGGTTGAAAAATTTACTCTTTTGGATTGGATTTTTACTGTTTTTTCTAAAATCTATTGGATAAAACTTTTCTACCATAAAATATCTATGACATACTGACCGAAGGTTGTATCCATAGTCCCTTGCACGATGAATTGCCTCATTAATCCTATCTACCTCATCCTGTTTGACCGGTTCACTATTTTCAGAATGATATGTCATCTCACCATTAACTTCTACGGCTAGAATCGTTTTTTGCAACTTGCCAATAGCCCGGATACTTTTATCTTTATAGAGTCCCACGTATCCATGATCAGAATATTTTCGTTCAGCCTGATCATAATACAGATTCAGATCCAGATTATCCTGAAACGTCGTTCCTGCCACTATTGCTCTCATCCATTTATAGCGGTCCGGTATCAGTTTCTCATCAAAACAATAGTTTTTGAAATCTTCCAAGACAGCCATGATTTCTGTATCTCTCTCATCAATCACTTCTTCTATTGCTTCTACAAGTTGCTCAAAAGTCAGATTTACATGCTTAATCGGGTGAACAAGTCGATCCATATTCTCTTTATTGAACTTTTTTAGTTCTTCTTCCAACTCATCAGATAGTTGTCTCTTCATCGGTTTCGGGTCAATCGTCAACAATACTTTAATATCTTCTGCGCCAAACTGATTAAGATGATTTACCAACTGCTGCTTTGTAAACTGATTATACAATTTTGTTTCTACAACTATCTTAAAACTCTTCTGGCTGATCACTGCATCCGGTACACTCTCATCGCCTGCGACCTGTAAATCAAATGTAATTTCCGGACTTTCTTTTTCTCCGAGAATAAGTGAGTTCAACATCAGAAAAAAACGATCCGCATTATAATTATATAACCGTGATAACATCAGCATCGTATTGGATGTATCTACATTCTCTTTTGAATGATATCTCTGAAAATAATGTATCTGCATACAGCACCTCCCAGTATCAGCTGTTTTTAGTAGACTTCTGAAAACGGGCAGATTCTACCCATTTTCTAAACTCCCAGTCCAATGGTACCTCGTCTATCACTTCCATAAGCATTTGCTCATAATCCAAGTAAACCTGATAATCTGATATTCTGCTCCAAGCAGTAGTCAAAACAGGTACCCCATACTGTTTCTTGGCGATATCCATAATATAATTGTCCAATGGAATATGTAAGAAACGGTAGAATGGTTCCACTACATCCGGCACAAGCACATATAAATACTTCAACGTCATATTCACCCATTTTTGTGCCTGTCCGATATAGAATTCTATTCCCTCTGCTTCATATTGGTCTACTATCAGCTTACAAATTGAATAATGCCACTGTGTATATTTTTCCGAATTATCTACGTCAATCAGTTCTGGTATTCTTTCTTCCAAAAGAACATCAACAGACTTTCTCAAAGCGTCTCCATTTTTACCATGAAACCGAATAGTTCTGCACATATCCGTATACGCACTCCGGCTGGCTGCCTCAAACGGATTATCAGTTACTCCGAAATATAGCATCTTCAAAAACTCTAAAATATTACTATCCACAGTGACCTGATGGGCCTGCATTATTCCTTCTTTTTTCGCAACAATCCGCCTGCAGAACTCATCCACTTTCTCCTTTCCATAGTAAGAAAAAGGATCTTCAATAGAATTTCCCATCAAATCCAACCATGGATTGAATATAGCCTGCCCTTTATGATAAAAGTACACGCATTCTTTCATTGAGAAATACCCATTACGATGAGCGATCCAATCAGACTGCTCCCGTGTATATTCCTTTGCTTTTTCTATATCGTACACTATATTCCTCTTTTCTTAAAACCACTTACTCATGTACTACATATTCCATTGGACGTATTAAAGACGTAATCATTTCTTTTTCGTCTTTTGAGCAATGATATCTTTCAAACAAATCATTCTCGCTCCACTCTTTTGTATAGTTAAGAAATGGAACAAATCTAAAGTTTGCTTTTGAAATATTCATTGAAGAATACGTTTCATGCAATAAAAATCGGGGCAATTTTAAACAGAAATACTTTGCAAAATTTATAGCTTCTATTTTTGTATCGAAAGCAGCCAAAAGAAGATAAGAATCTGTAAATACAGAATTTGGTGGAAGCACTTGTATTGTTGAGATAACTCTATATCCTATTGATGGATCCACGCCAACTTCTCCACCTCTTGGAACAACTTTTCCAATAATTACCTTATATTTGGGGATTAAACTATGTTCTTTAATAACATCAGACATCCTAATATATGTAGATGTCATACTATTGCTTTTTTGGCTGCAAAACATAGCTATATTATATTCTGTAGTTGGTGCATTTTTACCCCTAAAGTCAGAAGGTATTCCGAATACGTTACGAGCATAAACAACCGTGTCCATTTTAACATCATTACTGTTCTCAATCTCTTTTATTAGCCTAATTGACTCGTTGTTCCTAATGAAAATATCATATTCATTTAATGGTCTCATCATTGTAGTAACTTTTTCTCCACGTATTGAAGTTATTTCACAGTCACCACTGTAGTCACGATCCCAAAGAAAGTAATTAACACCACCCACTATACTGACATTTTTAAACAACATTTCATTATCAGTATAATCAACGATTTTTCTCATTGAACGATCAGCTAACATATCCGACCTAAATTGATCTAAACCTTTTCCACCAGAGAACCATCTGGATGGCGTAACCATAGATACATATGCTGGATTCAAGGCTTTTGCTTGTGTTACAAAATAATTATAAACCGGTTTCGCACTATAACCTTTTCCGCCACCATCCAAAATCTGATACGGCGGATTTCCAACAATTGCATCAAATTTCATAACGTTATTTCCTTTCTTCCAATAATTCTGTCGTAAAACTTTATCCAAAAACATTTGCGGCTTATTAGACATTGTATTTATGAGATCATCGAAATAGTGAGCATTGATTTTCCCACCACTATACCCCGTCAAAGTCCTTCTTGTAATAGCCTTTGCCATAGGAGTTTTACAAATCACAAAAATATTTTCGTCTACTGTCTGTAACCAGATATCTTGCTTATCTTTTATTGTGAGTTCTTCATTAACAAATTCTTGCAATTTTCTTCTATACACACTATAGGTCACATATAATGGATACAAACCGGTTTTTGAATTTATTTCAAGAATTTGGCTATCCAACTTTCCAAAAATATCAGCAGTTACTTTTCCACGATCTACAAATCTTGGCTCATCCAATTTACCTTCTTCAGTAAATGTTTCATCATAGAAACAGTATCCACCCAAGCAGTCACTCATATGCATATTAACGACACGCCATGGAGTCAATACTGTTTCTTTATCTGGATTTTTAAAATAAGAAAATAATCCAGCGATTTTCTTTACCCTTTCCATTGGATCAAGTGTATCAGCTTCTTTAGCTATATTACGAATCCGCCGTCCAGCTGCAATAAAAACTTCCTCATCGTAATACTTTTGGAATTCTTTAAATTTACTTTTGGTTATTCCATTTGGCATAAATTCATTCCAAGAAGAATCATCTACAATATCAACGAAACGATCCAGGGTGATTTCTTCATCATAAGGAATATCTGCACCATATATTAGCAAAGGCATACGTATAGAAATACCTCGCAGGATACTAATAGCATCATTACGTACTTTCTTTTTCTTTTTCAGTTCTTCAAGTCTGGCTTTCTCCTCTGGTGTCAGTTCTTTCTTTTTCTTTTTTTCAAGTTTTTCCTTTTCTTCGTACTCTTCATTGGTAAGTCCCTGATCATTAACAGTAATATCATTAGCTTTTGGAGCTGCCTTTGAGGAACCAATAATTCCTTTCAAATCATCAAAACGTTTAATATCAATGTCAGTAAGTTTGAATAATTCGTCATTATAAAGATTGGTATCATCAAAACCATTTCGTACAACTTTATCTGCATATGCACGTTTTAATTGCTGCAGAAGCTTTGTTGCACTATATTCTTTCATTTCCGACCCGGATACAGCTATAACAGGACAATAATTGAGAAATTTACCCATTAACTGCTTATCACCTATTTTAGTTTTCCCTGATTTTGCAGATACCTGAACAGCACTTGAAACCATTTTAAGTGTACGGTCAGGCGCAAAATCAAATACATAAGCAGTTTCTTTTATTTTACCGTCTTCATTGCACGGAGACTGTACACGGAAGATAGTCTGCAAGTAGTTTGCAGCAGATGTAGAATACGATCCGGCGAGCATAAATACAGCTGTCCATTCTTTTACAGTTACCCCTGTAGTCAGCTTTCCACATGAGAGTGTGATTGTATATGTATCGTTTTTTTTCGCCTCTTTAATTGCTGCACGAACTTTGGAAAGAGCCTCTTCGGACTTCTCTTCTTCATCTCCATTACCTGCCACATTAACAATATCAAACATACCATTTCCAAATACTTCATGTTTTAACATCAATTTTTTTAATGCTCTGGCTTCTTTTACACCTGGAACCATCCAAAGAGAATGCTTAAAAAGAGAACGGTATTCAGTGTTAGAATATGGATACTGACTGTGTTCATCTTCTGTTGTCATCAGATTAAGAAATGACCAAACATCTGCTTCATGTACAAAATCTCCTACCTCTGCACCTTCTGGCATGTCTGCATAATCTTTACTAAAATCTCCAGTGAATGTACGGAAAAACTCATGAAAATTGAAAGCCTTGTCTTCAAAAGTGATATAATTGCTATTATGTAGCACGTCGCCAAGTGAATATGTATAAATTCTAAGCTCTGGCAGCTCATCATACGGATTGTGATCACCAAAATGTAATTTATCCCATTCAGATTTACATTCCTGTTCCATGATGTAATCCCATGTATATATAGAATTTTCATCATAATCAGTCAAAATATTAAATGGTGTTCCGGATAATGCAAGTAGTTTAGTTCCAGATCCATCTTTAAATACTGCCTTTACAGTATCTTCTCCCAGTGCCGTAGTAGTCCCCTCATGTGCTTCATCAACAATTACACAATCCCAAACCGTATCAAAAATAATATCATTTTTATCAAACTTTCCGCCAACCTCTGACGAGCCACGTAGGTCTTGTATGGAAGCAAAATAAATAAAGTTCTTTCCGGAAGAAAGGAGCTTATCAGCAGTATATCCAGTTGCCTTTGAACCGTAAATATAATCCTCTACACCATAAAAAATTTTAGTAAAATCTTCATACCATCCAGCATCAACTACAGGTCGGTGTGTCAGAATAATAGTTTTTTTGAATTTGCATTGTTTAACAATTTCCAAGGAAACGAAAGTTTTTCCATATCTCATTTTTGCATTAATTAAGAAACGGTCAGCTTTTTTAAAATGTTTAACAACTTTTGTAATGCATGCAGCCTGTTCCGGTCTGAAAATAATAGGCGAATGTTTTACTATATCGGAATTACTCAAATTAGAATAATTCTTCTTAACGGCATCAATGGCTTTTTGAGCAGTCTGCAAATCTACAGAAAACCATTCTTTCCCTGATGATTCTCCAAGTTGAACGTTAGTATATCCGGAATTTTTCAGTACTTCATGAACATGATGATCTCTGAAGGCTTCAATTTTCAATGTCCCATTCTTATCTTTCACTGTTCTCACGGCGATTTCTGAATGGAGAAGATGCGGAGTGAGACCTGCAGTATTAGTATAAGCTCTTATTCTTTTTAAAGCAGCCTGATTTAATTCACGACTATTTGGAGTCAACTGGTCAACCGGAGTAACTGTATGTAATGTAGCATCTCCAATTTTGACTAGACCATTATGAGCCTGGTCATCAATTGTGAATACATAGATTACTTTATATTCAAAAGCATTCTTAAAAGTTGTATCCATGATTTCATTCCCCCTTTACCATGGACCGGAATTCGATGCTCTTATTCGATCTCCAATCAAATATCCTACATGGGATTTCATCTAACTCCGGTTCTGGCTTTTCTTCCGTATTTTCAATTTCCAATAAATCAAATATTGAAATCTGCTTATAAACAGTTTCTGCTAAACTGAAAGGCGCTGTCATAGTAATACCATTCATCTGCCAGATATTCCAGGCAACTATGTTTGCGACTTTCTTTATCTGCAACAACGATGGATCTTTTTTCATTCGCTCTTGATAATATTCTATAAATGTATATAACAAATTTTCTCTTGCCAAAAGAACATTATCACCCTGGAAATCATATCCATAGCAGCTCTGAAATGCTCTGATTGTCCATTCATACCACTCATCATCATTCTCTGCATTTTCATTTACAATACGAAGTTTTCGATCCAAAAGACCTATTCTTTCGCTAATAGGAATTTCTTGCCCAGAAACAGTATCGTAACGACTTACCAGATATGGAGCTTCTCCACAGGCTACTTCCATTCTTCTAGCATCAATATAATCCTTCCAAACTTTATTTTTAGGAAATTTTACAGGCTCTTTTTTACTACACCACGTTTTATCCTCAGCATGATTAAAAACATCCTGATAACCAAACCAAGTTGCATCAATAAGATTATTCTGTTCGTTACAAACCCATGACGGTGTAAATACTTCAGCCTTATCTCTGGTACGCTTAATTTTTTCCCCTTCAGTTTTCAAAATCCTTGGCTGAATTACACAAGAAAATGAACCAGTAATCAAATCCGGAACCATTTCCTGATCAGTATGATACTCTGCTCCGTAGGATATATAATTATCACTTCCCCAACGAATAAATTTCTTTGTCGTCTTATCAGAAAGAAGGATTTTTAAAAGGTCTGGGCTGATATCCTTAATGTTTTGTTCTCTAATATCAATCTCCATTGACACCATCCTTATACTCTTTAATTAACCGATCCACAGTCGGTCTGCTTACATTTAATTTCTTTGCTATCCCAGATTTTGATATCTCTCTATTCATGTACGCATCATAATAGTTTCCGAAATCTTTAATTTCAATACGTTTTCTTCCCTTATAAACACCTTTCTTCTTGGCAATGGCAATACCTTCTGCCTGGCGTTCAAGAAGATTCTGATGTTCAAATTCATTGATATCTGCAATCATAGCCACCATAAGTTTTCCGTTAGGAGTAGAAGTATCAAGATTTTCCTTCATGCTTATCAAATGAACATTTTTTTCATTTAATTTCTCAACAATAAATAATAAATCTTTCGTAGATCGAGCCAAACTTGAGAAATTAAAAACATAAACCGTATCTCCTTCTCTTACCCACTCCAACATATCCCGTAGCTGTTTTCTATCCGTCTTATTTTTTTCATATACCTTATCAGAAAACCATTTATCAATGTGATATTTTTGTAATGCTTCTGTCTGCCGATCTGCATTTTGATCAACAGATGTAGCTCTTACATATGCTATATTGGCCATACAATCACCCTCACACAAATTGCAGAATAACTATAACTTATGTTGCAATCTGTAAAATATTATATCATAATGACCCTATGTTTACAATCCGAGGACACTTTCTAATGCACGTTTAACGCTTAATAACACGTACCCTATTTTACAGAATCATCTTGTGTTACTGAATAATAAAATCACTAAATCCCAAAACATACTTCTCATAATCCACCCTAATCAGCTCCGACTTTCCAACTGTTTTCGCTGACTTGTATGCTATATGACCAATAAATCCAACATAATTCAACGACCAATCCCGATTTACTACATATAAATCACTAATCGTCTTACTTGTTGGTTTTTCACCATCACCAAAAGAAAAACCCTCTGCCTCAGCATCTAAAAGAAACTTCTTGGCAACAGTTTCATTTCTTAAATACACATACACTCGTCCATCCATTTTACTTAATTCTGTGATCGTATTCATTCTTTACCTCCAAAATATAGATTTAACCTAAAAAGAGGCAAAAAATAACACCCATCGATACCGAGGGTGATACAAAAAATCGAATATAATCCCCATCGGTCAAGCATTAGCACCTTACCTTTCAAAGCAGGTTGCTGTGCGGTCAACGAGCTTGTCTCTCACGCACTCTCTATAGGTTTGTTTAATTCTAACCCAATAAATGAGACAAGTCAATTATTTTTTATCAAGCAGTTACGTTAAATTACTTTCAATAACTAATTAACCATAAATAAAGAGATTATATTTCAATAAAAAAAGAGACTACCCAACCAATGGTAATCTCTCTCATATTTATGTGACAAGGTTTCTTTATATTCTACATGCTCATGCAAGCTCAACCCCTTTCGCTTTGCTATCTTTTCCCTGCTGTTTTGCAATAATCTCCTTATTGATTTTCAATCGCTCATGAATGGATTTCTTTTTCTTCATTGTTTTTTTGTTTTCTAAAAGGGAGCCCTGTTTTAGGGCTCCCTTATCGGACATTGCTCTTTCAGGTGACTTCTTTTCTCCAGTTACAGATGCTTTAACTGCTCCTTCTACTTTTTCTAATGTCTTCTCTTCCAGACTGCAAAAACTCTGCAAATACGGCAGCACATGCTCCTGCATATCTGTAAGATCCGCCATATATGCCTGAAAGGATTCTTCACCCTTTGCTTTCTGGTAATTCAGCCAGCTTTCATCATGCAGCTTCATTTCATTCTGGTTCTTCAACTGGCTTACAATACCTCCGTTTCCATCTCCGATATTGATTTTTCCTTTTAATTCCTGCATCTGGTTATGATCCGGATAATAAATCGTAAAATACATCTGAACTGTTTTCTCCGGCATTCCTGTCTTAGGGTCCGCTTTTGAAGACAGATCTTCATCCATTTTGGCTGTTATTTCATCCAGACTTCCCAGATTCTGATAACCGGAAATGTTCATTTCCTTATCCTCACAGAAATTGATGCGGACAACCGGTACTGCTGTCTCCGGTATCTCAGGCTGATAGGCTTTCAGTTTCTCCAGAAGTTCTTCTGCCCGTGAAGACTCCCCACATTCCTCATCTACAATATCTTTCAAAAACGGAATGTACTTATGGGCATAGCCACATCTTAATTCCAATGCGACAGTTTCCACCATATCTTCCTCCGGGCTAAAATTGTCATGATAATTATAAAAGTCAAAATCTTCCGCTAATTGATCCAGTGCTGCAGCCAGTTCATCCGCAGTCATTTTCTCCGGATAATAATGGACATTCAATTCCTTCGGGGGATAATATCGAAAATCCGGAAACGCCTCTACGATCTTTTCCAATGCCTCATGTACCAATGGAAGTGCTGCCAGAAATGCCACATCATCCAGGTTGTCTCCCCGGATCGTTTTCCGGCTGACCAGAGATACCTCCGCCTCATCATAAAAAGTATCATTCGGGTCACGGTAGATAATTCCCATACCGTTTCCATAATAACTTAATGTTGGGTCATCAATGATTTCCCGGTATTTTGCAACTATTTCATCCAGATTAGTACTCTTATATATTTTCCCAAGGCTATGGTATTCATCACATTCTGCAGCATAGTATTCCAGATAAGGCTCTTTCTTCAGAGGCATATTGTTCAGGACATTATCGATCATATTGTAATTTGCCTCCTCCAGCTCTTCTACTTTCGCCAATGGTTTGTACTCCCCTTTGGCTTTCATCTGCTCCGTTTTTTCATCCAGATACCGTTCGGATTTTTCAAGAAAATCTTCTAACGTACCAGTTTTGTCCGGTCTGATCGGATTCATATCCACTTTCATATTTCCGACCTTATACCCAGCTTCATTCAACACGGAAAATAAATCATCCTCACGGACAGTTCCCTCATAAGCAATTACCACATCCAAATCCGAATCCTCATTGTATAGCCCATCCCTTGTTCGACTTCCATACACACGCACGGCCTGTATCCTGGCATCCAGGTCATTTTCAATAATCTCTGCCTGTGCAATCGCCCATACAGTTTCTTCGATTTCTGAACGGCTCGTTCCATTTAATCCGGCTTCCGTTTCCGTATGATCCGAAATAACCGGCACACGCTTTCTCTGGCTTCTTGCTTCCTGAAGGATCTCTGCCTCTACGTTTTCTACTTTTTCCAGCAGTTCATCATACTCCATCGGTATCCGTTCTAACTGAACCAGACCTTCATCCTCTAAAATATCCTGAACAGCCTCTCTCATAGAAATATCCGGATTGTCCAAGAGCCCTCCGTCCATGAGTTTATACTCCGTATCGTAAAAGGAATAATCATACCCCTCCGTTGCCACCTGAATAGCAAAGTATTGATCCCCGATTCGGTAAGCCAATTCTTCCTGATTCAGTTCCGGCTCCAATTGCAGGAAATCCGGCAATTCACGGAAGCTGATACTGTCTACAAAATATGCTTTTACATTTCCATTTTCATTGAGGACTACAATATCACTTACCGATAAGGAATGCCCGGTATAATCCGCCGGATGGGCAATATTGAATTTCTCATACAGAGAATCCAACGTATCGCCATAAAACATTTTATCGGAATAGATTAGCTCATAGTCCTCTTTTTTCACCTGGTATCCATGCCTTTCAATAAAATTCAGATCCATAAATTCATATTCTCTGCCGGGACTGTCGTCTGTGATCTGGTATATTCCATATCTGTTTTCTGTCCCCAGAAGAAGTTTCGCCTCTTTCAGTGACTTTATCTGTGGATACTCCTGCATCCGTTTTTCCAACGTCCTGATCCGTTCCACATCCTCTCTCTCCATCTGATAATGCTCCGGTCCTCTTTCAATCTCCATCCGTTCCCGCACCGCAATCGGTCTTGGATAGGTGGTAATCAGAAATACTGTCTCCCCCGCATTGAACATCCTTAATGCTTCGTCTCTATCAAGATCTATCATTAGAGGCTGATACAATCCAACTTCCTCAAAATCTATTTCATCCTCCTGCTCCTGCATACGCTGCCAAGCATCTTTTTCAATTCCATAGAGACCTTCATGTTCCAATATCATCTCCCTGATGGCATAGTCCCCATGGGAGCCATCTGACTGCAGGCAGTATACCTTTTCCCCGACACGATGAAGCTCCAACGCCATCTCCTGACGAAGAGGAAGCATATCATCTGCGGTATAGCCATATCCCTTTAGCTCTGCCATACCTACAGAACGATCCGGAAAAGCATCTATTATCGCTCTAGCATCCCACAGTATTTCATCCACCTTCTCTTCATCCGAGGAACGGACAGCGTCTGCAAGGTTTCTGACCATTTTTCTGATAGCATAATCATCACCGGTCATAGCGGCATACTCCAAAACCTGTTCTTTCTGTTTCTCCGTAAACACAATATTTTCCCGCTGTTCTGCCCGCTCCATCTGTCTCTGGGCATAGTCCCGAATTTCTTTTTCTGCCATTGTCATAATCCTGTTCATTGCCATACGCATTTTCCTCCCTATCGTCAAATTCTTCTGGCAAGTACAATTAGCCTGCCGTTGGTGCTGGAATATTCACAGGTAGATAAAGAAAGCAGCTCATCATCCTCACTGACGGTAACCCCCGTCGGATAAAGCTGATAAGCTGCCATTTTCTGTAAATACTCCATCTGTTGTTTTCGTGTTTCTTTGTGTAAATAATCATAATAACCGCCGCTTTGTGCCACATTCGTCACATACACAGCAGCCACTTCATACTGATATTTCTGGTTTTTTAAATATAACGTAATCCCCTTATGCTCATGATAAAACTCTTCTTTTTTATACCCATTTAATTGTTTGAACATACTGCCATCTTTCATTTGATGACCATAAATAATTAAATGCTCCTGCATAGCATCAATATCATTCCGGCAGTCCAGCATCAGTGTCCCACAGATGGCATAATTCTTTTGAAAATCGTGGTGGAGATAAAACTCATTATCTTTACCCTGCACGACCGGATAACTGATATCGGTATCAGCAATCTTCAGCCAACCGATGCAATCTGCATTTTCATCCAACAATGCCCGATAATCAAAGTCATTTATCTCTGTCATTGGATTATCTGCATTTGGTTCTGTCTCGTCTTCCTCTGTAGTCTTTTCCGGAAATGCAATCTCTTCCACCTCCCGGTAATTCTTTCTGTTATCATAAGAATCCTGCCAGTAATCCAAGAGGAATTTCCCGCATATCACCGAAATCACCAGAAACACCATCAACAATACTTTTTCTGTTCTCTTCACATAGTTCCTCCTTCCGGGCATGAAAAAACCGGCAGGTATTTCACTGCCGGTGTATATCGGTTATAAAACATAAATGAATTTATTTACTTTTAGTTCCATCGTCATTAAATGTTGATTCAGCTCTAAAAACTGAAATTTATCTCTTACAAACAGTATTCATCAATACAATCATAACTACACAATCAATTAACGTAATTGCAAGAAAAATGTATGCAAATACGGCTGGCATAATTTCTTCCCATATCGCCATTACAAGAACTAAAACAGTTATCACAGACATTCCTGCTCCTGTGACTCTACATATTTTCTTTTCATCATATTTGCTTTTTTCTGATTTACTTGCTGTATTATATCCTGCAATTAGACCTGCACCACGACCAGTAAGTAATACTATACTCATTAAAGCTAAAATAAAAAATACCACCCACATTATCCAGTCTGAACCGTTACTTATATCTTTAAGTGTCATAACCTTACCCTCCCAAAATTCAAATAATACGTTTCCTTAAACTCTTAAAAAAGCTAGAAGTTGTTAACCCGTATAAGCATCATCCGCAGTATTCTTAAAATTTTGCTTTTCCAACCACTGCTTTTCTTCCTCGTTTTCTGGAATATCAATTCTTTCAATCTTAAAAATAACAGGTCTTGTTCCATCGTTACAGCAAGTAATCATCATTCTCTCATCGTTTGTCCATTTGTGCATGATGGAGCCACCTTGCAATGCCGTATACACATATCTACTGATAGCATCCCATGCTTCACCGCAAAATCTGCCATTCATCAAATGATAGAAATCGTCCCTTTCTGGTGTCCTCTTTAAAAGGAATGTATCTCCCTCTTTGAAACAGGGACATGGACCCGACTTCGGATCTGCCAAATATTTTTCTTGTAAATCTGGAAATACTTTTGTCTCTAATACAGTTATCTTGCATTCATGTTTCACTGGATTACCTCCATAAACTTCAAAGTTTCTGTTCCCTATAAAATAAATTTATCGGGATTTACCAAATCGCCAAACAACGATTTGTTCATTTAAAGGGGCATAACCCCATGCCCCTATTCTACAACATTTTTCTCCTGTTGTATATACGAAAGACTATCCGATACACGCTTCCGTCGTTCTCATTGCAGGCTCTTTTCCATCCTGTCTCTGACTGTTCTGCTTGATGGCAGTAATTCTGTCATGAAGAGACTGATGTTCTTCTTTCTCCTCGTCCTGCTCTCCTTCCCCCTCCATCACAGCTTCCTTTTCATCCATGTTCAGCAAGGCATTCAGTTCCGAGAGACGTTCCAGTTTCTGGTTCAGTTCTTCCTCTTTCGGGAACGTTTTTTTTACCTCTTCCATCGCATTTTTCAGTTGTCCCTGCACTGTCTCAAGCTTTCGCTCTGCTTCTGCCAGCTTTTGTGGAATTGCTTCCAATGCGTTATTGATCCTGATGATATTACCATTTTCATCGGAACCAAGGCTGACACGATATACATTTTCATTTTTCAGGGAAAGGATAAATTCCTTGTTCCAGGAATCAAACTTTAAGCGGATGGAGAACCCCTGATACTGTCCGACATTGATCATGGCATCTGCCTGTTTCATGGACTGGCAGACAGCAAGAAGGGCTGCTCCTGCCTCTTTTTTCTCATAAAATACCGTGCCACCGACTTCCATCACAAATTTCTCCGGATCCGTGATCTTATTTGCCTGATACTTTTCCAGATCCGCTTTGTATCCTTCGATGCTTTCCTTAAGTACTGCTATCTGCTGTGGGAAATTCTTTGCAATATCATCTTCCAGCCGGTAATGGTTGCTCACAAAATTCGCTTTCAGCAGTTTCAGCTTCGATACTTCCACATCCAGTGCCATTTTTTCCTTGATTGCCGGATTCCCTGTTGCCAGGGCTTTTACTTCCGCATAGGACAATGCCGTATCGTCCACATCCTCGCAGCTTCGTACCGGTGATTTGCTGGTCATGATCTGGGAAATGAATTTCTGCTTGCTTTCGATCAGCTGGTCGAGTAGGTCAGCGGTATTACTACCGCCTTCCCCTCTAAGAACCGTGCGTGAGAGTTTCCCCTCACACGGCTCAAGCACTTATAAGCCCTGCGTTAGCAGAACCAGTTCATCAACATTTTTCGAGTAATGAAGTTCTCTGTGGCAATCAGCATGTAATAAAACATTCTTTTCTTTAAAATCTGCTCCCACTTCCGTATGGATTCGAAATCCCCGTTCCACTGTGATAGGTTCACCACAATGCGGACAAATGCCTTTCTGCATTTTGTACAGTGCATTTAATTTCTTTCTTCCATTGATTTCTCGAAGCATTCTCTTTGTGTCTCTGTCCTCAAAATATTCTGTGAAACGCTCGTCAAATGGTGTCGCTTCTGATTTTGTTTTCAGCCACCTTATTATTTTAGTATCAGTAGCATATATCAGATGTAATTCAAATGAGTCTGCCATATTTACACTGAATGTCCAGTTCCTTGTGCCAACTTTTCTGAAATATTTCTTAGCTATCCATTTGTGGCTTTTCTTCGGATGCCTACGTTTGCACCATCTCCACAGACATCTCCATACATCGAAATCAAACCTGTCAAACGCCTGCGAGGAGACATTATACTTTTGGAAATTCACCCATCCTCTGATGACCGGATTTAACTTTCTTATCAAATCTTCCTGCTTCATAGATGGATTTTGCTTTATGATCCCCCGTATCTTATTCACAATGGCTTTATAGTTCTTTTTGGATGGTTTTGTAAGAAGCTTGTCTTTGTACCACCGTATATTACATCCGAGAAAATCAAAACCATCTTCGATATGGGTAATCGCTGTCTTTTCTTCTGACAGTTCCAACCCTCTCTCTGATAAAAATTTCCGGATAATCGGGAGAACACCCGCTTCCAAAAGCTCTCTGCTTTCGCCTGTGACGATGAAATCGTCAGCATAACGTATAAAGTTCACTTTTGGAAAATATGCTTTTCCATCCCTTTTAGTTTTGTGGTATTTCTTCCTAATCTGGATTTCCAGACCATCCAACACCATGTTGCAGATAGTTGGTGAAATAGCCGAACCTTATGCGAAGCGAGTGATTATGCCGAGTCAGTGGCAAAACACCGCATAGTAACAGCATTTATACCTTTTTGACTCAGCATAATACGTCACTTAAATGAATTCAGGAATGACATGAGATCCGTATCTTTCGTCCAATCCGGGAATTCTGCTTCACCGGTTACTTTCGGAGCAAGTTTATTGACTGCTTCTGTTTTCAAACGGTTGTCTGCCCTGATATAGACCATTGTGGTGGAAATATCCTCATGGCCAAGGAAGTCCCGGATGTAAACGATGTTGATCCCGGCTTCCAACATGTGCATTGCTTTGCTGTGCCGGAAACCGTGTGCATGGATTTCTGGAAAAGATTGATCCTTACTCCGGATTTCATGTACATACTTCCGAATGATATAGTTGACTCCGTCACGGCTCAACTTTGCCTGTCTCTGGTTGACAACCAAAGGCTGATCGGTTGAAATATTCCTTCGCTGTCGTTTGATGTATTCAGAAACCAGTTTTGCTGTATTACGGGCAATCGCTACTGTACGGTATTTATTCCCTTTACCATGGAGACGCACTGTGGGATTGTCCCCAGTCTGGATATCCCGGATCGCCATATCACAGAGTTCCTGCACACGACACCCGCTGTCATAAAGAAGTGTCAGGATCACCCGGTGACGCAGTCCATTTTCCGTATTGATATCCGGATAGTTGATCAACTCCCGGATCTGATCAGGTGACAGGAAAGCAATCTCACGCATTGCGGCTTTTTGGGATTTGATTCCCTGCACAAGCTGCAGTGGCGCAAGGTATTCCAAACACCGCACACCAGCATACTCAGAAAAAGATTTGATAGCTGCCAGCCGTTGATTCGCTGTGGAAACACTGCATCCCCTGTTTCTCAGCCATTCAAGATACTCTATGATGAGAACGCGGTCAAAGCTTTGCATAGTGAAATCTGTAAGCCGGATCTTTTTGTATTCGGTCAGAAAAACAGCAAACAGCTTTAAGGCATCTTTATAGCTGAGAACCGTATTCCTGGAATAGTTTCTCTGCAACGGCAGGAAATCTGTCAGGAACCCTGTGACCAGTTGGGCAAAATCAGTAGAATTCGTGTTCATAGAACGCCACCTCCTGGATGATATCCGGAAAGGCCGCTTCCAGATGTTCTCGAACAAACGGGAATGCTGCAGACGTCAGTTTCAGATAATAAGCGGTCTCTTCAAAACTTTCGTGCCCAAGCATGGTACGCATGTAAGGAAGATACGCCAGCAGGTCTTTCCCTTCTTTTGACCACTTTAAGAGAAGGTTCACACAGTAAGTATGCCGGAAGTCATGGATGCGGGGACCACGTCCTGTATGAGAGATCCTAGCTTTGTCCAGATACCGCCGGAAGTTATGGTACAGGTTCTGCAGTGTCATTTCACGCCCGGGCCGCACCAGAAAAAAGAATTCATCCTCCGGTGAGCTGCTGTGGATCTGATCCTTCAGTTCCACACATCTGGAAACAAGATCCGGATGGATCGGTACGAGCCGGTCCTTCTGGTTTTTTCCCGAAAGGACCCGGATATAGCCATTTGCGAGGTCTACGTCCTGGATCTTTGCCAGTCGCAGCTCGGATACCCTCATTCCACTTGTATAAAGGATCCGAAAAAACACCGGCATGACAAGGGCCCGGTAGGGGCACTCGGATGGTACAGACTGGCTGGCATCAACCGCAGTAAAAAAGCGTTCCAGCTCGTCCGGGGTGTAGATATGTGCGTCATATTTCTCCGGATGCCTTGTCAGTCCATGAGGAGGTATATATGCAGGTATCCCCACGCTGTTGAGATATTTGCAGAATACACGGAGGCTGCTGATCCTGTGGGCATGATTCGCTGCACTTTCGTAGCTGCGTTTCTGACACCAATGATCACAGAGATCCTGGGAAATCCTCTTTTCAGTAAGCTGATGTTGGCAGAAAAACGTATCGATCCTGCGGAATGCGGCAGTCTCTGCTTCATATTTGAATCCCAGGGACTGTTTTAAAGTGATCAGTCCACAGAATTCATCCCGGAAAACGCTGTTGAATCCCGAATCACCCATAGGCGTTCACCGGTGGAGTCAGGACACACTCCGAAAGCTTTTTCAGATCCGTCTTCAGGTAGATGCCTGTTACATCTGTATCGGAATGGCCCATGATCGAAGTAATAACGGGGAGTGGTGTTTCCATCTCCAGAAGCATGGAACCTGCACAGTGACGCAGGGAGTGGAATCCCGAATGACGGTCCTTATCCCTGCGGATGCCTGCTTTGCGCATATGGAAGATAATCCGGTTTTCCAGATGATCGTTATCCGAAAGCGGGTCAAAAGGCGGCATATGCTTTACAAAAACCACATCCGTATCATAATACTTCGGACGTCCGTTTTTAATATAATCAATGACCGCCCAGCCTACTGCATCCGGTATAGGGAGGGAAAGCGGCTTATGTGTTTTATGCTGGATAATGGAGAGTTTTTTATTGCTCCAGTCGAAGTTGCCAAACCGGAGATTTTTGATATCGCTGACCCTCAGCCCAAGAATACATGCCAGCAGGATCATGGCGTAATCTCTTTTCCCGATCGGACTGGAACGGTCAACTGCATGCAGCAACTCCTGCAGTTCCTCTGTTGTCCAGACAGATGGTATCTTTGACTTTTTGGATACCGTTGGCATATGTATCTCTGAAGCCAGGTCTGCGGAAACCATTCCAGTTCCCTGGAGATAGCGGAGGAAGTGGCGTATCGCACAGACATTCTGCTCCACTGTTTTAAAACTGTATCCAGCTAATGTCCTGAGATATCCATTGCAGGTATCCAGACAGACAGCACTGACTGATCGTATTCCTTTTTGTGAAAGGTAATCCATAAATACCATAGAGATTGACGTATAATGACCGATCGTGCTTTTCGAGAGCCCTGAATTTAAAAGCGCATTGCAATAGCCAGTATGAATACCAGCGTAATACGGATTCAGCCGGATCGGATTTTTCGAGGCATAGTATCTCCGGGTCAGTACCTGGTGGAGACGGTAATCTTCCAGCATATGTACGACTCTCAGGATCTGTACCCGCTGCTGTGAAAGGGTTCCGTCATTATATCTGGTCTGGAATCCATACTGTTTTTCCAGATAAGCCAGCCCCCGTTCCATATCGAAGACTTCATCTCCGTATTCTGTCAGCAGAAACGATTGGATCTTCTTCCATTCACGTTCATAAAACTGGACGGTAACTGGATTATAGTGGTTGTCTAACAAAAGATTTTTTAATCCGTCCGTGATCTCTTGTATTGTCATGGCTGCTTCTCCTTCCTGTTAGTTGATAGGTAGAGCATAGCAAAAAAGCCAATCGATTATCAGTCTTATAGTGAACGGATTTATCCTGCATACTAAAAGGTTGAAAGCAGTATTATGCGGAGTGATTTATACGAAAATGCCGGAAACAGTGCATTTATGCTGGCCGACTCAGCATAATGAAAGTGTCCGCATAAGGTTCGTTATGTGGATCTCCACATAACGAACCCTGTGGGCTGCCGAGGTCTGTCAGAAATAATCTTCCGGTCTCAACGTACCCACTCTTTAACCATTTACGCAGAATATCTCTGTCCATTGGGATATGGTTCAGTATCCATTCGTGACTGATATTATCAAAACAGCCTTTAATATCTCCTTCCAGCACCCATTTAGGGGATTTTGCTTTATTCAGACAGGTAAAACACTGTTCGATTGCATCCTGGACACATCTCTTTGCTCTAAAGCCATAGGAGTTAGGGTCAGCAGTGACTTCCGCAATCGGTTCCAGTGCAAATTTGTACAATGTCTGCATCGCTCTATCCTTCATACATGGGATACTGAGCGGCCTCATTTTTCCGTTCTTTTTCGGGATATATACCCTCTTTAACGGTAATGGTTTGTAGCCTCTTCGTTTTAAACTGAGAATTGCTTCATATTTCAGTTTGGGAGTAGACCATAAGATTTTGTCTACACCTGCTGTCTTTTTGCCTTTATTACTCGTTACTCTTTTTACAGCTAAAGCACGTCCGTAGAAAGAATGTGTAAGCAGCCATTGCAAAGACTTTACTTTGCCGGTTCTGCCCTGTTGATGAGCCTTTACGATACGCATTTGCAGTTTTTTAACGTATGCATTCGCTTTGTTCCAGTCGATGCTGCCCCATGCCTTTGCAACGTCAGAAGTCGCACACATTTTCATGTTCATTTGCCTTACTCCTTTCAAAAATTCTATAAACTCTCTCGTAATTAAGCACCATGCGGAATTCTGCTCCCCTTTCGGGTGGGGCAAATTTTGAACCCCTATCCATCCTCATTATAAGGTCGGCATTCGCTTCCTCCGCAATCCTTTACCCGCATTCCCAACGGCTTCCCTTACGGTCCACTTGCCTTTGCAGGCGAGAATACGGGCTTGACACGTTCCACTTAATCAACAATCATTGATAGTTTAGGTTCCACCTCTACTCCGGCAGTCTTATGTCCGCGTATTCCTATCGTGGAGAGGAATATCCAACTGCACACCTTTTGGTTCAAGCCTGTCAGCTACTTTGGCTTGTTCAGCCTTAACGAAGCTTACGGTGATTCAGTTAATTAACCATGCTATCAGAAAGCCTGCACCCTAACCGCCTTGTAGCTGGCAGTTTTGCTTCTCCCTCACGGGATTAGCTCCAAATAGGGTTCCGTTTATATCCGCTTCCGAACAATTCCATTACTGGCAAAGCCGGGGATATTGGCTTCATCCAACGGAATGGATGGTTTGGTCGGGGTTACCGCCAAACAGTTAAATTAAGCGACTTCGTGTCGCACCCACATGTAACTGTCGAAGGTTGCTTCCGTCACATACCGATAGATATGCACTTTTTTGTTCCTATTGCCCTGACGGATGATACGCCCTTCCCTTTGTTCCAGGTCAGAAGGCTTCCAGCCTACATCCAGATGATGCAGGGCAATCAGACGGTCCTGCACGTTGGTACCGGCACCCATTTTAGCGGTAGAGCCCAGTAAAAAACGAACCTGTCCGGATTTTACTTTACTGAACAGCTCCGTTTTCTTCACTTCCGTATTGGCATCATGGATAAAAGCAATCTCTGCTTCCGGTACTCCTTTTGCCATAAGTTTCATTTTTAAATCGTCATAAACATTGAATGTCCCATCCCCTTTCGGTGTGCTGAGGTCGCAAAAAATGAGCTGGGCTGACCGTTTTGATGCGGTCTCTTTCCAGATAGCAAAGCTCTTTTCCACACAGGCACAGATTTTACTATCCTCATCATCCGGAAGCAATGGATTAACAAGACGCTGATCCAGTGCCAGCTTCCTTCCATCATTGGTCACTTTCAGCATATTGTCAACTGAGGAATCCACACCTCCGTCCCGTATCACCTCTGCACGTTCTCCAAGGCTCTCCACGATCTCTTTCTGATGTTCAGATGGTTTTAACACCACCGTTTCATATTCCGCTTCCGGCACCGGAAGTTCCAGCTGGTCTGCCGTCTTAATGTCAGCAATCTCTTTGAACATGCTCATCAGTTCCGGGATATTGTAAAACCTGGCAAATCTGGATTTTGCCCGGTATCCGGTACCTTCCGGAGCCAGTTCGATACTGGTCACAACCTCACCAAAGGTGGAAGCCCAGGAATCAAAATGTCCCAGTCCCATCCGGTTCAGTTTGCCATACTGCAGGTAACGCTGCATGGTATAAAGTTCCGTCATGCTGTTGCTGACCGGTGTGCCTGTAGCGAATGTAATACCTTTCCCGCCGGTGATCTCATCCAGATACTGGCATTTGTTGAACATATCTGCCGATTTCTGTGCTTCATTCTGGGCAATGCCTGCCACATTCCTCATTTTTGTGTAAAGGAATGCATTTTTGTAATAATGGGCTTCATCCACATACAGACGGTCTATCCCCAGTTCTTCAAACGTTACCACATCATCCTTTTTCTCTTTGTTCTCCAGCTTTTCCAGACGCCTCCTGAGACTCTTTTTGGTCTTTTCCAGCTGTTTTACCGTAAAACGGCTGCCATCAGTTTCCAGCTTTGCCTGCTGAATTCCGGCTTCCAGTTCTTCAATCTGCTCTTCGATGATCTTTTTCTGGCGTTCTTCCGATAAGGGGATCCTCTCAAACTGGGAATGCCCGATGATCACTGCATCATAGCTGCCCATTGCGATTCTGGCACAGAACTTTTTACGGTTTGCCGGTTCAAAATCTTTTTTCGTTGCCACCAGGATATTGGCTCCCGGATAGAGCTGTAGAAATTCAGCGCCCCATTGCTCCGTAAGGTGGTTGGGAACTACAAAAAGGCTTTTCTGGGCAATGCCAAGACGTTTGCTCTCCATAGCAGCGGCTACCATCTCATAGGTCTTTCCGCTTCCCACTACATGGGCAAGCAGGACATTATCCCCATAAAGCTGATGGGCAACGGCATTTTTCTGGTGCGGACGAAGCTCTATTTCCGGATTCATTCCCGGAAAGGTCAGATGGCTGCCATCGTATTCCCTGGGACGGATGGAATTGAAACGTTCATTATAAATCCGGCACAGTTTTTCCCTCCGTTCCTGGTCCCTGAAGATCCAGTCCTTAAATGCTTCCTTGATTGCATCCTGTTTCTGGGTTGCCAGCATCGTTTCTTTTTTATTCAACACACGGATTTCATTTCCCTCTGCATCCAGCTTTGTGTCATAGATCCGTACATCTTTTAAATTCAGGGTTTCTTCCAGAATCTTATAGGCATTGATCCTGCTGGTACCATACGTTGCTGTGGTCAGCACATTCCGGTCACTGTCCGCATTTTTACCGCTGATATTCCATGCACCGCTGGCTTCCGAATACCGGATATCAATTACCCTTCCGACCAGATAACCCGGGGTATCAAATAGTTCTTCCATAAAATCCCGGTATATTTCCGGGGCGATCCATGTGGCACCGATCCGGACTTCAATCTCTGATGCATCCAGGTCTACCGGCTGCACCTGCTTAAGGGCATTTACATTGCTGGTAAATTCCGGGTGGTTTTCTGCAAAGATTTTTGCCGTTTTCAGTTTCTCCCGGACATTACCGGATAGATATTCATCCGCAGTCTCCCACTGTCCATTGACCGGATCCCGAAAGATTACTCCTGTCAGTTCTTCTGCAACTTTCTCTTCCGTCTTACCTGTCAGCCCTGCCATATAAGGAAGATCAACCCTTGCTTTTTCATTCAGGGAAATCGTCAGGGCTTCCGCCGCAGTTTCAACACTGGTCACAGCCACTGCTTTCTTAATCGTCCGCTTGGTAAACATATCCGCTTTCCGTTTCAATGTACCATCTTCATTAAGATCCTCCAACGAACAAAGCAGACAATAAGAAGAGTCATCGGAGAATGCCCGTTTGTTTGCATTGCTTCCGATGACCCCATATTTTTCCGTATAAGCGTCATAGACCTGATTCAGTTTGACCTGAAGCTCCTGTATCGCCTCATCCGTTGCATTTTCTTCCATCTGCAGGGCGATCAAGTCCCGGACTACCTCACGGATCTCTACCATACCCTTTACACGTTCCGCCGTAGCTGCCGGCAGCTTCACCGGATTCATCAGGGAATTTACCCGGTAATAGATATGGTCATCCACCACAGTAAAACTGTAGTTACGGACAGCCGGATCCGCAGGAATGCTTTCCATGATCTCATCCAGTTCTGTTTCTGCCGTTACTGCCGGAACCATCGTTCCATGGATTTTTGCTGCGGCATCTTCCAGCTGTTCCGCCAGGTCTGCCCCTTCCAGCGGAAGACAGGCAGTCTCCATGCCATATGGTCCGGACACCTCTGCCATCGTTCCAAGTACCATTTCCGGGTGGGTAATAAAATACTGGTTTATGGTAATCCCATTATTATCCTCTCCCAGATTAACCCATTCCGGCTCTTCCATGGAAATGCTCTCCCTTTTCTGGAAGAACAGGATGTCTGCACTGACTTCGGTTCCCGCATTCGCCTTAAAAGCATTGTTCGGAAGACGGATCGCCCCTAGAAGCTCTGCCCGCTCTGCAAGATACTTCCTGACCTCCGGCGATGCTTTATCCATGGTTCCTTTGGTTGTGATCAGGGCAGCCACACCACGCGGCCGTAACTGGTCAATGGTCTTTGCAAGGAAATAATCATGGACCATAAAATGATACTTGTCATACTGGCGGTCATTCACTTTATAGGAACCAAAAGGGACATTTCCGATTGCCACATCAAAAAAATCATTGGGATAATCGGTCTTTTCAAATCCTTTGATCTGGATATCAGCGTTCGGATAAAGCAGTTTTGCGATCCTGCCGCTGATGCTGTCCAGTTCCACTCCATAAAGCTGGGACTGCTGTAACTTGTCCGGAAGCATTCCAAAAAAGTTTCCTACACCCATGGATGGTTCCAGGATGTTGCCCTTTTCAAATCCCAGATTCTGAAGCACCTGATACATGCTCTCGATGATAACAGGCTGTGTATAATGGGCATTCAACGTGGATTCCCTTGCCGCCGCATATTCATCTTTTGTAAGCAGATCTTTCAGTTCCTGATACTCCTCACTCCAGGAGGCTTTGCTTTCATCAAAGGCATCCGGCAATCCTCCCCAGCCAACATAGTTTGACAGAATTTCCTGCTCCTCTGGTGATGCATAACGGTTCTCTCTTTCACATTTTTTCAGAACCTGGATCGCCATCACATTGGCTCTGAATTTTTCTTTTGCTGTTCCGTAGCCCAGCTGGTCATCCGTGATATGAAAATTGACTGCTGGTATCTCAACAGATAATGCACGTTCCTTTTCCCCATACTCATTCCAGACACGTTCCGATATTTGACGGAAATAAACGGATTCATTTTCCATGATACTGTAGCTGACTTCCCGGAGTTCTTCCAGATTCGCTGCATTTTCAATATCCTCATGATACTGAAAATAAAGGGCTTCCCGTTCCAGTACCATCTCCAGCCGTTCCAGTTCCGGTTCGGACATCCGCTCCCAAATATCATCTTTTTCCGTATGGATAGTAAACCCTTCCCCGTCATCGTGATATTCCACCGTATAATGCAGGATATCCTGCTCCCCACGGATCTCACAGGTAAAGTCATACTCCGTCGTCCTGCTCACAGAAGAATACTGGCGGTTTACCAATACCAGGTTCTGCACATCTTCTGCCCTTAATGGCAGCCCGCTTTCTTCCGGCTTATCTTCCACATTTTCTTCCGCATGAACTTCCGCAACTTTCTCAACCTCTTCCGGAACTTCCTTTGTTCCCAGTGACTTCTTTACCTCTTCCATATCAGCAAGCCGCTGGGCTTCCTGCCGTTCTTCATATTTTTCCAGCTCTTCCGGTGACAAAAAATCCTCCATCCGGATCAGCTGCCTCGTCCTTGAAGCTGCCTGTTTCCACTTGACCAGTGTTGTCAGGCTTGGGTTGGATATCTGTCCTTTGCTCAAACGGATCCCTTTTGCGTCATGCCACTCATCGGAAAGGTCGCTTCCCTGGATGCCCGGTGTGCATCCTCCGTCTCCGTACTCATGTTTTAAGAAGTCGGCTGCTTCTTTTTCATCGTGGTGTTCCAGGAAAAATTCATAGATACGGTTCCTTCCGCCAGCTACATTTCCACCCCTCCGTAAAACAGAGTCAATCTCATCCTGCGTAATAAAAGCTGTTTCCGGCGGTGTTACGGTTTCTTCCTGCCGACTCCAATCAAGCGACCTTCCAAGGTCATAGACCCTCTGCTTGTATATTGGATTATTCCGGATCTGGTACCTCATATAGTTTTCCGGATGACGTTCCATATCCCGTTCCAGTTCCACAAGCATCTGGTAATACTCCCTTGTCTGTTCCGGATCATCCAGACCTGCACGGAACCTTTCGGTCGTTTCTGTATGGCTGTATATTCCCCTGATAGCCCCGGTATCCCGGAAATGAAGGGCCAGCTGGCTGGAAAGCTCATCACATTCCACTTTAATGGAATTTTGCATAATCACGTTGGAAACATAAGTCCCCGCATCATACATATCCTGAATGCGGTTTGCCGCTTCTTCCCAGGTAAGCATACGGTCATAATTGTGTCTTGCGGATTCCCCACGTCGGAAACGCATACCGTCCCCGTCATACCAGACGCTGAATTTCTGTCCGGAAAACTCAAACCCTTTCCCGCCGGTACCATATTCCTGGATGAGAAAACTTCTCAGTTTCTCATGGTCAATTCCTTCCACAAGTTTTGCAGTGATATGGAATAATGTATTCTTCCGTCCGCTTCCGGTACGAAGCACATCATCCACGATCTCATCCGAAACAAAAAAAGCGGCTGGCTGTGTGAGTGCAGCTGCCGCTTTCCTGATCTCTCCAAACTGTTCTTCCTCTGTGGGGAACAGGCTTAATTGTATATAATCTCCTGAACCACCATCTCCTCTGCCTGTGCCCGGATCCGGTTCATGTGACGGGTCCATGCCATGCTGTCGGCTGATTTCTCCGGTGCCGGGTCTTTCTCCAGAAGCTGCATGGTCAGGTCTTCCACTTTCTGTCTGGCTTCGCTGTCCACTTCCATCAGATGTCTGTCCAGCCTGTTCTGCAGTGCCAGTATGCTGAATCTGGCTTTCTTGTGGTTCCTCAGATATTCCTTCCGCATCATCCCGTATTTCCCGATGGTTCCCCTGGTCTCCTCCAGTTTGATATCCGGGATCAGATAATCCCCGCTTTACTTTACTTAAGGATAATCCTTCGGGGAACCGCCATAAATGGCACATTCCCCATAGTTTCCGTATCTAATCAATCTTTCCGACAAAACGGTAATAAATCTCAATGTCCCACACCTTTTTGCCATTCTCGTCTTTCCTCCACTGATGGACGACGATTTTCTCAATCAGTTCATTCAAAAGAGGAGCGGTAAGCTCGTCAATGGCACTGTATTTCTGGATTAAGTCCACCCACCGTTTTGCGTCGTCCGTTTCCGCTTTGGCATCCTCAAGCCTTGCGGATACGGTCTTTATCGTTTCATCAAGCTGTTGCTGCTCCGTGCGGTATTTGACGGAGAGCATGGAATAGTTTTCTTCGTCAAGAAGCCCTTTTACCCTGTCCTCGTACATCTTCGCAAAGAGGTTGTTCAGTTCCTGCCTGCGTTTCTGCGCCTTTTTCAGTTCTTTTTCGTCACGGGCATTCTCTGTCCTCCGCTGTTTCTTGCTGCTCTGCAACAGCCGTTCCAGAATGGCGTCCTCATTCTCCTTTACCGCCATCAGCCAGTATTGTAACCGTCCGAGGACAAAAGCATAGAGCAGGTTGTAGGTGATGAAATGCAGGGAACACGCTTCTTTCCCATGTGCGGAATACTGCGTGCAGCGGTAATACCTCGACTTGTTCTTTGTGTTTGCCGCCGACAGGCTCCACCCGCACTCGCCGCATTTGAGCAGCCCTGCGAATATCTGCGGCTCATCGTCCTTTCTGCTGCGTTTGCGGGAATTGATATGCCCCTGCACTAAATCCCATGTTTCACGGTCAACTAATGGCTCATGGGTGTTCTCAATCCGCATCCAGTCCTCTTTCGGTCGCCTGACGTTCTTCTTTGACTTGTAGGAGAGTTTCTGTATCTGGTAATGTACGGTGTTGCCAAGATAGATTTCATTCTGAAGGATTTTGCTTACGGTAACGATGTTCCAGAGGTATTTCTTCCCCTCTGGCTGACCTTCAAAAATGTTCGCCTTGTAGCCGTTTTTCTGCGACGCCCACCATGCGGGTATCGGGACTTTCTCGGCGGCAAGGGTGCGGCAGATTTTGTTCGCCCCGTATCCGTGCGCCGCAAGCGCGAAAATCTTCTCCACAATCCACTTCGTTTCCTCGTCAACGACGAGCCTGTTTTTCTCGGCAGGGTTAATTTTATAGCCGATTGGCACGACAGGGGCGATGTATTCCCCATTTTTAAACTTGGCTTTCATCGCATTTTTTACCTTGCGGCTCGTTTCCTTTGCCTGCCATTCGTTGACGATGTTCTTGAATGGGGCGATGTCGTTGTCCTCCCTTATCGTGTCAACGCCGTCATGGATTGCGATGTACCTTACGCCCTTACTTGGGAAATAAAGCTCCGTATACTGCCCTGTGAGGATATAGTTCCTGCCAAGCCTTGACAAATCCTTTGTGACAACGCAATTGATTTTCCCATCCTCTATGTCCTCAATCATTCGTTTGAAGCTCGGTCGCTCGAAATTCGTACCAGAAAATCCGTCGTCCACATACTCGTCTACGACTAAAAATCCCTGCTCATTTGCGTAATCCCTAAGGATTTGTTTCTGTGTGGAAATGCTTGCGCTTTCCCCTTCCAATTCATCATCACGGCTTAAACGCATATATAACGCTGTATTGTATTGCTGCTGTTTCACTTGTTTTAACCTCCTGTCTTTGGAAACAGCCCGCCACAATACACTGCTTGCATGAATCTATTATAGCATGGGGCAGGCTGTTTTTCCATCATCATCGGCATTTATTTATGCAGATTTTTTTCTCTCATGCCGCATGACTTTCTCTACAAGCCTTTCCACGGTCTGCTTTTTATCGCTGAAATGCTCTTTAAAACAGATAATTTCTTTGCCGCAGACAAAGAATGCCTGACCGTCTTTTTCTATGAAACAGCCCTGCGGTATGCCCTTCTCCTTTGGCTTTATGCCTGTCTGTATCATCCTGTCAAACAATTTGACCATTCAATCCCTACCTTTCTCTTGACCTGTTTTTATTCGATTTCTGCAATTCCTCCAATACTTCTGGCGGTATTTTTTTCAATAACCGTTCCATCTGCTGATTAGTTTTCTGCAACTCAAATATCCTCTGGTTGGCTTTCTGTACCTTTAATTCCTGTTCGTACTTTTCATCACGCATACGCCCCGCATAATCGGATTCCTGCCCGATTCTCTCTTTCAAGCTGTCGATATAAGCTCTCTGTTTGCCGATTTCCTTAGAGAATTTCTCCACGTCTGGGAGCCACGCCGCAATCAGTTCCAGAGCCTTGTCACGCTTCTTTCCTGCGTTAAAGGCGTTAATGTCGGAGAGGGCAGACACGATTTCTTCATACTGTTTATCAAGCCTGCCGCCTAGTTTATAGAGCCATGTGGGGATGTGCTTGCGCTTTGTATCCATTGAGGACTGCCCCCGTTCAAGCGGATTCCACCGTGCGGACATCCGCTCATGGTAGGCGGTCTGCCACTCGGACAGGCTCTTTTGGTTGCCTAAGATAGACTTCGCTGACAGCTTGTTGTCGGGCGTGAGCGGCACAAAGCACAGGTGCATATGGGGCGTTCTTTCGTCCATGTGGACGACTGCGGAGAGGATATTCTGCTTTCCCACACGTTCCGAAATGAAGTCAAGAGCCGTCTGGAAATAGGCTTTTTGTTCTTCTGGCGGTAAGCTGTTCATAAATTCGGGCGAAGCGGTGATGAGCGTTTCCACCATCATCACGCTGTCTTTCCTTACCTTACAGCCCGCTTCATCTACCATTCGGTTTATCTCTTTTTTGTAGGTGTAACGGGGTGGATTCACAAGATGGTAGTTATCTTTGGAGCGTCCCACGTCAATGTCTGGGTTGCTTTTATAGGCTTCTTTCTTCCTCTCGTTGTGGCGTTCACAAGCCGCAACGCCGCCTGCTTTGCGTTTCTGGAAACGCAGGATTGCATAGGGCATAGTTCATCATCTTCCTTTCTTCGGCGGGTAAACTCTTAGCTGCGTGACGGCTGTGACGGTGGTGACGGCGTTTATGGGATACCCCCTGCCGTCTGCATAGCTGTCACTGCTACGCCGACATTCTTCCATCCGAAGCTGCAAGGCGCAGGATGGGGCAGGGCGTATGCCCTGCTTTAAGGGAGTCCAGAGGGAACGTCTGGCACACGGCTCTTTGCAGGGCAAAGTGTAGTGTGTTACACCCTGTAAACGCAGTCGGAAAAATCGGGGGATTTTTCTGACCGCAGGGGTGGCTTTACGAGCCAAAGAGGGCGCGTAATGCCCACGCCTGCATTTTGCGTTTACGGGGTGTTCTCCCGTAGGGGTGACAGCGGCGGGGGTATCCCATAAACGCCGTCACCACCGTCATGACTGTCACCCACTGGGAAAACTGCCGCTTCCCGCTACATGATGGGGGCAGCGGTACATGCAATATTAACTGCCATCACCGTCACAATCGGCATTGTCTTCATCCGTCTCCCTCACAAGCGAAATCATCCTGCCGCTGTTTTTACGGTGGAACTCATAACGGATATGGTTTTCATGCAGGAAGTCCAGACGGTATTCATTCATCCATTTTGTTAAGACGTTCGGGGCGGTTTCCGTTTCCCCCATAGCGGCTAACAGCTCCGTGGCTATGCCAGTCCATTCCTCCCTGCCCCGCATAAAATCCACTAACCGAAAAAGGACGTCTGGTATTGCTTCTTTTGCAAGCTGTTCCTGCTCCTTACGTTCCACCAGTTCCCAACTGCAATCACGGAAACGGAGCGTGAACTCCTGATACGGCGTGTCCCTGCCCGTCACATACAGCTTGGCGGCACTGGACGCGCGTTTCTCCTTTTCCAGAACAAAGGTTGCGTCCGCACTCCCTGTCAGCCCTGTCGTGCCAGACACCTTATTGAATACGTCGCTGTCGTTTTGCTTTCGGATGTGGTGGACGACAATGACCGCCAATGAATGCCTGTCTGCAAAGTCCTTGATGAGGGAAATGTCCTCGTAATCGCTGGCGTAGGTGTTGTCTTTGGATGCCGTGCGGACTTTCTGCAAAGTGTCAATGACAATGAGCCTGCTGTCGGGGCATTCTTTCAGATATTCTTCAAGCTGGATGATAAGGCTGTCTGACAGCTTGCTGCTCGCCACGGCAAAATGGAGCCGCCCGCTCGCTTCATCCGTCAAACGGAACAGCCTGCCTTGTATGCGGCAGAACGTGTCCTCCAGACAGAGATACAGCACATCGCCCCCCAGCGTGGGCATATCCCATAAGGGGATTCCCTGTGACACGCAAAGACAGAGCTTTAACATAAGCCAGCTCTTACCGATTTTCTGTGAGCCGCAGAACAGGGTTAAGCCCGTGGGTATCAGACCGTCCACCACAAAGGACGGCGTTTCAAGCGGCTCATAAAGGAGCGTGTCTGCATTGACTGTCTGTAACTTCTGCATGGCTTTCCTCCTTTCGGGCAGTGGTTTTGTTTTTAATGTGCATAGGCGTTGACCTCCTTAAATAGATTTACCCCCACGAAAAAAGTGGGAGTATGTAATGCCGCCCCCCGCTTTCCTCCCGCCAAAAAGAAGCGGGAGATTCCCCCGTACCTAATAGCCCATAGAAAAGCAGGATATATGAGACGCTCATAAAATTTTCCGCAGCTTCTTCCGCAGATGGTTTAACCTCGCATAGACAGCCCCTGCCGTTAAATGCACAAGTGGGGCAATCTCCTTTGTGGAATATCCCTGCATTTTCAGCAGGATGATTTGTAACGTGCGTTTATCTACCGTGATTAAAGCAAAGTACAGAGTTTCGCTCTCAATCTCGTCCAGTAAATCATCAACAGACTTTACCTCCGTCTGCTTCTCCCTGTCCGCCATGCCCTCAAGGTATTCGCCGAAGTCGCTCGCCCATCGGTAAAACCGCCTGTTGGAATTAAAATCTGCCCTGTCGTCTGTGCGGATTTGCTCAATGGTTGCTTCATCAACGCCGCACTCACGCAGAACCTTTTCCTCGGCTTCTTTCCAGATACGCCATTTCCTGTCCTCCCGTCCGTGGTTGTATGCCATCCTTATTTCCTCCAATCGAATTGATTGAGAGGGCAGGAAAAAGCCCCCTCATTTTCCCAAAGGAAAAAACAAGGGGACTGAACGCCTTAAATTTTGTTTTCGATTATCTTTCTCAGCTTCGCAAGGATTTTGGTTTTGCGCTTGTTGACAACGCTCTGTGTCACACCTAACCGCAATCCGACTTCCCGCTCGGAAAGTTCTTCAAAGAAGATTGCTTGTATCAATGCCTGCTCCCCATCCGACAATAAGGGCAGGGCGGCTTTCAGCCTGTCCACCATCACCGCACGGACAACGGTTTCCGCAACGTCCACCGTTTCATCAATAACGAAGTCAAGCACATTTCCCTCGCTGTCTGTAAATCCCTCCAACGACAGCAGCTTGTGGTTCGTGTCCAGTTTTTGCAGATAACGCCACCGTTCTTTATCTTTGTAAAAATCTGCGTACTGTTCCCGCACTACTTCAAGCAGACAGCCCTGCACGGGGATAAACAGCTTGTCCATGTAACTCTGGTCGGCTTGCCTGCGGCGGCAGAAGTCCGTATAGGATAATTCCACATAGACATTGTTTTCTTTGATATATACTTTTCTTGGTGCATATTTCACCGCTAATACCTCCCATCTGAATTTTTGAAATGTTAAAATCCAGATGGAGAGGGCGGGGAGCGGCAACGAATACCACATACAGCACTGCGGCGGCACATTTTGATAAAAAACGACAAAAGAAAAACCGCAAAGGCTCTGCGGCCTCTACGGTTATAGGAGATACATATTCTGTTAAGTGGAGATTCTACTTCTGGTTTCATGGTGAGAAGTAGCGTTGCATGGACAGGGATTTTTTTAACTGGCTTCCTGCCATTCCCCGATATGCTATGTATAAGTCAAATCTGCGTTGCTTGAGCAGATAGATTACTGCCCGAAAAAAGAACATAAAAAAATCCCTCCAAAAACTCAAAACGAAGTTAGAGAAGGGATTCAAAACATGATTGTGCAACCCGCTGAAACATCGTTTTTTTTATTCAGTGGGTTTTCATACAATCTATTCCCAAAAACTTTAATCCATTTAATTTAGTAATTCTTTTACTTCATCATCAGTCATTACATCTATCTTCTCGATTTTCTTGGTCTTGTCGCGAACAACCTTTACACTTACACCATTTGTCACGTTGTAATCGACATAAGTCGCACCGTCAGAATCATAGAAAAAATAAATGTCTTTGCCGTCAAACATGAACCTTTTCGTTTCTGCATTATAAGAAACGCCATATTCAGAATATCCTACAAGGGAATCGTCTGATGTATCGGGTTCGCCAAGTTCAAAACTTCCTGCTTCGCCGATTCCAGAATCCTGCATCTGACTTTTTACCTCATCGTTTTTCTTTGTGCGTTCAGCAAACTCTTTATCAGAAGCAATTTCCAAACCTGTTAATTTGCCCGAAGAATTGCGGATAGGTTTCAAGTCAACCGTGCCATCCTCATAGAAAAAGGCGTTTGTACTGTCTTCACTGATAGCGTCGTTAAAATAACGGACGATATTTCCATCATAGAGAAACCTGTCTTTGTTCTTGTCATAACTCAACCCAAACTCATTGTAAATGGAATACTGTTCTGCAATTTCTTCACGCCGTTCCTTTTCTTCCTGTGCCCGTTCTTCATCTGAAAGCTCCTGATTTGTTTCCACGGCTTGGGCTGGGCTTTCATAAGCCGCTTCATTTGGTACAGAAGTTTTCGGTACTTCTGCCATAACTGTACCGCATCCAGCAAGGCAGCAGATCGCAAATAGTGTGGGAAGTACATTTGTTATTCTTTTTTTCATTTCTTTATACCATCCTTTCTTTGAATATATCCGAAGTATAGCAGAAGACTTTGTGATAGATTTGGGATTTATTTGTGATTTGTGTGTAGATAGCAAATGCGGCAGGATAAAATTATCCCGCCGCATTCAGCATAATATTATATTTTATAGAAGCTCAAAGGAAAAACAAACGCCCATTTCCGTATTACAAACATCACAAACACTATTATGGTACTGTAATATTTTTTGTACGATATAAAGCCCCAGTCCGCTTCCTCCTGTTTTTCGGCTGCGTGACTGTTCTATACGATAAAAGGGTTCAAATATTTTATCCATGTTTTCTTTTGCTATATGTGTACCGCTATTTTCTATTTGGAACAAATAATGGTTTTGCGTATGATTGACTGTGATGTTAATCACTGCTTTTTGTGGAGAATATTTAATGGCATTTCCTATTACGTTGGAGAATACTTTTTCCAAAAGAAGTCTATTCCCATTTACCGTTGCTGATTGCGGAACATTTAAGCACACTCGCAAATCCTTGTTTATAATTAAATCTTCGGTTTCCCTTAAATATTTCTGTATGACCCGCACACAATCAAAAGGCTCTTTTTTTAAATCTGTACCAGATGTTTGCAACCTTGAAATTGTTAATAACTCCTGCACCATGAGTTCAAGTGTATTTGCAACTTCTAATGAGCGGGAAAGATATTTTTCCCTGTCTTTATATATTCCTATTCCAAGCAGCATACCTTCTAGCTGCCCTTTGATAATCGTTATAGGCGTTTTTAATTCATGTGAAGCGGCAGAAAAAAAATCCATCTGTGCCTGTTCCAGTTCTTTTTCATGCTCAATATCTTCTTCCAACTTCGCATTGGCATTTTTCAAATCGGAAAGTGCAGTCTGTAAGTTTTGGGACATGCTATTCAGACTTTTTTCCAATATTCCTAATTCATCTGTCCGTTTTGCATCTAATTTCCAGTCTAATTGCATTTCTGACATTTTTGTAGCTATGCTACTAATCCTCAACACTGGTGATGTGATTATCCTTGAAAAAAGTAAGGAAACCAATAGTGCAAGGATAAGGGCGGAGATAAATACAATAGGGGAAATCCTTAAGAATACTTGCCTAAGTTCTTCCACTTGTGTTGCCTCGCCATAAACAACAAGCATATATTTTGTTCCAGAGCCGAAAAAGGAAAAGTAAAAACTGTTTGACAAAACAGGAGCATCTGAGGAAGATGCCATTTCTGATGCGCTTGCTTCATTCCCCCGCATTGTTGGTATTGTTATCCCCTGTCCATTATCATCATATAGCTCCACGCTAAAAATATTTATATTTTCTAAAAACTGGTCGAACAGCCCCCCTGAATCCTCTAGGGCAGTCATCTCTAATTCATCAATAAAATCTAATGTCTGCCGTGATAACACACTATTTAGCTCATTGGAATAAGTCTGGGGCATTAAAACCGCTACCAACCCAAATACGGATAGACTAACGCATAACAGTAGTATGGCAGTAATCATAAAAATCTTTGAAAACAGGCTGTCATTAAATTTCTTTATCAATTTTATATCCCACCCCTCTAATCGTCAGAATAAAGTCAATGCCTAATTTTTTGCGTAGGTTCTTAATATGCGTGTCAACTACACGTTCATCACCAAAAAAATCATACTTCCATACACTGTCCAATAAATTTTGTCTTGTCATTACCCGTCCTTGATGTGTCAGCAACTCACGCAACACCTCAAATTCACGCTGTGTTAATTCATAGCTGTTTCCGTCTACGGTCGCAATATAACTGTCTAAATCGAGAATAAGGTTACGGTAATTGATGGTCTGGTTTTCTTCATCTTTTCCTTGATTGCTCCGCCTTAGAACCGCAGCAATTTTTCGTATTAGGACGGGCATAGAAAAAGGTTTTGTGATATAATCATCAACCTGCAAGTCCAATCCCTTTATCTGTTCTTCTTCACCATTTAATGCAGTCAGCATGATAATAGGAACTTGTGACTGTTTGCGTATCAATTCGCAAAGTGTGAAACCATCAATTTTAGGAAGCATAATATCCAATAGTATCAAATCAAATTGACTGTTTGAAAAAATGTCAATCGCTTCCACACCGTCATTTGCAACATCTACTTCGTAACCAGCCTCTTGTAAGAAACTGTGCAGAAGCTCTTGAATATCAAAATCATCTTCAACAACTAATATTTTTTGCATAATGCCACCTCCACGATAAGCATATCATAGTATTGTGTGATTAAAGTGTAGATTTTATATTTATTATACTTAGCTTAATCAACCGTATCAACCAAACAGATATATGTTTTATACTGTCCGAAAAAAAACGGCAGAGATTCCCCCTACCGTCATCGCTGTCTATACAAATATAATTTCTCTCTCTACAATCTCCCTTGCACACGCCCTTATGTTACCTAGCCGCCCTGTCCATTCTAAAGCATTTTCTTCCTTTAGCTGTTCTGTTATGCCCTGTGCCTGTTTCATGCCCTCTATGAGCCTTTCAAAGCGTTCCTGTGCCTGCCTGTCTACATCGACAAGATAGGCATTGAGCCTGCCGCTTGTAAGAAGATTGGTGTATGTAACCTTATGGTACTGTTTCAGATAGTCCAAGTGCCTCTTTCTCGCCTGTCGGCTCGGTCGGTTCGCAGCTTGAGTGCCACTGGCACTCGCTCACCCCCATATGCCTATTGGCTGTTCTTCTTCGGCGGGTAATCTTAAATCTGGGATAAGATACCCATTTTCTTCGTGGTATGTGCCGCCCAACTGTTCAAATAGTGATTTCATATGCAAAAACTCCTTTTCTGTATGGTTTGGTTTCTGCGGGGTATCTGCAAGCAATGTATCAGCAGGCTGTATGTATATGTTATCTTTAAGTTAAGTAATCCCCGTTCCTGCTGTAAGTGATCTCTCTCATGCTCTGTTACCTCCTTGTTTTCTTCTATCTTTGTCTCTCTGGTATTTTCTTCACTTTCACGAATTAACGTGTTAAATTCATTATAGACCACTTCCGATTCTTTTGCAACCGTTTTCCTGTCATTTTCCAGATCCATAAGGACATACCGTCCAAGCTGCATCAGAATCGGCCTGCAGATCTCATTAACCGTTGTGCCAAGGTGCCCAAGCACACGGAGATCATTAAAATCCGTGATGTGCCGCAGGCTGTCCGCAGACAGGTATGCTTCCGTATCCATCCCGCACCGCTTTAATAGGACATACCATACACTGTCCGTCATAAGGTTCCGGAACTCCACTTCCTGGTTCTGCTCATCCAGTTCTTCCAGAAATGTCCCCTGCACATCCTGTTTCAGTTCATCAAACGCATCCGGAAGCCACTCCCGCACACTTTCCTGTGCTGCCTGATGCAGGGTTCCGGCAAGCCCGCCATCTCCTTCGTCCAATCCATACGCTCTCTGCAGATAATCTGCCGCAAGAAAACGGTCATCCTGTGGCAGCACCCACAAAGCCGGGTCTTTCCCCAGATTCCGAACCTTATAAGTATCCGAAATATCAAACACATACCGCAGGCGGTTTTTCGGGCTGGATGTATAATCAATCAGGGCAATGCCTTTCGAGCCTTTCCTGATCCATCGGTACATCCGCTTATTCCATACCTCCATGGATGCCACAGCGGTTGCTTCCGGTCTCTGGGCAAAGATCAGGAGCTGTTCATCAAAGGTGTATTTATATAACCGGGATGCGGTATCCAGAAAACGCATCCACTCTTCCGGCTTTGCTGCGATGTCCTTTGCGACTTCTTCCGTCAGCTGTTCCATGGCATATAATTTATTTGCCATACCCATTCATCCTCCTCTCATTCTATCGTCGTTTCCCGTTTTTTCTTCACACCGGATGTTTTCTGACCGGATGTGATTTTTTTCCGGTTTTCCTCCAGGGATTCCTTGATTGATTTTTTATGTGGTTTCTCATATCCATAATTTTCTGCTTCCTTTTCTGCCACTTTCAGATTGATATCATTCAAATCCACAGAGTATTGAATCTGCTCCATAGGAAGGATCTTTTTTTCCCGGAAAGAAAAATAGGACTGGTCATTTCCGAGAATCACATGGTCAATCACAGGGATTCCTGCCAACATACAAAGCTGCTGCATCCTGCCTGTAAGTGCAATGTCCTCCTTTGATGGGTTCAGGCTGCCGCTTGGATGGTTGTGGAACAAAAGAATGGAAGCGGCATTCGATAAGAACGCCACCTTTAATACTTCCCTCGGATGCACCAGTGACTGGTTCAGTGTCCCCATACTGATGATAGTCATGTTAATGGGAACATTATCACTTCGAAGATGGACCACTCCTACCACCTCCCGGTCATAGTCTTTAAAGGTATCTCCCAATACCCGGATCGCATCTTCCGGTGTAGAGATCTCTTCCTCACTCAGGATCGGTGCTTCTTTTACAAGCCGAACCGATACCTGGTCAATTCCGTATTTTCTTCTCACTTTCTGATGCTCCTCTCTTTAAGGGGATTTGAAGAATAAACTCCTGGTCTTTTTGTGACTCCAGGCATTTCCGGATATGTCCGGATAACCTTTTTCTTTCTTCCTCTTTCATTTTGTTGCTCATTCCCCTTCTCCCTCTACGACCTCTTCCATAACATCTGCAATCCGTTCCAATTCCCTTACAAGCGAAGGGAACTCATAACTGTTCCTGGCTTTTCCAATCTGATCCAGTAAAAATTCCGGTACATTGTTGATTGCCTCCGCTATCAATGCTTTTACTCTTAAATCCTCAATAGTCAGAAGTTCTTTGAGTCCAAATTCTTCACCCAAAACTTCCTTATACCTGATTAACTCGCCTTCAAGGCTATCCGGTTCTAACCGTCTTTCAAACTTTTCTCTTATATCATCACCATATAAGCACCACTCTGACATATACATCCTCCTTCATATAAGGGAACCTCCACAATGAAAGTCCCCTTATAACTCTGCTTATTATTGTTACATTACCATAGCCGTATCTCTCGTTTTACCCTGTGGTTTTCCCAGAGCATCCCCTGCTTTCATCTCTTCCTTCGCCTTTTCCAGCTTCACATGAATCCCGGTTTTCTCTGCCGGCTTTTCTGCCGAAGCTGCTTTTTCTTTTTCCAGACGTGCTTCCCGTTTCTCCGCATTTTCCATCACGGCTGTTCTGCCATCACAAAACTGCACTTTATCCGAAAGAATATCTTCCAGTGCTACTTCTGTTGCATTGACTTCTTTTACCATGGCATTCAGGGCTTTCACATCAAAGTCCCCATTATCCGGCAAAAGAAGTGTTTCATGGATGGAGGAAGGCAGGATATAAAAATCACCCTTCATAAACTCCCCGATCTGTTTGCGGATATCCTCATGCAGGATCAGGGATGCCGCATTCATTTTTGTTTCGTTCGTCAGGCAAAACATAGGCATGAAAAATTCCTCTGCCCTCCTGTCTCCGTTCAACAGATTCTGGGGTTTTTCTCCCATAATCGAGGATTCCATCAGATCATTTATTGCGTATAAAGCCGGTCCACGGTTTTTATCCGATGCCATCGCATCCTGATGGAGCGTCTGGACATCAATCTTCCACGCCTCTAAAAGTGCTTTGGTCACGGAAACAGAAGCAATGCCGTCTTTATTTTCCGACAGGTTGACCGTATAATAAGCTGCGAAATCCCCATGCATGGTCACAGCTTTATCTTCCAGCCATTCTTTGTTTTTATCCGGGTCACACATCCTGACCTGCAGCTTATCCTTGACATTCCCGTAATCCATCATGCCATTTACATCAACGTCCAGGTCCGTATCCATTTTTTCAATCCAAAGGTCTGCCACATCCCCTACACAGGCATCCGGACTTTTCCCGTTCCGGTATTCCTGGTAAAAGGAATCCAGATATACATTCGGTGTGATATTGGTGTCCTTTGCGGGAATGACCACCGCCGTCAGTGTCAGCCCGTTCTTCTTTACTACTTCCTGCAGATGGATATTGGCATCCGCATATTTTTCCGGAAGATAGTCCTTCACATTGTCCTTCACATATTCAAAAAAATCTTTTCTGTTCATCATACGCAATTACCCCCTTCTGATCATGTGCTGGTTCATTCTCTTTTTGTTGACTGCCTGCTCTGCTTTTTTCTGGTATGCCATCATTCTCTTGAATGATCTCTCCTGCATTTCTCTCCCTGCCTGCACTGTGTTCATTGTTTTCTTCATATTCTTTACCTGTCCTTTCTTGATTTTACTATGATAAAAGGGAGCCTCAAATTAAGGCTCCCTGCTCATATAAGGTTGCTATTTTCTTTTTCTCTTTCTTCTGGCTGCCAGAAGTCCGGCAATGCCGCTTACAGATACTGCCAGCAGTACCACCGGAAGCCAGAGATTCGTCTCATCCCCGGTCTTCGGATTACCTGCTGACGGTGTTCCCGGTGTGCCTTCCGTTGTCTGTGGCACTTCCGGCTTGTCATTTGTCAGGTCAAAGGTCACTTCCACAATCGGTGTGCTGTCATCTTTGTAGGCAAATACCACCTCATGCTCGGTCTCATCCAGTGTATATCCATCCAGCGTCTTGGTTTCCACCAGATAATATTTCTTCTCACCGGCATATTTACCGTCTTTGTAATCTGCAATCTCATAAAGGCTGCTCTCCGCATGACCGGCAGCATCCGTCTTTAAGGTCTCCAGTACCTTCCCTTTGCTGTCACGGAGTTCAAATTCCACGCCTTTTAATGGCTCTCCGGTTTCCTTATCTGTTTTATTCAGGATCACTTTACCTTTTGCGGTATCATCCTTCATAACAACCGTCTGGATCTCGCCGGTATCTTTCACTTCAAAGGAGACATCGGCTGTCAGGATAAATCCTTTCGGTGCCTGTTCTTCCCTGAGTGTGTATCTGCCAATCGGCAGCTTCTCCACATAATGCGGCTCCTCTGTGGAAGTCCAGCTTTCCACTACCTGGTCATTTTCATCCAGGATCGTAAGCTTCGCACCCGGGATCTCCTGGTCTCCGGTGATATCTGTCTTGCTGATCTGTACCTTTGTCACATCATCCTTCATTTCATGCTTCTGGATTTCCGCAGTATTCTCGATGGTAAATTCGATGCTTTCTGCGGTTACATATCCATCTGCAGGTTTGGTTTCTGTCATGGTGTAGGTTTTGCCGACTACCAGCTCTTTGATCACATGGGCTTCTTCTGTGGATACCCATTCATCCACAACATTTCCATCCTCATCGGTCACTTTCAGGTGGGCACCCGGGAGTTCATCCCCTGTTGTCAGGTCGGATTTTGTCAATTCCACGGTTGTTGCCTCATTTTCAAAGGTAAAATCATAGCTTACCTCTGCCTGGTCCGCACCGGCATATTCAAAGGTGAAATCCTGTTCCTCATTGGTGGTCACAAAACCATCCGGGGCATACAGCTCCTTCACATAATAGTTGCCGTCTACCGGCAGGTCTGCCATAAAGGTGATCTGACCGTTTTCATCCGTGGTCTTAAGCTCAATGAGCGTATCTGCTTCCATCAGGACATCACCGCCCACATTTTTGATATCCTCCCTTGTAAACAATCCGAAGATACCGCCTGCCAGAACTCGTTCGGTGTCTTTTTCCTTTTTCAGGACGGTCACTTTGACTTTCTGGCGGTTATTCTGCCATGCTTCATCATACGTTACCACCGGGGTATCCTGGTCACGGTAACTTAAATCCACATATCTTGGCTCCCCATCCAGCACATAACCATGGGCAGTTTCTGCCTCTTTCACATAGTATTTTCCAACCGGAAGATCCCCAAGCTGTGCAATACCATTGGTATCTGTGGTAATGGTTCCCACCAGTTCATCTGCTTTGAAATAATCCTCGCTGACACCATCTGCCGCTTTGATATCTTCAGCGGCATAAACGTGAAAAGTAACTTCGGTAAGGCTTCCGGTGATATACTCAAACAGATGCTCCACCGTGCCTTTTGCATTATCCAGAAGCGTTACTTTATCCAGGAATTCGCCCTTTTTGTTGATGATCAGAAGCCCGGTCGGCACTTCATCCTTCATTTCAACCTTCTGGACATCGCCATTGTCTTCCACGGTAAATTCCACATCCGTTGCTTTCAGGTATCCATACGGGGCAAATTCTTCCCGGAGTGTGTAAGTCTCCCCGACTACCAGACGTTTGATCACATGCGGGGCATCCTTAACAGAAGTCCATTCATCCACAACATTCCCGTCTTTATTCAGCACTTTCAGGCTTGCACCATCCAGTTCTGTTCCAGTGGTAATGTCAGATTTTGTGATCTCCACTGTGGTCGGCTGGTTTTTCTTCACGGCTTTCAAAACAACCGTTTCCACATCCTGTCCCTGATAGGAAGCATCAAAGTTCAGGACCTCATTGGAAGATACATACCCTGCCGGGGCTTTCAGTTCTTTTACATAGTAGCTTCCAAGCGGAAGATCCAGTGTACAGCCGGCCTGACCCTTCTCATCCGAAGTCATTTCCTGAAGGAGGGTATCTGCCGCAACAATTACTTTGCCGTCTGCGGTAATATCTTCTTTGTTGTAGATACCAAATACGGCACCTGCCACAACTGCTCCATTTTCCGCATCCTGTTTTTCAACCGTAATCGCTACCCTCTGTCTTTCATCACCGATTGTCACTTCCTGCTCTACCACCGGAGTATCCTGACCTTCATAGACAAAGACAACATCTTCAGCCTCCGGATTTAACACAAACCCTTCCGGGGCTGTTTTTTCCACCACCCGATAAGCACCAAGCGGAAGGTTTTCTGCCACTGCCATTCCATCCTCACCGGTTGTGATCGTAGTCACCAGTGTATCCTTTGCATAGACTACAATCCGGTTTCCTTCTGCGTCCTTCTGGTAATCCGGGGAGTAAATATCCTCTGCCGCATACACTTCAAAGACGGCATCTTTCAGGAACTGCTCTTCGTAAATGAAATCCTTATTAAATCCAGCAAGCATCTCACCTTTTTTGTAAACAGTCAGCTTTCCTTTGACCGGATGGTTTTCGTAATCTACTTCAATCACCACATCCCCGCTGACAGAATCCATCTGGTATGCAGTATTGGAATCCACTTCGATCTCCACATAATTCTGGTTTAAGGTATAGCCATCCGGGGCTGTCACTTCCTCGATCCGGTAATGTCCGATGCTTAAATTGTTCGGAAGGATCAGATAACCCTGGCTGTCTGTGAAGTAGGATTTATGGGTAACAGTGGTCGGGTAAGTCGTAACCTGTTCCACATATTTCTTATGATTCAGGTCATAAATCTTAAATTCTGTACCTGCCACCAGCACCGGCCTCTTTGTTTCATCGTCTTTCTTCACGATCTTTAACTTTGCTTTAAATTCATCATCCAGAAGGATCCGCCAGATCTGCGGCTCATCCGGATGGTTTTCACTGATGGTAACAAGAAAGTCATCCACCGGCTTATAATTGTGCGGAGTTGTTGTTTCCTTTACAAGGTAAGTACCATACGGAAGCGGGATGCTGCAGGCATAGCCTTTGGCATCCGTAAACATCTCTGTCTTTCCATCTGCGGTCAGCACTACCGGCTTGGCAGATGCAAAATCGTAACTGCCGTCCGGATTGGTCTTAAGGCTGCTCTTTAAGTAAGCAGTAAATCCGGCACCTTTTAACAGGTCTGCGTCTGTCTTTCCATTGTTCGCCGCTTTAATCACCTGGAACGGCTGTTTCATGACCTGTTCCGAAGATTCCGTACTGCGCTCCACAGTCTTTACAAGGTCTCCCTCATAACTGCATTCCAGGTCATACTCACCCTCGTCGATCAGGTATCCAATCGGCGGTGTGATCTCTTTCACGTAGTATTTTCCAAGGTACAGGTCTTCTACAGAAGCATCACCCTTTTTATCAACCGTCATGGTTGCCACCTGGCTTCCTGCTTTATAGAGGATGCCGGTTTTTCCATCCGGATGGATGATGTTTTCTTTTGCATACACTCCATAAACAGCGCCTTCAAAGGTAGCGTCTCCCTGGGTATTTCTTCCGGTCTCTTTATCTTTCTTGACCAGATGGATCGTCGCATTGACACGTTCATTCTCAAACGTATGGGTAAATGCGACGGATGCCTGTTTATCGTTGGTGTACTGAAATCTGAAAGAGAATACATCCTCACTGTTTCGGAAGTAGTTTACAGGTGCCTGCAGCTCTTTCACATAATAGCTGTGGTTGATCGGCAGGTCTGCCTGATATACAGCGTTTCCATCGTTCCCGGTTGTTGCTTTTTCAATCAGGGTATCTTTTCTCACTACCACATTCCCGGATACATCAGCGATATCTTCTGCCGCATACAGTCCGTAAATTCCTCCGGACAGCGGGTTCTTTGTGGTATCGTCCTGTTTCACCACAGATACGCTTGCCTTCTGGCGGTCATTGGCAAAGGTCACATTTCCTACTGCCACTTCCACGTTCTGTCCTGCATAGCTTAAGGTGACGGTTTTGGATTCCCCTTTGCACACATAATCTGCAGGGGCTTTCGTTTCTGTTACAACGTAAGTGCCAAGATGCAGGTTCTTAAGGGTTGCACTGCCATCCTCACCGGTGGTCAGCCCCTCTTTTACCAGGGCACCCTTTTGGAAAATAACCCTTCCATCTGCCGCTTTGATATCCGCTCCGGCATACACGTTATAAACAGCACCTTTCAATCTCTGTTTTGTGTACTGGAACACAACGCCGGAATCTGTAACAGAAGCACCGGTCAGCACTTCCCCTTCCTTATAAACGGTCAGGTCTGCAAACTGTTCCTTGTCAGTTACGTCTTTCTTTGTGGTTCCGCCGATGACCAGGTTGATCCCATAGGCTTTGGTATCCAGCACATAGCCATTCGGTACGGAAATCTCTTTCAGGTACACGGTATTCTGTGTCTTTTCAATCGTTATACTGGATGCACCATTGGCATCGGTTGCAGGCATCTTTGCGATCAGGTTTTTTCCTGCTTCATCACTGTAAATGCCATAGACCGCACCGGCTACCTTTGCATTGCTTCCGGCATCCTTTTTCACGATCTCAATCTTTGCCATCTTCACCCATTCCACACTGAAATCCACATACTTCTCATCTGTGACACCTTCTCCAAATACCAGTGCCAGGTCCTGTGTAGATGACCCTGTGGTGATCTTATAAGCAGAATAATCCTTGGTAATGCTTCCTTTCATGGTCACTGCCCAGGAGCCGCTTACATCTTCCGCCTGTGTCAGAGGCGCGGAAAGATAGAACTTTGTGCCGCCGGACACTTCTACGCTTGCCCCTGCCGCACTGGTCTTTCCGGTTGAAACGTTGTGGAATTTTACGCCGGATGGAAGCTTCATCGTAATGGTCTGAAGCGCATCTGCCTTAAAAGTGATCTCTTCCGTTCTCTGGGAATTGCCGTCAATATAGGCTTTTACCTTCGCATTGGAAAATGACATCGCCACGTCCGGGATCTCCGGCTGGCTCACACAGTAGTTATAGAGTTCCATGGCCAGCGCCTGTCCGGTGGAGTTGGTGCCGGAAAAGGCATCACTGCTTCCATTTGCATAAGCGGCTGCCAGATGGGTAATGATAAAACGCTTTCCGGTAGAGAAATCCGGATGCTTTTCTGCGAAAAATCCTTCATCCCCGCTGGCTTTTGTACCGTAGTAGCAGACTTTCGCTAAGGTCTTTCCGTCACTCAGCTTTGTGATCGTATAAGTTCCATCCCCCGGCCCCGGCTTGGATGGCTGTACGCAATAGGCAGTAGCAGTAACATCACCAAACTTTACGGTATAAGGTGCGGTCAGGTAAGAACCCAGACCATAATCTGCATAATAGTAATATGCCCCTCTGGTTACACTAACGGAGGTCGTGGATCTGGCACTTGCAAACAGTGCCTGTGCCTGAAACTGTACCGTCTCGCCTTCTTCCAGGCTCAGCATATCAATTCCCTGTTCTTCGCCCTGTTCCAGTACATCAGATACGGAAAGCCCGGTCTCCGGGTCAACGGTTTCCTGCCCTTCGCTTTCCTCCAGTGCTGCATCCAGTTCCTCTTCCGGAAGAACTTCGGTGCTTTCTACTATTTCCGTTTCTGGTTCAGCCTCTGTGACTGGTTCTGTGGCAGCTTCCGTCTCCATGGAAGTTTCTGTTGTTTCACTCTCTTCTGCAGATAACGTCTGCGAGTCTGCCTCATCATCATCTGCCGCTTCCTCTGTACCGCTGGAACCGGCATCTTCGCCGCCTCCTTCTGAAGCAGCCTGCACTTCTGTTTCCGCCTCTTTAACGATCAGGTTTCTGCTGATCTGGTACTTCGGATGTGCCTCATTGACCGGCTCCACGTAGTAGACGGCTTTATAACTGTCTGCGTGGTCTAAAGCAAAATCCTTTCCCTCTTCATTCTTAGCTTCCTCAAAAGTGACTTTTACTTTTTTGTCATCTTTGATCTCCAGCCCGGTAAAATCACAGGTGACGTCGAATTCACTGCCAACAGTAATTTCATAATCTTTGGCTTTTACCACTTCATCTTCGTCCAGCAGATCCTTGACCTCTTCATAAAGGGGCGGCTTTTCTTCCGCTTTGGGTTCTGCCGCATACGCTGTCATGGGCGATAACACCGTGGATAACAGCGTCATCCCTGCCAGAAATCCGGATACAAGTCTCCTTAAATGTCCTGTTCTTCTCATAGATCATGTCCTCTCTTTCATTTTTTATATGAAAACAGACAGCCTTCTGGCTGCCTGGTTCCTAACTACCGCTGGGGGAAATGCAGGTTAAACTGTGCTTTTCCCTCACTGTCAGCAACCATTTCTACGGTAGCTTCATAACTTTTTCCGGTTCTTTTCGATACCAGATCTTTGTAATGGACTTTTCCTTTCTTCAGGAATTTTTTTGCCGTTGCTTTGTCCATCTTCTTCCCCTGGCTTGCAAGGAAATGGTCATCCTTCCACAAAGAAAAGCGGCATTCCTGCCCGGTGCAGTAATAATTCTTCTTCCCTTCCCGGACATCACTTCCACAGACCGGGCATTTCCCGATCACTTCTCCCCTGGCGGTTCCTGGAAAACGGCTGCTTTCCTCCTCTGAAATCGAATGGTAACGGGAAATCAATCCTCCCATCATATCCGTGATCCCATTTAAGAAATGCTCTGCCATCTCTGTCCCCTGTGCGATATGGTTTAATGCCATCTCCCACTCTGCTGTCATCTTCGGGGACTTGATCTCATCCGGAAGGACTGTGACCAGTACATTCCCCGCATCTGTCGGCACCAGATTCTTCTTTTCCCTTTTTACAAAGCCGGACTGGATGAGCTTTTCAATGATCCCGGCTCTCGTTGCCGGTGTACCAAGCCCCTTCTTTTCCGTATCCTCTGTCAGTTCTTCATTGCCTGCCCGCTCCATCGCCGCCAGAAGCGTGTCTTCCGTATACTGGCGGGGCGGCTGCGTGAAGTTTTCTGAAACAGAAGTGCTGCACGGTCCGATATTCCTTCCAAGGTAAAGGTCAAATTCCGCTTCCTGCTCCGGTTCCCTGACACCCAAAAAGTGTTTCAGTTTCTTCTCTATCGCCTGGAACCCTTCCTGTTTTGTCTTCCTTGCATTGAAATAAAACGTATGAAAGTTGCAGGTCAGCTGGCACTTATGGGTCTCATAAATATAGGGATCCGCCGTTGCGGTGAGTACCCTGGCACTGATCAGATACAGGATGTTCCTCTCCTTCTCTTTCAGCTTCTGAAGATCTGCTTTCTCCACTTCCGAAGTGGGGATAATTGCATGATGGTCTGATACCTTTTTAGAGTTCAGTACTTTAGAAATATCCGGTTCATACGCAATCCCCTCCGCAAAAGGCATCCTGGATAACAGCAACTGAATAAGCTGTTTCGTACTGTTCCCCATCTCATCTGTCAGATACTGGCTGTCCGTCCTTGGATACGTCACCAGCTTCTTTTCATACATCTCCTGAACAGAATCCAACGTCTGCTGTGCCGTGTAACCAAAGAGCCGGTTGGCATCCCTCTGGAGAGAAGTCAGGTCATACAGTTTCGGTGCCCGCATGGTTTTCGTCTGCACATCTTCTTTCTCCACCTGACACATGCGTTCCTTACAGTCCGATGCCACCTTGTCTGCTTCCTCCTTTTTCTGGAAATGCTCAGAAACTGCATCGAACTCCCCGAATGTTAAGTGGGCTACATAATATTTTTCTTTTACAAACTCCTTTACCTTCTGGTTCCTGTCCACGATCATGGCAAGGGTCGGGGTCTGCACCCTGCCCACTTTCAGGTTCTGGTTGTAAAGGACGGAAAAAAGACGGCTCGCATTGATCCCCACCAGCCAGTCTGCTTTTGCCCTGCATAAGGCTGACTGATAAAGGTCTTCATAACACGAACCGTCTTTCAACGATGCAAACCCTTCTTTAATTGCACGTTCTTCCATGGATGAGATCCAGAGCCTTTTGACCGGCTTTTTGCATCCTGCCTGCTCATAGACAAAACGGAAGATCAACTCCCCTTCCCTTCCGGCATCTGTGGCACAGATGACCTCATCCACTTCTTTGCTGTTCATCAGTTTCTTTAAAATCTGGAACTGCTTCTTTGTCCCGTCAAGGACTTTCCTTTTCCATTCTTCCGGTATGATCGGGAGGTCTTCATATCTCCATTTTTTGTAACGTTCATCATATTCCGATGCGTCACAGAATGCTACGAGATGCCCAACGCACCACGATATCAGATACTCCTTTCCCTCCACATATCCGTCTTTCCGTTCCCTTGCTCCGACCACCTTGGCCAGAGCCATCGCAACAGACGGCTTTTCTGCTATTACTAACTTCATCTCACTCTTCCTTTCTGCTCTCCATTTCAATATCGGATTCTACTTCATTCCCCCAGACATCCCATCCGGGCGTCTTCTGCCTGGCAAACAGCTCAATGCGGGGGACATCTCCCATCAGCTGCACGATCCTCTCCCTTGCTTCCTGCGGCTTTTTGCTGTGTTCCTCGATGTGGGATACAATCACCTGATGGACTCCGGCAGACTGCCGTTTCGGTGAACCTCTGGTTGCCAGGATACAGAATTCGGCATTGCTCCTTGTCCAGTACCCCATTCCCCAGAACAGGCTGTCCGCTTTCTTATTCTGCTTGATCCAGACAAAAGCAATGGTCTTATACTGGAATCCCCATGCCTGAAGGACGGAAAGCCCTTCCAGCAGGCACGGGACCGTCACCCACAAAAATAGGGCACAGTCCTTTTCTGCCAGCTCCGCCACCGGCAGGGCACGGATCTCATCAATCCCCATTGTGGGGTAATGGCTCTCTGCACTCCGCCCTAATCCTTTTTTGGAATACACACGGTACTGCCATGGCGGATCTGCATAGATAACCGGATATTTTTTCATTTGCATCAAAACACCCCATTATGATTCCTCATCATCTTCCAGGACTTCCTCTGGATCCTCTTCATCCGGAAGTGTCTCTTCTTCCGCATCATCCGGTTCCGCAGGTTCTTCCGCTTCTTCGGTCTCATCATCCTCATATTCATCCTCATCATCGTATTCATGCTTCGGCTTATAGACCTTGAAGTAATATCCGGCGCCCAACGCACCGGCAGCTGCCAGCCCGATCAAAAGATAGGAACCCACCGGGGATTTATCCTCCGGCATCTGCACTTCCTCTGTTTCCGGCTCTTCCTCTTCCGGCTCCTGCGTCGGCTCCGGTTCCTCTGTTTCCGGTTCTGCATACACAGTATCTACTTCCGGAAGCGTTACCGTATCGGAAAGCGTGAAGTTCATCAGGTCTTTTTCACTGACTTCCGTCAGGAAATACACATTGTCCTGTGACTTGGAATTATCAATGACCAGATAAAACACCTTGCCGCTTTTGGTGGAAATGGTGTAAAACTCTTTCGTCCCTTCCGTTGCTGTCTGGGCAATATTTTCTGCATCTTCCCCGGTTGCTGCCAGTTCTTCTTCAATCCCCGTCACAGTACGTTCATCCACGGTTCCCCTTGCCTCCGTCGGTTCCGATGCCTGTGCGTCCTGCGGAAGCGGGGATGTGGCCGTTTCTTCCGTTGTGGCAGCACTGCCAGTGGTACTCATATCGCTGTTCGCTGTACTTTGCTGTTGTGCCTGACGTACCGCCCATTCATAATACGGGTTCTGGAGAGTGTACTTATCGGAAGTATTCCCGGCACCATCCGTCACCGTGATCTCGATCTGCTTTGTGGTAAAGTCTTTCTGTGTAAGCTGGACCTTCAGTTTTCCATCCGAAAGATCCGTATAGGTAGTACCGTTGACAGTTGCCGCAGAGATCCCGGATACCGCATCATTTCCCTGGATGGTCAGCACACCATCCGTAAGGGAGGCAGAAAGCGTTGGTTTTTCCGTATCATAACAGCGGATGGAACGGTTCTGTTCATACACCGTCCCTTCTGCATCCGTCACCCGCACATAGACTGTCTGGTTTCCGTTGATGGTAATGCTTCTGGACTCCGTAACGTCCTGCCAGCTCCCATCTTTCCCAGCCTTTGCTTCGATTTTTGCGACTTTAAAGCCTTCCCCCATCTGGCTGGCATCTACAGTAATGGAAACAGAAGTATCTCCCTGTTTCCACCCGTCCGGCTTTTCAATGGCGATGGCAGGGTTTGTGCTCTCCGCCGCATAAATGCTCTGGGCAGAAAGAAACGGGGTTGCCATACATAAAAATGTGGTAACTGCAAAAATGCCTCTCTTTACGTTACTGCCCCATTTCCTGTGCTTCCCCGGTGCCCTCTGTTCTTTCATTTTCTCTAAATTCATCATCAGCTCTTGTTTCCTCCTTCTGGAATCCTGCCAGTGTCGGCAGTTCCGTTTTCATTCTCTCCCGGAACGCATTCAGTTCCGGTATGGTCATATCCATGCCACGGATGATCCGCACAATCTCCAAATTCTCCGCTTCTGTCTTTGCCGCTTCTGCAGCCTTAAACCGCTTCAGGTCTGCTTCATACCGTGCCCTGGATGCCTCCATTTTTTCCTTTGCCTTTTCATAATCGGCAGCTGCTTTTTCAAGGCTCTTCATACTGCTCCTTTCCGGGCGGCATGACCACCGCCCTTTTTACCATCTTCCAAATCCATAAAAATGGCTCTGCCAGTAGGATGAATAAATGGATGTGTACTGTACTGGATGCCCGCAGTGGATCATCTGACCGCCGCCTACATAGATACCGATATGCGTTACCGGCACACCTGCATTATAGGTTCCGGTAAAGAAGATCAAGTCTCCCGGCTGGACATCAGACTCTGATACCGGTGTACAGATATCATAAAGCCCCTGGGCGGTCAGTCTTCCGGTATTCCTTACCCCTGAATTGGTCAGGCAGTAACTTACAAAACCGGAACAGTCAAACCCGCTTGGGGAATATCCGCCCCATACATACGGGGTTCCCAGATATCTGGCTGCTTCCCGCAGTAGCCTCTGTGCTGCTTCACTGGTGTACTCATTTCCACCAAAAATGGTTCCTTCCCCTGTTTCCAGATAGAAGATCGGGTTCATGCGTTCCCCGTTTTTGAGAAGTTCCATGTGGAGATGGCTTCCTGTGGAATTGCCGGTATTTCCTGCAAGCCCTATCACATCCCCTTTGGTAATGGCAGCCCCTGCAGAAACGCTTCTGCTTTTCAGATGTGCATACCGCAGTTCATAGCCTTTGCTGTCTTTGATCACCACATAATTGCCATAGCTGTCATTATAGGCAGAAGTTGTTACCGTACCGGTCAGCCCTGCCAGTACCTCCGTACCTTCCGGCACTCCGATATCCACTCCATTGTGGAGCTGGTTTGCACCGGAGATTGGATGGATCCGGTATCCATAATAGCTGCTTACGTTGTAATACCAGTTAAAATCAAATGGCGTCCCGAACATCTGCAGGTTGCCCTTTGTCTCATTGTAGGCGGCAAACAGTTCCCTCTGGAAAATCCCCAGACGGCTCTGGCAGATGCCCGTCAGGCTGCCGGAATTTAACGTCACATTCAAAACATCCACATCCCTGGTACGTGTCACTTCCACCTCCCGGCTTCCGTTATCATCCGCAAGGAAACACTCCCAGGTCTGATGCCCATGTGCGGATGCCGCCGAATGGCTGTCATAATACACATCAAACTGGACACCGTAACGGGCAAATGCCCCGGTATCTTCTACCGTGTATTCCACACCATTCATGACCACCTTTGTCCCCATTGGAACAAACGGGTTGGACGCATCTACCGCAAGGGTATGGTTCGCTGTCGGATACACCCCGGATGCCGTCGGTCCTCCTGACCAGATGCCACAGCAGATCGGGCAGTTGCAGTAACCGCTTGTCACAACATTTCCAAGGGATTCCCCTACCCGGACTGTCGTTGTCTCTGTCACCGTCTCATTCACAGCTTCTGTCTCCAGCTGGTACTGTAGTGCAAACAGCCTGTCCAGTTCCGGCTTGACCTGTTCAAAGGTAAATTCTTCATACTTGGCAGACAGGTAGCTGATTAAAACAAACGGGTCATGCTCAATCGGTCCGATATTGTACCGGTATTCGTCATGCCCCGGCTCTTCCGATTCCATCTGGTTAATCCTCTCCTGGAGGTTTGCTTCCAGCTGTGTGTAGTAAAGGTCTGCCTGCCGGATTGCCTCATCCGAAGAGATATAACTGGTTCCGGTGTAATTGATCAGGCTCTGCATAAATGCCGAGGAACAGGACGTTACACTGGTCATGATGAGGAACATCATCCCGATCAGGGCAACGATACTGATATATACCTTCCGGTGTTCCTTGAAAAAGTTGGTAACTTTGCCGCCGATCTTCTTGATATAGTCAATCGTGCCGACCGCTGCAGTCCCCATTGCCTGCTCACTCTGTTTTGCTTTGGCATATTCCTTTTTGATCCGTTGTTTCTGGAGCAGCTTCTTCAAATAAGATCTCTCCTGATTTATGGATGATTCTGCCGCAGCCTGTGCTGTTTTCTTTGTCTGATAAGCACTCGACCGGCTTTTTCTCCGGTTCCTCCTTCTGGCACTTTGCTGTTCCAGATGGTAAAGCCCCTCTGAACCTTCGGCTAAACTGTTTGCACCTTCCACCGCAGCATTGCCATCATCATTTTTTCTGATCTGGCGGTGGACAGATACTGCCACAGCGGTGCCTGCCTTTTTGACAAGGGAAGCATCTTTTGAGCTTTCCCCTTCAAATTTCAGCCGGCTTTTCTTTTTCGCCCCTGCACTTTCTGCATTTTCCTGATAGACCTTTTCTTTCATGGAATGCTTCTTTGGTGCGTTTTTCTTTTCTTCCTCCGTGTGGGCAAGCTTCTGGTTCCGCTTCTTCTGGGCATCATGGCGGAAATTTACCCCGTCCGCATCCATCTGGTTTAATTTAGCGGAAGAATTGCCATCCCTGACTGCTTCTGCCGTCTCCTCATAAGCAAACTTCAGCCTTTGTTTCTGCCCCGGCTTTTTACTCCCTCCGGTCTGTTTCTTTCTCGCATCTCCCCTTGACTGGGCAAGGTCTGTATGCTTCTCCTGAAGTTTCCCACTGCCATTTTTCTTCTCTTCCAGTGACAGTTTGGAACTGGCACTGCCCTCTGCCTGTTCCCGGATCATTTTCCGGGATTTTGCTTGGTCTACTGTCTGTGCCTTTGCCGGTGCATCCCTTGAGTTCTGCACAGAATGCCTGGCCGGATCCGTACTGTCCTCTCTCGTCCCTCTCCGGTTGGAAAGGTCCAGCCCTTTTCCGGTATCCTTATTTGACATCTGCACATCCCGGGTACGGCTGCTGACACGAACAGTGGATTTATCTGCCAGGTTTTCTTCTACCAGACCATCCTTTGTCATCTTCTGGACGGTTTTCTCCCTGGCTTTCATTCTCTGTTCTGCCATCTAATTTTCCTCCTGAATTACTCTGAATGATCTCTCCCACACTGCAATGCACAAATCAGGAAAACACCCATGAGTGTACCTCCTGAAAATGTAAGAAAATAAGATAATGCTCGTAACATTTTCTCGTTCCTCCCTTCCTATGCCTGTTCTCCCGTCTCTTCCGGGCGGGTCGTTAATAACTGATACAGTTTGTTCTTCGGGAACCTGTCCACAAACGGGATGATGACATTTCCATAGAACAAAAGCCCCTCACCTTCATTGCTGTTCGTCACATAAGACAGCTGGGTCGGTGAAATATTCAGCTGCTTCGCCAGGATCTGCCGGTCACCGGATGCCTGGTTGAGCATATAAATAAAATCCGAGTTTTCAAAAATGTTTTCAATCTCACGGCTTGCCAGAAGATCCTTGATATTCTGGGTGATACCGGTCGGGATACCTCCCCATTTACGGAACCTCTTCCAGATCTCCACACTGTAGGCTGCCGTCTGCTCTTCCTTTAAAAGCAGATGGAATTCATCAACATAGTACCGGGTCGATTTATGGGCGGAACGGTTGACCGTTACCCTGTTCCAAACCTGGTCCTGGACGATAAGCATCCCAATCTTTTTCAGCTGTTTTCCAAGCTCCTTAATGTCAAAGCAGACGATCCGGTTATTGATATCCACGTTTGTCCGGTGGTTGAACACATTCAATGAACCGGTAACGTAAATTTCCAGTGCGGTTGCCAGCCGCTGTGCCTCCGGTTCATCCTGCCCACGGAGCAGGTCATACAGATCCTGAAGGATTGGCATCTTCTCCGGCACCGGGTCGGAAAGATATTCCTGATACACAAGACGCACACACCGGTCAATGATGGTCTTTTCCACCGGTTCCAGACCGTTCTTTCCTCCCACGATCAGCTCACACAGCGATAAAATAAAATCCGATTTCAGTGATAACGGATTATCCTCCTCGGAATAGTTAAGGTTTAAGTCCATCGGATTGATATACTGGGTCGATACCGGTGAGATACGGACTACCTGCCCATGCAGTGCCTGCACCAGCGGGTAATACTCTGCCTCCGGGTCGCAGATGATAATGTCATCCTCTGTAATGAGGAAGCAGTTGGTAATCTCCCTTTTTGCAGAGAAGGATTTACCGGAACCCGGAGTGCCTAAGATCAGCCCGTTAGGGTTTTTAAGCCGCTTCCGGTCTACCATGATCATGTTGTTGGAAAGGGCATTCAGGCCATAATAAAGGGCTTCCCCTTCCTGGAACAGTTCCTGCGTCGTGAATGGCACAAAGATCGCTGTCGCCGAGGTGGTAAGCCCACGCTGGATCTCGATTCTGTTTACTCCCAGTGGGATACAGGACATCAGCCCCGCTTCCTGCTGGTAATCCAGAGGCCGCAGGGAACAGTTATATTTCTGTGCGATGCCCTGCACCTGGAAAATGTTGTTGTCCAGTTTCTGCCGTTTCTTTGCCGTATTCATCACAAGGACGGTGACAAGGAACATCCTCTCATTCCTGGACTGCAGGTCTTCCAGAAGGTTCTTCGCTTCTTCCCCATAGGTCACAAGGTCAGACGGCAGCACATCCATGTCATAACCGGAACGCACTGCCCGCTTCTGCTCCTCAATCTTCATCTTGTCCAGGTCAGAGATTTTACTCTTGATCATCTTGATGGCAGAGGTCTGGTCAATGGACTGGATATGGATATTCACATTGATGCTCTCATCCACATCCAGAAAATCTGCCAGCATACGGTCGGTCAGTTCCGGTGCGAGGATCTGCAGGTAGCTGACGCTTCCCAGTGTCTTTCCCATCATAAATGAAGTGTTTTTCGAGAAGTTAAAGGATGTCGGTGCGATAAAATCCTTTGTCTTAAGCCCCGTCTGTGGAAGCATCTTGTAATTGAACCGGAACGGCTCGATCCGGTCCTGATTGAACACATGGTACATGATCTCAAGACGCTCTACTCCGTTCAATGGATGAGCCTGCGCCCCAAGGACTTTAAAGTTGTTGAGGATATCTGCCTCAATCCGCTCAAGCCTCGGTCTTGCCACCTTTAAACTCTCCGCTTCAATCCCGAACGTGATATACTTTGATTTCACCAGACCATTATTCCCTTTGGAAAGCTGGTTCTTTAACATCGTCCGGTATTCTTCCCGGATCTCATTAAAATCATCGTTCTGGTCCGGAATATCAATGCTCTTTTCAAACTCTGCCACATCCACCTGCTGGTTGATAAAAGACAGCTGCACACTGATGGACGAGTCAAAGTAATTCAGGAAATCACAGTAATTCTCAAAGATCGTGGTCTTATCCTCATTCAGGGCAAGCTGGTAATTGATATCGTAAAACTGCACGGTTTTGGAAAAAAAGTTTTTCGATACCTGGCAGATACCATCCGCAAACATCCGCTGATAAGGGATGCTCTGCTGGGCAGTGTGGGGAATGTTCTTCTGCCGTTTTCTTTCCTTCTCCTGTTTTTTCCTAAGCTTTTCCTTTTCCCTTTCCTTTTTGTCGTTTCTTTTTCTTCTTTCATGACGGTTTTTTCTTGCCGCCGCTTCCAGGCACTGCTGCTGTGCCTGTTTCTTCTTTTTTGCCATCCGGCACGCCCTCCTTCTTTACGAGGGAATCCACCGCCTGATAGAAGTTCTCCGTCTGGTACGGACGTTTCGCCGGACAGAGGAATTTCTGGCGGATGATATTTCCCATCACTTTTTCAAAAGGGAGACCGTCTTTTTCATACATTGCCATAAAGAAAAATGGCAGCATGACAGTTACCATAAGGATCGCTGACACGCTGGAACCAAGGGGTTTCTTTGCCAGCAGGTATAACGGGACTCCCACTACTGCGGCAAGCGAAAAAAAGATCAGCTGCCGCTTTGTCAGGTTCAATGCTACTTTTGTCTTGACCTTGGTAAGGTCTTTGGGTACTGGTACATACGCCATAGGTAGTACTCCTTTCTTTTCCTGCCCATCAGTGGGCATTGAATATTGATTTACTGAGGCTTCCGGTCTTAAACAGTGAAAATGCCAGTACGACCGTATATGCCGCCACTGAAAACATTGCCCCATGCAGGTTTGTGGATATGGTCATCGCATTGACCAGTACGGAATAAATGCCGACACAGACCAGCATGAAGAATCCCTGAAATGCCAGGGCGAACAAGCCTTTCAGATAGTTGTTCCCGATATTGCCCCACTCCTTATTGGTCATGGTGGCAAACGGGATCGGTGCCACGGAAGTATAAAGGTAGATCTCAATCATCCTGCCATACATGATCACCGTGATAATCACGGAGAGGATGCTCATGGTAAGGCTGATGAGAAGTGTTTCCATTGCCAGCAAAAACAGTTCCCCGATCTCCATATCTTCCAGAGATTCCGTCAGGGTAGCAATGGCGGCAGAAGCATCCACCGCCGTACTTCCGGAGATCACACCGGCTGCACCATTTACAATGTGCTGCCCCACATCGAATACCGCCATTGTGATATTAAATGTGTTCGTCACAAGGTAAATCGCCACATATGCCTTAAAGATCCAGAGAAAAATGTTGTAAGTTTCAAACTCATGGAAGTTATTCTTCTGTGTGACCATTGTGATCAGCTCATAACAAAGCACGAACGTGATGATCAGACCGGCGATGGGCACGATCACCGTCTGGGACAGGTTTTGAATGAGGTTAAAAACCCCTGCGTTCCATCCCTGCGGTGTCTGCCCTACCTGACTGGCAATCGTCCCTACCTTATCATTGACCTCCACGAACATCCCTTCCAGACCATTCTGGATCATCCCGATGAGGATCTCCTTGATGGCTTCCGTGATTCGTTCGATAATGGTGTTCATCCATTACCCCATTAACCGAACAGCGTTGCCAGCTGGGGAATCAGGGTAGTTCCCAGCAGCATGATTCCAGCTCCTGCCATGAGCTGTTTGATTCCCTGGCTCTTTGCTCATGTGAGATAAAGAAGTAAAAGAAGTGTAAAAAATTTTGCCGTTCCCTGTCCGGCTGACTACCGGACGGGTCGGGCTTTAGTCGGGCAACTCTACCTTGCCGACAAAAGAATAATAGATTTCGATTTCCTGTCTGCGGAGCTTCCCCCGGCGTTTCCCGTCCAGTGCTTCCGATTCGTGGATTACGATTTTCTCCACAAACTCCCGTAACAGGGTAGGGGTGAGTTCCTCAAAGCTGGTGTACTTGCGTACCACTTTCATAAACTTTTCAGCGTTTGCCGTGGCTTCCAGTGTCCTTGAAAGCTCGCCCTGCAGAACGGCGGCTTTCTCTTTCAGTTCCTTTTGCTCTGCTTCATAGTCTGCCGAAAGCTCCGTGAAACGCTCGTCCGATATGCGCCCGGTCACGCTGTCCTCATACAGCCGCTTGAAGATAGCGGAGAGTTCCGCAATCCGTTTTTCTGCCGCTTCCAGTTCTTTCTTCTTGGCGGCGTTCCGGCGTTTGCTCCCGTCCTCGGTCTGCTCGGTCAAGAGCTTCATAAACCGGGCTTCGTGCTTGGCGGCATAGCTGGTGACTTTCCGCAAATTCTCCGTCACTCCCTCGGTCAAAAGGTCGGTGCGGATAAAGTGCGCCGTACAGTCACGGGTGCGCTTCTTGTAGCTGCCGCATATGTAGCAGTCCTGCCGCCGCTTGTCCGTCTGATACCTCTGCTGGTACATGACGCTGCCGCAATCGGCACAAAAGAGTATGCCGGAGAACAAGCCCACTTCGTCATAGCGGTTGGGGCGTTTGCGCTGCTTGCGTAGCTCCTGCACACGCTCCCATGTGTCATGGTCTATGATTGGTTCGTGGTGGTTCTCAAAGATTACCTGCTTTTCTTCGGGGTTCTCCTTGCTCTGCTTTACCTTGTAGGACACTTTCTCGGTCTTGAAGTTCACAAGGCAGCCCGTGTATTCCCGGTTTTCAAGGATATGCGCCACGGTGTTTGTCGCCCACTTGCACTCATAGCCGGGGTGGTAGCGGCGTGTGCTTCCCGTCCGGCGGTATTCCAGCGTTCCCGGCGTGGGTGTCTGCTGCTCCGTGAGCATACGGGCTATCTTGGTCGGTCCGTTCCCGGCAAGGCAAAGGCTGTAAATCTGCTTCACCACGGGGGCGGCTTCCTCGTCAATGATGAAATTTTCGTCCTCGTCCATGAGGTAGCCATACACGGGCTTGCTTGTGACGGGCTTCCCGCTCATGCCTTTTGACCGTTTCACGGCTCTGATTTTCTTGCTCGTATCCCTCACCAGCCATTCGTTAAAAATGTTACGCAAGGGGGCAAAATCGTTGTCGCCCTGTGCGCTGTCAACGCCGTCATTGATTGCAATGAAACGGACGTTTTTCTGTGGGAAAATCATTTCCGTATACATTCCCACTTGTAAGTAGTTTCGCCCTAACCTTGACATATCCTTTACGATAACCGTTCCCACAAGCCCCGCTTCAATGTCGGCAAGCATGGACTGGAAGCCGGGTCTTTGGAAGTTCGCCCCGGAATAACCGTCGTCCGTGTACCATTTGAGATTGCCGAAGCCGTTCTGTTTTGCGTAGTTTTCAAGGATTCGCTTCTGGTTGGAAATGGAATTGCTCTCGCCTTGCAGCTCGTCCTCATGGGATAATCTCGGATAAAGGGCGGTAATGAGTGTTTGGGTGGTCTGTCTTGACATAATATCCTCCGTTTCCGACAGCCAGCCCACTATTCCGTAAGTCAATTATACCATAGGGCGGGGCTGGCTGTACAGTCCTTTTTGCTACTTTATGGCACATAATGTCGAATGAATTTCAGTAGGGAATGTCGCTTTACATGGCATGGGCGACTGTTCCCCCGGCTGCGCTTTCGGCTTCCAGCACTTTCATCATTTTGTCGGCGGCGGTGGCGGTAGTGTCCTGTTTGAAATAGCCGGAAACCACAAGGACGGTGTTCCCCCGGCGTACTTCGGTCACACAATCCGGGCGGCGGGCAGTAGTGGCGGTGCTTCTGTTGGGGGTGTCGGTCATAGGCTCTCCTTTCTGTTCAGCAGCATTTTAAGGCGTTCCATTTTTGCCTGTGCTTTGGCTTTCCTGAAATTCTCCCCGGTAATGCAGACGGGGCAGCACATTTCTGTTAGTCGGTCATAAATGCGGGCGTGGGCGGTGTCCTCCGGGTTCTGCAATTCCTCCAGCGTGAGGTTCGTTGTCACGATTAAGGGCTTGCCGCTGCGGTATCGGCTGTCAACCACGTTGTAAACCTGTTCAAGCCCGTATTCCGTGCCACGCTCCATGCCGAAATCATCAAGGATAAGCAGCGGGAAGCCGCAAAGACGGGTTATGTATTCGTTCCTGTCCTTGTAGCTGGCGGCAAGGTCATTGAGGATAAGGGCAAAGTTCGTCATGCACACGGAAATCTCTTTCTCCATGAGGGCGTTGGCGATACACCCGGCAAAATAGCTTTTCCCTGTGCCGACACTCCCCCATAAAATCAGCCCGTGGTTCTCCGCTTTCATCAGCTCCCAGCACTCCACATATTCACGGGCATAGCACATTTGAGGGCATTTCCCGTTATCATTGCCGAAAGTCCATTCCCGCATAGCCGGGTCGGTGAAGCCCTTTCTTTTCAGCCGTTCCACTTCCTCCCGGTGTTTCTGCTCCCGGTCTGCGGCTTCCAGCGTTTCCCGGCGTTTCCGCTGGCAGTCGCATTCTTTGGGGTGGCGGTCACGTCCGAAAATCGTCTTGCCCTCCGGGAAGTAGGCTTCTTTGGGCTGGCGGCAGCTCCCGCAATATAGAAGCCCGTCCTCCCCGGTATAGTCCTCCGGCTCTGCTTCCTGTGCCGTGGCAAGCCGGAAAATAGCGTTATCATAATCACTCATAAAATCGTCCTCCTTGTTTATGGTCTTTTCCACGCCCTGTTTACGGGGCGTTGTGTCTATGCAGTCAAAGGCTCTCGCCCTCCTTGTAGGTATAATCGGGGATTCCCTTTTTCGGTTTCTCCTTTGCCTTATCATCAGCCGCCCAACGCCGGATAGTGGCGGCATGGTTCTTGTATTTCTTCCCGGTGGAAGCGATATAGCCGGATAAGCGGTCAATGTAATATTCCCATTTGCCGGGAAGCTCCTTTTTAAGCTCCGCAAGCTCTTTTTCTGACAGGAATACATTTCCGTATCTCCCGAAAGGGGCGGGGGCGGTTTGTCCTGTCTTTATCTCTCCCTCTCTCTTTATCTCTAACTCTATATCTATCTCTTTCTCTATCTCTATCTCTGGTGGACAAATGTCCGCCACGGCTTCCGGCAAGGCTTTCTGTTCCTGTAAAGCCCGCCTTGCACGGCGTTTCCGCTCCCCCTCGGTAGAGGACTGACCGATTAAAAGCTCAATGTTGCTCATGTATAAAGCCCCGTTCTGCAACGGTTCCACAAGCCCCAGCTTCATAAAAATCTGCAAAGCCCTCTCGACTGTGCCGACTTGCTGGCGGGTGATTGTGGCTATCATTGGTGCGGTGTAGGGGATATTCTCGTCAAGCTGGAGCTTTCCCCCGTTTTTCAGTGATTTTAGGTACAGCTTCAAAAGAATGTTTGAGTAGAGCATACCGTCCTGCATACTTTCCAGCAGCACGATAGCGTCCTCGTCAAAATAGCTCTCTTTCAGCTTTAGGTAGTAATATTTGCGGTTGTCTGCCATTCGTTCCTCCTTATGGTCTGTTTTGGGCTTCTGTTACGCTTTAGAACGCCGTTTTGAGGGGTAAAGGATATAAATATCGCCTACCTGTTGAGGGCGGTCTGAAAAGCCTTGATTTATGGGGGCTTTCCAGTTCCTAAAGCGTGACATAGTAGCCTTTGTTTCCGCTTGCGCTGTGCGGCATGGATTCTTTTCATGCGTCCGGCACATTCCGGGCAGTATTTCCCACGGTTTGACTTGGGGAGAAAATACCCGCCGCACTCGGTACAGCGTTTTCTGTCTGCCCGATGCAAAAGGGCGGATTCCAGTTTCCCGTCCAGCGGCAGCACGGCGGCAGCGAACCAGCGGCACATAAGGGAATAGCTGATACTCTGTACACATACGCAAGGCTCGCCGTTATCCAGCAAGATACAGTTGCCGTTATCGTAGTTGCAGCACTCATGCACAAGCCGGCACGCCGCCCGGTACTGGCGGTAGTCCATTCTTGGGATTTTATCTTTCATGGTCTTTTCCCTTTCTGCGTTCCGGCTCACGCCTTAAAATCTGCTCGATATTGCTTTTGACGGTCTGCAATTCCCGGACGTTCTCTTTCTTCTCCCGGTACTCGTTATAAAGGGCGTTTTTCTCTTTGGTAAGCTGCTCAATCTCTGTCTGTAATGCTTTGGACGCTGGCAGCTTGGAGATTCCCTGTGCCTTGAAATACCGGGCGGCAGATTCGGAAATGATAAACTCGCTTTCGTGTTGCTCCCGGTAGGCTCGCTTTGCTTTCTCCGATTTCTGCGCCCGCAATCCGTCACGGGCTGGCTTGGTCTTGATGTAGGCTAATAGCTGCTTCTGCAAGTCCTTTTTCTCCCGCAAGGTACTTTCCACGGCTTTCAGTTTCCCGGTGGTTTCATGCAATCCGGCACTGGCGGCGGCAAGGGCGGCTTCCAGTTCCTCCGGGGAAGAAAAGCCGGATTCCTCGTAAATGCTCATGGTCGCCGCCATTTGCTTTAGGTTGTGGACAGCCGCCCAGCGGTCATATCCTATGCCCTTGCCCTCGGCTCGCTTGGCTTCCCGGTCTACCATGCGCTGTAAGCTGTCCTGTTTCGGTGCGTTTATGGCGGCTTTATTGCGCTGTAAACGGTCTTTTATGCTGCGGGGGTATTCCTGTTTGGGTAGGGGCTTTTCGGCGGCTCTTGCGGCGTTCTGTGCGTTTTGGGTGAGTGCTTCCAGTACGGCGGCACGGTCAAAATCATCACCCAACTTCCGGGCGGTGATTGGCTTCGTCCTGTCCGGCGTGAGATACGACAACCTCCCCCGGCTCTCCTTGACGGTCACGCCTTGCTGTAACAGCTTCCCGGAGAAGTCCTCAAAAGAGATAGCAGAGGACAGGGCGGTGCGGATCACGCTGCGTAACCGCTCCTTGTCGGTTTCAAATTTTGTGACTTTGGGCGGCTCACCTGCGGCGGCAAGGGAAGCGCTCTCTTTATCCAGTGCGGCTTGTCCTTTCCGCTTTGCCCAATACTCACGCTCGGTAACACGGTTCTTGCTCCCATGCAATAAATCAATCTGATAGAGATTTTCCCGGTGGCACATCTCCATGACTTCCGCTTTGAAATATTCCATAGCTGCGTCCGTGCAGCGGTGCTTGCAGCCCTCCCTTGTGTCCGCTGGTCTTTCCATGTAGGGCAAGAGCGGCACTTCCGCAATCCGTAAAGAATTGATTACGATATGCACATGGATATTTCCGCTGTGGTTATGCCCGTCCGGGTGGGTGCAGACAAGGGCTTGGTGTCCAGGAAAATGCTCTTTGCAAAACTGCTCGCCCAACTGCTGCGCCCGGTCTACGGTCAAGCCGTTGTCGGCTGCGTCACGGGGGTCAAAGCTGATGATATAGTGGTGGCTCTTTACGTCCTCCCGTTTCTGGTTCTTGCCGTATTTGAGATTGGAGCGCATACACGCTATGGCGAAATCCTCCCCGCCGCAATTCAGAGAGGAAATACGGTAATCGTCACGGGGGATAAGCCGCCCGTTTTCATCAAGGGTGGGCTTCATGGTAAATTCGTCATGCTCAAAGGTTAGGTACTGCTCGGCGGCTCCATAGTCGGCATTTTTAGAACTGATATGTTTGAACGTTGCCAACGGCTTCACCTACTTTCTGCAAGACTTCAAACTTCAAGGCGGCAAGCTCCGCTGTGGCGGCTCGTACCTCATGGGAGAGGGCGTTATAAGGTGCGCCGTACTCGTTCAGACAGCGGGCTATCTGATTCAGATTCCCGCCGATTTTCCCATACTCGGCTGTGAGTTTCCCAACGGCAGAAAGCAATTCATCATTGACCGGGGAAACGGTAATGACCGGGCGTATTCTTGACTTGGTAAGGGCTTGCCGGATAAACTCGGCTTGGCTCATTTTGCAGAGGGTGACACGCTCGGAAAACTCGGCGTATTCTTCCTCGGTCAAGCGTGTCTTGATTACCCGGTGGCGGTGGGGCGTGTTGTATCTTTTCATGGCTGTGAACCTCCTTTCATGGGTGGATTTATTCAAGCGGCGCAAGCCGCAAAAAGGCGGGCTTGGGGTGGCAACCCCAACAAGATTCCCATAGGACAAAATGAGCGATAAGCGAATTTTGGTACTATGGTAGAATCTTGCTCTTAAAAAGTGGCGGCTTCCTCTGTGTGGGCTTCCCTCAATACCTTTAGTGCCGCAAGCGGGGATTTTGCCAAAACAGCGGCGGTATTTCTCCCTCTGATACCTACAAACCAGCAAAAAGCAAAATGGACGTTGATTTGTGGAAATTTCCCCTCATTCCTTACAACACCACGCAAGCCGGAATAGGCGGGAATTTGTGAAAATTTCTTCTCGCCCGCCCTCCACGGACAGCCTGCATATTTGCCAAACGGGAGAGGGAATTTCTTTCTATCCCCCTTTGCATGGCATAATACTGACGATTTTTGAAAATGCCAAAAATGGGCGCAAAAAAACAGGAAACCTTTTCTTGATTTCCCGTTTTGGTGTGCCGTTCTATGTAACGGCGGTTATTTAGTTTTGGTATATGGCTGTTCATCAAAGCGGAACTTGAACAGGGCAGCGACAAGCTGCTGTTTTATGCTGTCCTCGGTATCCCTGTCGATATGCCCGTTTTCAATGGCGGCAATTCGGATACGTTTGCTGTAATGCCGTAAAACCTCGTCCACGGCTTCCGGCTCTCCGCTGGTCGCCCGGACAATCGTTTCATAGGGCAAAAGATTCGGATTCCCCATGCGAAAGTACCTCCATTTTCCTTTGCAGGAGTCTTAACGTCCTGCGGATTTGATACCCGGTCGTACTCCGGCAGCGTCCGTACATTTCCCCGATTTCCTGTTGTGTATAATCTCCGAAAAAGTAAAGGAAAATGATTTCCCGATTTCTCTCCGGCAGAGATAACAGGGCGGCGGCAAGCTCCCCATTGGTGAGGATAACTGTCTGACCGCATATCGTTATGGGGTATTCTTCATAAGGTGCTTCAAAATATTCGTCCGTTGTTCCTAAAGGGTAAAATTTTTCTTCTGTGAGGTATTCAAGGGATATTTCTTTTTGTCGCCGTCTGCTCCTGTCACGCCATGCGTTGAGTGCTGCAAAGCGTATGACGGTCTTGCAAAAGCCGTTGAACGTATACATGATGTGTTCTTTGTATGCTTCGGTGCAAACTGAAAGCCCTTGTTTTTTATTTGTTGTATTTATCCGCTCTTTATTCAAAATAGGTTCTCCTTTTTTATCAGATTTTTTCTCCATATAATGCACAAAAAGTTACATTGTCTTTTGAAACATATACCGAATCTTATCTAACCGACTGTTAGGGCGGCGTGGCTGCGATACAAGCTCACCAGAAGTTTCTTTATACCCTTTTAATTCTGTAAGACAAACACTTCTTCCGTTTGTATAAAAATTCAAATCATTTTTATACTCATTGATACAGCGAGCGGGGATTTCTCCCTTAAAAATAACTTCATCATTTTCAAGTACAACTGATTCAATCACTGCACAATACTTTGGCGCATCATTGTAAGCCCGTGAAAGATATTCCTGTGGGGCAAAAAGGGTAAAGGAAAGGTATGGCTCCAAAACCTGTGTTCCTGCCTTTTTCAATGCCTGTTCCAATACAACAGGCGCAAGAAAGCGAAAATCTGCGGGGGTACTGACCGGGCTGTAATAAACTCCATAGTCAAAACAAATGCTGCAATCTGTCACTTCCCAACCATATAAGCCTTGCTCCATTCCATAACGCACACCCTCCATAACGGCATTTTGAAAACTTTGGCTCAAATAGCCAAGAGATACCTTGCTTTTATACTGGGTTCCGCTTCCGACAGGGAGTGGAGTTACAGTTAAACCAATAGACGCCCAAAATGGATTCGGCGGCACTTCAATATGAATCGTGTAAGCTGCCTTTTTTAACGGTCTTTCCAAATAAATAACCGTAGGCTCTTTCATAGCCACTCTTACATGATACTTTTCTTCCAGCAATGAACAAATAACCTCTAATTGCACCTTTCCCAAAAAAGACAGAATAATCTCACGGGTGGCGGTATCAATTTCAAAGTGCAAAAGCGGGTCTGTATCGGCAATTTCTATGAGAGCATTCAACAAGGCTTCTCTTTGTTCTGGCTCTTGTGGCTCAACGGTTGTCCGAAGTAAAGGTGTAGGATTGCCAATCCATGCTTTGCGAGGTAAAAGCTCTTCATTTCCCAAAATGTCATATATTTTTAATGTATCATCGGATAAGATAACAATTTCCCCCTGACAGGCATGGTCTGCCGAAACAATTTCGCCATTTGTTGGAATGTACATTTCTGTAATCTTTATCTTTTTCTTTTTTGACAGCAAGATTGTATCTCGTAAATGGAGCGTTCCATGATACAGGCGTAAGTAGGAAAGCCGTTTTTTCCCTTCTGTGTACTCAACCTTAAAAACATACCCACATAATTCAGATTGATTATTCTCTGTTCCCGTAACAAAAGTTTCAGTAATTACCTCAATCAATTTTTCCGTTCCTAAATTGTCTTTTGCGCTTCCATGATATACAGGAAACAAAGAACAACGTCTGGTTCTCTGGCACTTTTCAAGCTGTAATTCCCGTATGTCCAATGAATCCTCTGAAATATATCTTTCTAATAGTTCATCATTCCCGGAAATAACGGAATCCCATTTATCCAAATCAACAATGTCAGTAATATCTACCTTGGGAGATAAGATAACCTCTTGCATGACGATTATATCACTGGTAAGTTTTTCCCTGATGTTTTGATAAATACGCTGTAAATCAATCCCGTTTTGGTCTATCTTATTCACATAGATAATTGTCGGAATGTTCATTTTCTGAAGTGCATGGAATAATATTCGGGTCTGTGCCTGTACACCGTCTTTTGCTGAAACAACTAAAACAGCTCCGTCAAGGACAGATAAAGAACGATATACTTCGGCTAAAAAATCCATATGACCGGGAGTGTCCACGATATTGATTTTATAACCATTCCAGCAAAAAGAAGTAACTGCCGTCTGAATGGTAATTCCCCGCCGCTGCTCTAAAACCATAGTGTCTGTTCTTGTGGTTCCTTTATCTACACTTCCTTGTTCTGCAATCGCTCCACTGGTGTACAACAGGCTTTCTGTTAAAGTTGTTTTTCCCGCGTCTACATGGGCAAGAATGCCAATATTGATTATTTTCATGTGATTGTCCTCCCTTTACAAGCCCAAAAGGGCATAAAAATCCCCAGCAGTAAAATACTTTTACCACTGGGGATTACAGTTTGCGGACATACACATATACAGCATACACCTACTAGTGATTGCTGTTCTTTTTCAGATATGTCAAAATTGATAAGGCAAAAGTATTCTTAAATTGGGTACAAAAAACCAAGCCCCCTTATTTAGGGACATTCAAAATTCTTTGAACCCACTATTTGATTGAAGATTTATTTAAGAATACCTTGCCGCATATTTTTTACTCCTTTTTTGGAATGAAGCTATTATAGCACATCAATTTTAGAAAAGAAAGTAGAAAAAGGAAAAATACTTTGTACACCATAAGAAAGATGTAATGAGTGAGAGGTTTCGTAGTCATCGACATTGTGGGAATGTGTATAACTGGCTGCCTTATGGAGTTGTGGGTAACTCTGTTTACAGGACGTGGGAAAGCTGCATTTTAGCTTTTCCATGTGCTGTGAATAGAGTTATCCATGACGGAATAGCCTGTTATGCACATTTCCACAATGCTTGTTTTTTGGTCTTTGGTTTCTTTGCTTCGGAATAGTGTGGTGCTGGCGGTCTATCTCTTGTTTTCGGTTGCTTGCTTCTTTACTGTACATGAGCATTTGCGCCGGGGTTGTCATTGCCATAACCTTCCAGAAGGTTGATGACACCCCATACGCCAAGACCCGCCCCGATTGCTACGACCAGGGTCTTCAGAGTAGTAATTGCACTGGTAAAAAATGCCATATAAATCACCAAAACTAACTTTGCCGGGTGTAACCGGGAATGAAAAACGCCGGTAACAATACCGGCGCACCCTGTTAGTTATTCCTTTCCTCATTATTTTCCTGCTCATTCCCGTCTTCTGAAAGATCCATTTCCATCACTTCCACCTCATCATCAGATTTCGGTGAGTACTTCGGATCCAGTTCCTTTTCCACCTTAAACCGGTTCTTCTCGCTGTAATCCGCAAGGAGCCGGTAATTGGGGTGTTTGGTTATATCGTATTTGTCCGAATAGAACGGACGGACACCACGGATCTGCAGGATGCATTTCCCGCCGTCCATGACTGCGATCTCATCCTCCGTCATCAGCTGTTTCCCGGTTTTCTGGTAATTCAGCCCGAATGACTTCTGGTTGCTGCGTGTTTCCGAAGTGTTGTAAAGGTCAATCGTCTCCTTTCCCAGAAGCTCACTCATCTCTTTCAGGGTGGTCTTTTCCTTACCCCCAAGGAACAGCATCGTGTCACAATTCCCCAGAATTGTATCCGCACTATCCTTGTACATTGCCTTCAGCTGGCTCTGCGACTGCAAAATAATAGAAGCAGAGATTTCCCTGCTTCGGATAGTGGCAATCAGCTTATCAAACTGAGGAATCTGCCCGATGTTGGCAAACTCATCGCAGATAACCCGCACATGGACTGGCAGCCTGCCGCCATATTGATCATCTGCCTTATCACAGAGCAGGTTGAAAAGCTGGGACTGCAGCATGGCGATCACAAAGTTAAAGGTGGTATCTGTATCTGACATAATCAGAAACAACGCCGTCTTCCGGTCTCCCACCTTATCCAGTTCCATCTCATCATAGCTCATGATCTCCCGAAGCTCGGCAATATCAAACGGAGCCAGTCTGGCACCGCAGCTGATCAGGATAGATTTTGCTGTCTTACCTGCCGCCAGCTTGTATTTCTTATACTGACGTACCGCAAAGTGTTCCGGATTCCTTTTTTCCAGATCCTCAAACAGCATATCCACTGGATTTTTGTAATTCTCGTCATCCTCCCTGGTCTCACTTTCATTCAGAAGGTCGATCAGGGTGTTCATGTTCTTCTCGTCCTCGTCCCCTTCATACCAGATCAGGGCAATCAGTGCCGTGTACAGCAGTTTTTCTGCTTTGACCCAGAAATCCTCGGTTGCCTTTTCCCCTTCCCCTTTGGTGTTGGCAATGATAACCGTCACCAGTTTCAGGATATCTTTTTCAGTTTTCAGGTAGGCAAACGGATTGTAATGAAGTGATTTGGAAAAGTTTATAGTATTTAAAACCTTTATCACATAAGGCTCATGCACCACCTTCCCGGATTTATCTTTCACAACATTTCCATGCTTGTCTCTCTTTGGCGGTCCTTTGGCTAACATCTTCCCGCATTCTTCGATCAGTGTTCCCTTCGGGTCTGTGATGACCATGGAACAGTTCATCATCATAATAGAGACCTTTACGAAAAACCTTGTTTTTCCACTACCGGAACCGCCGATGACGCAGATGTTTTTATTTCTGGCAAACTTTGGGTTCTTCGGACGGCTCTCCATGGTAATGGATTCTGTTGCCGTCAGCGGAATGTTCATCCAGAAATCATCTGCCATAAATGGTTTGATGTCTTCCGCTGTTCCCCACCTGGCAGAACCATACTCCACTCCTTTTCGGATTTTTTTTGCATCTGCCTGTTTCTGCCAGACCAGAATCTTCACAACTGCCGCAATCCCGGCTCCCACCAGAACATCCCTGTAGTAAAGACTTGGCAGGAACCCGGTCAAAATCCGGTCAGCGTGTTCCATGGCATATAATAGTTTGTTTCCCATATCTGCCCCGGGACTTGCCCGGTACAAACAGGATGCCCTGTCTGCAAACAAAAAGATGAACAGGTACGGAAAATTGATGAGAATAAGCTTTTTCATATCCAAAGCGGACAGCGTAACTCTGGCTTTTGCTTTCAGCTTGTTGGTCAGACCCCCTATCGTGAGTTTTCTCACCGGGATACCTCCTGATGCTTATTCCTGGCTTTGCCCTTCGCCTTCCCTGCAACAATACTTCTGTATGCTGCCAGACGTTTGTGGATGGAAGGGCGGTTCGCCTTTTGGATCTCTTTCTGGGAAAATTCACGGAAAGCAGCGGTGATCGCATCCTGGTCACGTCCCTTAAAGAACACCATATAAACCGGCGGATCTTTGGTCTTATCCTTTTTCAGGGCATAATTGATCCCGTATTTCCTGGCATACCGTTCAAAAGACTTGATATTCTTGGGTGTGATCTCAATGTTCGTCATTCCGGCATTCTGCTTTGCCAGCTCCTTTACCGTGATTTTCCCCTGTTTCGGCTGATTTTTCTGTGCTTTCTTCTCAGCACTTTTCTGTTTCTGATGCCGTAGATATGCGGCAATCACTTTTTTCAGCACATCTGCCGTCATTTTTGTGGTACGCACACAAAAAGTCACCGTTTTCTGTGTTACTTCTTCCTGCATGAATTTCCCTCCTTTCAGCGTATTACGTGCTGTCCCATATTGAAATCATGACAACCACCACCTTTCCGATTATTCCTCTTCCTGATCTTCAAACAAAGCTCGGAAGTATTCTTTGCCTTTTGGAGTAATCAGCGTCTGAGAACCCAAGTGTCCATTATTAAAAAAATCCCTGACAATAAACAGGGATTCATTCTTAGGTACCGCATAAGGGAGAAGTGTACCTGACGGACTTCGATATAAAAAACTGCCTTTTAAAAGAAACTTCACGAATTTCCGTTCAGGTACTCCAATTTCTTTTGCTGTTGTTCGTATATTTGAGCATTCTCCTTTGACCATAAAGTGATCAAAATAATTTGCCTTCGGTTGAAGGTCATTAATCTGGCTCTGCAGTTCTCTATTCCTATTGTTCTCATCCAATAACCTTTGCGCAAATTCCAGAAGTATCTCCGGATTATTGCGTACACTTTCCAAAAGATCACTGGACATATATCCGCCTGTCTTTCGTATCGCTGGTAAAATTTCATCAAATACCCAACTTTCAAAACGCTGTGCAGAGGGCAGATGGCTCTTTGTAATCAGTCGATACACATCTCCTTCAGGAATAAATGTCATCGTTTGTACTCCACCAGCTGTAAGGGCGCCCTTTTTCAGGGCTCCCTTGCAATGCATGTTTATTGCATTTCTTGGTTTTGAATAACCCAGGGCAAAAGCCACATCTGTGCCACAAAATAAAAGTCTTCCCTGATCTTCAATTACCCGAATTGCACCAAACTCGGTATTATGAAATTCTGTTACTTTACATGTCGCCTGCTCCATCTTCCGATCCCCCAGTCATAAATCTCATAAAATTATCAATGATCTGATCTCTTGTCGCATTTGCCACTTCGACAATAAATGCCATAAGATACTCTGACAGATAATCGCTAAATTCATCATCATCCAGGGCTTCTCCCACCATCCATAAGTGTTCTTCGACGCAGGCAGCTTCTCTTCCGATGATATACGTAATGGATCTTGAAAAAATCGTATCTGAATAAATCAGCCATGCACAGAATATCCGGTTTAAATGAGATTCCATTTCCCATGTGTTGTCTATATTCTCCTTCATAATCTTTGCTGTCAGTGCCGCAGTTCTTTGTGCATCCCGGAGGACATTCTCCTCCACCAGGTTTCCTTCACTGTCAACAAATCCCATTGCAAATAATTCCATAAAATATTTTCTCATGTTCTAAGTCCCCTTTCTTTAACGAAATGGCATTTCCTGTTCCATTTCTTCTGGTATTTCAAATGGAATGTTTGCCCTTTTTGCAGGCTCAAATCCCTCACCACCAGATTCTCTCTTTGATTTGGATTCAGCAAATTCCATTGTATCCATAATGATTTCTGTGAAATAAGATGCGGTTCCATTTTCCTCGTTTTTTACCTGAGAGATGACCAATTCACCGCAAATCGTAACCTTTGTCCCCTTTTCCAGATACTTCTGTACAAATCCTGCGTTGCCTCCGTATGCAGTAACCATAACGACAAATGCTTTATTTGTATGGTTTCTTCTTACTACCAACGGAAACCTTGCCACTTCTGTCTCTCCCTTTTGAGTCGTGATTTCCCGGATCTCCGGAGCTTTGGCAAGTCTTCCAATTAATGTAATTGAGTTCATAAGCTTTTCCTCCTAACCTTAGCGCATTAAATGCACCAAAAAATGAGGAACGGAGTCGAACCGTTCCCCACTTACGCAGGATTTCTCCTGCAATATAGGAAATATAGTATTCGCATTTTGGCTTGTCTGTACATATACATCTGATTGTCATCATTTCAGATGACCCGGCTGCTGTATGAGCAGTCACAGTCCCCTGTTTCGGCAGAGGTCCTGCACCTTTCTGGTGGTCTCATTATAAGCTTCGCTCTTCCGTATCCGATACGGAGTCTTCGCCTGCACGAGCCGGTCATAAATCGATCCGGTAAGCCTGTTAATCAAGATGTATCAGCTCCTTTAGTTTTCAAGGTGCAGTCGGAAGAACAATGAACCTCTTTCATGTTTGGATTTTTCTCAAATCAGAGGAATTTCTCTTTGCCTTCCATATACACTGGATTGGGGATTATAAATTCGGACATGATTTTCAAAGATTTTTTGATCTGGCACATTTTCGTGCAAAGGAAAAAGAGAGCCAATGCCCTCTTTTCAAAGAATAATTCTCTTATTCAAATATGAAAGAACGTAATCCACATTGGATCAGCTCCGTACCAGTTATTATCCACATCCCTATGTTTGGAATAAGGATAAACACAGCCGCACATAGTAAATGCATTTTGACTTCCTGCCATGTATATAACTGAAACCCAACGCAACCTAACGCTGCAATTACAGCTACACCTGCAATCAAATAAAATATCCATGATGCAAGTCCCACCAAAAATATTCCAATCGTATTGATTACAGTAACTGCCAACCAAACTGGGAATGCTAAAATTCTTAAGGGTAATTTAATCAAAAAACGCAGCATTTTTAATCCCTTCCTTTCTTGCCATCAGACACATGTTTTTGATCTTACTTCATGCCCACTGGGCACAAGGTTATTCTACATCTTGCTTTATGCCCACTGGGCACAAAGTCATTAGTCATAATCTCATGGCAGAATAATTTTATCCTCCATACATATCATGACGTACCTCTGCATCATAAAACTGGTTAATTGTAACGGGTGCATTATATAAAACTGTCAGCATATACTGACGGATATTCTTTACTTTGGTGGTATTCTTGCTTAAGCTGAAAAATACATACTGTATATGCTCATACCCCACCTTCAAAAGTCTGTTCTTTACCACCTGTGCAGGCATAGCTTCCCCATTAATTTGCAGATATTTTTTTGTAGTACAAATAGCATCCAGCATCAGTTCCACCAGTTCTTCTACACTTTCTGGCTTATAACTCTGACAAAGAATGTCGTATTCGATATTGTCACAGATGATTTGACGATATGCATACCTCTCATCCATCTTATCCACATCTTTCCGGTCATGATGGATAGAAGGATATGATTCAGTCTTACTTGATTCATTATCGTTATATTCAGTATTATTACAGTTTGCTTTTGAAACTTCTTGAAGTTTATTTTTCAAACTTCCTGAGGTTTGTTTTTCAAACTTCTTGAAGTTTGTTTTTGAAACTTCCTGAAGTTTGTTTTCTAAACTTCTTAAAGTTTGTTTTTCAAACTTCTGCGTATTTACAGCGTTTTCAGGCATATTTTCTTCAAAATTGCAGGGTATCTGTTCCTCATATTCCGGATCATCTGTTTCAATCTTCATTTCTGCAGGCTCGTCTGGATATTCACGGAGGCTGAAATTCTTCACATAAATGACATTTGCTTTACCAAGCCCTAGCCTTTTCTTCTCAATCAGACCAATCCCTGTTTCCTGATCCAGTTCTTTCAGGCAGTTAACCGCTTTATTCCTTCCGCAGTTCAGCATTTCCATAATTTCTTCCACAGAAAAAAAGATATATACTCTGTCTTCCTCGTCCAGCCAGCGATTTTTTATCGAAAGCGACATCCGATCTAACATAAGACCATACAGTACCTTTGCCTCACAGGAGAGATTTTTGAAATATTCACTTGTAAACAACAACTTAGGAATCCGATAGAACTGATACATATCGCCTTCCATTCCCTGAAAATAGCTAAATGTTGCTCTAATACTCATGAATCACCCTCCCTTCTTTTTCCGCTATTTATTCTTATTACTCCATTCCTCCAGCAGCTCAATGATTACGGAACGCATCTTCTGCTCATCATAATCAGGAGTAAAATACTTGTTGATCTCATTTTGCTTTAAAGTAACGGTTCTTGCCTTTCTTTTTTCTCCCATTATCAAAAGCCGTAGGATTTCTTTCGTTAATGTCTTTTCTTCGCTTCTGATTTTTATTTTCTTCGCCTGTTCAAGACTTGGATATTTCCCTGTAGTATTATGAATCTCCTCCAGCCAGATCTGTTCGGATGGCTCCAGATATGAAAGTTCCACTCCTGTCTGGATACCCATAAGATCCTTGTCCACTGCATCCAAAATTGGTTTGCGCAGATAAGTCAGCCTGACATAACGGTACACCTGCCTCGCACTGTCGTTTCCAGCTTTACCGATGGTTTCAGCTGAAATCCCTCCGCTGACACCCTGATGGTTCATTGCCTGCATTTTCATCCTGTATGCAAACGCCTTTTCACTTGGAAGGATATGTTCTCTTTGCAGATTGCTGTCTACCATTGCCCGAACAGCATCATCATCACTCATTTCCCGGATAATGACCGGAACCTGCGTCAATCCTACAAGAACAGCTGCATGTTTTCTTCTGTGTCCGGATACAATCTCATAACCTCCCTTTTTTGATGGACGCACCAGCAGCGCAGTTAATATGCCCTGTGTTTTTATACTTTCTACCAGCTCATTCATCTCGTCATCATCGTTAACATGAAAAGGATGATTCACAAAATCCCGCAACTGACCAATTGGAATTTCCTGAATATCATCTTTTAATACTGCTCCACCAATAAGGTCATCATAAGAAGTCAATTTTATCTTCGATGCACTTCTACTCTTCATCTGAAAGCACCTCCTGAGTCAGATACTGATATGCTTCTGCAACCTTACCCCTGGGATCATGACGGAAAATACTGATCCCCTCTGCACTGATTTCAGCAGCACGGACAGAAAACGGTATATTATGAGTGAAAATACGAATCTGGCTTCCATAGGTATCGTGAATTAATTCTGTAATATCCCGTGCATAGGTTGTTCGTCTATCTACCATGGTGATCAATATTCCTTCGATGGAAAGTCCTCTGTTCAGCTGTCTTCGCACCTTACCGATTGTCCGGATCAGGTCCTCTAATCCTTTTACGGGAAGATAGGCTGCCTGAACCGGAATAAGTACCGCATCCGCACATGCAAGTGCATTGATGGTGAGCATTCCCAGGGACGGCATACAGTCGATTAATACATAATCGTACAGACCTTTCACCTGATCAATATACTGCCGGAGTACCAGTTCCCTGCTCATAAAATTCACCAATGACACTTCCATTCCAGCAAGTTCAATATTTGCCGGAAGTAAATCAATCCCCTCTTCGTGGCGAAGAATACCCAGAGAATCGTCAAATGTTTCCTCATTTACAATTTTCATAAGAATTGTAGCCAGTGTTACATTCAACTCATCCGGATTGTGATAGCCAAGACTTGCCGTCATACTTCCCTGCGGATCATTGTCTACTACTAAAACACGCTTTCCCTCTCTGGCTAGTCCCACTGCCAGATTTACACAACTGGTGGTTTTACCCACTCCGCCTTTCTGTGAACATAAAGCCAGTACCTTGCAGCCATTACTTACTGTTTCTTTCATTGTCTTTTTCCTCCCACAAATATTTTGATCCCTTCAGCATCCACAGCATTGCATCTAAAAATGCAAGAAATCTTTCCGTCATGCTTTCCATCCCCTGCTCCGATAAGGCAGGGCTGTCCTTTTTTATGTCTTTGGACACTTCTTCAAGGACGGTGTACATTTCACGAGCCTCTGATCTGAGAATTTCCAGATTCTCCCGTTTTCCCACCACACAAACATGGTTATAGATACAGGAGCGGACAATATAATCCTGCTTTTTCATGCCACTTGCCTTTACCCTTTCATTGATGACCTGCTGTTCATAAGGTGTAACCCGGAATGCAATTGTCGGTTTATTGTGTTTCCCATGTCTGTCACTTGCCATTTCAAAGTACCTCCATTTTTGAATTATCATATTTTTTCAAAGATTTTCTAACCATTGACACCATCCCCTTCTAATTCACTGTTATTCTTATACTTTTTATCAAGAAGCCCTGCCAATTTGCTCTGGGTTGAAGGATACAGATGGGAATAGGTATTTAATGTTGTTTCTACCTTTTCATGTCCCAGACGTTCTGCGATCTCCAGCGGAGCAACTCCCATATCCACCAGCATACTGGCATGGGAATGCCTGAGATCGTGCAAGCGAATTCTTTTTACTCCCGATTTTTCAATTCCGTTGACCATACAATGTTCCATATATGATTTTGTAAAACGAAACAGCCTTTCGTGCTTCATAATTCCGTACAGATGACTGCAGTACTCTTGAAATTCCTCAACCAGAAAATCCGGAAGTGTAATTACCCTGATACTTTTTGGTGTTTTCGGTCTGGTAATCACATCCTTTCCTTTTAATCTCTGATAAGATTTGTTGACAGAAACCGTTTTTTCCTCAAGATTGATATCATTATAAGTTAAAGCCAAAAGCTCCCCGATTCTCATCCCCGTCCAGTACAGAAACTGAAATGCCATCTTCGCCTCCGGTTTATCATCTACTGTTTCGAGAAAAGTCTCGAATTCATCCTGCATCCAGAAGTCCTTCGGCTCTCCTTTGCTTTTCCCGATACTACCTGCTTTCCTGCAAGGATTATCTTTCAGATTGTAATACCGCACAGCATAATTAAAAATTGCCCCCAGCTGGCAGTTGATCGTTTTCAGATATGTCTCAGAATAATTCTGCTTCAACAACTCGTTCTGCCAGTTTCTGATATCTGCAACTGTAATCTCACTTAAGACCTTATGCTCAAAATATGGTTTGATTTTCAAATCAATGATATAACGTTTTGTGTACATGGTATTTTCACGCAGCCGGACTTCCATATCTTTGTAATATAGCTCAAGGAAATTACCAAACTCGATCTCAACACTCTGCGTTTGCTGCTGAAGGAAATCCCTCTCCCACTCTTTTGCTTCTCCCTTGGTCCGAAAGCCACGTTTCTGTTTTCTCTTCCGGTTTCCCTGCCAGTCCTTGTAATACACCTGTACTTTCCAGTTTTTTCCTTCTTTATATACTCCCATTGCTATTCCTCCACTTTCATGCCATAAATCTTCTCGGCAAGAAATTTCGTTGATATCTTTCCCGGAATGACCAGAAATCCTCGTTCTTTCAGTTCCTCGTTGTAGCCTTTCATGATTTTATATGCAAAGGCTTTCGATACTCCCAATACTGCACAAACATCATCTACGTTCATATACATTTTTTCCTGTGTCATACTCATATTGCTTTTTCCTCCGATAAATACTGTTCTACATGTTCCAGACCATAAATCTTGTCCTCAACATAACGAGTGGGCACCCGTCCTAAAATCACATAATAATTTTTATTTGCCAGGTCAGCGTTCATCCGTTCCACTACCCTGTAAGCAAAAGAGACCGAGATATCAAATACTTCCGCTACGTCTTCCACTGACAAATACATCTTTCTTTTACGCATGGAACCATTCCACTCCCTTCTCCTGCGGGATCTGACAGACATCCTCAATCCCGTAAAAACGTTCCACAAAATACTTGGTCGGAACCTTGCCTTTAAGAACCAGATACCCTTTCTTTTCCAGTTCGCTGTTCAAATTTGCAATGATCTCATAAGCAGAGGTTGTAGATACCTCCAAAAGTTCACATACATCTGCTGCTTTTAAAAATAATTTGTTCTGCATAATCAGTACCTCCTTTGTGTTCTGAAAGTTTTCCCTTCATGTACACCGGACTGGCAGGAGGATTTTCGGACACATTTTTCCGAAATTTTGCAAATTTTCCACAGGTAAAATTTCCTTACAAATTCAAAAGCAATAAAAAAACAGCCTGCCATGATGAAAACTACTTCATCAAAACAAACTGTTCTATAAAAATATCCCGATATTCTCTTCTGGAAATGCAATGATATTCCGGAAAAACTTATCTATTCAAGAAATCCAGCTAGTAAAAAAAATAATTTTTAACTCCATTTGCACTCCAGAGACAAAAATAAATCCCCGGGAAAGCCCATAAATACAGGCTTTTCCGAGGATTTGACTTCTATTCGAACTCAATCGTAGCCGGCGGTTTCCCCGTACAATCATACATAACCCGATTAATATGCTTCACCTCATTCACGATCCTGTTTGTCGCCTTCCCAATCACATCCCAGGGAATCTCCGCACTCTCAGCGGTCATGAAGTCAGTAGTAGTAACCGCCCTCAGCGCCACTGCATAGTCATAGGTTCTCTCGTCACCCATAACGCCCACAGACCGCATATTAGTCAACGCCGCAAAATACTGTCCAATCTCCTTATCCAGCCCTGCATTGGCGATTTCCTCGCGCCAGATAGCGTCAGCCTCCTGCACCATCTCCACCTTTTCTGCGGTTACTTCTCCAATGATCCTGATTCCAAGCCCGGGACCGGGGAATGGCTGACGGAACACCAGATAATCCGGAATTCCCAGTTCAAGACCAGCCCTACGCACCTCATCTTTAAACAGGTCACGGAGCGGCTCAATGATCTCCTTAAAATCAACATAATCCGGCAGTCCACCTACATTGTGGTGAGATTTTATCACAGTGGACTCTCCGCCCACTCCGCTCTCCACAACATCAGGATAAATGGTACCCTGCACTAAAAAGTCAACTGTTCCAATCTTCTTAGCCTCTTCCTCAAATACCCGGATAAATTCTTCACCGATAATTTTTCTCTTATCTTCCGGCTCTTCCGCGCCTTTTAATCTCTCATAAAATCGTTCCTGTGCATTGACTCTGATAAAGTTCAGGTTATAAGGCCCCTCCGGTCCGAATACTGCCTCAACTTCATCCCCTTCGTTCTTCCTTAAAAGCCCGTGATCCACAAACACACAGGTAAGCTGATTACCAACCGCCTTTGACAGCATAACAGCCGCCACAGAAGAATCCACGCCGCCTGAAAGCGCACACAGCACCTTGCCGTCTCCAACCTTCTCACGGATGGCTTTGATACTCTCCTCCACAAAAGAAACCATCTTCCAGTCACCGGAGCATTCACACACATTATAAACGAAATTGGAAAGCATCTTCTTTCCTTCCTGTGTATGCAGCACCTCCGGATGGAACTGAACGGCATAGAGATTCTTTTCCGTATTCTGCACTGCCGCCACCGGGCAGTCTGATGTATGGGCAATGATATCAAATCCCGGTGCCTCTTTTGCAATATAGTCATTATGACTCATCCAGCAAATTGTCTTCTCGGACACATTCTCAAACATCTTGGAAGACTGTTCCACCGTAACCTCAATCTTTCCATATTCCCTGACAGGCGCTGTGCCTACTTGGCCGCCTAACAGATGCATCATCAGCTGCGCACCATAGCAGATTCCCAGAACCGGAATTCCCAGCTCAAAGATTTCTTTTGTATATGTGGGAGAATCCTCCAGATACACGCTGTTAGGACCACCTGTAAAAATAATTCCCTTAGGCTGGATTTCCTTTATCTTTTCAATATCTGTTTTGTAAGAATAAATCTCACAATATACATTACATTCCCGAACACGTCTTGCTATCAACTGGTTATACTGGCCGCCAAAATCAAGTACAATTACGGTTTCTCTCTTCAAAAAAGTGTCCTCCTGTTCTTTTGCATTCCTCAAAACTAGATTTCATTATAAAATATCCAGCTTCAATTTACAAGAAATTTTCCCTTCCATCTCATAAAAACAGAATATCTGACAAAAATCATCCCTGCAAATCCACATTCTTCGTGAACCTTACTTAACGGTACTTTAAACAGGGTTCACATGAACCATACAGTGTTTGACCAATGGGAATTCCTTTTCAATAGCGTCATGTACCTTCTGGGCAATCTCGTGTCCTTCCTCAAGAGAAAGGGTTCCATCAGCAGAAATCTCAATATCCACGTACATTTTTGCACCAAACAGCCTGGTATGCAGCATATCAATACTCAATACCCCTGCCTGTTTTGAGATAATACCGCGCATCTGCTCTAATGTCTCATCATCACATGACTTATCCACCATCTTATCCACTGCGTCCTTAAATATATCATAAGCTGCTTTTCCGATAAACAGGCAAATGATCACGCTTGCTATAGGGTCTAAAATAGGATATCCCAATCTTGCTCCCAAAATACCGGCAAATGCGCCAATAGACGAAAGCGCATCCGAACGATGATGCCACGCCTCCGCCATCAAAGCTCCGGAATTGATTTTCTTAGCCGCCGCTCTGGTATACCAATACATCCATTCTTTGAACACAATAGAAACAACCGCTGCCACAAGCGCAATAACTCCCGGAATTGCCGCATCTCCACTGTTTCCCTTTATAATCTTCTCCAGACCGCTGATTCCGATTCCCAGTCCTGTAGCCAGCAGGATCACTGCCAGCACAATGGCTGCCACACACTCCAGTCTGTCGTGTCCATACTGATGATCCGCATCTGATTTTCTTTTGGAAATGCTGACCCCCAGCACCGCAATGATGGTTCCGAACACATCTGATGCTGAGTGTACCGCATCAGAGATCATAGCACCGGAATGTCCTATAATACCTGCAAGCAGCTTGAAAAGAGACAGAAGTACATTACCTGCCACACTAACTCCGGATACATGAAGTGCAATTTTCTTTGCCTTTTCATCCGATACAAATTCTTTCTTTACCTGTTCCATTTTAAATCCTCCCCGGTATTGATTCTTACTACTGCATAACTTTCTCTGCCGCTTCTTAATACCCGGGCTGTTTCCACCCATTTAAAAAGCACCTGCGGAACAATAAAGTAATCTACTGTCCCACAGATGCCATTGTTCATCTGCTGTCACTAAAAGTGACCCGGCTATACGGATGGCCTGCATCCGTGCCTGCTCAGTTTGTACTGTAGTTTACATGCAGTGCAAAGAAGTTTATGTTATTTTATGCCAGAGCAGGCCTATTAGTCAATGCTAATTTTTTATTTAATTTTCTGTCTCTAATTCTTTGATCACAATGCCCATCCGTTTTGCGCATACAATCGCCTGAGACATGTTGAGCACTGCGCCTCTCAGTTCTTCCTTGCCGTCAGAAATGATGATCCTGTCCATATCACAATCAGACATATCCACACCCTTGAGAGCCGTCTTGAAAAAGCTGGCGCCGGCAAAATTTACCTGATGCAGATCCAGATTATCCAGTCCGCATTTACTCAGACTCGACTCCTCCAGATTTGTATCTTTTATTCTGACATAACTCATTCTGGACGCATCCAGATTCATATCTGAAAGATTGCATTCCAGAAATGTCACATGCCGCATAATGCTGCCGTAAAAGTCGGCTCCAACAGCCTTGCAGGACTGAAAGGAACATCTTTTAAAATAGACATCCGTGAGGCTTGTGTTGGAAAAATCGCAGTTTTTAAAACGTACATCAGTAAAACTGGCTTCATCAAAGAAACAACTTATAAATTTACAGTTTTCAAAAGCCATCTTTTTGAAACGGAGCAGTTTTCCGTCAAACTTAGTGATAAACACTCCCTTAAAACAGCATCCCGTAATCTCTTCCTCAGATACTTTGGCAGCTTCCAGTACAGAAGAAACATTTTCTGTGACTGGCAGTTTTACAGGCGCTTTTGGTTCTTGAAACATTTTACTGTTCATATTTTACCTACATTTCTCTTTCGTCTTAATCTGTAACTTTAACGCAACTATTCAGTGACTCCCCACATTCATTTTTTGTTCTTAACTGTCAAGGTACTGAACAATCACACTTTAACCACAAATATCCCCACTTTTAACCTCAACCTTTGGAATTATTCCCATTCAATCGTAGCGTTTGGCTTCGGACTCATATCATAGCAGACACGGTTTACATTTTTAACTTCCTTCATGATACGGTCAGTGATCTTAAGAAGTATCTTCCAGTCAACTTCCTCAATAGTTGCTGTCATAGCATCCACTGTATTCACCGCACGGATGATCACTGGATATTCAAAACATCTGGCATTGTCACGTACTCCCACGGATTTGAAATCAGGAACAACCGTAAAATACTGCCATACTTTTTTATCCAGTCCTGCATTTTTGAACTCTTCACGCAGGATTGCGTCTGATTCACGTACCGCCTCGAGACGCTCCCTGGTAATGGCACCCAGACATCTCACGCCAAGACCTGGGCCTGGGAAAGGCTGTCTGTAAACCATTTCCTCCGGAAGTCCAAGCTCGATTCCACATGCACGTACCTCGTCTTTAAATAACTGTTTCAGAGGTTCAACCAGCTTAAACTGCAAATCCTCTGGCAGTCCTCCCACATTGTGGTGGGATTTTACCATCTTTGCAGTCTTAGTTCCGCTCTCCACAATATCAGGATAAATTGTTCCCTGTCCCAGGAACTCGATCCCTTCCAGTTTCCTTGCCTCTTCTTCAAAGACACGGATAAATTCCGCGCCGATAATCTTACGTTTCTGTTCCGGATCATCTACACCTGCAAGCTTCGTCAGGAAACGCTCTGAGGCATCCACATAGACCAGATTCGCATCCATCTGGTCTTTAAATACTTCCACTACACTTTCGGATTCTCCTTTGCGCATAAGGCCGTGATTTACATGGACACATGTGAGCTGTTTGCCGATAGCCTTGATCAAAAGAGCTGCCACTACAGAACTGTCCACGCCGCCTGATAACGCCAGAAGAACTTTTTTATCTCCAACCTGTTCTCTGACGATCTCAATCTGGTCAGCAACAAAATTTTTCATATTCCAATTTGTTTCCGCTTTGCAGGTATCAAAAACAAATTTTTTCAGAATCTCTGCCCTCTGTTCTTCACTCAGATCCTGGTATTTCTCACTGCAGGCTGCCGGCTCATGATCAATTGCCATTACCGGACTGCCAGCTTCGTAAATCTCCTGTCTTACATCAATACGGACGCCGTCAACCATATGGTTCGGCCCGCCGTTAATTATAATTCCTTTCACATTAGGGAGCTTCTCCAGCTCTTCTTTGGTAATATCGTGGGGATAAATCTCACTGTACACACCCATAGCACGGATTTCTCTGGCCAGTACGGTGTTTTCTGTGCTTCCCAGGTCAAGAATGACAATCATATCCTGTTTCATCAATACGTTCTCCTTTTGTATTTTCATATATTACACTGCCGAGGATGCATGCACCCACAGCAGATGTATACACTCAGATAAGTGACTGGTGCTGCCATTTTCCTCTTGCATAGCGGACGGTAAAGCAAACCGCACGAAACAGCCAGTCAATGGTCATAGCCACCCACACGCCAAACACTCCCCAATGCAGCTTCACTCCCAGCAATACCGAAAATCCAATACGGAAGATCCACATGGAAATGATCGCCAGAAGCATAGTAAAACGCACATCCGCTGCTGCACGCAGAGTATTGGGCAGCGAAAAAGACAGTGGCCATATAGTCACAACACATATAGAATGATAGATCAGTATTTTATAAGCATAGCCGCTTGCCTCCGCTGATAACCCGTATGCCTTGATGATAAAGGGCATTACAAGCATAAGCAGTATATTTATTCCTATCAGCGAAATATATGCAACCTTCATCAGCTTCTTCGTATAATAATGCACCTGTTCAAAATCATTTGCGCCGACACACTGGGCACCCACGGTCAACAGTGCAAAACCAATGGACATTCCCGGCAGAACTGCAAATGTCGCTACATTATTTGACACAGCATTTGCCGCGATAGATGCAGTTCCGAATCCAGTCACAATACTCAGCACCAAAATCTTTCCCAACTGGAACATGCTGTTTTCCAGGCCGTTTGGTATGCCGATATAGAGTATTTTCTTAAGAAGCATCCAATCTGTTTTAAACGAAAACGGATGGTGGATATGCAGAACTCTGCTCTGATTATTTATAAGGCATAACATAACTACACAAGCCACACCTCTGGATACCAAAGTAGGTATCGCCACTCCTTCCACACCTCTGTGGAATCCATAGATCAGCAGTGCATTTCCTCCCAGGTTAATAGCATTCATAAGCAGCGATGTCTTCATTGCAATAGTTGAATTTCCCATTGCACGAAAAATAGAAGCTCCTGCATTGTACAAAGCAATCATAGGAACAGACGCAAAAACGATCAGCAGATAGACATTACAGTTGTACATAACATCTGCTTCAATTTTGCCAAATATTCCATTGATGATCAGGTTCTTCCCCAGATATCCAAGCACCATAATGATGCAGGACGCTTTCAGGGTAAAAGACAGCAGTTGGTTAGTTGCCAGGCAGGCATTCTCAGTTTTCTTTTTCCCGATGAATTGTCCTGCGATAACGGCTCCTCCTGTAGCCAGTGCTGTAAAAATGTTGATGATCAATACCATGACCGTATCGATCAATGATACACCTGACACGGCAGCCTCACCAACGCTGGCCACCATGATAGAATCGGCAAGTCCTACAAACGCCTGCAGAAACTGGTCGATAATCAGCGGTATGATCAGCTTCCGCAAATCCGCATTTGAAAAGAATCGATTCATTTGTTTTCCCCTCACAGTAAGCTTTTGTATTTTGATAGGAACAATTATACGCCCATATTTTCCTCAAAACAAGAGTCTCTTTCGTTATTTTTGCACCTTGTGCAGATATTTTTCCCGGGTAGCCATACCACCGCGGATATGACGTTCCTGCTTGTTCACGTCAAGGACCCTGCGGGCGCACTTGGCCAGTGAAGGATTAAGCTGCAGCAGACGCTCTGTAACGTCTTTGTGTACCGTGCTTTTACTGACCTTGAACTCTCTGGCTGTCTGACGGACAGTTGCGTTGTTTTCAATGATGTAGTTGGCTATGGATATAGCACGTTCTTCTATATAACTTTTCAAGGAAAAATCTCCCGGAAACGTTGTTTTTACAATGTATGCCGGGAAATTTGGTTGTATGTCAATGCAAATTATTACTTAATGTATGGGTGGATGAAAAACTTTTGTAGCGTAAACAGTATTCGGTTAATGAATTGATAGAAATATAATTTCATTTATAAAAATCGAAAATGAAATAAAGCCTACTTTAGTAAGAGAAGCTTAAATTTCAATCCACATTACTGCGAAGGCGAAGACTAACGATTGCTATTCTTGCCTGTCGATGAGTATAATTTCATCCACGTCAACGCGAAGGTGACGACAAAGGCAGTTATACACAGATTGCTGCATTTGCATTTCAATCCACGTCACCGCGAAGGTGACGACGTGAAGCCGTTCTTAAAATTATACTTGTCTTTGCAATTTCAATCCACGTCACCGCGAAGGTGACGACGTTCGATTCCGGTTATGCCTACTTAGTGGATGGAAATTTCAATCCACGTCACCGCGAAGGTGACGACGCCTACTGGCTGGGGGGATGGGATTTGTTATTAAATTTCAATCCACGTCACCGCGAAGGTGACGACGCTATCCCGGCCAACAGCAGGGTAAGGCTCATCGATTTCAATCCACGTCACCGCGAAGGTGACGACCTGGCTCCTTGGACATTTATAATTGCCAAAGGTGAATTTCAATCCACGTCACCGCGAAGGTGACGACGCTGATTGACCTGCGGTTGAACAACATGCAGCAATTTCAATCCACGTCACCGCGAAGGTGACGACGGACAGGGATATGGAGAAATACAGGCAGACCGTTATTTCAATCCACGTCACCGCGAAGGTGACGACTTAGCACTATTCGCTGCCTCGGTCATGTTCTTGCTATTTCAATCCACGTCACCGCGAAGGTGACGACCGTGTTCCGGTTTCCGGGAGGATATGGGGACAGCATTTCAATCCACGTCACCGCGAAGGTGACGACGTTCTGCCGCCAGAACTGCTTCCAATGTAATCCCCATTTCAATCCACGTCACCGCGAAGGTGACGACTCACTCCACCGGCGGGTACATCCTTTGTAAGGGTATTTCAATCCACGTCACCGCGAAGGTGACGACTCGGTAGATCAGATGCGGCAGTACCTCAAAAGTGTATTTCAATCCACGTCACCGCGAAGGTGACGACCAAATGTCATTATCCGCTGTTTATCTCCGCTCATATTTCAATCCACGTCACCGCGAAGGTGACGACAAATACGGGAGATTCGCAAACTCCTTTATGTACGATTTCAATCCACGTCACCGCGAAGGTGACGACTGATGATGTCCTTATCTATGGTCCGCTGGTTCTTATTTCAATCCACGTCACCGCGAAGGTGACGACCTTCGCTTCTCTCCGGCAGGTTCAGCCTTTTTGTATTTCAATCCACGTCACCGCGAAGGTGACGACCTGGATATAGATGGAATCTGGGGACCAGCAACAATTTCAATCCACGTCACCGCGAAGGTGACGACCAGTGACATAAAACTGCAGGAGGATTGCACCGGAATTTCAATCCACGTCACCGCGAAGGTGACGACCCAGGGATGGCGGCATGGATAATCCCCGTGCCGTATTTCAATCCACGTCACCGCGAAGGTGACGACGCTTTAACCTTATTAACAACATCACCGATAGAAATTTCAATCCACGTCACCGCGAAGGTGACGACCAATTTCATCCATCGAACCGCTCATGATATATTGATTTCAATCCACGTCACCGCGAAGGTGACGACCGCAGACCAGATAGCCCTAAAAGTGGATAAGGGATTTCAATCCACGTCACCGCGAAGGTGACGACCGACGAAAGAGAAGGCACGGAAATGCCTAAAATAATTTCAATCCACGTCACCGCGAAGGTGACGACAAAAAATGTGGGAGAATAAACACGACTCAGTTGTTATTTCAATCCACGTCACCGCGAAGGTGACGACCCGCAGGCTGCTCCCTGTCTTCGGGTCAGGCACTGATTTCAATCCACGTCACCGCGAAGGTGACGACTACCGGAAACTGTGGAGCATCTTTCAGCACAGGAATTTCAATCCACGTCACCGCGAAGGTGACGACCCGAAAGGGGCATTGGATTCCCTTATCTCAATGATTTCAATCCACGTCACCGCGAAGGTGACGACGATTGGAAGGCGGCAATAATTGAGATTGCAAAGAATTTCAATCCACGTCACCGCGAAGGTGACGACATTTTCGTTGACACGGTATCTTTCGCATAATGCTATTTCAATCCACGTCACCGCGAAGGTGACGACGTGATGCTCAGGGTCGGCGGAATAGTATCGATCTTATTTCAATCCACGTCACCGCGAAGGTGACGACGGGTACATAAGCATCACCTCAACAATCTGCAGCATTTCAATCCACGTCACCGCGAAGGTGACGACTTATCTGTACTTTAGTATTTTTCTTTGCCTTTACATTTCAATCCACGTCACCGCGAAGGTGACGACGTTTGTGCTGGACGGGATCCGGCATGGGATTGAAATTTCAATCCACGTCACCGCGAAGGTGACGACCCTTCCATTATGTTCTGATACATCAATAATTTTTATTTCAATCCACGTCACCGCGAAGGTGACGACAAACGGTTGCCGCTAAAAAAGAAGCTCTTATTTCATTTCAATCCACGTCACCGCGAAGGTGACGACAGCAAAAATACCTAAATACCCCCACCACTTTTTGTATATAATATCACATCTTCCCACTATTTACAATTAAAAACACGACTCTCCACCTCTTTTCATCATTCCCCCCACCTCTTTTCACCTCAATATCAGGTGCGAATTCCCCTGCAAATTCCTGTTCACTCCCGATTCGCACAAAAACCTCCGCCTTCTTACACTTGACATCTCCTCCATCCGCGTATAAGGTATACTAAAACCACCATTATCCAACATCATCCCCAAAGGAGGCCTCACTTGAACTACACACTATATCAACTTCTATGGTTTTTCTTACTCTATTCCTTCATCGGCTGGGCTATTGGAACGTCAGTTGCAGCAGTCAGGGAACATCGGTTTATTGACGTTGGTTTTCTGTTCGGACCTTATTGTCCGGCTTATGGCTTCGGCGCAGTAGCTTTTGCGGTATTTTTGCCTGAACTTAAGAACCACCTGTTTTTTCTTTTTCTAGGCGGCGTTATCCTTTCATCTGCTATCACATTTTCCACTGGTTTCGTTCTGGAAAAGATATTCCATCGAAAATGGTGGGACTATTCACGGAAAAGATTTCAGTTTGGTGGTTATGTCAACCTTCCATACACTGTCGTATGGGGTCTTTCCGCCGTAGCATGTATCTCATTGGTGAATCCCGCACTGAAGGAACTGCTCACTCTTATCCCTTCCAACCTGGGAACTATACTGCTGATCATCCTGTACACGATCCTCTGTCTGGATCTGGCAGGCACTGTGACTGCTATCAAAGCCGTTCATTCCCGGCTGAGAAAACTCTCCATCATTGAAGATGTATCTGAAAACCTGCAGAAAGCAGCAGATGTCATGGGCGAGGGACTTACCGGCTGGATGCAGAAACACATAGCTAAAGCCTATCCAAGCCTGGAAGCCAAGGAACTGCTGGCTGCCCGTCAGGAAAAAGAACGTCTGCTTGAAGCCGCCAAAGAACGGGCAGGAGTATTTGCCGTTGGCTGCTCTTTCTATAAATTGGTCTGTCTGTTTTTCCTGGGTGCGTTTCTTGGAGACATTACGGAGACCATTTTCTGTCTGGCAACTACCGGGAAATTAATGAGCCGAAGCAGTGTAGTCTACGGTCCATTCAGTATTGTATGGGGGTTAGGCTGCATACTGCTGACTGCCATTTTATATCAATATCGAAACCGCAGTGACAGTTATATTTTTATCTTCGGCACCATATTAGGCGGGGCCTATGAATACATATGCAGTGTCTTCACCGAACTTGTCTTCGGTACTGTATTCTGGGACTACAGCGGCATCCCTTTTAACCTGGGAGGCCGTATCAACCTGCTGTACTGTTTTTTCTGGGGTATCGCCGCAGTCGTATGGCTGAAATACCTTTATCCCCTCCTGTCCTCACTGATAGAAAAAATCCCGCAAAAAGCCGGCATTCCTATTACCTGGCTGATGATCTTATTTATGATATTCAATATAATTATGTCAGGCCTTGCCCTTAACCGGTACACAGAACGCCATTCCCACATATCTGCTCCTGAAAATGCTGTCACTCGTTTCCTGGATAAACATTTTACCGATGAACGTATGGAGCATATTTACCCAAATGCTATATTGGTTGATGACTAAACACAGTCTGATTTCCCTAAAGGTCAAAGAAAAAAGACAAGTATCCGGAATTGCTTCCGCATCTTGTCTTTTTCCCTGGAGTATGTCTGACAGGGCATCCTCTCTATTTTTTCTTTCCGCAGCAATGCTTATATTTTTTTCCTGAACCGCATGGACAGGGATCATTCGGATATACTTTTTTCCTCCGCTCTTCCTGGAAATCAATAATATCGGCTTTATCCCCGGGCATATCATCCACTGCACGAAATCCCAGCTTAGCTGCTGCCTTCTGCACTCTCTTTTTACTAATGGGCGAATCCATTTCCGCTGGCATATATCCACGATTTATATGCATACGTGTATGATTCCAAAGCCTCATAAAAATCTCGGCAAACTGATAAAAGTCCTCACCATCCATTATGACGATTTCCCTCTGCAGATAATCTATAACATCCTGCATCTGTCCTCCACAACGGATAATACGCTGAATATTTCTGCACAATTCCCTGGCATCCTCTTCTTCCTCCTCCATAAATTCCACGAAAAAATCTGCCAGTGCATCCATATATCAGTCAAAAGGAACGTAAAAATAATTTCCTAAAGTCTGTATCTCTTCTTTTGTAGGATTATAATAAGGCTTGATTCCCTGACTCTTCTTTAGCTGCTGCATTCTGTCTTCTTCCAGCAATGTCTCCTGGACCAGTTCGCTGCCAACTATCTCAAATATCTTCAAAAATCCAGGAATTTGATAACAGAATTCCCGCAGTTCTGTCTCTGAAATGATATTTCCGGTATTCTCTTTATACACGGAAATCACTCGTTCCAAAGGACAGATTCCATACAGCTCCACACAGGCATTGATATGACATAAAATCCCCTGCACTCTTCTCCGCTCTTTTTTCCATTCCTCATCGCAGTTTTTATTATAGGCTGCCTTTACATCTTCCGGAACGTATACCTCTCCAAGGTAGGTGGCTCCCGCATATCCGCATTCTATAAGTCCCAGCACTTCTTCACACTCATCCACCCCTGTGTTCTCTTTATCCATCAGCTCCATTTCCATATCGTTCACGTACATAAGGCATCTGCACATGACTTCCTTAGACAAAAGGTTCTGATATACAAAATCAATTAAATCTTTCTTCAATAACTTCCTGAATCCGGAAAGCCCATGTAATTTACAAATTTCAATCAGGTCATCTTTCCGGTATTCTTCCAGAATATCCCTCAGCTTTGCGCCCATTATGTTTGAGTCCAATGCTTCTTTCAGCTCCATGTATTTAGCTGTATAATCCTTCAACATATCTTCCATTTCAGAAAGTCTTTCACTCATCAAAGTTCCATTTTTTCTGTCAACTTCACTTTCCTTGGCTCCCTGAATTGTCTTAAAGCCGCCGCCTTTCTCCATGATCTCCTCATAAATCTCATTCTGCAGCATAGGCTTGCTTTTTTTCTTTTCTAGAGCCATACGTTTCAAAGATTCGTTTACTTCATTCAAATCATAATCCCGCGTAAAATGTCCTTCTGTCCATGCCTTCATATTTTCATGTTCTGGATGGGAAGGATCCTTTAAAATCTCCTGTAGATCATAATATCTATAGATACCTCCACAGTCCTCAAATGGTGTCTCTCCTTTATACTTCAAAACAACCGGATAGGAAGGTCCGTAATCCTCTATGACCTTTTCAATAGTCACTCTATGTTCCCAATAATCCCCAAAATCATATATATAGGAAAACCAATCCTCCTGCTCCATAAAAGGATCTATAATTGTTTCAGATGCCTCCAGTTGTTCTTCCTCTCCCAAACCTATAAAATCCTCATATTTCTCTTTTATATTTAACCGGAGATGATAAAATTCAAATTTGAACAAATGATATCCACACCATCCCATAACACCGTTGAGCACAATACTTAACTGAGAAAAACTCAACCCTGCCGGAACAATAAACCGTCTCCAGATTGGCGGGTGTGAATTCTTGATCGCTATTTTCATCTGATATGCTTTCATGAGGAAACTCCTTTTTAACTATAAGTATTTTACGACTCAAGGCATATGCCAGCCGATACATTGATACACCTATGTATTCTCATATCGGTATGATCATATATGTCAAATTCATGGTTTACAGTTCCCGCAGGCCTCGTATCCATTGTCCGTCAATTCATCCTTACTACCTTTATAATAAGCTTTATTTTCCTCCTTCATTCCCTTCAGGGAAGAACAGGAGGGCAGATGGATCTTCTTAGTATGTGTGTTCAGCACATAGTCGCAGTTCTCCGCGTCGCTGTTATTCTCTTCTACATATGGTTCCTCTTTATCACCGGATGCCGTCCTTGTACCCGGTGTATAATCATTGCACGGCTCCTGTTCCCAGGTTATTGTTTTTCCATCACTGTGCAGAATGACTGTTCCCTGTTTGTCTGTGCGGAACACTGGAATCCCAGCCTCCTCCAACAGCCCCATGGTATCCTGCCTTGGATGTCCGTAGCTATTGCCGTCTCCGCAGCTTATCACTGCATAGGAAGGTGACACACGCTCCAAAAAGCCGCTGCTCAGATAAGAGCCATGGTGGTTCAGAAGAAATACATCTGCCGCAATATCCACACCGGATTCCATGGCCTCTTTTTCACCTGTTTTCCCCATATCACCTCCAAAAAAGAAGCGATTTTCCCCATTTTCCACGATCACTCCCACCGAATCCTCATTTTCATCCTGGTGTCCATAAGAAACAGGAGAAATAACTCGCACAGAAGCACTTCCAAGAGAAAAGACATCGCCCTGGGATGGATGAGTCTCCTCATACCCTTGTTTGTCCATAGCCTGCTGATAGGATTTATAAATGGAAGAATCCGTCTCATAATCCGCTGTGATGACTTTTCCCGCAGGGAACTGATAAAGTGCACCAATGGTCCCTGCCAAATGGTCCTCATCAAAGTGAGAGATCAATATATAGTCCAATTCCTCAACATTCTGCCGTTTCAGATAACTGACTACAAAGGAAGAAGCTTTTCTATTTCCGCCGTCTATGAGCATATAATGTCCCTGGGACTCCAAAAGAACAGCATTTCCCTGACCCACATCCAGATAATGAACATTCAGCCGACCATCTGTTTTTTCACCATTTTTGACTGCCTGCTCACCATCTGCTGTCTGTCCATCTTCGGCCGACTGCTGACCTATTCCCTGCTCGTTTCCAGCCGCAGTCTCGCTTCCCGCTTCCGGTCCATTTCCCGCAGTCTGTCCCGCAGAACTGCATCCCGTCATAAGAAGCGCCAGGACTATCAGCCCCGCTATAAGATTTTTCCATTTCTTCATTTCAATAAATTCCTTTCCTGTCTTACCAATGATGCCGGATCATCCGTCTGTATTTTCATTAAATCATCTGCTTTTACTGCACTTTTTCATACATTTTTTGATACGCTTTTTGATACGCCTTCTGCACGCTCTCACTAAAGCAGATCATAAGAATCTCTTCAATATCGGGATATTTCTCCAATCCCTCCCGGATGGCATTTACAGCTATCTCAGATGCCTGTTCCAAAGGATATCCGTAAATACCTGTGCTGATAGAAGGAAATGCCAGGGTTCTGCATCCATATTTATGTGCCAGACGGATACAATTTTCATAACAATTTTTCAGCAGTTCCGGCTCCCCGAAGGCACCCCCGTTCCAGATTGGTCCCGGTGTATGGATCACATATTTTGCTGGCAATTGATACCCTTTTGTTATTTTTGCCTGACCCGTCTCACACCCTCCCAGTCCCCTGCACTCTTCCAGAAGCCCGGGGCCTGCTGCCCTGTGAATCGCCCCGTCGACACCGCCTCCTCCCAAAAGAGAACAATTTGCGGCATTTGCAATGGCATCCACATGATATGTTGTGATGTCACCCATCTCAATCTTAAATCTTCCCATAACTGACCGCTCCTTTCCTATCCTGCCAACTGCCGTTTTTTCATCATCTGCCGCAGTTTACACCAACAGACGAGATGGGCTGCTGCGGTTATGGCCCAGGTTATAGGATACGACAGATATAAAACAAACAGACTGTGCTGCCACATAAATATGGTAAATATCCAGATGATCCTAAGTCCGCAGGCTCCTGTCAGAGACACCAGCATAGGAAGAACTGAATATCCCATACCGCGCAGACTTCCCACCAGAACCTCCATGATACCGCAGAGAAAATAAGGCAGACATATGATTTTAAGCCTCTGTATTCCGTAGGCGATCACCTCTGCGTCTGAGGAATAAATACCCAGAAGATGCGGCGAAAAGAATACCATGAGACATCCGAAAGTCCCGCCGATCACTGTCACCAGTACAAGACATCTCCATAAGATCTGGCTGATCCGCTTCTGATTCCCGGCACCCACATTTTGACTGGTAAAACTTAATGTCGCCTGATAGACAGCATTCATAGAGGTATATACAAACCCCTCCAGATTGGATGCCGCCGTATTTCCGGCCATTGCAATGGCTCCAAAAGAATTTACCGATGACTGGATCAGCACATTTGATATGGAAAATATGGCGCTCTGCATCCCCGCCGGAAGACCGATACGCACAATATGCTTCAGCTTGTCTTTGTGAATTTTCAGCTTTCTCAGCTCCAGTCTGCACATTCCTTCTGTACGCATCAGACAGCGCAGGATCAGCAGTGCTGACACCGCCTGTGAGATAATGGTAGCCAGTGCCACACCTGCCACACCCAGACCGCATACAATAACGAAGAACAAATTCAACACTACATTGATAATTCCTGCAAGCAGTAAATAATAAAGAGGCCTTTGGGTATCCCCCGTGGCTCTCAGCACTGCCGCGCCGAAATTATAAAGCATCATAGCCGGCATGCCTACAAAGAAAATCCTCATATAGAGCACTGCCTGTCCCAGAACCTCCGGAGGCGTTGCCATCCATTCCAGCATAGGTCCGGCAAATGCCACTCCCAGAAATATGAGGATACAGCCGCAGACGATACTGAACAGAATAGACGTGTGCACGGTTTCACTGACATTTTTGGCATCCTTTGCCCCGCAGAACCTGCCAACCAGGACATTTGTTCCAATAGAACATCCGATAAATACATTGACAAAAAGCTGGATGAGAGAGCTTGTAGACCCCACTGCAGCTAGCGCATGATTTCCCGAAAACCTTCCCACCACCACAATATCCGCGGCATTAAATAAAAGCTGCAGAATACCGGATAAGATCAGGGGCACCGAAAACAACAGCAGCTTTCCCCAAAGCGGCCCGTTACACATATCTATCTCATATGACTTTTTCATCTTTCTCTTCCTTCTAAAACAGATAAAGCCCACACACAGACAGGGCTTCCCAGGTGCATTCTGTCTTTTATTTCTGCTGTCCCGGTACCCGTGTATTTCACTGATATAAGTTCATTTGAATCCTGGTTTGCGATCACCAGATATGTACTTTTGCACTCTCTGTCTTCTGCCGCGGCAAAACAGCGAGGTGTCTTCCCTCCGGAAGAAATACTGTCCGCAAACACCAATCTTCCCTCTCTGTCCAGATCATATACGCTGATATTGTCAGCTCCCCTATTGGATACATAAAGTTTATTCCCTGCATGATCTATGCGGATTTCCGCCGCTGTATTAGAAATTTCCCCATCTTCCTCTGTAAGTGTGGAAATATCCTGAACTGCCCGCGGTACGCCGTTTTGACAGTCATATACCAATACCCTGTTCCCCATCTCCTGCACTACATAAAACATGGGCAGGACAGGGTGATAAACCAACATTCTCGGTCCGTAACCCGGCTCTGTCATCCAGGATTCTTCTTCTGTGAAGGTCCATCTTCCATCCTTCTCTCTGACTGCACAGCGGCTGATCTTATCCAGTCCCAGATCACATACAAGCACGCCTTCCGCAAACCGGCAGGGATGGACAGAGTGTACATGTGGGCCTTCCTGCCGCGTTTCATCAATAGAATGTCCGTGATGCTGTATTACCATAGCCGGCTCCAGAAAGCAGCCGTCCTTACCAATTCTATATGCGCAGACAGAACCGCTTCCATAATTGCTGATATACAATATCTCCTCCGCTTCATCCAGATACAGATGGCAGGGATCCGTTCCCATAGAAGGCTTCCTGTCAAGCAGCATTGCCGAACCGTCTTCTCCTGTCTCATAGACGCTCACAGCCCCGCTTTCAAGGCCTTCGTAATCTTCCAGCTCACTGACAGCGTAAATTCTCTTTCCGGCTTTATCTGTACAGACGTAAGAAGGGTTTTTAATCCCCTCTATGGTCTGTTTCAGCCTCATTTTACCAGATACCATATCTATTTCAGCCAGATATATTCCCTCTCCATTCCCTATAAATCGGCTTCCGTCACCAAATAAAACCGATTCCGTATAGGTACCGATCAAAAATTCCTGTTTCTTTTCTGACATTCTGTCTCTTCTCCCTCTCTACAGACTTTACTCAATATCCTGAGGATATCGGATTCCGCAGATTCTTCTGATCTCATCCAGTTCTCTCATGATCTGAAGGCTTTCCTCCCAGGGCATGACAGGACTCTCTGTCTGCCCTTCCTTCAGCATTTTCTGTACCTCCAGCGCCTCATAGTGGTAACCGTTGCCTGCCACTTCAACCACTCTTTTTTCTTTCAGCATATCCGTGCGGAAATCTTCATTGGGCTCAAACAGATATACCGTATTGGGACGCCAGAAATACGGAATCTCCAGTTCCGCCTTATCTGTGATGATCACTGCCCTGTTGTCCACTTTTCTGTTGATGGAGAAGACCATATCTGCCAGACATCCGCAGGGATACGTCATCTGGATGCATGTGTTTAGATCTACTGTCTCCTCATTCTTTTCAGACCACGCATGCATCACCTCCGGCGTCTCTCCCAGAAGATACTGTGCGACACTCACACCGTAGACACCCACGTCAAGAAGTGCTCCGCCTCCAAGTTCTGCCTCGAACAAACGTCTTGTCTCCGGCTTTGCAGGCCCGCCGAATGTAAAATGCATATTGTGTACTTTTCCATATACGCCCTCCTGGATTTCCTTTCTCAGCTCCCTCATCACAGGGATAAACCTCGTCCACATAGCCTCCATGAAAAAAGTGTGATTTTCTCTGGCCAAACAGAGAAGTTCCTCCAGTTCCCGAGCGTTCATTGTCACCGGTTTTTCACACAGCACAGGCTTTTTTGCCTTCAGGCAGGCCTTCACACAGGCCAGATGCTGGGGATGGATAGTCCCCACATACACAGCATCAACATTCTCATCACTCACCAATTCTTCATAAGAACGGCAGTATTTCTTTGCCTGTATCCCATAGTCATTTCTCCCTGACTTAGATGCCAGCACTTCCACCTGCATATCCGCCACTTCTTCCAATCCCCTGGCAAACTGCGATGATATAAAACCTCCGCCCATAATTCCCCATCGAAACATATAGATTCCTCCTCGTCCATTCATTATTGCTGTCCACAATGCCGCTTCAGTCCTTTACAAGGCAGGCATCTGTGAACAACAACTATTTAACTGCTGTCTATTTTTTTATTATACCACAAACGGACAGACGGGAATATACTTTCCCGCCTGTCCGCTAAAATTAACTGTGAAGGTACTGAACAGTCACCCTCCACCAGACATATCAGCCCGCACCGTATGCGCGTTCTCTGTCCTTTTCCTTATAATGATGTGCTTCTTCAAGCATCATATCTTTTACCTTCATCAGACGAATCTGTGTACTTCTCTCACTCTCGTCCAACTTCATGGTAATATACTTAATATTCTGTTGCGTCTCCGGAATAATTACATGTTCCAGAGCGTTTACTCTGCGTCGGGTCTTCTCAATCTCGGAAGCCATAAGCTGGCAAGATTTTTCAATCTCAGCAAGCTTGAGCATATCCGGCAGGATATCTGCCAGAGATTTCACCGCGCCGTCCAGGTCGCCTGACGTGAAGGCAAAACCGTAGGAATAGATGTCATTTGCATCCGCGGTTCTGGTCTGGGACTGGAAAACGGGAATATCAACACTCATGACATTCCTCTTGCCAGTATCCAGATACACCTCCTGTTTCGGCGCCATCAGCGCTGTGTTCAACGTCTGTTCGGACATGCCGGCCTTTGCGATCACGAAGTTCTTGTTAGCCTCTTTAATACCCTCTTCCACTTTCAGGCGCAGAGCCATGTTCTCTCTTGCCAGATCCAGGAACTGACGCATAAGCTCATCACGTTTATCCTTCAGGAGTTTATGCCCCTTGACGGCAGTGACCAGCTTCTTTTTCTGCTTGGTAAGCTCCATTCTGGTAGGATTTACCTGGGTAGATGCCAAGACAATCACCTCTTTCTATGCTTTGTTAAGGCACGGCAGGTTTTCCGGCCTGCCGCACCGCCGGCATTATTGTTTACCGTAATATTCATCAAGGAATTTATCATCAATACGTTTCAGCTCGCTCCTCGGCAGTATGGAGAGCAGCTTCCAGCCGATACGCAGTGTCTCCTCAATATCGCGGTTGGTGGTATAACCCTGTGAGACATATTCCGCCTCAAAGGCATCCGCGAATTTTGCATAGATAAGGTCAATATCAGAAAGTGCCGCCTCACCAAGGATTGTCATCAGCTCTTTTGCCTCTTTACCACGGGCATAAGCAGCGAATAACTGGTTCATGGTGTTTGCGTGGTCAGCACGTGTCTTGCCTTCACCGATACCTTTATCTTTCAGTCGTGACAGAGATGGCAGAACATCGATCGGCGGTGTAACGCCCTTTCTGTAAAGCTCACGGCTTAAGATGATCTGACCCTCAGTGATATATCCGGTAAGGTCAGGGATCGGATGGGTTTTATCATCCTCAGGCATGGTAAGGATTGGGATCATGGTAATGGAACCATCGCTTCCCTTCTTACGTCCTGCTCTTTCATACATGGTTGCAAGGTCTGTGTACATATATCCCGGATATCCACGACGTCCCGGAACCTCTTTACGGGCTGCGGAAACCTCACGCAGGGCATCTGCGTAGTTGGTGATGTCGGTCAGGATTACAAGTACATGCATATCTTTTTCAAATGCGAGATATTCTGCTGCGGTAAGAGCCATCTTAGGTGTTGCGATACGCTCTACAGCCGGGTCATTTGCCAGGTTGATGAACAGAACTGTTCTGTCAATAGCGCCGGTCTCCTTAAAACTCTCAATAAAGAAGTTAGACTCCTCAAAGGTAATACCCAATGCAGCAAATACAACGGCGAAGTTCTCACCGGTACCACGAACCTTGGCCTGTCTTGCGATCTGAGCGGCCAACTGTGCATGAGGAAGACCTGATGCAGAGAAAATAGGCAGCTTCTGACCACGTACCAGTGTGTTCAGACCGTCGATCGCAGATACACCGGTCTGGATAAACTCTTCCGGGTACATCCTGGCAGCCGGGTTCATTGGCAGACCATTGATATCACGTCTCTCATCCGGAAGGATTTCCGGACCGTCATCGATAGGGCGTCCCATACCGTCGAATACACGGCCCAGCATGTCTTCAGACACACCCAGTTCCATGCTTCGTCCGAGGAAACGTACTTTACTGTCAGACAGGTTGATACCTGTTGAGCTTTCAAAAAGCTGTACCAGGGCATCACTGCCGTTAATTTCAAGTACACGGCAGCGGCGTGTCTCACCGCTTGCCAGCTCGATCTCACCTAATTCATCAAAATGTACATTTTCAACACCGCGCACCAACATCAGAGGGCCGGCAACTTCCTGTATGGTTCTATACTCTTTCGGCATTAGAAGTCCTCCTTCCCAAATACATTGGCAATGTCAGCAGCAAGTTCGTCCATTGTCACTTTATATTCTTTGTCCAGCTTATCTTCCGTCACATATTTGAAACGTCCGATCTTCTCGCGGACATCCATCTTGATCAGCCCCTGAATGTTGGCGCCTTTATCCAGCGCTTCCTTTGACTGCTCATAGAATGCGATAACCAGTTTCATAAGGAGATACTGTTTCTGCAGAGAACTGTAGGTATCTACCTCATGGAAAGAGTTCTGATGCAGGAAGTCCTCACGGATGGAGCGGGCAGCTTCCATTTTCAGACGGTCACCTGCAGAAAGTGCATCCATACCAACCATCTTAACGATTTCTTCCAGCTCTGCCTCATCCTGAAGAAGGCTCATCATCTTCTGACGGTCTTCCATCCAGTCAGGAGCAACCTTCTCATTGAACCAGTCCGCCATGTTGTCCAGATACAGAGAGTAGCTGGTCAGCCAGTTGATCGCCGGGAAATGACGTTTGTAAGCCAGAGCGGAATCCAGTCCCCAGAATACCTTTACGATACGCAGGGTTGCCTGGGATACAGGCTCTGAAATATCACCACCCGGAGGAGATACAGCACCGATAACGGAAAGGGCGCCTTCTCTGTTGTCACTGCCCAGAGATACCACATGTCCGGCTCTCTCATAGAACTGTGCCAGACGGGAACCCAGGTATGCAGGATATCCCTCCTCACCAGGCATCTCTTCCAGACGTCCTGACATCTCTCTAAGAGCCTCTGCCCAACGTGATGTGGAGTCTGCCATCAGGGCTACGGAGTAACCCATATCACGGAAATATTCCGCGATGGTAATACCTGTATAAATAGAAGCCTCACGTGCCGCAACAGGCATATCTGAGGTATTGGCAATCAAAACGGTACGTTCCATCAGAGACTGTCCTGTCTTCGGGTCCTTCAATTCAGGGAACTCGTTCAGAACGTCTGTCATCTCATTTCCACGCTCACCACATCCGATATAAACCACGATATCGGCCTCAGCCCACTTTGCAAGCTGATGCTGGATAACTGTTTTACCGCTTCCGAATGGTCCCGGAACGGCTGCCACACCGCCTTTTGCGATGGGGAAGAACGTATCAACAACACGCTGACCGGTTACCAGAGGCATCTCCGGCGGCAGCTTTTTCTGATAAGGACGGCCTTTACGAACCGGCCATGTCTGCATCATGCCGACTTCCTTGTCACCGTCTTCGGTCTCAATGACAGCAACCATATCTTCTACTGTAAATTCACCGGCTTTGATCTCTTTTACTTTACCGTTGATCCCGTAAGGAACCATGATCTTGTGGTTTACAACGATAGTTTCCTGTACAGTACCGATAATATCGCCGTTCTGTACTACATCACCCACTTTAACAGTAGGCACAAAGTTCCACTTTTTATCTCTCTTCAGAGAAGGAACTTCAACACCTCTCTTTAAGTTCGTGCCGGAAACCTTCATAATCTCATCCAGCGGACGCTGGATACCATCGTAAATACTTGTGATAAGACCTGGTCCAAGTTCTACGGAAAGAGGTGCATTCATAGACTCTACCGGTTCGCCCGGTCCCAGTCCTGATGTCTCCTCGTATACCTGAACGCTGGCTTCATCACCGTGCATCTCGATGATCTCACCAATCAGACGCTGGTTACTAACACGGACAACGTCGAACATATTTGAGTCCCTCATGCCCTCCGCGATAACCAGCGGCCCTGCAACTTTTTTAATCGTACCTTTGCTCATCGGAACGAATCACCTGCTTTCTAAAATAGTTCGTATCTGGTAACTGCTCACTACGTTCACAGTTACTGGCAAAATCCATATAAGCCCACCATAGGCCATGGAATTTTCGCTTATTAATTATTGCTGAAGAGAATATCCGAGCCAACCGCTTTTTCCACGGATGTTTTCACTCCCTGCACGCCTTCACCTGTATTTCCGGATACGCCGGGAATCTGGATCACGGCAGGAAGCAGCTCTTCCTGAAATTTATCTATGGTCTTTTTACATTCCGCAGCCAGCGCCTCTGTGATATAGATGATCCCATATTTGCTCGCTGCCAGATGCTCCAGTTTTTCTTCAGCTTCTTTTCGGGATGTTACCGGGAACGTATCAAGACCCAGTGTAGCAAACCCGTAAATACTGTCGTAATCGCCCACAACTGCAATCTTATACATACATTTCCCTTACCCTTTCCCGGATAGAATCATCCGAAAGTCCGCTGCGTTTACCGGACAAAATGATTCGTACCGTTTTGATCTCGTTCTCTCTGGCAAGCACATAGGCAACCAGAGGTCCCACTGAAAATGACTGATATTTCTGAGGCTGCATGGTCTGCATCATGCGGTTGTCGCACCAGCGTTCAAAAGCGGACATAGACTCTGCAATGGCCTTTCCGCCCTCTGCATAAGCAGTGCCCGACAAATACTCTACAATAGCATCAATGCCGTTCACCGCTGCCTTGGAAAGCTGTGCCACGCTCAGTGATTCGCATTCCACCATCGCGCGCTTCATAAAATCCATATTTTTTGCGGTTTTCTGTGAACGCACAGCGATTTTAATATCAGCTATGGCAACCGTGGACTCTGCATAATCTTTGATAATGCTGTCCTTTGCCTCTTTGCCTGCTGCATAGATTGCTTCAAGGGCTGCCTTGTCCACAATGACATCACAGAGCTGTCCGTCTCTTGTGTGGAGCAGCGTCTCATAAGCTTCTTTTGCAGCACCGGCCATATACTTGGGAAGTCTGGAAAAATCCTTGCTTCTCACAATCTCCAGCATTTCATCCGGTGAGACCGCCGTGTCATCATAATAGATGTTCATGGTTTTGCCGTTCTCCTCGGTACATACATCTTTGATCGCTGCCTTAAGATTGTGGAACATATTCGGGTAGGAAAGTACATCGAAGACAGACATATCAACGCCCAGATCTTTAATGTTTTCCCAGATTTTTTCCTGCTCCCTGGTCAATATTGCCTCTGCATTCACCGGCGTATCCGCGCCGCCCCATCCCTTTTCCTGTAAAAGCTGCAAGCACTGCTCCTCTGTCTGGCAGGCCATGAGCTGGTCAAGAGTGGCAGAAGTGAATAACGCCGTTTCAAGCGCACGGATTCGCGCAACCGCATAGGTATATTTTGTATCAATCAAGATAATTCCTCCTTCTTGCGGTTATCGCTTACGAAAATAATAATGCATGAACTTTGTCGGAAAGTTCACCTCTCTTGGAATCAAACATGGCCTTAAAGGTACAGTTTTCCTCGATTCCACCATATATAAGAACAAAGCCGCCGCGGATGTTCCTGTGCTCTTTGGAAAGAACCAGTTTTCCGCCCTTTTTCTCAGCTATGTCCGAAATTTCTTTTTCAAAACCCTGCGGCATTCTCTTCAAATCTTCAGGTGAGAAACAAATTTCCCCTTCCTGAGCCAGAACGAATTTGTCCAGCATTTTGCGAAGCATGTTGAAATAAGTCTCGTCATCTGCCGAAAGCAGCGTGCTGTATGATTTTTCCAGCACCTCGGAAATCACTTCCTGTTTTGCCTCCAGAAGCGCCTTTCTCTTCTGCAGGTCGCAGGAAGAAAGTGCACGTTCCTTTATATTCTCAACATCAGCTTCCGCTTTTTTGGAGATACGTCCGCATTCTGCTTCCGCTTTTTCTCTCATCTCCTTTTTTACTGCGTCTGCGCTCTTCTGCGCACGGTCGATGATATCACTAGCGGAGCTTTTTGCTTCATCCAGAATCTGGCTTTTCATTTTTTCTAATCCAGTCATTCTTAAGCTCTCCTTTACTATTTCTATTCTGTCCTGTAATTAATGTCCCCATGCGGGAACTGCTCTCCGTATCTGAAATTAGAAGGAAAGGTTTGTTACGGAAAGAATGGAAATCAGCAGAGCAAGAATTGCGTATGTCTCAACCATTGCCGGGAAAAGCATAGCTTTACCGAACTGTTCCGGTTTCTTGGCAACAATGCCGATAGCTGCTGCAGATGTCATTCCCTGATATTTACCGGAGATCAAACCAACGATACCGATTGGCAGACAAGCTGCTAATACCAGTAAGCCCTGCTGTGGTGTCAGGTCTAACATACCGCCGCCTAACAGGCCGATTTTGGAAAGTGTGATGAAACCAACCAGCAGACCGTAAATACCCTGTGTACCAGGCAGAAGCTGCATGATCAGAACTTTTGCGAATTTGCTTGGATCCTCTGTTACAACACCTGCTGCTGCCTGACCTGCAATACCTACACCGATAGATGAACCTGCACCTGCTAATAATACTGCTAATGCTGCACCAAGTAATGCGTAAACAATTCCTAACTGACTCATAAATAAGTTTCCTCCTTAACATCTACATATTTCGTAGTTAATTTAAACGGGTTGAAAGGTCTTCCTCCACCCTCATAAAACTTGCCGAAGAATTCGACAAACTGTAAACGGTTTGTATGCACATATGCGCCCAAAAGATTGATTGCCAGATTCAGTGAATGTCCGACAATAAAAATCACAATAAAACCGATAGCGGCAATAAAACCATCGCCCAGCATACTTGCCATCTGGTTTACTACAGACGCGATAACACCTGTGGCAAGACCAAGAGCAAGAAGACGTGAGTAGGACAGTACATCACTGAGCCATCCTGTCACATTATAGATATCGTACGCACCCAGTGCCAAACGGAGCGCGATATTTTTATTGGCACGGCCTGACATGAGAAGCAGCCCAACAGCTCCTGCTATAGCCATGACCTTTCCTATCTGTGAAACTGCCGGTGGGAAAGTCCCTTCCGGAAGCTGGGAAATAGAAGCAAAGATACTGCTTGGAAGCAGCATCATAACCAAGCCGATCAAAAATACATACCAGATAATAACATCACAGAAGAAATCCATGTACTGCTTATCTTTCAGAAGCATGTACCCTTTCAGACCAAGACCCATAAACAGATGGATCACACCAAACAGCATAGCGTACATAAGAAGACGCATGGGATCATTCAGCGGAACAAACCAGGCTGCCTTCACGAGTCCGCCATCCGGTATATTCACATGGAAGAATGTCCTTGCCACAACATCTATGGCATCTCCGAAATATCCTCCAAAGAGAACGCCCCACACTAAAGTGGAAAGACCGCAGTACATAAACATTTTTAATGATTTATGCATGCCGTGGCTCATACGCGGATACTTTCTCAGTACAATAAAACATGCCAAAAAAATAATCAGTCCATATGCCGCATCAGACAGCATCAAACCGAAGAAAAACACATAGAAAAACGACATAATCGTCGTAGGGTCAACCTCACCTTTTTTCGGAAGACCATAGGATTCCAAAACCCCCTCCACAGACTGAGAAAAGGGATTATTGCTCAGAAGCACCGGAGCTTCCTCTTCCTCCCGTATCTCTTCCACATCAAAGACCAGATCATAGCCCTCTTCCATTGCCTTCTGCACTGCGGGAACCGCTTTTTTCGGTATATATCCGCTGACAAAAAAGGTCCTGGAGGACTGTGGAATATGTCCCAGGAGTTCGTATTTCTCTGCTCTGGTTCGGAAATAGTCAGATATCAAACGCAGGTCTGCGCGCTTGTCTCCATATTCAGTAATATGCTTCTGACAATCCTCAATTTCTTTTTGGAGTGCACTGATTTCTTTCTCCAAATTTTCTTTTTCGACCGCCGGAACTTCTCCCACGATCTGAGATGGCCTAGCAAAACCGCCCTGCCGCAGCGCATCCTCCACCTGCTGTGCATTCTTCTTCAGACACAACACAACAATATAAGTGGAATCTCTGTCCGCAGAAAGGACTGTCACATCCACGCCTTCAGCCTCGGGAGCGTACTCCGCAATAAGGCTGTAAATCGCTTCCAGCGTCATTTCACCTGAAACAGCACCGATAAGTGCACTGGTTGAACCTGTACCCTCAAAATTCATAGGTACATCCAGGCTCATCCACGGAGCCAGCGATTCAATCTGGTTCTCCATTTTCTGGATATTTGCACGGCACTCCGCGATTTCTTTCTGCCAGCCGGTTATACGGGAAGCAATGTCCATCATTTCTTCCTTCTGAACCGCCACCTGGTTGTAAGTTTCTTTTTCAATCAGTTTTTTTCCTTCCAGACTGGACAGCAGGGATTTCTTTTCCGGTGCGTATTCCTGCAGGATATCCAGTGCTAGATCTGCCAGATTCGCTTTCTTTTCAAAAGTAGTCCTGGCTCCCTGGGTATCCATCTTTTCAAAGCCTGACTCATCGTCCAGCACCTGGGTCATTTCCATAACACCCATGGTCTGCAGCTTTTCCAGGATGGCCTTCCGGTCCCTTTTCAGCGCGCAGATACTGACTCGCTGCATCTGCATTACTGCCATACTCTCATCCCTCCTTTAACTCGTTTTTGTTTTCTTTTTCTTCCTCTCAGATTAATTCGGAAATAATCAAATCAACCGCTTCTTTTTCCCGGCTTTTTGCCGCGCTCTTCAGCTCTTTGATTTCTTCTCCGGCCGCCAAAAGGGCCTCGTCCGTCTGCTGCTTACCGAATGTCTCAGCAGAATCTCTGAGTTTTTTCGCCTTCTGCTGCGCTTCGGAAACCAAATCGGAATACAACTTTTCGGAAGCCAGTTTTGCCTCCTCAGAAATCTTTTCACTCTGGCGCTTTGCATCAGCAACGATGTTTGCTGCCTCCTGCTCCGCATCCCGGATTTCTTTGATTGTTCCTTCTATCACAGTATCACCACCTTCACATAGTTTAAATATTACTATGAATTATGCAATTTGTCAATTCTTTCACAATTTTTTTAACCGAAATACACGAAAAAAAAATGTTTTTTTTTGGTAATCCTGATAAAAAAAGAGAGATTGTATATAATTTATACAATCTCCCCGAATGTCTTTGTTTAATTTGACTTTATCTTACTCGTATAAGTAGTTCTTCAGCTTCTCATCATCCAGACATGCCGCATCGATCCACTGATACCCAGGATTGATGAAAGAATCATTTTCCAGCCCCAGCCAAGCCCTGGCTGCCGCTACTACAGTGGCATATCCCATGCCGTACGGATTCTGGGCAATGACTCCCGTTTCCCTTCCGTCTTTGATGGCTTCCTTCTGCTTTTTACCCGCGTCAAACCCAACAACAGCGGTGTGTTCTCTTCCGGCTTCCTTCAACGCGTCTAAAACATCATCCGCAGTGATCTGGTTCGTACAGAAGTATCCTTTTAGATTAGGATTTTCTTCCAACACCTTGGCCGCCATCTCTTTCACAGAGGTCTCCTCGTTCTCATAGGAAATATTTACAATTTTAATCCCGGGATGATTTGCCGCGATCTCATCGGCAAATCCCTTTTCCCTGTCCTGGCTGCTCTCAGAGCTTTCAATATGTGCCATTACAGCGATCTCACCACTGCCGCCTATGGCCTCACTGAGCTTCTTCGCAGCTTCGGCACCTGCCGCCTGATTGTCTGTGGAGCACACAGTGTTCACTGTGCCTGTCACAACTCCGGAATCCAACACAACTACGGGGATACCATTCTCCTCAGCCGTCTCAAGCTGTGCCTGGCAGGATTCCATGTCTATGGCAGCAAGACAGAGGACTCCCGGATTCTCAGCCAGAACCGCGTCGATGATATTGATCTGGCTCTCAACATCAGTCTCATCGGACGGTCCCTCAAAGGATAGTTTTATCTTATCATCACCTTTATATTCCAGTTTTTTATTTAAATCTTTGACAGCCGCTTCCATACCCTTTTTCACAGTAGCCCAGTATGCTGTCTTTGTGCTCTTCACAACAACTGCAATATGGCCGCCCGCCTCCAGGTCCAGCCCCTCCAGAGATGTATAGTCAATGGTGCCTGCGCTATTTTTCAGGGTTGTCATCGTGAGGTCTTCCGACATATCTGCCTCGTTCTCTTCCTCTGTGTCCTTTGCGTCCTGACTATCCTCATTCTGGCCGGAATTATCAGTATTGTCTTTTTCTTCTTCCTTTTGATCTTCTTTTGTATCTTCTTTATCTTCCTCCTGCTGAGGGTTCCTATTACTCTCCACATTCGGCTTATCTTCTGCCTTTGCCTCTGTGTTTACAGGTACTTCTTTTTTATCCTTATTATCACCGCACCCTGCCAGGGAACCCGCTGCCAGCGCAATACATAATAAGGCAACAATTGTACGTCTCATGCCCTCTCCTCCAAGGTTCACACCATGCCCACGCACGGCTTTACCAGATTTTTACATGCATTTCTCTTCCTTTTAACTACGTTTCCATTATACACGAAACTAATCATTAGTCCATATGCTTTTTGTAATAATTTCGTAAAAATTTCAGGAACTTTTCTATTCACTTTTTCCATAGTCCAGAAGATCCCATTCACGTAAAATCCCGTATATTACCAAAGCTGAGAGAGGTCCCAGCAGAAAACCTGCGCCTCCGTACAAAAAAAGTCCGAGATAAACCGATAAAAGAACAAGAAGAGGAGACACTCCCACCTTCTTTCCGATGAGGCGGGGTTCCAAAAACTGTCTGACGCAGCTGGTGACAAGATAAAGAGCAATACAGCCAACAGCCCCCGCCGCGTTCCCTCTAAGGGCAAGTACAAGAGCTGCCGGTACTAAAAATGTACCCGTCCCCAAAACAGGCAGTGCATCCAGCAGTCCCAGAGCCAGCCCGGCCACTAAAAAATGTGGTGTTCCCAATAAAAATAACCCGGCAATGCAGAGCAGAATAATAATACCCATGATTTTTATCTGTGCTTTAAAATACTCCGCGATCCCGCTTTGCAGACTTTTGAGCAGCGCTCTTGTTTTTTTGAAAACTGACAGGGCAGAAAAGCGCTTTTTCCACTCCCCATGTTCCTGCAGGATCAAAACTGCGGATACCACACACAGGATCAGCCCTCCCACGATAACCACACATTTTTTCATAGAACCAACTGCCGCTTCCATAGACTGACTGCCGTCTAAAAAAGAGCTGCTGATATGGTCAAGCTGCATATAAATATACTGGCTGCTCTCTCTGGCCGGAATTCCCACTGTGTGCTCCACCTGTATACAGCACTGGCCTATAATCTGACAAAATTCTCTTTTTATCACCGGATAAAGGGATATCAGTCTGCCAATCTGGGCGGAAAGAGCCTGGAGAAGCCACATGACTCCAAGGATACTTCCCACAGAAAGGAGGAGGATCAGTACCGCACCGACACCGCCCTCTGTAAAACGGAGTTTTCTGCAGACTTTCCGGCTGGCAATCCACCTGGCTGCCGGGAGTACAGCGAGTGCCAGAATCCACCCCAATAGAAAAGGGAGCATCACAGGTACCGCGTATTTCATAATCAGAAATACACCTGCAACTACTCCCACTGTTATGCCCGCTTTCTTCCATCTCATCTTCCGCTCACCATACCTTATCCTGTATCCGTTCAGCATCCTTACAGTTACAAGCAGAATCTATGCCGGATCACTCCCAGTCATGAAATTTCCGCCAGTTGTAATGAATCATTCTTACGGTCAACGCATCGAATGCCGGACCTGCTGAAAAGTTACTTTATCTTTTTATACTCCTCTATCAGTATGTGTGAACTTTTCTTACCTATACTATAGGAAAATTTCCAGAAGGCTTTACCTGGAATTCCATTTTTTTCTTAGTTTTTGGATGAGTAAAAATCAATTTGTATGCACACAAAGCTATGTACTGCCATTCCTTTTCTGACCCCGCCTGGGGATTATATTTGGTGTCACCTAAAAGCGGATGTCCGGCATATGCCATCTGTACGCGGATCTGGTGATGCCGGCCGGTCAGAAGATGTATTTCAAGAAGTGATCTGTCTTCTGCTTCTTTTAACACACGGTATTCCAGAACCGCTTTTTTGCTCTGCGGTGTTTTTTGTCTGGTGACCCTTGACGTATTTGTCTTCGCGTCTTTTATCAGTTCATTTTCCAGACGGGACTCTTTCTCCTTTAAAATACCGCTGACAGCGGCAAGGTAGTATTTTTCCATTTTACCGTTTTGTACCTGCGCATTCAGCTCTTTTGCGGCTTCCCTGGTTTTTGCAAAGACAAGGATACCTTCCACCGGCTGATCCAGACGGTGTATTACAGCCAGATAAGGAGGTTCGCCCTTTGAGGTAAGGTAGGTTAGGAGGATAGATTCAAGATCCGGGGTGTTGATTTTCCTGGTCTGAACGGGAATACCCGGGGACTTGCAGCAGACTAAGAGATGGGCATCTTCATATAAGATATTGGGGGGTATCTGAGTTGTTTTCATTATTGTTAAATTCCTTTTTGGTTTTTATTTTTGCCAATGCATGAGAAATGCAAAACACATTCTAGTGCTGCTACTATGGTTTCTGGCCGGATGGAGCACTAGGGGCATTATAACATGAATGGACAAAAATGAACAACCGTCATATCTTCACTATTCGGATATAACGGTTGCTCTAATGATCTGCGATATTCAATTTTTTTATTCCTTTCTTCTTCTAATATTAATAAAAAATCCGGAATGAATACTGTTATTTTGCTTTTTCCTTATTCTTCTATACTTCTTTTTAATCTTCTCATTCCCTATTTATAAATCTTTCACTCTGAATTTGTACTCTCTTTGAGCTTCCTTTCATTTCTTATATGAATGTTCTACCCAAATCCCTTAACGGACTCTGATAAAGCCTTCCTTGAAATGGTCTTCGCTCTTATTGGATTTTTAAATTCTGGTGTTTGATAAGATTTATTGAAAGTTCATATCAAATCTATTATGTATAATAAAAAGCTTCTAACAAATAGTTCGGGCTATTTTGTTTTCAAAACATTTCTCTATACATTTCTTCGAGATATAAAATAACTTACTTCTTTTTCAAGAACTTCTAAATACAACAGGCTTATTTCAACAAATACAACTTATTATATCTTCAACATTTTTTATATCTTTGAATGATGTATGAATACTTTGTTCTTTCAAAATATATTTCTTTACATATATTCTGAAACCTTTTTATTACTTTTGTGGTAATTGTTCAATATGAGGGCACTTTTTGATATATCACCTGGCCACTTCTTTATCCTCTTAATGGGATTCTTTTCGGTCTTTTATGTAGCTAGGTCTTTCTCTAGGGAACTATGCCTTACCACTCTCATATTGATAATTGATATTCGCTATTTCCAATGGAATATACCTCCTTATCAATATTTCAAATGACACCTTTTACATTACTTTTTATCCTTGGTACTGTTATTCTTTTGTACTTTTTGTATTTCTCATACGTTGTACTGTTTAACATTACTCTGTGTCCTATTATGTATTCTCCATACACTTTAAGGAGATATAATGTTTTATCCTTTGTACCTTGTAGCCAACTTCTTAAATAAGATTTATCTTCTCTCCTTTAAGAATTGGTTATGTAGTAATGTTTGTAGGTGTTTTCTTTTGATGGTTATATATTACCACGGGCCTTCTTATTTGTCAATATACTTTTTGAAAAAAGTTTTATTTTTTTATAAGTTATAATTTTTAAATAATTAAGCTGTGAATTATATGTTTTTATATGAATTTACTATACAATTCACAAAATACATAATAATTCCGAACTTTGAAAATTGCCAAAATAAAACACCGTACGACACATTATTTTATCCCTCACACCTAAAAAATCAGGTTTTGTCGAATAAATACTGTGCCGTACGGCCATTATGTTAACCTCTGTAATAGTTGATCAGACAGCCTTTCAGTATGATCTCACGTTCATCGTCTGTCAAGTCACCTATTTTTACTGTAAATTCCGAACAGGAGTCTCCTGCCACATAAACCTTGATCTCCTCTGCCTTCTCCTCAACGGCTTTTCTGATTCCCGGAAGGAACAGATAATCACCTTTTTTGAAAGGCATGTCACCGGCTTCCATAAGAAGAGGAAGCATACCCCAGTTGATCAGGTTGGAGCGGTAGCGCTTAGTGGCATATTCGTTGGCAATATTCGCCCAGCCGCCCAGCACTTTCTGACAGGACGCAGCCTGTTCTCTGGCTGAACCATCCCCCGGCTTTACGGCAAAGATCGTGCTTCCGATCCCCGTGTTGGAGCTGTCCATATCAGGACACAGTTTTTTCAACTTATCCCACACCGCTTTCAGCTCCGGTACAGCCTCCAGCGGACAGTTTCCTGCCTCACGGGCCTTTTCCGCTGCCTGTATCTCTTTGGCAAGGGGTACATACTCAGGATCTTTTCTGGAAAGGGCAAACTCAGCCAGTCCCAAAGGATTGGAGCGGAAGGATGAAGTTTCACCTGAAGGGATCAGCTCATCTGTTGTGGTGACCGGATCATGGATCTCAGAAACCACCTTCAGCACCAGGTTCTCTGTGAGAGCCGGCATTTCCGGCCAGTCCTTAATGTTCGGACCAAACTGTATCTCTGTCTCCGGGTCAGCAATGCCTTTGCTGTCAAATACTCTGTTCTCATAAATAGTCTTGTCAAAGAAATAGCGCGGCTTCGTATATTTTACATCAAAGTCAGTGGCGGCGGTCAGATATCCCTTGTTGGCTGCAGTTGCCGCAATGGAACGGGCGTCCATCAGCGCAACGGAAGAAATCTGTCCGTTCTGGACCTTGGAACCTTCACGGTTAGGGAAGTTTCTGGTGGAGTGGCGGATACTGAGGGCATTGTTAGCCGGAGTATCTCCGGCACCAAAGCAGGGACCGCAGAAAGCTGTCTTAACAACAGCACCTGTCTGCATAAGGTCTGCCAGTACCCCATTCTTGGCGATTTCCATATAAATCGGTGTACTGGCTGGATAAACACTTAATGTAAAGGCATCCGATCCAATACTGGTACCTCTTAAAATGTCTGCGGCATCACAGATATTCTCGAATCCTCCGCCTGCACAGCCGGCAATGATACCCTGCTCCACATAAAGCCTGCCGTTATGTACTTTATCTTTCAGTGTAAACGGGATTTTGCCGTCCAGGCTCACCTGTGCCTTTTTCTCCACATCGTCCAGAATATCCATGAGGTTTGCATTGAGTTCTTCTATTGTATAGGTATTGCTTGGATGGAAGGGCATGGCGATCATAGGCTTCACCTGACTCAGATCCACATAGACCATTCCGTCATAATAAGCCACCGGACCGGGAGCCAGCTTCTTATACTCTCCGGCTCTTCCATGTACCTCATAGAAATCCTTAATAGTATCGTCTGTAGTCCAGATAGAGGAGAGACATGTGGTCTCTGTAGTCATGACATCGATCCCTATACGGAAATCGGCACTCAATCCGGCAACACCCGGGCCTACGAACTCCATCACTTTATTCTTAACATATCCGTTGGCAAACACCGCGCCAATGACAGCCAGCGCAACATCCTGCGGACCAACTCCGGGCATGGGCTTTCCGGTCAGATAAACACCTACAACCTGCGGTCTGTGAATATCATAAGTCTTTCCCAGAAGCTGTTTCACCAGCTCCGGGCCGCCTTCTCCCATAGCCATTGTTCCCAGGGCGCCATAACGGGTATGGCTGTCAGAACCCAGGATCATCTTACCGCCGCCTGCCAGCATCTCCCTGGCAAACTGATGGATCACTGCCTGATGAGGCGGTACATACATTCCGCCATAACGCTTTGCACATGTAAGGCCAAATATATGGTCATCCTCGTTAATGGTTCCGCCCACTGCACAGAGGGAGTTATGACAGTTTGTCAGCACATAAGGGATTGGGAACTTTTCCAATCCTGAAGCCCTTGCTGTCTGAATGATCCCCACAAATGTAATATCGTGGGAGGTCAGTTTATCAAATTTAATTTTCAAATCATCCATATTTCCGGATGTATTATGTTCTTCTAAAATAGAGTAAGCCATTGTCTGTCTGGACGCTTCTTCTCTGTCAAGAGATACTGCACCTGCCATCTGCGCGGCAGCCGCTGCAGCGTCAGGACCGTCTTCCACAAGCTCAGTTCCGTTCATCAGCCAGACACCGCCATCATAAAGTTTCACCATGATTGATCCTCCTTGTCACCGTTTTGTATCATTGTATACACTTATACAGTTCTTTTCTATTATACGTATTATCACGCTAAAATGCAAGCATTTTATCTCTCTATCGCTTTATTTTAGTAAAAGTTCAAATTTCCACTATTCCGCGAGGAGCTGCCTTGCATTTGCAAGGCAATCCCCAGGCAGCCACGCGCTAAACTGTGGTTTTTGCAGTTTGTGTGCATGCTTTTGTTGCTATAAAGCCGAAAGGCTGAATGGTAACTTAGCAAAAATAAAAGCTGCCCTATGCCTCGATTCCGTCTATCAGACACAGCCATTGCGCCATATGGGCAGCAACGGCTGCGTCTGATACCCGTTTCCGTGGTATGCAGCAGCTCTTAAACTCCGCGCACTCTGTGCGCAGATATGACAGGATCATCAATCCTGTTTTTTCATAAATTCCATATAGCTGGAAACCATCAGCGCGATCTTGAAAGTCAGCGCGTCATCAAACACTCTGATATCAAGTCCCGTGCTCTTCTGGATCTTCTCCAGTCTGTACACCAGTGTATTCCTGTGCAGGAAAAGCTGGCGTGATGTCTCTGAAATGTTCAGGTTATTATCGAAAAATTTATTGATGGTATTTAACGTCTCATCATCCAGGGATTCTGGCAGCTTTCCTCCGAATACCTCTTTCATGAACATCTCACACAGAGGCATGGGAAGCTGATAGATCAAACGGCCGATTCCCAGATTGTTGTATCCTACAATGGTCTTCTCCACGTAGAAAATCTTTCCTACATCAAGAGCCATCTTCGCTTCTTTATAAGAGCGGGATACATCCTTGATCTCATTGATGATATTACCATAGGACACACGTACCTGCGACATAGCCTCAGCGTTGAGCATATCCACAATCATCTTTGCAATACCTTCAATGGATTCATAATTGTCGGTCTCTTCCAGATTCCGCACAATAATGATATTTTTCTCATCAATTGCTGTAATGAAATCATTTGTCCTTGATACAAACAGATTTTTCAGGATTTCTATAGCATCCTGGTCCTTTTCATTCTTAGTCTCAACCAGAAGCACTACCCTCTTGGCTTCCACCGGGATATGCAGCTTCTTAGCGCGGTTGTATACATCAACCAGAAGCAGATTGTCCAGGATCAGATTTTGGATAAAGTTAGACTTATCAAAACGCTCCTTGTAGGCAACTATCAGATTCTGGATCTCCGCAACAGCCACACGGCCAATCATATAAGCGTCTTCATTGCCGCCTTTTGCGATCAGTATGAACTCCACTGACTGCCCATCATAAATCTTAAAAAAGTGATAGCCTTTCATCACCTGGCTGTCCGCCATAGATTCCACAAAGCCGGACACATCACCGAAATCCTCGTTCTCTACCGGAAATGTAGTAGAGTTTACCTTCCCATCCACATCCATAACACAGAGATCTATCCTGGTTATGGTTCTCAATTCTTCTAATGTCTTCTGTATCACCTGGCTTGAAATCATAGTTTTTCTCCTTCTGCGCACTTATCAAAAATACTAATATATCAATTACTATAACGTATTTTCGACAAAATTTCAAATTTTTATTTTCATACAAAGACAGGCAGTTTCTGAGATATAAAAACTGCCGCAGATAAATCCGCGGCAGTCTGTATCTTTTCATAACAATTAGTTTGTAATAACCTGTTCTGTTTCTTTGTCGAATACGTGAATCTTTTCCAGATCCAGAGAGAATTTAACAACATCGCCTGTTCTGGCTGTTGTACGCGGATTAACTCTTGCTGTCATCGGGAATCCTTCTGTGTCAAAGTATAAGTAAACTTCAGCACCAAGTAATTCGTAAACAGTGATCTTACCCTGGATCACGCTGCCCGGGAATGCCTGGATACGAGCTTCATCATCGTATACATGCTCAGGACGAATACCCATAACAACAGTTTTTCCATCATAACCGCCGTCGATGAGCGGTTTTCTCTTGGAAGCAGGTAAAGCGATAGTTGTTCCGCCGATTTCCAGTTCAACTTCATTGCCTTTTACGTGGCATACTGCATCCATCATGTTCATCTGAGGAGAACCGATGAATCCTGCAACGAACAGGTTCTTAGGAGCATTGTATAAGTTCTGAGGAGTATCAACCTGCTGTACAATACCGTCTTTCATAACAACGATCCTTGTACCAAGTGTCATAGCCTCTGTCTGGTCATGTGTTACGTAGATAATGGTTGCACCTAATCTCTCGTGCAGTTTGGAAATCTCAGTACGCATCTGTACACGAAGTTTAGCATCCAAGTTTGACAGAGGTTCGTCCATCAGGAATACTTTAGGTTCACGTACGATAGCACGTCCCATAGCAACACGCTGTCTCTGACCACCGGAAAGAGCTTTCGGTTTACGGTCTAACAGTTTTTCCAGGTCAAGGATCTTAGCAGCTTCTTTAACCATTTTATCAATCTGGTCTTTCGGAACTTTTCTCAGCTTCAGACCGAATGCCATGTTGTCATATACTGTCATATGCGGATACAGAGCGTAGTTCTGGAATACCATTGCAATATCTCTGTCTTTAGGTTCTACATCGTTTACAACCTTGTCACCAATCTTTAATGTACCGCCTGTAATTTCTTCCAGGCCTGCGATCATACGAAGGGTAGTTGATTTACCACAACCTGAAGGACCTACGAAGATGATAAATTCTTTATCTTCGATTTCAAGATTAAAATCTTTTACTGCCTCGAATCCGTTTGGATATGCTTTACAAATATGCTGTAATGATAAGCTTGCCATTTTCATTTCCTCCTAATTGTTACGCGTCTCTTTGCTTTGATTAACTGTTACAAGTATAACACTGCCACCCCGTTTTTTACCATAGTTCAATTAAACAAAGATTAAATAAAGTCTTTGTTATCATCTCCAAGGAATTACAACCCATTGGCATTTTACCGAAATTTCTTCTCTTCAATATACAACTTGCACAATGGATATCATTTCTCCATATTTTTCCTGTGGTCCACGGGTTTCACGGGAAATATGAGCGTAGTCTTGAACAGATCCCCATCCAGATAGATCTCAAACCGGCCGTCCATAAGCTCCACCAGGTTCTTGGCAATGGAGAGTCCCAGGCCGCTGCCCTCTGTACTTCTGGACTCATCTCCCTGGGTAAAACGCTCAGTCAGCTCCTCTGCGTCTATGTTCAGGGGCTGGAGGGATATGTTCTTCAGGGAAAAGACCACCTGCTTTTCATCTGCCCTCATATCCGCATAGACCCGGCTGCCGGGCAGGGCGTATTTGATGATATTGCCGTAGAGGTTCTCCATGACCCGCCACAGCGCTCTGCCGTCGGCCCAGATATAGACTTTTTCCTCGGGTATACTGTTAACCGTCTCTAAACCGCAGTTTTGAAGCTGTTCAAAGAATTCCCCCTGTACCTGCTGCTGGAACTCTCTGAAGTCCATCCGCTCAGGCTGGATATGGAAATTGCCGGAGTTGATCCTGGACACCTCAACCAGATCCTCCATGAGGATCTTCAGCCGCTGTGTCTTCTTGTCCAGCACATCCACATACTCCTCTATCTTGGGGTTTATGATCTTCTCCCTCTTCAGCAGTCCGATATAACTGATGATAGAGGTGAGGGGGGTCTTCAGGTCATGGGACACATTGGCGATCAGGTCTGTCTTTCTGCGCTCATTCCTCACACTTTCCTGTACCGCTTTTTCCAGATTGTCACCGATCCGGTTAATGTTGTCCGCTATCTCCACGTTGACCCTGTTCAAGTTTTCGGTTGGTATTTTATAAGTAAAGTCTTCGTCTGAAATCTTCCTGACACCATCCAGTATCTGCTGTCTTGCGCTGATCTCTTTCAGAACATGGCCTCCTGCATAGAGGTTCAAAAAGACAAGGATCACACTTCCTAGGGTACCGCCGCGGCATAAAAGACAACTGGTAACCGCATAAAGAGCAAATCCCGCCAGGGCAAAGGCTGCCCTTCTTCCTCCCCGGATACCGGCCCTGTAGTTCCCAATGACCTGTTTGATGATGCTGCCTCTGCACAGGGTCTTCATTTTCCCTCTGCGCACAATGCTCAGAACCCCCGTCAGCAGAAGCATATAGATAATTAAAACTATCACTACATTCCCGGTCGCCTGGGGCGGGGGAAGGATTTCATCCATGCTGCGTTTTATGATCACGGCTGCCAGACATATGAGCAGTCCCAAGGGGACCAGAAGAAATTCAATGGATATCCTGTCCAGGTACCTGACTATCCCGTTCCCGCGGCCTGCGCTCTTTACTGTCATCACACAGAGTGCCATAAGGGAAATGAAAAATACGGCAGCGGAAAAAATCAGTCCTTTTGGAAATGTTTTAATAAACCAGGACCATTTATCATAAAACTGGCTGCCGCCCCACAGGTAATCCTTGGCAGAGAAAGTTCTGTCTATCCAGACGGACAAGGTAATGTTATCCGTATCTGCAATATCCTCATTGAGTTTTTTTATGATATCGTATTTCATCTCATAGGTCAGGGGTACATCCGTGTCAAGGAAAAACATATCCCCCTGGAACCTGATACGGGCAGAGTTCTTCTTTACTGCCTCCGATGTGCAGTTGGTGTACACCAGGCCTGTCTCCGTGTTCTCCAGTCTGTACTTGATATTGGTATTTTCTGCTTTAAATCTTTCCTTATCCTTTGCATACTGAGACATTTCCGAATCTATTTTCAGCAGACACACCGCCAGTTTGGAGATACATTGAACTTCGCCTGCCCGCCTCAGGTTCCTGTCTGACATGACAAATTCCAGTATATTGTCAAACCCCCGGGGCGCGTACAGCTCATCAAGAGTTCCTTTTACCTCCTTCTGCCCGTTTATATTGTACAGATTCCTGTCATTTTCCTGGATGTAGTTTTTCCACCACTTATAGCTCTCCTTCTGCCGGCTCCAATCATAGAGCTGCTCCAGAGTATATGCAAAACCGTTTGTATTGCTGCCGCTTATGATCCCCTGCTCCGCGTACTCGAAAATATCCACCAGTTTGTCCGGCGCGTATTCCCCGTCATTCTCAAAATTATTCCTCAGGTGCATATAATCAATAAGCTCCGACACCTCATTCTCCACATTACATGCATAATCCCTGGTTTTGTAATAGGGCGGAGTCTCCCCTGCAAGCCAGTTGGGGTCCTCCCATACCTGATAATAGTCGGCAATGACAATATAGATCATCACGATCACAGCAAATAAAAAGTGCAGGATCAGTGTCCCTGGATAACAGAACGGACGCCTATTCCTGCCGGGTTTTTTCTCTTTTATATTTTTAAATATTTTCAATTTTGTATCCCACTCCCCAGACAACTTTCAGATACCTTGGGTTCTTTGGATTCAATTCAATTTTCTCTCTGATATGACGTATATGTACCGCCACCGTATTGTCAGCGCCTATGGCCTCCTCATTCCAGATGTTACGGTATATCTGCTCGATAGAAAATACCTTTCCCTTATTTTTCAGAAGAAACAAAAGAATATTATACTCTATGGGGGTAAACCGAACGCTTTTGCCATCCAAAGTTACCTCTTTCGTATCATCGTCCACGAGCAGCCCTCCCGAAAAGTAAGTGTGCTTAGCCAGACCCTTGGGCATATTTCCCAATTCTGTGTAGCGTCTGAGCTGGGACTTTACACGGGCGATCAGCTCCAGGGGATTAAAAGGTTTTTCCATATAGTCATCCGCTCCCGCGTTAAGCCCTGCTATTTTATCCTCATCCTCTGTTTTGGCTGTCAGGCAGATGATGGGGATCGTTGAAAATCTGCGGATCTGAGTGATCGCCTGTATGCCGTCCATTTTTGGCATCATGATGTCCACGATCAGCAGATGCACTGTTTCCCTGCGCACTGCTTCTGCGGCCTCTAAACCATCATAGGCACACAGTACCTCATACCCCTCCTCCGTAAGATAAAGCTCTATGGCATGTACAATCTCTCTGTCATCATCACAAACAAGTATCCTGAACATGTTACCACCTCTTGTCATTATTTTGCATCCAGCACCGGCATCCTGCCAGGGATGTCTGTGCCCTGAATCATCTCAGGACGTGGCGTCACTGCTGTATATTTATTGCAGCTATTCAGCAGGTCTGCGCATTTACCGCACTGACCGTAAGAAAACCTTCACCAGACAGGCAAAATCCCATAATCACAGGTGATTCTGCATGGATTCTTGCCCGTATCTGCGAGGGTACTGAACAGTTATGCTTTATTATACCATTGTTTCATCATTTACCGTAAGAAACGTAAGCAAATTCCAGAAAATTAAGAAAAACTTAATGAATCCCCTCTAAATATACAGATAATGAACCTTTCACAGTCATACAGCATTAACAAAATGGCAACTTCTGCCAATTACTAAAATAACAGTAATTATTTCAGGATCGCTTTACATATCATGAATTCTTTTTTATAATAATACGAATTAGACAAATTCAATGGAAAGGAATCTTACTATGTTTCGTTTGATGGGAACAATCTATAAAGACACGCATATTGTCAAGAGCACCGTCATATGTGATGAAACGGATACGAACCGCACCAAGAAAGTTTTTCACTGTCTGGATGCCATCTGCTATGAGTTCGATCTGGAAAAACCGCTGTGGCTGGATGTGAATATCAAGGATTTCCAGAAGCACGCAAAAGCACGTTTTAATCAGGATAATTTTATTGAAGTATTGGATTTTGATTTTTTGGAAATCCAGGTGATCGAAGAAGGATAAAAAACAGCCCGCACGGAAAATGAAACTTCCGCACGGGCCGTTCTTTATTTAAGGTTTAAAGTCTTTTCAGCAGCTCTTCTCTTCTTTCCTCGTATCCCGGTTTTCCAAGGAGTGCGAACATGTTTTTCTTGTAGCTCTCAACACCGGGCTGGTCAAAGGGGTTCACACCTGTCAGATAACCGCTGATACCGCAGGCAAATTCAAAGAAATAGAACAACTGTCCCAGACAGAACTCGTCCTGTTTCGGGATCTTAACCATCAGATTCGGGGTATTCCCGTCTGTATGGGCAAGGATCGTTCCGTTCATGGCGCTCTTGTTTACAAAGTCCATGCCTTTTCCGGCCAGATAATTCAGGCCGTCCAGGTCATTGTCTGCCTCTTTGATGGCAAGATCCACTTTCGGCTCTTCCACTGCGAGAACAGTCTCGAACATGATCCTGGAGCCGTCCTGGATAAACTGTCCCAGGGAGTGCAGATCTGTGGTAAAGTCCACGGATGCAGGGTAGATACCCTTCTGGTCCTTACCTTCGCTCTCACCGTATAACTGTTTCCACCATTCTGCCACATAGTGCAGAGTCGGCTCATAGTCTGCCAGGATCTCAACGGATTTTCCTTTTCTATGAAGAATGTTGCGGACTGCCGCGTACTGCAGAGCGTCATTTTCCGCATACGGAGTATTCAGTGCCAGTTCTCTTCCGGATGCTGCACCTTCCATGAGCTTATCAATGGAAACACCGCTTACTGCGATGGGCAGAAGTCCAACGGCTGTCAGTACGGAGAAACGTCCTCCCACGTCATCCGGAACTACGAAGGTCTCATAGCCTTCTTCTGTTGCCAGGGTCTTTAATGCTCCCTTGGCTTTATCTGTTGTAGCGTAAATCCTTTTTGCTGCTTCTTCTTTTCCGTATTTGTTCTCTGCCATCTCTTTGAACACACGGAAAGCGATCGCCGGTTCTGTTGTTGTACCGGATTTTGAAATGACATTAATGGAGAAGTCTCTGTCTCCGATAACTTCAGCCAGTCCTTTTACATACGCACCGCTGATATTGTTGCCTACATAGTAGATCTCCGGAGCTTTACGGGCTTCTTTTGTAAGGTTATTATAAAATGGATGGTTCAGGAAATCGATGGCAGCTCTCGCTCCCAGGTAGGAACCGCCGATACCGATCACAAGCAGTACATCGGAATCGCTCTTAATCTTCTCCGCTGCTTTTTTGATACGGCCAAACTCCTCTTTGTCATAATCTACCGGAAGGTCGATCCAGCCTAAGAAGTCGTTGCCAAGGCCGCTTTTGGATACCAGGGTTTCTTTAGCCGCTTCCACCATTTTTTCCATTGCTGTTACTTCTTCTTCGCGGATCACATTGGCGGCTTTTGAATAATCAAATGTAACTTTGTTTCCCATTGCTCTCTTCTCCTTTTTCCTGTCGTTTGCCTGAAGCTGACCTGACAAAGGGTCAGGACAGCATGTCCAACTTAACTTGAACGTTGTCACTCATCAGATATAGTTTAGCAAATGATGGAAGGTTTATCAAGTTAGAAATTCCTTTATCACATCTTTGACGATGGCCTCCTCCTCTTTGTTCAGCAGATGACTGTACCGCTCATCTGTTGCCGCTGCCTCCCGGATGCGTTCCTCCACCTTCTCGGCTCTGGAATCCTTATCCTGTTCCCGGCGGTCCGGCATAGCCCGTTCTTTCTGGGCTTTCAGCCGCTGTTCCTGCTGAAGCTGTTCCTGTTCCTTTGCTTTTGCCCTTGCTCTTCTGCCCGTCTTTCCTGCCTTAGCCGCCTTAGCTGCTTTGGAATTGGAATTCTGACGGACGGGTTCTATCTGCACAACCTTCTGGCTGTCGCCTCTCTGGTTTTCCATATAATCCAACAGGTTTGTCTCAATGACCTCCTCCTGGAACCCCATGGATATCACCATGCGTATCAGAAGAAGGACGATCCCCATGACCGCTGTGCTGCCCACAAGCAGTCCCATAGCCGGAAAGTCTCTGGTCATAACCGGAAAGGATATCCGCTCCAGGCCTGTCCTTCTAAGCCACAGCGCCCCTGCTCCTGCCGCCAAAAAAGAAAGGACAAAAGTATACCAGGATACCCCTTTCATCTGCCGAAGGGTTATCGGTCCTATCTTTCGTCCTCTCATCCGCTTTGTGAGATACACAGCGGGGTTATGTATCACTGCATCGTCTTTTACATTTCTCTGATACTCCAGCAGAAACTGCTGCAGCCATTTGTCTTTTACTGCCGGAATGTTCTTCAAATCCCGGATTACTCTTCTGTTGCTCCCGTAGATTGCCAGTACGCTGAAAAGGCTCAGTAACCCCATCAGCCAGGTGCCATAATAAAATAAGTGCACAGTAAATCCTCCTCACTATTTCGGCGCGCAGAAAGCTCGCTCTTTATGGCATTCATTATATAGCAACCCAGGCATTTTGAAAACAAAAATCGTGCGTCAAATGCTGACAAAAGGTGCCTTTTCGCCCCCTGCCTACAGTCTTGCCGCCATTCCCTCTACCAGATTCACCGTATGGCGGATCGCTTCTCTCTCAAATGCGGGATAGTCCATGTGGGCGCTGTCGTCCGCCTTATCGGAAATGGCGCGGATCACCAGATAGGGGATCTGATTGAGATAAGCAGCCTGTCCGATGGCTGCGCCTTCCATCTCTGTACAGTACCCGCCTGTATTCTCAATGATCTGGTCTTTCACTTCTTTTTTAGCTATAAACTGGTCGCCGCTGACTACACGGCCTTCAAATACCCGGATATCAGGGTTGACCTGCCGGCATACCTCTGCCGCCAGACTGCGCAGTTCCTCGTCCGCAGGGAACGCCAGGGTATCCATTCTGGGAACCTGGCCGATGGGATAGCCGAACTCCCTGGCATCCATGTCATGCTGCAGGGTGTCAGTAGAGAGGACAATATCCCCGATATTGATCTCTGCGCGCAGAGAACCTGCCACACCGGTATTGATAACAGCATCCACATGGAAATCATCGGCCAGGATCTGGGTACAGATCCCCGCATTCACCTTGCCTATCCCGGAGCGCACGATCACTGCTTCTTTGCCGTTTAACCTGCCGCTGTAAAACTCCATGGAGGCTTTTCTCTCAACTGTTACGTCTGTCATCTTTTCTTTTAGGATTGCCACTTCCTCCTCCATGGCACCTATGATTCCTATATGTCTCATTGTAAAATTCCTTTCTGTCATGATATCAAAGTAATTCCGCCTGTTTTAATATTTGCCTGACTTTTTCAGTCTCATTCTCATCCGCAGTAAGCAGAGGAACTGTACAGGCGGGATCCATCTCCACGCCGCGCAGGACCATGGCCTTTTTGATGATAGGTATGAACTGTTCCGCCACATCATAAATGGCCATTAGGCTGTCTATTTTCTGCTGATATGTCTGCATAGCCTCCAGATCATTGTCTCTTGCCGCCTTTGCGAATCCCGCAGCCACCTCCGGCGCAAAGTTGGAAAGCCCTGCAATACAGCCGTCACCGCCGCTTAGTACATTGTGGGCAAAAAACTCATCAAACCCGGAATACACCAGAAACTCAGGGAATTCGCTTTTTACGGTCTGGATGATCGCTCGGGTGTGGCCCATGGTTCCCACTGTATCTTTGATCCCCACAATATTTTTATGTCTGCGGGCCAGACCCAGAATCACCTCCGGCTTTAGATCATATCCTGTTCTGGCCGGGAAATTGTAGAGAAGCACCGGCCCGTGAACACGGTCCGCCAGACTGTCGTAGAACTTTTCCACTGCACAGTCAGACAGGTTAAAATAGTACGGGGAAATCACCATAACACCGTCTGCCCCTGCATCCAGAGCAAAATTAGAGAATTCCACGCACTCCTCAAATTCCATACTGTTGGTGCCGATATAAACAGTTGCCCTGTGATCGATATAAGCCACTGCTTCCCGCACCATATTTTTCTTTTCTTCCATGGGCAGCGCGAAGAATTCACCGATACTGCCGAAAATCAGGATTCCGTCCATTCCGCCGCGGATCAGATGTTCATAGATCCTTTTGTTTGCCTCCGTATCAATATGTCCGTTCTCATCCAGTGCTGTCACTGCAGGTGTGATCCATTTTGCATTCATTGTCTTATTTCCTCTCTGTTATTTGATGAAAATTATATCACGCTTTTGTATATGAAACAACTTTCTATATTCCTTTTTCCTTTTGCTGCTGCTCTACGAAACTTCTTCACAGCATTGCGAAAAAGCTTGACGAGGGCCTTATTTATATGTACAATATTTATATAATGAGTAATATTTTCGAGCATTTTTTCGTCATTTTTTATGTAACCCGTGACCTTTACAGGGGCTGTGATCTTCCCCAAGACCGGTGATATCAGACATTTTTTCCGCTGCCGTCTCAGAAAAAAACACAATCTCGGAAGGTTCCCCGGAGACATTTTCTCCTCCAAGGACAAGTCCGTTGCTGTTTTCCCTGTATGCAAGCGGCAGCAGACGGCTGTATATACGCCCGGTCGCCTCATCCTGCACATGGACTGTCACCTGGGACGCATTAATGTACTCCGTATCCATATTCTGATACAGCAATTCCATTCTGACATCCAGTGCCTGCAGGATCTGTCTGTGAAGCTCACCTGTCTGCCTGCAGTCCTCTGCGCCGGCTGCCGCAAGAAGATAATCCAGCAGCCTTGTCACCTGAAGTTCAATCTCCTGATATAAATTTTCCATGTTCTCTCCTTTCTTTCCGCAATTGTAAAGTAGTTACCCGCAATCATCTATATCTGCCATTATACAGGAACAACTGCAGAAAGAAAAGATGTGATACACTGCTACTTACGCGACATAATACCCCCTGTTGCTGTTCACCTTGCTGCATACAACACGCTTGGCATGAACGGTAACTCCCCTGCTACCAGAACAGCCTGAAGGAACTGATAACAGCCAAAGGAGGTATCTATATGATTAAAAAAGTATTGAAGATCAACGGCCAGCCGCGCACTTTGATCGTGAGGGAAGAGGATTCCCTTGCCAAGGTACTCCGTGAACAGATGATGCTGACGGGATGTAAAGTAGGCTGCGGTCAGGGACAGTGCGGCACCTGTACTGTGATCGTAAACGGCAAGGCCGTCCGCTCCTGTATCGTGAAAATGAGCAAACTGGAAGATGACTCGGAAATTGAAACTATTGAGGGCATTGGTACAGTGGATGATCTGCATCCCCTTCAGGTAGCCTGGATGGGACACGGATGCGCACAGTGCGGATTCTGTTCACCGGGATTCATTATGTCCGCCAAGGTTCTCCTGGAGGAAAATCCGTCACCTACCCGTGAGGAAGTGCGCCACTGGTTCCAAGTACACAGGAATCTGTGCCGCTGCACCGGATACAAGCCACTTGTGGACGCGGTAATGGATGCCGCCAAGGTTCTGAGAGGGGAAATGAAAAAAGAGGACTTGATCTTCAAGCCGGTGGGCAATAAAATCCTTGGAACCAGCTATGTCCGCCCTTCAGCCCTCAAAAAAGTCACCGGAACCTGGGACTACGGTGCCGACATAGCGCTGCAGATGCCCGCGGGCACTGCGAGGCTGGCACTTGTGCAGGCTGAGATCCCCCATGGGATTTTAAAGGGCATAGACTATTCTGAAGCGGAGAAAATGCCCGGTGTGATCAAAGTGATCACTGCAAAGGATGTAAAGGGAAAGAACCGCATTAGCGGCCTTATCACCTTTGCCAACAATAAAGGGGATGGCTGGGACCGTCCGATCCTCTGTGATGAAAAGATCTTCCAAATAGGGGATGCGGTGGCTATGATCGCCGCCGACACAGAGGAACACGCAAAAGAGGCAGCCAAAAAAGTACGGCTGGACCTTGAACCTCTTCCGGCTTATATGAGCGCGCCGGAGGCCATGGCAGAGGATGCCATTGAGATCCATCCGGGAACGCCCAACATTTACTACGAGACCAATTGTATCAAAGGGGAGGAGACAGGCCCCATCATGGAATCCGCAGCTTTTGTGGCGGAAGCAGAGACCTACAGCAGCCGGCAGCCTCATCTTCATCTGGAACCTGACTGCGGTTTTGCCTATATAGATGAGGAGGGAAGGCTTACGGTACACTCCAAGAGCATCGGCATCCATCTGCACTCTGCCATGATCACCGCAGGTATCGGTATCGAACCGGATAAATTCCGGCTTGTACAGAACCCCTCCGGCGGCACCTTTGGATATAAATTCAGCCCCACCATGGAAGCCCTTCTGGGGGTTGCCTGTCTGGCGCTGGACGGACGTCCCTGCTCTCTGGTCTATGACATGTACCAAAATATCACTTACACAGGAAAACGTTCCCCTGCCTTTATGAACATCCGTATGGCGGCAGATGAGAACGGCAGATTTCTGGCACTGGAAGGTGACAATTATATTGACCACGGCCCGTATTCCGAGTTCGGCGACCTGCTGACTATGCGTCTGTCACAATTTACAGGTGCCGGCTATGATATCCGCAATATCCGCAACAGAAGCCGGACGGTATGCACAAACCATGCCTGGGGATCTGCCTTCCGCGGTTACGGTTCTCCCCAGTCTTACATGGGTTCTGAAGTCTGTATAGACATACTGGCAGAGAAGATGGGAATCGACCCATTTGAGCTTCGCTACCGCAACATCTACCGGGCGGGCACAGGGTGCACCACCCCTACCGGACAGGAACCTGAAGTGTACTGTCTGGAAGAGATGTACGAAAAAGCGCGGCCTGTCTATTATGAGGCAAAAGAGAGGCTTGCAAAGATGAACACAGACAAGCTCCGGTACGGAGTGGGATTCGCAAGCGGTATTTACGGCTGCGGCCTGGACGGAAAAGACAGTTCTTTTGCCAATATAAGGCTGAATCCTGACGGAACCTGTACGGTTTACAACTCCTGGGAGGACCACGGCCAGGGCGCTGATATCGGTGCGCTGACAATGGCTCATGAAGTTCTGCGCGAGGCCGGATTTACACCTGAAATGATCAAACTGGTACAGAACGACACAGCCCTCACACCTGCTTCTGGGCCTGCCGGAGGAAGCCGTTCCAATGTAGTGACCGGCAATGCCACACGTGTGGCAGCCGAAATGCTCCTGAATGCCATGAGAAAGGATGATGGAACTTTCCGCACCTATGAGGAAATGACAGCAGAAAACATCCCCACCTATTATGAAGGAACATGGGCTGCGGCTGCCTGTACGGACTGTGACCTGGAGACCGCCCAGGGCGCGCCTTTCAGCAATTACATGTACGAACTGTTCATCCCCGAAGTTGAAGTCAACATGGAGACAGGAAAAGTCCGTGTCATCCGTCTGACTACCGTATGCGACTTCGGAACCATTATCAACAAAATCGTGGTGGACGGCCAGGTCTATGGCGGCTGTACCCAGGGAATTGGGCTTGCACTCACCGAAGATTTTGAGGATTACAGCAGACATACCACATTAAAGGGATGTGGAATTCCTTATCCTGAGGACGTGCCCGATGACTTTAACATTATATATACGGAAACTCCAAGGCCTCTTGGTCCCTTTGGGGCATCCGGCTGCGGAGAAGGCCCGCTCACTGCAGGACACCCGGCTATCCTGAGCGCCATCTATAACGCAACAGGTGCAAGGGTACTGGAGATCCCGGCTCGTCCTGAAAAAGTAAAGGAAGCAATTGACGCTCTGAAAAAATAAAGGATATCAGCGGGAGGGCGCTTCGGCGCCTTCCTGACAAAACGCAGGAGGGATTCCATGCTTGAACTGAACCAGCAAAAATTACATGAACTGGAAGCGAAATGCACAAAGGAACAGCCGCCTGCCGCCATGGCTGCCTGTCCTCTTCATGTGGACTGCCGGGAAATCTGCAGGGCCATAGCCGCCTCTGATTTTTCCAAAGCCAGGGAGCTGTACGAAAAAAACGCTGTTTTTCCCGGCATTTTAAGCCATTTGTGTGAGGAACCCTGCAAAAGTGCCTGTATCCGAACAGAGCATGGCGGTCCCATGCAGCTCCGCCTGCTGGAAAGCGCCGCACAAGCTTACGGTTCCTTGAAAAAAAGAAGGACTTTTCTTTCCAAAAGGCCCGAGAAAGCCGCAGTTGTGGGCGCCGGTCTGACCGGTTCATCCGCCGCCCTTGAACTGGGTAAGAAAGGATACTCTGTCACCGTATTTGAAAAAGCTGCCGAACCCGGCGGTTTTCTGCTGACGGAAAAGCGGCTGCCCAAAGAGGTCCTGCAAAAGGACCTGGAACGTCTGAAGGAATATAAGATTGAAATCCATACCCTGTACAGGGTTGATACGATAGAGACACTCACAGAACAGTTTGACGCTGTCCTGCTGGCCTGGGGGCTTCATACCGAACCTGTGGTGACAGACCCCATGACCTTTTACGCCAATGAGGAAAAGCTCTTTGCCGCAGGAGACGCCCGCAGAACCAACAGCGGAACCATAACGGACGCACTCTCGGAAGGCAGGCGGGCAGCCATTTCCATAGACCGTTATCTGAAAAAGGTATCGCTTACAGCGGGACGTGAAGCGGAAGGAGGGTTTTCCACCACACTTCATGTAACCTTAAAGGATGAGAAAACCGTAAGCTCCGTCCTTTCCTCAGGCCTCCCCTCAAAGGAGGAGGCCATACAGGAAGCTTCACGCTGCCTGGAATGCACATGTACAGACTGTATAGACGCCTGCGCTTTTATGCGCCGCTACAAAGCCTGGCCGAAGAAATATCTCCGGGAAGTATACAACAATCTGGCCATTGCCATGGGTACAAGACACGCAAACAAAATGATAAATTCCTGCAGCCTCTGCGGGCAGTGTTCCTCCGTGTGTCCTCATGGACTGGATCTGGGGGAAGTCATACAGGAGGCCAGAAATATTATGGTTTCCCAGAATAAAATGCCGGCGTCGGCATTTGAATTTGCGCTGAACGACCTGGCATTTTCCAACTCGAAACACTGTTTTCTTGTGAAACCTGACCCCGATCAAGCGCAGCCCTCTTATCTTTATTTTCCGGGGTGCCAGCTTGCAGCCTCCACTCCAAATATCGTATGGCGGTCTTACCATGACCTGCGTTCCCGCCTTCCCGGCGGTACGGGCATTATGCTGGGCTGCTGCGGAATCATGGCAAAATGGGCCGGGCGAATGGATTTATACCAAGAGACAATCGAACAGCTTAAAAAATCATGGGAAAGCCTGGGCTGCCCTGAGGTGGTCACCGCATGCCCGGCCTGCCTTACATCCCTCTCAGAATCAATTCCCCGGATGCACTGCACAGGTATCTGGGAAGTACTGCATACGTTTGGCCTGCCAGACACAGCCTGGCCGGAGTCTTCTCCTTTGAGGATCCACGATGCCTGTCAGGCCAGAAACTCACCCGAGATCAGAGAACAGATCCGGCAGCTTGCCCACACCTGCGGGTTCAGTATCTCAGAGGGCAATTATACGGGAACGTCCTCCGGCTGCTGCGGTTACGGCGGTCTGACGCAGTTCTCCAACCCCTCCCTGGCCGACGAAATGGCCGGGCAGTGTATCTCGGATACTGCGTCTCCCTTTCTTACATATTGTATCAACTGCCGGGACCGCTTCCTGAAACAGGGAGCCGAGGCTTATCATATACTGGAACTTATCTATTCTTCTTCGGAAGATGAGCACCGATGGCCCTCATACTCCGTGAGACAGCAGAACCGTATGGATCTAAAGCGGAGACTGTCAAAGGAACTGTGGGGAGAAGATACGGAAGGAGAGATGCCCTTGAAGTTATATTATGACAGTGAAACAGCTGACCTGCTTGAGAGGCGCATGATCTTAGAGCGGGATATCTGTTCTGTCATCACAGCGGCTGAAGAGACCCGGGAACGGATCCGTGATACCCGCAGCGGGCTGTACATAGCCCACAAAATGGTGGGAAACGTCACGTTTTGGGTGTGGTACCTGCCCCGGGAGGATGGATATGAGATCAGCCGCGTATACGCACACCGCATGGAGATCAAAGGGGATATGTAATGTCAGAAAAATACTACGAAACTTACGCATTTGAACCCGGCAGCCTTATCTGTGACAGGTGCAGGACAGCGCTTGTGCCGGGTGAAGTTGTACTGCACTATATGGGAAACGATTTCCCCATTGAAATGCCGAAATGTCCTGTCTGCGGACAGGCCTTCATTCCGGAGGAACTGGCTATGGGGAAAATCCTGCAGGTAGAACAGGCATTGGAGGACAAATGACTAAATGACAGAATTAATGGAAAATGACATCTGGGCAGACCAGGCGGCCTCCCATCCGGGAGGCCAAATGCTGACAAAGAGAATGATACAAAGGGCACTCCAGGGCGGATGGCTGACAAAGCACAGCCGTCTTCTGGATCTGGGCTGCGGCAGCGGGGAGACCGTAAAACTGCTGCGGAGCATGGATTTTCAGGCAGAGGGCATTGACTTAAGAACAGACAAGCATGAGGCATATCTGGTAAAAGGAGACGCCTCCCTTCTCCCGTGGAAGGAACACTTTTTTCAGGGTGTCCTGGCAGAGTGTACCTTATCTGTTATGGACACAGGTAAGGTACTTCCTGAAGTGCTGCGGATCTTGGAGCCGGGCGGTATCTTTCTGGTATCCGATATATTTGAACTCGGACGCCGGCCTACCTGGCCTGAAACCTATAATTTTGAACTTTTGTATCTGGAAAACGCCACTCCTTGTCTGAGAAGTTACATCAGCCAGTGGATCTGGAAAAATGAACGGGCCTGTCCTCCGCTCTGTCTGGAGGGCAGAAAAATCACTCCCGACAATCTTAGTTACTATTACGCGATACTGCGAAAAAAAGAAAGGGGGCAGGATATCTGTGGAACTCAGGGAATATCTGATGGAACTGGGCATGCAGGGCTTTGAGTGCAGCCAGATCCTCATGATGCTGGCACTGGAGACAGACGGGTGTGAAAACCCTGATCTGATACGGGCCATGAGCGGACTAACAGGCGGTATGGGCCACTGTCAAAAGGAATGCGGTGCCCTCACTGGAGGCTGCTGCGTACTGGGGTATTTCGCCGGAAGAGGCAGCACGGAAGAGATTGAACACAATCAGTTTCAAAAAATCGTCCAAGATTATGTAAACTGGTTTCAGGAAGAATTCGGAACCCCGGACGGAGGCACAGACTGCAGCTCCATACTGGGTCATGACTTTTCTAAAACATTTGCTGTATGCCTTCCCCTACTGGAAGCATGCCAGGAAAAATTGACAATGCTTTTAAGCGAGAATGGTGTGATTGATTGAGTCAAAAAAAATATGATGATATTTATGTAGTGATCGCGGCCGCCGGATGTTCCCGGCGCATGAAGCAGTTTAAACCCCTGCTGCCGCTGAGTGACAAGTGCATCCTGGAATCCACCCTGAAGAATTTTCAGGATGCCGGGCTGCACAACATTATAACTGTTGTCGGATACCGGAAGCAGAAGATGATTCCAATTCTGGAAAAGGCCGGTGTCTTTATTGTGGAAAATAATGCCTATGACGAGACTGATATGCTGGAATCCATCCGTCTTGGACTGCAGTCTCTCCCGCCCCGGGCCAATGCCGTATTTTTATGCCCTGCTGATGTGGCGCTTGTGTCCCCTTTCACCATACGGGAACTCATAGCACATCACAGGGCATTTCCGTCTGCAGTCCTTCTACCCTCCTACCATGGAGAAACAGGACATCCTCCTCTTTTTACCAGACCTGTCATAGAGGCACTGGCGGATTACAGAGGAGATAACGGAATGCACGGTGTCCTGGAGCTTTTTAGGGATGACACAAAAATCCTGGAGGTGCCGGACCCGGAGATCCTGGAGGACGCCGATCTGCCAAAGGACTATGAACGTCTGAAAGAAGCGGCAAAAAACAGGGGCATTCCCAACACTCAGGTGTGCGAGGATATCTGGAATTACGTCAAGACCCCTTCCCGCGTACGCGCACACTGTATAGCTGTGGAAGAAACGGCACGGCAGCTTGCAGAAGAGTACAGCGCGAAACACAACATCCATATAGACCAAAAGATACTGTCCCGGGCCGCGCTTCTGCACGATATGCAAAAGGGACAGCCGCATCACGCTGAGGCAGCGGCAGATATCCTGGAGCTTATGGGCTGCTGCCGTATTGCGGAGTGTATAAGATATCACAGACAATTGCCGCCGCAGTTATGGGACACTGTCAACGAAGTTACTCTGCTCTATCTGGCTGACCGCCTGGTGATCGAAGACCGGAGGGTAGATCTATCAGAGCGTTTCCGGCAGAAGGCAGAAAGGTTTGCAGGAAATCCGGATGCGCTGGCATGTCTGGAGAGAGACAGGAAAACCGCAGAACATCTGTATGAAATGATAAGGGGTGAAAAACCATGATCTATCTGAACAACTCTGCAACTTCTTTTCCGAAGCCGCCCATATTTGCTGATGCCTGGCAGCGGGCGTCAGTCAAAATACCCGGGCACGGAACACGCTCCACTTACCGGGAGGCAAAGGTACCTATTTCCTGCCGTCAGCGGCTGGCAAAGCTGCTGCATATAGATGACAGCAGGCGTATCATCTATGCACCAAATGCCACACATGCCCTTAATATGGGGCTTCTCGGATTCCCCTGGTCAAAAGGTGATGTTGTACTGACCAGCCGGGCGGAACATAATTCCGTGCTGCGTCCCTTATACAGCCTCCAAAAACGCGGGATGATCCGCTACTATGAGCTGGATACCGACAAAAGCGGGCGTCTGGATATGGGTGTTTACCGGGAAGCGCTGGCAAGTCTTCATCCTCGTATGGTAATCATTACCCATGCGTCCAATGTGACAGGCGCGGTAAATGACGCCGCAGTGATCGCAGATGAGGCTAAAAAAGCCGGTGCTGCTGTTTTTCTGGATGCCGCACAGACCGCGGGTGTAATCCCTGTCCTGCCGGCCCTGTGGAATGTGGATATGGCAGCCTTTACCGGACATAAATACCTGCTTGGCCCTCAGGGTACCGGAGCGCTGTATGTTTCACCGGATATAGAGCTTGCTCCTGTCTTTACAGGGGGAACCGGAATCTATTCTGATCTGGATGAAATGCCTGTGGATTATCCCATCCGTCTGGAGGCAGGCACACAAAACGAACAGGGCATGGAGGTTTTGGGCGAAATGCTTGCATGGGCGGAAGATCATCCTTTTGATCTACACAGGCTGTTGGAATATGTCTATATGCTGGAGGACACTTTAAAAGGCCTTGGATGCTCTGTAGTACCTGTAACCGGCGGCCGTACACCTGTGCTTACCTTCACCTCACCGGATTACGCCCCCGCAGATATCGGGGATATGCTGAGCGGCAGTTTTGACATTATCTGCCGTACCGGGCTTCACTGCGCGCCCCACATTTTCCCGTATATAGGGGCCGGCAGGGACGGAACGGTCAGGTTCAGCCTGTCCAGGTTCACCACACCAGAGGAGGTTTACCAGGTCATCAGCGCTTTAAAGGAGATTTTCAATGGAAATTAAAATACTGGGCTGTGAAAAGGCGGACAACTGTTTCGCCAATGCAAAATCATACATCTATACACTCTCCTCACCTGTAAATGATGCTCTTTTGGAAAAAATGTCATACTGGGGCAGGATGAAGGTGAGGCGGGATTTCAGAAGGCCTTTCTTTATGCTGGATACAGATGAAGGGATTCAGCTAAAAGGGGTCCTCAATGAAAATGTGATCAAAGCCGGGTTTCCTGAGGATACATGGGAAGAGAAGAAATCGGATTTTGAAAGACGGTTATGCGGCGGTACGGACCAGCCGGAAGTTATGGGGAAAACAGAAAGTGTCTGTCCTGTCTGCCTCAGACGGCTGGACGCGCAGAAGGTCCAAGTGGGGGATCAGGTATATCTGGAGAAGTCCTGCCCCGAACACGGAGATTTCCGCGCTCTCATCTGGAACGGACCTCCGGCATACCGGACCTTTGACAGAGAGCGCTGTTTTACGGCGCCTGTGGCACCCGCGGTCGCATCAGACAAGGGATGTCCCGATGACTGCGGGCTTTGTCCGGAACACCGGCAGCGCACCTGCTGTGTGCTGCTGGAGGTGACGAACCGTTGTAATCTTGAGTGTCCCGTATGCTTTGCAGCTTCACAGGCTGAGAACTCTGCCAAACAGAGTTTTTCTTTGAATGAGCCTGACCTGGAAAATATCAGACATCGTTTTCAGGCTATGATGCACATGGGCGGTCCATTTAATATACAGTTATCCGGCGGGGAACCTGCCATGCGGGATGATCTGGCCCACATTATCCGTATGGGAAAAGAGATGGGATTTCCCTTTTTCCAGCTCAATACCAACGGCATACGCATCGGTAAAGATTTTGATTATCTGAAAAACCTGGCTGATGCCGGCCTTGACTGTGTATTTCTGCAGTTTGACGGGCTGAGTGAGGAGACATACCGGAAGCTAAGGGGAAGGGAGCTTCTTCAGGCAAAGCTGGATGCCATAGCAGCCTGCCAAAGGGCAGGTGTGGGAGTTGTGCTTGTCCCTGTCATCGTACCGGGTGTCAATGACGGTGAGATCGGTCATATCCTCGACTTTGCCCTGGAGCATATGCCAGTGGTGAGAGGCGTGCATTTCCAGCCTGCAAGTCATTTCGGAAGGTATGACCAACGGCTGCCCAAAGACCGTTATACGCTTCCTGAACTTCTTCGGGCAATTGAAGTCCAGACAAAAGGGCAGATGAAGGCTAAAGATTTTTCACCTGGCAACGCGGAAAATCCCTATTGTTCTTTCAGCGGAAATTTTATACTTCAGGCCGACGGGAAACTGCAGCCGTGGCGTACTGGAACATCATGCGGGTGCGGAACAGCCGATTCCTCTAAAAAGGCCCGGGAATTTGTGGCAAAGCAGTGGTCAGCGCCTCAAAAGGACTGCTGCTGTACGGATTCCCCCTCCCGGAGCACTTCGTCCTGCTGCGATACCAGTTCTCTTGACAACTTTCTTGATCGTCTGGAGCAATACAGCCTGGCAGTCTCCGCCATGGGATTTATGGACGCCTGGACACTGGATCTTGAAAGGCTGAAGGAATGTTATATCCACGTGGTTACCGGGGAAGAAAATGTACGTCTCATCCCATTTTGTGCCTATAACCTGACCGCCGAGGACGGCACCTGTAAATACCGAGGACACGAGAAAGGATATCATAAATGCCCGTAAAAAGAAGTGTACTGGATACCTGGATAGAGAAAAAAGAAATGTTGTCTCTCTCCTCCCGAAAAGCTCTGTCTGACTGGCAGCTCAAAAAAATCCGAAATCTTTTGGTCTATGCAGGCGCAAACAGCCCATGGTACCGGAAAAGACTCTCGGGTCACGCACTACCGGAATCTCTGGAAGAGTTTGCGTCCTTTCCCCTGATGGACGGGCAGGACCTGGCAGATGCCGGACTTTCTATGCTGTGCGTCTCTCAGGGAGATATCAGCCGGGTGGTGACTTTACAGACTTCAGGAACGGAAGGCCGTCCCAAACGTATTTTTTATACTGCCGGGGACCAGGAATTAACCGTCAGCTTTTTTCATCACGGAATGTCTGAACTGACCTCAGAGGGGGAAGCCGTGATGGTATTTCTTCCATTCAAAGCAGAAGGGTGTGTGGGAGATCTGCTGATCCGGGGACTGAAAAGGCTGGGTGTGCAGCCGGTTGGATACGGACTGATGGATGATTTGGCGAACTGCGCAAAAGCCATACTGGAAAACCGGATTTCCTGTGCAGTGGGAATCCCTGTACAGTTCCTCGCGCTTGGTGAATACTGCAGAAAACGGGGGATACACCTGCCCTTAAAAGCTGTACTTTTAAGTACGGACTATCTGGCTCTGCCGGTGCGGGAAAGAATTGCATCTGCTCTTGGATGTGAAGTATACAATCATTTTGGCATGACGGAGACCGGATTGGGATGTGCCCTTGAATGCGGCGCGCATGATGGAATGCATATCCGGGAGAATGATATCTATGCGGAAATTGTGCATCCTGTGACTCATGAGGTTCTGGAAGATGGTGAGTGGGGGGAGCTTGTGGTCACCACACTTACCAGAAAAGGAATGCCGCTTCTGCGTTACCGGACCGGCGATTTTGCCAGGCTGCTTCCGGGAACCTGCGCCTGCGGCAGCCGGTTAAAGCGGCTGGAATGCGGAGGACGGCTGGGCTTTGGAGGTATGATAGCAAAACTGGATGAAGCCCTGTTTTCCATGGATCTACTGGTCGATTATAATGCGGAGTATGAACCTGATGTTAAAAGGCTTACCCTTGGATTAAAGTTTATGGACGATAGGTTTTGTGTGGAGAGGATCTGTGCAGATAAAAATAGCATAGATATAAGCAGTGCGAATGGAAACTGTATGGATAGAAACTTTACTAGTGAAAACTGTAACGATGGGAGCTGTAGCGATGGGAACTGCGGCGACGGAATCTGTAGCGATGGAATCTGTAGTGATGGAATCTGTAGCGATGAGAACTGTAGTGACGAAAACTGTAACCACAAAAACTGCAGCGATGAGAATTGTAGCGACGGAAACTGTGCTGATGGAAACTGTAACAATATAATCTATAGCAACGGAAACTGCAGCGACGGAAACTGTAACTACAAAAACTATAACTACAGAAACCGTATGAATAGATGTTATATCGATAGAAACGATATAGACATAACGATAAATAAACTTCTTAGTGACGCCGGATTAGATATCTATTTCAACGAGGTATGTATTTCCTGTTCCGGTCTGAGTCATATTTTAGACTGCCGTGCAGGGAAACGGAAAGTTAAAATTAGAGGTAAATATGAATTTGATCTTCATGCGGCATGGTATGCCTGATATTGAACCGGACTCCCGACGATGTATTGGCCAGACGGATTATCCCCTGTCTCCTTACGGAAGAAAACAAATGGAAGAAAGCGCAGTACGGCTGAAAAACATCTACATGCCCAATATCATTTACTGCAGTCCACTTCTGCGCTGTATACAAAGTGTCTGCATATTGAGTCAGTTTTTCTGCTGTGGTATTTATTTTGCAGAAGGTCTGGCAGAAATTCATATGGGAGAATGGGAGAATCTTACCTTTTCTGCCATAAAAGAACGATATCCCCTTCATTATGAGGAGCGTGGACGCGCAATGGCAGATCATCCGGCTCCGCGCGGAGAAACGTTCCGGGAGGTGCAGACACGGGCAAATGCCATGGTCTGCCGGGCCACAGCAGATGCGGATGCAAATGACACGATTTTGTTTGTAACTCATATAGGGGTAATACGCAGTCTTTTGTGCCTGTATGAGAACAGACCGCTGGACCGGTTGTTTGACTATTCTCTTGGCTATGGGGATTATCTTGAGTTGAACTGATTCTTGAGTTAATCTGATTCTTGAGTTAATCTGATTCTTACGTTGATTTGATTCTTACGTTGATTTAATTCTTGAGTTGGTTTAATTCTTGAGTTGATTTAATTCTTGAATTGATTTTATTCTTGAGTTGATTTTATGTTTAGCAGCGGCAGAATATCTGCCGCTGCCGATTTTTATGCTTCTTCGTAACCTGCGCCTTTCATAGCTGACATCGCATGGCTTGTGTAGCGGCCAAACAGCCCTTTCCGTTTTGGGCGGGGCAGAATGCCGGATTCGGAACGTTTTTTAAGGACATCCTCTATCTCTCCCGGAGAGAGTTCTTTTCCCTGGATTCCCACTACATCCAGGCGCCTGTTCTCTACGCTGTATTCCAGGATATCACCTGTCTCAATAAAAGCCAGTGGGCCTCCTGCTGCAGCTTCGGGGGAAACATGGCCAATCGCCGCTCCTCTTGTCGCCCCTGAAAAACGTCCGTCTGTTACCAGGGCAACAGTGCCGTTAAGACGTTCATCACAGACGATCGCCTCTGTAGTCATGAGCATTTCCGGCATACCGGTTCCTCTTGGGCCTTCGTAGCGGATAACGAGAATATCACCCGGGTCTATCTTACCGTCCACAACAGCCTGATAGGCATCCTCTTCACGGTTATAGACCTTCGCAGGGCCTTTGTGTTCCCGCATAGTGCTGATGCAGGCTGAGTATTTGATAACTGCCCCTTCAGGTGCAAGGTTACCCTTTAAAACAGCAATAGAACCCTTCTCCTCTGCTTTTTCCACAGGGAAGATGACCTGATCACGCTCCAGACCATAATTATGCAGATATCCCAGATTACGGGCAAAGAAATTGTCCTCTTCCAAATCCTGCAGATTTTCACCCAGAGTTTTGCCTGTCACAGTCATGACATCCAGATGCAGCATGTCTTTTAAGTACAACTGGACCATAGGTATTCCGCCGGCAAACCAGAAGGATTCTGTCAGATGCTGTCCACTTGGATTAATATTGCCAATATGGGGAACTTTGTGGTTCAAATCGTCAAAGAGTTCCGGTTCCAGTATGATTCCAAGCTCTCTTGCTATAGATGGGAGATGTATGGTGGCATTCGTGGAACCGCCGATAGCGCTGTGAATGATAATGGCATTTTCAAATGCTTCTCTTGTCATAACAGCACCTGCCGTGATATCCCTCTCAACCAGTTCCATGATCTTCCGTCCTGCTTTTCTGGAATATGCAAAAATGTCCCGCATGGTAGCCGGCATAACAGCAGTACCCGGCAGAGCCATGCCGAGGGCCTCTGCCATACACTGCATGGTGCTGGCAGTTCCAAGGAATGTACACGCTCCACAGGAAGGGCATCCTGTCAGTTTGTAATCCCTGATCTCCTGCTCTGTGACTGCACCCTGGCGTTTCTGACGAAGAGAAATATCGCCGGCAACCAGGGATGTAGTCATGTCCGGGCCAGGGCGCATGCTTCCTCCCGGAATGAAGATCGTGGGCATATCCAGACGTGCCGCTGCCTTTAGCTGGGCTGGAATGGACTTGTCGCAGGACGCAGAGAGTATCATCCCGTCCCAAGGGTATACAGAGCCGTGCACCTCTATCATGTCGCAGATAGCTTCACGTGAGGCCAGGATATAGTTCATGCCGTCATGACCCTGGGCACATCCGTCGCAGATATCTGTAGTGTGATACTGGGCCGGATAACCGCCTTTTTCAAAGACTCCGTATTTTGCCTGTTCCATGAGGCCCGACAGGTGTGTACTGCCGGGGTGGCTGTCGCCGAAGACATCTTCCAGCAGGATCTGAGGTTTCTTAACGTCCTCCTCATCCCATCCGGAGCCCATCTGCAGGGCGTCGAACTGGGACCAAAGGAGACGCTGGGGAGCACTTTTTTGTTTGTGGTTCATAGTGTTTATGTATCCTTTCTTGTAACCGTGAGGGTATTGAACAGTTACCCCTTCTTTATAGATTATTTGATGCTTTCATATTACAACTTTTTAACGGATTTGACTACTGTAAATTGGATCATGACAGTACAAAAGCCGCGGAACAAAGAGATTACTCTGTTCTGCGGCTCTTGTACTTGTTTCATAAAGGAGCTTCCTGTATAATTCAAATATAGGGAATTCCAAGAAAGAAGGTTGAGAAAAAAATACCTCAGTGTAAAATAAGATTACTGACTTTGGCGGTTAGTATAAAATCTTATTAAACAGAGAGGTATCTAAAATGAATTGTAACACACAGAACACAAAAATTGCATCCATAACTGAAAAAACTTTGATCGTTGGTATTGATGTCGGAAGCGAAACGCACTATGCGAGAGCATTTGACTGGAGAAATTTCGAGTTTACCAGAAAACCTTTGATTTTCAGCAATACACAAGCAGGGTTCCTTACATTTAAGGCATGGATCGAGGAAATACAAGAAAAGAATGGTAAAACCGCTGTAATTCCCGGAATGGAGCCAACAGGACACTATTGGTTCGCTTTAGGAAAGTTCCTGCAGGACAACGGAATGAAACCTGTGCATGTAAATCCCCATCATGTCAAGAAATCCAAGGAACTGGATGATAACAATCCTAATAAAAATGACCGCAAAGATCCAAAGACGATTGCCGCACTGGTGAATGAGGGACGTTTTTCCTACCCTTATATACCAACCGGGATTTATGCAGAGATGAGAAGCTTATCCAATCTACGCTTCCAGACACAGGAGGAAGTTACCCGGATCAAGAACCGCATTGCCAGATGGTTTGCCATTTACTTTCCTGAATACAAAGACGTTTATAGGGATTTAAAGGCAGTCAGCGGGCGGATGATACTGAAGGCAGCGCCGCTGCCGGAGGACATCGGGAAGTTGGGCGTGGAAGGTGTAAACCAGATCTGGAGAGACGCAAAGCTGAGAGGGGCTGGAATGAAGAGGGCAAAGACCCTGGTATCAGCTGCAGAGCACAGCGTAGGCAGTAAGGAAGCACCGGAGGCAGCGAGAATGGAACTGAAAAATCTGCTGGACGACATGGATGTATATACATCAAGACTGGAAGAACTGGTGCAAAAGATAGAAGGTAAGCTGAAAGAAATACCATATATAGATAAGCTGCTGGAGATCAAAGGGATCGGTATGGTGACAGTAAGTGGATTTATTGCAGAGGTGGGCGACATTAGACGTTTTGACAACCCCAAACAGCTGCAAAAGCTTGCAGGCTATGCGATCGTGGCGAACGATTCAGGCAAGCATAATGGAGAGAGCCGTATCAGCTACCGAGGAAGAAAACGACTGAGATATGTACTGTATGAAGCGGCGATATCACTAGTCGGAAAGAATGCGGAATTTCGAGAGATCCATGAATACTATCGGACGAGAAAAGAGAATCCGCTGAAAAAGATGCAGTCAGTAGTGGCAGTGGCATGTAAGGTGATCAGGGTGTTTTATACGATCCTGACAAAAGGAGTCGATTATGACGCTGCAAGGCTGCTGGGTGATATCAAGCATCCGCAGATGCAGACAGCATAACGAAACCAAACGATCCAAGTACTAAAAGCACTGCTCTGTCATGGTTGGATTGAACTTTCAAAGAGGATTGAAAGCTGAATCCAGCTATGACAGAAAAGCTGGAAATATCAGGGATGGACCGGAAAAACGTCCACCGAAAGGTGCCGGTACAGGAAGGATATTAACAGGTCAGTAAGACTTAAAATAAAGAATGAGCCAGTAGTCGGCAGAAATAAATACCATAGGGCAAGACCCTGCAAAGGAGCTAAGCTGACACCCTGGATATGGGCAGGCAGAACGAAGGAAGTTAGGACTCACACCGACAGGTGGGATGATCCTGGTAGACACGGGAGGTAAGCTGCCATAGATGGAGGGGCATACACAAGGCCATATAAAGCGGAATAATGAGACGTTTTATTTTGTATGCCCAAAATCAGCTATTTTCGTACCAGATACACAGAAATACCCATCTTCACGGCTCATTCATCTGAGATATGTAACTAAAAATTCCTTGAAAAATAAGGAAAAAACACTTGACTATATAGGGAGGTATTTTAACAAAATTACTTGATATGTTTTCGGATCTTAAATTCCCTGGCTCCTGCCAGAACAAGAACTCCTGCAAATACGCCCACACACAAAAGGCCTGTGTTATCATTCTTTGTTATGTTTTCACCCTCACTCAGCGGCACCTCTTCACCGTTTATTATGACTGTGCTTTCTTCCTGATCTGTCTGGTTTATCTGGTCTGTCTGCCCTGACCGATTTGTCTGATTTGTCTGGTCTGCCTGATTCGTCCGGTCTGTCTGTTTTGACTGCTGACTGTTCACATTACTTTCACCGGACAAGTCTTGTTCTGCTCGAACAATGGTTATATTGCCAAGAGCTATTGCTATGCATAATGTGAACGGCAAGATTATCTTTGTTAATCTTTTATGTTTCATAATGCACTCCTTTCCCTTGTCATATAACTATTCCATAACTAATCCTTACTTTTCTCCGCCTGTATCAAGGCTCCGTCAATAAATTTTATCAATTCCAGTGCACTGCGAAAATGCTTTTCACTCTGCTCTTCCGCCCATGTAACATCACCCTGCCATGTGGCATCTTTACTGCCTTCTATTTTGATCACAAAGGTTTCTGCGTCTTTTGCCATTTTATCCCTCACAACATTTTATTACACCCGGTAGGTATTGTTACAATCTAGATTAATGATCTATGGTAAATAACGGTTCAGCGCCCTTACAGTGAAAGAGAAGAATACGGCCGAAACCGCCTTTGGTATCGGGGCTTTTTGACTGGCTGCTGAATCGCGACTATCTATAATATTATAAGAATATTGTACTTGAAACAGCATTACAAAAAGCATTACATCATTACTATATTGAAGTTTTATTTCTGCAAAGCAAAACGCTGTAATGGTATAAATATACAGCAGAACAGCAAAAAGCGCAGCTAGAATCCTTGAATTCCGGCTGCTCAGCTGCATCTTTTATACTCATATTATTCACGCCTTCGGACAGCAGATGCTATAACTTCCAGGATCAAGGCCGCGGCGATCACACCACCTGCTATGATTTTTCCCATTGTGCTGGTAAGTGCCTCCGCAATACTTCCCAGAACAGGAATGGAATACACCACTTTACCTATAAAATTACTATAGGGTACCGGATTCATATCCTCCGTCTTATTGGCATCGCCTTTGGTGATAAATTCACCCATGACAACTTTGTTTTCTACGACCCTATGGGTGATTATGGCGTTTGAATCCTTTGCGCCGTAGAAAGCGATTACATCATCCTTTTCCATATCCTCCGGCGCTGCTTCCTGTACATATACCAGGCTTCCCGTAGGAATTGCAGGCTCCATGCTTCCGCTCACCACGGAATAAGCATCATAGCCAAAAAGCCTGGTTGCTGTAATGGGAAGGCAAACAAGCACCAGACCTACTAATAAAACAGTGCCCAGTGCACTGCAAATCACAGACACTGGGCTTTTTTTATCCTTTTTCTTCTTCTTGCTCAAAACAGGATATCCTTTCTGTTACCTATGCATTTTTCTTACAAATCATCTGCGGCGTCTGATCAGAAATACTGCCAATCCCGAAAGGGCTGCAACTGCTCCGACTCCGATCGCAATACCGGCTGCAAGGGGAAGACCTTTTTTCACCTTTTCTTTGGTCTCTTCAGGATTATCTGCCAGAGGTGTTTCATCCTCATCTAAGTCAACAACATCCTGATTACCCTGGGGAACTTCCTCCGGCTCTATAACCTGTGTTCCCTCTTCGGTACCTGCTCCTGCTGTACCTGCGGTTCCTTCAGCACCGGCTGTTCCCGCTTCACCTGCGGCTCCGGCTGTTCCTGCGGCGCCCTCAGTACCGGCTGCTCCTGTTGTTCCTGCTGCAGGAGTACCTGCCGCCGGTGTCTCCACAACAGTTGTCTCTGTAGTGGTAGTTCCTGGCACAACAGTTGTCACAGTTGTTGTCTCGCCGGGTACGGTTACGGTTTCTGTGGTTACCGGTGTATATACGAATGTAAATACATTCTGAGATTCATTGGAAGAAAGCGTCTTGGTCAGTGCTAAAGCCTGCGGCGTGTAATTTTCCACATACAGGTATGCCACCACCGGTTTATCGCCTATATTGCCGTAATAGGTACGGCTGGGAGCCAGTTGGTTGCCTTCCTCATCCTGATAGTTTACAGTATAGCCAACCATATCGCCCTGGATTCCGTAAGCAACGACAAAATCTCTGTCTCCGTTTACGTGAAATGCAGATGTTTCAAGAGAATTATTGTCACGCCCGCTTATCCGGACACCTTTCACATAATACTTGCTGGAATCTCCCAGTGCTACAGCACCGTTCTGGACATCAAAGGATACTTTATCGCCTAATTTCAAACCGCTCACTACAACCTTGTCACTCTGCGTATCTATAACCGGTGTCCCTGTACTCTCCACAGATAACCCGTCAATTCCGGAAAACGTGCCCTGGTTGCCCGCAAAAAAGGTTGCTGTATAGGTATATTCCTCCTCCGCTGCAAAAACGCTGATCACAGATGAACCAAAGAGCATGCAGACAGTAAGCAAAGATGTCAGAATCATTTTCAACTTCTTCATGACTTCAGCTCCCCTTTCTCATGGCGTTTTTTCATTGCGGCAACTCCCAGAAGCAGCAGTACCAATCCGCTGACTAATGCTGCTGTGCTGAAAAGGAGAATATTGGTGGTATCTCCTGTCTTAGGACGGGTGATGGTCTTTTTCACGGTATTGGATTCGCCTGTAACTGTCTTTCTTATGACAGTATCCTTACCCTTCACTGTGACAGTGGATGGCGCTACCTTCTCTACTGCAAAATTCATCTGCAGACGAGCCAGTGTGTCCTGGTAGCCATTGCCCTGTGTCTCACCGTCTAAGACAACTCTCAGGTGAACAGAAGCTGCTTTTCCTGCATCCAGTCTGTCCAGGTAGAAGAAATCATCAAGGGAATCTGTAGCCTGCTCAAGGCCCTTACCCACACGGGATGAACCCTCTCCGCCTACAGTTTCACTGTCAAACAAGACTGCCTCTTCACCGGATGGATCATAGTATGTCAATACATATGTGTAAGCTCCGCCTTCTGCCTTGCTTCCCTCTTCCAGACTTTCCAGAACTTCATTGGACATATACCAGTCTGTCTGTTCTTCACCGGAATTCTTTATCTTTACCTGCAGCTCCATGGTATCACCGGGAAGGATTCCGTATATCTCCTCAGCCATATCTTTGGAACTGAAATTGCTGTTCATTTTGTCTCCGTCAAAATCTACCTGCCAGTTTTTATCACTTTTAAAATCCTCTGCATATGCAGTCGCCGCTGTGCCTACGGTCATGATCGCTGCCATGACAAGGCACAAAATTTTCTTTTTCATATTCTGTACCTCCTATCGTAAGCTGATATCTCCGTTTGCTGCAACATTTACATCCACGCCCCAGGCACTTTTTATGGCATCCTGCGCATTATGTGTCTGAACAGCATCCACTTCGGCTTCCACCTGGAAACTGTAGCCGTCATAATCATAAACTGTGGTGATCGTCTTGTAACCATTTTCATCTACCGTCTCATGTTCTGTTACCTTCTTGCCTAATGCCGGGTCGATCCGCAGTGTATCTGCGAACTCAGGAGTGGTTTCCCCGGCGGGAAGAATGCTGTTATAATACAGGACCGTACGTTCTTTTGTAGAAGCATTCTGATCTACTGTCCAGCCATTGCCGGTAAGGTTTAAATCGATAAGGGCCGGAGAAAGTGTTGTATCTTTGACCACCTTTTCACCATCGGCTTTTGACCAGCTCTTATAGAGAATGACTCTGACATAACTGTCAATGGATCCGCTGTTTGTGACACTGAGTTTCTCATCATATGTTTTGCCCAGTACCAGTTTTTCATCCTTTAAATCTGACAAGAGAGTTCCTGTATTTTCATTCCACTCATTGTCTTCATTATAATCCCTGTAGCTTATTTTGTCACCATTTTCTAACAGACTCACACCAATATTGGATGTGCTCATCTGGACAGAATAATTTTCACTGTAATATGTAAGCGCTGCCCGTGCACTTCCAACGGTGCTTCCCAACAGAAGCAGTGCTGATGCCGAGAGAAGGATAACTGGTTTAACAGAAAAGGGTTTTTTCTTCTTTTTCATTATTTACCATCCTCCTCTTGCTTTGCGTTCCAGTCTGCATATGGCTTACCTTCATTGTCGTATAATACCGGTGTGCACTCCTGGGCTACGATAACATTAAATTCTTCCTCACTGTCTTTAGAATCAATTTTAACCTGGAGTTCCTCCGTTTCACCGCCTGCCGGAACTATATCACTGTAGTAATAGTAATCATTTTCTCCGGGAGACCACTTTTGGCTCCCCTGATATTGGAGTCCGTCCTGATATTTCTCTCCTGCAAAAACTTTCACACGGACATAGCACTCATAATCTCCTGTATTCTTGATCACAATATGTTTTGTCCAGTCGCTGACTGTCTCTTCCGGAATTGTCACGGTAGAACCAAGGCTAATGGTCACATCACCTGCTGCAGTCGTATAGGTAGTGAAATAAGCCATAGCGCTGTTCACTGATAAACCTGCAGTGAGGGCAAGAGCTGCTGCTGCCAGACAAAGGCTTTTCTTATTGAATTTCTTCTTCATCGCTCCATCCTCCTTTACTCCTGCTCACCTGTACTGTCTTTCTGCTGTTCCCAATCCCAGTCGCCATCATTATATGTGAACCGGTTGACTACACTGCTGCCGCCGTTATTGCGGTGGTCATATGTGTTTTCAAATGAGACACCCACTGTGTCATCCGCGGCAATCACTGTCTGCTGTGTCCCGTCGGAAGTCAATTCATAGCTTGCACCGCTGTACACTTCAGTTACTGTAACAGCAGCTCCTGCCGGGATATGCTCAATTTTTACACTTTTGGTTCCTGGTGCATCAAAGGAAATAGATACCACATTGCTGTACACCACTTCAAAATCTCTTTCTGCCTCCACCTGGAAAATGAAATCAGCTCCGCCTAATGTGGCGTTATATGCAGTAAGTGTTTTGTCTATGACTAAATCTCCGTACCTCTGTGTCTGTGACGGTTTTAATCCTGTAGTCACATCATATACCCAGGTATCATCCTGTGTCTGGCCGTAGTAGTTGTTTGGCAGAGAAATCAGATACGGTATAAAATCATATGTGTACGCTGCCGACTGCACCGACTCTGCGATCACCAGGTACATGCCTGTAGAAAGATTATCTGCAGTTACTGTGGATTTGTCTCCACCATCGGGTTTTTGCATCTGTACCTCAGCGTCCGGAACAGCGGACTGATTCTCCACTAGTTCAGATGCTTTTCCTGCAAGTTTTTCCCAATCCTCAGCAGTTGTCTTGTCATTTATGGATGCCAGATCCAAATCTTCATATCCGGGTAATACTTTGTACTCACCATTTTCCTCTACATCTGCCACTCTGTATAAATGAATGGGGATGGTCAGACCATTCAGCTCCTGATATGTTCCGTCCAGTTCAAAGGTCAGGGAACAGCTTTTTTCTGTATCAATGCCAAAGGCTGCATATACCTTAGGCAGTATGGTTGCGGAAAGCATCAATGCCAGAGCCAGAGCCAATGCACTTCCTTTTTTTATTGTCTTTTTCATCTTCACATTTTACCCTCCTCTGAAAACTCATTCCCCTTTGACCACCTTATTCCTTTTTGTTCTTTTTCCGTGGTTTAAACAGGAATCTCATTAAAAGTATCACTAGTAATGTTACCGACAATCCAAGTATCAGATACAGCATATAATAATTCTGTACTGCTTTCAGCATGGACTGGACCGGTGTGCTTTCTATTTCTTCCTCTCCGGTATACGGTACCCGATGTCCGCGGACTAAAAGTCTGTGGGAGTTTACACCGTACGGAGTGCAAGTAAACAATGTTACATAATCCTGACCTTCTTCGATCGCCATTGCACCATCCAGGGTTTCCCTGTCGTCTTTGTCTATCATGGTGAGGATCTGGTCAACCTCATAGGCTAATGTATCGTCCAGCACGTGGATGTAAAACAAATCTCCGCGTTTTAACTGGTCAATATCGGTAAATAATCTGGCACTTGGAAGTCCCCTGTGGGCGGCCAGCACACTATGTGTACTTTCGCCTCCGATCGGTAATTTTGTTCCGTTTAGGTGGCCTACTCCGGTCTGGAGAACGTCATCTCCTGTGCCATGGTAAATAGCAACTTTTATGTTGATCTTGGGGATGGAAAGGTATCCCATCACTCCGTCGTTGTTAACGTTAAGAACTTTCCAGTATTCTGTATTTTCCAGTTCTACTTTGTCCTCGCCGAACACATCGCCATATAGATTGTTTTGTGTCAGGGATTCATCAAAGGCTCTTGCGGCCTCCCATTCTTTTGTAAAGTCTTCAGGTGTCATTTCATTGATAACATCTTCATAGCTGCTTATCAGCTTACTCTGGCGGTATGTGTTCCATTGATCGGAAACAGTCGGATAGATCAGTATTCCGAACCCTGCCAGAAATAATAACGCGAACAGAATCGTTGAAATTTTTCTCTTCATAATTTATTTGTCCGTCAGCTCCTCATTCTCCTGTTCTTCCTTTTCATTAAGTTTTGCTCTTAATTTCTTTTCACGGATATAGAGGAAAATAACAAAGGCTGCTGTCACTGTCAGACCAACAATTACCCAGAACAAATAGCTTGTGTGCATACTTACACCGGTCAGAAGGGAAGTTGGTGTTTCTTCCATCTCAGCCTCCTCATAAGGAACACGATGTCCACGGACAAGAAGTCTCTGGCTGTTCACACCATATGGTGTACAAGTAAAAAGGGTAACTAAATCTTTTCCTTCCTCCACTGCAAGGCTTTCTGTCTGGTCAGGTTCTACTACTGATATCTTATCCACTTCATAGCAGAGGATATCATCTAATATATAGAGAAGGAAATGGTCGCCTTCCTTTAACTTGTCAAGATCTGTGAACAGAGTAGCACTTGGCAGTCCTCTGTGAGCGGAAATAACAGCATGTGTGCTCTCTCCTCCAATGGGAAGGGAACTTCCTTCCAGATGGCCTGCTGCTTTTTGAAGTACCTCATCCTCCGTAGTGTGAAAAACAGGGATTTTGATATTGATTTTAGGGATTTCTACATATCCCATCATACCATCACCTGTGAGGTTAAGACAAGACATATATTCCTCGTCTTCCTCGGAAGCTTCTGCTACGGCAAAGGAGTCTGGGAGGATACTGGGAAGAAGAGCATTGTTGTAGGCTTCCGCCCGGTCTTCTTCGACTTTGTAGTCTATCTCACCCGCTGCGTTTTTTTCATTTACCGTTTCCTCATAACTGCTGATCAGTTTACTCTGTCTGTAGTTATTCCATTGATTGGATACGAAGGGATACAGCAGCAAGGACAAACCGGCTAAAAACAGAAGGGATACAATGATTATGTGTGTTCTTTTTTTCATCCGGACTCTCCTTATTGTTGTATTTTTCTAAAATGCCGGGGCGGGCCGACCGCCCCGGCATTAGATGTTGCTTAGATTTACTGCATATTGTTAGGAATGATTATTTAGCAGATTTTCTGCGGCTTGCGAAGAACAGGCCTGCTGCTACAATCATGATAAGGCATCCGCCGATGGTGAAGATTGTTGTACCGATTCCACCTGTGGATGGCAGGGAAGAAAGTGTAGTATTAGGGATTGTATTTGCCGCATCACCCTTATTTGCATTTACATGGAAATCATCCGCAAATATATGTGTTGTAGTTATAACATTAACCTCAACTCCATCGGTATCTGTAACTGTTTCGTGCTTAACATCTGGTTTATCGTCTTTAGTTGATCTTTCTAACATATACTTAGTTGTATCCAATTTGTATCCGTCTGGAGCTTTTGTCTCAACTACATAATATTTTTCCTGTGCATCTAAACCATCAATAGTAAACACACCATCAACACCTGTAATCTTTTCACGAATCAATTTATCATTTGACGCATTATATAAACTAAATTCTGCATTATTAAGTAAATGTTCTACATTAGATGCATCAACTTTATTAAATACCAATTTAACTGGATTAGAAATTACCTCATATCTTGTTCTGGTTATTGAATCACCATCTTCTCCAGTTGCTGTATCTCTGTCAACAGTATTTGTCAAAGGATTTGCCACAGATACTTTGCCAACCTTTGCTTTATATGTAATTCTTACTGCGTTTCCTGCTAATGTGCGATTATACTTGAAAGTGATTGTCATTACATTGTTGTCTGTATTATATTCAACTTTATAAGCGTCTTTATCAGTTCCTGCTCCTGTAATCTGGAGAGTATCCTGCATGAATGTTGCATTTGTCAATTTATCTGTAATGACATATTTTACATTCTCGTACTGTGGTCCATAATATGGATAAGTAGAATCAATTGTATAAGGAACTTCCTGACCTTCCTCTACAGATTCCCCACCCTCTTCTACAGCTTTAATAATCTCATCTGGAGCACCTTTTGCAGTTACATTAATACTATCTGTTGAGTTAACCGGAACATATACAAGCATTGGTGAATAGGTATAACCGGTCAGGGATGCTGTGATTAAATATAAGCCACCCTGTTCAGCTGTAAAACTCGCCTCATCTGCCGTTATCATATCACTTGCTTTTGCTGAAGCAATACTCTGCAAAATTGTAGCTAAATCTTTATTTGAATTTAATTTTCCAGCAGCTGCATTCTCATTTACTGACTCTCCCTTTGCCATCTCAATTAAATTTTTAACTGTTATTTCACCAAAGTAACTTGCGAATTCATTCTTAATTGCATAACCATCTACTGACGTTCTATTAGGTTCTACAATCTGTAAATATTTTACTGTTGCGGCTGTTCCACCTGTTCCTACATCTGTGATACCATTTCCAGACACCGTAACTTTTGCGTTCGTTGTTTCTGTTTTTCCTGTTTCTTCTGCAGCAAACGTCGTCATGCTCATTCCGAGCACCATTGCCAGTGATAATAACACTGCAAAAATCTTTCTGATTTTTTTCATAATTCTATCTCCTTTTCTTTTTGTGGGACATACCCATTATTTTAATGCATTTGTTCTTAAATGCTCTCCGCACTTCCGCGGTGCCGGGACCGCTGAAAAATGTAATCATATTTTACCTTTCCAGCACCTCCCTACTTTTATTTTTATATAGAAGCAGGGCCGCTGCCATCATCAGCAGTATTCCGCCAACCATATACAAGAAGATTCCAGGGCCGCCTGCACTTGGCAGTTCGTATACCGCGGTATTTTCAAAGTAGAAATGAACCGTTGTGTTTCCCTCTGTGGCTTCACTCTTTTTCACTTCTCCGCTGTTTGATTCAATGGACTTTAATTCACCTTTTTTATTTATAACTAAGGTCCATTTTTCATTGCTTACCGCATACCCTAAAGGAGCCTTTGTTTCTGATAAAGTGTAAGATCCTGCAACTATCGTTGCGACAATGGAGCTTTCACTAAAATCACTAGTTTCATACCAAATCAATTTACCTGTATTATCAGTCTTACCATAATAAGTCTTATCAGTGGATTTCAGTTCAAACTCTGCATCTGGTAATTGTAAATTATTATTGCTTGAACTTACTTTTAAAATATCCCAGTTAGTTATTACCTTTTCATTTGTATAAGCAACAACACCCAGAACACCACCGCCTGTATATTCCCATTTATCGCTGATAACATTTTTATTTTTCTTGTCACTACCTAAGATGAATGTTGCCGATTCCTCTGATGCGCTGTTGGCACAGTCTGTCTTTTCATTAATGCTAACATCTTTTACTGCAAAACCATCTGCAGAACTTTCAGTTACCATATACTCGCCCCTTGCCAGATTTTTCAAATCCTGGCCATCATATACGGCTGCATCTGTGCTGTTCGCGGGAATAACAATTTTAATATCTTTAACAAATGTTGAATCATTTTTCTTAGTAACCTTGAAGTTAAAAGTTTGTTCTTTATTGATCGGACTCTCTAACTTCTTAGTAATTTGTATTTCACCAGCCACCACATTAACTTTGTAGATACCGTAAAGCTTATTTGCATCTTTTGTGTTAACTGCCTCGACTATATGATCCTCACCACCGGCGATATGCCCTTTAGTATTTTGAGTACTCCTATAATTAGCTGGTCCCGCATCATAAGTCACTTTCAAATAATAACTGACGCCAGATTCTGCGATTGTGCTTGTTAAGCTTTCTTTAGTTATTTTACTCTCTTCCGTACAAGCTGCATCTGTGTACCATTCCAGTATAAAATCGTCAGCTATAACACCTTCATATTTTTCTAACATCTGGTTGACATCGAATAAGGTGTTTAACAATTTATCATCTGTCGGAATTGTATCACCTTTATAAACAGTAACCTCATTATTACCTACTTGCAGCTCCGCTTTTACATTGACCGGAGGCTGCGGAAGTACTGCATCGCCATAGCCTGTAGAAATCTTAGAGTCAGGGGAAATATTTGTTGTAACATTGTTACCGCCGATATATGTATCTTTGGCCCTCACTGTAATAGTTTTATTCCATTTCCCTTTTTCAGCATTTGGTATTGTCTGCTCATTCCAAACAATATACTGATATCCGGTTTCAGAATCGTAAAATACCGTTCCTCCATTTTTCAGTTTAATGCCGTCCTTTATTCCGGGATAATCTTTTGTGATAGGCTGCCCCTCATCATCTAATATTTCAAATCTGGGATCAATGACATCTTTAATCTGAGCCGATTTAATATCCAAGTTGTTCGTTATTGTTTCTTGAATCCTTTTGAATATTTCTTTTAACTCATCAATACTTTCAGCCGTAAGCGCACAATCTTTCGATGCAATGCCAGAAATATTTTTATTGCCATCCCAGATTGGTTGTGAACCATCAAGCCAGCCTTTCGCCGTACTTGTCAATCCCAGGCCAACTGTATAGATAATGACTCCTTCTTGTTTCAATTTTTCTGCCTGTGTTTTTGCCTCGCCAGCAGCCGCATTACTCCATGAACCGCCGTTTCCTGTAGGTTCACCATCCGTAAACAATATTACATATTGAGGTACATCCTCTCTTTTACTGCTTTTCAGCTTATTGTATGCATATTTTAATCCTTCTCCAGGTGAAGTTCCTCCATCGGCAAAAAGTTTATTAACATTCTTCAATAATCCTTCCGGATTACTGCCAACCTCAGTTAAGGAATTAACGCTCGAATTACTGGTACTAAATGCAGTAACACCAATTCTACTTTCAGGAGAAGAAGTCGATGTAGAATTTATAAATGCGTTTGATGCCTCCTTTAAACCAGTTAAACGTGATGCATATGTGTATATAACTTTGTTATCAGTGGCATTAATTTTATTCCAACTACTTCCATCCCAATATTGCCATGCGCTATTTATATAAATCATTGGTCTGTTAGCATAATAATGCTCGGAAGAACTGGCATAACCGGTACTAGTTCCATAGTAATATATTTTAGTTGTATCCAGTTTGTCTTTGACTGAAGAAAATTTACTTGCATTCTGGCTTGTTCCCGCATATACAAAGGAAGGAGTTGATTTCTCATTCAGAACATAGTTCATAGAACCTGACTTATCCAGAACCATCATGATATCAGCTACGCCGCCTTTTTCTTCCGTCGTTGTACTTGTTAGTTTTGAAGAAGCAGTAATATTAATATCATATGTACGCTCATCCCAATCTTTTACCGTTGCTGTCTTATCATAATTCATAGAACTATCTATCAGTTCCTGTTCTGTTACATTTAGGATTTTATAGATACCATCCTCATCAGGGTCGATTTTTGCCTCTGTTTCACCATCATGCAAATATAAATTGGCTACAGCTCTTCCATCTTTATCTAAAGTAACTTTTACCTTCCAGGTATCTACAGAAGGAATGTAACCGGTTGGAGCCTGTGTTTCTGTTAATGTATACTCACCTTCCCGAAGCTTTGTAAACTGAACTGCACCATTTTCTAATGAACTTGCCGTAAATGTCTCATTCGTATCATCGTTGACAAGTTTAAATTTAGCTCCTTCCAATGGTTCTCCAGCTTTATTCACTTTATTCAGGTACAGATTTGTCATCGGCACTTCTGTTACCTCAGAAATTCTGGCTGAAGGAAGAGTGAAATTCATCTTACAATTAGATTTAGCAGCTCCTCGCTCCATATAGAGTATAGTCAATGTATGTTCTTGCTGCTTCTGTTCACTGGTTAAATTTTCCGGATTGCCGATATAATTCCACAAGTCAACCGAACCAGTCGCCGCATCATGTATACCTCCCAAATCAATAACTACTTGATTTCCGTCAAGGACAACCCACAGATCATCGTCACCGGTAAAGGAGTAATTCAAAGGTCCAACATAATCGCCAATCTGAAATGTCACATCGTATCGCATACCAAAGTAATAATTATGTGCATTCTCCGCTTCCTCATTTGCATCTTTTACTGAATCCAGGGGGAAGAAATTATTTCCGCTTGACGCTACAACATTTGTTCCGTTTTTCACTTTACTAAGTTCGTAAGAATCACCTGTCTGGTTAAATTCTAATGTATAGTTTTTATATACCTTTCTTAAATTTCTTTTTTCGGCTTTATAACCAGTACCAACCGTTACCGATAAATCATCATTATCAAAGAAACCTGGGTCTGCATAATTAAAAACCACATTTCCATTCTCATCCAAACCTCTAAGAAGTCCTTTTACCACTGATGCATTGCCGGTCCAGACATTTGCTTCCTTATTACTACCATCCGGTTTCCACGAATATTTATATGTGGAATAATTCTGCCCTACTGTTCCAGCCGAAAGTTTTTTATTACTATTCACTCCTTCTCCATAATTCTCCGGAGCATTGATTGAATAATATTTCGTTTTATTGCCGGAACCAGAAGTACCCGCTTTTACTGTATAATCATAAAAAGTAGTTGCTCCTGTTACCGTTGTTTTTTCAGGAGTATAGTAAATTTTAATTACAGTATCACTGGCTACTTTTATTTCACTATAATCAGCCTCATCATAAAAATCTTTGCCATTTATATTGACTCTCTGCACTTCCCAATTTGTTGCTTTTGCATAGTCGTTAACTTTACCACCTACCGGAAGTGTCAGCTCATCATTTGAATAAATCTTCTGTCCATTTAAGATATTATAATGCTCAACTGTTATATCTACTGCAGAACCGCCTTGCTGTACTATTACATATGTAGAGAAATGCGGTGCGTCAAAGATAACATTTCCTTCTTCATCCACGGAACCATTCATATCTTCAACAGTGTTGTCCTGGTCTACATGGAGTACTGCTGTGTTTTTACTTGTTTCTATATCAGAAGTATTAACAGTAACCTGCACTGGCGAACTAGGCTGTACCTCAGTTCCTCCCACCATAAACTTAATATCATATGCAATAATATTTTCAATTGCAAACTGTTCTTCAATTGCTTTATCTTCTACCGCTTTTTCGATATTTTCTACTTCATTCTGATTTGTAATCTCAGTCACTTGAAGTTCGGCATCTTCCGGAAGTGCCCCTTTATCAGCTGAAACCTTTATAATAGAATTTCCTACTTGCTGGCTCCATTCTACTTTTTCAATCTCCTCTGTGCCTTCCGGCTCATTATCAGAAGTGTTCTGGTTATCTTCCTGATTACTAGGTTCTGTCTCTTCCACCTGAGGTTCTGCTTCCTGAGTATCATCTGATAATTCTTTCTCCGGTTCAGATAACTTTTCTTCTGATAATTGATCGATCAGATCTTCCGATCCAGCCGCTTCACCATCAGTATTGTCCATTACTGTTCCCTGACCTGAACCATTTTCCGGTACTGGAGTTCCTGCATCATTATCCGCCATAGTAGATATACCGGAACTCAGCATCAGGGCCATGCACAACACAATTGCTAAAACTCTTTTATTTATATTACTCTTATTTTTCTTCATGGCTTCCTCCCTCTGCTATATTTTCTTCTATTCCGGAAATCGCTCCATCTATCAGTTTCAATAACTCCAAGGCACTGCGAAAATATTGTTCCTGCTGTTCTTCCACCCACAGGACACTGCCCTGCCATGTGGCATTCTGACATTCATGTATTTTTACTATGAAGGTTCCTTTATCTTTTTTCATCATTTTGCCACTCACAACATTTTCGCCTCCTTTGGGGTATTTTTGCACTCTCGCTTAACTATGAACTTATTGTACTTAAAGAAGCATTACGGAAAGCATTACATGCATTACTTTTTTCAAAATAATTTTCGTTGTTTCTTCTTGTGTAATGGTTCTGTGAAGATTCCGTGAAGTTTATGAAAAAAGGCAAAAAAATACCGCCGGTTTACCGGCGGCACAATTGTGTCAGATATCATATTCTCCAAGCGCACTGTCTATGAGTTTGATCAGCTCTAATGCGCTGCTGAAATGCTGCTTTACTTTATTCTCAAGCCAGAGTATCTCACCCTGCCATGTAGCATTCTGTCTGTATTGGACATAAATTGCAAATGTGGCAACTCTGCCCTTCTGCTCTAAAATGTTTTTCTGAGGTATCTTCTTCTGCAGCTTGTGTGATGGCTCTTTTGGCTTTTTTACGAAGCTGCGGCTTTCTGTGGATGCCTGCGGATAGCAGATACAGTCATAAAGCTTATCCATGAGATGCAGAAGCTGCACCACATTTTCAAAGAGCCACGGCTCTTGACTATAACACTGGTACAGACGACCGGAGAACTCGCCCCGGTCACTGGCATCTACACAGACGCTGATCAGGTTAGGCGCTGATATATTAATATTTAAACCCTCTTCTTTATTCATAGTCCACACTCTCCAGTCATTTCCGGGTCTTTTCTGTTAATTCCAGTGGAACCCGTTGCTTCGGAAACTTATTCTGGAATTATCATTCTCCACATCAGCTATAGATGATACATAGTATTCCAGATATTGTTCCCATGATTTATGTTCTCTGGCAAAATAGCGGGAAATACGATCAAAAATCATGGAACAGTTCTCCTGATTCGTGCCTACCAGTAAAATCAAAAACTGTGTGGGACTATACTTTGTAAAGAAATCCCCTCTGCGCAGACAATGTTTGACCGCATCGTACAGCTCATCCGTCATAGCCGCCAATTTTTCTTTGTTTTCCATTGGACGTCCTTTTCCGTCTGTCACTGTACACAGCATAAGGTACACGGATTGGCCGCTGCGCTCAATGATCCTCCTTACCAAGCGATAGCCATCCCGAAAGCTCGGCAGGTTACAGTAAAAGGCTCCGTCTTCTTCCTCATCTTCTTTCAAACCGCCTTTGATCTCATTGATCGCCTGCGGTTTGTGGCTCATCTTGGCACTCATTTCATTAAACTGGTTCATCATTTTTTCTGAGGGGCTGATCCCCAACTCCTCAAAAAACAGCTTGGCAGTATCCTCATAGAGCTGAATTGCTTCCTTATAACGGTTTAGAGCCATTAAACAATCCACCTGAACAGACTGCCATTCATCAAAAGGATACAGCTCACTGGCCTTTTCACATAAATCCAGCACTGTCTCATACTCACGCTGTTTCATGAGAGAGTCACAGATCTGACTCAATGCCTGTGTGTATTTCTTTTTATACTGTACACTCTCCAGAAGTACCCAATCCTCACCGGAAAGACCCGGGAGAAATTCTCCGTGATACACCTCACATGCACTTTTCAAAAGCTGAATCTTCTTATCTTCACTGGTTTCCGTTTTACTTGAATCCACAAGATTTGAAAATACATGGACATCTACTTCAACTTCCATAGGGCTGGACCAGCGGTAAATGCCTGACTTTATCTGTATATAATCATACTCCGGAAGACCTGCATCCACCAGCATTTTCTTGAGGCGGTGAGAAGTTACTCTTAGATTATTGGCAACATCAGCCAGTTCTTCTCTGCCATATAAACTTTCCAGCAGTTTGCCCCTGGCTATTCCGCCTTCACCACAGTGGAGCAGAATCTGAAGCAGTTTCATAGATTTGGTTGCCGTATTCCTGCGGAAGGATATGGGCTTATCTCCATACTCCATGGAGAAGCCTCCTAACATGTGCACTTTTAACACCGGTAATTTTTCTTCTATCATACTCTCTCCCATTTGTCTGCACGCCTCCGCTCGTTTTATAGCCCTATCATATCATTAATCTTAATTTTATAATTTGTCCTATTTTTTGTCAATGCTTTATACGTCGACAAAACAGCAGTTGAGTCACCCATAAAACATTATATGTGTACCATTTATCAAACCCTATTACTATTGAAATGCTATATTATTTAGGGACCTTTTCAAAATTCTTGCTCTTAAGGTATTCATCCATACTATTTGAATTAGTACTACTCATACCCGCTATATTGGTTTTATCCGGTTTATTACCGTTTTTATTCGTACTTTGATACACTTGTCCATCGTAATATATAAGATACGCATCCCAATTAGACCAGGCATTATTACCCTCAACTGTACCGTATAGTACCATTGTACCATCTGCTAAAAAGTAAGGTTTCCAGTATAAAGTTTCATCCCCAAAAGATGTGCCGCTCTTCATGGAATCAGATACCTTCATAAATCCTCTCTCATCAGCCACCTTTTTTAGCAAATCCTTTCTGTCAAAGCTGCCGCTTCCCCACTCTTCCTTATGTTCCAGCAAATATTTATAATAACTCTCACACTGTCCTAAATATCCTTTAACGCTGTCTATACATGGACAGGAAAAAGTCACTAGCTGCTGCCCGTCCTTACTGGTGATTTCAACTTCATATTGGGTATTATATACGGGACAAACGGTAATATCTTCAGAACAATATCCTCCCTTAACCATATAATCAATAATCCCACTGTTAAGAACGCTTTTCACTTCAATTGTATCTTTACACAAAGCGATTTCCGGAACATCTGTCCCCATGATCTGAAACTGCGTCGCTAATTCATGTCTCTGATTCGCGCATTTGGCAACCTTGGATTTCTGCACATAACGTGTAATGGAAGGCACTGCCACTGCAGCAAGTATTAATATGATCACTATCACTACAATGAGTTCCACCAGAGTAAATCCCTGACACCGGTTCTGATTTTTATTCTTCTTTTGCAGCATTTTATTTTCTGCCTTTCCTCTGACAGGCGCATTTAGCCAAAATTTTTTATATTCCCATCATATTACTAAAGGTTTGCATCTGTCAATGATATATCTGTATATATAACGTAAAAAACAGGGATTTTATGCCAAAATGCCTGTTTCTGAAATTCTTAATATTTTATTAAGGCTCAATAATCTGTTTACATAACATTTCCAACTTCTGCGCCTGTCTGCCCAGAATACGCACTACAGCATCTCCTGATTCCAGAAAGGAGACACCGCCTTCCACTTCCCCTGTATATTCCAGTATTTCTCTGGCCTTATCTGCCCACTTACTGTCTTTTGACAGGCCGCACAGGAGCAGACTCGCAAGATGCGTATACCCTTCATACATACCTGTTTCTTCCATACATAATGTATGGGGATCATATCTGGTGTTGTCCCTGTAGATCAGTCTTCCCTCCCGCCGCACCTGAACCAGAGAATTGTAATATTTATAATCAAAGCATTCCCCATATGCAGTCCGGCCGCAGGAGAGTATATCCTGAAAAATAAACCGTGAACTTTCCTTTTCCAGTTCCACTTCCACAATATTGTCAAACGCGGAATCCCTAAAAGGGATTGCAGGCTGAGGTACATAATATAAGAAGGAATCTGATTCCTGGCAGATGCGTATATATCGTCTGGCACATCCATTTTTCATCCTGTGTATTTTCTCAAATGACTGGGAGCAGACCTCCAGCCTTGTTCCTCTGCCCACATGTATGCGCTGTTCCTGTATATCCCCCTCCATGATCCCCGGGGAGGCACTCAGTATCATGACCTTCAAATAATCTTTTTCTTCCCGAAACGGCTCCATGATCTTAAAGGGTGCTGTAAACTGTACTTCATCTAAAACAGCCTCCTCCCCCTGCAATATGGTAGAAAGGAACAGTTCAGACCTGCGTCCAAAGCTTCCGCCCCCGCTGCCTTCATAAAATCCTGTCGCCGTAAGAGGTGCCTCCGCCATATTTTACTCCTCCAAAAATACGTTTTTCCTGATCCAGGCAGCCACTTCATCCACATGTTCACCTGACCTGATATTTGTAAAGAGGAAAGGCCGTTCTCCCCGCATTTTCCTGGAGTCCTGTTCCATAACCTCCAGGCTGGCACCTACATATGGGGCTAAATCTGTCTTGTTGATGACAAGCAGATCGGAGCGTGTAATTCCGGGTCCGCCTTTTCTGGGGATTTTATCCCCCTCCGCAACATCTATGACAAAAATGGTCGCATCCACCAGCTCCGGGCTGAACGTCGCTGAGAGATTGTCCCCGCCGCTTTCAATGAACAACAGGTTAATGTCAGGGAACCTTTCTTTCATCTCATCCACTGCCTCCAGATTCATGGAAGCATCCTCCCTGATGGCAGTGTGGGGGCAGCCGCCGGTCTCAACTCCTATGATGCGCTCCCTGGGAAGAACCGAATTTCTGCTTAAAAATTCCGCATCCTCTTTTGTATAAATATCATTTGTAATGACCCCAATGCTGTATTCCGAGGCCAGTTTTCTGGTCAAGGCCTCGATCAGCGCAGTTTTTCCTGAGCCTACCGGCCCTGCTACCCCTATTTTCACATATGACATATCTCTTTCTCCTATCTATGACATGTAAATCCTTGAATACAGGCACTCATGCTGCATACTGCGGACTGCAAAGCCGGGCGCGGATATGCACAGTTCTGACTCAGTAAGTTCCTCCAGCCTGCCCAGGGTCTCGTCAAATAAGCCCGTCATGTGGTTCAGCAGTTTCTGTCCTATACTCTGGCTTAAAGGAATGGTCTTTACACAGTTGGTAACCATAGCCGATATTTGTGAATAAAGAAAATGGTATACTGCCGGTTCCTTTTCTATCCCTGCCGCAAAACAGAACACTCCATATGCGCAGGGGTGACAGACACGTTCCCCTGCCGCCTCTGCATACCGCAAAAAGATGCCGCTTGCATACTGGATATCCAGTCCTGTTGTGGTTTTTAAAAAACGGGAACCTAATTTGCGGCTGGCTTCCCGGATTTCCTTTTGACTGCGGCTGGCCTCCGCAATTTCCTCCAGTTCCAGAATGGCCTCCAAATTATCCTCAGACGCGTACTCCCAGGCCAGTCTTATGAGCAGCAGTTCATTATATAAAAGGTTTGTCTTTATGTTCTGCAGGATATATTTTTCTGCTGTATCAGCATCCCGGACAATCCCCTTTTGTATATATGTCTCCAGCCCATAGGAATGGGAGTATCCTCCAATCGGAAACAGGGCATCGTTGATCTGCAGCAGCAGAAAATCCGTCACCCCGCTCAATGGGCATGTGCACTGACCCCGGCAGAGATTCTTTTGTCGAAGTCCAGTTTTGACTGCTTTACAGTGACACTTATACCCGGTATCTGATTCAGCATACGCAGCATAGGCTCACTGTACGGTGTGATGAAGCTGTTCCTGTCTCTGCCGCAGAACAGGGACGCATGGCGGTTTCCTATTTCATAGCATACCTTTGCTGTCATCTCCGGGTGATTTCTGGATATCCATATTTCAATGACATCACAGTCGGGGATGTTGACTGCAATTACATTTTCTCCTTCCTCCCACAGAATATCTCCCTGACGGATACCTTTCGTTAAGATTCCGTCATCCAGACGGATGCCTATCTCGGCGCCGTCCCTTGTTGTCTTGCGATGGATTTTTTTGAAGGCTTCATGCCACTCAATGTCTACATAGTCGATTTTTTTGTCCCGGATACGGGAATTCTCTATGTTACCTAATATTTGCTGGCATAACATCATGTCTTTTATCCTCCTTTTCTGAGCAGATTGTCGGAATGAATTCTCAAATACACTCCAGGATACTGAACAGCTGCATTAAAATAAATTGTACATTTGTGTGAGCGGAAGTGTTTTGGCCGGTTTTGAGGTAAGCGGCTCTTTATCTGCGGTAACCTCATATGTCTCCGGGTCTACTGTGATCTGTGGTGTTTTGTCGTTAAAGATCATGTCTTTTTTGCCGATATTCCTGCAGTTGGAAACCGGAAGGATCTGTTTTTCCAGTCCGTATTTTTCTTTTATCCCTTCTTTTACCGCTGCCTTTGAGACAAATGTGGCACAACAGGAAAATCTGGCTCTCCCGTGAGCGGCAAACATAGGCTGATACATCACAGGCTCTGTTGTGGGGATGGATGCATTGGCATCACCCATTTTTGATGCAATGATCATCCCCCCTTTGATGATCATGTCCGGTCTTACTCCGAAAAAGGCAGGATTCCATACAACCAAGTCCGCCATCTTTCCTTTTTCCACAGACCCCACATATTGAGATATTCCATGTGTGACTGCCGGATTGATGGTGTACTTGGCTATGTAACGTTTTACCCTGAAATTGTCATTTCCGTTCTTCACATCCTCCGGGAGAGGGCCGCGTTCATCCTTCATCTTGCCTGCGGTCTGCCAAGTTCTTGTGATCACCTCACCGATGCGTCCCATGGCCTGAGAGTCCGAACTCATCATGCTGAATACGCCCAGGTCATGCAGTACGTCTTCTGCGGCGATGGTTTCTGGTCTGATACGCGAGTCGGCAAATGCCACATCCTCCGGTATTTTCTTATCCAGGTGATGACATACCATCAGCATATCCAAATGTTCATCCAATGTATTTACCGTAAACGGCATGGTTGGGTTAGTGGATGAGGGAAGAATATTCGGCATCGAAGCCGCTTTGATGATATCAGGCGCATGACCACCCCCTGCCCCTTCTGTGTGATAGGTATGTATAGTACGGCCTGCAATGGCACGTATGGTGTCCTCCACACATCCCCCCTCGTTGAGGGTATCTGTGTGGATGGCCGTCTGCACATCATAAAGGTCGGCAACGTTCAGACAGTGGTCTATCACTGCCGGGGTCGCACCCCAGTCCTCATGAATCTTCAGCCCCATTGCCCCGGCTTTTATCTGCTCTATAAGAGGTCTTTCGTCAGAGCAGTTCCCTTTTCCCAAAAATCCAAGATTCATAGGATATTCTTCCGCTGCTTTTAGCATCATTTCCAGATTCCAGGGGCCTGGGGTACAGGTGGTTGCGTTTGTCCCGTCTGCAGGCCCTGTACCTCCTCCGATCATAGTGGTCACACCGGAATACAGGGCACATAAGATCTGCTGAGGGCAGATAAAGTGAATATGACTGTCAATGCCGCCGGCTGTGACGATCATCCCCTCTCCTGCCAGAGCTTCTGTAGATGCGCCCACTGTCATCCCCGGTGTGACGCCATCCATAATATCCGGGTTTCCCGCCTTGCCTATGCCTGCTATTTTCCCATCACGGATGCCAATATCAGCCTTTACGATCCCTGTATAATCTACGATCAGAGCATTGGTAATGACCAGATCCAGACAGCTGTCCTCTCTGGATGCCTTCACACATTGTCCCATGCCGTCACGGATCGTCTTGCCGCCGCCGAACTTTATTTCATCTCCGTAATGGGTATGATCTTCCTCCACTTCAATGATCAGACTGGTATCTGCAAGCCTTACTTTATCACCGGTTGTGGGCCCGTACATCATTGCGTATTTTTTACCGGATATGATACTGCTCATTCTTCTGCCTCCTTCAGGAATCCCTTTTTCGCGGCGTTGTCCAAGGCCGTTCTTTTACTAATCTCTGTAATCTGCGCGCAGGTAAGGTCATTGAAACCGAAAATGCGCCCGGAACCGCCCATGGAAGTGAGGGAAACCATCTTTGTCTCCCCCGGTTCAAATCTGACGGAAGTACCGGAAGGGATGTCGAGACGAAATCCATATGCCTTTTCACGGTCAAATACCAGATATCTGTTCACCTCAAAAAAATGATAATGGGAACCTGCCTGAATGGGCCGGTCTCCTGTGTTTGTTACAGATATCTCCAGTGACGGCCTGCCCTCATTCAGAATGATATCTCTGTCTTTCGGTATGATCTCTCCTATCTTCACTATTTGGCTCCTCTCTATTGTATGGGACTGTGTACAGTGACCAGCTTTGTCCCGTCAGGAAAAGTGGCTTCTACCTGTACTTCATGTATCATATCCTTTACACCATCCATGACATCATCAATGGTGAGAAGTTTTCTGCCCAGAGACATCAGCTCTGCCACATCTCTGCCGTCTCTGGCATATTCCAGAAGCTGAGAACTTATATAGGCAACAGCTTCTGTATAATTCAACTTTACTCCCCGGGCTTTCCGCTTCGCCGCAAGCTCTCCGGCTGTGTGGAGCATTAGTTTTTCCTGCTCTTTTGGTGTTAATCGCATTTCAGGAACCTCCTTTTACTGCGTTTTTAAATAAAAAAAGGCAAAGACACCTGTTGACGGCGTCTTTGCCTTACTTTATGAGTTTATCACAAAAAAGTTTTATGTGTCAATATGTATTGTAATTTCACCGGAGGAATTCTTCTATCTCTTGAATGGACAGTCCCGTCGTTTTGGAGACTTCCTCCGGGGAGCTGCCTTTGAGCAGCAGTTTCACAGATACAAATTTTAGTGACTCATACTGCTTTTCGGCCAATGCTATGGCCTTTTCTTTTTCTGCCATAGCCAGTGCTACGGCCTTTTCTTTTTCTGCCATGGCCTGCGATACAGCTTTTTCTTTTTCTGCTATGGTTTTCTGCAGGGATTCCCTTACCTCTGCCACGGCCTGCTGCTTTTCCTCTTCAAACAGTCTTCCTACTTTCGTCATCTTGATCCACTCCTCTACTCGTCTTGCATACTCCGGTTCTATGATCTTATCCGCAAAGGTGATCACTCCTGACAAGATAAACATCTGTTGTTCTTCCTCCTTGGCCTTCTTTGCCAGGTTTATGACCTCTTCCAATATTTCCTTTTGCTCTTCCCGTTTTTTTACTGTCAGGGGAAGAACGATCAGCTGCATAACTTCTGTATCACTGAGCTTTTGTCCCTCCTCTATCTGTCCTCTGACTTTCTCTAGTACAGTATCTGTTTCGATAGAAGACAGATATCCGGGTTCAATACTGAGCTGCAGGCACCCTGCATCCAACACCGTATTAATGCGGCGGACGCTGGAAGTACACAGAACTATCATTCTGATCTTAATAACACGTCCATATCTTTTCAAGATTCTGGCTATGTGGCATACATATTTTATCTTGCTCTTTTCCGAAAAAGAGCTCTCATAATCCACAATGGCATAGCTGTCATCTTCCAGCCTGAATAGATTATCCGTGGCCATCTCATTCGCCTCGATCACCGGCAAATTTACAGGAAGCACTTCTGTGATTCTTGACATGGGCACACCATAAACGGCGAAGGATTTTTCTTTCATTCCTTCTGTAAGGATCTTGGACACAATGTCTTTATTTTGATATGCAACGTCGCCCATATACATACCTCTCCTTTATTTTAGCAAATTTTTACTTAACATGCAATCAAAAAAACACCGTAATTGGCATCACCCCCGGATTCTAATTCAGTCTTTTAAAATTTAAATATTGGGAAAACAAACGGCGAAATGCCGGATTGCAGAACGAACCTGCAATGTAGAAAAATTCAGATACCAGCGGTCATGTTTCCGCTGTTATTAGAGCTTACATGAAATGTGTATTGAAGTCAATAAACATTTTATAACCTTTTTCTGTTGTTTTTGAAAATTTCGATTTCCTGTTTTCACAGGATTACGGGACCTGGAAGGTAATGATACCCGGTCATATGGTAGATTGAAATAAAACGCATTTGCCCGCCTCGGTCTGTACATGAGACAGACTGAGGCGGGCTTTATGCTGAATTCCCTATTTTCCTGTGTAGGTGTGTATTCCATGCGGATCATCATACGGCTCTGTTCCAAACCTTCCGCCGGTTGTGGGATAGCCATAGATGGAGCCGTCTTTTATCTCCACCTCATCCTCCCACGGCAGGCAGTATCTGCCCTCTGCCAGATCCTTAATGTAGGTGAGCTGGGTATCCGGCTGTCCGCCGGGGTATGCCACATAACCACGATGTCCCAGATTGTAGATATTGTTTTCCAGTCCCCATTCTTTTCTGGCCGCGTCTGCCTTTTCGGGGAAGATCTCAGCCGTGACGATCTCATAGGGATTTCTCTGTCCCTGTACCAGCACAGTCCCGTCATAGTTGGTGATCTGTCCCTCGCCAAAATAGTAGAATACTCCGTCATATCCGGCCAGGTTCACGGATACGGTGTACATGAGGTTCTGCCATGCGTTGGATCGGTTTGTAAGGATCCACTGGTCATTTACCTGGGTACTGTAACCGGAAATGCGGATGTATACATTGCATCCTTTGTAGGCTGCCTCCCTGGCAAGTTCAGGTATCATGCCGTCGTGGCAGATGCATACGGAAAGTTTAGAACCGCCCGGTCCATCACATACCGGCATGCCCAGGTCCCCGGGATACCAGGGTTCTATGGGATTCCACGGAAAGAGCTTGCGGTAATGCAGACAGATTTCTCCCTCCGGATTGATAATGACCGCCGAATTATATGGGTTCTTGTCAGGATCCGGATTTCTCTCCATAATGGAGAAAACACCGTAAACCCCTGCCTCCCGGCAGGCCTGCCCGAAAATCTCAGTCTCCTTTCCCGGAATGTCACATAAAAATTCATCGGTCAGCCACTTTGAAGTGTTCAGGCCCTGGGTGCTGTACTCGGGGAAAATGATCAGTTCACAACCCGGATAACCGGCTTTTGTGGCGTGAAGGGTCCGCACGATCTCCTGTATCTGCCGATCAATGTCTGCCCTGGAGTTGACGATCGGTGCCGGAAACTGGACCGCTGCTGCTAAAAATCCATTGCCTGGTTTGTTCATGCTTCCAATACTTCCCATGTTGATTCCTCCTTAAAATTCACTGTGTGTCAGAGCTTACGCCCTGCGCTTATCCTGTAAGTGTCTGTTATAGGCAGCACGAAGATCCTGCCGTCTCCGGGCATTCCCGTGCTGTTGACCAAAGTAACCGCATGGATCACTTTATCCACGTCTTCGTCCTTCACTGCAATGATGAACATGCGTTTCGGCACCATATCCGACTTCACCATTGTGAGGTTGCTCTGTGTTATGTTAACTGCTGCCTTTCCTCTGCCTACGACTTTTCTGCCGGTAAAGGCAGGAAGCCCTACAGCTTCCAGGGCTTTTTTCGTATCCTCAACCATGGACGGCCTAATGATGGCAATGATCTCTTTCATATGAATCCCTCCCGGTAAACTACAGACCTTCCTGCCTGGTGCTTATGGTATAAGCCCGCTCCACAGGTAGGACAAAGATGCGCCCGTCTCCGTTATTGCCGTAGCCGGTTCTGGCCACATCCATGATCGTGGTACATACCTGCCTCTCATCTTCATCCTCTATGATCATAAAAAGCATGGTCTTAGGCAGTTCATCATAGTTTACAGAACCTATGGTGATTCCTTTTTGTTTGCCCCTTCCATAGACATCCATCTCTGTAACGGATACAAAGCCCTGTTCCTCCAGTGCGTCCAGCACCTCTCTTGTCTTCTCCGGCCTAATGACCGCCCGTATCATTTTCATATGCCGCGCCTCCCCTCTGTCTTACATGGCAAGCATTTCCTGCAGTTTTTTCTTATCCAGATCCTCTGTTTTTCCGCTCATCTGAATACGGCCTTTTTCCATAACATAGCATTTGTCAGAGACTTCCAATACAAACTCCAGATACTGCTCCACCATCAGGACCGCCATATATTCCTTCAGTTTTGTGATAGTTCTGCCAATCTCCTGAATGACAGAGGGCTGTATCCCCTCTGTAGGCTCATCCAGGATCAGCACCTTGGGATTGGAAACAATGGCTCTTGCAATGGCAAGCTGCTGCTGCTGGCCGCCGGAGAGGTCACCGCCTTTTCTGTCCAGAAACTCTTTCAGGATAGGGAAAATCTCATAGATGTGTTCCGGAATCTCTCGGACTTTTTTGTTGGCTTCCATCCCCAGAAGAATATTTTCCCGGACTGTGAGCTGGGGGAAAATTTCTCTTCCCTGGGGGACATAGCCGATGCCTGATTTTGCTCTTGCATAGACAGGCATCTTAAAAATACTTTTCCCGTCCAGGGTAATGCTGCCCGACGGTGTACTCACAAGACCCATGATGGATTTCACTGTGGTGGTTTTCCCCACGCCGTTTCTGCCCACAAGACAGGTGACTTCCCCTTTTTTTGCTTTTATATCAACGCCGAACAGGACACGGCTGCCCCCATAGGAGGCTGTCACTTGTTCTAATGCCAGCATATCATTCACCTCCCCTTCCCAGATACACATCAATTACCTGCTGGTTATTCTGCACCTCATCCATAGTTCCCTCACAGAGCACTTCCCCGTCGTGGAGCACTGTTACCCAGGATGCCACCTCTTTCACAAACTTCATATCATGTTCCACTACGATAATGGTGCAGTCCTTCTGTATGATCTTCAAAAGCTCTGCGGTCCGCTCCGTCTCTCTTCTTCCCATACCGGCAACAGGTTCATCAAGCAGCATGAGCCGCGGGCGGGAGACACATAACATTCCGATCTCCAGCCACTGTTTCTGTCCGTGTGACAGGATAGAAGGGTACTCGTCTTTCAGCTCATACAGACCGATGAACTGAAGCTGTTCGTCTATCCTCTCTCTCGTCTCAGGCGGCAGGCGGCTGCCCAGGGATGCCCAAAGTCCCCTGTTCTCCACTGCTGCCAGTTCCATGTTCTCGTAAATTGTGATACCGGAAAACACGCTGGGAGCCTGGAATTTTCTCCCCACACCAATATTTACTATTTTATTTTCCCTGATCTTCGGCAGGTCATAACTGCGCCCTTTGTTGTGATAGACGATATCGCCGCCGGAAAGCTTGTTTTTCCCGCAAATGGCATCAAGCAGTGTTGTCTTGCCGGCACCGTTTGGACCTATGAGAAAACGGATCTCGTTTTCACAGATCGTGGTGGACACATGCTTGACTGCCTTAAAATTCCCGAAGGAAATACTAGCGTCCTGAATTTCCAGAACCGGTTTTGCCATCTTTCTGCACCTCCTGTCTCAGACTGTAACCTTTTCTTTTTTTTCCTGCTTCTCTTTCAGCTTGGCACCGCCGCGTTTTTCCCTGGCTGCCTGCACACCAGCCCTGATTCTCTTCGGAACATCCTTAATGGAGACAAGTCCCTCAGGAAGAAAGAGTACCACAAGGATGAAGATACCACCCATGAAGAACTGCCAGAAGGCCGGAAACTGTTCTGATATAAGGCTTTTCAAAAAATTGATGACAAGCGCCCCCAGAACAGGTCCCGCAAGGGATGCCTTGCCGCCCACGGCTGCCCAGATGACCATCTCAATGGACGGGGAGATACCGATATCAGATGGGGAAATGATTCCCACCTGGGGGACATACAGCGCCCCCGCCACACCTGCCAGAACTGCTGACAGACAATAGACAAACACTTTATACACTGCCGGGGAATACCCTGTAAATCTTGCCCGGTTCTCCGCATCCCTCACAGCCAGAAACACTCTGCCCACACGTCTGTTGACCAGAAAACGGCATAGACAAAAGGCCAGTATCAAAACCGCAAGCGTCGTATAAAAGAGTATGAGCTTTGTCCCCGGTGAATTGATGGTCATGCCAAAGACTGTGGTAAAATTAGTCAGGCCGTTGGAGCCGCCGAAATACTCCTGTCTTCCGATGAGGAAAGTGGCCAGAGCGTAGGCAAGTACCTGGGACAGGATACAAAAGTACACACCCCGTATCCTGTTCAGAAAAGTAAGGGACCCGATTACCGCTGCCACCAGCATAGGTACTGCTATGACACAGAAAATAGTGAAAACGGGGCTGGCAAATGGTTTCCAGAGGACAGGTAGCTTCTTTAACGCGCTCCATGCCATGAAATCCGGGAGTGCTCCGCCGGATGCCTCCAGCTTCAGGTGCATTGCCATACAGTAAGCTCCAAGCCCGAAGTATACTCCGTGTCCAAGACTCAGGATTCCTGTCTGCCCCCAGATCATGCCGATCCCCAGAGCTATGAGGGCAAAGCACATATATTTTCCCAGCATATTAGTTCGGAATGCTGACATATAGAAGGGTGCAGATGCCAGAAATACACAGATCAAAGTGATCAATACTGTGTCTCCTTTTACTTTAAACCGCGGCTTTTTCGCCGCTGCGTGATTCGCCATAATTTTGTCACCTCCAAATATTCCTGACATTTTATTCATCCAGTACTCTGCTGCTGATGGAAAAGATACCTTTGGGCCTGAACTGAAGAATGATGACCACAACAATGAAGATCAGGACTTTTCCCAGGGACGCACTCGTAAAGAATTCAAACACAGGCCCGCCCACGCCAATGACAGTGGAGCCTGTAATGCAGCCCACGATCCTTCCCACACCGCCGACTACCACCGTCATAAAACTGTCTACAATGTAAGACTGCCCCACAGTAGGCCCGATACTGCCCAAAAATGTAATGGCACATCCCGCTACTCCGGCAAATCCGGAGCCTACAGCAAAGGTCATCATATCGCAGGCTGCTGTATTGACGCCAAGGCTGGCTGCCATGGGACGGTTCTGCATTGCCGCTCTGATATTCCGCCCCTGTCTGGTCCGGTACATGAGAAACCCAATGAGTGCACAGCACACAACCGCCAGGCCGAAGATGAAGAGGCGTTTGCAGGACATGGAGAACATGCCGAAGATATGGATGTTCTTATCCAGAAATGACGGACAGGATACGCTCACATTGGCCGGCCCGAAGACGGACCGAACCAACTGCTGCAGCACAAGGCTGATCCCCCAGGTGACCAGAAGGCTGTCCAGTGCCCTGCCGTACAGCCTGCATATGATAACACGCTCCAACAGAACACCAAGCAGTGCCGTGAACAGGAAGGATACCAGAATCGCTGCAGGAAAGTACCAGTCAAACATAGCCTCCGGAAAAATCTGTTTCCATATATTCTGAACCACATAAGTGGCATAGGCGCCAATCATTATAAACTCGCCGTGGGCCATGTTGATGACGCCCATCAACCCAAAAGTGATCGCCAGTCCCAGAGACGCCAGTAAAAGTATGGAGCTGACACTCAGGGCGTTGAACATCTGCATAAAGAATAAATCCATTTTTCTCCCTCCTCTCCCGTTTCGGGCCATGTTATTCCGTATCTACACTCAGGTCTTTTGCCCAGTCATAGCTCTTTAACCACGGATCCGGCTCAACTCTGTCCTCAGTCTCCCAGAGTGTCTGGATCTGTCCGTCCGCATCGCATTTTCCAACCAATACTTTCTGGAGGCAGTGATGGGTAGTTCCTTTTGCGATGGTTACCAGGCCTTCCGGTGTCTCAGCCTCAATTTCCCCGCTTTCGCAGGCCTCGATCACAGGTTCCACGTCAAAGGTTCCCGCCTTTTCCACTGCTGCTTTCCACAGGTAGACACCTTCATACGCATTTACCACCGGGTCGCCTGTAACTTTATCTTCACCGTACAGCTCTTTGAATTTTTCCGTGAAAGCTTTGGACTCCTCTGTGTCAACAGACTGGAAGTAGTTCCATGCAAAGAGATGGCCTTCCGCGTATTCAGCCCCCATACCCCGGATATCTTCCTCATAGCAGGAAAAAGACATGGTCTGGATCTGGTCGGGACTGAGTCCTGCGTCCTTGTACTGTTTGAAAAAAGATACATTGGAATCACCGTTAATGGTATTGATGATCACATCGGGCTTTGTCTCCTGGATCTTTGTTATGACTGTGGAACAGTCTGTGTAACCAAGAGGAATATACTCCTCGCCTACGATCTCATAGCCGTAATCCTTCTGCATGGCTTTGATGATGGTGTTGGTGGTTCTGGGATATACATAGTCGGAACCAAACAGGAAAATCTTAAGTGTTCCGTCATCTCCCTTGCAGTTCTCCATCAGATAATCCATTGCCGGGATGGCCTGCTGGTTGGGACAGGGTGCTGTGTACATGATATTGTGGGAGGATTCCAGCCCTTCGTACTGCACCGGATACCAGAGAAGTCCGTCATTGCCCTCCACCACGGGAAGCACTGCTTTTCGGCTGGCGCTGGTCCAGCATCCGAAAATTGTTGCCACCTTGTCTTTTGTCAGAAGTTTTGTGGCCTTCTCCGCAAAGACTGCCGCGTCAGACGCACCGTCTTCCAGAACGTATTCTATCTGTTTTCCGAGAACGCCGCCGTCCTCATTGATCTCATCAATGGCCATCTGTGCTGCCTCTATCATGGGTTTCTCTGCCATAGCCATGGTGCCGCTCTGAGAATGCAGGATTCCCACCTTGACTGTGTCTCCGGAGGATGAAGATTTTGCTGTCTCTTCTGTCTTATCTGTTTTTCCGGTGCTGCCTGCCTCTGCTATGGCGCCTCCACTGCAGGCTGTCAGGCCGAACAGCATAGTGCCTGCCAGCATAAATGATACCGCGCTTTTAAGATATTTGTTTTTCATATGATTTCCCCTTTCCAAAGTAACAAAAAACCGCCATTCCCTCCGTGGGGATGACGGCATTGTCAGCTGTTATTCTCTCTTTTTTCTTACACCCTTACTATAACGGAAAATGGAAAGGGGCACTACCCCACATTTCTGATATTTTACCTGACAAAATCTATTTTCCGCTCATTCTTCAATCTGTGCTCAGTGGTTTTTTCTGTACTGGATGGGAGCTGCGCCTGTGTATTCTTTGAATTTTTTCGCAAAATAGTCAATGGTGGAATATCCGCAGGCCTCAGCAATCTCGTAAATCTTCAAGTTGGATGTTTTCAGAAGCTCTTTTGCATATTCCATGCGCATCATGGTCATATATTTGTTAAACCCAATGCCTGTTTTGTTTCTGAACAGCACACGTATATAATCTTTGCTCAGCTCCACCTCCTCTGCCGCCCTGTCCAGCGCATCGGCTTCCCCTATGTACGCGGACAGGCAGGTGCAGATCCGGTTCAGGGTGTTGTCCTGGACGGAGAGCTGGAAACGACGGGACAGGGCGGAAAGCTTTCCCAGTGAGGCTGCAAAATCTTCCCTGCAGCTTTCCGGGCACAATTTATTTTCTCTGTCTGTAAAATGCCGAAGCCAGGGATATTTTTTCTGCATCTGTTCTTTTATCCTTTGGATCAGGCACTCTAAGATACCGGCGATTTTCTCCGGCTCTTTCGGATATCGGGCCTCAGCGCCTGCTGCTGCGTCTTCCAGCAGCTCATCCGGTATCTCCTCCCCTTTCAGTATTTTCTCCAACAGCCTGTTTTCCAGTCCCTGATCAATGGTCATCAGAAGATCAGCGCCTGTGAGATTCCGGCTGCGCTGCTCGTCGAGTATGTTTTTTACAAGCGCAAGGCCCTCCTCCATTTTCCTGTCTGTGAGGGGTTTGGATATGTAGTCTGCTGCTCCCAGGCGCATTCCCTCCCTGGCATACTGAAAATCGCTGTAGGTACTGGAAATAACGCAGACGGTCCCTCGGTATTTTTCTCTTATGACGCGTATGAGTTCCAGACCGTCCATCCCCGGCATGCGTATATCTGTTATGACAAGATCATAAAACTCCTTTTCTAAGAGTTTCAATGCCTCTGTGCTGCTGCTGGCTATGCTTTTCAGAGTAAAATCCGATTCCTCCCATACTTTGAACCGCGATACAATATAGCCGGCAGCCCTGTCATCATCTACAAAAAGGACCTGATATTTCTGCATTGTTTTCCCCTGCCTTTCTCTCTTCACAGTTATCCAGTATCTCTAATGCTTTCTGAAATTCCATGTTTTCTATTTTACTTTTAAGACTGCTGAATGAATCCTTATCCATATGGTTTCTGAATATCTCTTCTTTCTGTTCCCAGAACTCCAGAGCTGTAAAATCAGCAAATTCCAGAAGTCCGCACAGCTCAAAAGCCGCAGAATCATATGACTGCTGTATATCCGCGGGTCTGTCCGTGATATTTTTTGCTGCATCCTGCCGGCGGTTTTGTATTCGGACGAAACTTTTGTATTCCTGCTCAATGTCCTCTGCCTGTTTTTCCAGCTCTTTTTTATCTGCGTGATCCTCCAGCATTTGTTCCAGCCGGACTATTTTTTCATTCAGAGATCCCATCTGCAGTGTGGCTGTCAGACCTTTCAGCATATGTGTTTTCTTTTTCAACTCCTCCCGGTCTCCCTCTGCCGCCAGGGACACAAGTGCCTGTATGTCCGTTTCATGGCGTTTTGAAAACTGCCCTCTCATTTTAAGCAGCATCTCTGTTTCCTCTTTGCGGGAATCCGACCCTGAGCGGACGATAGCAGCAGGTGCTCCGAGAAATTCCTTCAGGACAGCGGGAAGTTTTTCTGCACGCATGGGTTTCAGCACATAGCCATCCATCTCCAGAAGACATCTTCGCAGATTTTCCTTCTCCACATCAGCAGTCAGCGCTGCCACCGGCGTGATCATATTTTTGCCGCAGCCGCGGATTTTTTCCACTGCTGTATAGCCGTCCATATCCTCCATGTGGATATCCATAAAAATCAGTTCATATTCCTCATCCAGGCATTTTTCTACTGCATCATTCCCCGACGAAGCTGTATGGACCTGCAGACCGAAGAATTCCAGGATTTTTTTCTCCATCTTCTGGTTTATTCGATTATCCTCCACCAGGAGGATTTTTCTGTTGGGATATTGGGGGAACAACGTGCCGTCATCCGATATCATACAGGGTACGCAGTCTGTATCGGCAGTCCTGAGCGGTATCTTGACCACAAAACAGCTCCCCACACTGCGCTCAGTGAGATAAATCTGCCCGCCCATGAGCTGCGTCAGTTTTCTGCATATGGAAAGACCAAGGCCTGTTCCGCCGTATTTTCTGGAAGTATTTCTCTCGCTCTGTTCAAAAGGCCGGAAGATACGTCCCCAATCCTCTTTTGCTATACCGATCCCTGTGTCCGCCACTGTGATCGTGAGCCAGAACAACCTTTCGTCTTTTTTCATGGATTCATTGAGAAAATTATAATATTTAAGGGTTTCTCCCTCTGCGTGAAAAGAGGCGGAGGAGGATCTGTCTGCCTGTACTGTAATGCCGCCTTTTGCTGTGAACTTGACGGAATTGCCTATGAGATTTGTCAGCACCTGTCTGACTTTTCCCATGTCGCCCTTTACATACCGGGGCAGCTCCTCACTTATGATCATTTTCAGGTACAGGCCTTTTTCCTCTGCCCGGTACCTGAAAACAGTTTCCAGGCTGTCAAACAGTTCCCGTATATCAAATTCTGTGCGCTCCAGACGAGACATGTCTGCCGACAATCTGGAATAATCCAGGACATTTCCGATATTCTGCTGCAGAAGCAGGTCCGCTTTTTCCATGGCATCCACATATTCCTGCTGTTCTGCATCCAGCTTTGTCTGTCCCAAAAGGAAACGGTATCCCGAGAGAGTATTGAGAGGAGTTCTGATCTCATGGCTCATGCCGGCAAGAAACTCACTTTTCGCCTTGGATGCCTCCTGCATTCTGCGGCTGACCTCGTTGAATTTCCCGGCAAACATGCGAAGCTCCGCGGATCCTTCGGGTATCAGCAGCACCGGTGTTTCCTCACTGTCGGCGCGGTATGTTTCAAGCTGATGGGAATAGTGTACAACAGGCCGGGTAAAGTACCGGTATACCAACATAAAAATCATGATCAGAATAGCGGAAATGACAAGAAGCAGTATTTCCTGTATGCCAAGCACAATGTCTGTCTGATGCTCTGCCACGGCCAGTTCTCCCTCCTGGCGGTTCTTGATCACTTCCTGGAATTTTTCTATTCTCTGCCGTATGGTTTCTTTTTCAAAGGTATAGTCTCCGTTAAAAAGGATTTCCTTTGCTTTGTCCGCTTTCTCCTCCTCATTCATGCGGCTGTCCTCTATATTCAGCACATAACTGCGCACTGCTCCGGGAATCTCAGCTTCTATATGGCCCGCGTCTGTTGCCAGACGGATGGCACGTATCTCCACATCCATGAGAAGATCCAGATTCCTTTTGATATCTGTGAGCATTTCCCTCTCTTTTCCCGTCAGGTTTGTCTCCTCCAGACGGGCTATGGCATTGTCGTGGGATTTTGTCACGTATCGCTCCTTCCAGTAGTTTTCCAGGTATTTTGCATTTCCTGTAACTACAAAACACCGCATCTCATTGGTCATACTGTCGGATGCATCCAGAATCTCACGGCACAGCATTTCGCAGCGGGACTTCTGCCTTTCTGCCTTCACTTCCCTGTGCATGTACTGCCTGAGGATAACCGTATTGATTATGACAAATACCAGTACCAGAAACATGGCAGAAAATATCATGACATTGAGAGTCTTTTGTTTTACTAATTTCTTTTTCACAGTTGCATCTTCTCCTTCTTCAATCTATAATATGTAACGGTTGATAAATCAAAAGTCCGTGGAATCGTTACTATAAATACTATTATTTTAAGGAAAGAAGGTCCGGCCTATGACCCCCGTAAATATTCTGATCGTCGATGATGTACCGGAACATCTGCAAAATGCCGGAAATATTCTCCGGGAGCTGGGATATCCTATCCGCGTGGCCCTGAACGGAAAGGATGCTCTGCGTCTTATCCGGAGACAGAGACCCTCAGTTGTGCTTCTTGACGTGTCCATGGAAGGCATGAACGGTTTCCAGGTATGCCGCTCCATACGCGCAGAGAAGGAATATGAGGATATTGCCATTATCTTTGTCACTGCCAGCGATGACGAGCGCAGTATACAGGAGGGGTTTTTGGCAGGTGGACAGGATTATGTGTCCAAACCCTTTCGGCCTCTAGAACTGCTGGCAAGAGTAAAAAACCAGATTCGCATTGTCAGCCAGTCAGAGAGACTAAAGGACGCCTATCAGGAACTAGACCTGTTCTGCCACAACGTTTCCCATGACTTAAAGTCCCCGCTTCTGGTACTTCGGCAGCTTGCCGCTATGCTGACGGGCACCTGCTCAGACAGGAAAAATGAAGAAACGGAAACTATTTCCGGTCTGCTGGACGAAAAATGCAGCCAGCTCCTGGAAATGGTGGAGCGGCTTTTGGAGCTTTCCCACACAGCACAGATAGAATCCCACCTCCAGCCGGTGGATCTTGCCGGGATTTTTCGCAAGACCGTTGAAGAGCTGGCCGGACTGGAACCTGAACGGAAATTTCGCATTTCTGTGGAGGAGATGCCCATGCTGAACGCTGACCCCGCTCTCATGAAGCTGCTGGCCCAGAATATTTTCAGCAACGCTGTTAAATTCACACGGCACCGGGAGACTGCTGAGATAACCACTTCCTGTACAACAGACGCGGCCGGGCTTATAATAACCATCAAAGACAACGGAGTAGGATTTGATCCTGCAAATTCCGGCAGGCTGTTTCAGGTATTTTCACGGCTGCACGATGCCTCTGAGTTTGAGGGGACCGGCGTAGGGCTTACCATCGTTGAGCGTATCATGCGAACACATGGAGGCTCCGTATCTATAAGCGGAGAACCGGACTGCGGAGCCGCAGTGACGCTGCATTTTCCCCGGAAGCTGCTTTCCTTTGAGTAAACAGAAAAAAGCACAAAACAGTGGGAGATTCATCTCCGTCGATGTTTTGTGCTTTGTTGGTATTATATTAGCAGAGTGCCTTGTGAAATGCAAGGGGATTTATTTATTTTGTCATCTTGATCCACTCCTCTACTTTTCTTGCGTACTCCGGTTCAATGATCTTATCTGAAAAGGTAATGATTGTTTCCTGACAGTTTCCAGCACTTTGTCCGTTTCTATGGAAGACAGATATCCCGCCTCAATACTGAGCCGCAGACATCCAACGTTCAGTACCGTATTGATACGGCTCATATCAGATGTACACAGGACGGTCATCCTGAGACGGATTCTGCTCCCGTACTTTTTCAGAATCCGGGTTATGTGGCTTACATATTTAATTTTGCACTTTTCCGAAAATGAGCTTTCGTAGTCCACAACCGCATAACTGCTGTCTTCCAATTTAAAAAGGTTATCTGTCGCCATTTCACTAGTACATCGCAAATTAAATAACTGCACTATCACTGAGAATGATTTTTCCTTCATTCCTTCTCCGAGGATTTTAGATACAATGTCTTTGTTTTGATAGGCAATATTATTTATACATATCTCTCCTTTATTTTGGCAAATTTTTATTTAGCATGCAATTATAAAAATATTGTCATATGCATCACCTCCGGATTCTATGGCTTTTAAGTCTTGGAATGATCGGCGATTCACCTCTGTTCAGAAGACCCCTGACAAGATTTCTCTGCAAAATCACCTATTTTCTTTTCCCCGCATATCTGCTATAATTATCCGCAGGATAATACGAATGGAGGAATATATCATGACAGTATATAAAACAAGAGGTGTCTGTTCCCGTTCCATCGAAATTGAACTGGACGGAGATACCATTGCATCTGTGAAGTTCAATGGTGGTTGTAACGGCAATACAAAGGGAATTGCCAGCCTTGTAAAAGGAATGAAGGTGGACGAAGTCATTGAACGCCTGAAAGGAACTGACTGCGGCGGACGCGGCACATCCTGCCCGGATCAGCTTGCCCTGGCTCTGGAATCCATCAAAGCACAGAATGCATAAGCTTGAATATCAAAGTATAAAATAAAAGCCGCATCCTGCCGAAGACCATTACTTTGGTCTCCGACAAGAGACGGCTTTTCTTGTGAGGCTGATGATCATGAAATCCAAACTACATAGACTTATCAAAGAAGAGACCGTATTCTGTATCTCTTTCTTTTTTGCTCTGCTCTCCATGCTTGTTGTAAAACCGGACGGGGCATATGCCGGCTATATTGACCTGCGCACCTTATGCCTTCTGTTCTGTCTGATGGCTGTAACAGCAGGTTTCCAGAAATGCGGCATTTTCCGTATATTGGCAGAAAAGCTTCTGGGTGCCCAGAACCATATGCGCGGACTTGTCCTTGTACTGGTCCTCCTCCCCTTTTTCAGCTCCATGGTGATCACAAACGATGTGGCACTCCTTACTTTTGTACCATTCACCATACTGGTACTGCATATTATAAAGCAGGATAAGTATACCTCACCTGTTGTTGTGCTGCAGACTATTGCCGCGAACCTGGGGAGTATGGCCACACCTCCGGGAAACCCGCAAAACCTTTACCTCTGTTCCAGATATGACCTGGGAATGGGCAGTTTTTTCCTCACCATGCTTCCCTTTGCGGCCCTAAGCCTGGCACTTCTCTTGATCTGTATCTTTTTTGTGCGCCGGGAACCCATAAGGGTGTACTTTAAAGAGTCCTCACCCCTGGAACAGCCACGGCTTCTGGCAGTCTTTGCAGTGCTTTTCCTTATGTGCCTGCTGACTATCTTTCACGTTCTGCCTTATCAGGCATTGACCTTATGCGTTCTTGTATGCCTGCTGCTTTTCTCCCGGGATTTATTTCGGAATGTGGATTACTTTTTGCTGGCTACTTTTGTGTGTTTTTTTATCTTTTCGGGAAATCTGGGAAGAATGGAGTCTGTGCGCACCTTTTTATCAGCGCTTATGGAAAAAAACGGAATGCTGACGGCTGTACTGTCCAGCCAGATCATCAGCAATGTTCCCGCCGCAGTGCTTTTATCTTCTTTTACGGATAACTGGAAAGCGCTTCTTCTCGGGACAAATCTGGGAGGCCTTGGAACTCCCATTGCCTCCCTTGCAAGTCTGATATCTCTGAAATTTTATCTGAAAACCGAACAGGCGGATTTAAAATCCTATCTGCTGCTGTTTCTGTTGCTGAATACAGTGGGACTGCTCCTTCTTTTGACTGTTTCCTGTATTTTTTAAGCCGGAGTCACGGCCCGGCCGGACTTCATAATATCAAGGTCATACTCACAGACTCTTGAAAATGAAGTCCGGCAGCTTAACCGCTACCATTCTATTTCCGTCTTGTTACTTCCAAAGGATTCCTCTGCCCCGCTTCTCTGCTTATTGACCGCTAAAGTGACACAGAGAACCGCGGCGGTAAAGCCCAGCAGTATGCCCATGCATTTCCACACCGGGAGCAGATTTTCCATGCCAAACCCGGTCAGTCCGCTGATCTTGCTGAGACATTCCTCATACCAGTACACAGGCAGGCATTTGGCAAACTTCAAAACACTTTCTCCCATAATGCTGGTTGGCACAAAGGCTCCGCCCAGGAAGGACAGGCCCAGCGCCAGTATATTGGCAGCAGCATTCTGGGTATTGGAATCCTTTACAAAAAGTGATGCCAGCACGGAGACAGCCATTGCAAACAGGAGCATGATAAAGCTGTTCAATAGGATCAATGCCGTTATCCTGATATCCATATTCTTCACTGAATCATAATAGATGACAAACCCAGCCAGGGTAAGCAGAATCCAAAATACAATACCCACACAGGCACATCCCAGCCCCATCTGCCACAGCCGCGTAAATGGCTTTAACGGCCCACACAAATTCCTCATCCTGATATCCGGACGCTGGAAACTGAGAAAAATAGATGTAATGCACAACACACAGATGACAAGGATAATATATGGCGCTACCTGATACTGTGCTCCATAGCCTTGGGAAACAGGCTGCGTTTTTAAATACTGCCGCTTTTCCACTTTTACACTGCTGCTCAGCAGTTTTAAAACTTCATCCGCCGTCTTTTCTCTGTCCGGTTTTCCCTCTATTTTTTCCCAGGTCCTTATATACTCCCAGTATTGGTTAACATAACTACTCATCTGATAGCCTGAGGCGGAATCCTGCGTCATATTTTCCAGAAGCTTCACAGGTTTTACGCTCTGCAGGGCGTCCTGAAACCCTTCTGGTATGATCAGGATATAACTGACAGCATCATTGAATCTGGCATCCTGAAGAGCTTCCTTATCATCTTTCAAGGGCACCCAGGTTCCGTGAGCTTTTAAAAAATCCATCATTTTTTCTGTATATGGTGTTTCTTTATCTCTGTTTATCACAGTAAATGTGGGGCGGCTCTCCTCAAACCCGCCCGTATGATCCTCACTGGAAAACTGTGAGAGTAAAATGGACAAACTTATGAATATGAAAAAATAGGTGGCAAACATAACCATCCTGCGTTTTATTACCAAAAGACATGCTTTAAATACTCTCATAACTCTGCCTCCTCAAAAATATTCCTGACACCAGAAACAATACCGCTGCCATAGCAAGGATTACGACTATGTTCCGGCAGTATCTCTGATAGTCGTCAAAATAATACAGGCAGTAAAAAGCATCTGATATTCTTGCGGCAGGGTTCAGCCAGGAGACAACCGGCGCGTTCTGATCCAACAGGTATTTCATGCCTGATGTCATCATGCCCGCCCCAAAGCAGCAGAACATGGTGACTGATACCAGGATTCCCACCTTCATCCCCTCACCTAACTTAGTGAGACAGCTCACCGCTGTGCCGAACGCCACGCCTAAGATGGTGCCCACCAAACAGGTCAGGACAAGAAGTGGCAGCCTGTCACCAAAATCCTGGCCTAATATCACTGTGATGTAAAACAGCAGGAACAACAGACTCATCATATGAACAGTTATGCTTCCCAGCATGTCACAGAAGATCACACCCATTCTTCCCAGAGGCGCCATCATCCGCCTGGCTCCAAGAGATGACAGATTTCCCTGGAGATATGTGATACTCATAAGCCCCTGCATCCCTCCATACATACACACCATTGCGATCAATGCATAGTAATAGTTCAGTGTAGGGTTGTTGGGCTGCGAGGAGAGGGACATATTCTCCGTCAGGGAAATCCCCTCCATGATCTCCTCTGCATCAAAAGCGTACCCGGGATTTTTTTCCATGACCGCCCTTATATTGCCCTCTGTCTGCACATAACGGTCCAGAAAACTCTTAAGGAGTGTCTGGTTCATGCCCTCCTGCTTTACCACAAGTTCCGGGGCATTATCCTTTAAACGAATATATCCGTCAATGTCGCCCTTTTCCAGAGCGGTGTCCGCTTTCTCTTCCTGTGTATATTTTGTTATTTTCAACAGGGCATCCTTCCCGCTTCCCACCTGGTCAAGAACCTGGTCAAATATAGGGTTTTCCTCATACGCCGCATCTGTGACCACACCTGTGGGTACCGCTTCCAGATGATCCGCCTCCGCCACGGATGACAGGCAGAAATAAAACAGAGTTGCCAGGATCAGCGGAAACGCCCAGATCCATATGAGCTGGTCTTTGTTTCGTATGGAACTGAGTAAACGTTTGCTGTAAATATTCCAAAACATATCAATCCCTCCTAATCCCTCAGTTCTTTTCCTGTAATTTCCAGAAATACATCATTTAATGTAGGCGGCTCAGAAAATATCCTGCCAAAATATATATTGTTTTTCCTGAGAATATCCAAAAGAGCTATAAGGCTGTGCCCGCCGCTCTCACACTGCACTTTCAAAAGACTGTCCTCATACTCTGCATGAAGAACACCTTCCGCACTCCGCATTTTAACCATAAGATCCGGCGGAAGTTCTGAAATCTCCACAGTCACCTTTTCCCCTGTGCGGATCAGGCCTTTCAGTTCCTCTTTTGTTCCCGATGCGATCTCTCTGCCTTTATCCATGATCATGATGCGGGAACAGATCTGTTCCACTTCTTCCATATAGTGCGTGGTATAGATAATAGTGGCGCCGTTCTTATTCAGTCTTTTGATGCCCTCCAGAATACTGTTTCTGCTCTGAGGGTCAACGGCAACTGTTGGTTCATCCATAAAGATCAGCTCCGGCTTGTGGGCTATGCCGCAGGCAATATTCAGACGTCTCAGAAGACCGCCGCTGAGTTTTTTAGGCAGAAATTTTCTGAAATCTTTTAAATCTGTAAATTCCAATGCTTCCTCTATCAAACTTTTTCTTTTCACTTTTTCAGGTACATACATACCGCAGAAATAGTCAATGTTTTCATATACGGTCAGTTCATTGAAGACAGCCACATTCTGCATGACAACTCCTATCCGCTGCTTGACTGCGCGGTTGTCAGGTACCATGGGTTCACCGAAAAGCCTGATCTCACCTCTGTCATATTTCAGCAGAGACAGCATACAGTTGATAGCTGTGGTCTTGCCGCTGCCGTTTGGTCCTAACAGGCCGTATATCTCACCTTTGTTTACCTGAAGATTAAAATGGTCCAGAGCTACCAGGTCTTTATATCGTTTTACAAGATTGTTTACTTCTATGATCATAAGTTATCCTCTCCTACTATTATATAAAGTCATAGTCTTTCTTTACCTTTTCTACAGGTTTGACTATGCTATTTTAAGATACTGTGGATTGGTTATCACCTCCTACCACTTGATGGTTTAAAAAAGGCTCCAACCACAGTCTCTTTGTTTATTTGTTAATCAGTTAGTTACCGCATGACGGTTTATCAAGAAGTAGGTTACGATTGCAAGGAGCCCTGTGGATCTTAAGACAGTATCAATACTTTATATCAGGAGGTCCTATATGATTTACGTAGGAATTGATGTCGCAAAAGATAAGCATGATTGCTTTATCACAAACTCTGATGGCGAAGTCCTTTTCAAGGCTTTTACCATCAAAAACAATCTCGATGGGTTCGACGAGCTTTATCAGAAAATAGAATCCGTTATGGAAGATGCTTCTAAAGTAAAAGTAGGCCTAGAAGCCACTGGACACTATAGTTACAATCTTCTCGGATATCTGCTTGATAAAGGTCTGGCCACCTTTGTTATCAACCCGTTACATACTAATCTGTACAGAAAAAGTCTAAGCCTTAGACAGACGAAAACGGATAAAGTTGATGCCCATACAATTGCTTCTATGCTAATGTCTGACGTGAACTTAAAGTCCTACTCAGACACATCGTATCACAACGAAGAGCTTAAGTCACTTACTCGCTATCGTTTTGATAAAGTTAAAGAACGCGCGAAGCTTAAAACATCTATATCCCGTCTTGTATGTATCCTTTTCCCTGAGTTAGAAAAGCTTGTTCCAACACTTCATCAGAATTCTGTTTATGAGTTACTCTACGAATTTCCTGGTGCAAAACAGGTAGCTAATGCACATCTCACAAGACTTTCAAATCTTCTTGAAACCGCATCTAAAGGCCACTACACAAAAGAAACCTCTATCGCTTTTAGAGAGGCTGCAAGAACCTCTATCGGTTCAAATATGCCAGCTAAATCGCTTGAATTAAAGCACACCATTAAGCTCATTAGAGAGCTAGATTCTGAAATCGAAGAGATTGAAAACGAGATTAAAGTCATCATGGATGAAATCAATTCTCCAATCCTTAGCATTCCTGGAATCAGCTATCGAATGGGTGCCATGATTATTGCTGAAATAGGTGACTTTAGCCAATTCGACTCTCCAGATAAGATCCTTGCTTATGCAGGAATGTCGCCTTCTACCTATCAATCCGGCCAGTTAGATAACTGTTATGCCAGAATGGAAAAACGTGGTTCTAGATATCTTAGATATGCTCTGTTTAATGCAACCGCATATGTTTGTCTATGGGATCCAACCTACAAGGCTTATCTTGCCAAGAAACGAGCTGAAGGCAAGCATTACTATGTTGCAATGTCTCACGCGACCAAGAAACTAGTTCGGCTAATTTATCATCTCGAACGCACTGGACAGCAATACCAAAAAGCAATCTAATTCTTCCAACATCATATCTTCTTGTCAGAGCATCATACTCGATGCTCTATTTGTCATGCAATTTTCAAGGTACTGATTGCGATGAATAAGTCATCGCCACTATACTCAAAACATCTCTGTTTTTGAAACTATTTATTGACTTTCTTTAATAGTTAGTCTTTTTTTATCTGATACCATTTTAGCAATGATCCTCTGTCCGAGACAGTGAGCAGTGTCATAAATACCTGCCTCTGTATATGACATTTGTCATTTCTTTCTGCTGCACCTTACTTTTTACACCTTCCTGTGATACACTCTATATACAAACTTTGATGTGATAGGAACGGGAAAGGAGGGAATGTATGAGGCAGCTACAGGATAAAGCCATTATTTTCATACTCTGTACATTAAATCTTTTTGGACATCCTATTGATATTCCTCTTATCTCAGCGCTGTTATTATCCGTCAGCGCCTCCTCCTTTATTTCCTATATTGACAGGGAACGGCCTATGGAATATCTCTGTGCAGGAGGGCTTGTTCTCTCCCTTTTTCTCCCTGATCTGGCTTTATTTCTTCCGCTGTTTTTTTACGACTGCTTCAGATCAAAGAAATGGTATCTGCGTTTTGCCTGGGTTCCCCTTTATTTGTACCATTTCCACAGCTTCACGGTCTCATCATTTTTCATGTTTCTTTTTACAGGTCTGCTGGCACTGTACATATCCCGGCGGACAACGGAATATGAAAATATGATGGCAGAGTTCCATCTTGCCCAGGACAGCACCCGGGAAGAATCGCTCCATCTGGAAGAGAAAAACAGAGAGCTGATGGAGAAACAGGAATATGAAATCCAGCTTGCCACCCTGACGGAAAGAAACCGGATTGCCCGAGAAATACACGACAATGTGGGGCATCTCCTGACACGTTCCCTATTCCAGATAGGAGCCATGCAGGTTATATGGAAAAGTCAGAAAGAACTTTCCGAACAGCTTGCTTCTGTAAAAACCACACTGGATGATGCTATGACCAATGTGCGGAGCAGCGTCCATGATCTGCATGAGGAATCCGTGGATCTGTATATGGTTCTTTCACGGCTGACAGGTGAGTTCAGCTTCTGCCCTGTCACGCTGGATTATAATGCTGAAATCGAATCAAAAGAACTGAAATATTGCATTATAGCTATTGTCCGTGAGGCCTTGTCCAATATCTCCCGGCACAGTAATGCCACCAAAGCTTTCCTGTCAGTGTTGGAGCATCCCGGATTTTATCAGGTGATCATCCGTGACAACGGAACACAGACAACAGCCGCAAAAACGGGCGGTATCGGCCTTATAAATATGAGGGAACGGGTGGAGGATTTTCACGGTATCTTCAGAATAGAGATACACAATGGCTTTCGTATCTTTATTTCTATCCCAAAGCAGGGACAGAAGCCATGATAACCGTCAAAATGAATTGATGTGAGGTGTTTTTTCATGAAAATAATAATTGTTGATGATGACCCTTTTGTATGTATTTCGCTGAAAACCATCCTGCAGGCAGAGCCAGGAATTGAGGTATGTGCCTCAGGAAACAGCGGAGAGGAAGCCGTCCGCCTGTATAAAGAAATGCTTCCCGATATTCTGCTCATGGATATCCAGATGGGAAGCTGCTCCGGACTGGACGCAGGCGCCAAGATTTTGGAAAAGCATCCTGATGCCAGGATTCTTTTTCTGACCACATTTTCCGACGATGAATATATTATCCGTGCCCTGCGTATCGGTGCCAAGGGTTATCTGATCAAACAGGATATTGAGACTATTGCCCCTGCCCTGCACTCTGTCATGTCCGGTCAGAGCGTATTCGGCAGTGAGATCATCACAAAAATCCCTAAAATGATGGAAAGAACCCAGCAAAGAGACCTGGGCAAATATGGAATCCTGGACAGGGAAATGGATGTGATCGAACTGGTGGCAAAAGGCCTGAATAACAAAGAAATCGCACAGAGCCTCTATCTCAGTGAGGGCACTGTGCGGAATTATCTAAGCACTATTTTAGACAAACTGAGCCTGCGGGACAGAACCCAGCTTGCCGTTTTTTATTATAAAAATATGGATGACTGATCTTTTATCTGTCAAAAGCTGCCAAAGCTGGTGATATAGCGCCCGTCATTCAGCCTTATCCCCATCCAGAAACGTCCGTTATCATAGTTAACTGTCTGGTACCATTTGTTTTCACTCCATTTTAACAGCTTATCCGGCTCAAACCCGGTGATCCCGAAACCGATGAGTCCCACAGTAGTTCCCACCAGCATAAAAATAATACCAAGCAGAAGGATTTTACTTTTTAATGATTTTATATTCATGCCTTAACACCTCTCATTTTCTGAAACAAACTTGCAAGCCATTTGCTGAATTTTGTTGTAACTACCACGAATCTTTTGCCCAGTTCCCAGGTGATCAGTGCTGCCACGACAAAGATGCCGGCAGATAAAATCCCTGCTCCCATCTGTACCAAGCCTGTAGCTGTATCCTGAAACAGTAAAATGGCTGAACCCACTGTGCTTACCAGTGCAAGCAAAAGACTGGATACCGATAACGCACCGAAAATAACAGGAATACACCAGATGACCACATAGGCACTCAATACTAAAATTACAGCAGCAAGCGCACAGCAGAGAGCTGCCAGAACCAGACTGCCCCAGAGCGGTGAACCCAGGATCAGCAGCACAATAACTCCAACCCTAAGCCAGGCAGGGGTAGGCTTTGCGGGCCGTTCCTCTCTGTCGGTGAGGATTTCCTGGGCTATCTCACCGGGACTTCCGATCCGCTCCACAGCTTCTTCCTCTCCGCATCCGTCCTCCATATAGTCATCAATCATTTCCGAATAATAGGACAGGAACTTGTTTCGCTCCTCCCTCTTCAGACTCCGCAGCAGCCGTTCCAGACTGCTCAAAAATTCATCCTTCCTCATATTCAACTGCTCCCTTCACAAATTCATATATATCTGTCACCTGCTGCCAGTCGTCGAGAAACTCCTGGATATGTTTTTTGCCTGCCTCTGTTATCCTGTAATACTTGCGCAGACGGCTGTTATGTTCCACGGAATACGTCTCCAGACTCCCATTCGATTCCAGACGCTTTAGTATCGGATACAGTGTTGACTCTGATATCTCAATGCAGCAGGATATATCCTTTATTATCTGGTAGCCGTAGGAATCCGATCTGTATAATGCAGCAAGAACACAAAATTCCAGAAAACCTTTTTTTAGCTGTGTGTCCATGATATCGCCTCCTTATGCATTATACTATACATTGCATAGTATAATGTGTCAAGTAGTATTTTGAAAAAAATTGGTATTGGGGACTGTTATAGGATTTATTGGAGATATTGGATGTTTTTTGATGTCTGGAATTTTTCTGAAATAGGATAAACACGATACAATCGTTATATTGGTGAGAATGATTGGAAGATAGAAATATTAGGGACGACGGAAATTAGTAACTTTAGGAATTTGCGACTGTTAAACTTAGTGACCGCCAAACTTAGTGACCGCCAAACTTAGTGACCGCCAAACTTAGTGACCGCCAAACTTAGTGACTATGAGACTTGGTGACTGCCGGAGTTTATGACTGTCAAACTTAATGAATGTGGAATTTGGTGACTGCTGAAATTTGTGACTATGAAAATTAATAGCTGTAGAAATTTGTAACCACTGAAAATAGAAAACTTTGAAACCAATGACCGCCAAAATCAGTGACTACAGAAATTGGGGCCTGTGGAAATTAGTGGATGCTGAAATTTGGAGGGTATGAAGAAAAGTCTGTAAATAGGATTCTTCTATGATAAGACTTGGTGGAATGCTTAGAAATTAGGTATTCCACCTTTGTTTTATATATACCATCCAGAGGATGGCATGTCAATAGCAGGCGGCTTTTCCGCCTGTTTTAACCAAACTGTTTTTTATTCTGGAAGCCGTCCCTCATACATAATACTCAGTTCACCGTAGACCTGGCCCCAGTTCCGGATGGTGGTAGTCCACCTTTTTGTTGCTTCAAAAGTGGCTAGATACAGGGCTTTCAGCAGCGCTGTATCGCTCGGAAATACACTTCTCTGCTGGTTTAATTTCCGATACGTGGAATTCAGGGATTCTATGGCATTGGTCGTGTATATGACCTTCCGGACATCTGCTGAAAACTTGAAGATCGGAGAAATAGAATCCCAGTTATCCTTCCAGCGTTTCATGGAATTCGGATATTTTGGTGTCCATTTCTCTGTTACCCTCTCAAGGGCTGCCAGAGCTTTCTTTTCGTCTGGCGCCTGATAGATTGTCTTCAGATCCGTTGCAAAAGCCTTCCTGTCTTTATCCGGAACATATTTCAGGGTATTTCTTACTTGATGGACAATACAGCGTTGATATTCTGTTTTGGGGAAGGCAGCCGCGATGGCTTCTTTGATCCCGGCCAGACCGTCGGCACAAAGGATCAGGATGTCTTTTACACCCCGGTTTTTTAATTCATTCAGAACAGAAAGCCAATATTTAGAGCTTTCATTATCTCCAACCTGAATGGTAAGGACTTCCTTTTTTCCTTCCGTATTGATCCCCAGGATCACATATGCCGCTAGTTTGCGGATCACCCCGTTATCCCGGACAGAATAGTGGATCGCATCGATAAAAAGGATCGGATATACTTCATCTAAGGGACGGTTCTGCCAGTCTTCGATCTGAGGAAGGATCTTATCTGTTACATCAGAAATAAATCCTTCCGAAGTTTCAAAGCCGTAAATATCTTCGATCGTTTCAGAAATCTGTCGGGTGGTCATCCCTTTGGCGTACATAGAAATGATCTTCTGATCAATATCTGAAATATCTTTCTGGCGTTTTTTTACGACCTGAGGCTGAAAAGTGGATTTGCGATCCTGAGGGACCTCAATCTCCATGGTACCATAACTGCTGTTTACGCGTTTGCGTTTGTAGCCATTTCGGTAATCCTCGTTATCAGAGCGTTCAGATTTTTCATATCCCAGATGATCCTCCATTTCTGCTTCTAACATTTCTTTGATTGTTCCACCCAGAAGATCTTTCAGAGCATCCTGAATATCTTCAGCTGTCTGAATATCGTATTCTTCCAGGAGCTGATGGATAATGTTACGTTTTCCTTCTGTCATTTGTACCCGATGTACAGGTTTTTTCTCTCTTGCCATAATAAAAGGCCCTCCTATGATTATTTTGATTTTATCATAGAAGAACCCTTCAATCACATATTTACAGAAAAAGTTTCACACTCCCGAAATTTGTGACCTTTGAAGCTAGTGACCACCCAAATCTGTAATCTCCGAAATCAATAATTTAAAAACGGACTGTCTGACTATAATGTGTCAGACAGTCCGTCCAAACCTTTTATACCGTTTGCCTCTGCAAGCGCTTCCACACCGTCCAAAATTTCCTGTCTGCTGAAACCGTTCGCAGCCAGAAATTCATCTGTGTACTTGTTGATATGAATATAAAAGCTCATAGCCATCTCCAAGTATCTGCTGTCAGACTGGTCCATATCTGTGAGAAGTATATTTTCCGCCTCATTAATTTTTCCCTTGTCTGCCATTTCGATAATATCCCGGTAGAGAAAATCCGTGTCACTGGCTTTTTCCTCTTCCACCTCATACTCAGTGAATCTTCTACCCAGAACAACACTGGCCAGCGCTTTCACCATATCCTTGATCATTCTCATGATATAATCTTCTTCAAAATTCATACCATGCCCTCCTTCTTACCACTTACTAGGCATTCCCGGACAACTGTTTTTTTTCATGACTGCGCGCATCTCCACGAAGCAGCCGCAGACTCTGCACATTCCGCTTATTAAATTATCACATTCCCTGCAAAATGCAAGTCTCTCATCATAAAGCTCTGAAGTGACCTTCAAATCTGCATCCAGATTCTCAATATATTTTCGCATATCGTCAAAATACTGCCCTTCGTCCATGTCCTGAAGAAGGCATTTTCTGCAGAAGCGTCTGGGCTGGTTTCCCGTGTTCTCCATGATGTACCTCCGTCTGTCATAATTATGTAAACTAAATTCCGTCTATCAATTATATTTTATCACAGGCGGAATTTCTCGGAAATCCCGCCTGTAACCGCTCATGTTATTGTTATTTTCGTAGTATTATTATTTATAAGTCATAGTAGTATTTAAATTCTGAAGGGCTGGGGATCTGTTCAATCTCCTGCAGCTCTTTTCTCTTCCTGTCAAGCCAGATGTCAATAAGACGCTGAGGGAATACCCCGCCTGCTGTCAGGTATTCGTGGTCATTTTCAAGAGCATCCAGCGCCTCTCCCATAGAACGGGGCAGGCTCTGAATCTTTTTTTGCTCCTCAGGAGACAGAGAATACAGGTTATAGTCAAAAGGTCCCCATCCGTGACTGCGCGGGTCTATTTTATTCTTGATCCCATCCAGTCCTGCCATGAGGATTGCGGAATACGCATAGTATGGATTGGCGGTTGCATCCGGGTTGCGCAGTTCAAATCTCTTGGCCTCCGGCTTCTTTGCATATGCCGGAATGCGGATAACTGCACTTCTGTTGGACGTTGCATATCCAATAGTAACAGGCGCTTCATATCCCGGCACCAGACGTTTGAAAGAGTTGGTAGATGGGTTGGTGAATGCGCACAGGGAAGCAACATGTTTGAGCAGTCCGCCGATAAAGTAGTGAGCCGTCTCACTCAATCCTGAATAACCGTCTTTATCGTAGAAAATCGGGTTTCCGTCCTTCATGAGCAGCATATGCACATGCATACCGTTACCTGCCTCTTTATGAATCGGCTTTGGCATAAATGTGACTGTTCTGCCCTCTGCCGCTGCTGCATTTTTCAGAACATATTTAACGATCATAGTCTTATCTGCCATTTCCACCATGTCGCCCAGCTCTACTTCAATTTCCATCTGACCGGGACCCCCTACCTCGTGGTGATGATATTTTACTTTCACGCCCCACTCTTCCAACAGCATACACATTTTACTTCTGAGATTATATCCCACATCCTGAGGTGCTGCTGCATGGTATCCACCCTGGTATGGAACCTGGTAACCGTTATTCTGTCCATTGTCTATACCGCTGTTCCACTCCGCCTGTCTGGTGTCAATATTGTAGCTGCATCTCTGAGGCGTTACGCTGTAACTCACGTGGTCCAACAGATAAAATTCAAATTCCGGCCCGATGACCATCCGGTCTGCAATTTGTTCTTCCTTCATGTATTCCACTGCCTTGAGGGCCACATTTCTTGGATACTGGTCAAACGGAAGATTCTTGTCATCCCCAATAGTACAGACATTTCCGCACATAGTCAAAGTAGGAATTTCTGCAAAAGGATCCACAGTAGCTGTTTCCGGATCCGGAATAAATACCATATCGCTTTTTTCTATGGGAGCATAGCCGTAATTAGAGCCGTCAAAACCAATTCCGTAAACAAAAATGTCATCATCAAATCGTTCCACCGGGATGGTCACATGACGCCAACGGCCATTTAAATCCGTCATTTTAAAATCTATCATACGGATTTGCTTTTCCTCACACAGTTTTCTCACGTCTTCACTTGTTTTCATGTAGAATCCCCCATTCTATTTGTAAAATAATTTTTGCCGCTGTATTTTATCTGTCAGCGGTCCCATTTATCACACATGGAATTGATCTGGTCCGCAAATTTAGCCAGGTCTTTATTTGCACCGCCCTCATTATGACGGATAACCGTCATTAACCGCTGTCCGGCTGCAAGAAGTCTTGCATAAACACCGGAAGCCTTGCGGGCTTTTGCCTTCTCTTTTGCATGTTTGATCACAATTCCAACTGTTTCCTTCTCAATTTCATTTGCCAGCATATCAAATTCTGTTCCGCTGAAAGGTGCCATGGCATTGTATCCCAGTTCATTTTTCAGCCTTTCCGCAAACAGATCACATACCTGGTCATCCCCGTGGGTGACAAATACACGTTTTGGCTTCTCCTTAAACGAGGATGCCCAACGCATCAGTCCTGCATCGTCCGCATGGCCGCTGATACCCGGAAGTCTCACAATATCTGCACAGACGTGGATATCCTCGCCAAACAGTCTCACATCTGTAGCGCCTTCCAACAGTGCGCGGCCCAAAGTACCTACTGCCTGGTATCCCACAAATACAATGGTAGACTCACGTCTCCAGAGATTATGTTTAAGATGATGCTTGATTCGGCCTGCATCACACATACCACTGGCCGACAGGATCACCTTATGGCTGTCATCCATATTGATAGCCCTGGACTCATCACTGGTAATGGAGAGCTTCAATCCCGGAAAAGCAATTGGATTGATGCCTTTCTCAATAAGCTCCATAGCCTCCTCATCGTAACAGTCCGTATAATGCTCCTTAAAAATATTAGTGGCCTGGACAGCCAGCGGGCTATCCACATACACATCAAAATACGGATACTCCGGCAGCATATTTTCCTCTTTGATCCGCCTGAGAAAATACAGCATCTCCTGTGTCCTACCCACAGCAAAGGAAGGCACCACTACATTCCCGTTTTTGTCAAAGGTTCTTTTCAGAATTTTCACCAGTTCTCTGGCATAATCAGGCCTTTCACCGTGACTCCTATCCCCATATGTTGATTCCATGACCACATAATCTGCGCTGTCCAGATATTCCGGGTCTTTTATCAGAGGCTGGTTCAGGTTGCCGATATCACCGGAAAAGACAATTTTCTTCTCCACGCCCTCCTCTGTGATCCAAAGTTCAATACTGGAGGATCCCAGAAGATGTCCGGCATCTACAAACCTCACCTGTATTCCGTCCGCAATCTGAATTTTTCTGCTGTATTCACATCCCACAAATTGTTTGATCACACCCAGAGCATCTTCCATAGTATATGCCGGCACAAAATCCGCCTGTCCGTTTCTCTGTGCCTTACGGTTGCGCCACTCAGCCTCAAACATCTGGATATGCGCACTGTCACGGAGCATAATGTCACACAAATCGCAGGTAGCATTTGTCGCATAAATAGGTCCCCGGAATCCTTTTGCATAAGCCAGCGGGAAGTTGCCGGAGTGGTCAATGTGAGCATGGGTCAGCAGAGCAAAATCCACATCGGACAATGCCACCGGAATCTCCTGGTTTTCATACTGATCCGGCCCCTGCTCCATTCCACAGTCCACCAAAAACTTCTTTCCCGCCGCCTCCAGGAAATAACAACTTCCCGTAACCTCATGAGTCGCACCTATAAAAGTCAGTTTCATAAAAGAACCCCCTTTGCGGTTATATAAAAGTATGATTACTTTCATTATACCGTAAAGGGGGGGAGTTTAATAGAACTTTTCAGATTATTTTATTAAATTATAACATTAAGGCATTACCATAGATGAATGCTATCCGATCCAAATACCATCTGTCACAGGAGATTGCGATTCTGTTGTACCACCCTTCTGTGCAATGCAAGCACCTTTTATGCGATAATAATATCCTCTCGATACACTAACGTTGTAGCTTCTTGTCAAAGAAGTTGTATTATAAGCTGAGTCTCCATAGGTTCCAACATTATACCAATAACCATTTGAATATCTCTGTAATGTTAAGCTCAAAGTCATCTTATCACACTTTACACTTCCATACACGGCGCCAAAAACATTAACTGTTCCATTTTCATTATTTGTTATTCTTACAGTCCCTTGATTGAGTATATTACCTCTGACTAAAGTATTTATTACTTTCTCTGCACTATTTTCCAAAGTAAGTTCTGAACCGTCAACTACTTTTCCAACATCATCTATACCGTCAGCTGAAACCACAACAGATGTTGTTCCTAACATTGTAAAGCATAGTAATAATACAATTATTTTTTTTAATCCTCTTTTCACTTGTTTATCCTCCTTAGTATCACATTAAAATATTTTCAATTATCTTAATCATTTCCTCTTTATCCAATTTTCCCATTATTTCAAAATAGATGTTTTTGTATATCCAATCTGCGATATATGTTGGTTTTTTATCTTCTTTTTCCATCACTTCATTTAATTGGACAGAAATATCAACAAATTGACTTTTCAAATCTCCAATTTTCACTCCCCGATCATTCTTAGATACTCCACTTGCATCTTTACAATTTGTAAATATTGTAAGAAAAATGGTTTCATCGCCATACGAATATTCTAAACATGCATATTGCGCGTCTTCCTCCAATATATAAGATTTATATATCATTTCATCTGGCATATAAAAGAATTCAGGTAGCTTGATTTGCAACTTGTTTTCCACTTCATTTCTATCCCTTTCTTCTGTGATATCACTCTCCATTCTATCGGTATTATTCTCAATTACAGTCGTCTTTCCATCTCCCAAAACTTTCTCCACTTTTTGCATGACAAAAGTTCGGTTTGCTTGACTACTCATAGACACTCCAAATACACCTAACAATGTTACGGCTATCATAGCAACCCACTTCACTGCCATCCGCCTACGATGAGTAAACTCTACTACTTTTCCTTTTTCATCACTGCGAATACCTTTCTTAATTGGAATGTTATCAGCGACTATCTTTTCCTTCTTCTCATCTGAAAGTTCTATCTTCTCAACAATCTTATCTGTCTCGCCTTCTGCTGTCTCATCAGCTTCGGCCAGGAGGCCCCTTTCCTTAGCTACTCCAACGATTTTCTGGAACAGCTCTTCGGAGGGCTCAAAATCATCTAAGTCCGGGTCGTTTTCCAACCCGTTTATCATCTCTGCGGTTTCATCAAGGACTCTTTGGCTGATCCATTCCTCAAACGCTTTGTCTTCCTGGCCTGCCGCAGACTTATGTGTTTTTTCAATTTGCTTTTCGTCCAATTTACTCATGAAACTCCTATCTTTCCTTGACTTTTCCTGACAAGTGTATCATATTATCTTATAGTATTTATCTTTTTAACTATTATTTTTGAATGAGCAGGAGGACACCATGAAACATATCGTACTTACCGGCGGCGGTACTGCCGGACACGTTACCCCCAATATTGCAATGATTCCCCGCCTTAAGGAACTCGGCTATACCATTTCTTATATCGGTTCCTATGAAGGAATCGAAAAAAAACTGATAGAGGAAATGGGTATCCCTTATTATGGAATTTCATCCGGTAAATTAAGACGCTATTTTGATGTCAAAAATTTTACTGACCCATTCAAAGTTATGAAAGGCTTTGCGGAAGCTAAAAAACTTATGAAGCAGTTAAAACCTGATGTTGTCTTTTCCAAGGGCGGTTTTGTTACCGTACCTGTGGTGATTGCGGCAAGCAGAAAAAAAATCCCGACTTTTATCCACGAATCAGACATGACACCTGGTCTGGCTAATAAAATATCCATTCCTTTTGCCACAAAAGTGTGCTGCAACTTTCCTGAGACCGTGTCTGAACTGCCAGCCAACAAAGCTGTACTGACAGGAACTCCTATACGTCAGGAGCTGCTGGAAGGAAGCCCTGAGAGGGCACGGGAATTTACCGGTTTCACTTCTGACAAACCGGTTATTATGATCATTGGCGGAAGCCTTGGTGCTGCGGCCGTAAATGACGCCGTCCGTGCCGTACTTCCTGAACTGCTAAAAAATTTCCAGATTATCCATCTGTGCGGCAAAGGGAAACTGGACGAATCGTTAAAAAACACAAAAGGCTATGTACAGTATGAATATATCAAAAAGGAGCTGGCTGACTTATTTGCCCTTGCGGACATTGTCATATCAAGAGCCGGCGCCAATGCCATCTGTGAACTGAGTGCATTGAAAAAACCGAATCTCCTGATTCCGCTCTCTGCACGCGCAAGCCGCGGTGACCAGATACTGAATGCCCGTTCCTTTGAACGCATGGGCTACAGCGTAGTTCTGGAGGAGGAGGAAATCACCAATGAAAAACTTGTTGAGACCATTAACTCCCTCTATAAAGAACGCGCCGCCTATACAGAAGCCATGTCCAAAAGCAAACTGACTGATTCTATTGAAGAAATCGTCCAGCTTTTTGAACAGGCCGTGAACAGGTAATTCATAAGGAATCATACTCTGACTGATATCTTTGTTTCAGCCATTCCATCATCCTGTGTCTCTTGGTACGCACATTTCCTATGGTGATGCCAAGAGCACGGGCAATCTCTTCGTCGCTTTCTCCCATGACATATGTTCTCATCACAATCTCATACCAGTCCATATTCTTTGCCTTCAGAGAATTCAGAATCTTACCGGTAAATTCTTTGTGCACTATCATCTGTGCCATATCATCATTATAATATCCGGCTTTCTTTCCTCCGCTGTCGTTCTTTTGTGTCATTTTATCCGTGTCTTCTTTTTCGGCGCGGTCAGCCGTAACTACTTCATGCACCTGATATGCCTTCTTACAATAATCTATGGCTTTTCTTCTTGAACAGACTGCAAACCATTCCGCAAAACGTGTTTTGTCCACAGTGTCCACCTTTTCCAAAAAAGTCAGAAATGTTTCCTGGCAGATATCCTGTGAAAGATCTGTATCATACAAGACACAGTATGCCGCTTTCATAACTAAACGATAATATTGACGAAAGATTTCACGAAATTTTTCTTCTGTCATTTTAACCCTTTTCCTGAAGTCTAATCCATTGAAAACTTCTCAAGGATTTCCTGCTTATCCTCCTCTGTTAATTTCCCCGGCGTCCATGTAATCCCAGCATTATCCCCAACACTGCGTGGAATCAGATGGATATGGAAGTGGAAGACCGTCTGACCGGCTGCTTCCCCGTTGTTCTGCACAACATTGTAACCATCGCAGCCGAGAACATCTCTCATCCTGGTGATTATTTTCTTTGCAAGCACCATCGCTTTACCTGCCAGCTCATCAGGGATTTCATAGAGATTGGCATAGTGCTGTTTCGGCAGAATTAAAGCATGTCCTTTGTTCGCTGGTCCCAGGTCCAGTATAACCCGGAAGTCCCCATCCTCATAGAGCGTTGCAGACGGAATCTCGCCGTTTGCAATCTTACAAAAAATACAATCCGACATATTTATTTCTCCTTTCTGTGCTGCTTTTGCCGGCTCTTTTCGACGGCATTCTGTCATAAGTTTGTCGTTTTTTGGCGCTTTTTAGGTTATGAAATTATTTGATATTTGGCAGTAACAGTGCTACACTATCAACGTAAAGAAAGAACAGGGGGGACACCTAATGACTATACAATCCGGCACTGACCAGAGCACCAGGATGCCCGAAACTGCTGATTATAAGATGCTTTATCAGCAATTAAAAATGAAGCATCAGTTTATGCTTTCCCAGGTTTCTCACGAAATAAGAAATCCTGTCACTTTGATCAACAGCTTTATGCAGCTTTTAGAAGGGCGGCATCCTGAACTTATCCAGGACAACTACTGGCAAAAAATCATGGAGAATATGGATTTTCTAAAATCACTTCTCAACGAATTATCCGCCTTCAACAACTCAGAAAAACTAAATCTGCAGAATTCCAACATATATACTACATTCTGCGATGTAATTGAATCTGTGACCCCAGCTTTGAATGAACGGCATATAACCATAGATTTACAAAAAACATCTCCAATACCCGTTATAAAAGCTGACGGCACAAAGCTCCGTCAACTTTTTCTCAACCTGATAAGAAACGCATCAGACGCCATTGAAACAGAAGGCCATATATTCTGTACCATACAGTCTGACGGTGAATCTGTCACTTTTACTATATCGGATACCGGGAATGGCATTCCGTCTGAATATCAGGACGACCTGTTTGAACCGTTTATCACACACAAACAGGAAGGTACCGGTCTCGGTCTGCCTATATGCCGGCGTATTGTCTGTGCCCACAAAGGCACTATCTCTTTCAAATCCAAATCCGGTGAAGGCACCACATTCAAAATCGTTCTTCCGGTCAGCTAACTACACAAAAATGTGCTGCCTTTCAGTATGAAGGCAGCCTTTTCTTTCCGTGATAAAGAATTATACCAAGGGCAAATCCGCATAAAAGCCCGCCAAAATGAGCTGCGTTATCCACTCCGGCACTTGTAAAGCCATGATAAAGTGTAAGCGCAGCCATAAAAACAAGCTGCCTTGTTGTAAACTCACCCAGTCTTCCTCGATTTCTCATTACTACATAAATCAGTGCTCCGATCACAGCAAACACCGCTCCGGAAGCACCTGCGGAGACTACCGCCTCCCCTCCTCTAATTTCTGCATAATAAGAAATATAGCTTGCACCCATTCCGCCAATCAGATAAATAAGAAGATAGCGTATTCTGCCAACTTCTCTTTCCAGGCTGTCACCGAGAAATACAAGCACCAACATATTATTTCCCAGATGTGCCAGTCCGAAATGAAGAAACATACAGGTAAAAAGCCGATAATATTCATGTCCCTGTTCTATGAAGGGTGTATATGCAGCTCCCCAGTTTACAAGATGCCGGCTGTCCAGCGATGACCCTGTTATCTCCGTCAGCAGAAACACCAGGATATTGACAGCTATCATAATTGTGTTCATCAGAACACTCTTCCGCATCCGTAAAAACCGACTGAAATCGGATTCCGGCCTCTGGTTCCAGTTACTGTAATCCACCATGCACTACCTGCCTTTTTCTTCTTCTCTGATATAGTCTTCAGCCCTGCGATAACCACAAACCACTCATCACTCCCTGCCTGCAGGACATAGCATCATTATAAGCTCTTTCCCAGATTAACGCAACCATATCCTTCCATTTCTACGGTTTAAAATAAGCGAATTAAACCTCCTTATTCTGAAAATTACAGTACTGTAACTCTGTTCCCGCAATACTTATCCTGTCATCATTATGCAGTAAATATTCCCGTTCCGGTTCCAGTATTCTGCCGTTTAAGAAGGTTCCGTTTTTTGAATTCAGATCAGATAAAAAGTAATCATTTTCATCTCTTCGTATTCTTGCGTGGATCCTGCTCACTGCCGGATGCCTCAGGCAGATATCTGCTGCAGACGCCAATTTTCCAATAATCTGTATCTCTTTATCAAGTACATGTCTCTTTGGCTTTTCCTCTTCGTCCCAAAGTAAACATGCGTTTCTCTCATCTGCTTTTTTCGGTGACAGCAGAATGGTAGGCTCACATGTATCAAAATCACCGGTTTTGGCATTCTCCTTTTCCAGACCTGCCTTTCCCTGTTTTTCTCTTTCACCATTATCCTCTTTATATTCGGACTCCCTCTCCCATCCCCACGCTTCCAACTGGTCCAGTTCCCGTTTCTTCCTTTTTTTCTCTTCCCTCGCGTTCTTCAGACGAAACACTATAAATGCACCAACAGCAGCGGCTGCCGCTGCAGACACGCCTATACTGATCTGGAGTATATTGGCTATCTCGTAGTGCAACAGAAGATAGATACAAACTGCTGCGGCCGCCAGCGTAAAAATGCACCCCACAGCATTTAAAAGCGGATGTTTGTCCTCTATCTCTTCCTCCTCCTGAAAAAAATCATCCAATGCCTGTTTTCTTTTTTCCTCCGTTATTGTTTCCTCTCCCGAATAATCCAGTCCATCATATGAATTTTCCGGCTGATTCTTTTTCTCATCTGCTGTCTCCATGGAGACTTTTCTGAGTTCTCTGCGAATCTCATCTGCCCCAATTCCTGCCTCCACGCTCTCCCTGTATACCCCATAGCCCAGAACAACTGCTTCCGCATCCTTGTGATCGATTTTGGGAAGTATATACTCTGTCAGCTCTAAAACTCCGTTCCTTCCTGCCTCCCGGCTCACAGGAAAACAACAAAAATAAAGATGCTGCCAATCTGTATCCATATAGATATATTTTGGATTAAACAAGATAGTCTCCGCATCCAGAAGATATTCCTCCAGCTCTTCCATGATATCTGCCACGGATTTGAAAATCCTCTCCAAATCCGTCTTTCCGAATTTTTTTGCCTCATAATTCAGCAAAAGACTCTGTCTGGACGTTACCTCATAATAAAACAGAGGTACTCCATCTATATAACGCACAGAAAGGGGAAGCAGGCCTGCCAATTGGTTGTGTAAAAGCATTTTCATCTCATATCCCTGCATATTTAGTTCTCCGTCAGTCTTCAGCATCAGATAGCTGTGATTCATTTCCCTTCTGTACTCTGCCTTCACATTTTCCCCTCCTTATCCTCTAAATAACCTGTGCATTTTTCCTCTTCGTTTTGGAACTTACTGCTTATTACGCTGTAGTGTCAGTGTCCCATCCATTTTTTTACACTTCTTACCTTTTCTATAAACAATACCGGCCGGATCACTTTACTTTTTGCATTGCCCTGAATATGCCACTGCAACCCTGCAAAAGGATATTTTATATATTCCTCATAATTGACAGTAATTTCTCTTTTGCTGCCGTTTACGGAATAATGCCCGCTTTCACCTGCAAGCCGTTCCCGGGCAGCAGTCACTCCATCTCCCTGCCTGCGTACTGCCTCTGTACTGCCTGATACAGCCGCCTCATATGCTTTTGCCGTGTATACGCCCTTTTTTATAGTTCCGACCAGCAGCAGCAGAACTGCAAACACTGTCAGCATCCATACACCACTGATACAGGCAGCTTCCAGTGTATAGCTCCCCCTGCATACTAAGTTTCCTTTATTCCTTCTTCTGTTCTTTTTTCTGCTTTTTCTTCTTGGATACCTCATATCTCTCATATCTCCTATATCCCCGCATATTCCCCCATATGTCCTTATATCCCCGCATATCCCCTCATGTCCTCTATATCCCATGTCCTCCATATCCACCATGTCCCCCTGTCCTCCATATCCCCCCATGTCCTCATGTCCTCTATATCCCCATGTCCTCCATATCCACCATGTCCTCTATACCCCCCGCCTTAACCTATAATGAAATGAAATACCATGCCTCCAAATAAAAACGGAACAAAAGGCATCTCATATTTTCTGTCTTTTTTCTGTACAGCCATCAAAAAACCTGCTGTCAATACAGCCAGTAAAAAAGCACCGGACAATACACTCAAAGTCTGCCATAACCCCAGATAAGTTCCCAATATTAACACAATGATCCCGTCTGCACTGCCCACTGCCCAGCCGGATACCCTGCCCAGAACCAATAGAAGTAATCCCGGCAGGCCGCCCGGTATCAGGCTCGTCACCACATTCCACATCTCTTTTGGAATGCCCTTAGTTTTCACTGCTGTGCATATTAAACTGCCTGCCAGAAATAAAAGAATCTTCCATACTGCAACAGTTTTACTTCTTAAATCTTCCCATCCCATAAACCCAAGAAAAATACCTACTGTTATTTTTTCTGCCATCTAATCCCCTTTTCTTTGTCCGCAGCGTGAACAGAGGTTTCTGTTGTCCGCTTCTGATTTTTTCATAATCCGCACATGGCGCGAAAGGCCGCCGCATGACTTGTCACTGTGATAACGGTTCCCCTTGTCCGCAATATATACAAACATATCCTTCTCGTGCCCTTTCATACACTTTTCACATGGATAATATTTATCCCCATACTCATTCCTGCTCTGTGCCGCGTTCTGCATTGCCACCCGTTTTGTCGTAAGCTTTATATGGGTGCAGTCCGATGAAGTGTGGTATACACTTTCATAATCCGTAACATAGACCATCTCTTCCCCATAGCTGTTATCCGCACTGCCGTATTTGTCCCCATTATATCCAAGCCAAGCCTGCGCACAGGCTGCCGCCTCTATCTTTACCGGAAAAACCGGAAAGAGAGCCACTGGACTTTTATACAGATAATTTGCCCTTATGCTTACAACACCGTTCCTGTAATGAGACCCCAGTAGTGTGACTCCTGCCTGTCTTCCCACAATTCCTGCTAGATTCTCACCCTTTAATCTTTTCTGTACCTCTGCTGAGGCATAGGCAATACAAGCTGCATCTGTCACTGCCCCTACGGGAGATTTACTTTCACCGTCTATACTATAGGCATACATGCCCAGTTCCTTGGCACTCTGGCTCATAGACGACACCAAAATCGTCTGAATCCGAAAAATGTCCATCATACTGATCAGCATTACCATTGCCAGAAAATAGAGAGGGAGAACAGCTGCGCTTTCCAGGGTAAGACTGCCTTTTTGCTGAAGAGAGTACCAATCCTTTCTATTACATCCTTGTCTGCTTTTTGTCCTGGGCATATGCTCCCCCTCTCTGCCTTTTACATATCATATCCGTAGCTTCTGACTGCCGTCCATCGCTTCCCGGACGGGCTTAGAAAACTTGTCTCGATCTCCAGACCTTCCATACAGGAATCTATCCGGAAATTTTCTTTTCCCGGTTTGAGCCGTATATTCTGCTCTATCATATCCATACAGCGGAATGCCAGACTGTGCCTGGAGGTTGTGAACAACAGTATCTGCAGATAGTCATTATAATCTAATCCGGAAGTATTTTCTGTCTGTCCATTCTGCAGCAATGTAAAAATCTGTCCTATATGGGAAAGTTCAAGCTTCCAGTCAGCACCTGTCTTTACCAACGGAACTTTTCCTCCGGCCATCAGTTGACGCACATCCAAAAGGCTCTCTCCGTAGGCCCATCCCAGCAGAAGCAGCTTTTCCACCACAAAGGCACCTTCCGGTATCAGAAGCGCTGTGCACAATGACGTCGCCAGTGCACTGGACTGCGCTCGTTTTTCCGGGTCCGTATAGAGATACGCCGCATTGGCTGCCTCACGCAGCAGTAAAATCCTGTTTACTGTTTTTTTCAGGTTCTCCCTGTCGCTGCCCCTGCCTCCCAGTATGTATTCCACCTGATAATCAAGGGCTCCCGGATTCCCGGGCACCCTGTAAGTACCAAGCTTATTCATAACATAGGTCTGGAGAAAAAGTTTGTCAGCGGCTCCAGTTTTCTGTTCTTTCATATCTCCCATACCTTTCTGCAGATTTCGGTTTGAAGTGAAAGTGGAAACGTCTGTTTCCTTTTCGGAAATAACTGCATCGTTTGGAAGAACTAATCCCAGAATTCCCATAGCCCGGATTCGCTTTATGATCTCCAGAGGATTATTTTCCGGGGTGATCTCCGGCATACCCGCACCTTCCGCCTCCGGTTCCTCCGGCATCGGAGGCGCACCGGCATCCTTTTGCTCCTGCTGCTGTTCTATTACTTTTCCTGTATCACTGAGATACTCCTTCAGGCGTTTAACAGCTTCTGTACCCAGATGCTCTCTGACAGCCGCCGCTGCCTGTGCGCAAAATACCTCCCCATCGTTATCCGAGGCCAGACTGTACCCTGTAATAGAACAACTCTCCTGTGTACTTCCCCTGATACCGCTTTCCAGTGTCAGTGCCATGGAATTTTCCATTTGCTGCACCACATGGAAGGCATCTATACTGCCTCTACCGTATCCGCTGTCCAGAAAAAATAAATCGTATTCCTCCAGCAAATCTCTCTCATACTCTGAGAACACGGAGTACAGCCCTGTATCTGCTGCATTCACTGCCTGTACCCGGGCATACTGCTCTCTGCAGAGCTGAATACCCGCTGCCAGGATACCAAGCATAACAGACAGCATCATACACATGGCGATCGTCATACTTCCTTTTTGTCTCATAACAACCTCTCTAAATGCTGTTGCTCTGGCTTGTGATCTTTGACAGAATACTCTGTATCAGACTGGTAAGCTGCTTTTTAAATATGATAACAAGCCCGATCAAAACCACTAACACAAGCACGATTTCTATCACAGTGATCCCAGACTCATCCTCGTAAAAATCCCTGAACACCCTCATGATCATCACCCCCTTTCCGTGTATTTTTGCTCTGCTATAGGTTAATAAAAGCTTAAAAAAGCAGGGATCATAACCAAAGCCATCACCAGTGCAAGCTGCATAAACATAGGCCCCAAAAGCTTTGCAGATGCCTGTTCCCCACTTATTTTAGCCTTCCTTTTCCGCTCTTCAATAGCGGCAGCGGACTCCCGTTCAAGGAGTGTTAGAACCCCCTGGTTTCCTTTCTTCAGGTTCTGGATAAGGAGCACGGAAAGGACTTTGTATTCCGATAGGCCGCAGCGGTTTCCCAACCGTTCATATGCCTGCGCTTCCGGCAGTCCGCCCTCCATTTCACCATAAATTTCCACTAATTCCTCATAGGCCGTCCGCCTCTTGTAACCGTATCTTTTACATGTATTAATATAGTCTTTTGCAATCTTTTCCACCGCGCTGCGCACCGTCAGCCCTGCCTGCAGAAATAATAAAATTCTGCTCACAATGTCCGGATAATCAGCCTGCATCTGAACCTTTTTCTTCTTGTCTTTTTCCTTCTCTTTCTCTCTGTATAGCGGCAGGATCAACAGACCTAAAAATGTCCCAAACAGACATATGAGAACCCCGGTACTGCTCTGTTCGCTCCGGAAAATAACCCTGGTCCCATTTACTTTTTCCGGCAGTTTCACTTTCTCCGTAAAGGCACTATTTTCGGCATCCACTGCCCTCTGTACTTCCCTCTGAAGTCTTATATCATCGGAAATCAGCTCCGGATAAACTGTCACTTCTTTTTCCCATTCCTCAGTCTCACCGCCCAGGCCGAGGCCGCACATAAGCTTTACCTTTGTGCCATGCTGTGCAGTATTTTCTCCGATTTTCCCTTCCCAGTCCAGTACCTCCGGAGTATCTGTGCTCCAGGACATATTAACAGGGAAATCCGGGCTGCTGTCCGGCAGATAAAGAGGATGCTGAATTTTATCCAGACTTTCATTTTCCCCACGGATAAGAATCTCCATCTCTTCTTTTACCTGGTTTAAAATTTCCCTTGCCTCTTCCGGATTGTATTCTTTCTCCCGGACGTATACTGTTATATTCTGCTTTCCTTTCTCTGACCGGACTGTCAGTTTCTCCTCATAATCTCCCTGGCCGTATCCACGCCGCTCCAGATATTCTGTCTTTCTCTTCTCTGCAGATTTGTTTTCCAGGAAATACAGGATGAGACCAGCCGTGTTTGCCAGTAAAACCACTGTGATTCCCAATGCAAGTGCCTTTTTCTCTCCGACAAAAATCTTCTCAAACTTCAATCTCCACGATCCTCCTGCCCCAGATAAAAGCCACCGCATAACAGCAGAGACAAATGGTCATGATACAGACCCCGGCTGCATTGTGATACAGCATATCCATAAACCCCGGCGAAGTCATTCGCATATAGAGGATGATCCCAATGGGCATGAAACTCATAATGTTCTGTTCCATTTTCCTGGCAGCCAGCATAGCGTCAATTTCTTTTTTGACATCGATCTTATCCTCCATGATCCTCACACAATTCTGTATTGTCTCTCGCATATTGCCGCCCATACGTTTGGACTGTGCTAAAATCTCTGAAAAACTGCGGATATCCTCTACATGACTTCTACTCCCCAGATCGTAAAACAGTTTTTCCACCGGAACGCTGACACGCATCTGCGCTGCCATATATGCCATTTCTCTTGATATCTCCCTGTCAGGCCCGTGTATTCGGTTCATATCCTTTCCCGCTTCCAAAACAGCGTTTTCCAAAGAATATCCTGCCGCGATTCCGGCTCCCAGTGCATTCAGCACATCCCTGAACTGGTGATGAAGCCTCCTGCGCCGCAGCATTAAAAGCTGTCTTTTTCTCTGCCTGATATACCAGAAGGGAATGGGGAGCATAAACAAAAATGTGATAAAGCTTTGGTAGCAGAGAGCATTTATGATCACGCAGATGAGTACGCTCTCCCCCAGATATCTGGCCCATTCCAGAATTGTCAATTTGTAGTGTTCATAATCCATCTTCAAGTGTTATCCCCGCCCTTTCTAATTTACCCCTGTGCTTCAGTTTCCCTTTCTGTACAAGACCGCATTCCTCCTCATACAAAAACAGTGGATTCAAAACCACTTCATCCTCAACTATGCCATCTATCTCACAGATCTCCAGAAGCCTGCGGCTCTTGTCCCTGAGTCTTCCCAGATGGACAAATATATCAAATCCCGCTGCGATCTGACGCCTGATAGCGGGAAGGGGAAGATTGATACCCATGAGGACCAATGTTTCCAGCCTTGTGATCATGTCACGGCAGCTATTGGCATGTATGGTCGACATACTCCCCTCAGCCCCCACATTAACAGCCTGCAGCAGTTCCTCCGCATCACTTCTCACCTCCCCCACGATTATCCTGTCCGGACGCATACGAAGCGCCGTCTTCAAAAGGTCCGCCATGGTAATTTCCTGTGACGCCTCAATATTGGCTGCCCTGCATTCCAGTCTGACCAGGTTGGGAATCCCCTGGATTTGAAGCTCTGCGTTGTCCTCTATGGTTATGATCCTTTCGTCTTCAGGAATAAAGGCAGACAGGGCATTCAGCATAGTTGTCTTGCCCGCCCCTGTTCCTCCTCCGATAAGAATGGTATACTTGGCCCGCACCAGCGGTATCAGAAGTCTGAGTGTCTCCTCTGTCACACTCCCATATGCAAGGAGCCGCTCCATAGTAACCGGCTCTTCCGGGAACTGACGGATCGTGAGGACAGGACCATCCAGCGCCGCAGGTGCTATGACTGCGTTGACCCTGGAGCCGTTGTCCAGTCTGGCATCCACAATAGGATGCAGTGTGTTGATGACCCGGTTACATCTGCCTGCGATCTGCTGTATCACATCATCCAGCTTTTCCGGAGATGTAAAATGTTTTTCCCAGGGAAAGATCCGGCCGTTTTTCTCAACAAAAATGTGCTGCCATCCATTCACCATGATCTCCGTAATACCGGAATCCTCCAAAAGCTCCTGCAATACATCCAGTTTTCGCACGGAGCAGAACAGCTCCCGCCTCAGTTCACTTTTCTGTCGGAGATTCAGTCCCAGCCTTCTTCCCTCCTCCATGATCAGACTGTCGATCAGTTCCATCACTTCCTCATCTGTGCTCTCCCACATACTGTCCAGCCTCTCCATCAGGCGGTTCCTAAGTTCAGAAAATATCTCCATCCTGCACCAGCTTTCTCACATGATCTCCAAATCTTCCGCCGGCAAGGCACTCCGGCCATGGGTCCTCCCCCTTCTCAGCCACCGGCGGAAGGGTAAGCTTCTCCGTCCTTGCAAGTACATCCCCTTTTCCCGCACTTTCAAGCCATGCCTCATACTGACCCATCTTTGCCGCGGAAACCGGGTCCTGCAAAACCGGCGTGTAAATCCGGCTGCATTCCTCCAACAGCCCCAGTGTCTGGCTGACTCCTGTACCAAAATCAAGAATGATGACCTGATACCCGCTGTAAAGCCTCAGCTCCTCAAAAAGCATCTGCCACTCCTCCCGGGTTATCTGCTCCACATCCTCCGGGGTGATGACCGGGGGGACATAATGCAGTCCTCCGGCCTCCCGCACCATAGCTGCAAGCTGCACTGCCGGCTGTCCGTTTTTCTGCCGTATACAGTAAAACAGATCCCCCAGATTTCGCTCAAAGCTGCAGGAAAGCAGATTTTCATAACCGGAGTAGGGTTCAAGGCTAAGAAAAAGCACGGAATACCTCCCGGCCAGCACCTGCCCCAGTGCCAGAGCAAAAGATGTTTTGCCCACACGTCCCAGAGGAGAATAGACTCCCAGAATGTACATCTTCCTTCCCGCAGATGCCGCTCTCTCTTCTGAACGCGCAGCCTCCCCGTAGATGGCGCTCACCTCCTGCATGATCCTTTCACAGGACTGGTATTTCCGTACAGACGGAAACCCTTCCGGTACTGTGCCGTTCTCCTCATCTAAAATGATGATTCTGCAGGCAGGCAGCTCTCCAATCTCAGGACACATACTCCGCTCCGCGATCAGCAGAAGCTCTACAGGATTTTTCTGTATATATGCACAGACTTTATCCGCTCCTGTAAATGCAGCAAACTCAAAGGGATAGCGCCCCTTTCTTTCCAGCCATGCGGTGAAGCTGCAGGCATAAGAGGCCTCCTCATCACACACTGCCATTACTTTTTTTCTCAACAAAAACCTCCCGCATACAGCATAATTCCCAGAAGTATCGGCACCGTAAAGTGCAGATTCTCCTCCTTGCTGTCCTTTCTCATATAGGGAACAGGACAACGTTTCTTTTTACAAATCTTCAGATAATGGAAAAAATAAGAAAAACGTTCCTGCAGATTCCCGCAGGAAATAAGAAATGCCAAAGAAAGTACAGCGCCCAGAAGAAAGACGCAGAACATACCTTTTATGATTCCGCTACTGCCCAGGAATCCTCCCATCACAGCCATAAGCTTAATATCACCTGCTCCCATCATTCGGAAACAGAACAGTGGAAACAACAATACCGCCGGTAAAAATACCCCGCCCAGATACACCGGCATTCCCCGGGCACCGTGTAAGAATCCCTGACATCCAGCTCCTGCCGCAAGTCCCAGAGCGATCCATCTGTTGGGCACCTTTTCCAAAAATAAGTCCGTGCAGACCGCGCCTGCAGAAAAGAACAGTGCCATACCCGTCGCTAAAGACATAAAAACACCTCTTTCACTATTTGCATTTTGTTTCCGGCCTCCGCCCATACTTTTATAAAGTGCGGCTGCCCATAAGCCTTTTCAGAATTACCCTCTGTCTATAGAGATAGGGGAATTTCCGCTTATTTTGTTAAATCAACATGGAATCCATCTGCCGAACGGCTGATAAAAAATAGAAAAGCTAACGACTTAGCTTGAAAATGATTATATACTTCCCGGCGCCTCTTGTCCATAGAAAATTTTACCAAAACGGCTTTTTGGCAACCCTTCACAAAATTACTATTTGCAATAACGGTCATTTTCAGTTAAAATAGTATATTATACAATCAGATGGCCTGAAAATGGTTATATGCCGAAGGAGAATCGCTATGGGTATCATTGTATTTTTAGGAGACAGCATTACCGACGCCGGCAGAATGACATCTGACAATCCTCTGGGTAACGGATATGTCAGCGAGTTCGCGGCCTATATTACTGAAGCTGACCCCAATTGGCGGGTTTTGAATAAAGGTGTTGACGGCAATATCACAGAACAGATCGCCGGTGTACTGCAGAGGGACTGCATTTCTTATCATCCGGATTATGTGAGCATCCTGGTAGGGATCAATGATGTGGGGCTGATCGTACAGGCCGATGTGCCGGAGCAGGAGAAGCTCTACATGCTGGAGGACAGTATCCGTGCTTACCACGAAATGCTGTTTGACTTATCCAGAGAGACCACTGCATCAGTCATCACACTGGAACCATTTATTTTTCCAAAATGCGGCAAATACCATGACTGGGTTCCCTGGCAGCATAAGATGTCCAAAAATATCCGCAAGCTTGCCAGAAATTACAGCGCACACTTTGTTCCGCTGCAGAAGCCCCTGGAAGAAGAGATCGAAAAGCATGGTTATGACGCTGTCACAACGGATGGTATTCACCTGACTGTCCTTGGTCAGAAGATCCTGGCGGATATTGTCAGAAACGCGTTTAAATTATAACCGGTCAAACCGCTGATATCTACATGAAAAGAACTGTCGCGGAATGTTGAAACACCTTGGAAACAGGTGCTTCAATATTCCGCAGCAGTTCTATTTTTTTTCTGCTCCTGCGTATGATGGGCAGACTTACCGTATAATTACCTTTTTACTCCTCAGCCGTAAATGCGGCAAACTCTGCATGGGCAGCCCGAGCTAAATCCACCGGATTTAACTTTATGGTGGAGCCGATCCTCCCGCCGCTCACATAAATCTCATGATATTTCTCAGCACTCTCCTGGATAATGGTCTTATATTGTTTCTTCATACCCAGGGGACTGCATCCGCCTCTGACATACCCGGTCACTGCCGTGATATCTTTTACATGGATCATCTCAATGGACTTTTCCCCCAGTACCCTGGCCGCGGCTTTTAAGTCTACCTCCTCTGCAATGGGAAGGACAAGAACATAATATTCCTTACTCTTTCCCTGTGCTACCAGAGTTTTAAAAGACTGTTCCACAGGCGCTCCTGTCTTTTCTGCCGTGTGCAGTCCGTCTATGAATTCATCACACTCATAGGTGAGCGTCTCATAAGAGATTTTATTCTTATCCAGAATTCTCATGGCATTTGTCTTCACTTCTTTGTCCTTGTTTTTTGCCATTTTATCTCCCTCCTAAACTTTTAATTTCTTCATGAACCGCTTAAAGAGAATCACTGCCGCTGCCGCCGCAATGACCTCTGCCAGGGGAAATGTCATCCAAACCCCGTAAATCCCCCATATTCTGCTGAACAATGCAGACAGCGGCACAATGATCACAAGCTGCCTCAGCATGGATATCAATAGAGAGTGCATCCCCTGCCCCAGAGCTTCAAAAGACCCGGAGAGCACGCACCCCACCGTTGACACCACAAAACCTAGGCTGATGATCCGCAGCATAGGAACACCCAGCCGCATCATTTCATCCCCTGCGTCAAACAGCTTCATGATCCACCCAGGACACGCCAGGAAAAGGACTGTGCCCAGAAGCATAATGGCTCCCGCCACCTGGAGGCTGCTTTTCAGTGTCTCCATCATCCGCTTCCTGCTGCCTGCCCCATAATTATAGCTCATGATCGGGCGCATGCCCTGTACAACACCGTTTGCCGGCATATACACAAAGGACTGGATCTTGATGTAAAGCCCAAAAGCTGCAATAGCTGTCCCCGAAAACGCCGTCAATATGGAATTCAATGCCCCCACAAGCAGAGACGGCATAGAGATCATAATGGCAGAGGGGATGCCCACCATATAAATTTTCTTAACAATTTCCCAGTCAAAATGAAATCCGTGAAAATCCAATTTTACCTGGGTACATTTCTTCAGATAACAAACCATAGCTATGATACCCGCAGTGATCTGTGCTGTGACAGTGGCCACAGCCGCGCCCTTGACCCCCATGGCGGGAAATCCCAACAGACCGAAAATCATGATGGGATCCAGAATAATATTCAGAACTGCACCGATTGCCTGAAAGAACATGGGGAAAACCATATTGCCCACAGACTGAAAAATTTTCTCTGCAAACAGGTGATACATGCTTCCAAAGGAAAAGCAGAGTACAATACCGGCATATTCACAACTCATCCTGTAAATCTGCGCATCCTCTGTGAACATTCCTATAAAAGGTTTTACCAGTAAAAGTCCGATCAGTATGAAGAGAACGCTGTGCAGGCCTGTCAGCACAACACCGTGAGCCGCGGCTGCCTCTGTCTCTTTTACATTCTTTGCCCCTAAAGCCCTGGCAACACAAGCATTCAGACCAATGCCAAAGCCCACGGACACTGCCAGTATCAGATTTTGAAGCGGATAGGCCAGGGAAACTGCTGTCAGGGCGTCCTCGCTGACCCTTGCCACGTACATGCTGTCCACAATATTATAAAGTGCCTGGATCATCATGGATACCATAGGCGGTATGGACATGGAAACGAGAAGAGGAAGTACCTTTTTTGTTCCCATGATATTTTCTGTCTGTTTCATATTTAGTCAATCCTTTACCTTATTTCTAAATCTTATTTCCTAATCTTATTTATCACTTTTCCAGCAGAAGGCAGAACGCTTACGATCCGTTACTCCTGATCATACATATCCGTTGAAAGATAGTGGTCTCCAGTATCCGGGAGAAGCACCACTATATTTTTCCCTTTATTCTCCGGACGTTTTGCGAGCTGAGCCGCAGCCCACACAGCCGCACCGGAGGAGATTCCCACAAGAATCCCCTCGCACTTTGCAATGTCATTGCCCGTTTTGCAGGCATCCTCTGTGGTAACGCAGATAACCTCGTCATAAATATTTCTGTCCAGGATACTCGGAATAAAATTAGCGCCAATTCCCTGGATTCCGTGTGCTCCCGCCTGTCCTCCGGACAAAAGCGGAGATTCAGCAGGCTCTACGGCAATGATCTGAATTTCCGGATTCTGCTTTTTCAGGTATCTGCCTGTGCCTGTCAGGGTCCCCCCTGTTCCCACTGTAGCCACAAAGATGTCCACCTTCCCGTCTGTGTCCCTGTAAATCTCCGGACCTGTGGAAGCCTCATGTGCTGCCGGGTTTGCCTCATTGTCAAACTGTCCCATAATGACAGATCCCGGAATAGTTTTCTGCAGCTTTTCAGCCTTTTCTATACTGCCCTGCATTCCCTTACTGCCTTCCGTCAGAATCACTTCGGCCCCGTAGGCGCGAAGCAGTTTCTGGCGCTCCACACTCATGGTTTCCGGCATGGTGAGGACCGCATGATATCCTTTTGCGGCAGCTACAGAGGCAATGCCGATTCCCGTATTTCCAGAGGTAGGTTCTATGATCGTGGCTCCCGGCTTTAACCTGCCTTCCTGCTCCGCCCTTTCGATCATGCTCAGGGCAACTCTGTCCTTTGCACTTCCTGCCGGGTTGAAATACTCCAGTTTTGCGATCAAACGCGCCTGCAGTTCATATTTTTTTTCGTAATTGCATAATTCCATAAGAGGTGTATTGCCGATAAGCTGGGCAGCGCTTTTTTTGATATTTTCCATGTGAGATCACTCCTTTTAAATTTTCCGATTCTCTTTATCAGATAAAAGCATAGACTATGGCTGTTTTGTTTGTCAATGCATTTTCTCATGTTTTTCGCACATACTAAAAGAAACGGAGAAAGGAAATGTGCGAAATGAAAGATATTACAACATCAGTGAAAAATGAGAATTCCGAAAACTGCCACAGAGGCGGCGGAAAAGGCCAGGGAAATGGAAATGGCGGAAAAGGCGGCAGCAAAGATATCTACCACGTGGAATCCAGCTCTTCTGATGACCTTGACGGACAGGCAGCTATGGAAATGACAGGACTTATGTATAAGCCTCCGGTCAGTGAAGCGGAACTGGAATCCTATAAAGAGGTCTATCCCTTCTCCCCGGAAGAATACACTGAAGAATAAATCTTTTCCCGTATAAAGGGCGGAGCTGTGTTCTATCACATCTCCGCCCTAAGTTCAGGTTCTGTCTCAGTCACCTGAAGTGCTGTCATTTTTGTCTGTATTCTCTTTCTTGTTGTCTGTGTTCTCTTTGTTGTTGTCTGTGTTTTCTTTGCTGTTGTCTGTGTTCTCAGTCTTACTATCAGCATTTTCTGTTTCCGTATCAGTTAAACCCTTGCCCTTTACCTCTGTCTCCGCTCCATCTGAACCGGTATCTCCTGATGAGGAAAACGCCTGAGGTGACTCGTATTTGGCAGCCAGTTCCTTAATACTGTCCAGGGTAAAGGTCTCATCTGTCTCCTGATGGATTCCATGGGCCTTTGCCAGCTCTTCTGTATAATCTGAAACCTTATATACCGCACAGTTTTTCTTTTCGCTGTCATAATGCATCACAAGAGGCACCAGCTTGTAATCACTGACAGATACCTCACCTGTCTTGCCGTCTTTTTTCAGGGTAATATCTGCCATACCTCCCACAAGACCTCTCACCTGAACATCTGCGGAAACGAAATTGCCGAGAGAGCTGTAAACCAGCATATTTTTCCCATCCTGCCTGGGCATCATGCCGTAAGACTGCAGAACATGGGGATTGCTGCAGATCACCGCGTCCACACCCTGTGCTGCCAGAAAATCTATCCTCTGTCTTGCTGTGTCGGAAAATTCCTCTGAATACTCAGCTCCCGCGTGAAGAAATACCATGACAAAATCAGCTTCCCCTTTTGCCTTCTCCACATCCGCCTTTACCTTGTCCTCAGAATAGACATCTATCATATAGGAATCCGCCTCGGAAAATCCTGCATCCTCGTCCACGCCGTAAGTATAATTCATCACCGCGATCTTCATGTTCTTCTTATCAATGACTTTCACACGGTTCTCTGCATCCGCCTCATCCCCGTGAATCCCCAGAAGCTGAACGTCTGCATGCTGTGTCTGCCAGAAGGCGGCAGAATTGAGTATTCCCGGCTTGCCTTTGTCAAAAGCATGGTTGGTCGCCTGTGTGACTATATCAAATCCCGCCTTTGCCAGAGCGTCACCCACCTCAAGCGGAGTTCCCATAAGCCCGCTTCCCGACACATCCTTGTGGTCATTGACCAGAGGTGTCTCCTGATTGACGGCTGCCAGGTCGGCTGCCTGGATATCACCTGCCACCTGCGCATACAGGGCATCATAATTCCAGGTCTCCTCATTCTCTTTCCCTGCTTCAAGCAAGGCGTCCTGCAGAATATTGTCTCCCACTGCAATGAAGTGCAGCTCACTGTCTGCCTCCTGCTTCTTTGCCTCTTCCTCAGCTTTTTTCTGCTGGGCAGCTTTGATCTCTTCTTCCTGTTTTACTTTTTTCCTGTGGTTGCTCACAGAAGCGCTCACGATCACCACCAGCAATATTAAAACGACTGTCCCTGCAAGGATCATCCTCTGTTTCATCACCTGCTGACGGCGTTTCATTTCACGGGCCTGAATCCTTTTCTTTCTCTCAATCTCTCTTTTTTCATCTTCGTTCATATATTCACCCTTTTCTGCCTGATTCGATTTAGAAAGTTCACTTTCTGCCGTTACGGATATCAGATATTTGCCAGTGTCAGTTTTATTCTGCACTATTAACAACTATTATAACAAATATTTTGTAAAACACAATTCTATTTCTATGTAAATTTATCGCAACAGCTCCGCCTTCTGCCGTCCCGCTGGTTTTTGCCTTGCAAATGCGGCACAATTCCACTATATCCACACGCCGGACAGCATTTTTTACGGTCTCTGTACAAGTTCCTGCTGCCTCAAACCGGATAGGGAAATTGTAACAATTTATCCAATATCTGCTCTAAAACAGGCCTGAATTTCTATTTGCGCCTGTTCTCCATACGGTGTATCATACAAAACGAGACTGTTGATCTTATCTGCAAAAGTCAGAGGTACTATTATGTCAACTAAAAACCGCGACTACTTTTTCGATAATTATAAAGCCCTCCTCATTGTCCTGGTGGTAATAGGGCACTTTATAGAACCCTGCTATGACAACAATCTGTTTTTGTCGGGACTGAAATGGATGATATTTTCTTTCCACATGCCAGCATTTATTTTCATATCCGGTTACTTTTCAAAAAGAGAGATAACCTTTGGAAAGCTGGTACAGAAACTGGTCATTCCTTATTTTATCTATGAGCTTATCTATTATTTTTTATATGTTTTCATCATACACAAGGATACCGGCCTTTACTTTGCAAGACCTAAATTTTCCCTGTGGTACCTGATGGCTCTGTTTTTCTGGCGGCTGGTCACCCCTTATCTGAAAAGGATTCCGGGATATATGTTCATCGCTGTCACCGCAGGGCTGTTGGTAGGCATGACAGAGCTGGACAACTTCTTCAGTATCCCGCGTATTCTGGTATTCTTCCCCTTCTTCCTGGCAGGATACCGGTTTGAAAGGGACTGGTTTGAAAAAATAAAGAAAAATGCCGGAAAGCTGCTGGCTGTTTTTTCCATATATCTGGGCGGCTGCCTGACACTTGCCTATGCCTTTAAAGTACATCTGACACCAAAAATTTTCTACGGCAGATATTCCTATGAGGAGATGGAGACTGGATACGGAGAGGGAATCCTCATAAGGCTTGCCTGTTATGGCGTTTCTTTTCTGGCTATTTTCCTGGTAAGTACCGTGGTCTCCAGGAACCCCCGAAGCTTCTCAAAGCTCGGACAGCGTACCATGCCAATCTATCTGTTCCACGGTATTGTGTACAGTGTATTGAATGCCACACCGATCCTGGAATCCGTGTCCGAAATCTGGCAGGGCGCTCTGCTCATCGGATTTTGTCTGGCACTTACCCGGCTTCTGTCCATGGATGGGCCTAACCGTTTTGTGACAAAGGTTTCCTCCCTCCCTGTTCCCTCCTTCTTCGGGAACGGTTCAGGAAAAAATTCAGGGCATTTTACAGGAAACTTTACGGGGTTTGGAAAAAGGATACAAAAAAGGCTGCATTTCCGTCATCCGTATGGATGATGGAAATGCAGCTATTTTATTTTGTACGGTTATTTCAGATCCTGCTCACTCCTGTGTCTCTGGCTGCTTTTGCCACTGCCTCGGCAACTGCCTTTGCCACACGTTTGTCAAAAGGATTCGGGATAATGTAATCCGGTGTCAGCTCTTTTTCATCAATGAGACCTGCGATTGCATACGCGGCTGCCACTTTCATTTCATCATTGATGTCTTTTGCCCTCACGTCAAGGGCACCGCGGAAGATACCCGGGAATGCCAGAACGTTATTGATCTGGTTCGGGAAATCACTTCTGCCGGTTCCCACAACGGCTGCTCCCGCCGCCTTTGCCAGATCAGGCATGATCTCCGGTACAGGATTTGCCATAGGGAAGAGGATGGGGCTTGGAGCCATGGTCTTAACCATCTCCTCTGTCACAGTTCCCGGAGCGGAAACACCGATAAATACGTCAGCGCCTTTCAGCACGTCTGCCAAACTGCCTTTTTCCATGCCGCGGTTGCTGATCTTGGCCATCTCCTCTTTCTCGGCATTCAGGCCGCTGCGGCCCTCGTAGATGGCGCCGTTTCTGTCACACATGATGACAGTCTTCAGTCCCAGACTTACCAACAGTTTAATGATGGCAATTCCGGCTGCGCCTGCCCCTGATGTGACTACCTTGATATCCTCCAGCTTTCTGCCTGTGAGCTTTAAGGCATTGAGCATTGCCGCTGCTGTGACAACCGCTGTGCCGTGCTGGTCATCGTGGAAGATAGGAATATCACAGCATTCTTTCAGCCTTCTCTCTATCTCAAAACAACGGGGCGCGGAGATATCCTCCAGGTTCACACCGCCAAAGCTTCCTGCCAGCAGGCGTACTGTATTTACGATCTCATCCACATCATTGCTTCTGATACATAAAGGAAATGCATCTACATCTCCGAATTCTTTAAAGAGTACACATTTTCCTTCCATAACCGGCATACCTGCCTCCGGCCCGATATCACCCAGACCCAGAACCGCACTTCCGTCGGTCACAACTGCTACCATATTATGGCGTCTTGTATACTTATAGGATAAATCTACATCCTCGGATATTTTTAAACACGGCTCAGCTACACCGGGTGTATAAGCCACTGCCAAATCCTCCGGGGTCTCCAGCTTTGCACGGCTGATGACTTCAATTTTGCCATTCCATTCCTCATGCTGTTTTAAAGCGAATTCTTTTGCGTTCATGATTTATCTCCCTTTCTTATGGAACCTCATGTTGTTTGCTTAAGTATGTCTTAGCTCTGCGCTCCGACAGGTGTACGGACCGCGGAAATATTTCTTCAGACATACTCTGGTACAGATGCAGCCGCTTTGTAACTATCCGGCAGGTCTGCATGCGCTTTTATTTTAGCATAAGAAAAGCCTCGGGGCAACACGTTTCTTCCTGTCTGTTTTATGTCCCGCCTGCCCTCAGGCAAAATTCATCCAGGCTGATCTCATCCGTGATATATTTCTGGAAAAGTTCCCCTGTGGCCTTGATATCCCTCATGGGTGTTCTCCACAAAGGACGGGGTTTCAGCTCCAGCTCTTCGGCATATTTTTTCAGAATATCCAGATCCGGTATATCCAGACTGCCTTCCCTGATCACGTCAAGACGGGCGGGCAGCTTCTTCATGTGGTCTGCATAGGCAGTGCTCCCCTCGCTCCCCGCCGCATAGGACAGGAACCTCTTTGCCGCCTCCTTGTGACCGGAGGCTTTGTTGAGAACATACTGCCATGTAGCCACATTTGCAGCATTCTTTTTGAACACAGGCATAGGGGCAGCATGGATCTTGTCCTTCCCGTAAACCCCGGCCCTCAAAAAAGTATCCATGGCTCCGCTGTACATGAAGACAGCTCCGTATTTTCCCTGTATGAATTTCTGCTCCATCTGTTCATACTGATCCACCATCTGTTCTCTGGGTGTCTTATCCTCTGCTGCCATGTAGTGCAGAAATTGCAGAGCCTCTCTGGTATTATCATCCGACCAGTCCCCATAGGTCCCTCCGAACATATTGATGAACTGCGATAATTCATTATACACATAGCTGGTTTCCCAGGCACTTCCGTACCCATAGTTTCCGTACCCATATCTGCCGTCCAGAAGTTTTTCAAAGTCCTCCCGGTCATTTACAGAGGAGAGTCCGGCCCTGTCCAGAAACTTTTCATTTACCCAGAAAACCATAATGTCCATCATGTAGGGAACAGAATAGACTTCCCCCTCCGCCATGGCAATTTTCTCCATATAGTCCTCAGGATAACAGGAACGTATGTCCTCCGTCATCACATCATCCCCGAGAGGTTCCAGATATCCCTGATATTTAAATTCAGTGATCATCTCGTCGTTGACCGCGATCACGTCGACAGAGTCATCCCCGGATGAGAGTATAGTAGAAATCCTGGCATGCCGGTTATCCGCATGGATCGGACTGGAAAGCAGGTTGATCTTCATGTTGAGTTTTTTCTCTGCCTCCTCTATGTACTGCCTGAATTCCTCCTTGTCGGCATCTGTATGCATCAGTGTTATCTCCTCCCTGCATACGTCCTCATCCTCAGGTATTACCTGCGCTCTGCCGTCCTTTGGACCGCATCCTCCGCATAAAATACCAACTCCCAATAAAATCCCCAATCTGTATGTTTTCACCTTTTACACCTTATCTTGGCCAGCGGTCCTCTTTTTTCATCAGAACCGGAAACGCACAGTGCGGTTCGGCCTGATACCAGTACGCAACACTGGCCACATCATCCTGACGTTCAAACAATCCTCTGTGCCCCACACCGATCTGCTGTATTGTCACACGCAGGTCCTCCTCGAAGCAGACCGGGTCCTGAATATGCCATCTGTAAAATCCCCGCATGGGCGGGCAGTCATCATTATGGTAAAAATTGTGGACTGCTTCATCATGGGCAGAATAATAGGGATATCCCAGATACGGTGTGCAGTAATTCTGCTCCACTGTCCTGCCGTCCACCTGTTTCGCAAAGCTCCAGGAGCCGCCAAAGTAGTCCTCTGTCCCGGTGCCGCAGATTGTGGGATATTCTTCATCTCCATCCAGATAGAATTTGATCTCACCTTCCCCCCACCAGTAACGTTCCAGGGTGGTCAGCGCCATGTAAGTTCCCACATAATGTCCCTTTCCCTTCACCTGGTCCAGGATCACATAATCCTCCTGCAGTCTGGTTATTTTTTCCCGTCTCCATCTGGCATGGAAATATGCAGTGTCTTCCGGCAGCGCTTCATACAGACAGTAGTCCACCTGGTAGAAAAACGCGGGTATAGGGTTCGCGTGCTGGTTCTCCAAGGTGATCCTGGCCTTTTTCCTAAAGGGCATCTGAAAATAGCAGTTCATTCCCCTGCTTGGCACTACCGCCATGGGAAGGGAATTGACAATACATTCCCTGCCGAATCCACAGCAGAAAAAATCTCCCAGAGGACTCTCCACAGACGGTTCTGTCTCGTCATCCCAGTACATGCGGAGCACCAGGTCCCGAAGCACAAAACAATCCGCGTCTGTGGTCCTGTCCGCCACAGTGACCCAGATATGGTTGATCACACCAGGGCCTTCTATCTCCGCCAGGGTCACTGTCTCCCCGCTTGCTATGTCATGAAGGCAGGGACTACCCTTCCTGGAAGGCCCAAGATGGCTTGCCGCCATTCCCCCCTTTCCCTTTTCTCCTGTGGGATTCTCCGCGTTAATGGCTCTGCTCTGTCCATGTCTTGCATATACCAGAGATCCCAGACTTCCTCCTAAAAAATCATACATATTCTTTACCTCCCTGGTAATCATTCAGATCTGCCGAATAACTACCCTTCTTTTTTCTGTTTAAGCTTTCACTCCGCCTGCCATGATCCCATCCATGATCTGTTTTTCAAATACAGCTACAAATATGATAATAGGCAGAAGGATGATCCATCCCATTGAACTTACAAGGTCCCACGGTACTCCGTACATATTGTCCCGCAGCGGAAGCTGCACGATAGCCACGGAGAGCACCTGAATGCCGTTGGAGTAATATAACGGTGTGAAAAAGTTGTTCAGGCATGTGATAAAATTAATGATACACACAGTTGCGATGGCTGGTTTCATAAGGGGCAGGACCACTAGAAAAAGCCTCTGGGAAAAACTGGCCCCGTCAATGGCTGCCGCCTCCTCCAGGGATACCGGTATCTCCGACACAAAATTCCGCAGGATCAGCACTGTAAAGGGGATCACTGCACTGATATAGAGAATGATCAGTCCCGGATATGTATCATACAGCCCCACTTTCCGCATGAACTCATACAGGGGTCTTGCAGTCACCACCTCAGGGATCAGCATGGTTGCAATGATGAATGCAAACGCAATGCTGACAGCTTTTGACTGAAACCGTGAGAAACCGTAGGCCGCCATAGCGCACAGCACGGTACTGACGATCAGCGTCACACCCACGATCAATACTGTATTTCCTATTTTAGCAAGTAATCCTACATTTTCAATCAAAAATTTATAACTCTCCAGTGTGGGATGCTTCGGCAGATACTCAATCGGCGTCTGAAACAGCTCACCCGGCGGTGTGATGGAGGAAATAAAGATCCAGTACACCGGAAAGAGTATGAGGAAAGCCACAACTGCAAACAGCAGCCACCTGCCGGCTGTCACGCATCCTCTGTAAATTCTGTATTTCTTGTTCTCTTTCATGTTCACCCTCCTAATCAGATAACCGGTTCATCACTTTTATGTTAAACCAGGAAAACAGCGCCATCACAAGAAACAGCATCACTGCCAGGGTGGCTGCATATCCCACATTCAGGTTGGTAAATGCCTCCATGGTGATCCTGTAGGCGATCAGGGATGTATCCTCCCCCGGTCCGCCCGATGTCATGGCATACACCAGATCAAATGTGGTCAGCCTCCACAGGGTAAAGGGAATGCACAGCGTGATCACATTGCGCATGATCAGAGGGAGCGTGATCCTGAAAAAGCTCTGTATCCCGTTTGCCCCATCCACCTTTGCTGCCTCATAGATATCTCCGGATATGAACTGCAGGCCTGACAGTACCAGTATGGCAAAAAAGGGCAGGTCCTTCCAAAGGTCCATGGCAATGACCGCTGCCCGGGCAGACCCGGTATTGATCAGCCAGTTGAACTGAAAGTCTGACACAAACCGGCGGATAAAATCATTTATCATACCATAGTCGTTATTGAATCCCCATTTTGCCGCCATGCCAATGACTACGGCGGGCATGGCCCAGGGGATCAGCACAATGGTCCTCAAAAAACGGCGGCCCTTAAACTTCATGTTCAGGATAAGTGCCAGCATCACTCCCAGAACAACATGAAAAACCATGGATACCACCACGAAGATCACGGTAAAACTGATAGATGATATGATCTTCGGGTCTTTAAACACATTTACATAATTGCTCAAACCCACAAATTCATTGATCCCTGACAGTACCTTAATGTCAAACAGACTATTTTTAAGGGTTGCACCGATGGGATACAGGGTTGTAAATCCACGGATCAGAATAACCGGCAGAATCAGTATCCACGGTATCCATTTCATTGATTTTTTACTGATGGTCAACTTGGTTCCTCCTCTCAAAAAGGCACCGCGGGGAGGTGTCCGCTGCGGTGCCTGTGCCAGACATTATTTACTGTATTTATCCACAAGCTCCTGTGCTTTCTCACAGAACTCATCCACTGTGATCTCATCCTTCATACAGGACTGGTATATGGTTCCCATATCTGTGATGAATTCCATGGTCTGAGGAAGCATGGGACGCCCCTGTACCCTGCATTCCCCGGCATATCTGCTGTACATCTCCTTTGCAGGGTCTGTGTCCGGAACTATCTTCTCTGCCACATCAGCTCTTGCCGGATAACGGTCAAAGGCCTTGTAAGAGGCTTCCATACCGCCCTCGTCAGCCATATATTTCAGGAATTTGACTGCTGCCTCCTTATTGTCAGAAGCTTTGTTCAAAACATAACTCCAGGAATCTGTGAAGATAGCCCGCTCACCTTTCCCGCTGAAGTCAGGAACCATGGCCATATGGATCTTGTCTGCTCCCAGCATATCGGCCTTCTCATAATCAGTTCCAAGTCCCCACATGAACCAGCTTCCGTATTTTCCGTCATTGGCCTTTGGATTCATCTGCTCGTACTTGTCAGCGATCTGGTCGATGGGTGTCTGTCCGTTCTGCACCATGTCATGGAGAAACTGGATGGCTTCTTTGTTGGCCGGATTGGTCCAGTCAAAATAATCCCCTCCGAACATGTTGACAAACTGGGCAATTTCATTGAATACATAAGTTTTTTCCCAGGAACCGCCGTAGCCGTATCTGCCGTCCCCTGAAGCTGCTTCCATATATTTCATAAAATCTTCTTTTGTATCAATGGAAGCAATGCCCACCTCATCCATGATCTCCTGGTTCACCCAGAATGCCAGATATCCGGAATATCCCGGTACCCCTACAAGGTTTCCGTCCTTATCCGTGATCATATCTTCCAGGTAGCCCTGAGGGAATTCGCCGCGGATGTCCTCTGTCATGACGGTATCATTTAAGCCTTCCAGCCAGCCGGAGTTTTTGAATGAAGCGCTCATCTCATCATTGATCTCTATGATGTCCACGCTGTTGTCCCCTGTTGAGAGGATCGTAGTTATTTTTTGCTGACGTGTATCGGAATCCGTAGGCGCTGCAATGACATTGATCTTCAGTCCTGTGGCATCCTCCACATTTTTCAGCCAGTCATCAAAATCAGGATCTGTGGTGTTGATGCTGTACAGAGTCAGGTCATAATCGCCTTTCTTAGTGCTGCTGCCCTCTCCCTGCGTATTGTTGGAATTTCCCCCGCATCCTGTCAGCATACCGGCTGCCACCGCTGCTGTGAGTAAAATACTTACTGTCTTTTTCATAATTCCTCCATTTCCGGCATTCTCTTTCGTGCCGTCTGCATTGTTTTTTGATAGCATAAAAATACCAGATATCTATTTCTTTCTAAATACAATATTTTTTGATTCGTTTATATTATTTTTATCTCTGTTGAAATGGGGAAGTTCCGTGCTTTATAATGAGAGCCATAAAAGTACAAGATATCAAGAAGGAGTCCGGTATGAAAAAATTTTCCGATAGGATTAAATCCGTCTTTTCCCACTTCCAGGCAAAGCTGCTGCTGGCTTTTCTCGTCTGCACACTGCTTCCGCTGGGAATCATCGGTTTTATCTTTTACCGCGTGACCTATGAGATTGCTGAAGATAAGATCATGAGTTCTGCCCTTCTGGCAGACGACCAGTTAAATGTACAGATGAATGACCGCATACGACAGACGGAAAATGTGGCAGATTCCATTCAGTATGACATGTACACACTGTCGCAGACAGACAGCTCTTCCACCCAGTCCCTGTCTGTGTTCGGCAGTGTAAGAAATGATATCTCTATGTTTAAGACCACCTTCGGCTATTATCATATATCTATATTTCTCCCCCGTGATCAGACAGGAGCCGGCGAGGGACTTTACTTTTATCCTCTGGAGGAGCTGGAAAGTTTCCGCATTCCCCGGCAAAAAAGGCTCAATCCCGGAACAGATTCCATCTGGTTCTATCATCCGGATATGCAGATACCCTTCATCCTGTCCGAAAGCTATACCTCCCGGGATGTGATCGTCTGCTGCCGTATTCTGCGCGACCAGGGCACCAGGAACACGGAATATGCCTACACTATCCTCATAGACCCCTCTGAATTTTCTGATGCCCTGTCCGACACCTTCAGCGGCACGGACATTACAAGCTACCTGGCGGCAGAGGACGGAACCATCATGGCGCACAGCAATGAAGCACTCTGCGGTACGGTTCTGGATGGGGACACCCTGAGCCTCATCACAGGCAGGGAAACCGGAACACACAGGGAAGAAGACATCAATTACCACACTGCCCGGCTGGACAACGGCTGGTATCACGTTACGGAGATTCCTGGCAGTTACATACGGAAGAACACACAAATTCTTCTAAAGACCATTATCTTCACGCTTCTGGTATCTCTGCCTCTCACAGTCCTGGTCATCATCATGATCTCCGGCAACCTGACAAAAAGGCTGAAAAAGCTCTCTCTTGCCATGAAAACCTTTCATCTGGGAACAAGCTCCCCCTCCCCGGTACCGGAGCTGGTCCCCCATACAAAGTCACCGTCCTCTTACGACGAGATCGACAGGCTTGGGATCACATTCCAGAACATGCAGGAGTCCCTCAACCAAAACATGGATTCCATCCTGGAACTCTCTTTGTCAGAAGAACGGCTGAAATACCAGCTTCTCCAGTCCCAGATCAATCCGCATTTTCTCTACAACATTCTCGGCTCTGTCAAGACCTGTATCAGCCTGGAACGCCTGGACACGGCACAGGAGATGATCACTGATCTGACCCGTTTTTACCGGCTGACCCTGAGAAAGTCTGGAGATCTGATCACCATTAAGGATGAGCTGGAGATCGCGCGCCTGTATCTGGAGATGGAGAAGCTGTGCCACAAGGACAGCCTCAGTTGGGAGATCCGGGCAGAGGACGGAATCCAGAACTTTCTCATCTGCCGCTTTACCCTGCAGCCTTTCCTGGAAAACAGTATCCAGCACGGTATTTCCCGGCAGACGCCCTGCGTACACATTTTACTGGATGTCTCCTACGGTGATGACACTGTTATCATCACCATCAAAGACAACGGGGCCGGTATTGCCCCAAGACAGTTAGAAGAACTGCGCGCCACACTGAAAAATAAAACAGTGGATTACCAGAAACATTTCGGCATCGGAAACGTAAACAAAAGACTTTCCAGTCCTTCCTTCGGCAGCGGAACGGTTCAGGTGGAAAGCAGACTGAATGAGGGAACTGAAATTGTGATCACATTTGAACAGATGGAGGAAAGTGATGAAGAAAGTAATGATCGTGGATGACAATACACTCTCCGCTGAGGGTATTGTCCGGAATATAGACTGGGAACTGCTGGACGCAGAGGTGGTCCATGTGGAAAATAACGGGGATTCGGCCATTGAATCCATGCGGCGCGTCCCTGTGGATCTTATCATCTCTGATATTGAAATGCCCAACCTGGACGGCATCTCCATGAGCAGCCTTGCCCTGTCCGTCAATCCCCTGGTGAAGATCATTCTCATCAGCGCCTATGACAAATTCGAGTACGCCAAACGAGCCATCCGTCTGGGTGTCTGCGACTACATTGAAAAACCGCTGGATTACAGCTATTTGACAGAAAAAATTCGCAATGCGTTCAGCGCCATCGACAGAGAGCAGCGCAACCGGGAGCTTGTGGAACAGAGCCGTCCGCTCATGACCGAAAAATTTTTCTCGGACCTCCTGCACTACACAGGCAAAGACGCCGCCGGGCATCTGGGCCGCTATCCCGGATACCTGAACCTGGATCTTGACTACTCCTGTTTTAATGTGCTGAAACTGGAGGTGGAGAACGCCTCATCGGCGGAAGATGAACTGGGCATTACCCAGTACCAGATCGAGCTTTTAAATGTCTGTGACCTGTTAAAGGAACAATGTGTGGTCTTCGGACAGGTATATTTTGTAAAAGAATTCAATGGCATCATCGCTGTTCTTGCGCAGAACACAAGTAACCCCAGTCATTTTCTCCAGGCTGCCCACAGGGCGGTTTCCGGCCTGCTGGAAAAATACCGGGATGGGCTGTTCTCCCTGAATGTGGGGATCGGCACTGTTGTGGATGATTTCTGGGATCTGCACGTCTCCTATGAGAACGCCTCCCACGCACTGAAATACCGTTTTTTCTTCCCGCACAAGAACATTTTCGATGCACGGGAGGCCCTTGGACGGGAGTTCAGCCTGTTTTCCTTCTCCGAGTCTAAAGAGGAAGAGCTTATCCGCCTCCTGTGCCAGAAGAACGCGCCTGCTATTGAGGAATGGCTTCGAGGCTTCTTTCAGGAGGTTTCACTGAAGTACCAGACCAAGAATATTGTGTTTATAAGAATTTACTCCCTTCTGGGCCGGATCCTGAAATTCTTATATGAGCTGAACATTGACACCGGTGACCTGGAAAACGATATTGTCTCTGTTTACAACCACTTTGAACTGTTTAACACCTATGAGGAATTTTTTAAATGGATGAACCATCTCTGCCTTCAGGTATGCCAAAAGCTGGATACCTCGCTGCAGACTTACCATGACCAGATCTGTGAGCTGGTACTGTGCTACATCAGGGAGAATTTTGAGGACAACACCCTCTGCCTCAATGATATTGCAGGACATGCAGGGGTAAGCCCCGCCTATCTGAGCGCTCTCTTTAAAAAAGTATACGGGCAGAGCATCAGTGACACCATTGCAGCCCACAGGACAGAGGCCGCATGCCAGTATCTGAAAAATTCCACCCTTTCCCTGAAAGAGATCAGCATCCGCTGCGGATATGCCAACCAATACTATTTCAGCAACAGCTTTAAAAAGAAAATCGGAATGCCGCCCTCTGCGTACAGAGAACAGCATTCCGAAATATAGTAAAGCTTTTGGTAACCATTCAGTAGGTCTGCGCATTTACTGCGCTGACCGTAAGAAAACGTTCAGCAGCCAGGCAAAACTCCCATCGCCAAAGGTGATTTGCATGGATTTTTGCTTGTAACTGTAAGGGCACTGAACTGTTACAGCTTTTGATTCAATTGTCAGCCGATTCCCTTATAGACAAGGCCCAGAATAAACACGATCACTGCCAGCGGCACATACAGATACTTTGCTGCCACACGAAAAGCTCCGGGAAGAGGCTTTTCTCTGCCCTCCTCCAGTTCTCCCTTAATCTTGTCAAATCCGAGAATGTAGTAAATGGAAACAGCACCCAGTACGGCTCCGAAGGGCACAACAATGATGGTTATAAAATCCATCCATTTTCCTACCTTTGACTCCTCTTCCAGGAAAAGCCCCACCAAAAGTGCAATGCCGCCGCAGAAAGCAACAGCTTTTGTCCTCTGAAGCTTGAACTTCTGCTGCCAGCTCTCGATCACCGCCTCAAACATATTGATAAGAGACGTGATCCCCGCAAAGCATACAGAGAGGAAGAAGATCACCGCAAACAGGCGTCCCATAGGCATCTGCCTAAAAATATTGGGAATGGTGATGAACATAAGGGACGGTCCCGCAGACGGCTCAATGCCAAAAGCAAACACAGCGGGCATAATGGCCAAAGCAGCCAGCATGGCAGCAATTGTGTCAAAGACCGCTGTCTGTATGGAAGATTTGGGGATATCCTCCTTTTTGCTCAGGTAAGACCCGTAAACGATCATACCGGAGCCTGTGATGGACAGAGAGAAAAAGGCCTGTCCCATAGCCATGACCCAGGTATCCACCTTGGCCAGCGCCTCCCATTTCGGCACGAACAGAAAGCGGTATCCCTCATGGGAACCCGGCAGGAAGAATACTCTCACCGCCAGAATGGCAAACAGGATAAAAAACAGAGGCATCAAGATCTTATTCGCCCTCTCGATCTGGTTCGCAGCTCCGGTGATCAGAATGATCACTGTAATTGCAATGACAAGAATATGCCAGGGCAGGTTTTTCATATTGGCAGTAACCTGTCCGAAAAATTCCGCTGAATCCTCAGTGAGCACAGTATTTGTCACAGAACCTGCCAGGAAGCGAAGCACCCAGCCGATTATGATAGAATATCCGATGGCGATGCCAAGAGATCCCAGAAGGGGTATCCAGCCCAGAACCTTGCCGACAGTTCCTTTCTTTCTGGATTCCCAGCAGTATTCATAAGAACCCAGTGTTCCTGTTCCCGCCCTTCGTCCAATGGCAAATTCAGCCGACAGGCCTACAAAGCCGAACAGGCAGATAAAAAAGAGATAGGGGATCAAAAAAGCCGCACCCCCGTATTCTCCCAGTCTGTATGGGAACATCCATATGTTCCCAAGCCCTACCGCAGAGCCCACACAGGCCAGAACAAAGCCAAGTGAGCTGGTAAAGCTGCCATTTTTGTGTTTTTGCATTTTCTTTTCCTCCGTGTGATCCGGCTGCCGGGGAAGCCAGCTTTCCTCCCCTGACCGGTTGATGCGTTAGCTTTTTGAAGTATGTAGCTTTAATGTATCAAAGACTGTAGAAAAAGTCAAATCCAGTTTTATTTTCCCCGTTTCTGACGATTTTTTTACATGTATGCTGTATAATGGATAACAAAATCTATTTCAGAGGGGAAAATATGGATACCTTTATCTTTGTATTGGAAATAATAGGAACAGTGGCCTTTGCCTCATCAGGCGCTATGATCGCCATTGAGAAAAAAATGGATATCTTTGGTGTAAATATTCTGGGGGCTACTACGGCGGTGGGCGGTGGTATGATGCGGGATATCATCCTGGGAATCACCCCGCCTACTGCTTTCGCCAAGCCGGTCTACGTACTTTTTGCCATATTGACGTCCACGCTGCTCTTTGCCATCACCTACACGAACCCGGAGATTTTAAAGTCCAGAGCCAAGAACAAATATTATGACAATGTCATGATGCTCTGCGATACCCTGGGTCTCGGTATTTTTACTGTGGTCGGCATCCAGGCTGCCGCAAACGTGGTAACGGAAAATAATACTTTCTTTTTCGTCTTCGTAGGCGTTCTTACCGGAGTCGGCGGAGGTGTGCTGAGGGATATCATGGCTGGAGAGACACCCTATATCCTGGTGCGGGAGATTTATGCCTGCGCCTCTATTGCAGGAGGGATCGTCTGTGTTGTGTGCCGGGATTCTATGGGAGAGCCGGCAGGAGTTATACTTGGATTGATCGTTACAGTGGTGATCCGGATGTTGGCGGCTTATTTCAGGTGGAATTTGCTGCGGGTACGATAGCGAAGGCCGCTCTGCCCCGCGAGGCATTTTTTTATCTGCCCTTCATAAATAAAAATGTGGAAAGCTTCAAACGATAGTGGTATACTGATAAGTCAGAGTAGGATTCCAACCCAGGATTTCTATCATTATAAAAAAGAAAAGGAGATTCCGACAATGAGTAAAATTGATGAAGTGAGAAAAGCCATGGTCGCTGCCATGAAAGCAGGCGAAAAAGAACGCAAAGATTCCCTGTCCATGCTGCTGTCAGCCCTGAAAAACAAAGCCATTGACAAAAGAGAGGACTTGACCGAGGCTGAAGAGAACGAAGTGGTATTAAAAGAGATCAAACAGACCAAAGAAACTCTGGAAATGACTCCTGCAGATAGAAGCGACATCATTGATGAGTGCACAAAGCGTATCGCCGTGTATGAAGAATTTGCCCCTAAAATGCTCAGCGAGGAGGAGATAAAAGAGGTTATCAGCGGTGTGCTGAAAGAGCTGGATATCCAGGCTCCCACAGGTAAAGATAAAGGAAAGATCATGAAAGTTCTAATGCCAAAAGTAAAAGGTATTGCGGACGGCAAGCTGGTAAACCAGGTTCTGGGCAGTATGATGAACTAAAATATTTGTAAAAAATGGCCGGGGATACGATTCCCGGCCATTTCTGATCAATAACCTTCTCTTACAAATTCTTTTGCCCGTTCCAAGGCTTCTACTACCCTGTCACAAAATGCGTCAAAATGCGGGTCCTCTTTCTGACATTCCGGATGGCTTTCTATGTACGCAAGGCTTTCCCTAACACCCTGGTCAAAGCGTTTCACAGCTTTAAATCCGGGCACCAGCCGTTTCAACTTGTCATTTAAAAATACCACAGAATTGGATTTATCTCCCATCATGCTTCCATTGAAGTCATAGTCGCTGCAGGCATCCAAAAAATCACTGGAAACCCGTACAGGATGAAGCTGAACCCCCAGGGCATCCGCTATTGTCTGGTAAATCTGGTTCCAAGTCAGCGTCTCATCTGAGGTGATCTGCACAGCCTCCCCAATGGCATGGATATTTCCCATAAGTCCCACAAATCCCTTTGCGAAATCAGAGTTATGTGTTACAGTCCAAAGTGACGTGCCATCTCCCGGTATCAGCACAGGTTTTCCCTCTTTTATCCGTTTGATCACCTGGTAGCTGCCATTGTCACCGTGAAGGCCCATGGGCACGCTCCGTTCATCATAGGTATGGCTTGGACGGACGATAGTCACAGGAAATCCCTCTTCCCTGTATTTCTTCATAAGAAGCTCTTCACAGGCGATCTTATCTCTGGAATACTGCCACTTTGGATTTGAAAGTGGTGTGCCCTCTGTCATCCTGTAATCAGAAGGCGGTTTCTGGTACGCAGACGCGGAGCTGATAAAAATATACTGTCCGGTCCTTCCCTTAAACATCCTGTAGTCACGCTCCACATGCTCCGGCACAAATGCTATGAAATCAGCTACCACATCAAATTTCATACCCTCTGTGAGCTTGCATATCTGCTCCTCATCCTCAATATCCCCGGTAAGTCCTATAGCCCCTGCGGGCAGTTCTCCGTTCCGTGTTCCCCTGTTCAGCAGGTACACTTTGTGTCCTTCTTCCAGCAGCCTTTTGGTGATCGCCATGCTGATGGTTCCGGTTCCGCCTATAAATAGCACTTTCATCTTGTCATTTCCTCCCGAATCATAAAATTACCGGCCTTTTCTACACCCAGCCTGTAACTTTTATTATATCCCGGAACTTTCCGGCACACAAGCATTACTCTGCACAAAAATGCTCCTTAGCTGCAGCCTTTCCCACACTGGCCGCGTACACCGCGCATTCATAATCCGTATCCGCGGAAGGTCCCAGAGCAAATCCCAGAAGCTCGTCAAGGGCATCCTGGTCGTAAGCGCCGATGGCACAGGTTCCACACCCCACAGCCTCACATGCCAGATACAGATTTTCACACACATGCCTTGCGTCAAGAAGGATATACTTATGCGCCTTCAGCCCGTACCTCCATTCCATCCGGTAGGGAATCGCGCTCCACACAAAGGTCACAGGGGCCGCAGCCGCAAAATGCTGCCCACAGAGCGCCTGAGTCAATTCCCCCTCAAAATCCTGCCTCTCATCCCACACTTCCAGCGCATGTTCCATGGGGAGATAGTGGTAAATCCCTTTCTCAAGCCCGTCCACATGATTCACAAACAAGTAAGTTTCAAAGGCATGCCTGGAACCGGCTGACGGAACATTCCGGAATGTGGCAAAGTTATTCCTTCCCACTACCTTCCTGATCCCCTGAACAGCCCACAAAAGAAACGACAATTCCCTCAAAGTGACCGCCTCATCACTATATTTTCTGCGGCTCACCCTGCCCTGTAAAAGTCCAAACAGATCGGCACTGCCTGCAATGCCGTCAAAATCAGTTGTCAGAGATATTATACGCTCTCCTTTTTTCTCTTTCACATAAGGTGCTGCCGGAAGCTTCTGCTCCTGGTCCGTGGCCTCTGCTCCGGCGTCGGAGACATTGTAGGCTTTCAGCAGCTCCCTGTTCTGCATGATCTTATATCCGGTCTCATGATTCATACTCTCTGGCCTCCCTGTCTTTTTTAACTATATGATAGAAATTATAGCAAAAAATCTGTATGGATACAATCCGTTTCCCGGCCCGAACGCCGCAGCCGCAGCAGATAAACACACTCTACGCAACGCAGGTTGTATTTTTCCAGCTTGTAACGTACTATAAAGAAAAACAAAGGAGTACCGAATATGAACCACTATATTACCGGAAATACTATACGGGAACTGCGGGAAAAGAAAAAAATGACCCAGGCAGAGCTTGCAGGCAGGCTGGATGTAAGCCATAAGACAATCTCCAAATGGGAAACCGCCAAAGGCCTTCCCGATATCAGCCTGATCGAACCGCTTGCCAGGGTGCTTGGCATATCCGTTGTGGAGCTGATGACAGGAGACTGCATTTCCAACAGCAATATATCCAGCAATATGCTCCGCTCAAAGCTCTATGTCTGCCCTGTATGCGGAAATGTAATACACACCATGGGGGAAAGCGTTGTAAGCTGCTGCGGCATCACCCTGCCGGTATTGGAAGCCGAAATCCCGGATAAAGAACACACCTTTATCGCAGAGGTTATGGATGGGGAATATTACGTCACAGCAGAACATGAAATGACTAAGACACACTTCATCTCCTTTTTTGCCTATGTGACTTCCAGCCGTTTTGAGCTTGTCAAGCTCTATCCTGAACAGAACCCGGAAGCCTGGTTTTCCAAAAAGGGACACGGAATCCTGTACGCATACTGCAACCGGCACGGGCTTATGAAAATGAATATATAAGATATGTTTTTGGAGACGCAAAAGAAAAGCACCGTCCCCGCAGCTCCAACTCTGCAAAAACAGTGCTTTTTAGTGCGCCTTCAGGGACTCGAACCCTGGACAAATAGATTAAGAGTCTACTGCTCTACCAACTGAGCTAAAGGCGCATATTTTGTAACGCAAGACATATTATAAGCGATATCCCGGAAAAATGCAAGTATCTTTTTTACATTTTTTTATGTTTTTTATCATATACATTTAGCACTGCACTCCATTAACGCATTTTTCACTATTTTTCGACTGCCGGCCGCAGGCCGGGGGCGGCTTTACAGCCACACCCCAAGTTCCTCTGCCAGCTCTTCCTTGCTGATCCCGCCGGTTTCCCGGCTCATCACCTTGCCGTCCTTAACAAACAGGAAGGTGGGAACCTGCATAATTTTATATCTCTGCGCGAGATTGATGTTTTCATCCACATTGACCTTGCCGAACAGGGCCTTGCCCTCCAAATCCTCTGACAGCTCCTCGATCACCGGCGCCATCTGTTTGCATGGGCCACACCAGGTCGCATAAAAATCCACCAGTACAGGCAGATCCGCCCCCATCACAACCTTGTCAAAATTCTGTTCCGTAATCACTTCAACCATGATCTTCTCCTTTCCGGTTAAGCGCTGTACGCTTCCCTATGGTAGTTTTTACTACTTTCCCCATATTGTTTCTTCGTAACTGTTCGGTACCTTTACTTTTTCTTTTTACCGACTGAATCTAAAAGCTTATTTACTTCTCCGACTGATTTTAAGATATCAGCAGTTTTGCTGCCCATTTTCCTGTTCGTATATGCCCATTCAAAGAGGGAGTTCTGCATATTTTTCTTCTTCGCCATAGGATACTTCCTTTCAGGTAAAACTGCTTCTCTATATCATATGACAAAAATCCTGTGCCGAAACCAGAGATCACGATTCCAGCGGTGACCGCCAGGAACCAAAACTTTACTTCTCTACCTGGCCGCGATCAGTTTGTGTATGGGATTGCCCATGGAGGAGAACTTCTCCTCATATTCAGTCATCACATTTCCCAGGTTCAGCTCTCCATCGTGGTGCAGGTCATAGGTACAGGCCAGAAGTTTCCAGCCGGCTTCCTTAACCTCCTCCACAGAGAAATCAAAAAGATCCCTGTTGTCGGTCTTGAACTCCACAGTGCCGTCCTTTGCCAAAACAGCGTCATAGCGCTCCAGAAACTGCCTTGAAGTGAGTCTTCTCTTTGCATGGCGCTCCTTGGGCCATGGGTCGGAAAAGTTTAAATATATTCTGTCCACTTCTCCCCGATTAAATACAAGCGGCAGCTCTCTGGCATCCATTCTCATGAAAAACAGATTCTCCGGCGCTCCCGTCTCTGTTTCCCGCTCTTCCATTTTCTGAAGCGCACGCAGAAGAACGCTGTCGTACATCTCGATCCCTACATAATTAATATGCGGATTTTGGGCAGCCATGTCCATGATAAAACGGCCTTTTCCCATTCCTACCTCTATATGGACAGGATTTCCGTTTTTAAATACCTCATGCCACTTTCCTGCATTTTCCTCAGGACTCTGTATCACGTAAGCGCTCTCGGCAATGGCATCCTTTGCCCCGGGTATATTTCTCAAACGCATCTTATATCCAGCCTTTCTTAAAGTCATTCCTGCAGACAGAGCCGCCCGGCTCAGTGTGCGGTTTTTTCTGCTTTCCTTCAGTATAACTGAAAACTTTTTGCTTTGTCAAAGATAACCGCAAATTTCGCCAAAAAACACGAGAAATAAGCGGGTATCTATTATATCTTTTGTATAAATTAGCTTAAAAATTATGAAACTTTCTATAGATTTTTTCTGAAAAAGGTGTATGATATAAAGAAGACACAAGGAGGAAGATCTATGGAAGATGTTATCAGCAAACTGGCGGAAATAGAAGCCGCTGCTTCCCGGATTATGGAGGACGTTGCCGTCCAGAAAAAAAGGCTTTCCGAAGAGAATGATGCCCAGATCAAAGCCTTTGACGAAGAAGCAGACCGGCAGACAGCCAAAGAACTGGAATCCATCCGCAGGGATCTGGAGATCAACATGGAAAAAGAATTAGAAAACCAGAAAGCGGAAACGGATGAAATCCTGCGTAAAATGGAAAAGTATTATGAAGCTCATCACGAAGAGATGGCTCAAAAACTGTATGACAAAATATTAAGGATGTGATGATATGGGAACCCTGTTATCTTACAGCGGTCTTTCAACAAAAATCCGTGCCATGCAGAGCAAGCTCATGACGGAAAAGCAGTATCAGGAAATCTCTCAGTTAGAATCTGTTCCCCAGGTGGTTGCTTACCTGAAAAAGCAGCCCGGGTTCAAAGAACTGTGGGCCGACCTGGATGAAAACTCCCTTCACAGGGGTGATATTGAAAAACTGCTTACCCACACGATCCATCAGAACTTTGCTAAAATTTACAAATTCGCAAATCCCTCCCAGCGCACCTTTATGGCTTTGTATTTTAAGAGATATGAGATTGATGTTATGAAGGACTGTCTGAGAAAGGTCTTTGACAAGACCCGGGAAGGACTGGATTTGTCGCTGTTCAAGGATTTCTTTGACCGGCATTCCAAACTGGATCTGGATAAACTGACCCAGGCAACTACAATTGAAGAATTTGTAAACTGTTTGAAAGGTACGGAATATTACTCCCCTCTGTCAAAGATCGGGGAAGAATATACACCGCTCCTTTTTGATTACGGCATGGCGCTTGACCAGTATTATTTTGCAAATATCTGGTCTGTAAAAGATAAGCTGTTCAGCAAAAGAGATCTGCAAGAAATTATCAAAGCCTACGGCAATAAATTCGATATGCTCAACCTGCAGTGGATCTACCGCTCCCGCAGGTATTACCATATGGCCCCGGCTGATATCTACGCACTGCTCATACCCGTGCACTATAAGCTCTCCCACAAAGAGGTTACCGCACTGGTGGAGGCAGCGGACAATGATGAATTCCGCCGCGTGCTGGATACTACTGCTTATAAAAAACGTTATCCTGAACTTGCGCCGGATAACCTGGAAGAATACTATACTCTGAATCTCAGGAATGTCCTGGAGTCAGAGGCAAGAAAATATCCGCACTCAGTCATTATGATCTATTCTTATTTTTATCATAAAGAACACGAAGTAGACCGGCTCACCACTGCGATCGAGTGTATCCGCTACGGACTGTCCCCGGCTGAGACGCTGGATTATATTCACAAAAATTAACCTCGGAGGTAATTGACATGATTGAGAAAATGAAATTCTTGAGCATTACCGGTCCGAAGTCTGACATTGACAGAGTAGTCAACGAATACCTGGCTAAATATGAGATCCATCTGGAAAATGCCATGGCACAGCTGACGCAGGTGCAGCACCTGTCCCCCTATATTCAGATCAACCCTTATAAGGAGATCCTGAACAAGGCCACAGAATTTGCAGGGCTGCTGCAGGATACAGAGGACGTGCCAATCCGGGATATTTCCCTGGATGAAGCCACTGATCTTATTGACTCCCTCAGCCAGAAGCTCTCTGACATCAATGCGGAATGCGATGACCTGAAGGCAAAGCGGACGGCAGTTGTGGAAGACTTGAACCGTATCACCCCCTTCCTGAACCTGCCGGAAGATGTGGATAAACTGGTGCATTACCGTTTTGTTCAGGTTCGTTTCGGCCGGATCGCCAAGGAATATTATAACAAGTTCAAAGAGTATGTATATGATGACCTGGATACCTGGTTTTATCCCTGCCATGAAGATGAATATGTCTGGGGTGTCTATTTCGTGCCCTGGACAAAAATGGAGGAAGTGGATGCTGTCTTCTCCTCCATGCATTTTGAAAGGATCTATCTGAAAAAGGATTACTACCACGGTACTCCCCAGGCCATACACCGGGAATTGAAAATAAAGCTGGAGACCATTGACAAACACATGGCCTCCTGCCAGGAAGAGATACGTCTGCTGCTCCGCGGCGACGCCTCAGCCATACTCTCCGCAAAGGAAGCTTTAAGCGCCCTTTCCACCAACTTTGATGTGCGAAAGGTAGCTGCCTGTGTCAGAGAGCATCAGGAGACCTTCTATATACTCTGCGGATGGATGACAGAGAAGGACGCCCTGGCTTTCCAAAAAGATATAGAAAACGACGCCAAACTGTTCTGCATTATTGAAGATGACCAGAACAATATACGTACACAGCCGCCCACAAAGCTGAGAAATCCCAAGGTGTTCAAGCCTTTCGAGATGTATGTGAAAATGTACGGCCTTCCCGCCTACAATGAGATGGACCCCACCATGTTTGTGGCCATCACATATTCCTTCATCTTCGGCGCCATGTTCGGTGATGTGGGACAGGGGCTTCTGCTGGCCATCGGCGGATTTTTGCTTTACAAATTCAAAAAAATGGATCTGGCTGCCATCATCGGCACAGCCGGAATCTTTTCCACCTTCTTCGGCTTCATGTTCGGCAGCATTTTTGGATTTGAAGATGTGCTGGAACCCATATGGCTGCGGCCTGTGGATGCCATGACCAATGTACCCGGCCTTGGCAACATGAACACCGTTTTCATCGTGGCGATCGTCTTCGGCATGTTCCTTATCCTGCTGACCATGATCTTCCATATCATCAATGCGGTGAGAAGCCATGATACGGAAAATATCCTGTTTGACCAGAATGCCGTCTGCGGTCTGGTCTTCTACGGGGCACTGACCATTATGATCCTGCTGTATCTGACAGGACACTCTCTTCCTGCAACAGCGATCCTGGTCGTCATGTTCGGGGTACCGCTTATCCTGATCATGCTGAAAGAGCCGCTTACACGTATCATCAAGAAGAAACAGCCTGTTGTGGAGGGCGGAAAGGTTATGTTCTTTGTTCAGAGCTTCTTTGAACTTTTTGAGGTAATGCTGAGTTATCTCTCCAATACCCTTTCTTTCGTCCGTATCGGTGCATTCGCTGTCAGCCATGCCGCCATGATGGGCGTTGTGCTTATGCTGGCAGGCGCTGAAAGCGGAGGCAGCATCAACTGGCTTGTCATCGTGCTTGGCAACGCTTTCGTATGCGCTATGGAGGGCCTGATCGTAGGTATCCAGGTACTCCGTCTGGAATATTATGAAATGTTCAGCCGTTTCTATAAAGGCAGCGGCAGGGAATTCCACCCATTCTTAAAGCGTGTAAAAAGAGAAAAGAAAAATGCATAAACCTAAGGAGGATTCATTATTATGACAACATTAATTCAATTTACTATAGCAGCCGCATTGATCTTAAGCATCATTGTTCCCTTCGGATACTTTTTCCTGGGAGAGAAAAATAAAAAACGTTATAAAAAATCACTGGGTGTCAACTGCTTCTTCTTCTTTGGAACCCTTCTGGTGGCTTCCATTGTAATGATGGGCGGAACCGCTTCTGTAAGCGCTGCCACTGATACAGCTTCCGCAGGCCTTGCAACCGGCCTTGGCTACATCGGTGCCGCTCTGGTTACTGGACTTTCCGGCATAGGCTCCGGTATCGCTGTTGCCTCCTCTGCAAGTGCTGCTCTGGGTGCGATCAGTGAAGACGGCTCTCTGTTTGGTAAATCCATGATCTTCGTAGCCATGGCAGAAGGTATTGCTCTGTACGGACTTATTATTTCCTTCATGATCTTAGGAAAACTGGGATGATGCGGGCTGCCTTATATTCAGAATAGAAAGAGACTGATGCATTATGAAAATGTTTTTGATCAGCGATAATATAGACACCTACACGGGAATGCGCCTTGCAGGCGTGGAAGGTGTTGTGGTGCATGAACGGGAGGAACTGAGAAAAGCCCTGGAAGACGCCATTGCCAACAAGGAAAACGGCATCATCCTGCTGACTGAAAAGTTCGGCAGAGAATTTCCGGATATCATTGACGACATGCGGCTGAACCATCGTCTGCCGCTTATTATAGAAATCCCCGACCGACATGGTACCGGCCGTGCACCCGATTTTATTCTCTCTTATGTCAATGAGGCAATCGGTTTGAAATTATAGATAAAGAAGGTGAACGACATGACAACCGAAGAAAAACTGCAGCATTTCTACGAAGTATCCATGGAGAGCGCACGGGAGGAGTCTGAAAAGGCCCTGGAAGAATACCGCGCCGCCCTCTCTCAGATGCTCGCTGAACATAAAGAAGATAAACAGAAAAATGCCGGCGGCCAGTTAAAACTGGAGACAGAGAACGCGAAGCGTGAGATCAACAAGGCATTGTCTGCGGAACAGCTTCACATCAAAAGACGTCTGTCCAAAAAGCAGCAGGAACTGCGCGAGGAATTGTTTGTGGAGGTTAAAAATAAACTAGAAGCTTTCATGAGCAGCCCCGAATACCTTGTCTGGCTGGAAGAAAAGATCAGGGAGGCTCTTACCATTGCCGGCGAGGATGAAGTACAGATTTATCTGACTCCTGCGGACACTTCCCTGCTGGAAACTCTGGCTGCCAGATGCGGGACTCCTCTCCTGGTCTCACAGACTCCCTTTATGGGCGGCGTGCGGGCCGTGATCCCCGCAAAGAATATTTTGATCGACCACACATTCAAGACTTTATACGAAAACGAGAAAGAAGAATTTAATTTTGACGGAGGGCTGCTACATGAATAGAACAGGAATTATCTACGGCATCAACGGTCCCGTCATTTATCTGAAAGGCAATACAGGCTTCAAGATGTCGGAAATGGTATACGTGGGAAAGGAAAACCTGGTAGGCGAGGTTATTTCCCTGAAAAAGGATACCACCACTGTTCAGGTTTTTGAGGAGACCAGCGGTTTAAGACCCGGGGAGACGGTCACTGCCACAGGTGATGCCATCTCTGTTATGCTTGGCCCCGGAATCCTGGACAACATTTTCGACGGTATCCAGCGTCCCCTCTCTGTCATTGCTGAACAGTCCGGCAAATACATCTCCCGCGGCATGCAGGTAGATTCCCTGGACACAGAGAAAAAATGGGACGTACACATGACAATCCGGGACGGTATGGAGGTTCACGGCGGCACCATCATTGCGGAGCTGCAGGAAACCCCGTCCATTGTGCATAAATCCATGGTTCCACCCCAGGTGGAGGGGATCGTATCCAAAGTAGTCAAGGACGGCTCTTACACTGTAACTGACGTTCTGGCAGTGGTTCAGCTTGCCGACGGCAGCGAATATCCCCTTAAACTGGCGCAGAAATGGCCTATCCGTATTCCGCGCCCCACAAATAAGCGCTACCCGGCAACCATCCCACTGGTAACAGGACAGCGTATCCTGGACACTCTGTTTCCCATTGCCAAGGGCGGCACAGCAGCCGTTCCCGGCGGTTTCGGAACAGGCAAGACCATGACACAGCACCAGATCGCCAAATGGTCAGACGCAGACATCATTGTCTACATCGGCTGCGGCGAGCGCGGCAATGAGATGACGCAGGTTCTGGAGGACTTTTCAAAGCTCCACGATCCCAAGACCGGCAATGCCCTCATGGCCCGTACCACGCTGATCGCCAACACCTCCAACATGCCCGTGGCTGCCCGTGAGGCATCCATCTACACAGGCATTTCCCTGGCAGAATATTACCGGGATATGGGATATGACGTGGCGATCATGGCTGACTCCACTTCAAGGTGGGCTGAGGCTCTGCGTGAGCTGTCAGGCCGTCTGGAGGAAATGCCCGCCGAGGAAGGTTTCCCGGCTTATCTGGCCTCCCGCCTCTCCGCTTTCTACGAGAGGGCAGGCATGATGCAGAACTTAAACGGCACGGAGGGTTCCGTCTCCATCATCGGAGCCGTATCGCCCCAGGGCGGTGACTTCTCCGAGCCTGTGACCCAGAATACCAAGCGTTTTGTGCGCTGCTTCTGGGGTCTTGATAAATCCCTGGCCTATGCCAGACATTTCCCGGCTATCCACTGGCTCACCAGCTACAGCGAATATCTGGGAGATCTGTCCCACTGGTACAGTGAAAATGTTTCACCCAAATTTGTAGATGACAGAAACCGCCTGATGGCTATCCTGAACCAGGAGAGCAGCCTGATGGAAATTGTAAAGCTGATCGGAAGTGATGTGCTCCCGGATGACCAGAAGCTGACTTTGGAGATTGCTAGGGTTATCCGTCTGGGCTTCCTGCAGCAGAACGCCTTCCACCCTGATGACACCTGCGTATCCCTGGATAAGCAGTTTAAGATGATGGAAGTCATCCTGTATCTGTACAAGCGCTGCAGAAGCCTGATCGCCATGGGTATGCCCATGTCAGTGCTCCGCAGGGAGAATATATTCGAGAAGATCATTTCCATCAAATATGATGTTCCAAATGACAAGCTGGAACTGATCGACAACTACATGAAGGCCGTTGACGATTTCTACAACACGGTCATGGAAAAGAATGCATAAGGAGGAACGATCATGGCAATTGAATATCTCGGCTTGAGCGAAATCAATGGACCTCTGGTTGTATTGGAGGGCGTACGTGATGCCTCCTTCGATGAAATTGTGGAGTTCAAGGTGGACGACGGTTCCAAAAAGCTGGGCCGAATTGTAGAAATTTATGAAGATAAAGCAGTGATCCAGGTGTTCGAGGGCACAGAAAATATGTCTCTTCTGAACACCCACACAAAGCTGACAGGTCATCCCATGGAGGTAGAGCTTTCTGCCGATATCCTGGGAAGAACCTTTAACGGTATCGGAAAACCCATTGACGGCCTTGGTCCTGTTATGCCCGAGGTCCGCTCCAACATCAACGGTCTTCCGCTTAACCCGGTAACCAGGGAATATCCCCGTAACTATATCCAGACCGGAATTTCCGCCATTGACGGACTGACTACTTTGATCAGAGGGCAAAAGCTTCCGATCTTCTCAGGAAACGGCCTTCCCCACGATCAGCTTGCTGCCCAGATCGTACAGCAAGCTTCCCTTGGCGGTGACAGCAATGAAAAATTTGCCATCGTATTTGCTGCCATGGGTGTCAAATACGACGTGGCCGAATTTTTCCGCCGTACCTTTGAAGAAAGCGGTGTTGCAGATCACGTGGTCATGTATCTGAACCTGGCAAATGACCCGGTGGTGGAGCGTCTGATCACCCCTAAAGTAGCACTGACTGCTGCGGAGTATCTGGCATTTGAAAAAGGCATGCACATTCTGGTCATCCTGACAGATATCACATCTTTTGCGGAGGCCATGCGTGAAGTCTCCTCCTCAAAAGGGGAAATTCCTTCCAGAAAAGGTTATCCCGGATATCTGTACAGCGAGCTGGCAACTCTGTATGAGCGCGCCGGCATTGTAAGAGGCGGCTCCGGTTCCGTAACACAGATACCGATTCTTACCATGCCCAATGACGATATCACACACCCCATCCCGGACCTTACAGGCTACATCACAGAGGGACAGATCGTTCTGGAGCGGCAGCTCCACGGGCAGGCGATCTATCCGCCGATCAATGTACTTCCCTCCCTGTCCAGGCTTATGAAGGATGGTATCGGAGAGGGCTATACAAGGGGCGACCATCAGGACGTAGCCAATCAGCTCTTCTCCTGCTACGCTAAGGTTGGAGACGCTAGGGCACTGGCATCTGTTATCGGTGAGGATGAGCTTTCACCTCTGGATAAAAAGTACCTGAAATTCGGCGATGCCTTTGAACATGATTTTGTAGGCCAGAGACCGGATGAGAACCGAAGCATTGAAGAAACCCTTGACCTGGGCTGGCAGCTTCTGGGCATGATCCCAAGAGACGAACTGGACCGTATCGATACCAAGATCCTGGATCAATACTATCATCCCGTGGAAGAAGAGTAAACCGGACGTACGGGCAGCGCTGTAGATGCGCGGTCCCATTGAATCGTTACAACCAGACACAAAACAGCAAAGACTTTACAGAAAGGGTGATGTTATGGATCCAAATACCTTTCCAACCAAAGGCAATCTCATATTAGCCAAGAATTCCCTGGCGCTGTCCAGGCAGGGCTTTGACCTGATGGATAAAAAGAGAAACATCCTGATCCGTGAGCTGATGGAATTAATCGATCAGGCCAAGGACATCCAGGACCAGATCGATATCACCTTCCGTACCGCCTATGCGGCTCTCCAGAAGGCCAATATGGAAATCGGCATCAACCATGTGCAGGAGATCTCCCGCACGGTGCCTGTGGAGGATTCCATCCGCGTCAAGACCAGAAGTGTCATGGGAACCGAGATTCCCCTGGTGCAGTCTGATCCGCCGTCAGGGGCTCCCACATATGCCTATTACGGTACCAAAGCCTCTCTGGATGAAGCAAAAGCGGCCTTTGAGAAGGTAAAACTGCTCACGATCCGCCTGTCCATGGTAGAGAATTCAGCCTACAGGCTGGCTATCAATATTAAGAAAACACAAAAGCGTGCCAATGCGCTGAAAAATATCACGATCCCTAAGTTTGAGGACTTGACCAAATCCATTTCCAACGCTCTGGAGGAAAAGGAGAGGGAGGAGTTCACCAGGCTGAAGGTGATCAAACGGATGCAGAATAAGGGATAATACAAAAAGGCTGCCTCACTTATGATTGTTAAGTCATTTGTGCGGCAGCCTTTTTGTGTTATATCTATTATTGTAATGGTTCAGTACCCTCACGATTACGAGCAAAATCCAAGCAGAATCGCCTGTGGCGATGCTTTATTATTTTACATTTCTCAAATTTTACATTTCTCACTTTACTTACATTTAACATAACTAAGATTTTGTATTTTACTTTCCCCCTTTATACTGAAACTCGTAACAACGACAAATCATCGCAACAATCCGGACAGTCTGGACTGTTGCAGATCATCAGACATTTCGAGGAAAAAGGAGATCAAAACTATGAAAAGATTAGCAGCAATCGTACTCGCAGGTGTAATGGTATTCGGACTTGCAGCATGCGGCAGCAATAACGACACAGGAAACAGTACAGATACAAACTCCACTGCCAACGCAGAGAACAGCACTGATAAAGGAAGTGCGGGCACTTCTGACAGCACTTCAGATGCGGGAAGTGAGAAAAACAGTGACTGGGACACCAGCAATGACATCACGGTCGTTTCCAGAGAAGACGGTTCCGGTACACGCGGCGCCTTTGTGGAACTGTTTGGGATTGAGGAAGAAGTAAACGGAGAGAAAATGGATATGACAACAGAGGAGGCAAACATCACCAATAGTACCTCTGTCATGATGTCCACTGTAGCACAGGATGAATACAGCATTGGCTATATCTCTCTTGGTTCATTAAATGATACGGTAAAAGCGCTGAAGATTGACGGCACAGAAGCCACAGCAGACAATATCAAAGCCGGTACCTACAAAATTTCCAGACCCTTTAATATTGCAGTAAAAGAAGGTTTAAGTGAAGCAGGACAGGATTTCATGAACTATATTCTGAGCAAAGAAGGTCAGGCTGTTGTGGCAGACAATAATTACATCCCGTTGGATAACGCTGAGGCCTATAGCTCAAACGGAGCTTCCGGAAAAGTTGTTATAGCCGGTTCTTCCTCCGTATCACCTGTCATGGAGAAACTGAAAGAAGCTTACGCTGACGCCAACAGCGGTGTTGAGATTGAAATCCAGACAAGCGATTCCACTACCGGCATGCAGAACGCCATCGACGGTGTCTGCGACATCGGAATGGCCTCCAGAGAGCTGAAGGATTCCGAACTGGAAGCAGGTCTTACCCCTACAGTCATTGCCCTGGACGGTATTGCTGTTATTGTCAACAACAACAATCCTACCGATGAAATGACTTCTGACCAGGTAAAATCCATCTTCACCGGTGACGCTCTGGCATGGGATGAAGCACTTTGATCGTGATCATGAACTCATATCCGAGGTTAAAAACATGAAAAAACATAAAGAACAAGTAATGCAGGCAGTCTTTTTTATAGCTGCCTGCGCATCTATATTCGCAGTTGCGCTGATCTGCCTCTTTCTTTTTGTAAACGGCATACCGGCCATGAAAGAAATCGGCCTTTTCAACTTTCTTCTGGGAGAGCGCTGGAAACCGGGCAACGATATCTTTGGTATCTTTCCTATGATCATGGGAAGTATCTACGTGACAGCAGGAGCCATTGTCATAGGCGTTCCTATAGGCATCCTCACTTCCATCTTCATGGCTGAATACTGTCCGAAAAAAATCTATCCCTTTTTAAAATCAGCCACAGAGCTGCTGGCCGGGATTCCCTCAGTGGTATATGGCTTTTTCGGCCTTGTAGTGCTTGTGCCTTTGATCCGCGGCATGTTCCGCGAGGGAAACGGAAGCAGTATGCTGACTGCCTCCATTTTACTTGGGATCATGATACTGCCCACGATCATAGGGGTCAGTGAATCCGCACTGCGTTCTGTTCCCCGCAGTTACTATGAAGGAGCACTGGCTTTGGGTGCTACACATGAGAGGAGCATTTTCTCCATTATGCTGCCTGCTGCCAAATCCGGTGTCATTGCCGGTGTCGTATTAGGTATCGGCCGTGCCATTGGTGAGACCATGGCTGTTGTCATGATCGCCGGCAACCAGCCCAGAATGCCCAGAGGACTCCTCCGCGGTGTCCGCACTATGACCGCCAATATTGTATTGGAAATGGGCTATGCCGCTGATCTGCACAGGGAAGCACTGATCGCCACAGGTGTTGTCCTGTTCGTGTTCATTCTTCTCATCAATTTCTGTGTAGCCCTGCTCAATCGGAGGAAACACAATGCATAACAAAAAAAATCTGTGTCAAAAATTAAAAGAATACAGACGCACGCCTGGCTCATTTATCCTGATGCTGCTGGTCCTGCTCTGCGCTGCCATTACCTTTGCCGTTCTGTTTTTCCTGATCGCCTATATTTTAATAAACGGAGTTCCCAACCTGAAACCGGAACTATTTGCCTGGAACTATACATCAGAGAACGCATCCATGATGCCTTCCATCATCAATACACTGATCATCACCTTTTTATCTCTGCTGATCGCTGTACCCCTTGGCATCTTCTCTGCTATTTATCTGGTAGAATACGCCAAACGCGGAAACAAGTTCGTGGAGGTCATCCGGCTCACAACAGAGACTCTATCCGGTATTCCTTCTATCGTATACGGCCTGTTCGGCGCTCTCTTCTTTGTGACAACGCTGAAATGGGGATACTCACTCATGGCCGGTGCCCTGACACTGTCCATCATGATCCTTCCCCTCATCATGCGTACAACAGAGGAGGCCCTGAAATCTGTCCCGGATACCTTCCGGGAGGGTAGTTTTGGTCTGGGAGCCGGCAAGCTCAGGACAGTCTTTAAAATCGTGCTGCCCAGTGCCATTCCAGGCATACTGGCAGGTGTCATCCTGGCCGTGGGCAGGATCGTGGGAGAGACAGCCGCTCTGATCTATACCGCCGGGGCCGTTGCCCAGGTGCCCACAAGTGTTATGTCCTCAGGCTCCACACTGGCTGTCCACATGTACAATCTCTCCAGAGAGGGCCTGTATATGGATCAGGCCTACGCTGTATCTGTCATACTGCTTCTGCTTGTGCTGGTCATCAACTGGTTCTCCGGCGCACTGGCAAAAAAACTGGTGAAAGGAAAGTAAAATGAATAATACGGAAAAGATATCTATCAGCAGCCTGGATCTATACTATACAGATTTTAAGGCACTGAAAAACATAAATTTAAAAGTACCGGAAAACAAAATAACCGCCTTCATCGGTCCCTCGGGCTGCGGCAAATCCACACTTCTCAAATCCCTGAACCGAATGAATGACCTGGTTGAGGGATGCCGCATAGAGGGCAGCATCTTACTGGACGGTGAGGACATCTACGGCAAAATGGACGTTAATCTCCTGAGAAAAAGAGTTGGCATGGTATTTCAAAAGCCAAACCCCTTCCCCATGAGTATTTACGACAATATTGCCTTCGGCCCTCGTACCCATGGAATCCGTTCCAAGACAAAGCTGGATGATATTGTGGAGAAATCCCTGAGGGACGCTGCCATATGGGATGAGACAAAAGACCGCCTGAAACAAAATGCCCTTGGCATGTCCGGCGGGCAGCAGCAGCGGCTCTGTATTGCCAGAGCACTGGCAGTTCAGCCCGAGGTTCTTCTCATGGATGAACCCACCTCTGCCCTTGACCCCATCTCCACTTCCAAGATTGAAGACCTGGCTGTGGAGCTGAAAAAGGATTACACCATTGTCATGGTAACCCATAACATGCAGCAGGCAGCCCGTATTTCAGACAAGACAGCATTTTTCCTATTGGGAGAGATCGTAGAGTACGGGGAGACAGAACAGATATTCTCAATGCCTCAGGACAAACGTACCGAGGACTATATCACAGGGAGGTTTGGATAATATGCGCACAAGATTTGACAAACAGTTGGAACAGCTTCATGTAGAACTGATCAAAATGGGAAGCCTGTGTGAGCAGGCTATCACTCTGGCCGCACAGGCCCTGGATGAGCCGGAAAACGACGTGGTCGCAAAAGTGGCCGCCATGGAGGGTGAAATAGATGAAAAAGAGCGGGAGATTGAGAATATCTGCATGCGTCTTCTGCTCCAGCAGCAGCCCGTAGCCCGTGATTTAAGGATCATATCGGCTGCGCTTAAAATGATATCCGACTTGGAGCGCATCGGCGATCAGGCCGCCGATATCGCAGACCTGGCCCCTTACATTGTCAAAAGTGATATCAGCAGCAAAGTACAGATCCACGACATGGCTTCCGCAACCATCCGCATGGTAACTCTTAGCGTGGATGCCTTCGTAAAAAATGATTTGGAACTGGCCGAATCTGTCATTATTTCTGATGATATTGTAGATGACCTCTTTAACAAAGTAAAAGGCGAACTGCTGGAACTGATCCAGAAAAATAACGCAGACCCAAGAGCAGCCCTGGATATCCTGATGGCAGCCAAATACTTTGAACGCATCGGGGACCATGCAGTAAACGTGGCTGAATGGGTACAGTATTCCATAACCGGTATCCACGAGAGCGATGAACACCATCTGGATATCGAAAAAGAATGAGGTGAATAAATTGATCTATCTTGTAGAGGACGATGAAAATATCCGGGAACTGGTCACATACACCCTGAACAGTCAGGGACTGGAAGCAGAGGGATTTGCACGGCCCTCTGACTTTTGGGAAGCCGTGTCAATGGCTGTTCCCTCCCTGGTTCTCCTGGATATCATGCTTCCGGAGGAAGACGGACTGAGCATTCTGAAAAAACTCCGTACATCCAGGGATACAAAGAAGCTCCCGGTCATCATGCTGACAGCCAAAGGAAGTGAGTACGACACCGTACTGGGACTCGACAACGGAGCCGACGACTATATTCCAAAGCCTTTCCGGATGATGGAACTTATTTCCCGCATCCGTGCCCTGCTGCGCCGCAGCCAGGAACAGGAAAAGATTCTGGAATACCGCCTCGGCTCCCTCTACGTCTGCCCCTCACGCCACATTGTGCGGGTGGATGGTGAAGAGATCATCCTGACTTTAAAGGAATTTGAACTGCTCTGCCTGCTTCTGTCGGAACAGGAAACCGTATTCACGAGAGCTCAGCTTCTGGACCGCATCTGGGGGTACGAATTTGACGGGGAGAGCCGAACCATTGACGTCCACGTCCGAACCCTGCGCCAAAAGCTTGGAGACGCCGGTGACTGCATCAAAACTGTACGGGGTGTAGGCTATAAAATTGGAGGAAAAACCGCATGACAAAACGTATCTTCCGCTCCATAATGCTTGTATCCGCCCTGGTACTGGTCATTGGGCTGGGTTTCATTATGGGCATTCTATATCACTATTTCGGCAGTCAGATTGAAAAAGAGCTGAAGTCTGAGACTGCATATCTGGCTATCTCCGTGGAAAACATGGGTTTATCTGCACTGGATAAACTCCCCGCGGAATCCGCCAGAGTCACTTTAATAGATGAGGACGGCACTGTTCTTTTTGACAACAAGGCCGATGCCGCAGGCATGGAAAACCACGCTGACCGCCAGGAAGTGATCGCGGCGAAGTTAAAGGGGACCGGAAAAGCCACCCGTCAGTCCGACACCCTTGCGGAAAAAACCATCTATTATGCCAAACAACTGACAAACGGCCAGATCCTTCGTGTTTCCAGTACCCAATATACAGTAGCGGCCCTGATCGGGGAGCTGGTGCAGCCAATGCTGTATGTACTGCTCATGATGGTGGTCCTCTCCGCTCTGTTTGCCGCGCGTATTTCCAAGAAGATCGTCTCACCCATCAACGATCTGGACCTGGAAGAGCCGGAACGCACAGAGGCTTATGACGAGATATCCCCGCTGCTCACCAAGATCAACAAGCAGCAGCGCACCATCAGAAAACAACTGGCAGACGCCAGACGGCAGCAGCAAGAATTTTCCATCATCACAGAAAACATGAGTGAAGGCCTTTTGGTCATCGATGCCCAGACGGACCTTCTCTCCTACAACTCCAGCGCCCTTCGGCTTCTGGACGCAGCGGAAACACAGGCACACACCAGTGTGCTGTCTCTTAACCGAAGTGAGCCTTTCCAGCAGGCTGTGGATGCTGTCCTTTCCGGCAGACACACCTCATCTAATCTGCAGATCGGAGACAACTTCTGCCAGGTGATCGCCAATCCGGTCCTCAGGGACAAGGAAGTGACAGGTGCCGTGCTCTTATTGGTTGACATAACTGAAAAAATCCAGCGTGAAAACCTTCGCCGGGAATTTACTGCCAATGTATCGCACGAATTAAAAACACCGCTCACATCTATCTCCGGTTTTGCTGAGATCATACAGGATGGTTTTGTGAAACCGGAAGACATAAAAAAATTCGCAGGCAAGATTTTCGTGGAAGCCCAGCGTCTGATCGCTCTGGTTGGTGATGTCATCAAGATATCGCAGCTTGATGAGGGATGTCTTCCGTATCAAAAGGAAGAGACAGACCTTTATGTTCTGGCTAAAGATACCCTGGAACGCCTGCGGGACCCTGCAAAGCGCAGACAGGTTTCTCTGTTCCTGGAGGGAGAGCATGCAGTATTGGCCACCACACAGCCTATTTTAGAGGAAGTCCTGTATAACCTGTGTGACAATGCCATCAAATATAACCATCCCAACGGGAAGGTAACGGTCACTGTGCTGAACGGAAAGAATACTGTCAGCCTCTCTGTGGCGGATACCGGAATCGGTATTCCCTCCGCGGATCAGGCCAGAGTGTTTGAGCGTTTCTATCGGGTGGATAAAAGCCACTCAAAGGAAATCGGAGGCACCGGTCTGGGATTGTCTATTGTAAAGCATGGAGCCGCTTATCTGGGGGCTAAGGTGGAATTGGACAGCCAGCTTGATAAGGGCAGTGTATTCCGGCTGATATGGGGTAAGAACAGCAGTTTAAGTTAAAGATTTGTCTTTTATATTGGCAGCAGCCTCCGGAGTCATAGACCGGAGGCTGTATTCATGACTCAGGAAAGTTATCTGTAACTTTAACTGACGGCATCTGTTATTTTATATATCATATACAGTACCAGGATCATAACCAGTATGACGAATACATGAAGAGACAGAACAACTGTATTGAAAAATACATTGATGCATATACATGCGGATAAGACAAGTACAAGAAGAAACAAAAGCTTTTTGCCCCTTAAGAATCCTGTATTGAAGGAATTTTTGGTAATGGCACTGTAGAGCAAAAGGGCAGAACACAAAATAAGGACAAGGCTCGTGATATTTCCAGTTGTCATCAGAACGTAAGGCCAGGTGCCATTCTCTCCTGCAAGATCCATCAGGCTGAAAAGAAGCTGGATCCCAAGCAAAACTGCCAGAGCAGCAGATACAACTCCCAGAAATGAAACAGCTTTTTCCGCACGGGTAAGGTGAGGCACCTCATTCAGCACACTGTCGCAGAAATCTTTATAGTCACCGCCTATTATCTCCTCCAGGGTATCTCCTCTCTGCTCTCCGTCGATCAGCATCTGCGTGATATCCCGTCTTACCAGCTCCTGCTGATATTCACTGATATCCGCCCCGCGGATGTAGACCACCATATCAGTCAGAACCCTATTATCCTCTGCTCTAAGTTGAGAAGATAAATCATTATTTTCCTTCATTAACAGTTTCGTCCGTCTGCTCATCTCTTATATCCCCTTTCATATCTTCCAACAATCTGGAAACAGCGCCAGACAACTCCAGGTAACTCTCTACGAATCTGGTATATTCCTCTTTTCCCTTTTCTGTTATGGAATAATACTTTCTTCTCGGTCCTCTCTCAGAATCCCGGAAAACAGCCTTTATGAACCCGTTCTTTTCCAGTCTCAGCAAAAGCGGATAAATGGTCCCCTCCGCTACTTTCCCAAACCCATACTTCCCAAGCTGCTCTGAAATTTCATATCCATAAGTCTCCTTTTGCCCAATTACAGCCAGCACACACCCCTCCAAGGTTCCTTTCAGCATCTGTGTGGAGATCATCCGCTCACCCTCCCTCTATCTTGTATTACAATGTAGTTGACTATATTGTAATGCAAGATACTCGTTCTGTCAATATCACATTCCTCAGCCCTGCGATATCCAAATAAAAACTCTTATATATGGACACACTCTCACGGCTCCCGCATAACGTTAAGCCATTTTCTGCTCCGCAACTTTATGGAAACCAATAATTTTCAGAAAATATCAGCAGTTTTCCCTGGATTTTAGCATATTTTGTCGCACCCTGTCAAAAAATAGATTTCAAAAATGTCAATGCCTTTTCCCCACTTTTCCCCAAAATTCTTCTTTTTATCACAAGTGTACAAAACCTTTGTTCTTTCTTTTATTATGTAAATCACATTAATCCACACACATTTTTGTGGAGAATGTGGATAACTTTGAGGATAACTTTGTTTTTACGGGGTTTTGTGGATTTTTATATGTGGATAACTTTGAGGACGGAATGTGGTAAATGTTGGTTTTTTCGACAAGCATTGTGCATATTCTACAATTATGAATATTCTGAAAATAACCCTGGGAAAATCCTACTGTTTTCTTCAATTTTCTCTCTTCGACGGCATCCCCTTGTCCCAAATATCATTATGTAACCTGTCTGTAAAATTACGTAAACCAATGTAAACCATTTACAAAAAAACTGCACCGGACATCCCCAAAAGGAATATTCGATGCAGTATCTTCTAAACTTATAAAACTTTTCTTCCGCCTGACTGACGAACCTTCAGGATCTGACAGGAGCCTTTTCCAAAAACCCTGTCCATCCTGGTCTTATACTCATCCACAAAACTGTTTTCCACAAATATTTCAATGGTACCTGCAAAACCACCGCCGTGTACACGTGACACCCCATGCTTTCTCAGGATCTTATCACTTACGGCAAGGGCAATGGACATGGCCTGTTTCTGCACATTGCTGCTGTTGTAAATATTCTGGAGATACTTAAAGGATGAATTTCCTGAATCCTTGACCAGCTCTAAAAATTCCTTGAAGTCCCCTTCTCTCAGAGCCTTCACCTCTCCTTCAACCCTTCTCTCTTCCTCAAAAAAATGAAGGGCACGCAGGATGGGACGGTCACCCAGAACACTTCTCAGGCCTGAGATTTGCTTATAAAAGTCATCCTCCTCAACCTCGCGCAGATATGTCTTTCCGAAAAATTTAGCTACTTTCTTCATCTCTTCCGGGATGGACGCATAATCATCACCCATATCGGCGTGAGAAGCTTTGGTATCCACAATGCACATGCTGTACTGGTAATCCTCAAAATCGGATGGAACCTTTTCCACAACGGGACTGCCCGGCTCCTTAAAGTCAATATGGATCATACCGCCTACAGAGGATGCCATCTGGTCCATCAGACCGCAGGGCTTTCCGAAATAAACATTTTCTGCAAACTGGCCTGCCTGTGCGATCACAACCGGGTCAATACTGCCTTCATTAAAGAGTCCCGAAATAATAGTGCCCAGAATAACCTCAAATGCTGCTGAGGATGACAGACCGGCGCCAATCAGCACATCACTGACAATATAGGCGTTATATCCCTGAACCTCATAGCCTCTCGCTTTCAACTCGGCCGCAACGCCGCGTACAATGGCTGCTGTTGTGCCCTCTTCATCGTAACGCTCCTCCAGATCATTGACATCCACGTCTACCATATCGTATCCGTCAGAGAGAACATGGATCATGCCGTCCCCTGATCTGCCCACAACAGCCAATGCATCCTGGTTGATGGATGTGGCAAGTACCATGCCGTGCTGGTGGTCTGTGTGATTGCCGCCGACCTCGCATCTTCCGGGTGCGCTGTAGATTTCCACATCACCCTCACCAAAAGTATTCTCAAACTCTTCAATAGCCTTTATATAACGTTTCCTCTGATATTCCAGAACGCTTTCGTCCACATAGATCTCTTTCAGGATCTCATCGTGTTTTCCCTGGTGTATTTCCTCTGCCAGAACCTTCATGTTTTTCATTTGTAATTCCTCCTTTATCCTGCTGCTTCGCATGGTATCTGCTTATTCCGGGAGCTGTTCAGTATCCCGCAGTTACATTTTTCCTATGGTTTTATGTTCCATCAGGTATCTCTGGGCAGAATCAACCGCATTGGCCCCGTCTGCCGCTGCTGTCACGATCTGGCGCAGCTGCTTTGTCCGTATGTCACCGGCGGCATAGATGCCGGGAACACTGGCTGCACAGTCTTCTCCTGCCTGGATATAGCCGGCCTCATTGAGCTGTACAAGACTGCCGAATTCCTCCGTGTTGGGCAGAATACCCACTGCCACGAATACCCCGTCAACGGCAAGCTCTTTTGTCTCACCTGTCCTGACATTCTCCACCGCAAGACTCTGCACCTGGTCTGTGCCCCTGATTTCCCTCGGAATAGTATCCCACACAATCTCCACGTTTTCAATAGCCTTTACATTTTCCTGCAGAATACCAGCGGCTCTGAGTTCATCCCTGCGGTGTATGAGATACACTTTCTTACAGATCCGGGAAAGAAAAATGGCATCCTCCACAGCTACATCACCGCCTCCGATCACAGCCGTGACTCCGTTTTTGAAAAATGCGCCGTCACAGGTCGCGCAGTAGGAAACACCCATTCCGGAAAATTCTTCCTCACCTGGTATTCCCAATGTCCGGTGTCTGGCGCCGGCTGCAATGACAAGGGTTCTTGTAAGATACTGATTCTTATTTGTAGTGATCTCTTTCAGGTCACCGTCTGTACGTACCTCCTTCACATTCTCCCTGACAAACGCGGCCCCCAATTTGTCCGCATGGCTGCGGAAGGATTCCGCCATATCGTAGCCGCTCATACCGGGAAGTCCCGGGTAATTGTCCACCTCATAGGTCTTCACCATCTGTCCCCCGCTGGAAAAATCTTTTTCGATCACCAGCATGTCAAGCTGTGCCCTTTTTGCATAGATCGCCGCGCAAAGGCCGGCCGGGCCTGAACCGATAATGATAATGTCATATATTTTCTGCTCCATTTTGTTTTACCTCTGTTTTCTATTCTTCGTTGGCCTCGCCGGGAAAATCATCATCCCCGTACATGGCTGCCGCATCCACACTGTCCGGCTCCTCCTTGGGCATACCGATGGCTGCCGCTGAAAGTGTGTCCGGACTGTTGGACAGCTCAATCTCCCTGACCAGCTTTAAATCCTTATCCACAAAGATCCTGGTGTAATTCCGCTTTTCCTCATCTGCATATATGAAATAGGAAACACCGCTGTCCGTCTCTTCCGTCTCATAAGCATTGTCCCCAAGCAGAGCCTTCATAGTCTCCTCACTCATTCCCAGAGTGATCCCCCTGTAGATCTCCACAGATACCTTGGTAACATCAAAGTCGCCGTGCACACTGATGACAAAGCTGTTTTCCAGAGGAACCGCCATATCAGCGTAATTATTCACCACCGCGTACAGCATCTGTCCGTCGCGCTCCAGGGTCACATAACCGTGGCGGCCCCGCTTTACAATGCTGTCAGAACCGTCCTCTGATATTTTCCATCCGTTTTTCGTAAATTCAGAGACCGGTGCCGGAAGCTTATAGAAATCGCCGCCATACCGCACCACGAACTGCATAATATCCTCCGGAAATGCCCCCGGTGCCTGATAGCTTTCTACTTCCACAGGTGTCTCCCTGCTCACTTCCTCACTGCTGTCCTCAGGTTCCCTGTAATTTTTCAGCACTGCCTTATACAATATTTCATCCTGTACATCAAAGACCAAGTCAGCCTGTTTGTAGATTCCATATTCATAAGTCAGGTATATATTATCTTTTTCCTCATACTGGTCCGTGGGCATGCCATATGCCTCTGTGACATCGTCCAATGTGGAGGTTCCCATTTTGATCCCTCCGGGAAGCTGGTAAACACGGCTGTCCTCCTCCTGGCTCTCCAGCTGTACGCCGCCTACATAGCATTCTCCCAGCAGTTTTTTCTCCCCATCCAGATTGACCACATCCACAAAAAGAGCACCGCTCTCACTGTCCAGGGTCTCACCTTCCAGGAAAGATTCCGGATCAAGGGCTTTTTTGCCGTCATCTTTTTCGTAGGCCCATCCTGCCTTTTTCCATTCCTCTAGCTTTGCCGGAAGTGTATAGACTGTATCGTTGATGGAAAACTGAAAATCTGAAAGTTTGTCTGAAAGTTCTACGTCATATTCTTTTTGTTCTTCTCCTGTCTCTTCATCCTGCTGTTCTTCTTCGGGCAAATTTACCACGTCTTCATCCTCAGGCACAGTTTCCTGCTTGTTCTGTGTGCATCCGGCCGTCAGAAGCATTGCCAGCATACATACCGCATATATTTTTTTGTTCAAACCAGTCACCTCCCTCACTTCCACTATCAAAAGTTTATCACATCCCTGTGCCTTTTTACAATGAAAATACGCATACATACATGATTTTTTCATAAACTGTTAAAGAGTTCTCAAGCATTATCCAAGGAGCATCTTTTGAAAAATTTCTTATCTTCCAAGAGGAGATTTCTGGTACCTGGTTTTATTGTCCTGGCTGTCTTCCTCTTCCTTATTATTTTTACCCAAAAAGACCGCTTTCTTACAGAAGATGCCCGTTTTAAAAAATTTACACAGCAGCTTTTTACCGAAGAAGTGACCTCCAATACTTTAAACCTCCATTATACCCTGGCTTACCCTGAAAATTACGGGATCAAGAGTTATCCCATCAAACTGGGATCCATGGACCCGGATAAACTGGAAGAAAGCTATGATTCCGTGGAAAAGTATAAGGAAAAACTGGAAGACTTCACCTACAAGGAGCTTTCCAAAGAGAACCGGATCACCTATGACATTCTGAAGCTGGACTTCTCCACGCAATTGTCCATAAAGGACAATTATATGCTGCAGGAGCCTCTCAGCCCCAATCTGGGTATCCAGTCCCAGCTTCCTGTACTGTTGGCAGAATATACCTTCCGCACTGCTGATGATATCAAGGACTATTTCACTCTGCTCTCCTCCATGACCGGATATTTTGATGAAATCCTGGAGTTTGAAAAGAAAAAAGCCGGGGAAGGGCTGTTCATGAGTGATACTAGTGTGGACCGGATCATCGAACAGTGCAATGCTTTTACAGAGGATCTGTCCGCCAATTATCTCTCTACCATGTTTAAGGATAAAATGAAAGGCTTCGTTTCCCGGAAGGCCATGACACAAAAACAGGCTGATTCTTACATAAAAATGCATGAAAAGATCATGGCAAAACGTGTCTTCCCCGCTTATCAATCCCTGGCCAAAGGCCTGGCCGACTTAAAAGGAAACGGAACAAATACCGGAGGGCTTTCAAATCTTCCGGGAGGAACTGCCTATTACCGTTATCTGATACGCAGTGGAACTGGAGATTACAGAAGCATCAAAGAGATTGAGGAACGGCTGTACACACAGCTTCTGACAGATTATAAAAAAATGCAGAGCCTGATCGTGGCTGATCCCAAGCTGCTCACAGACGCCTCTTCCCTGCCGGAGACATGCAGCAGTACACCTGCGCAGATGCTGGATTACCTGAACAAAGCCATAAGTCAGGATTTCCCCGACAGCGGAAAACCTTCCTATAAGGTCAAATACGTACACGAATCCATGGAGGACTTTTCCAGTCCGGCCTTTTATCTCACACCACCCGCTGATACCCTGAGTCCCAATGTCATATATATCAACAAGAGCAGCCAGGTGTCGGAAGCGGAGCTTTTCACCACACTGGCACACGAAGGTTTTCCGGGGCATCTGTATCAGACTTTGTATTTCGGCAAAACAGAGCCTGATGATATCCGGCATCTCCTGAGCTTTGGCGGCTATGTGGAGGGCTGGGCCACCTATGTGGAATCCTTGTCTTACGGGTATGGGGCAGATTATCTGAAGCTGGATGACTCCCTCATGGAACTTCTGTGGCTGAACCGCTCTGTGAGCCTGTGTCTCTATTCACTCTTGGATATCGGGATCCATGACCACGGATGGGACCTGGGAACCGTCACAAAGACATTGAATTCTTTTGGTATTGCCTCACAGGACACCTGCGGGGAGATCTACCAGTATATCGTGGAAAACCCGGGAAATTATCTGAAGTATTATCTGGGATATCTAAATTTTATCGATCTGAAAAAAGAAGCGCAGACAGCCGCTGGAAAATCCTTTCAGTTAAAGGAGTTTCACCAGTATATTCTGGAACTTGGCCCGGCGCAGTTTCCTGTTCTGAAAAAATATCTGCTCATGGAATATAAATAAGAATAAAAAATCCGCCGTAAAAACAGCTTCTGGCTTTAGAGACTGTTCTTACGGCGATTTTTAGTTTCTATTTCGTAACTATGTTGTATCTGTTCAGTACCCCCACAGCTACAGCTATTCTTTTTTATCCCTGTAGGAATCAAAAAATTTTCTCAGGTTCAGCAATGACTTCACCAGTATCTTCTGCTGCTCTTCATCCAGGTCCTTCATCAGAGCCTGAATCATTCCGTCATGGAATTTCATATGGTGGGTGTTTGCCTTTTCTCCCTTTTCTGTCAGGGATATGAGCACTACCCGACGGTCCTCCTCACTTCTGACTCGGTTTACATATCCTTTTTTCACCAGGCTGTTTATGGCGATCGTCAGGGTTCCCACGGTCACGGACAGGGTCTTTGCCACGGATGACATGTTTCGGGGACTCTTTACTCCGATCGCTTCTAAAATGTGCATGTCGTTTACGGAAATATCTTTGAATTCAGAAGTAATAAGGGCCTTCTCTTCTATGTCCATGATTTCCTGGAAGAGATTGACCAGGACGTCATGAAAGACTTCGTAAGGTTCCACTTTATCACTCCTTTTTTGTGTTTGATTCTATTATATATGATTTATTTATATAAAACAATCAAAATTTTTGATAATCAAAAGAAATGTATGTGAAAGGAGGTGGACGCATACAGCAGGGGAAAGGGGTGGGGAAAGATTCATCCGACGTTCCGCTGGTGGGCAGCTAACCTGCTGGCATTCACTAAATTCGTCGGCATTGGCCTCCTCATTAAGTGACTGCCGCAGGTGGATCTGCCCGCCGCTCCACTTAACCTACTGAATCCTTCCCCACCCCTTTCCTCTGCTGCATGCTGGTTTTCTAAGCAAAAGGCATACGGGCTGCGCCTGCGGCGGACGCACTTATTGTGAAGAATATGGTCCTTTAACTTTTGCAGCGATGCGGCAGACTGCGGGTTTTGCAGTCTGTGTGCATACTTTTGGTGCTATGGAGCCGAAAAGCTGAATAGGAATGTGCTGAATACTTTGTCAATCTGCAAGGCGGGAGAGGGAAGAGGAATAGTTCCTCCGCTGACTAATGGCAACATGGCAGATGACAGAATAGGCGATGCCGAAACTATGATTTCGGGGCGGATGGAACACTGGGGTGTATGTGAAAGTTGTTTTTGGTAAGCTGTGCGTCACACCTTCCGTTTGCGAAAACCAGGAAAAAGCAGCGGTCTTTGGGGAGACTTGCATTGGGTTCTGCTCGAGGCTCCAGAACCCAATGCAAGTCTCCCCAAAGACCGCTGCTTTTTCCGTCCCTTTTCCCCACCTGTTCGCTGTATTACTAGCTGATGACAATGATGTTTTTGCAGCCTGTAAAGGCTTCCGGGGGATGCTGGTCGGTTAGGACATCTGCGGAATCAAAGGGGGCAAAGGTGACGGAGCTGATGTTTCCGAACTTTGCGGTGTCTGCCAGGATGTAGCGTTTTGCGGATTGTTCCAGGGCTGTCTTTTTTACCAGGGCTTCATTGCAGTCAGGGGTTGTGTAGCCTGATTTTCTGCTGACTCCGTTTGTTCCGAAAAAGCCTTTGGTGAAATGGAAGCTTTGGAGACTTAGGATCGCCTGATTTCCCACCACTGCCTCTGTGGTTCCCTTCAGCTCTCCGCCAATCAAAAGGACACGGAAATCCAGGGCTGCCAGGCGCTGGGCATGGGATACTGCGTTTGTCACGAAGGTTGCGGTTCGCTCTGTGACATATTCTATCATGTATCCTGTGGTTGTCCCTGCATCCAGATAGATAAAATCATCCGGTACGATTAGGGAAGCGGCATAGCGGGCGATGGCCTGCTTTTCTTCCTTGTTGACCCCCACCTTCTGGGCCACGGAAGGCTCTGCGGCCGTAAAGGCCGCGTCTGCAGACACAGCGCCGCCAAAAACCTTTACCAGCTTTCCGGCACGGTCAAGGGCTGTAAGGTCACGGCGGATCGTAGACTCTGAGGTGTTCAGCATCTCCTTTATCTCCGTGACCGTGATGCTTTTCTTCTCATCCAGAAGTTTCAGTATTTCTTCATAACGTTTCTCAGTCAGCATTTTTCTTCCTCTTGTATTCTTCTACATCTGTCTCCAGAATGATCCTGCGGATCGGGAGGATACGTCCGGGTGAAACGGAAAGCTCATCTACCCCCATGGCCAAAAACTCTCTGGTAAGGCCTAAGTCAGCTCCCAGCTCCCCGCAGATTCCCGCCCAGATTCCTGCTCTGTGGGCATTTTCCACGGTCATCCGGATCATGGCCAGGACTGCAGGGTGATGGGGGTCATAAAACGCATCCAGCTTTGGATTTTGACGGTCAACTGCCAGGGTGTACTGGGTCAGGTCATTAGTACCGATGCTGAAAAAGTCCACCTCCTCAGCCAGGTCTGCGCTTATCATGACCGCAGCGGGAGTCTCGATCATGATGCCCTGCTCAGGTATCCTGTACTCCATGCCCTGCTCTTCCAGCTCTGCTTTCACCTCTCCCACAATATCCTTAATCTTCTTTATCTCCCAAAGGCTTGTTATCATGGGATACATAACCGCCAGATTTCCATACACAGCCGCACGGAACAAGGCTCGTAACTGTGTCTTAAATACCTGGGGGCGGGTCAGACAGATTCGGATGGCACGATAGCCCAGTGCAGGGTTTTCCTCTTCATCCATTTCAAAATAACCGCACTTTTTGTCAGCACCGATATCCAGAGTGCGGATGATAACACGTTTTCCTGCCATGGTCTCGGCAACCGTTTTGTATATCTTAAACTGTTCCTCCTCTGTGGGGTAATCCTCTTTCTCAAGATAGAGGAATTCGCTTCTGAATAGCCCGATTCCGCCGGCGTCATTCTGTACAACAGTGGCCAGATCTTTTATATTTCCAATATTAGCATATAGCATCACTTTTTTACCGTCAAGCGTTATATTCTCTTTTCCTTTTAACTGCTGAAGAAGTTCTTTTTTCTCCTCTTCCTCCTGCTGCCGCCTCTGCATTTCTGACAGGGTTTTACGGTCAGGGTCCACATAGATCATACCGTTTGCACCATCTACTACAGCCAGTTTTCCATCCACCTGATCATCCAGGGGAATGCTGGTTCCGATGAGGGCAGGGATTCCCATGGTTCGGGCCAGGATAGCTGTGTGGGAGTTTACCGAGCCGTGGACCGTGACAAAAGAGAGGACTTTATCCTTATCAAGCTGAACAGTCTCAGAAGGGGCCAGATCATCAGCAAGGATAATAACCGGTTCCTCCGTATTCACCGTACTTTTGGAGCTTCCCCCAAGGATTGCCAGGATACGCTCTGAGATGTCCTTCACATCAGCGGCGCGTTCCCTCATGTAATCATCCTCCATAGATGCAAACATCTGGGAAAAATTGTCGCCGGTTGCGGCAACAGCATACTCTGCATTCACCTTCTGTGTCCTGATCATATTCTCAATGGATTCCCTGTAGTCGTCATCCTCAAGCATCATCTGATGAATCTCAAAAATAGCTGCGTTTGCCTCTCCAACCTCTTTTACTGCCTTATCATACAGATCTTTAAGCTGACTCACAGCAGTCTCCTTTGCCTGTGTGTAGCGCTGCATTTCCCCGTCTGTATCCTCTGTCTTTACACGCTTTACCTGCTGCTCACCTTTTTGGTAAACACAGATCCTTCCGATGGCAATACCGCCAAATACACTTTTTCCTCTATATTCCTTCATCCCTGTTCTCCTTTCTTCCCAAAACAATAGTGGGAATAACTATATAGACACGTTTAGGTTTTAAAAAAAGCTGCCGCAGCTTTTCTCTGCAGCAGCTTTTTGCCTACTCAAACACTTTTCTATTCCGAATTACAGATTTTCCTGCATAAATTTGCTGACTGCTGCAAATGCTTCCTCTTCGTCCTCCCCCTCAAATGTCAGGGTTACCTCCTGCCCCTTTTTCACACCAAGGCCCATAATGCCAAAAATCCGCTTGCAGTCTCCTTCTTTTCCATCCTTTGCAAGCTTGATGCTGCTGGCAAATCCTTTTGCCACTTTAACTAACTCCCCTGCAGGGCGTGCATGGATACCTTCCGGATCTGTGATAGTGTAATTAAATTCTTTCATAGTATTTCTCTCCTTTTGTGATGTTTTTATTCTTTTACGAGGCTGTTCCGCGCGCCCACAGTTATGGGCCGAAATTCATGGGAAACCGTCACTCTTCTACTTTCTTTTTTAAAACTCCCAGCAGTCCCGCGGATACCAGGGTTCCGATCACAAGTGCTGCCAGATACATCAGAGCATTGCCCACAACAGGGAAGACAAAGATTCCACCGTGGGGTGCCATCAGTGTACAGTTAAAGAGCATGCTCAGCGCACCGGCAACACCGGAGCCGATCATACACGCGGGGATCACGTGAAGAGGATCTGATGCCGCAAAGGGAATTGCCCCTTCGGTGATGAATGCCAGACCCATGATAAAGTTGGTAGGGCCTGCTTCCCTCTGTTCTTTTGTAAATTTATTCTTAAACAACAGTGTAGCCAGGGCAATGGCACAGGGAGGTGTCATACCGCCGATCATAACCGCTGCCATGATACCGTAATTGCCTGCGGCAATAGATGCTGTTCCGAATACATAGGCTGCCTTGTTGAACGGGCCACCCATATCAATTGCCATCATGGCTCCTAAAATCAATCCTAAAACAATCTTACTGGAGCCGCCCATGCTTGTCAATCCATTGTTCAGGGAGGTGTTGATAAAGCCCATGACAGGTTCCACCACAAATGTCATAAGTAGTCCCATGACTAGGATACCCACCACCGGATAGATCAGTACCGGCGCGATCTTCTCAATGGCCTGGGGAAGCTTATCGCACAGCTTGCGGAGAAGCCTGATAAGATAACCTGCCGCAAATCCGGCCGCCAATGCTCCCAGAAAACCGGACTGTCCCTGGGATGCGATCATGCCGCCCACAAAACCGACTGCAAGAGCCGGCCTGTCACCGATGGCCATGGCAATGAAGCCTGCCAGAACCGGAAGCATAAACGCAAATGCTGTGCCGCCGATACTCTTAAACAGAGCCGCCACCGGTGTGATAGTACCGAAATCCGCCCTCTGGTCCATGGGCAGGGAATTCATATCCACACTGAAACCGTCGATCAAAAACGCAATGGCAATGAGGATACCGCCGCCCACCACAAAGGGGAGCATGTGAGATACACCATTCATGAGCTGGGTATAGATCTGATGGCCCACGCTACCGCCGCTCTTTGTCTGAGAGCTTTTCTGCACTGCCCCGGACGCGTGATATACAGGCGCATCCCCATTGACAGCTCTTTCCAGCAGTGCGTCTGCCTTGCTGATTCCGTCAGAGACCTGACACTCGATCACCTTCTTACCGTCAAAGCGGTCCATGGGAACTTGTGCGTCCGCTGCCACAATGATACAGTCTGCTTCCTGGATCTCCTTATCCGTCAGCACATTTTTTGCACCGCCCGATCCCCTTGTCTCTACTTTTACGAAACATCCCTTTGCCTTGGCAGCCTTTTCAATACCCTCAGCGGCCATATAGGTGTGAGCAATACCTGTAGGGCAGGATGTGACAGCAAGGATCTTCGCCTGTCCTTTCTGTTCCTCTGCCGGTTCCGCCAGGCGCTGGTCAATATCGGGCTTCTCATCATCTGCTTTATCTATAATCTCCAGGAATTCATCCGGAGATTTTGCATTTCGCAGGGAGTCGGAAAATTCTTCATCCATCATAAGAACGGAAAGCTTACTGAGCACATCCAGATGTACATTGTCTTCTGTATTCGGTGCGGCGATCAGGAAGATCAGAGTGACCGGTTCACCGTCCAGTGCATCAAAATCAACTCCATCCTTCACAACCATTGCCGCAAGGCCCGGTCTGTCAACTGCATCGCACTTTCCGTGGGGAATTGCGATCCCCTCCCCGATTCCTGTGGTGCTCTCCTCTTCTCTGGCGTAGACCTGCTTTCTGTAGGCCTCCTCGTCATTGATCTTCCCGCTCTCTGCCATCAGAGCAACTACCTGATCAAGTGCCTCCTCCTTGCTCTTAGGCGCACCGTTCAGGGAAATACTCCTCTTATCCAGTAAATCCGTTATTCTCATACCTGTTTCCTTCCTTTATATGGTTTCATAGACAGCTTCTACTTCTTCGCGTTTCGCCAGATATTCTGAGAATGCGCTGGCGCTTCCCGCTGCGATCCCCATACGAAATGCGTGGATATAATCTTTCTTTTCCATCCATCCGGCCAAAAATCCGGCTACCATGGAGTCCCCTGCTCCCACTGCATTTACCAGTTTTCCTTTCGGAGCCGGTGCCATATGGCAGCTTCCATCCTCTGCTGCCAGCACAGCCCCTTCTCCTGCCATGGAGACCAGCACATTACGCGCCCCCTTCTCCTGCAGCTTTCTGGCGTAAGGGAGGACTTCCTCCCTGGTTTTGATCTCTGTGTCAAATATCTCTCCCAGCTCATGGTTATTGGGTTTTATCAGAAATGGGTGGTACTCCAGTACATTGACCAGCAAATCCCTGGTGGCGTCCACCACGATCATAATGCCTTTTCCCAAAAGACGTTTCATAATGTTCCTGTAAATGTTGTCCGGCATGGATGACGGAATACTGCCTGCAAGAACAAGTACATCGCCTTCTTTCAGGCCATCCAGCCGTCCAAGCAGTTCCTCCACCTTTTCTTTTCCTATATCCGGTCCCTGCCCGTTGATCTCTGTACCGTCAATAGACTTCAGCTTCACATTGATCCTGGAGACTCCTTTCTGTATTGGAATGAAATCTGCCTTCACGCCAATCTCCTCCACTTTCCGGCGGATCTCATCGCCGGTGAATCCGGCGGTAAATCCCAGTGCTGTATTCTCAATCCCCAGATTCATAAGCACTGTGGATACGTTGATACCCTTGCCGCCCGGAAGCAGCAGTTCGGAATCTGTTCTGTTTGTCATACCAAGCTGAAAATCCTTGACGGAAACGATATAATCCAGTGACGGATTGAATGTGACCGTGTAAATCATATGGCTTCCCTCCTGTCCGGTTATCCCGGTTGTCTCTGTTTCTTAACTATCTGTATTATACAACCATATTCGTTCAAATTCAATCAAATTAATTCACGAAAATGGCGATTTATTTTGGTGCAATATGCACAGTTTTGATTGTTTTGAATTCGTTTTTAGGGTTTTTAATTATATCCGGTCAATTTCGATCACTCACACTTTTTACTGCCATAGCAAAACAGAAAAAGCCGAAGTCAAAAAGATATCTGTCTTTAATATCTTCTTTCTTCGGCTTTCCTATACCATATAATTACATTTCATTTCTATTCATGTCTTATCCGGCAGTTCTCTGAATCCTTTCTTCCCTGAAAAGCTTCTCCGCAATTTCCACATCAGAATCACCCGGACGGCTTTGTATCAGATCCGCAGTCTTCTTAACATACAGGTCATCTAATTCCAGTACCTCGGCAATTTCCATCACTGCATAGCCTTTCTTTAATTTCTTTCTTATACACCGGATCAGCTCCGCTCTGCCCTCCGCAACGCCTTTCGCTATTCCCGTCTCAACACCTTCATCATAAAACAGCTTTTCCACTTTATTCATCCCGATCACCTCCTTTATCCGCTTTGCATATTCCTTATCTAAAATCTTATCCGCAAAAGTCAGAATTCCGGCCAAAGCCTGCATGCGCTGTTCTTCATCCTGTATCTCCTGCGCCAGCCTTACTGTTTCCTCCACCAATGCCCGCTTTTCTTCTTTTCCTTTCACGGTGAGCGGCAGAACGATCATTTCCAACATCTCATCATCATTTAAAGTTTCTTTATTTTCCACTTTGTACTGAATTTTACTATATACTTTTTCCGTCTCCATACGCAGGAGGTACACAGGTTCTATTTTCAACTGCATACACCCCACATCCAGAATATTGGGATCTATATCGCTTATATCCGCTGAAAAAATAATGATCAAATGGATAACAGGCAGTCTTTTCCTGCCTCTTTCCGAATTCCGGCCGCCTTCCTGTCTGACAAAACGCTTCAATATCCTGGCTATGTAGTTCACGTATTTCACAATATCGTGGATCCCGAAGGTACTCTCATAGTCGATCAGCGCAAAAGAGCTGTCCTCAAGGATAAACAAATTGTCCATCCTTAACTCATTGACTTCTATAGCCGGAAGGTTTGTGGGCCTGGTATCTTTGATCCTTATATGCGGCAGGCCGTATACAGTCAGGTCTTTATTTTTCAGTGCATCGCCAAAATACTTAAGTGCAATATCTTTATTTTGATATGCAATGTCACTCATACATTCCTCCTTTTATTATATCTTTTTAAAATGGGAATTACAATACAAAAAGACAGACTCCGTCAAAAGTCTGTTGTTGTTTACTCTATGACCGGTAACCACCAACTTTCTTCTATGGATTTGTTAAAAATGGATAACCGCAGATACTGCGCAGATATAGAAAGCAGAACGCCTTCGATTTTGAATATGTTCATAGGGTAACAGAACCGGATGATTCTGTCAAGTTGATTTCCAAAAAAGCGCCCGGATAGACCGGGCGCAAATCCGCCAAACCAAATGTTTTGATGTTTGATTCTTTGAATTATTTCGTCATTTCTCCGTAGCACTCTTTTCCCGGAGCTAAAGCGTTGGCTTCGTCTGTATCAATATGTGCTGCTGTTGCATAAGAAGCGCTTACACGGACAATTACATCACCGAATGTAAGAGATCTTCCGTTGGGAGACTCGATATCCAGTTTTACAATGTCTTTATCTTTTACGCCTGCCTTCTCAGCATCTTCCGGAGTCATATGTACGTGACGTTTTGCGGCGATAACACCTTCTGTCAGTTCCACTTCGCCTTCCGGTCCCACTAACTTACATGCACCTGTGCCTGCGATATCGCCGGACTCACGGATAGGAGCTGCTACACCAAGGCTTCTTGCATCTGTCAGGGACACTTCAACCTGAGTATCTTTTCTTACAGGTCCTAAAACAGACATTTTCAGGCTGCCCTTGGTGCCGATCACTTCAACTTTTTCTTCACAGGCAAACTGTCCTGGCTGGCTCAGCATTTTTTTTACAGTCAGTTCATGTCCTTTTCCAAACAGGATCTCCAGATGTTCCTGGGATAAATGTAAATGTCTTGCAGATGTTTCAACTAATACTTTCATTTCATATCCTCCACACAATTTTTAATGAACTTCAATCACATTCTGAATTTATATAAACCCAGAAATAAATTCAGAATCACACAGCAGCCTTATTTCTGCTGCAATCATCATTCTCTATTTATTATTATAGCTTTTTTTAAAGGCTTGTCAACGCATCGGTGGGGATTCTTTTGGTACTTTTTGCATTTTTCACGGTACATGGAATTAAGTATGCCACCTTCAAAAAACTATCCGCAGTTATTCCTCCATGCTGCTTTTGGGCAGTTTCTTTTTTAAATAATCATACTCAGCCATAATACTTCTTGTGATCTCATCCTCCCCGAACCGGTTGTCCGGCTGGTATATCTTCAGCAGTGCCCAGGCACGCCTCTTTAATTCCTCCTGGGTGCGGATTCCCTTAAAGTAATGTATCTTCCGCTCGCTCTCACCAACTGTGGAATTTCTCACACTGTTGTAGACTTTATTGCTGTCCCAGTCGTAATCCGCCCATTTGTAACCTGTCTTTTTGTGGTCAATATGTACACTCTCCAGAGCGGCTTTATAGAACTTCATGATCCAGCTGCATATCCCCTCCAGGACCACCATTACAGCACCTACACCGGCCCCCGGCACATATGCCAGAACCGCTGCCACGAAAACACTGATAATGATCGCGGCGATTCCCGGCCCCCGGCCCTGCATCTGCAGAGCAATCTGCGTAACTATGCCGATAGTCAGCACTACGGCTGCCAGTATACACACAAATGTCACCACAGCCCCGCAGACCTTTAAAAAAAACTGAAAACACCTTGCCAGTAAAAATACACATAAAAACACAGGTGCTGCTATCACTTTCCCAATCGTTTTCAAAATCTTCATCTCTTTATCCCTTAATCGTTCTCCCACAAGCCGGACACATTCCGACATATAAAAGCTTTTATCCTGCAGAAAGTAATCCTTAAATACACTTTAGTTTAACACAATCTTCCAACAGAAGAAAGAGAAACATAAAAATAACGGCCGGCGGGGAATCCCCCGCTGGGCCGTCTCATATAAAAACTCTATTTGTTCTGATGGAAAATTACCCCAACGTCTTAAAATGCCACACCCATTTTCACACTGCTGGCAGGATTGTTGTCAATACTCATATAAGTCTCTGCCGCCTTGTCCACGGGTACCACCGGGTCAACAATATTTTCACATTTCAGCAGTCCTTTTGCCAGCATGTCCCAACAGGTATCACAAATCCTTTCAAAACTCCATCTGGGGTATTCTCGGTTTGGTTCACTGCATGCTCTGGATATAATGATATTGGGCTGGTTAAAGTGAGCCTCCCTGCCCAGATTCAAACCGCCCTGACATTCATGATACCATCCCACGACTGCCACATTTCCATTATATGCCACACCTCTGACAGCCTGTTGGAGCGCATAATAGTTTCCGCTGGTCTCTATCACCACATCGGCTCCGCGTTTTCCGGTGGCCTTCTTGATCTCAAGTCCAACATCCACAGAAGCGGAATCAAGAGCCAGATCCGCACCGTTTTCCAGAGCCACATTCCGGCGTTTTTCGATGGGGTCGCACACAATAACCTTTGCCGCTCCTGCCAGCCTTGCAAACTGTGCCGCAAGCAGGCCGATGGCTCCCAGACCTGAGATCACCACATTATCTCCGACTCTCACCTGACCGTCGCGAATCCCCCCCAGCGCAAACTGTGCCGGATCATAACACACAGCTTCCTTCCAGGTCATACGCTCAGGCATTTTAAAGGCTTCCTCAGCTTTTAGGGTATGGGTACTTTTCAGAGGACCATAGCCGGCGATCCGTTCTCCGATCTCAAACCCGCTGACTTCATTTCCCATCTCAGTGATACGACCGATCCACATATTACCTGGCCGCATAAAGAATGGTTTCTCCGCCGCCTCCCTGCTCTCTCTGAACAAAAGATACTCTTCATCAAAAACATTTTCCAGAAACGGGTCCTCCCCGCGAAAGTGAGTAAACTCTGTTCCGTGTTTAGCTGCGGCAAAATCCACCTCTGCTCTGATTTCATTCTCCTTTACCGGAACATCTTCATATTCCCTCAGGAATGCCTTTCTTGGTTCTGTTGAAACAATCTCTTTACCTGCCATTTTACCTTCTCCTTTAAATACTGAATTATGATAACGGTTCCGCATGTCTGCTAATTTACGGCACAATGCACGCGCCGTTTTTTGATGACGATTCCACCACTGCGCTTACCAGACGCAGGCCCTTCAGCCCCTCTAAAACCCCTGCCGTGTTTCCTCTCCTGCCCCGTATGGTTTCTATAAAACAGCAGTCCTCCAGGTATGTGGCGTCCGCATCCTCCGAAACTGTTTCTGTACGGGGTTCTTCCTCATCTGTAAAGGTGAAGACAGCATGGTTATGGTCACTGAAATCTGCAGTCATATGCTGACAGATAACCCGGAACCTGCCGTTCCATTGCTCCTTCACAGCACAATTGGAGCCACATACGGAACCCAGGGAGCCGTTTTTAAAATGTATGCTGCAGACACTGGTGTCCTCGATGGTATACCCCTCCACATCCTGATGGCAGAGATTGGCAATATGTCCGTTCACACAGTCAGCATCCCCCATCAGATAAAGTGCCATATCATACAGGTGGATCACCTGCTCAAAAACCTGTCCGCCGCATTTTGTAATATCACGCCACCAGGGACCGTGCAGGCTGTTGCACTCATAATCTGCCATATAAAGTGTAGGCCTTCCGGCAGTTCCATTGTCCAGATATTCCTTAAATTTTCTGACGGCGCTTCCAAATCTCATATGGTATCCCACTTGGGAGACAATATGATTTCGCTCCACTGCCTCTGCCATGGATTTTCCTCTCTCCACACTGAGGGCCACGGGCTTTTCAATGAACACGTGGATCCCCTTGTCCGCTGCCGCTTCAAGCTGTCCGCTATGGGCAAAGGGCGGCAGGCAGATATATAGGGCGTCAAGTTCTGCCTCCTCTATCATACGAAACCCGTCATCGTACACGCCGCAGTCCAGATGGTTCTCACGTGCAAACGCCCTGGCATCCTCTTCCGGCCAGGAACACAGCCCTGCAATCTCCACATTTTCCATTTTCATCATGCTGCGCGCATGCGCTTTTCCCATATTTCCCATGCCCAGCACGCCTACTCTCAACACTTTCTCCATGTAACTGTTCTCCTTATTTTTATATGCCCTCTGTATTTTTGTAACAGTTCAGCCTTCCACTATCCCGCGAGGTGTTGCCTTGCATTTGCAAGGCAATCCCGAGACAGTCACGCGTCAGACTGCGTTTTTTGCAGTCTGTATGCATGCTTTTGTTGCTATGAAGCCGTAAGGCTGAATAGTAACGTATTTTTACCTGTATTTCGGCATCCACGAACCATGTGCCTCCAGCATCTCGTCACACATTGCCTTAATATCATCCATAGACAGTTCTGCTGCTGTATGGGGATCCATCATGGCGGCCATATACAAATCTTCTTTTTTCCTGGACTTAGCCGCCTGAATGGTCAAAAGCTGCACATTAATATTGGTTCGGTTAATGGCAGCGCACTGCTCGGGAAGATTACCCACATAGCAGGGATGGATTCCGTCCCGGTCCACAAGACAGGGTACCTCCACACAGGCATTGGGCGGAAGATTTGGTATCAGGCCCGTATTCTGTACATTTCCGTGTACACGGTAGGGAATATCATTTTCCATGGCGTTTATGATAAAAGATGCAAATTCACGGCTCTTCTCATGCTTTATCTCTGCATTCTGAACCAGATCCTCCCGCATCTGTTTCCAGTCTCCGATCTGTTTAATACAGCGTTTCGGGTATTCGTCCAGAGGGATGTTGTACCGCTCAATGAGCTGCGGATATCTTTCCTTTATAAACCATGGGGTGTATTCTGCATTATGTTCGGATGACTCCGTTATGTAATAGCCAAATTTCAGCATCATCTCGTATCGTACTTTATCCCAGTCCCCGTCGTATACAGCCTCACCGCTGAGAAAAGCCGCCGCCCTCCTTTTAATCTCCGGATATAAATCATTTCCTCTGCCGTCCTGTACCTTTAAAAGCCACGCCTGATGGTTGATGCCCGCAATTTCCCATCTGGTTTCCGGAACCAGTTCCTCCATATCAAGTGCCTTGAAAAGCTGAGGAATACAGACCTGCACACTGTGGCACAGGCCAATAGAACGGATTGGGGTGTATGTCTGCAGATATCCTGTCAGCATAGCCATAGGATTGGAATAATTGATGAAGAGGGCGTCCGGGCATGCCTCCTGCATATCTGCTGCAAATTCCTCCAACACCGGTATAGTGCGCAGTGCCCTGAATATACCTCCTATCCCTAATGTATCCCCTATGGTCTGACGCAGTCCGTATTTTTTCGGAATCTCAAAGTCAGTGATCGTGCAAGGGTCATATCCCCCAACCTGAATGGCATTTACCACGTATTTTGCCCCTCTCAGAGCCTGTTTTCTGTCAGCATGAGCCTCAATCCTCACTTTACGTCCCGTATTTGAAGCTATGTTTTCCAGCATTTTTCTGGAATCCTCCAGCCGCACAGGATCAATGTCGTGCAGCGCAATCTCCAGATCCTTTATCTCCGGTGTCAGGATGCAGTCACCCAGCACACTTTTGGCAAATATTGTGCTGCCTGCTCCCATAAAAGCTATTCTTGGCATAAACTCCTCCTGTCTTCCACTCTTCTTTTTCCTCGCATCAGCTCTTCATTCCTGTTATTGTAATTCCCTCAATGATATATTTCTGTGCAAACAGGTAGACCGCCAGCACAGGGATCACTGCGATGGTGGACGCGGCCATGATCAGCGACCAGTCCACTGTGTATTTTCCTTTAAACATATTGAGCAGCAGGGGCACTGTATATTTTTCCTGGGAGTTCAAGAATATCAGAGGCGTATAGAAACTGTTCCAGTTCCACATGAATGAGAATATTCCCAGGGATGCCAGTGCCGGTTTCACAAGCGGAAGCACAATCCTGAAAAACATGGAGCCATAGTTTGCCCCGTCAATGATCCCGGCCTCCATCAATTCATCGGGCAGAGCCATAATAAACTGCCTGCACAGAAATACCCCCATAGGCATATAAGCCACTGTCATCAAAATAATGGACAAATGTGTGTCGATCAGATTAAGCTGACTGAAAATCAGGAACAGCGGAATGGAAATCACCGTATAAGGTACCATCATGACCGCAATAAATCCTCCAAACACTACATTTGAACCTCTAAACCTCAGCTTTCCCAAGGCATATCCCGCCATAGCGGAGGTGAGCACCTGTCCCGTTACATTGATGACCGCCAGTTTCAGGCTGTTCAGGTAAGCTTTATCAAAGGGCAGTGCTGTTATGGCTTTTCTGTAATTATCCCAGTGGAAAATCTTCGGTATCAGTTTCGGCGGATAGGCAAATGCCTCCTCAGACCCTTTCAGGGAAGTGGATATCATCCACAGAAACGGAAATAACGCAAGAACAGTCATTGCAATAAGCACCACCTGGACCAACAGGACATAAAACTTCTTTTTCACGCCAGCCCTTCTGCCTTTAGTGATTTTTTTCTTTCTGTCTTCCATCTTCTCACCTACTTTCCGTAATAGCAGCAGTTCAGACAAGCTGAACCATTACCCGTAATGAACCCATTTGTCAGACAGCTTGAACTGTATCACAGACACAGCCACTACTACAAAGAATAATATCAGCGCCGCTGTAGACGCCTTGCCCAACTCATAGCTCTTAAATGCTGTCTGATAGATATGAATGGCCATGGTATAAGTTTTCTTTGCCGGCCCCCCTGATGTCAGCAGGAACATCTGGTCAAAGACCTGGAAAGCATTGATCATTGTAGTGATGGTCACCAGTAATGTGGTTGGTGAGATAAGCGGAATCGTAATATTGAAAAACACCTGACGTTCATTTGCACCGTCAATCTTTGCCGCATCCACATAAGTCTTTGGAACATTCTGCAATCCCGCCAGAAAAAGCACAATATTATATCCCAGCCCCCACCAGATACTCATTACAATGACTGCCCCCATGGCCGTGGAGGGATCGCGCAGCCATTCCTTCCCCTCTATCCCCAAAAACCTCAATATCATGTTCAGAATTCCAAACTGCGGCTGGTAAATCCAGGACCATACCACCGCAATACCCACAGAGGTAACGATCTGGGGAAGGAAAAAAACTGCGCGGTAAAACATTTTTCCCCATGCCTTATTCAGAAGCATGGCAAGTCCCAGTGAAAGGGCAATGGAACATGGCACATAGATAACCGAATAGATAAGGGTATTCTTTATGGCAATAGCTGTGTCCGGATCTGTAAACACTGCCTTAAAATTCTGAAAGCCTGTAAATACCGGTGAGCTGAACCCGTTCCAATCAAAGAAACTCAGGACAAACGCGATCACAATGGGTATGATCCCAAGGCAGACCAGACTGATGAGCTGGGGAAGAATAAACACAATTCCCCATCTGTTTCTGGATTTTTCCAGTTTACTTTTCTTCATATGTCCATCCCTTCCGCACATACCTTATCATTTCTGTAGTTCATCGTTTACTGTCTGTACCATATTGGTCAGAGTCTGCTCCACATCCTGTTCTCCCACAAGCAGTTTTTCCACTTCGCCTGTGATGGAATCTGTCATGCCCGGATGAAGTGCCTCTGCTTTCGGATACACCAGTGCAATATCCACAGCATCCAGGAAATTCTGTGCATGCTCCGGAGTTCCTGTCAATACGATCTCGTCCAGTCCGTCAACGGTGGGAACTGCGTTTCCTTGGCCTTCCATCCTGATCTTCTGTCCCTGCTCTCCGCAGTAGAAGGATACAAACTCCCACACCGCATCGGGATCAGATGTCTTCTTGTTTATAACCAGGGGTGTTGCGGGCATGGCACAGACTGCCTGAGACGGCTCCTCATAGTACGGGAACGGAGCCACATCATATTCAAAGCTCAAATCTGTAAAATCAGCCACGTACCAGCGCCCTGCGTACAGCATCCCGGCCTGGCCTGAGACAAAAAGCGTATCCGGTGACTCTCCGCTTGTCAGGGATCCTGCAAAAGTAAAAGCCTTTGACTTGATATTACTGTCCAGATAAGTCAGACCGGCTCTGGCCCGTTCAGAACCGAATTCCGCTTTTGTCATGTCATCTGAATAGATCGGTTTATCTGCGGAAAAAAGGAAGGAATAGAGAGGCCCCCACCAGTTCTCATAGACGAATCCCACCTTTGATGCATCCCTAAGCTGTTCCGACACATGCTGGAGCGCCTCAAAATTCCATTTCCCCTCATCCGCATATTCCTGGGGCGTCTTTATGTTCAGCTCCTTGAATAAATCCGCATTGTAATAAATCACCATAGGGTTGCAGTCCACCGGAACTCCTGTGACTTTATCCTGAAATGTATAATTTTCCAGTAAATTTTCCGGTACATCCCCTCTCTTTAAATTAGAATCATCTTCGTCCAAATATTTGGAAATATCCAGAAGCATATCGGATTTGTTCAATTCTCCATAGGATGCCTCCTCCGAATAAAAACAGTCCGGTGCTTCCTTTGACTTGAGCTGTGTCATGATCTTTTCGTTGTAGTTATCCCCCGGTACTCCCACAAATGTCACTTCAACATCTTCGCTCTGTTCATTGAAGGCATCCACAGCCTTCTTATACTGCTCCAGCTCAGCTGCCGAACCCCCGACCATGAACCGCACGCTGTTCTTTCCATCGGCAGTCTTTCCCTTACTGCCGCTGCTCTGGCAGCCCCCAAGCACCAAAGCCCCTGCCAATCCTACTGCCAATGCTGCCGCTAACATTTTTCTTCTCAACATACCTTTTACCTCCTTAGGCAATACCTTCTCTGTTTTCCATGTTTCCATCAGCATTTCTTTATACTTCTCATTATAAAAGATTCCCCTCAAAACAGAATACCTTCTCTTGTCCTTATGATGGATTCATGTTGTTTTTTGTACATTTCAGTATTATACTGTAACTAATCAGCAGGCCAAAGCCACGAATGCGCAGAATGTACTGAACGTTTACATTATACTGTTCATAAAAGGGGGATTCATTATGAAAATTGAGGAATATTACGCATCAAAAACAAAGAGAGATGTAAATTTAAGATACTGCGGCTATGAAGAATGCGCATCCGATTTCCGCATGCCTCCCCACACCCGCTCGGAATACTTAATCCACTATATCACCCAGGGCCGGGGAACCTATATCTGTGAAGGCCGGACGTATCCCATCCGCCGGGGAGAACTGTTTATCATATACCCCTCACAGCTTGTCAGCTACCACACTTCACCAGAGGAGCCGCTGCATTTTTCCTGGATTGCCTTCACCGGAGACCATGCCGATACCCTCACGGACCAGCTGGGCTTTTCCCACAACGCCCCGGTTCATAAGCTACACCCCCAATACTCCATATCTGAAGACATTCAAACTCTGGCGGAACAACTGTCCTCTGCAGGCTTCTGCAATGACTTTACGATCCAGTCCCTTATATACTCCATTTTTTCTAATATTGCCCAGTCCTACAGTCTCTCAGGCAATTACCAGAAAGAGAGCCAGACCGTCCTCTTCGAGCATATAGGGAAGGCCAAATCCTATATAAAATCCAACTATATCTATCCCATTACCGTCCAGGACATTGTGGATCATGTAGGCCTGGAGCGCAGTTACTTCTCCAAGATATTCCACAAATTCACTGGAACCACAGCCCAGAACTACCTCCTGAACCTCCGCATCCAGCGCTCTAAACTTCTACTTGAACGTACAGACTACACAGTCCGGGAAATTTGTTCCTATGTGGGCATGAAAGACGAATACTACTTTTCCAGAGCATTCAAACGTTCTGTGGGCCTCTCCCCCACCCAATACCGCCGGGGAGATCCGCCTGCCCCAACAGCTTAATGTAGAAGTTCCTTTCCAAGAGTATAGTAAATGGGAGCAGGCCAGCTCCGTAACAGCGGAACGCTTCGCTCCCAGGCATCTCTCTCCTTTGTCCCTCTTCCGGCCTCTTCCGTCCGCTGCCAAGTCACAAAAAAGGCAGCCGCCCCAGTCATCCCGCACACCATCTGCAAGATTCCCGGACCAGCCGCCCTCTATTCTTCCATTATCCTATCCCATGCCTCTGTCAAGACTCATGGTCACTTACGTGAAACTTCTTAAGATTCCCTATTTTCTGCCGTCTCTCCTCCAGAATCCCTTCCACCTCATCAATTGAAATCCCGCTCTCCACCATCATAACCACCAAATGATAGAGAAGATCACAGATCTCATTTGCAGTATCCTCATTCTCCCCATTCTTAGCAGCAATAATTACCTCGCTGCACTCCTCGCCGCACTTTTTCAATATTTTATCAAGTCCCTGCTCAAAAAGATAGCAGGTATAAGAACCTTCCTGTTTTACAGCCTTACGTTCCAAAGCCACATCATAAAGCCCCTTTATCACATCCATCATAAAAGCCGCCCTCCTTTTCCTAATTTATATTTCCTCTATCCTGTTAAAAAAACAGCTGTGTGCCCCTGTGTGACAGGCAACGCCTGTCTGAACCACCGTTACCAGCAAAGTATCCTTATCACAGTCTGCTTTTATATCCATCACCTTCTGAACATGTCCGGAAGTCGCACCCTTGTTCCACAGTTCCTGTCTGGAACGGCTGTAAAACCAGGTATATCCGGTCTCAAGGGTTTTCTGAAGGCTCTCCCGGTTCATGTAGGCCAGCATCAGCACCTCACCAGTGCCTGCCTCCTGCACAATGGCAGGTATCAAATCACTCTTCTCAAAATAACATTCTAAATTCATCCTCTACCTCCTGACCGGAATCTGTTTCTCTTTCAGATGTTCTTTTACCTGCTCTACAGTGAGCTCCCGGAAGTGGAACAGGGACGCCGCCAGTGCCGCGTCTGCTTTACTCTCCTTAAACACCTCTGAAAAATGCTCCAGCTTACCGCATCCGCCGCTAGCAATGACCGGTATGGAAACCACATCACAGACCGCATTGGTCAGTTCCAGATCAAAACCGTCGCGACATCCGTCTGTATCCATAGATGTGAGCAGGATCTCACCCGCTCCCAACTGCTGGCACTTCTGTGCCCATTGGACTGCGTCCAGTCCTGTATCTATCCTCCCGCCGTTCACCACGACTTTGAATCTGCCCTTCTCATCCCTTTTTGCATCAATGGCTGCTACCACGCATTGGCTTCCAAAAACAACCGCAGCCTCCCTGATAAGCTCAGGATTTTTAACTGCCGCGGAATTGACGGAAACCTTGTCGGCTCCGGCACGGAGGATTTCCCGGAAATCCTCCACTGTGCGGATACCACCCCCTACTGTAAGGGGCACAAATACATGCTTTGCCGTCCTGGATACCACATCCACCATAGTTCCTCTTCCCTCATGGGTAGCTGTGATATCCAGAAAACAGATTTCATCTGCTCCCTGCCTGTCGTACTCAATGGCGCATTCCACTGGATCTCCCACCTCTTTGATTCCCACAAAATTCACGCCCTTAACCACTTTGCCGTCTCTTACGTCCAGGCAGGGTATAATTCTCTTTGCTAACATGACTGCTCACCTGCCTTCTCTATGGCCTCGCGCAGGTCAAGTGCCCCGGTGTATACAGCCTTGCCGCAGATACATCCGTATAAGTCAAGATTTTTACAGTCAATAATGTCCTGAATGGAACGTACCCCGCCGCTTGCTATGATCCTGCAGGATACTCTTTCATTCAGTTTCCCAAGCTGTTCCGTATTGACCCCCGTAAGGGTGCCGTCCCTGGAGATATCTGTGTAGATAATGGTTCTGACCCCAGCATCCTCTACCGCCTGCGCCAGATCCAAATAGGTGACATCACTCTTTTTAAGCCAGCCCTCAGTGGCCACTATACCATTTTTAGCGTCTATGCCCACAGCTATTTTCTCACCGAATTCCCGGACTGCCTCTTTTACAAGAGACGGATTTTTTACAGCCGCGGAGCCCAGGATGACTCTTGAAATGCCTTTGTCTAAAAACCTTTCTATCGTTTCCATGCTGCGGATCCCTCCGCCCACCTCCACTTTAAGGCCGGACTCTTTGGCTGTTCTCTCAAATATCTCTTCGTTCACCGGTCTGCCGTCTTTTGCTCCGTCCAGGTCCACCATATGTATCCAGGCAGCGCCTGCTGTCCGGAAAGAAGCTGCCGTGTCATAGGGACTTTCCGCCACCTGATGGGCGGTTGCATAATCCCCTTTAACCAGCCGCACACACGTCTTGTCTTTTATATCAATTGCAGGTAATATAATCATTCTCTCACCAGCCTTGCAAAATTTTTCAGAAGTTCCAATCCCACTGCACCGCTTTTCTCAGGATGAAACTGGGCACCGTATACATATCCTCGGTGTACCAGAGCAGGGATCCGCTCATGATATACCGTATAACAGGATATATTCTCATCCCCCGTCTCTGCCCTAAAGGAATGGACAAAATATACATACGCATCCTTTGGCATCTTCTCTGTCATGGCGCAGGGATTTAAGACCCTCAGGTCATTCCATCCCATATGGGGTATTTTAAGGCCATTGCCGTCAATGAGCTGCACACAGCCCGGTATCAGCCCAAGGCCCTTTGTCTCTCCGAATTCATAACTCTTTTCAAACAGCATCTGCATACCGAGACATATGCCAAGAAGGGGCTTTTTCTGTGCCTCCTCCTTTATGACCTCTGCAAGCCCCTGCTCATTCAACATACGCATGGCATCCGGAAATGCCCCCACTCCCGGCAGTATCATGGCATCCGCACAGCGTATCTCTTCACAGTCCGCTGTGATGACGCTCTTCTCTTCCAAAAAATCAAGGGCATTCTTCACGCTGAAAAGATTGCCTGCCCCGTAATCTATAATCGCTATCATGCCAGCATCCCCTTTGACGAAAGTATTTTTCCTCCATTTGGTTCCAGTGCCTCTCTCAAGGCATGGGCTGCCGCCTTAAAAAGGGCTTCAATCTTATGGTGGTCATTTTCCCCATAGGGACACCGCAGATGCAGAGTGATACCGCCATTAAATGCAAATGCCCGGAAGAACTCCTTTACCATACAGCAGTCTAAGGTTCCCACGCTTTGATTGGCAAACTCCGCGTCAAACACCAGATAAGGCCGTCCGCTGATATCTAAGGAACAGAAGCCCAGTGCTTCATCCATAGGAATACAGAAGCTGCCGTATCTTCGGATACCGCCCTTTTCTCCCAGAGCCTTTGCAAATGTCTGCCCCATAACAATGCCCAGATCCTCAACGCTGTGATGGCAGTCTACCTCCAGGTCACCTTTCATATCCAAATCCATATCAAATCCGCCGTGTACACAAAATGCCTGCATCATGTGATCAAAAAATCCCACTCCGCAGGTTCCCATGTAACGTCCGCTTCCGTCCAGATTCCATCTCAGTCTGATGCTTGTCTCTTTTGTCTCTCTTGCAATCTCTCCGATTCTCAATCAGCTTCCTCCTTTCCATTCTGTATGTCTGTTACAGATGCCTGTCGATCCACAGACGGTAAATACACGTAACAGTTCAGCCTTCCACTGTCCCGCGAGGTGTTGCCTTGCATTTGCAAGGCAATCCCGAGGCAGCCACGCGCCAGACTGCGGTTTTTGCAGTCTGTGTGCATACTTTTGTTGCTATGAAGCCGAAAGGCTGAATAGTAACAAATACACAGTTATTGATCCAACAGTTCATCCAGTACACGGAGCACTGCTTCATTCTCCAGCTTCCTGCCGGCTGTCACCCGCAGATAACCGTTCATGTAACGGATGGAAATGCTTTTCTTTTTCATCTCTTCAAACACTTTATCCGCGTTTTTAACCTTCATAAAGATGAAGTTTGTGACAGTCGGATATAAACTCAGGATATCTGTTTTTTTCTCCTTCAGCTTTAACAGCCCCTGATACAGTTCATCTCTGGACTTCTGGATCGAACGGATACAGTTCTTAATGTAGTCCGGATGGTCTAAGACGGCACAGCCCACAGCCTGTGTCAGGGAGTTTACGTTATATGGGGACTTGAGGGCGTGCAGGATATCTGTCAGCTCTTTGCAGGCCGCGGCAAAACCCAGGCGTATAGCCGCCAGGCCCAGGGCCTTGGAACATGTCTTCAACACAATGAGATTATGGTATTTTTCAACCACATCCAGAACAGAACCTTCGGCAAAATCCATGTACGCTTCGTCCACGATCACCAGGGCGTCAGTACCCTCAATGATCTTTATGATATCGTCCCTGGAAAGCTTCAGGGATGTGGGATTACATGGGTTGGAAAAAATAAGCAGTCTGGCATTCTTATCTTTTGCCCGCTCCAGGATATCTGCGGCGCTGGTCACCATATCCTCTGCCTTCTGCAGCGCCTCCACACGGATATTGTTCATCTGCGCATAGAAGGTGTACATGGAGAAATCAGGAAGGGCCACCAGCATGGTATCCCCGCTCTCCAGAAAATTAGGAACAATGAGGGAGATCAGTTCGTCAGAACCGTTTCCCGCAGTCAGAAGTTCAGGCTTCACATGATAGAACCGTCCGAATTTTTCACAGAGCTTTACTGCAAAAGGGTCCGGGTAGCGGTTGAATTCCACCTGTTCCACAGCCTTCAGAACATCCCTGCGGATATCATCCGGCAGGTTCTGGAAGCTCTCATTTGCGTCCAGGCGAACATTGTATATCTCCGTTACCGGTTCATATATCTCCAGTCTCTTCAACTTCTCCGGGATCGTATACGCCATGATCTACGCCTCCTTTGCCCTGCGCTTCTGCACATCATTTTCCATCTTGTCGATCAAACTCTCGATTTCCTTTTTCCGCAGCTTCATGCTGGCAATATTTACGATCAGTCTGGCACTGACCGGACATACGTCCTCTGCCACCACCAGGCCATTCTCTTTCAGTGTGGTCCCAGTCTCCACAATATCCACAATGGCATCTGCCAGGCCCAGAACCGGAGCCAGCTCCACACTTCCCTCAATCTTTACAATATCCACATCCATACTCTTCTGCTCAAAGAAGTTCTTTGCCACGTTCACATATTTGCTGGCAATGGTCAGATTGTGATAGCCCTCGTACAGATTTTTCCCCTTTACGACTGCCAGTGCAAACCTGCATTTTCCGAATCCCAGGTCAGCCACTTCGTAAAAAGTACCACCTTTTTCCATGATCGTGTCTTTTCCCACAACACCCATGTCACAGACACCACTCTCCACATATGTCACCACATCTGCCGCTTTTGCAAGCACTACCTCTATTTCGCCGTCGCCTATGGGCATGATCAGCTTCCTACCCTTTTTCCTGGCATTGGTACAGTCATATCCCAGACGCTCCAGCATATCTATTGTCTTACTTTCCAGACGCCCTTTCGTCAGAGCGATTCTAATCGGTTTCATTTTTCTGCCTCCCAGTGAAAGATTCCAGCCCGCCCATTCAGGGCCGCCGTATCAGTTTTTTCTTGTTAAACAAACTGTGATATCTTCTCCCACCAGGTGTACTTTCGGTATCCCTCTCATTTTTGCATAATCAAAGGCTTCTTCCATGGTATCAAAAACACAGTTCTCCGTCAGCACGCCCTGGTCTTCCAGTGTCCTGCGGTGGTGGACTGCTTTTGACAAAAACTTCATATCCGGTGCGAACACCAGAATCTCCGGTATGGCCTCCGGCATGGGCTGAACCTTCTGGCTGGCCAGATCTACATTGATGCAGAAGCCCACAGAACAGTGGTCCTCCCCAAATTCTTTTATGAGTGTATCATAACGCCCGCCGGATAAAACCTGCTCTCCGATCCCCCGGAAATATCCCCGGAATATAAGATCCGTATAATACTCTGCCAGATTCACAAGGCCCAGGTCAATGATCACCTTATCCCCCAGCCCCAGTGTCTGCAGGTATTCATAGATTGTCTTCAGGTAATCCAGGCTCTCTCGCGCGCCGTTCTCATCAAACAGTTCATAGGCCTTTTCAAATACCTCTGAACCGCCGAACAGCCTGGGCAGTTTTAAAAGCGCCTGGGCTGCGCGGCTGTCCTGGTATTGTCCCAGCATATCGGTGAGAGAAGCATAGTTCTTCTGCTCGATCTGGAAACGTATATCTTCCTTTGTATCCTCATCCACATCCAGACTGTCCATGATCGCTTTGAAGTATCCAATATGGCACAACTCCAGACGGTATTTGCCACCGCTTATGATATCCAGGCTTCTGGATGCCAGCTCTACCACTTCCAGGTCACTTCTCAGGGGCACGCCACCGATCAGCTCAATACCTACCTGATTGATTTCTGTACTCTTTCCCTTCAGTTCGGGAAACATGCGGTAAATATTCTGGTTATAAAATAAACGGAGCGGCATCGGCATCCCTTTCAACCGGGTAGCCGCCAATCTGGCCGCGGGAACCGTACAATCCGGACGCAGCACCATAAGTCTTCCTTTATGGTCTGTGAGTTTGTACATGGACTCCTTGGGCAGATATTTTGCCGCCTTTCCAAACACATCATAAAATTCCAATGCAGGTGTCATCACCCGCCGATACCCCTGAGCGCCAAACAGGTCCTTCAGGGTCTTTGTCACCTGGGAACGCTGGTCGCACTCTCCAAACAGCAAATCTTTTGTTCCGTCCGGTGTAACCTTATCATAATATCTCATTTGCTGCCCCTGCCTTTCTGTTTTATTTTTCTTACTGTATGCTGCACATTCGCTGCGCTGTGATCTGTATAATGTCATTTATGCTCTGCCTTATCAATATATGTATTGGTGATGGTTTATCCCTCTGCCGTTTTGCGAGGAATTATACTCCGCTCACTTTAGCGTGCTACCATATTACCATCTGACCATAAAGTTGTCAACAAGCTTTTTGGGGAAATTACATATGTTTATGCAAAAAAACACCTTTCCGCTTATATCATTGCGGCCGGTCAGCTCCCTATGTTATACTGAATCCATATAAATACGCGGAACTGCCGCATGAAAATTAACGGAGGCTATATGAACAAGAAGCGGAAAATCTACATACTGGGATCAGCACTTGCTGTTGTTCTGGTTATCATTATTGCTTTCTACTTCTTCCACCAAATACGTCTTGGTGTGCAGGATGACAATCTGAGCAATCTGTCTGCTTTCGGCACCCAATTGGATGCGCATTTTAATGAGATGAACGACAAATATTTTTCCCTTCTGGAAAACTGCCTGGCGACTGTGCACAGCAGCAGCTATGACAGCCGTGAAGATATTCTTGACTATTTCAAGGACAGACATGATATCTGGAATTACCGTACAGCCGGAGTCATGGATAAAAAAGGGGAATATGTGACCATTGACGGGGATACCGGAAGGCTGAAAGATTTAAGCTTTACAGAAGAGAACGCGGGATACATAGATAATGACAGCATGAGTATTGTGAATTTCGGTATTGGAGATGAACTTCTATATTATGTTGAGCTTAAAGAAGGCATGGATGCCGCCTCTGAGATAGCCGGTATTTTTATAACACCTGCTTTTGATGAACTGGAATATCTTCTGGCACTGAATGTATACACAGAAGAGGGCTATGCCACGGTCATTGACCAGGAGGGAGATATCCTTCTCAAGCCCCATTATGAATACAACATGATGGTAACAGACAATTTTCTGGACAGCCTGGCGCTTTCTGACCAGGGAGGAGTGAAACCTAACATCCAGTTGGAACAGGATATGGCTGCCCGTGAATCCGGTTCCCTGATTTTTTCCCGGATGGGCAGGCGCAGCTATCTGGTGTATATGCCGGTGGGCAGCAGTTCCTGGTATCTGCTTGTCACCGTACCCGCTCATGTGCTGGAAACCACTGCGCGCTCTTTCCGCAATTTTATCATTGCCGCGATCCTTGTGACCATCGTCCTGCTGCTGTTCTTCTGTACCATCCATTTTACCGGAAGACAGCATATTATAGATGAAAAGAACAGGGAGATCCTGTCCAAAGAACAGATCAGCAAACAAAGGCTGGAGACAGCCCTGGAAGAGGCGAAACGGGCAAATCAGGCCAAATCCGTTTTTCTCTCCAATATGTCCCACGACATACGGACACCCATGAATGCCATAATCGGAATGACAAGAATCGCCCTCTCACATATAGATAAAAAAGAAAAAGTGCGGGACTGCCTTGTGAAGATTTCCGCCTCCTCGGCACATCTGTTGTCCCTGATCAATGATGTCCTCGACATGTCCAGAATCGAAAGCGGTAGACTTACACTGAACAGCGAACAATTTAACCTGAAGGATTTAATGGATACTTTGATCGGAATTATCCAGCCGCAGATCAGCAGCGGACATTTTGACTTTACTGTGGATATGAATGACGTGGAACACCTGGATCTCATCGGGGATCCTCTCCGTTTCAAACAGTTGTTTTTAAATATTGTGGGAAACTCTGTAAAATTCACGGACCCGGGCGGCAGGATCGCAGTAAAGGTACAGGAACTGCCCTCCCCTTCAGAAGATCCTGTGCGCCTGCGCTTTATTTTTTCTGACACAGGTATAGGTATGTCACCGGAATTTCTGAAACGGATGTTCCAGCCTTTTGAGCGCTCTGATGTGCCAAGAGCGTCTCAAATGGAAGGAACCGGCCTTGGCATGGCGATCACCAAAAATATCACGGAGTTAATGAAAGGAAGTATCCGCGCAGAAAGCAAAGAGGGTGAGGGAACCACATTTTATATTGAACTCCCCTTCCAAAAGGGTGCTCCCCAGCCATATCATCCTGATCCCTTTAAGGAACTTTCCCTTCCCCAGTCCGCTGCCTCTGACTCCGGCCATACAGGGAAGGATACTGACTATTCAAACCGTCATCTCCTTCTGGTTGAGGACAATGAGCTGAATCTGGAAATAGCAAAAGAACTTATCTCAGCCACAAATGTTCAGATCGACACTGCTGTAAACGGACAGGAGGCGCTGGATAAAGTATCTTCCTCGGCCCCGGGATATTACAGCCTTGTCCTGATGGACATCCGAATGCCCATCATGGACGGATATGAAGCGTGTCGCAGAATACGCAGGATCAACAGACCGGATCTGCAGGACCTGCCTGTCATCGCCATGACTGCCGACGCTTTTGCAGAGGACAGGCAGCAGGCCCTTGACGCCGGAATGAACGGCCATATCTCCAAGCCTATTGACCTCCGTGAGCTGTATAATATTCTTGAAAAGTATTTAGCGTAAAAAAGTCCTGCCCGTAGGACTTAAAGGCTGTCTACACAGCCATCATCCCCGCAAGCCATACACTGGCCATGATCCCTGCAAGCGTTGCCAGCAGGGCACCAGGTATGGTGTAGCGGGTATTTTTAACTTTTGCGGCAATAAAATAGACGGACACTGTATAGAAAATTGTCTCTGTACAGGACATCATCACAGATGCGATGAGTCCGATCCTGGAGTCCGTCCCAAACTCTTTGAAAATGTCCAGCACAAGCCCTGTGGCCGCACTGGAGGAGAACATTTTCACTATGGTCAGCGGCACCAGCTGCGCAGGAAATCCCACCGCGCCTGTGAGCCTGCCAAGCTGTCCTCCCAGCATATCCAGAAATCCCGATGCCCGCAGAACCCCCACTGCCACCATTAATCCTATCAGGGTGGGAAGGATCTGCACAACTGTTTTCAGACCATCCTTTGCGCCTTTTACAAAATCCTCGTACACATCACATTTCATCAGGATACCGAATCCCACTATGTAAAACAGAATAAGCGGAATGATAACTTCCGACAAAAAGAGTAAAACCCTCATATACTCACCGGCTGTCCCGTCTTTCTTCTAGTTTACGCAATAACAGCCAAAAAAAGTACCTGCACCGCATCCGTTCAGCCGATCACTTCCTGGGACACTGCCCCGGATCAGCCTCCTTTGACCACGTTGGTCTTCCACTTTCCGGAGAGCAGGAACCACAGGATCAATATAAGGCTTCCCGCAGACGCTGCGGGAGCACCGATCCCCACGCCCATGATTCCCATTCCCATAATGCTGCCAAAGAGAAAACTGGCCGGGATGCGCAGAAGCAGCGCGGAAAGCATGGAGTTCATCAGTGTAAATGTCGTGTGTCCTGTGGCAATAAACAGACCGTTCAGGCAGAAACACAGGGGCACAAGCAGATAGTCAAAGCTGAATGTGCTGATATATTCCACACCGATCCGTATCATCTCTGTATTGCTGCTGTCGAACATCCGCAGGATATCCTCCGGAAAGATCCTAACCAGAATAAAGATAAGATAACTGCACACCACTGCCGCCAAGGTTCCCACTCTGCATGTCTTCTTCACTCTGTCCCACTGCCCTGCACCCACATTCTGGGCACACATAGTAGAGATAGAGCTTCCCATGGCCACTGCGGGCATAATGGCAAATCCATTGAATTTTCCCACCACTCCCACTGCCGCAGATGCATTGACACCGCCGATGGAATTTACCAGTGCGGTAATAATCAGGAAAGAAAAACTGGTCACACCGTTCTGGATGGCCGCCGGGGTACCGATCTTGAAGATCATCTCCAGTTCATGTTTATAAATACGAAAGGAGGAAGGCCGGAAGTCAAATACAAATCCGTTCCTTACCATATAGATAATACACAGTATCATACTCAGCGCCTGAGAAAACACAGTGGCCACTGCAGCACCGAATGCCCCCCAGCCAAGTCCTGCAACCAGTACCAGGTCCAGGATAATGTTAGTCACACATGCGATCAGCACAAAATAAAAGGGCCTTTTGCTGTCACCCATGCCCCTCATCACTGCGGATAACACGTTATAGCCGAAAATAAAAATAATACCGGTCAATGTCACGGTCAGGTAACGGCTGGCTTCCTCAAAAGATTCCTCCGGCGTCCGGATCCACCCCAGTATCTGTGTTTTCAGAAGAAGGGAAATCACTGTGATGATCACCGCAGCGCAGATCAGGGTAGTCATCAGTGTGGCCACTGCCCTGCGCATCTCCTCTCTCTTCTGCGCGCCCAGATATTGGGCTATAAGTACGGTTCCTCCGGTACACAGCCCTACCACAATGTTCGTCAGAATAAATGTCACCTGACCTCCAATGTTCACTCCCGACATGCTTACAGTACCGCTGAAATTTCCCACTATCAACATATCTGCCACGTTGTAGCAGGACTGGATAATGTTTGACACCAGAAACGGGACTGCAAACAGGATCAGTTGTTTTACAACATTTCCCTTGGATAAATCTTTTTCAAAACTGCTCATATATCACAACTCCTCTTTTACGTATAACTATGGGCATCGGCTATTTTATGCAGTCCATGCTGTCAGGCGCAATACATCCCGCAGGCTGTCAAGGCGCTCTGTCTGCGGAGACAGACGGGCCGCTTATCTTCCGGTGCTTACAGTTCCTTTTTATTATGAACCTTATATTCTTTTTCTGCAATCCTTTATCTCTTTCTTAAACCCCTAACAGCAGCTTATGTACTGTTTAAATTTAGCATTAATAATCTTTTTGTCCATTATTGCTAATTTTGATACGATATTCCATAGAAACCGCACCTGTTTTCGATATAATAAAAACTAACAAGAGAAAACACCCAAAGAAAAGGAGAATGCAGATATGATGACATTGGTTATAATGGCGGCTGGTATGGGAAGCAGATACGGCGGTCTGAAACAAATTGACCCGGTAGGAAGACATGGGGAATTTATCCTGGACTATTCCGTTTACGATGCCGTCAAAGCAGGATTTGACAAGGTTATCTTTATCATCAAAAGAGAAAACCTGGATGTATTCCGGGAGACTGTGGGAAAACGTCTGGAAAAAGTCATTCCTGTAGAATATGCATTTCAGGAGATCACAGAGGTTCCCGAGGGTGCCAGGGTTCCCAAGGACCGCACAAAACCATGGGGAACTGCCCATGCGGTGTGGAGCTGCCGGAATCTGGTGAACGGTCCCTTTGCAGTGATCAACGCGGACGATTTCTATGGAAGAGAGGCCTTCACTCTGCTGCACGACTTTTTCATGAACCTGCCGAAGGATACCTCAAAATATCATTTCTGCATGGCCGGCTACCTTCTCAAAAACACTCTGACGGAAAACGGACACGTGGCAAGAGGAATCTGCACTGCGGACGACGGATATCTGACCACAGTTACGGAGCGGACCAAAATACAACGGAACCAAGGGCAGACACAGTTTTACGAGGAAGACCGGGGCTGGACAGATATTGACGAGAACAGTATCGTATCCATGAACTGCTGGGGCTTTACCCCTGATATATTCAGGGAAATCGAAGATCAGATGCGGGAATTTTTTGCTGACAGCACAGACAGGCTTGCCAAAAAAGAATTTTTCCTTCCCTCCGTGGTGCAGGAACTTATGGATACCCAGAAATGTGATGTAAAGGTCATGGACACCCCTGCCAAATGGTACGGAGTCACTTACCATGAAGATAAAGAAAAGATTGTAAATTTCATAGATCGGATGATCCATGAAGGTACATACCCCGAAACTCTGTGGAACGAAAAAGGAGAATGAACATGCTGGAAAGAATCAAAAATGAAATTGTAAAAGCGTTTCTCTTTGACGGAGATTTTATCTACGCAGAACCCTTTGGCTGCGGCCATATTAACGCCACCTATGCCGTATATTTCCGAAGAGAGACAAAACCGCCTGTGCGCTATATTCTGCAGGCAGTCAATACCACTATTTTCACAGATCCACAGGGTCTGATGGAAAATATCCAGGGTGTCACCTCTCACCTCCGTAAAAAAATTCTGGAGCAGGGCGGAAATCCCGAACGTGAGACACTGACCCTCATACCCACACGGGACGGAAAGCTTCTCTACGAGGACAGCCAAGGGGGATTCTGGCGCAGTTATGCTTTTATTGAGAATGCCACCTGCCATCAGTCTGTTGACCGCCCGGTCCTCTTCACCAACGCAGCCAGAGCCTTTGGCCGTTTCCAGAAACTATTGGCTGACTATCCGGCTGACACCTTGCATGAGACCATTGCGAACTTTCACAACACGGCAGACAGATATGCCCTCTTTGAAAAGGCTGTTGCCGGGGATATCGCAGGCCGGGCCGCATCTGTAGAAAAAGAAATCCGATTTTTTCTGGACAGGAAGGCAGACGGTGCCGTTGTGACAGATGCCATCGCAGAGGGGCGCCTCCCCCTGCGTGTTACCCACAATGACACCAAGTTAAATAACATTATGATGGACAATGATACCGATGAGGGCATCTGCGTCATTGATCTGGACACCGTTATGCCCGGCTCCGTACTTTATGATTTTGGGGACAGTATTCGTTTCGGCGCAAGCACGGCTGATGAGGATGAACAGGACCTTTCCCTTGTCTCCATGGATCTGGGACTTTTTGAAGCTTACACTGCAGGCTTTCTCTCTGAAGCCGGGGCTTCTCTCACCCGGGAAGAGATTGAACTCCTCCCCTTCTCCGCCAAGCTTCTGACACTGGAGTGCGGAATGCGTTTTCTCACAGATTACTTAAACGGTGATACTTATTTCCGCATCCACAGGGAACATCACAACCTGGACCGGTGCAGAACACAGATCACCCTCGTAGCCGATATGGATTGTAAAATGGAAGAGATGCAGAGGATCGTGTCAAAATATGTGTAAACCCATGTCGGGACAGTGAAAGGCAGAACTGTTACCCAGACACCATGAAGTATGTGGAACATCACTTGACATAAAGAAAAAACTGGCGTAAGATACGGACAAATCCGGTCGTACACCAGTTTTTTTATGCAAAGGAGAATACCCATGGAACAGTCTCTGTCTATTGAACGAATCCTGAAAGAACTTTATCATATATCCGGTTTCCGCATCAGCATTTATGACACGAATTTTCGTGAAATAGCCGCTTACCCTCATGAACTTGGACGCTTCTGCCAGGTCATACAGAAGCACCCTGAAGGGAAACGCCTCTGTGTTGAACATGACACCATGGCATTCGGACGTGTGCGGGAGCAGGAAAAGCTCCATATCTATAAATGCCATTTCGGACTGTTCGAGGCAGTCGCCCCTCTGTACAGCTTCGGCACACTCACAGGCTATCTGATGATGGGACAGACCCTGGAAGCGGGACCGGAGGCAGATAAAACGCCGTATGAAATGGCCCTTCCCCTGGTATCTGATACGGATGCTTTAAAAGAAGCGGTTGCCCGGATTCCTGTCCGGGAGCAGAGGACCATTGACTCCCTGGTGACCATAATGGAGGTCTGTGCCCAGTATATTACACTCAGCAACCGCATGAACCTTTCCAAAAATGAACTTGTCAGTGAGGTCCACAGCTACATTCTGAAACATTATGACCAGAAGCTCACCATTGATGACCTCTGCCGCCAATTCTTCTGCAGTCGTGCCTCTCTGACCAGAAAATTCAGAGAAACCTATCATATCTCCATCCATGATTATATCTGCCAGGTACGCCTGGAAAACGGGTGCAGGCTGCTCCGCAGCACCTCTCTCAGCATTGGGGAGATCGCGTTTTCTTGCGGCTACGGAGACCAGAATTACTTTACCCGGGCTTTTTGCAGAGCCTATGGACTGACCCCTATGCAGTACAGAAAAAAGGATAGCGTTTAAACGGCTGTATAAAAGTGGTGAAGACTCATCTGATCACGGTTCTGATACACAGATTCAGAACGCCGCACAGAGCCATGACCAGGATAGGATTCCATTTCAGCTTACGCAGCACCACAAATGCCGCGACGAATAATCCTGCTCCAATCCAGTTGACAGCGTGCAGACTCACACCTGAATCCGCGAACAGCACCACCCGCAGGATGGAAATGCCCGCCGCCGCGATCAGGGCAACCACAGCCGGTCTGAGACAGGCCAGCACCGACTGCATGGCAGACACCCCTTTATATTTGTAATAGATATAAGCAAGCAGGGATACGATGAGACAGGAGGGCAGAATACAGCCAAAGGTTGCAATGACCGCCCCCTGCCATCCTGCAATATGGATTCCCACAAATGTGGCTGAATTGACAGCTATGGGGCCGGGTGTCATCTCCGCTATGGTGATCAGATCTGTAAACTGACCCATAGTCAGCCATTTATGTGCCTCCACTACCTGATTCTGGATCAATGGCAATGCCGCATAGCCGCCGCCTATACTGAACAGCCCCACCTGCAGGAAGCTTAAAAACAATTTAATATAGATCACGCCGATTTCCCCTTTCTGTATATCCAGACTGCTTTTCCGGCTCCCAGAAGTCCGGCAGTCAGAATAATATAAATGACATTCACATTAAAAAAGAATGTAGCGGCAAAAGCTGCTGCCATGATGATAATGCTGAATACACTTTTTTCCTTCAGCACACTGCCGCCCAGACTGCATGTCACATCCAGGATCACGGCGGCAACTCCTGCCTGCATTCCTTTTAACACCAAAGCCACATATACGTTGCTGGCAAACGCGGCATAGAACAACGAGATGACTGACAGGATAATCATAGGCGGCAGGATCGTCCCCAGTACGGCTGTAAGCATACCGGCAAACCCGCATACCCGCCACCCCACTAAAATAGCGGCGTTCACTGCAATGGCTCCGGGCGATGATTGGGCCAGAGCCACCAGATCCAGCATTTCCTGTTCATCTATCCAGTGAAGTTCATCCACAAACTTCCTTTTCATAAATGTAACGATCACAAATCCCCCGCCGAATGTAAAACTGCTTATATAAAGCGTACTTAAAAACAATTCCAGCAGAAGATGTTTCTTCTTTAACTCATTATTTAACTCATTTTTTATTTCATTCTTTTCCATATCTTTATTCTGCCCCCTTTTTTCCATCATATCCCTTGTGCATGGATATGTAAAATGCTATTATTTTATTGATATGATATCATTTCAGTTATGAATTGAGGGAAAATAATGACTATACGGCATATGAGGATTTTTCTCGAAGTTTACCGCATGGAAAACATCACCCAGGCGGCTAAGAGGCTTCACATGACACAGCCTGCCGTTACAAGGGCGATCCAGGAGATTGAGCGGCATTATGGTGTACGGCTGTTTGACCGGATGAACAGAAGGCTGTTTGTCACAGAGGCGGGACGGCAGTTTTACGCCCAGTCCCTTCCTATTGTGGAATCTTTTGATATGATGGAAAAGGGTCTGCTAAACGGAGATGCATTCGGCGTACTCCGGGTAGGGGCGAGTATCTCCCTGGGAAATTTTTTCCTCCCCGAGCTGATATGTGAATTCCGTAAAAAACGGCCGGATATGAAAGTGAAAGCCACCGTTTCCAATGCAGGGAACCTGCAGAAGGGCCTGCTGGATAATGAACTGGATCTGGCCCTGATCGAAGGGGGCATTTCAGAATCTGAGCTGGAGACACGGGCTTTCTCAGAAGACCGGCTGGTGCTGATCCTGCCTGTGGGACATGAACTGGCAGAAAAGGAGAAAGTGTTTGTGGAGGATTTAAAGAAGTGTGATTTTCTTGCCAGGGAGAAAGGAAGTGTGGGGAGGACTTTGCTTGATCACGTGTTTGCAGTTAGGGGAATAAAAATGGAGCCGCTTTGGGAGAGCGCAAGCACACAGGCCATTATCAAAGGGGTCAAAAAGGGGATTGGCATATCCGTTCTGCCGGAGAGACTGGTAGAGAAAGAAATTGCGGAGGGAAATGTGTGTACCAGGGAAATTGAGGATGAGCAGTTTCACAGAGTACATTATGTGGTCTGGCACAGAAATAAGTTTTTGACAGACGGAGGAAAGGCTTTTCTGGAAATGGCAATAGCGCTTGGAAAAAAAGACAGGTATTAAAAAACTGCAGATGTTCAGCTTATTGGCTGAACTCTGCAGTTTTGTAATTTTTAAGTGCTGTTGCCTACTCAGCATTTGCCTCACCGGTATTTCCGTTGTCAGCAGCTCCCGTATCTCCTGTTTCAGCATTTCCGGTATCAGCCGCTCCTGTATCTCCTGTTCCAGCATCTCCGGTATCGGCTGCTCCTGTATCTCCTGTTTCAGCGTCTCCGTTGTCAGCGGCCCCGGTATCTCCGGTTCCGGTGTCTCCTGTATCAGATGAGCCGTTGTCAGTGCCCTGAGTTTCAGGCTGTTTGAAAGTATAGGCGTCGGAATCCGTAAGGGTCACTTTTTTCCAGACTTTCTTGTCCACTTCTATTTTAGTGTCTTTGCCCCATTCCTCGAGAAGATTGTTGTAGGCCTCCTGTTTGCGCTCGCTGACAATGCTTTCTTTCTTCGATTTGGTGGCATCCTCATCAAAGACAGAGTCCATACGGGCTACGTAATAGGCATTTTCGCCTTCTATAACTTCCGGGGCTACCTGGCCGTCAGTAAGGGACTTAACAGCCTCTTTCAGCTTGTCATCCAGGGAAGTGTCATCACTGCCAAAGGTTTTTACAGACGCACTCAGATTCTCGTCCACTTCTTTGGCGAGGGCATCCATATCAGCGGCAGCCGGATCTTCCTGTGCATTTATTTTGTCAAGGACAGCCTGTGCCTGATCTTTTTTTGCCTGTTTTTCTTCGTCTGTCAGATCTACAGTCTTGCCTTCCGCATCCTGTGTTCCGGCAGTGGAAATCTGGCAGATGGTTATTTTGCTCTGTGCAGCTTCGGAATCTTCCACATTCGTATCCACGTCAGCGGTCATAGGATCATACATCTTTTCCTGGTAGGTATAAAACTCCAGGATGGTCTCAATGTCAGACTGGCTGACAGCAAGTTTGGCTATGGTATCCGCATCGTTGTCTTCCATGAATTTTTTAGCTGCCTCTTCGATTTTTTTCTGCTCGTCTTCTGTGATGGACACATCATAATCTTTGGCATGCTGTTTTAAAAGCACCATGTTATGTATCTGGTCCATCATGTCGTCCTTGGTGTTTTCACCGTAAGTTTTGCCGTCCTCCCCGTCCTGGTCCCAGATTCCGGCTGCAGAGCCGCCGAACATGGAATAGTACGAAGCCATCTGCGCCTGTGTCATACGAAGCATCATATTGGCTGTACCCAAAGTTATCTTATCATCACCGCAGGTTGCAGCTATCTTGGTTCCGTCCAGTGATTTTCCGCAGCCTGCAAGGCTTGTAGTTCCCAGAACTGCCACAAGTCCTGCGCAGGCGAGAGTTTTTGTAAATTTATTCATAAAGTCCTCCTGTGTCTTCCTGTTCCCCCGAGGGGTCTGAAATAAAGCATCGGCAGATAGGGCACCGATGTTTTATAGTATATTCTTTTTTTACGTTCAGGGCAAGAGATTTTCCTCTTTTTCCTGTAAAATCCCCTCAAATTCATGAAGAATACCGGACACGATATCCATAGCGTCCAGGATTTCTTTTGGTCTGCGGCCTTTCAGGGAAACCAGAAAATAAGGCTGTCCCTCCATACGCATGGTCATGTTGTTTTTATATTTTTCCAGAACAGCAGGAAAACCTGACGCGTCCAGTTTTGCCCGCTCAAACATGGATATTTTCACTTCTGTACCGTTCTGCTTGATCTCACGCACATAGACTTTGTGGGCAAGAGCCTTTAGGTTGGCGATGGCAAGCAGATTCTGAACGGATTTCGGGGGTTCCCCGAACCGGTCCATAAGTTCTTCCAGCATATCCTCGTATTCTTCCTGGTTCTCTATACCGGCAATGCGTTTGTAAATGTCCAATTTCTGGTATTCGTTGGGAATGTAGCGGGGCGGAATGAAGGCATCCATATCCAGATCGATGGTTGTCTCGAACTCCTCCTGCTGTTTGATTCCCTTTGCCTCTTTCACCGCCTCGTTGAGCATTTTACAGTAGAGGTCATATCCCACAGCTTCCATGTGGCCGTGCTGCTCCGCTCCCAGAAGATTTCCGGCGCCTCGGATCTCCAGGTCACGCATGGCTATCTTGAAGCCGCTGCCCAGATCCGTGAACTCACGGATGGCATGGAGGCGTTTCTCTGCCACTTCCTTTAGCATTTTGTTTCTCTTGTACATAAGGAATGCATAGGCAGTCCTGTTGGAGCGGCCTACACGCCCTCTGAGCTGATAGAGCTGGGACAGTCCCATCTGGTCCGCATCATGGATGATCATGGTGTTGGCATTGGAAATATCCAGTCCTGTCTCAATGATGGTAGTGGAGACCAGCACGTCGATCTCACCGTTGATGAAGCCGTACATGATCTTTTCAAGCTGATGTTCATGCATCTGGCCATGGGCAAATGCCACGTTTGCCTCCGGTATCAGCTTTGCCACGCGGTTGGTGATCTCATCTATATCGTTGACCCGGTTATAGACGTAATAGACCTGACCGCCCCTTGCAATTTCCCGGCTGACCGCCTCACGTACCATCTCCTCATTATATTCCATGACATAGGTCTGAATAGGGGTTCTGTCCATGGGAGCCTCTTCCAAAACGCTCATGTCACGGATCCCTATAAGACTCATGTGAAGAGTTCTTGGAATGGGAGTGGCTGTCAGGGTGAGCACATCCACATTCTCCTTCAGGCTCTTGATCTTCTCCTTATGTGTCACACCGAAGCGCTGCTCCTCATCCACTATGAGGAGTCCAAGATCCTTGTATTTTACATCCTTTGAGAGGAGACGGTGGGTGCCGATGACAATATCCACCAGCCCCTTCTGCAGATCTGATATGGTTTTCTTCTGTTCCGCCGGTGTCTTAAAACGGCAGAGCAGATCCACACGGACAGGAAAATCCTTCATCCTCTGTACAAAAGTATTGTAGTGCTGCTGCGCCAGAATCGTGGTAGGTACAAGATATACCACCTGTTTACTTTCCTGTACGGCTTTGAAGGCTGCGCGGATGGCAATCTCTGTCTTGCCGTAGCCCACATCCCCACAGACCAGACGGTCCATGATCTTCCGGCTCTCCATATCATGTTTTGCAGCTTCGATGGCGTTTAACTGATCCTCTGTCTCCTCAAAAGGAAACATTTCCTCAAACTCCTTCTGCCAGACAGTGTCAGGCCCATACTGATAACCATTCTGAGACTGCCTGACCGCGTAAAGTGCCACCAGATCCTTGGCGATATTCTTTACTGCACCTCTTACCCTTGTCTTTGTCTTCTTCCACTCCTGACCGCCCAGTTTGTTGAGCTTTGGCGCTTTCGCATCCGCGCCTGCGTATTTCTGCAGCATGTCAAGCTGGGTTGCCAGGATATAGAGGTTGCTCTTGCCGGAATATTCAATCTTGATATAATCCTTGACGATTTTGTCCACAGTGACCTTCTCTATACCCCTGTAAATACCAAGGCCATGATTTTCATGGACTACATAGTCGCCTACATTCAGCTCGGAAAAGCTCTGGATCTTCTTTCCGCTGTACTCTGTCTTCTTTCTGCGCTTTTTCTTCTCCTGGCCGAAAATGTCGGTCTCGGTGATCAGGACAAACTTGATCAGGGGATATTCAAATCCCCGCTTTGCGTGGCCGTAGGAGGTCATGATCTCGCCGGGCGCTATGGTTCTGTTCAGGTCCTCCGTATAAAAGCTGCTGAGTCCCTCCTCCTGAAGGTCCTGGGCAAGTCTCTGCGCTCTTGTCCTGGAACCGGAAAGAAGAAGTACCTGGTATCCGTTTTTCTTCCAATAGCGCAGGTCTTTCACCAGCAGCTCAAAGCTGCTGTTGTAGGAATTCACAGACTTTGTCACTGTGCGGTACTGACCGTTCATTTCCCAGTCTGCCTTCTGTTGTTCCATAGTACAGAGAGATACGCAGTTTTTCCGGTTGAGGCGGTAAACCACCTTTTTGTATCCGCACAGCAGGTCTGTCTGACCTGCCAGTAGATATCCCTTTTCCAGGCGGTTTTTCATGCTTTCCCGGAATTCACTCTCCACTGCTTCCCCTTTTTCCAGAAGACGGTTTGTCTCATCCAGAAATATAAGGGTGTCTGCCGGGTCAAAATAGTCCAGAAAAGTCACCGGATCTTTGTAAAAATACCGTATAAAGTGCTCCGCCGCCGCAAAGTCTTCAAACTCCTTCATGGCATTGACAGCTTCATCCACCGCGTTTTTCAGTCTGGCTGCCTCCTCTGTGAGAAATGCCTCCCGCAGCTTTTTCACAGTGGTGTTTTTTTCCTTCTCTATGGCTTTTAAGCCTTTCTCCAGCACCTCCTGGGTCAGCACCATTTCCGCCGCGGGATAGATGGTTATCTCCTCCAGGTTCTCAATGGAGCGCTGGCTCTCTGTCTCAAAGCTTCGGATCGAGTCGATCTCATCTCCCCAAAGCTCTATACGGATGGGATTCTCCTCTGTGAGAAGAAAAAGGTCCACAATGCCGCCCCGGATGGCAAACTGCCCCGGTGCCTCCACCTGTGCACTATACTCAAATCCCATGTTGACCAAATCTTTTTTCAGTTTTCCCAGATCCAGCACACTGTCGTTTTTGAAATGCAGCACATGCTGTTCAATGACTGAAAGCGGAAGCAGATAGTCCATACAGCCGCCCATGCTGGTGATGACAGTCACGCCTTTTTTCTGCAGAAGGGCTGCGATCACCTGCATCCTCTGCTTTGTCAGAAGATTGCCGTGAATATCCGCCTGGAAGAAAATAAGGTCCTTTGCCGGATAAAAAAGCACATCCCTGTCATAAAAACGGTAGTCCTCATAAAGTTCTTTTGCTTTCAGGTCGTTCTCCGCAATGATCAGACAGTTGGCGTTCTTTTGCTTTTCATCCTGCCTCATCCCTTCAAACAGTCCGTACATTACATGGGCTTTCTGGGATTCAATGCAGCCGGACAGCTGCAGAACGCCTCTGTTCTCAGGAAGACGGCTCCTGATCTCCTGATATTCATTTAAATTTAAAAGTGGCTGTATGACTGCTTGCATATCCCTCTCCTGTTACCTGCCGTTCAATATTTTTATCTTGTTTTCACTACTTCTTCTTTGCATTATATTTATTCATGGCAGCGTCTATGCCTTCTGTAAGGATTACTTCTACCGCGTCTGCGGCCTCCTCTATAGCTCTGTCCACTTCTTCCCTCTCCTTGGTGGAAAATCGGCCCAAGACATAATCCGCCAGATCCCATCCTGCTGGTTTTGCGCCCACGCCTACTTTGATGCGGTAAAAATTCTGGGTGCCGATCTGGGAGATTATGCTTTTCATGCCATTGTGTCCGCCGGCACTGCCCTTTTTTCTGATACGTATCTGGCCCGGCTCCAAGTCTATGTCATCGTAAATGACGATCAGTTCTGTTTCGGGGTCCATCTTATAGTAATTGATAAATTCCCGGATAGACTCCCCGCTCAGATTCATATAAGTAAGAGGTTTTGCCAGTATCACTTTTTCCCCGGCGATCATTCCTTTTCCGTACATTGCCTTGTGCTGAACGCCAGAGCCGGGAATCCTGTGACGGTCAACCAGCTCGTCTATGGTGTCAAATCCCATATTGTGACGGGTTCTCTCATACTGTTTTCCGGGGTTTCCAAGTCCTGCTACTAAATACATATAGTTCTCCTTAGGTATTTTCCGCCTGCTGGGGCGGAGGAATCCTGGTTTTTAGTTGAAATATACCAGTTCTTCTTTCAGGGGCTCTGTGCGTTCCACAGAGACGGCAGTGAGCACGGGTCCCACTTTGTTATAGAAGTCCATGTACTTATAGTCCACGGCTGCCACAACCTTCACCCATTTTCCCGTTCTCAGGGCACGGGCCTCGGGACTTTTGCACACGTAGCCGATAAATGTGGTATCGTCCGCGCAGCAGGTCATAGCCATGCGGCCGGGTACAAACATATCTTTTTCAAATTCCCTGGATTTTAACACCATACCTGTAAAGGAAACTTTTTTTCCTTTATAAGTCTCAGGGTGGTCCATGGCATCAATGAACCAGATGCCGTAGTCCTCATCCATGATCTCTATGATATCCGCATTTACGTCAAAAGGCATTTCGTCCTCAAAGATATTTTCAATCTCGCCCTCTTCGTCCTCAAAGATGATCTCTGCTGCCTGGTTCACAACTTTAACGCTTCTGCGGAAGGTTGCCAGAGGCATACCCTGTTCACATCGGTTAAAAAGTACCATGTCCGCATTTCTTATCATCTCCACAAAAAGTGATTTCATGTTGTTCATATACACCTGGAAGGTACTGGCATCCACCGTCACAATATGCTGGACAATTCCCCAGCCTTTGGGCATATCCAATTCTTCCAGTCTGCTCAACTGCCACATACTGTTGTATTCAATAATAATGCGGGCAGGATTATAAAAAGCATCATATGCCACCAGACGTTCCGGTGTCATATCCTCCGGATTCTCCAGGATTTCCACTGATGTCCTGCTCTTTTTCAAAGCCTTTTCATCAAATTCTTCTTCCCCCTCCTCACAGAGAATGAGAAGTGTGGGTCCATCTATCTGAAAGTAATCCTGTTCAATGGTAAAATTCAGGAAAGATGTCTTGCCGCTCTCCAAAAATCCCGCCATGAGATAAATAGGTACTGTTATTTCATCCATTTCTACACATCCTTTCCCTCGAGTGTGATCAGCCGCTGCTCTTGGCAGAATGTGCCACACTCCAGCTCTTATACCAGTTTAAAAAGTTTTTCCAGGCTGTCTTCCCTGAGTTTTGAGCCTATTACACAGATTCTGCCTGTGTATTCCGGTGAGCCTTCACGCACGTCAGCCTCACCCGGTACCATATCAAAATAAACCCATCCGCCGTTCTTGCCTTCCACCATTCCTTTTGCCCTGAGGATCATGCCGTATTCCTCATCATCGGAAAGGGCCTCCAGGATCGTACGGATTTCCTCCTCCGTATAAGTTTTGGCAGTCTCCCGGCCCCAGCTTGTGAAGACCTCATCCGCATGGTGGTGATGATGGTCATGATGGTCGTGTCCGCAGCCGCATTCTCCGTCATGGTGGTGCTCATGGCCGCATTCTTCTCCGTGGTGGTGCTCATGGCTGCCTTCCTCCCCATGGTGGTGCTCACATCCGCATTCTTCTCCGTGGTGGTGTTCATGACCACATTCTTCTCCGTGATGGTGCTCACATCCGCATTCTTCGTCATGATGACGCTCATGATCACATTCTTCTTGGTGATGATGCTCGTGGTCATGGTGTCCGCCGCATACCGGGCATACTTCCTCCTCCAGCAGCTCTTTCTCCAGAGAACGGTTATTTTCCATAGTATCCAGAATCTTTGCGCCTGACAGCTTTTCTATAGGTGTTGTGATAACTGCTGCGGATTTATTCAGTCCCCGGATCAACTGAAGGGCAGCGATCACCTTTTCTTCTGTAGACTTGTCTGTTCTGCTTAAGATAATCGTTCCTGCGTATTCGATCTGGTTGCTGAAGAATTCACCGAAATTCTTCATATACATTTTGCATTTCATGACATCCACAAGGGTTGTGAAGCTGTTTAGTTTTATGTCAACCTCTCCCTCCACCTTTTTCACTGCTTTGATCACATCGGAGAGTTTTCCAACACCTGATGGCTCAATTATAATGCGGTCAGGCTGATATTTCTGGATCACCTCTTTTAACGCCTCGCCGAAATCCCCTACAAGGGAACAGCAGATACAGCCGGAATTCATCTCACGGATCTCAATCCCCGCCTCTTTTAAAAATCCGCCGTCAATGCCGATCTCCCCAAACTCATTTTCAATGAGCACTACCTGCTCACCGCTGTATGCCTCTTTCAGAAGCTTCTTGATCAGTGTAGTCTTACCCGCTCCCAGAAAACCTGAAAAAATGTCAATCTTTGTCATCTCTGTCTCATCCTTTCAAATCAAAATTTTTATTTATATTTTGTCAGTATAACCGCCGTACAGTCCTGATAACCAGCCGGTGTAACAGTTCAGGCAGGCTGAGCCGTTCCACACCCTGCCATTAAAGACTGCTTCACCATGGGTTGGATGCCGGCTATAACACGGTAAAAGGGGACGAAAGTACCACTTCCGCCCCTGCTGTGCATGAATTTGTCAAAAACGCTTTTACGCTTTTACCATATTATCATATGTTGATAGAAATTAGCAAGATTTTTTTCAGCGCCTGATCTCCTCTACAACAGAGTCCTTCAAAACTGCCCTGACCGGCATGGCCACTGCCGCCATACTAAGCAGGATATTCACCGCTGTCAATCCCAAAATAAGCCACACGGATACCTCTTCCTTTGGCAGGACAAAAAGGTAAACCTTCTGCATCATATAGAGCAGAAACTGCCGCGCCAGCACATACCCTGCTCCCATGACCAGGCTCGCATAGATTCCATACCTCAGAGCCTCTTTGAGCATCATCAGCATGTATCCCCTGTCACTGATACCCATGGCACGCAGAATCCCAAACTCATGGCGCCTGGAAAGTACCATGGAACTGATACTGTTCATAATATGCAGAACACTGATGATCAGAAGGATCACACCCACACCATAGAAAAATAACATTTTCTGCTTTAAAAAAGTATTCTCTCTGGCAATATCCGCCGTGTAGTCCTTTAGAACACAGTGCGGAACACTAGAAGTAACTTCCCTGACCTGTTTCTCCGCACCGTAAGCATCCGAGGCAGATTCTTTTTCCATGCTGATGATCTGATATCCCTCCACGCCAAAATTGTCTTTCATCTGCTTGTTTGTAAATATAAGACTTAGATTATCAGGGCTGCTTCCTATATAGAAATCTGTTTTTGCCATTGTCCTGTTCACAAGAGCGGCTACTGTAAATTCTTTCTCCTGATACCACTCCTCCCCGGACTGAAACTTATATACTTCTTCGGGAACCTTCTGATCCTTTGGTACCTTTAAAGTGATAGTATCCCCCGGCTGTATCTTCAGTCCATCATAATTTCCCTGGCCGTCCATAATGGTCTGAAGTATCACCGCGTTCTCCTTCTCTATAGTCTCCGGGTCAATCGTTCCCTCCAGCAGGTAATCTGAAAGTTTTCTGATCATCTCCGGTTCATATCCATACACATTAGTTTTCAGACGGAAATCACCGTCAGCGTCCTCCACTGCCCTGCCTCCGTACAGTTCCATATTCCTCTGACTGATATTCTCCCCGCATTCCGGCTCATATTTAACACCGATTTCTGGATAATAGGTAAGCCATTTAAAGTCCTGTCTCTTAACAGGTATTTCTCCCAACAGATAACTTGTGGGTAAGACTCTTGAGATTCCCCGGATCTTCTTCAGTTCCTCTGCCGTATCTTCCGGAATCACCTGGGACAGATCATTGGATTCCTCATACAGGAGCATATCCGATCCCAGACCGTCATCTGCCTTCATAGTCAGCATATTGTTTGCCTTTGTGTTGGCTGTCATATAGGTGGTTCCCAAAAATATGATCCCCCCAAGGCACAATGAGAATAAAATCCCAACAAAAACACTTTTTCTCTCAAACATAAATTTTTTAGTAAGGACTTCCGGCATATTCTCCGTTTTCAGGCTATAGATTTTCCTGCTTCTCTGCTTTGCCGGGTTCTTACGGAGTATTTGCATAAGATTCATTTTGATCAGCTTTCTGCAGAGTGCCATACTGACCAGAACCAGTAATACAGACATGACTGCAAAATTCTTCACAAGGGAATCCACATCTGTCATAAAGCTGCCGGGAACCGTATCCTCACCGGTAAATACACGAGAAAAACGGCTGTATAAAGCTCTTGCCCCTAAGTTACCCAACAGACTGCCCACCGGATATCCTATCAAAAAAATCCCCCAAAGTTCCAGAAACATCATCTGAAAAAGACGTATGCCACCAATCCCCAGCACATTTAATACACCATACTGGGATATCCTTTTCTGCAGGGAAATCCTGTAGATACTGGAAATAATAAAAACGCTGAACAGTATCAGCACAACCGATATAACGTTCCCGTTTGTCCCCGGATTATCTCTCAAAATTGAGGACAGGATATAAGTAAATTTTCCTTCGGGAAGCCGGAGCCCGGTCTTGATGATACGAACAAATGCAGCGGGTATGGTCCCCTCCACATAAGCAGTCAGATCATTGTTCCTTTTTAATTTCTCAAGAGGAATCTCAAAATGATCAGCCAGGGCTTCCAACTGCTTATATACTTTTTTCCTTTCATCAAAGCGCAGATAGAGCCGCGTCTCCCCTGTTTCGTCAGGTGTGTCTTCACTGACAAAAGCCATCATTTCTTCGCCGCTGTTTGCCGGGCGGCTTTTCACGATCCCGCAAAGGGTATATGTCTTTTCACCTAAAGTAACCTGGGTTCCCAGCTTTTTTTCAACCTGAAGGTTACTGATGGTATAAGCATCCAGTGCAATCTCATCCTGCTGCTTGGGATACTCCCCCTCCTCCAGTGTGCGGCCCATGATATCCATATAGTTCCTGTCCCCGTAATTCAAAGAGATCACGTATGGTTCCCCCATGACTGCTTTGGTTTCTATATGACCTATACGTTTCAGCTCATATCCTTTTCCTTTGGGATGTTTATCAATCTCCTCCCTCATCTTTTGATCTACATTCATATAATAATGCCAGTCTCCGCCCGTCTCCCTGGCCTTCTCCCTGCTGCTGGACCGGCCGCTGTATAAAAGGGAGCTGATCCCGCCCAGAAGTGCCATAGAGAGAAGAATGCTGAAAAAAATAGACAAAGTCTGGCGCAGATAAAACCTGCTGTACTGCCAGGCAAGTTTTGCGGCTGTCCTCATACCCACGCACCGCCTCTCTCATAAACCCTGCCGTCCTCAATCCGGATAATGCGGTCACAGGTCTGGGCAATTGCCTCGTTGTGGGTCACCATAAGTATGGTCTGATGGTACTTGTCACTGCTGGCTTTCAGAACACCCATAACCTCCATAGTTGTTTTGGAATCCAGGTTTCCGGTAGGCTCATCTGCCAGGATCACCGCAGGCTTATTGGCTAAGGCTCTGGCGATGGCCACCCTCTGCTGTTGTCCTCCAGAAAGCTCATCCGGGTACTTTTTCCTCTTCTCCCAGAGTCCCAGATCCTTTAAAAGTTCTTTTATATACTGGTGGTCCACATGTTTTCCTTTGTCAAAGGTCACGGGAAGAGTGATGTTATCATATACATTTAAGACCGGCATCAGACTGTAATTCTGGAACACAAACCCTATATTTCTTCTTCGGAAAATCGTCAGTTCCCCTCGCTTCAGACTCTGTATCTCCCTGTCCCTGATGGTTATTTTCCCCTCAGTGGGAACATCCAGACCTCCTATCAGATTCAGAAGCGTACTTTTCCCGGAACCGGAGGTTCCCACCAAAGCGGCAAATTCTCCCTGCTCTATTTCCAGTGAAATTCCATTCAGAGCCTTCACTGCATTCTCATCCTGACCATAAATTTTAGTCACGTCTTTTACCTGTAAAATCATTTTGTGTCATCCTCCTTTACAATTTTGATTTTATCAGGCCCGCCTTTCAAACAGGCTACAGAATCAGAGGTTCTCACTTACAGTTCTGTAAGAATACACTGAAGGTACTTCCGCATCCCAGCTTTGAATTTACAGTCACATATCCCTTTTCCTTTTCCAGGATCAGTTTCACAAGATAAAGACCAATGCCGGAGCCCTCTTCCCCGGACACTTTGGGGCTCCTGTAAAAACGTTTAAAAATCTCTGTCTCTTCCGTCTTGTCAATCCCTGCCCCCTGGTCGGATATCTGCAGTTCACTGTACATTTCGTAAGACTTTATACAGATCATAATACGGCTTTGGGGCGGCGAATATTTCACAGCATTTTCCAGTATGTTTTCCAGCGCTTCCGCTGTCCAGGAGGGATCATGCCACAGATATAAGGAAGGGATTTCCTCCACCTGTATCTGGATCTGCTTTTTTTCTGCCTTCTCATATATGCTGTTCACTGCCTGTAAAAGAGTTGGCTTTATATCCGCATCTTTCCCCTCAAAAGTAATGACATCCTGCTCCAGGCGCACCATCTTCAGAAGGGAATTGAGTACCCACTGTATTTTTTCTGTCTGGCGGCGCAGCTTCTCCAGAAAATGTTTCCTCTGCTCTTCGGAGAGCTTCTGGTTTTCCAGTATTTCACCGTACATCCTTACATTGGCAAGGGGTGTCTTCAACTGGTGGGACATATTAGAGACCAGCATTTTAACCTGTTCCTTTTCCCTGCTTGCCCCTGACATTTCCAGATCCTGCCGCTCCTGCAGCCTTCTGGCTTTATAGGACAACGCGGACAAAGGCCCCTCCTTTAAGTCCGATATAGTGACCGGCTTTGCGCTTAGGATCTCATCCATCATTCGGTCAATTTCCCGGTACATTTTCCTTGATCTGTACCGCTCCCACAGAGCAAAACCGATACAGAGGACTGCGATTCCCAGTAATACTGCCTCCATATCATATCTCCTTCCATATATAACCCATCCCACGGATATTCCTGATAAATACCGGCTCATCCGGATCGTCCTCTATTTTCCGGCGAAGGCGGCGGATATTTACAGATACTGCATTCTCGTCCACAAAACGTCCTTCGCTGTCCCAGACATGAGCCAAAATCTGCTCCTTGCTGACAATCCGGCCTTTGTTGTCTATCAGATAGGTGAGAAGCCTGTACTCTACTGTGCTTAAAGATATCTCCCTGTCACCACGCAGCACACGGCAGGTACTCCTGTCTATGTAAAATCCATTAGAAAACCGGATAAATTCCGCATCTTTACGCTTTAACTGCTTCTTTATCCTGGTTTTTAAAACTGCCAGGGAAAATGGCTTTGACATATAATCATCCGCGCCTGTCTCCAGGGCCTGTATCTCGTCCATTTCCGTATCCCGGGCTGTCAGCATCAGTACCGGAACCTGACTGGTCTTTCTCACTTCCCGGCAGAACCCGTAGCCTGTTCCATCGGGCAGATTACAATCTAAGATAATAAAATCCGGACACGATTCCCGGAATTTTTTAAGGCCCTCCTCCATTGTGGATGCACAGATAACCTGGTATCCCTCACTCTCCATAGAAAATGCCAGCCCCTCCAGCAGGTCCTGGTCATCCTCCACTATCAGCAATTTATTCATTCTGCTTTCCTCCTGACAGCTCATATAAAAAATTAACTTATACCCTAAATGGCATCCCATAACTTATACAGCAGCAAGAGCTGCACTATAATGTATTTTCCGTTACTATCCACAGAACGCTGTTTCTGCAGGGCTGTAAACAGCATACATTTTCCATCAGTATAGCAAAAAAGGGCAGAAAATGCACTTGTTTCCTTTCATGGAGTATACTCCATGAAATCTGTCTTTTTGCTTGTTGACATTGGTTTTACAGGCTATGATAATCTTAATTCATCAAAAGCTGAAACCCCTCTGCGGCAGCCAGCGCGATATGGAGCAGAATGCTCCGTATCTGTGCATCGCGAAGCGTGTTACTGTTCACAGAACTGCGCTTTCTGCAGGGCTATGAAGAATAACATATGTTTCAGTAAGAATGGAGGAAAAAGATTTATGAATGCAAAAGAGAAAGTAAAGAAAGAGCCTACCCTGCTTCTGGCTCTGACCCCGGTGGTGCTGACTGTCATCATCCTGATTTTTTCCGTATCTGTGCTGAAGGTGGATGTACAGGTTCCGCTTATTCTCGGCACCTGCATCACTGCCTTTATCGCTATCGTCTTTCTGGGTTACACCTGGCAGGACCTGGAAGATGGTGCCGTTGAGTCCCTAAAAAGCATTATGCAGGCTGTCCTGCTGCTGATCATCATCGGCGCTACTATCGGAACCTGGATCGTAGGCGGCGTTGTTCCCGCCCTTGTATACTACGGATTGCAGATACTCACCCCTGCTTTCTTCCTGGTAGCCTGTATGATCCTGTGCAGTATTGTCTCCCTGGCCGCAGGCGGGTCCTGGGCTACTGTGGGCACCATCGGCATTGCCCTTGTGGGGATCGCAAAGGGCCTGGATATCCCGGTAGGTCTGGCCGGCGGTGCCATTATCTCCGGTGCTTACTTCGGTGATAAAATGTCACCTCTGTCTGATACCACGAACCTGTCCGCTGCCATTGCAGGCGCAAAGCTCACAGACCATATCAAACATATGATGTACACCACAGCCATAGCCTATGGCATTTCCATTGTAGGCTTCGGCATCATTGGCTTCCGTTTCGCCGGGCAGGAACTGGACCATGGCCAGATCAACGGCATTTTGGATGCTCTGGCTTCCAACTATAATATCACTCCCTGGCTGCTGCTGGTACCTGTCATCGTAATTGCCCTGATCGCCCTTAAAGTCCCTGCCATTCCCGGCCTCTTTGCAGGAACCGTGCTCGGTATGCTCTGCGGTGTTATCTTCCAGCATCAGGATTTATCCATCGTGTTCAACGCAGTGCAAAACGGCGTTGTCGTTGAGACAGGCCATGCCATGGTGGATGAGCTTCTCACCAGAGGAGGCCTCATGAGCATGATGTGGACAGTTTCCCTGATCATCTGTGCCCTGTCCTTCGGCGGTATCCTGGAGTGCACAGGCATGATGAGTGTTATCGCCAATAAACTGCTGGAATTTGCCAAGAGCACCGGCTCACTTGTGCTTGTCACTATTATCTCTGCCCTGTTCTGCAACGTCCTCCTGGGAGACCACTGTATCGCCATTGCCATTCCGGGAAGAATGTTCAAGGACGAATACCGGAAACGCGGCCTGGCTCCCCGGAACCTCTCCCGGGTGCTGGAAGACGCCGGAACCGTTACCTCACCGCTCATTCCCTGGAATACCTGCGGTGCCACCATGTCCGGCTTCCTGGGTGTGCCTACACTGACTTATCTGCCCTACTGCTTCTTTAATATCCTTTGTCCTGTTATCTCAGCCATTTTCGGCTTTACGGGGCTGACGATCATGAAGCTTGAGGATGACCCTTCCTCGGACCAGTATGTAGAGAAAAAAGGGAAACATCTTGTTAAAGAATAAAAATGTTTATTTTCTGGAGGAACTTTATGAAAAATCTAAACCGGGACCAAGTGATCTATACAATGAGCAGAGAACACCGCCCTGTTCTCACAGTAAAAAGCGGTGAAACAGTCACAGTACATACCTATGACTGTTTTAAAGACAGACTGGTCCCAGAAGACAGCTCCTTTGATTCTCTGCTCTTTGATGAGTTAAATCCCGCCACCGGCCCAATCTTCGTGGAGGATGCCAAACCGGGGGATACCCTAAGAGCTGACATACTGGATATCTCTCTTGCACCTTTAGGGGTAACAGAGATCGACCCCGAGTTCGGCTGCCTTGCCAAACTCGTAAAAAAACCTGTTGTCAAACGGCTCCCTGTAGAAAACAAAAAGATCATCTTTAGTCCCAAACTGTCCCTTGACTTAAAACCCATGATCGGTGTCATCGGCGTAGCTCCGGCAGACCGGGACATCCCCACAGATACTCCTGACTCCCACGGCGGCAATATGGACTGCACACAGATCAAAACAGGTGCCAGCGTATATTTCCCCGTATCTGCAAAAGGCGCCCTTTTATCCCTGGGAGATCTGCACGCCTGTATGGGCGACGGGGAGATTGGCGGCTGCGGTGTGGAAATCGCGGGTGAAGTCACTTTAAAGCTCACTGTCATTCCCGCTTACCAGAAACCCTACCCTGTTGTTGTCACGGATAAAGAGGTCATGGCTGTGGCCTCCTGCAAAACTGTGGATGAGGCATGGCAAAAGGCAGTGGAATACCTGCACGACTACATGGTATCCGAGACAGAACTGACCTCTGATGAGGCTGTCATGCTGCAGTCCATCGCAGCCGACTTATCCATCTGTCAGACTGTAAACCCCAACAAAACCGTACGCATGTCCATCCCCCTAAAATATCTGGAGGCATACGGATACCGTCAGAAATAATCTGCTTGCCAAAGCATTTCCCTCTCTTGTATACTGGTTATAAGAACCATCTGCAAGGGAGGGATTTTTTTGGAATATCTGAAAAAAGCAAAGCCCGCGGACCGTCAGAGACAGCAGGATCTGGAAGCTGAGGTACACGCCATTATCAGAGATGTGTCCGCGCGGGGAGACAGGGCTTTGATCGAATACAATACACAGTTTGACGGAAATACGCGCACCAGTCTGCGCATTTCACCTGAAGAGATCAGACGGGCTTACAATCTCACTTCCCCGGAACTGATCCGTGATCTGAAGGTCACGGCACAGCGTCTGGAGGATTTTGCCTTAAAGCAGAAGGCATCCCTCCATGGGTTCAGCGACTATGAGATATCCCCCGGCATTTTTCTGGGGCAAAAGATCATACCGGTTGATTCCTGCTGCTGTTATGTTCCCGGCGGCGGATACCCCCTGTACTCCACCGCCCTGATGATGGGCATCACCGCCCGGACAGCCGATGTGAGAAGAATTGCCATGTGCACGCCTGCTGTGAACGGGACAGACAGCGTACATCCCTCCACTCTGGTAGCTATGGATATTGCCGGGATCCACGAAATCTACGCCCTGAGCGGTGCCCATGCCATAGCCGCCTTTGCCTGCGGAACAGAACAGATACAGCCTGTGGATATGATCGTAGGCCCCGGCAACCAGTATGTGACGGAGGCCAAACGCCAGTGTTATGGGCGTATCGGCATTGACTTTCTGGCCGGCCCCAGTGAAATTCTTGTGATCGCAGACCGGGAGGCTGACCCCTGCTGTATAGCGGCTGACCTGCTCTCGGAATCGGAACACGATCCCCAGTCCATCGCACGGCTGATCACCACAGACAGAGAACTTGGCCTTGAAGTTATCCGCCAGGTGGAAATGCAGCTCCCTGAACTTGAAACGGAGGACATTGCTTCTGCAGCCTGGAACCTGTGCGGCGAGGTCATACTGGCGGACTCCCTGGATGAGGCGTGCAGTCTGGCCAATGCATTTGCACCGGAACACCTGGTGCTGCATTTTGCTGACGCTGAGACCCATACCGATGGATTCAAGAATTACGGCTCTCTCTTTATTGGAAAATATTCCGCTGTTGTATACAGCGACTATGTAAACGGCATCAATCATACTCTTCCCACGGGAAAGGCGGCCCGGTACAGCGGCGGCGTCTGGATCGGCACATTTTCCAGAGTCTGCACGACCCAGCGCCTGACTAAGGAGGCGGCACAGCAGATTTCAGCCCTGGCCTCACACCTGGCAGAGGGAGAAGGCTTCCCCGGCCATGCAAACGCGGCGTCCATGCGGATGAAATCCTGACAATCTTATCTCACAACATAACAGACAGGCCAATACCCGGGGCGTCACCCTTCCCGGTTATTGGCCTGTCTTTTGCTCTCGTACAACAGAAGCTGGTTTTCTTTTCCCACTTCCACAGGGCAGTCAATGGTTCGCTCCTTGACAAGAGCGTATCCCTTTTCCCTGATATCTCCGAGAAACTGTCTTTTATCAAAAAACCGTTCTCTGTCTTTTCCTGAAAAATAGCACCCTATCATCTCCCCATTTTCCTTCAGATATTCAGCCATCCTGCCCGGCAGGGATTCGCCTCGCCTCACCTTACAGTAATTGGAGCTGAAATAGTCGATGAACAGATCCACGCTCTCTTTCTTTAACGGATAATTTCCGCTGCCGTCAGCCAGATACAGGATATCCAGATCCAGCTTCAGATACTCGATCCGTTCTTTATACATTCTTAGCACCTGAGGGTAACGGTCTGTGATGATGAACAGCACGCGGTTCTCTATCTTTCTGAAATGTGTATATAAATAAAAAAATTCATTGATATCTGTCTCCATGACTACCCGGTCATAGAGCTGCAGCCCGGAAACACGGTGGAGGAGAAAATTATAGCTTCTCTGCAGCATGGTCACCACAGAAGCCGGAAGGTCTTTGTATTTTTCCCGTTCCAGGTCCGCGCCGCCGTCCGACTCATCCGCCGCTCCCGGAGACAGGACGATCCCGTCACTGATCTCCAGGGCATATCCGCAGGAACAGGTCAGTTTTCCGTTATAGATGTACCTGCTGTTCATCTGTACCTGCTCCACGGCAAATGCCTCCTGGCAGAAGGGACAGCGCAGGTATTCCAGTGCCTTCAGAGGAACCCCTACCAGAACCTTGTCTCCGGCAGTCTCAATGGTGAAGGATTTTTCCTCCTCCTCTATGCGGATGATTTCCTCTTTGATATTCTCAATCTCCCCGCGCAGGGATTTTTTCTTTTTGTCCAGGAGTATGAGGTATTCGGCGATCTCCTGAGGCTCCACCCAGTTGGAAGTACGTCTGAGAGACAGAACCTTCTGGATCTCTTTCAGCAGAAATCCCATTTCCTTCAGCTTATGTATCCAGCGGATGTCCTCAATACTGTCCCCGCTGAAATCATACAGATTCCCATGCCTTCCTGGGACGATAAGACCCAGCTCCATGTAATAGCGTATGGTATCCTGAGATATATGCAGCAATTTTGAAACTTCACCTATTTTGATACAGCCTCACCTCTTTCCCACTTGGCTCGTTGCGCCCATTATATTGTGAACTACGTTCCCAATCTTTTGCAGTCGCCAAATGTGAGCTAGCTCCCACTTGGCTCGTTGCGCCCATTATATCAACAAAAACGGACATTTTCAACGAAATGATTTGTTTTTCCGGGAAAGTGTGATAGAATGTAGCTTGAAACAGCAGCATGTCATTTTGAGTCTTATATACAGACTCCGAATGCGGATTGAACTACAGGAAAAGGGGATTTTTGCCATGTATAGTTTTCAGAATGATTACAGTGAAGGAGCGCATCCAAACATACTCAGGGCGCTGGAAACCATTAATTATCACCAGAATAATTCCTATGGACTGGATGAGCACAGCGATAATGCCAGAGAATTGATCCAGGAAGCACTTGAGGATTACAGCGTAGACATTCATTTTATCGCCGGAGGCACCCTCACGAACCTGACCTTTATCTCCCATATTCTGCGGCCATATGAAGCAGTTTTAAGTGCTGACACCGGCCACATCAACACCCATGAGACGGGAGCCATTGAATCCACCGGCCACAAAGTTTTTTCCATTCCAACAGAAGACGGAAAGCTGACACCGGATTTCATCCGCCCTGTATTAAAATTACATGAAAATGAACACTGGGTGGAACCTCGCCTGGTTTATATATCAAACCCCACGGAAGTGGGAACCGTTTACACAAAAGAAGAACTGGAAACCCTGTACGCCTTCTGCAAACGCCATGACCTGTACCTGTATATGGACGGCGCCCGCCTTTCCATGGCTATGGCAGCGGAGGAGACACATCTAACTTTCCCGGATCTGCCCAATTTATGTGATGCCTTTTACATCGGCGGTACAAAAGTGGGAGCCATGTTCGGGGAGGCGCTTGTCATTGTAAAAGAGGAATTTAAAGATCATTTCCGCTTCAACATGAAACAGCATGGAGCTATTCTTGCAAAAGGCTGGATGATGGGTGTCCAATTCGAAGAACTGTTCAGGGACGGACTGTACCTGGAACTTGGACGAAAGGGCGTTGCCATGGCACAGATCCTGAAAGAGGTATTTGAAAAAACAGGTATTCCGCTCCTGGCGCCGGCACCTACAAATCAGGTATTCCCCATTTTGCCGGATGCTCTGGCAGAAGCCGTAAATGAAAGATTTTTGACCACCTTCCAGTGCAAGCCGGACAAGGATCATACTTGTCTCAGATTCTGTACTTCCTGGGCCACCAATGAGGAGGCTGTCAGGGATTTTGCTTCGGAGTTTGAGGATTTGGCAGCCAAATTCAACAGGTAACACCAGAACTTTCAAACACATTTCAGTATGTAAAGGCATTCAGGAAGCTTTTTATCCGGGATGCCTTTTCTTATTATCGTCTGCATAGGAGACACATTATGAAAATCAATCCATCCGTCAATGACAGCTTAAAAGAGCGGGCAGCCCACGGGAGCCAGGAATTTCCCCTTCAGGTATATCAGGATATGGAATACTGCGAAAACGGATTAATCCTTTACAATCACTGGCATGAGGAGGCGGAAATACTGTTTGTGACAGAGGGCATGATGGAACTGGCCGTAGACGGCATTTCTATTCTTGCCGGGAAAGACACCATTGTGCTGATCCCGCCCAATCTGCTCCACGTTGCCTATCAGTATCAAAACCAAAAATGCCGTTTTTCCTCCATCGTATTCCATCCCGACTTCGTTTCCAGTAAAAATCGGGATATCATACAGGCGCAGCAGCTAGATCCGTTTTTTGAGAACAGCTTTGTGTCCTCCTACGTCATATACGGCACGGATTTAAAATCCGAAACCGTAAGGGGTCTTCTCAGGGAACTGACAGCAAGCTATCTCGCCTCCAATCCTTACCGGGAACTTTTGATCAAGGGTTATCTTTACCAGATTTTATCTCATCTGCTGATAAAGGAAGAAAAACACAACATCAAATCCATGTCCGACTACATAAACGAAGAGCGGAAAAAGAAAATTTTAAAATACATTGATGAAAACTACCAGAATCCCTTAAGCCTTGACGCCCTTGCCGGGTCCGTCTCCCTGAGCCGTGAGCAGTTCTGCCGTTTTTTTAAGAAATCCTTTCGCTCCACACCCATTTCATACCTGAACCGCTTCCGCATTAACCGCTCCATGGCTCTGCTTAAGGAAACCAGCCTTCCGGTCATTGACATTGCAATTGCCGTGGGCTTTGACAGCAGCAACTACTTTGCCATCTCCTTCCGAAAAGCAACGGGAATGACTCCCAGTCAGTATAGAAATATGACATGATTTTAATATACCCTGACATCATCTTTGATGTTTTTTTCCTCCGATAATTTTATAATACAAAGAAATACACAGTCAGCCGGCACCGGCCGGCGAAAAAAACACGATCCACTTATCAACAGGAGGAAAATTATGTCATTCTTTACAAAAAGTGAAAACTATATTGAATACCACAATGCCGGCGAAACTCTGCGCATTGCGGCATGGGGCGAGAACAGCCTGAGAGTCGTGTCTGTCCCCTCCGGTCCCCTGGACATGTCCAGCAGCGCCCTGAAAGACCAGGCCCCTGTAAACGTACAGATTCAGACAGATGAAGAAACCGCGGTCATCAAAAACGGAAAGATTTCCGCCCTCATTGATACCAGAGGCTGGAACAGCGCGGCTGTTGTCACCTTCTTTAACGACAAAAATGAAATACTGCTGAAAGAGATGGACGGCGGCGGTGCCCTGATACGGCGTGCCAGGAAATTCTCCCCTTATATCGGCGGTGATTTCCGCCTGAAGGTCACCTTTGAAGCCAACAAAGATGAGAAGATCTACGGAATGGGACAGTATCAGCAGGATATTTTAGATTTAAAAGGCTGCAACATAGAGCTGGCTCACAGAAATTCCCAGGCCTCCATCCCCTTTTATGTATCCAGCAAAGGCTATGGCTTTTTCTGGCACAATCCTGCGATCGGAAGCGTGTCCTTCGGCAAAAATGTGACGGAATGGCGGGCTGACAGCACCAAAAAAATGGACTACTGGATCACAGCAGGCGACACTCCTGCCCAGATTGAATCCCAATACAGCCAGGTGACAGGAAGAGCACCTATGATGCCGGAATGCGGGCTTGGTTTCTGGCAGTGCAAGCTCCGTTACCACAATCAGGAACAGGTACTGTCCGTTGCCAGAGAATACCACCGCCGCGGCATTCCTGTGGATGTGTTTGTGGTGGATTATTATCACTGGCCCCGGTGCGGCGATTACCGCTTTGACGAGAATTTCTTCCCGGACCCCAAAGCCATGGCAGAGGAACTGCGCTCCTACGGCATGGAACTCATGGTATCTGTGTGGCCCCAGATTGACTGGCGCAGTGAAAATTTCCAGGAGATGCGTCAGAAAGGCCTCCTTGTCCAGACGGAACACGGCCTGAACGTACAGATGGATTTCCAGGGCAACAACGTATTCTATGACGCCACCAACCCGGAGGCCAGAGAATATGTATGGGACAAGTGTAAAAAGAACTATGCAGAGAACGGGATCAAGCTCTTCTGGCTGGATGAGGCGGAGCCGGAATACACCACCTATGACTATGAAAACTACCGCTATTACGCCGGAAGCGTTATGCAGCAGGGAAATATCTATCCCCGTGAATATGCACGAGGCTTTTACGAGGGACAGAAGAAAAACGGACAGGAGGATGTCCTGAACCTGGTGCGCTGCGCCTGGGCAGGAAGCCAGCAGTACGGCGCCCTCATTTGGTCCGGTGATATCCACTCCACCTATCAGGATTTCCGCAATCAGATCGTAGCCGGCCTGCAGATGGGCCTCTCGGGAATCCCCTGGTGGACCACAGATATTGGCGGTTTCCACGGCGGCAATATCTACGACAAGGATTTCCAGGAACTGCTGATCCGCTGGTTCCAGTTCGGCGCCTTCTGCCCTGTTATGCGTCTTCACGGCAACCGCCTCCCGCGCACACCTCTCTACAAAGCAAACGGAGAGGAGACCGAGGGCACAGGTGCAGACAATGAGATCTGGAGCTATGGGGAAGAAAATTATCAGATCATGAAAAAGTTCATTGAAATCCGTGAAATGATGCGTGACTATACCAGAAGCCTTATGGCTAAGGCACATGAGACAGGTGCTCCTGTTATGCGTACCATGTTCTACGAATTCCCGGAGGACACCCGGACCTGGGAACTGGATACCCAGTACATGTACGGTTCAGATATTCTGGCTGCGCCTATAGTGGAGCCTCACGCTATGTCAAGAAAAGTTTATCTGCCCTCAGGCTGCACCTGGACAAACGCCCATACAGGGGAGATCCTTCAGGGAGGCCAGTGGATAGAAGCGGAAGCCTCCATAGACACGATCCCTGTATTTTTGCGGGATGGCAGACAGGAATATCTGATAAAAAATATCTGATAAAAATATTTGATAAAAATTCAGTGTTGACATTTCCTTCCTGCCGCTATATGATTATGGCAGGAAAAATACCTGAAAACAATTGAATATGCAAGGGGAGCTGACGCGTCGGCTGAGAGGAAATACGAACGGATTTCGACCCTGAGAACCTGATACGGATAATGCCGGCGTAGGAAGCGAACCAGAAGTTTATGTATATTTGGTGCATCCCATCAGGGGTGCACTTTTTTTCTAAAAAAGTCCCCCTTTTGTCACCTCTTCACCTCTTCTATCTCCTTTCTTTCGGACATTTCCGTGTCCCAAAGAAAGGAGATTTTCATGCAGTACACAACTCAGATGGACGCCGCCAGAAAAGGCATCATCACAAAGGAGATGCAGGCGGCAGCTAAAAAAGAACAGATGGATGTGAGACAGCTTATGGCTCTCATGGCAAAAGGCCAGGTCATCATCCCCTGCAACAAAAGGCACACCTCTCTGGAGCCAAATGCCATCGGCTCCATGCTCAGAACAAAAATCAATGTAAACCTGGGTATATCCAGGGACTGCAAAGACATGGATATGGAAATTGAAAAGGTGAACAACGCTGTGAAAATGGGCGCTGAATCCATTATGGATCTGAGCTCCTACGGAGACACCCGCACCTTCCGCAGACGTCTCACCAAAGAATGCCCTGCCATTATCGGAACCGTCCCTATCTACGACGCTGTAGTCTACTATCACAAACCCTTAAAAGAGATCACGTCCCGGCAATGGCTTGACATAGTGCGCATGCATGCCGAGGACGGCGTGGACTTCATGACCATCCACTGCGGCATCAACAAAGAAACCGCAGGAAAATTCAAACGTAACAAGCGCCTCACCAATATCGTCTCCCGCGGCGGCTCCATCATCTTTGCCTGGATGGAAATGACAGGCCAGGAGAATCCTTTCTACGAGCATTATGATGAGATCCTGGATATCTGCCGGGAATATGACATTACCATGAGTCTCGGGGACGCCTGCCGCCCCGGATGCATCCAAGATGCCTCTGATATCTCCCAGATCGAGGAGCTGATCACCCTGGGCGAACTGACAAAACGTGCCTGGGAAAAAGATGTACAGGTTATGGTGGAAGGCCCCGGACACATGCCTCTGGACCAGATCGAAGCCAACATGAAGATCCAGCAGACTCTCTGTCAGGGCGCCCCCTTCTATGTGCTGGGTCCCCTGGTGACAGATGTTGCCCCCGGATACGACCACATCACCGCTGCCATCGGCGGTGCCATTGCAGCCACCTACGGCGCTTCCTTTCTGTGCTATGTAACTCCTGCGGAACACCTGCGCCTGCCCAATCTGGACGATGTAAAGGAAGGCATTATCGCCTCCCGCATAGCAGCTCACGCTGCCGACATAGCCAAGGGCGTAAAAGGCGCCGCTGACTGGGACAGAAAAATGAGCACTGCCCGTAAAAATCTGGATTGGGAAGAGATGTTCCGTCTCTGCCTGGACCCGGAAAAAGCCGGACGATACCGCGCGGAGGCCAAACCGGAAAAAGAGGATACCTGCAGCATGTGCGGCAATTTCTGCGCTGTCAAGAATATGAACCGGATATTGGACGGTGAGATCGTCAACATCTATGACGAGTGAGAAAAGAGGCGGAAACTATGATAAAGATCAATGGCACCCCCGTACAGCTCTCAGCCCCGTGCACAGTGGAGACATTTCTTCTGGAACAGGGCTACACGCTGCAGCGGATCGCTGTGGAGCGAAACGGGGAAATACTTCCCAAAAAACATTACGCTGACACCCTCGTCCTTGAGAATGACACCTATGAGGTTGTCAGCTTTGTAGGAGGCGGCTGATTTGGAAGAAGGACACCACATCCTGTCTAAAAGTGAAATGGAGGAGGTACTGGCAGAACGCCACACACTCCCCATATACAGGAAACTCAAAAGGTCAGGAGCAGCTATTGCCGGTCTGGGCGGACTGGGCTCTCATGTGGCAGTTATGCTGGCACGTACCGGTATCGGAAGCCTCCACCTGATCGACTTTGACCGGGTGGAGCCCAGCAATCTGCACCGCCAGGCCTATAAAATGAAACATTTGGGCAGATATAAAACGGACGCGCTGAGAGAAGAAATTTCAGAGATCAACCCCTATATTTCAGTCCGTACAGACACGGTTAAGCTCACGCCTGACAACATAGGCAGCTTGCTGGCAGATGACAGGATCATCTGTGAAGCATTTGACCGGGCAGAAAGCAAAGCCATGCTGGTCAATCATCTGTTAGAACACCGGCCGGACGCTGTCATTGTATCCGGTTCCGGTATGGCCGGCTTTGGAAGCAGTAATACCATACATACAAAAAAAAGAATGAAGAATCTGTATCTCTGCGGGGATGGTACCAGTGACACCGCCTCCGGCATAAGCCTCACGGCCCCCAGGGTAACCCTGTGCGCAGCCCATCAGGCCAATATGATATTGAGGATTATCCTGGGAGAGACAGATGTATAAAAAAAGTATAGAAAAGAGGCATACAACATCATGAGAGATGACAAATTGATATTGGGCGGACACGAATTCCACTCCCGTTTTATTCTGGGTTCCGGAAAATACAACCCGGAACTGATCCGCGCAGCCATTGAAAATGCCGGCGCTGAGATCATCACGCTGGCCGTGCGCAGAGCCAACAGCGGTACTGCCAGCATCCTGGAGCATATCCCGGATAACGTTACCCTTCTTCCCAACACATCCGGGGCAAGAACAGCCGATGAGGCAGTGAGGATCGCGCGTCTGGCCAGGGAATTAGGCTGCGGGGACTTCATAAAGGTTGAAGTCATCCGTGACTCCAAATATCTGCTCCCTGACAACCAGGAAACCATACGCGCCGCAGAGCTTTTGGCAAACGAGGGCTTTATCGTCATGCCTTACATGTATCCCGACCTAAACACTGCCAGAGATCTGGCAAATGCCGGTGCCGCCTGTATTATGCCCCTGGGTTCCCCTATTGGCACCAATAAAGGATTATGTACAAAGGAATTCATAAAAATTCTTATCGAGGAGATCGATCTTCCCATTATCGTGGACGCAGGGATCGGCCGTCCCTCCCAGGCCTGTGAAGCTATGGAAATGGGCGCAGACGCAGTGATGGCAAACACAGCTATTGCCACTGCAGGCAATATCCCGGCTATGGCGGAGGCCTTTAAAAAGGCAGTTGAGGCCGGCCGCACTGCTTATCTCTCCGGCCTTGGACGGATCATAAACGGCAGCGCCAGCGCCTCCTCCCCGCTCACCGGATTCCTGGAACAATAAAGGAGGATAGAAAAATGACTGCACGCAGAACAGATCATATGGAATATATGGACGGTATGGAAGCCCTGGATTCTGATATTCTGGACAAGGTGATACATGCCATGGATCATTATGATCCCAACACCTTTACGGAAACTCATGTGCGCACTGCACTGTCCCATGATATACGGACTCCGGAGGATTTCGCCGCTCTTCTCTCCCCCGCCGCAGAACCTTTTCTGGAGGAAATGGCACAGGCTGCCCAGGCTGAGACAAGAAAGCACTTTGGAAACTGCATCAACCTTTTTACACCGCTTTACATCTCAAATTACTGCGAAAACCACTGCATTTACTGTGGTTTTAACTGCCATAACCATATACGCAGGGCAAGGCTGACCCCGGAAGAGATCGACCAGGAAATGGCTGCCATCGCCAAAACAGGATTAGAAGAAATCCTGATACTGGTAGGTGAAAGCCGTGCCAAAAGTGACGTGGCGTATCTGGGGGAAGCCTGCAGGATCGCCCGGAAATATTTTAAAATGGTGGGACTGGAAGTCTATCCCATGAACAGTGATGAATATGCTTACCTTCACAAATGCGGCGCTGACTATGTAACAGTGTTTCAGGAGACTTACAATTCTGACAAATATGAAACGCTCCATCTTGCCGGACATAAGAGAGTTTTCCCTTACCGGTTCCACGCGCAGGAACGGGCACTGAAGGGCGGAATGAGAGGCGTTGCCTTCGGAGCGCTCCTGGGATTAGATGATTTCAGAAAGGACGCATTTGCCACAGGCATGCACGCATGGCTTCTGCAGAGGAAGTACCCGCAGGCTGAAATTTCCTTTTCCTGCCCGAGACTACGGCCCATCATCAATAATGACAAGATCAATCCCAAAGATGTACATGAGCCTCAGCTTCTTCAGGTGATCACAGCCTACCGGCTTTTTATGCCCTTTGCCGGAATTACGATCTCTACAAGGGAACGGGCTGGATTCCGCGATCATGTGATCACCATCGCAGCCACCAAAATTTCCGCAGGCGTCAGTACAGGAGTGGGGAGTCATGTGGAAGATTTGGAGGATAAAGGGGATGACCAGTTTGAGATTTCTGATGACAGGGGAGTTGAGGAAGTTTACCAGGCTGTTTTGAAAAAGGGAATGCAGCCGGTCATGAATGACTATGTGTTTGTTTAGATCATCAAACGGACTTTCGGATATGTTTCCATATGGGAACATGCTGGCAGTGACGAACCGTCATCTCTGTGACGGACCTTTTCTGGCGCAGGTGGAGAGGGTTGCCGCTAAGAAGCCCAGAGGAATCATACTGAGGGAGAAAGACTTGGAGGCTTCAGAATATCTGGAACTGGCAGAAAAGGTCCAGAAAATATGCAGGAAATACGGTGTAGCCTGCATTCTGCACTCCCGGATCGAGACTGCACAGAGACTTGCGTGTTCTGCTGTTCATTTACCTTTCTCCGGCTTCTGCAGTCTCAGTAATAAGGGAAACGTTTTGGAGGGTTTTGATACGGTAGGCGTGTCCGTCCATTCCGTAAAAGAAGCTGTCGCGGCCGAAAGGTTGGGCGCCGGTTATGTGACGGCCGGCCATATCTTTTTGACGGACTGCAAAAAAGGGCTTCCCGCCAGAGGAATCCCTTTTTTGAAAAATGTGTGCACGGCAGTCCGGATACCTGTTTATGCCATTGGCGGGATCAATCCTGACAACGTAAAGGATGTACTGGACGCAGGCGCAGCCGGATTTTGTGTAATGTCCGGTATCATGCGCGGGCCTCTTTGGAGATAGTCCCCGGATTTCAGTCCAGGTTTTCTTTCAGGAATCTCTTTACATTACCGCCCATGATCTTTTCTACCTGACTGTATGTAAAACCATACTTTTCCATTTGCTCCGCAAGAAACTGAAGACGGCCGCAGTGGGATATCTCAGGCAGTTCCAGGATGCCGTCATAATCGCTGCCCAGGCCCAGGCATTCGGAACCGCCGATGTTCAGAATATACTCAGCCATCCGAATGATCTCTTTCACAGTTGTTCCGTCCTCACCCGGCTTCCAGTCGGGGCGCATAAAGGAGACGGCATAATTCAGCCCCATGACACCGCCCCGGCCTGCTAAAGCGCGGATCATCTCATCTGTAAGGTTTCTGGCCGCACCTTTGACCAGTCCCCTTGCATTAGAATGACTGGCAAGAAAGGGGCGGGTGGCATGTCTGGCCACATCCCAGAATCCGCCGTCGGAGAGATGGGATACATCTACCAGCATATGCAGATGCTCCAACTCTTCCAGAAATTGAAGGCCTTTCTCCTTTAACCCCCGTTCCTCACCCCAGCTCCAGATCCTCTGGGTAAAGGGATCCCCCATACAGTTTGGATAGCCAAGATCATTTTCATAGTTCCAGGTCAGGGTTGCCATTCTGGCGCCCTGTTCCCAGAACCACCTGAGCGTATCCGCCGATTCCTGGTATATGGCGCCCTCCTCAAGAGAAAGCAGCGCGGACATTCCGCCCGTCTTAATGTTTTCTTCCAGTTGGCGGTAGGTTGTGATCTGGGAAATTATATCTGCATTCTGATCCATCTCCTGCCGGAAGATATTCAGGATATCTTTTGCCGCCTCTGCCGCGTCCGGCTCTTCCTTCCAGTTGACATAAATAGCAAAGGTCTGCAAAGTACAGCCGCCTTCTCTCATTTTCTCCAAATCTACACTGAGTGGATTTTGGCGCAGACTAATGTGTTCTCCCTCTTTTTTCATCTGACGGATTTTGCTGATGGTGTCGCAGTGCATGTCTAGGATCTGCATAATAAAACCTCGTTTCTGTCCTGTATTATTTTCTTACCTCCATTATACACGATTATACGCCGGCAATCCATGTTCTATGTTTCGGGATGATTCTTTTATTCTGTTTCCTTTTACTGTTCACAGGCCATTGTCCTGGGACATGTTTTCCCCAAAGGGGCAGTGTGCCATACGCAGTAAAATGCCAGTTAGCCGGCGCCAAAATATCTGTATTTAAAAAGGGAGCAGGATCACAAAATCCCACTCCAATTTTAACGATTCCAAATTTCAGCTATGATGTCTGCTTTCAATGTAAATATGCAGCCAACTCATGCTGGCCGCCTCTATATAAGTACACAGCCAACATATACTATCCGCTCTAATATAAGAACACAGCCACCCCATATGCCGGAAGTGGATAAGCAAAGGAGTAATCCCTGCCGTCACATTCTTTCTTCACAGCCTTATAAACCGTCTGCTCCACCGGCGTATCCCCGCCGAATTTAGGGTCTTTGCTGTTCAGGATCAGCTTATACTGCTTTCTCTTAGGCACCCCAACCCGATAATCCTCTCTGGCAACCGGTGTATAATTGATGACAAACAACAGATTATTCCTTCCTGTGGGAGACTTCCTGATAAAGCTGAATATACTTCTCGCCGCGTCATCCGCATTGATCCACTCAAATCCCTGCTCATTGTCATCATTGGCATAGAGGGCTGGATACTTCTTATACAGAGCAAGCAATTCCTTCACATAAGCCTGAAGCTGCTCATGTTCCGGTTCTGCCAGCAGGAACCAGTCAAGCTCCCTGGCCTCGCTCCACTCCTGGAACTGGCCGAATTCCTGTCCCATGAACAGCAGCTTTTTACCCGGATGTCCGAACATGTAGCTGTATCCGGCTTTCAGGTTCTCAAACTTGTCCTGTCCCAGCCCGGGCATCTTGTTGATCATAGAGCACTTCAGATGCACAACCTCATCATGAGACAATACAAGGACGTACTTCTCACTGTAGGCGTAACTCATGGAGAACGTCATCTTATGGTGATTATATTTGCGGAAATATGGGTCAAGCTTCATATATTCCAGAAAATCGTGCATCCATCCCATATTCCATTTCAGACTGAATCCCAGACCGCCTTCCTCAGGCTTGCCCGTCACCATTGGCCATGCTGTGGATTCCTCGGCGATCATGACAGTACCTTTGTTTTTCCCAAGGACTACGGAGTTCAGGTGCTTAAAGAATTCAATCGCTTCCAGGTTCTTGTTCTCACCGTATTTGTTCGGTATCCACTGCCCTGCCTCTCTTCCATAATCCAGATACAGCATGGAGGCCACTGCATCCACACGAAGCCCGTCAATGTGATATTCCTGTATCCAAAAAAGCGCGTTGGCGATCAGGAAGTTCTTCACCTCATTTTTGCCGTAATCGAAAACTTTTGTCCCCCAGTCCGGATGCTCCCCTTTTCTTGGATCTGCATATTCATATGTAGGGGTTCCGTCAAAATCAGCCAGTCCGTGGGCATCCTTCGGAAAATGTGCCGGCACCCAGTCAAGGATCACGCCTATTTTATTTTTATGCATGTAATTCACAAAATACTGGAAGTCCTCAGGGGTACCATACCTGGAAGTGGGTGCATAATATCCTGTAACCTGATATCCCCAGGAACCGTCAAAGGGGTGCTCTGCAATCCCCATCAGTTCCACATGGGTATACCCCATCTCTTTCACATAGTCAGCCAGGGAATGCGCCAGCTCTCTGTAATTGTAAAATCCATCCTCATCTCCGTCCTTTAACGGATGTTTTTTCCAGGAGCCAGGATGCAGTTCATAGATGGACATGGCATCCTTCTTTTCATTGAACTCCTGACGCTTCTTCATCCAGACGGAGTCTCCCCATTTAAACCTGGAGATATCATACACACAGGAGGCCGTGCCCGGACGGTGCTCCGCATAGTTGGCATAAGGGTCTGCCTTAAAGAGAAGCTTGCCCTTGTATGTAGTGATACAGAATTTGTACAGATCTCCTTCCCGCACTTTGGGTACGAAGAGCTGGTAAATGCCCATGTCGTTGTCACATTTCATCACGTTTTTGTCGGGATCCCATTTGTTGAAATCCCCCACAACAGACACGGATTCTGCATGAGGAGCCCAGACGGCGAAATACACGCCGTCCTTGCCCCGCTGTGTTGTAGGATGTGCACCCATCAGCTTATAGATTTCATAATGTGTCCCTTCCCCGAATAAATAGCGGTCCATCTCCGAGAACCTCATTGTTTTTCCTTTAGCCATAAGTCCTTCCCCTTTGTTTTCCTCTGATTTTACAGCACTTTGATCCTGCTGCAGGATTTCTGTAACATTTCAACTGACTGCAATATTTCAGTCTTCTGTACTGTTACGGATTTCCAGCAGGACGCTGCCTGCTGCTTCTATGGTAAAATTCAGCCGGCCGTTCTCCGGCTCTGCTTCCTCCTGGGTTAAAAGGTTTACATAATGTTTATTTTCCATTGGCACCGGGATGCTCACCTGTGCCGGTTCCTCATCATTGTTCACTGCTGTGATCAGGCCTTCTTCCTCAGTAAAACGCATAAATGCCAACTGTCTGTTGGTCAGCAGCAGTTCCCTGTATCTGCCCTCTGCAAGACAGGTTTTATACTTTTCATGCATTTCCCCAAGTGTTTTGACCCAAAGCATGATCTTGGAATCTTTCTGCTCTTCCAGCGCTTCACTGATATCCACAGCCGGCCTGAGCGCATCATCACCGCCGTTATTTTTGCTTCCCTCGATCCCCCATTCAGATCCGTAATAGATGGATGGAATTCCTGGTAATGTATACAGCAGTGTGTAGATCGGGAAAATATGCTCCTTCACGTTGATCTTACTGTAAATGCGGTCTACATCGTGATTGTCAACAAAGGAATACAGCTTCATTCCCCTGTAGATTCCCCCATTCTCCTCAAATTCTCTTCGTATGGTATGGGCGATCTCGAAATAATTGTGGTCATTATGTCCGGAATAAATGCCTTTGTGAAGCTCATAGTTTGTAACGCTGTGCAGCATTTTCTGTCCGTCCTGGATATAACGGCTGTAATCACCGTGGATAACTTCTCCCATGAGCCAGAAGTCTTCCTTTTTCTCCCCGGTACGTCTGCGCATATCCTCCATGAATCCAAAGTCAAGACAGTCCGCACAGTCCAGACGGATACCGTCAATATCAAATGTATCGATCCAGAAATCGATCACATCCAAAAGATATCCTTTCACCTCCGGATTCTGCAGGTTCAAATTGACAAGCTCAAAGCAGTTTCTCCATGCCTCATAGGAAAATCCGTCATTGTAGGGATTGTTCCATCCGAAATTGATTCCCTTGTACCATCCGCAGTACCTGGAGCCTTCCCGGTTCTCCTGGATATCCCGGAATGCAAAGAACTCTCTTCCTGTGTGATTGAACACACCGTCCACCACAACCTTGATCCCCATCTGGTGTGCCTTTTCCACAAACCGGGCAAAATCTTCGTTATCCCCAAGCCGCTGATCCACCAGCTTATAATCTCTGGTGTCGTAACCGTGGGTGGTGGACTCAAACAGCGGTCCGATATAGATTGCCGTTGCCTTAATGTCTGCAAGATGCGGCAGCCATTTCTCCAGTTCCGCGAAGCGGTGTACAACGCCTTCGTCTTTATTCACCCTGGGAGCGCCAGTCATCCCAATCGGGTACATATGGTAAAATACTGCCTCTTCATACCATTTTGCCATTTTCATTTCCTCCTTTTCCGGCTCTGTCAAAAACAACAGGCCCAGACAAACCATGCAGGAACGCCATTCCTTGACTACGAATATATCCCATACATAAACTGATGCACAATTTCATATGTGGTCTCATCAGAAATTTCAAATTTTTCATCTTCGGAAAGACCGTAGCTCACTGTCATAATATGATGGTTGAGCACACCTGTAAAACCCACGGCAAATAATTCCTGCCGCCCCCGCATGTTCCCCAGTTGGGAGGACGCGTCCTCAAATATCTTCACAATGATCTTATAATACCTCTCAATAAGAGGTGAAACCGTTTTATAGGCCTCATTTTCTCTTCCGGAATAAAACAGAGACAGCATGAATAAGTAGAATTTTTGATTGGAAGCCGCATAGTCAAAAAATGTCCTTGCTGCCTGATAGAGCACCCCGGGAAGACTTTCTCCCGGTCTGGCAATATCAATAAGCCTGCTTTCAAACTCCTGGTATCCTGTCTCCAGCAGATTCTGCAGCAATCCCAGCTTGCTTCCAAAATAATAATATAAAGTTGGCTTGGAAATTCCGGCCTTATCCACGATTTCCTGGACGCCCACAGCATCATACCCCTTGGCATAAAACAAATCCAGCGCTGACTTTAATATCAATTCTTTATTATCCATAACTGCCTCCCGGCTGTTCTGCATTGTATCTATCTTTTGTTTTTTCATTTCCATCATTTGTTCTGCCTATTATTATACCAATCGGTATACAAAAAATCAAGAGGACATTGTAAATTACATTTTTTACAATGTCCTCTTGATCACTGTTCACATATATTATCCCGCGAGGCATTTTGTGTGCATCGCGAAGCGTGTTACTGTTATTATATGCCAAACAGCTTCCCGGCGTTTTCCCTGGTCACATCCACCACAGTTTCATAGGAAACGCCTTTTATCCTGGCTATCTCTTCCGCCACATAAGTCAGATAGGCCGAACAGTTTCTGTGCCTTCTGTACGGCTCCGGTGCCAGATACGGGGCATCTGTCTCCAACAGCAGATATTCCAGCGGCGCATATTCCACCACGTCTTTCAGCCGTTTTCCGTTCTTGAAGGTGACAACTCCGCCCACGCCAAGATAATAACCCATATTCATGTATTCCTTTGCCTGTTCCACTGAGTAGGAATAACAGTGGATCACGCCTTTTAAATTGTCTGCTCTCTCGGCTTTCATGATGTCCAGCGTATCCTTTGCCGCGTCACGGCTGTGGACTATAATGGGAAGTTCTGTCTCTTTAGCCAGATCCATCTGGCGGACGAACCACTTTTTCTGAATATCATGGTGTTCCTTGTCCCAATAATAATCAAGTCCGATTTCTCCCACGGCTACCACCTTTGGAAGGTCACACAGACTTCTGAGCCATTTCATTTTCTCCTCATCAAGACTCCCTATCTCGTCGGGGTGAACGCCTACCGCACCGTACACAAAAGGATATTTCTCTGTAAGCCTGACCGTATCGGCCACCCCCCGCAGGCTGGCGCCCACGTTGATGATCTTCTCGATTCCGTGCTTTGCCAAGGAAGGAAGCAGGCTGTCCCTGTCCTTGTCAAACGCCTCGTCATCGTAATGTGCATGTGTCTCAAATATCATGGATATTCCGCTCCTTCAACTTCTTGTAAACTGTCTGGCGAAACAGCGCGTAGACTACGGAGGTGAGCGGTATGAAGATCAGCATGCCCACAACCCCCATCAAACTGCCGCCCACGGTCACTGCCACCAGCACCCAGATAGAGGGCAGCCCCACTGAGTTGCCGACTACATGAGGATAGATCAGATTGCCCTCAACCTGCTGCAGTACCAGAAACAACACAATAAAGGCAAGCCCCTTCATGGGGTCCACCACCAGGATCAAAAAAGTCCCCACAACACAGCCGATGAAAGCCCCGAAAATAGGGATCAGAGCCGTAAACGCGATCAGTATCCCGATCAGCATGGCATACGGGAACCGGAGCAGTGTCATGGATACGAAAAACATAGTTCCCAGGATCACAGCCTCCAGGCACTGCCCTGTAACAAAATTGGCAAAGGTCCTGTAACTGAGAGAACATACATCCAATACTTTCTTCACCAGTTTTGCCGACAGAAACGCATAGAAAACTTTTCGGATCTGAACTGCCAGCTTCTCCTTCTGCAAAAGAATATAAACGGCAAATACAAGAGCGATAAAAAAGTTCATAAGTACATTTACTACTGTTCGGGCCATGGCAACTGTGGAGTTGAGAACATTTCCGGCACCGTTTTTCAGGAAGTCAACTGCGGCTCCAATAATGGAATTCCAGTCAAATTCCAGGTTCTGTATCCACTCCGCTATCTGTTTATTGTCGTGGAAGGTGTCCACAGCCCAGGTCTGAAGCCTTGGTATGGCAGCCTCTATACTTGCGCTGACGCTCATAAAGGTCTGCCCCATTTCCGGAACAACCACCAGAATGACAACCAGCACGATGCCCACAACCAGTATGAGTGACAAGATCAGGCTTAACGGCCTGCCCAGCTTCTTCATTTTTCCTTTACTCTCGGCGCTGCCGAAAAGTTTCTTTTCCATAAAGCTCATGGGGACATTCAGTACAAAGGCAAAGGCAGCTCCCAAAAGGAAAGGATAGGCGATCCCTATCAGAAAGCGCAGGAAAACCAACAGCACATCTGCCTTCTGTATTCCCACGTAGACAACCACGGCAAACAGGATCAGAAGCATTAAATTCTTCATATCTTTTTTATTCAGGTTCATACTTCTCCTCTCCTTCTCCCCTCTTTACTTTTTCATCCTGGAACGGATCCATTTCAGGGCCTGGATAACAGGCAGATTGGCAATGGAAAGTCCGTACACTGTGAAAAGCTGTGCAATATCCAGTGTCTGCACGCTGAAAATCTTGTGAAGTCCCGGAATCATCAGCACGGAGGTGATCAATACTAATCCTAACACAAATGCACCGATAAGATAAATATTATTGAAAAATTTCTTTGTAAATAAAACAGGTTTTGCTGATTTACAGTTAAACCCATGAACCAGCCTGGATGTACACAGGGTTCCGAATGCCATTGTCATAGCAAGAAGCGTACTCTGCTGATATCCAATATAAAAGCCGATCATAGTCATAATTCCGATCACAAGACCTTCCGTCCCAATGTAGGAGAGAAAATCCTTGGTCAGTATGGACTCATTCATGGGACGGGGTTTTTCCTTCATAACATCTTTTGTATGAGGCTCCAGTCCCAATGCAATAGCCGGAAGGCTGTCTGTCAGCAGGTTGATAAACAGCAGATGCACCGGAGCAAACGGTACTGGAAGATTTGCAAGAGATGCGTATAAAACTGCAAGGATTCCTGCAAAGTTGCCTGAGAGCAGGAACTGGATAGCGCTTTTTATATTCTTATAGACATTTCTTCCGTTTTCTACTGCTTTTACAATCGTGGCAAAATTGTCATCTGTAAGAACCATGGATGCGGCATCCTTGGAGACCTCAGTTCCCGTAATACCCATAGCCACACCGATGTTAGCCTGTTTTAAAGCCGGAGCGTCATTGACACCGTCCCCTGTCATGGACACGATATTTCCCTTTTCCTGCCATGCCCTGACAATGCGGATTTTATGTTCCGGTGAAACACGCGCGTAGACGGAAATGCCTTCCACAAAGTCCTGCAGTTCCTCATCCGTCATATTCTCGATCACAGCGCCCTCGCAGGCCTCAGATTCATCCTTCAGAATACCGATACGTTTTGCGATCGCCGCTGCGGTCACCTTGTGGTCGCCTGTGATCATGATAGGTTTGATCCCGGCGCTGATACATTCCGCAACCGCCGCCTTTGACTCCTCACGGGGCGGATCCATCATAGCGATGAGTCCCAAAAATACCAGATCCTTTTCATCATCCGTACAGAGCTGTTTACCGCCTTCCACCCTCTTATAAGCAAATGCCAGTACACGAAGACCATTTTCGGAGAAATTCCTGTTCTGGTTCTCAATGGCAGTACGGTCCTCCTCTGTAATGGGTACTATCTCACCATCTTTCTGGATGGAACAGACACGGTTTAAAAGAACATCCACCGCACCTTTTGTGATCATGGTGGCACCCTCTCTCAAATTATGAAGGGTGGACATCATTTTACGGTCGCTGTCAAAGGGCACCTCACTGCATCTGGGGTATTTGTCACGCACTACCTCTGCGGGACGTCCCAGTTTATCGCCCTGATTGATAAGAGCGGTCTCCGTGGGGTCTCCGATCTCCTCGCCGTTTTTGTTGGTGGAGTCATTGCAGAGGATACTATGGCGGAGGAGCTGTTTCTGAGCCGGATCATCTAGGTCAATGTTTTCTGCGGAGATTTCACGGCCCTCCACATAGTAATATTCCACAGTCATCTTATTCTGAGTCAGGGTACCTGTCTTGTCTGAGCAGATAATGGATACACTTCCCAGCCCTTCCACTGCCTGAAGCTTCCGTACAATGGCATGTTCCCTTGCCATCTTCTGGGTTCCGAAGGAAAGAACAATGGTGACGATCGAACTGAGTGCCTCCGGTATAGCTGCTACAGCAAGTGCCACGGCAAACAGGAATGCCTCTCCCCAGGATTCTCCCCTGAAAACGCTGACTCCAAACAAAATACCGCAGAAAATCAGGATTATAATGGACAGTTTCTGGCCAAACTGGTCCAGGTTCATCTGCAGCGGTGTCTTTTTCTCCGATGTGGTTTTCAGCAGTTTGGCAATTTTACCAACCTCAGTCTCCATACCGATGGAGGTTACAAGAAAAGAGCCCCGTCCGTAGGAGACAAAACTTCCCGAGAATACCATATTGGTTCTGTCACCCAGAGGCACCTCACCTTCGATGGGATCTTCAGTCTTATCCACACCCAGGCTCTCACCTGTAAGCGCACTCTCATCTACTTTTAGACTGGCGTTTTCCAGGATTCGACCGTCAGCAGGTACATAGTCACCGGCTTCCAGCATGACAATGTCACCGACTGTGACCTGGTCAGAGGGTATCTTTATCACATCTCCGTTTCGCAGAATCTTTGCCTCCGGCCCTGACATGGCTTTCAGACTGTCAAGAGACTGCTCCGCTTTCACGGTCTGCACTGTCCCCAGTATGGCGTTCATGGTGATAACTACCAAAATAACAATGGCACTTTCCATTTCTCCCAGAACACCGGAAACAATGGCCGCCACCGCCAATATGATGACCAGAAAATCCTTATACTGCTCCAGAAAAATCTGTGGAATAGATTTTTTCTTCTCTTCCGTCAGAGCATTGGGGCCGTATTTCTCCTGGTTGGCCTTGATCTGTTCGTTTGTCAGCGGCTGCGTACTTCCGTTAATTGTTTTCTGCGCCTCTGTCCTCGACATTTGATAAAATTCTTTCATTCGCTCTCCTCCAAACGTTGTTTGCGGAACCTTTATGTGCTGCCCCGGTTCCATGTGGATACGTGTAACTATTCGGCAGATCTGTACGGTTACGGGTACATACTGCTTATCACTAGTGTGCTTTGTAAAAACCTCTTTCATACCGTTTTGCCGGTATGCTCTGCCCGGACCAATGTTTTTCATGGCCTGTAACGCAAAAAAGCGAGACTTTTACTGCACAACAAGCATGCAATAAAAGTCTCGCTGTTTCATCACGATACGGACGGGATTTCCCCCATCGAGATTGACGATATCGCAAACGCCAACGGCGCCAGCTACTCCCTCTTATTAATGGATACTATAACTGATTGTTTTTGAACTGTCAATGATAAATTTGTAAAATATTCCTGTCAGCCGTTTTCGGCAGAATCCGGCGTGCTGTCCGGGATTAATGACGGGCTTTTTTATTAAGATAAAGAGCTTGACTTTTTATTGAATAATATACATAGAGCACTTATAATTAAAAATACGGAAAATATCATCTCTCTGCTGAAATATCACAGCAAAACCCTATGGAGGATAATAAAATGACAGAACGCGAAAAAATGCTGGCCGGAGAACTGTATGACTGCGGGGACCCTGAGCTTTTAGAACAATGGCACCTGGCTAAAAATTTGATTCGGGAGTACAATGCTCTTCCGTCCGAGAATCTGGAAGAAAAAGACTGCATACTGAACCGTCTTCTGGGCGGCCGGGGTGACAATCTGTGGATCACCGCGCCTTTTTATGTGGATTATGGGAACAACATTTACTTCGGAGATAACTGTGAAGTGAATATGAATTGTACCTTTCTGGATGACAACAGGATTGAAATTGGCAGCAATGCGCTGATCGCCCCCAATGTACAGATTTACACTGCCTTTCATCCCACCAACGCGGCAGACCGTTTCGGTCCGCTAAAGGAGGACGGCAGTTTCTCTTTCTGCAAGACCAGGACTGCTCCTGTCATAATAGGCGATAATGTGTGGATCGGCGGCGGCGCCGTGATCCTGCCCGGTGTAACTATAGGCAGTAATGTGGTGATCGGCGCGGGAAGTGTTGTGACAAGATCAATTTCGGATAACAGTGTCGCTGTGGGAAACCCCTGCAAGGTGATACGTAAGAATTGCTAAAACTGCACGAAAAAAGCAGCAGACTGACTATACCGCTTCACCCAGCGCATGGTATCATACATCTGCTGCTTTTCTCTGTCCTCTACACCAGATACATTTCCCTCAGCATCTCTCTTTTCTCATCCGTAAGTCCCAGCCGTTCCTGCAGGTATGCCTCTGTGCTCCCACACTGTCTCTCTGTCTCGGCAAACATGGATTCTATGTAACTTCTCTCCGCTCCGTTTAAAATGCGGATTCCGTTAAGAATGCGCTCATTTGGAACCTTTGCGGCGACTTTTGCGATCATGGCCTCTGTCTCCGGCTCCAGATATCCGTTTGTCAGCAGATAGTCCTGAATGATCACCTCCCGGTCCACGCCCAGCGCGGTCAGCAGAAGGGCCGCAGTCGTGCCTACCCTGTCCTTTCCCGCAGAGCAGTGCCAGAGGACAGCCCCTTCTTTTTGAGCTAAAAGGATATCAAAAAAATGTTTCAGTCCGGTGACGGAAAAGTCATCTGAGACAAGCGCCAGGTAAATTTTTTCCATCTTTTCCTTGGGATGGTTTTCCGCCTCTTTGAGCAGTTCCAGGATCATGGCGGAAAGACTGTCCGCCTGCTCCTGGCCCTCCCTAGTGATTCCCAGCATGGCGTCGCTTAAAAGAGGATCATGTATGAATTCTACCCCTTTTATCTCCGGGTCCGGCAGTTCTGTCTTCTCACCGTTTGTCCTTAAGTCCACCACTGTTTTCAGCCCATACTCCTCTGTCAGCCGCCTGATATCAGGCTCTGTACATTTTCCAAGAGCACCACTCCTTAACAGGCGGCGGGGTCTGATGGTCCTGCCGTCCTTTCCTGTATACCCTCCCAGATCCCGTGTATTATAAACAGGGCCTTCCATTTCAATCCTGCTGCACATAATATCCTCCTCCATAGATCAAAGTCTCCGCTGCGTACGAAAATGGGGCTGCCGGCCGCCGCCTCTGCTGTCCCGCAGAGGCGGCTGTCCGCATCCCCATCTCATATGTTCGGTTATTTTATTATTTTACCACCGGAAGCAGGCTGATTGCAAAGGTAAATTCATTTTCAGCAAAGCGGTACTGCTCCAGAAGTCTGGGGCCGCAGCTGTTGGAACCGATTCCGTTCTGGCGGTGATCCAGACAGAGCACCGTATAAGGAGAAGCGTTCAGCTCATAGTTATGTGCCTTCTCCGTAAGCTCTTCCTGTGTGTATACAGACGCGTTAAAAGCAAAGGTGTCCGCACTTACTGCTGCCAGACTGATCCTGCTGCCTTCGGCCTTTACATAATCACATTCATCATGACTGCCGTTTTCCTGCGGGCGGATATAATCCTCATGCAGGTCTTTTACATTTGCATGGAACTCATCATGATAGCTGGCTTTTCGTTTGTCCTGATAGCTTTCCACAGGGCCCAATCCATAATATGTGATGTCTGCCATATCACGGGGCAGGAACAGGCGAAGGCCGAATCTGGGAAGTTCCGGGAATTCCGGATCTTTTCTCACATCCAGCTTTACGTCGATCCTTCCGTTGGCACGGATAGTCCACGTGGCATCAATATCCAGAATTCTCTGGATGATGACTGCTGAAACGGACAGAACCGTGTGTATCTGCACTTCCTCCTCCAGGACCGTGTAGTCCGTGCGGTAGGCTCTTGCCACGATCTTGTCGTATTTTGCCTTTCTCCAGATGTTTTTAATGTTTCTGTCATTGTCCGTGGGCGCTCTCCAAATGTTGTATTCCATTGGACGCTCCAACACTTTACAGTTTACATAACTAAGTTCAGAGAATAATCCGGTAAGCTTATCATAGGTGTAGGAGAATTTGTCTGTGCTCACAAACAGGTTCCTGTCATCCTGGGCTACACTGAATACAGGCGGCTGCCCTGCCTCTTTGCCTGTTTCTCCTGATTCCTCTGTCACTTCCAATATCTTCACTGCCTTCTGGTTTCTCATATCCTCTGTCTGAAGCTGTACTTCATCAAAGCCCAGTTTAAAGCCTTCCGGCAGGAATTTTGTTGCGTTCTGCAGATGATATTCCAGTTTCAGGTAACATTTTCCGGCTTTTGGCACCTGATAGTCAAGTCCAATGACCCCCTCATTGTGTGCGCTGATATCCGGCATATTGTCAGGACAGATACATCCCTCCCCAATGACTGCACCGTCACAGTTTACGCTGTAGGTGATAAAGAGATAATCCTTTAAGTTTACATAATCCATGTAATTGTGCAGCACTGCCTCTTTTTTCTCCTGGTCAAAAGAGACCACTCTGGCCGGCCGGTGTACATTCTTAAACTCCCGAAGTCCGGTATGGGGTGTGCGGTCAGGATACACCAGGCCGTCCATACAAAAATTGCCGTCCTGTGGGTATTCCATATGGTCGCCGCCGTATGCGTATTTCTTTTTGCCCTCAATGGTCTTGCCCATGTAAATGGCATGGTCGCACCATTCCCAAACAAAGCCGCCGCAAGCGCCGTCATACTGCTGGACAACCTGGAAATAGTCCTCAAAGTCACCGGGGCCGTTGCCCATTGCATGGCAGTATTCGCACATGACATAGGGCTTGTCGGGATTCTCCGCAAAATACTGATGGATCTCCTCAATGGCCGGGTACATGCGGCTGTGCAGATCTATGTTGGAATAATCATATTTTTTATCTTTTGCCGTATAGCGGGCACTCTCATAATGTGTCAGCCTTGTATGGTCAAATTCCTTTGTCCAGGCAAGCGCCGCCTCAAAAGTGCATCCATATGCACATTCGTTTCCCATGGACCAGATCACCACGCAGGGGCGGTTCTTATCCCTGTGAACACAGCGCTGTGTCCTGTCCACAGTGGCCTCTGTAAAAGCAGGGTTGTCTGCAATGGCATGGTTCCATCTGGATGCTCTCTCCTCCCAGGAATCGTCCTCCATATAGATATCCGCAGTTCCGTGGCTCTCATTGTCCGCCTCATCTATAACAAAGAAACCGTATTCGTCGCAGAGCTGATAGAACTGCGGCGCATTTGGATAATGGCTGGTACGGATGCAGTTGATATTATGCTCTTTCATGAGCTGTAAATCTTTCTTCATCTGTTCCAGACTGATGGTAAATCCTGTGACAGGGTCACTGTCGTGGCGGTTGGTACCGTGGAATTTCACTTTTACTCCATTTATGTAAACCACTCCGTCTTTGGTACAGATTTCCCGGATACCCATGCGGTCTGTGATAACCTCACCACCGGCCTCCAGTACAACGGTATACAGATATGGTTCCTCTGCATTCCAGAGAATCGGATCCTCCAGGGTCATGCGAATCTTCCCGTCTTCTGAGACCTGGCTGCTCTCTGCCGCTAAATTTCCCTCCGCATCATAAACAGAAACTTTTACAGGTACTGCCTCATTAAAAAAGGTCACTGCGGCATCAACCGACGTACTTTTTCCATCCGGCGCAATGTCTGTTGTAAGAAAATAATCAAAGATTCCCTGAGCAGGGCGTTTCAGCAAATATACATCCCTGAATATGCCGCTCATACGGAATTTATCCTGGTCTTCCAGGTAACTGCCGTCACACCATTTCAGGACCAGCACTGCCAGGGTGTTCTCACCCTCTCTTAAAAAGCTGCTCACGTCAAACTCACTTGTGGAGTGTGATACCTGGCTGTATCCCACATAACTGCCGTTCACCCATACATAAAAGCAGGAATCCACGCCTTCAAAGTTCAGATAAGCTTTAGGTGCATTCTCATTTTCCGCATAGACAAAAGTATGTACATAGGCTCCGCAGGGGTTCTCCTGGGGCACATACGGCGGGTCCATGGGAAATGGGTAGCGTGTGTTGGTGTACTGGTGTTTGTCATATCCGAAATTCTGCCAGCATCCCGGCACTGGAATCTCATCAAAGCTTCCTGTATTGTATCCCTCTCTGAAAAATTCATCTTTTAAGTCATAGATACTGTCAAAATATTTGAATTTCCAGCTGCCGTTCAGAAGCTGAAATCTGTCGGAATTCTCTCTGTTTTCACACAGATCATCTCTCTGTGTGCCGGCAGGTATATAGTAGGCCCTGTTCGGCATGGTGTTCTCGTGCAGCATGTGAAGGTTTTCATAATATCTAGGTACGATCATTTGTCATTGCCCTCCTGAAATATAATTTTTGCGGCAATTGTTCAGTTACTGTTTAACACTGTTGAACAATCACTTTATACTGCCTATTATAAAATACACAACAGCAAAATCCATATCCTGTATTAGACAAAACATGCACAAAATGATACAATCAAGGTAACTGTTCAGCCTTCCGCTGTCCTACCGGGTGCTGCCTTACATTTGCAAGGCAATCGAGAGACAGCCACACGCCGGACTTCGGTTTTTACAGTCAGTGTGCATGCTTTTGCCGCTATGAAGCGGAAAGGCTGAAGAATAACCAATCAAGAAAAGAGACTAGAGCTTTTTAAAGAATGAGGGAGTGCCGTCTTATGTATGTAAATACCGGATACCTGAACCAGGCAGAAACAGATTTAGAAAATATGCAGGTCCCCCTGCGCATTAACAGCAGCGGGGTATACAGAGTCATTTCCCGTCCCTCCATGTCTACCTTAAGACCCAAGGGACGGGCTGATTACCAGCTTATTTACATTGCTTCCGGGAGTGCCTGGTTTACCATCGGTCAGGAGAAAGTGGAGGTAGGTGAGGGGAACCTGGTTCTCCTGCGGCCCTTCGTCCGCCAGGAATATGTGTATTACGGAAAAGACAAACCAGAGGCCTTCTGGGTCCACTTTACAGGCAGCCGGGCAGAATCCCTCCTGGAAGAGGCCGGGTTTGCACAAAATCAAATTCTGTATGCAGGTGTTTTCTCTGAATACAGGGACCTTTTCTTCCAGATGATACGAGAGCTTCAGGTGTTCCGTCCCGCCTATGAGGACCTGCTTCCCCTTCTTTTAGAACAGCTTCTTCTGCTTGTGCGCCGTCACCGCATGGAAGGGCCGGGGGAGAGACACAGGATTCAAAAAGAGATGGAAAAAGCAATCCATTACTTTAACGAAAATTATTACCGGGACATAAAGATTGAGGATTATGCCAGACAGCAGCATATGAGCACCTGCTGGTTTATCCGCAGCTTCAAGCAGTACATGAACGTCCCGCCCCTCAAGTATCTCACCTCCGTCCGGATCCGCAGAGCCAGGGAACTTCTGGAGACTACGGACTATACGGTCAGTGAGATCGGGGCATTGGTTGGATATGAAAATCCCCTGTATTTCAGCAGGATATTCAAAAAACAGACAGGGGTTTCTCCGGCGGGATACCGGAAAACATAACCCTGTCTGTGTATTTATTCCCTATGACTCGGCCAGAAGATTTTGGATTCCCTCTGCGGCATCCTGATCTAGAACTACCAGGCCTCCCGGAAGAAGCTTCAGAACAGTACCCGGTAGTTCTTCTGTGGGATTTGTATAATACATTTCTTTTACAATATCCTGCTTTGCCTTTCCCGAAACCTGCAGAATCACTTTCTTTGCCTCAAACATATGATGTACCCCAAGTGTGATTCCCCTGGTCAGTTTCATAGGGCCGGAAAAATATTTCTGCCCTACATTCATAGTCGTCTCGGAAAGATCAACCACCTTTGCATAATCCTCAAAATCTCCGCCCGGCTCGTTTAACCCCAGATGCCCATTCATGCCAAGACCCAGCAGCATAAGGTCAATTCCCCCACGGTCAAAAATAATACTGTCAATCCTTTTGCATTCATCCTGAAGGTTCTCTGCATGAATATCAAACAGATGCATTTTTTCCGGTTGAATTCCCAGTGGCCCATACAGATGCTGCATCAGAAAGTTCGTGCAGTTTTCACTCTCCTCTTCCAAGTCCAGCCACTCATCCAGAGCAACGAATTCCGCCTGTGAAAAATCAACTACTCCCTGTTCTTTCATCTCTTTCAGTATTTCGCAGGTCCTCACCACAGTGCTTCCTGCCGGAAAACACAATAATGCGTTTTTTTTCTCGTCCAGACACTCTTTTACTAATTGTGCGCATCGTCTGGACATCCCCTCCATGTCCGGCATAACTTCCGTGGCCGGAATCTTTATGGGGAGACACGCTCCCATATTTTTATCAATCTCTTCCATGCAGTTCGGCAATGTCTTGTCCTCCTTGTTATGTATGATGCAGGCCGTACAGTGGTTCCTGTGTTTACAGGGGATATACGGGCATCTGCAAATTTTTTTCATATTTCTCTCCTCTCGGTTCTATCCTTTGACAGCTCCCATTGCCAGACTCTTCTGAATGTTCTTACTCAGGAATACATATAAAAACAGCGTAGGGATCGTGGCTATGGTCAGTCCCGCACCGATAAGTCCCCATTTGGTAGAGTATTTTCCCACCATATCATTAACCCCCACTGTGATAGTCTTATATTTCTCCCCGCTTACAAAGGCAATGGCAAGCATCATTTCATTCCATGCAGACAAAAAAGTAAGGATGGCAACAGTAGATAATATGGGCTTTAACAGCGGCATGATGATCTGCCAGAAAACTCTGTATATATTTGCCCCGTCAATAAAAGCAGCTTCCTCCAGTTCTTTCGGCAGTGCCTCCAGAGTTCCCACCATCAGTAATATAGCTGTTGGCATGGCAAATGCTACATATGGAATAATGAGCGCCCAGTAAGTGTCCAACACTGGTTTCATATTTACAAACAGGGGAAGCAGCACTGCATGAATAGAAAGCATCATCCCTGTCAGGAAAATAAAATATACCAGTTTGCTCAGCTTCCATTTCAGCCTGACAATGGCATAGGTAGCCATAGCAGACAAAATCAGGGTAAATAAAATAGTCAGGCCTGTAACCACTGTACTGTTAAACAGATATTTCCCCAGATGGGCCTTTTCAAACACCTTGGAATAGTTTTCCCACTCCCAGTTTTCCGGCAGACCCACAATATTTCCACCAAATATCTCACGGTTGCTTTTCAGGGAAAAAGTAAACATCCAGTATAGTGGAAATAGCTGGATCACTGTGATAAACAGTAAAATAATTGTTTTAACTGTACCGGTCTTCTTAAGCTTTGAGTTTCTTTTCTTCATACCGGCTCCTCCTGATCTTTCTGGATACGATTAAATATTTTCTGTACAATAAAGGTAAACAGCAGGCATTCCAATATAATAAATATTGCAATGGCACTGGCATATCCATACTCATTTGTCACAAATATTTTTTTATACATCAAAAGTGATGGTACTTCAGACGCGTGGACCGGCCCGCCGTTTGTCAAAATATATATTAAATCAAAGGATTTCAGGGAACCAATAATTGCAAAAATCACACAGGCCTTTATCATGGGTACGATCATTGGAATGATGACCCGTATTGAAGTCTGGAATCTGGTGGCCCCATCTACCTGGGCCGCCTCTATGATCTCCGGGGAAATTGATTTTGCCGCGGAATAAAACAGCAGCATATGATAACCAATATATTGCCAGACCATAGGCACAAAGCAGGCAAGCAGCGCTGTCCCCTTATCTCCCAGCCATTCTCTCTGGAGGGCATCCAGCCCCACGGCTCCCAATCCCATATTCAGGAGTCCATAGGAAGGATGGTAAATCTTCAGCCACAGATGGGCAATGATCGTGCCGGAAATTATAACCGGTACAAAGAATACGTTTCGATAAAAGTTCTCCCCTCGGACACCTCCTGCCAGCACCAATGCCAGAATCATGGAAATGGGAAGCTGGATAAACACAGAAGCGGCTGCCAGTAAGATTGAATTCCAAATGGACTTAAAGAATAAGGGGTCCTGGAACATTTTTATATAATTTGCCGCACCAATAAATTTTGCTTTTGTCACCCCATCCCAGTCCAGCAGGCTGTAACCTGCTGACTGAAAAACCGGGAACAGTGCAATGGCACAAAACCATATGAGTGCCGGCAGTACAAAAATACAAATTGCTTTTTTATCCCTCAATGCTCGTTCCATACTACTGCCTCACTTTCCCTCTCTGTACTTACTCGGTATCTCCTACTATTATATAAAGTCATAGTCTTTCTTTACCTTTTCTACAGGTTTGACTATGCTATTTTAAGATACTGTGGATTGGTTATCACCTCCTACCACTTGATGGTTTAAAAAAGGCTCCAACCACAGTCTCTTTGTTTATTTGTTAATCAGTTAGTTACCGCATGACGGTTTATCAAGAAGTAGGTTACGATTGCAAGGAGCCCTGTGGATCTTAAGACAGTATCAATACTTTATATCAGGAGGTCCTATATGATTTACGTAGGAATTGATGTCGCAAAAGATAAGCATGATTGCTTTATCACAAACTCTGATGGCGAAGTCCTTTTCAAGGCTTTTACCATCAAAAACAATCTCGATGGGTTCGACGAGCTTTATCAGAAAATAGAATCCGTTATGGAAGATGCTTCTAAAGTAAAAGTAGGCCTAGAAGCCACTGGACACTATAGTTACAATCTTCTCGGATATCTGCTTGATAAAGGTCTGGCCACCTTTGTTATCAACCCGTTACATACTAATCTGTACAGAAAAAGTCTAAGCCTTAGACAGACGAAAACGGATAAAGTTGATGCCCATACAATTGCTTCTATGCTAATGTCTGACGTGAACTTAAAGTCCTACTCAGACACATCGTATCACAACGAAGAGCTTAAGTCACTTACTCGCTATCGTTTTGATAAAGTTAAAGAACGCGCGAAGCTTAAAACATCTATATCCCGTCTTGTATGTATCCTTTTCCCTGAGTTAGAAAAGCTTGTTCCAACACTTCATCAGAATTCTGTTTATGAGTTACTCTACGAATTTCCTGGTGCAAAACAGGTAGCTAATGCACATCTCACAAGACTTTCAAATCTTCTTGAAACCGCATCTAAAGGCCACTACACAAAAGAAACCTCTATCGCTTTTAGAGAGGCTGCAAGAACCTCTATCGGTTCAAATATGCCAGCTAAATCGCTTGAATTAAAGCACACCATTAAGCTCATTAGAGAGCTAGATTCTGAAATCGAAGAGATTGAAAACGAGATTAAAGTCATCATGGATGAAATCAATTCTCCAATCCTTAGCATTCCTGGAATCAGCTATCGAATGGGTGCCATGATTATTGCTGAAATAGGTGACTTTAGCCAATTCGACTCTCCAGATAAGATCCTTGCTTATGCAGGAATGTCGCCTTCTACCTATCAATCCGGCCAGTTAGATAACTGTTATGCCAGAATGGAAAAACGTGGTTCTAGATACCTTAGATATGCTCTGTTTAATGCAACCGCATATGTTTGTCTATGGGATCCAACCTACAAGGCTTATCTTGCCAAGAAACGAGCTGAAGGCAAGCATTACTATGTTGCAATGTCTCACGCGACCAAGAAACTAGTTCGGCTAATTTATCATCTCGAACGCACTGGACAGCAATACCAAAAAGCAATCTAATTCTTCCAACATCATATCTTCTTGTCAGAGCATCATACTCGATGCTCTATTTGTCATGCAATTTTCAAGGTACTGATTGCGATGAATAAGTCATCGCCACTATACTCAAAACATCTCTGTTTTTGAAACTATTTATTGACTTTCTTTAATAGTTAGTCTTTTTTTACCTGGACCTGTGCTTCCTGCATTCCCGACGCAAACTCTTCAGGTGTTGTTGTTCCTGCGATTAGCCCTTGGAGCAGTTCATAATGTTTTTCAATAGCCGTTCCCTCCAGAAAAGTATCCCATGCCAGTACATATCCATCAGCGTCTTTGATCAGATTTTCAATCTGTTTTAAAGTAGGACTGACCTCGGATTCATCCACCTCTACTTTCCAAGCCGGAAGACTGTCGCCAATCTTATATGCCTCCTCGGACATGTATTTTGTGATTCCCACAGCAAATTCATATGCCATCTCCGGATATTTTGTATTTGCATTCAACATGATCATATCTATAGCACCACCTGAAAAGCTGTTGATCCCGCCTTTTCCTCCATCTACAGTGGGCATTGGTACGGCTTTGATCTTTCCCTGAATATCGTTCTCATCACTGTCGCACCCTGATGCCACCCAGCTGCCGCCGAAATACATGGGCACCATGCCCATATAGAATTCCTCCTGAGCTTCCTCAGCCCCCAGTCCAAGGGTTCCATCCGGAAATGCACCTGCATCATTTAACTCACACAACAGTTCGGCAGATTTTACAATTCCTTCTGTATCCAGGGTCTCTTCCCCCTGCAGTGCGCGGTTCATGTAGTCAGCACCTTCTGTGCGCACAGCAAGGACATTCTGGATCATGCCAATATGCCATCCATCCTTTGCCCCTAAAGCCATAGGCGTCACATTCTCAGCACGGAACGATTTGGCCGCCTCGATCAGCTCTTCAAAAGTTTCCGGTATCTTTACGTTATACTCCTCAAACAGTTCCTCATTACAAAACAGAGCGCCTGCCCACTGCTTCAGAGGCAGTCCGTACACTTTATCATCATAAGTTCCGTATGTAAGAGTACCTTCCAGCAGTTCGTCCTTTGTATTATTCTTTTCCATCAGCTCATCAAGCTGCAGCACATTACCTGCATCAACATAATTCTTTGCATATCCGCCGCCCCAACACACAAATACATCCCCCTGAGAGTCTGTGGCTGCTGCAACCTTAAGTTTGTTATTCTGATATTCAACCTCCTGTGTAGCAACAGCTTCAATATGAACATTAGGATGCTCTTCCTCGAATTTTTCAACATAATTGTCTACAATCTCGCTCATCTCCGCATCCGGCCATATATGCCAGAAAGTCAGATCAATATCTTCACCGGAATCTTTGCTGCTCTCTTTTTTATCCCCGTCACTCTTCTCTTCCACACTGCCTCCGGTGCTCCCGCATCCCATTAATGCTGCAGTCAATGTCCCCGCTAATACAAACCCCAATACTTTTTTTGCTCTCATATCTTTTCTCCTTATCCCATCAGATATTTTCCAGTCTTCTCACCGGAAATCTGTCAGCACCTTTTTCTATGTTTCTGTAAATGTTTTCAGTCAGAACCCCGTTCATTCCATTGATTCCCATTAATACTGCACCTATCACCGGTTCATACTCTGCGGCAATCACATTAGCCCCGGGTATTCTCTTCAAAATTTCTTCTTTGACTGCTTCCTGAAACCCCTGAAATTTACACTTAAAGATACTGCCCGAAAGCACAATATCCACGTCGCATCCCAAAATTCCCATCTTATTCATACGGGCCTCCAGGTAAGCCACTATCTTCTTTCCATAATGTATCCAGATATCTCCTGCTGTTTTATCCCCCTTCTGCGCGGCCTCCTCGAGAATAATAGGGAGGCTCAGATAGTCACTGCTCTTAATCTTTCCTGTAACCTGCATATACAGCAGTTCATCCACTGTACGAACCCGGAAATGTCTAAGCAGACGCGGTGTCAGCTCAGTCTTTTCCAGCAGTCCCATGTGGGCGTCAAACACAGCCTGTATTGCCCTTCTGCCCAGGCTCCATCCGCCCTGATATTCATCGGGAATATAGAATCCGTATACAAAACAATTCTCGCCATTCTGTACCGCACAGTTCAGTCCTGAACCCGCGCAGAGAATTCCGCACTGCTGTTTTCTGGTTGCCGCCCGCATGGCAATTATACAGTCATTCACAATTTTCACATGGGCTTTCGGAAAATGTTTTTGTATCTCATTCTCCAGAAGCTCTGCCTCGTAATCCCAGTCAATCCCTGTAAGCCCCCCCAGCACTGCCGTCACATCCTCTTTCAGCAGACCGCATCCGGATATGGCCTGGTCAGCCGCCTGTATAATAGCCTGTACCGCATATTCCAGACTGGTGCTGGAATGGCACGCACCATAACTTTTTCCCATTCCCAGAAGATTTCCCTCCTGGTCTGCTATGACAACGTGGGTTTTACTGCCGCCCTGATCTATACCCAATACATATCTCATACTGTGCCTCCTGGCTTATAAATGAAATTGGGGCAGGTATTCTTTATTGGCTTCCAGAAGCTCCGGTACCAGCTTCTCCACATACTCCCACTGGCGGACAAGGGGATGTGCCAGCAGTGCCAGCTTCATCTTTCTCACATCGCCCTCCACTGCTGCCTCCACAGCCAGCTGTTCATAATTTTTCACTGCTGCAACCAGCCCCCAGCACATAGACGGAACCTCTGATACATGTAATGGCTGCATTCCAGTCTTATTTACAAGGCATCCGACTTCCACCACTGCACTGTCCGGCAGAAAAGAGACAGCCCCTTTATTTGGCACGTTCACTACCATCTTAGTATCTACATTATTGTAAACAGCATTCACAAATCCCATTGCCACCTCAGAATATCCGCCTCCGCCGCGCTTTGACAAGGCTTTTGGCTTCTCACAGTTTGTCTCATCTGCATAGGCAGCGTATACGTCATTCTCCAAATCCTGCACATATTCCCCACGGGTTTTTGGTGCAGCTTTAAATTTGGCAACTTTTTCGTTGGTATGATAATACCACTGCAGATAAGGACTTGGGATCACACCTAAAAGCTTGATCAGTTCCAGATCAACATCATCATTCTGTGCCGCGATCTTTTCAAACTCTGTCTCTGTGACAGGACGCCCGTCTATGGTGATATTGCTGATAAAGTTCATGTGGTTCAGTCCCATGTAATCATACTGCACTTGTTCATATGGTATCCCCAGTGCCCGTTTTGCCCACATCTTGGGGAAGATGCCTCCGGAACAAAAGCCCGCAATATTTGCCTTAGTATAACGGGTGACCGCCTCCGTCACCAGTCCTGTAGGGTTGGTATAATTAATGAGCCACCCGTTTGGAGACAGCTCCTCCATTTTTTCAGCCACTTCCAGCATGACCGGAATCGTCCGGAAGGCTTTCATCATTCCACCGGCGCCTGTGGTCTCCTGTCCTACCAAATTATATCGAAGAGGAATCTTTTCATCCTTTACTCTCTGCTTGTTCCCCCCGACTCTTATCTGGGTATCCACAAAATCTGCGCCGTACAACGCCTTGTCCAGGCTGGTTGTTGCACATATCTTCACTTCCAGTCCCAGTTTTTTCGCAAATCTGTGGCAGAATCCTTCCATGATACCCAAACGTTCTTCATCAATGTCATAGAGCATTATCTCTTTTACCGGAAGCTGCTCCTTTCTCATTGCCATTTCGTCCAGCAATTCCGGGGTGTAGGAGCTTCCCGCTCCTACAATTGTAAACTTCATTCCCTCCATATGATTGACCTCCTTTATTTTTTGTGTAGCGCTCCACATTTCCCGATAGAAAAAACACATCCTTCCCATGTGCTTGTTTCCGTTGTGTATCGTTCCACATTTATCTGAAAGAACAAACAAGGATTTTCCTTGTTGTCCTAATCATTCATTCTGTTGTCTCACGGATTACCAGTTCCGGTTTTATAACGATCTTCTGTCTCTGTGTCTCCGGATTTTGTATCTGCCTGAGAAGAACCTGCACTGCCTTTGCCCCCACCTCATACAACGGCTGGCGAATCGTTGTGAGCTTTTTCAGTTTCTTTTCCACTCCCCAAGGCTTGTCATCATCAAATCCCACGATCTTGATCTGCTCAGGTATTTGAATGCCTGCCTCCTCCAGAGCGATCATGCCTCCAAAAGCTGTATTGTCAGCACCGAAATATATGGCATCCGGTAAATCTTCCCTACAGTGTTCTGCCAGCCAGGTCTTTACAGCCTTATATCCCTCATCTACACCAAATTCATCACATTCCACAACAGAGATATACTCTGCAAGCCCCTGCTGTTCCATAGCTGCCAGATATCCCTGCCATCTGCGCAGTGAAGCCTTTGTTCCCTTTGCCCCTGTAACATGCAGTATGCGTCTGCATCCCTTTTCCACCAGATGGTCCACAGCCAGCTTGGAACCGTATGTATTATCCACCAGAACATTGTTTACATTGGCATCCTCCACCTCATTCTCCACAACCACGAAAGGAAATTCCATCTCTGCACGCTTGCGGATCAGGTCTGCGTCATCCAGTGCACTTCCATAGATAATGGCACCGTCTGTTGCTCCGTTGCTGAAAAAATCTATATAGTTTTCCTTTTCGCCTCTGTCATTTCTTCCGCTGCAGAATATAACTCTGAAATGGTTCTCTTTTACTGTATCTTCCACGCCTCTGATCACATCGAAGAAATATTGCTCTGTCAAAGAATCCAGAATAACACCCACAACATTTGTCCTCTGTAATACCAGAGACCTGGCCAGTGTATTAGGTTTGTAGTGAAGCTCCTTCATTGCTTCCGTAATGCGGCTCCTCGACTCCGGGCTTACACCTGACTGATTATTCAGTACCCTGGACACCAGTGTCTTTGATACCCCTGCTCTCTTTGCCACATCATATATTGTCACCATATCGTATCTCCTCTTTTCATGTACAATCCTATCATGTGTATCGTTCCACGTCAATTATTTTTTGTATATTATCACCAATTTTTACTTTTTGCACAAAAATACCCCGGCATTTTCTGTGGTTTGTACTGAAAATATTTTCATATGATGCGTATAATCAATCGCTGTACAAAAAGCCATGCTTTCCATCGTCTTATAAGAGCAAGGCCAAAGAAAGGAGAAAAAGTGCAGAGAGAAAACAACATATACAACATACGAAAGGAACAGACATGACATATGGACATGGATGAAATTTATCTGACATGTTTTACAACTGTGTACCGGTATATTCGCTCAATCTCTCAAAATGAATCTCTCGCTGAGGATATCACACAGGAAACTTTTTTTAAGGCAATAAAGAAAATAGGACAATTTCGCGGAGATTGTGATATGCGTGTCTGGCTATGTCAGATTGCCAAACGGACATTGTATGACCATGTAAAAAAAGAACAAAAACAGATATCTGTTTCTGAACCGAAAGAAGCTGCTTCCCCCTTGAATCTGAAAGAAAAAATGGCAGATCACAGTGATGCCATTAAGATCCATACAGTTCTGCATCAAATGCAGGAACCTTATAAAGAAGTATTTTCTTTGCGGACATTTGGCGAGCTTTCATTTACGGAAATCGGAACCTTGTTTGAAAAGAGCGAAAACTGGGCCAGGGTAACTTATTATGGCTGTAGTCCTGACCTTGTGTATTGTCAGGGCAGTCTATAGCCACTGGTATTTTAATGAAACCTTTCTGACGATGCAGGAGATCGGCATGTATGTAGAAAACAACAAGCTGTATTCCACTAAAAACATGACCAGCCGAACCCGTGTTTTGTATGTGGAGGATGGAAAGACGGAATTAATCTATGCAGTTGACGCAGGTTATGCCGGAAAACTGGACCTGGACGGGGAGAAAATGTTAGTACAGGATTTTTCTGCAGAAACGGATGAAGCCTCACCGGATGATAAAAGTATACCAAAATCTGTTGAAAATGTGTATTATTTGAGCGAGAAAGCTTTTCAAGAAAGCAATAAGATGGATAAACTTGAGGAGAAAGGCAATGAGAATGAAGTGCAGAAAATCATTTACGAAATAAAGAAGGATTCAAAATTAATCTGGTCAGATTTAAAATAAGATCCATTCCATTAAAATTGCCGCTGCGGGAGAAGTTCTTCCACACAGCGGCAGTTTTCCTATATCATTTTCAGCAAATCTCAGCTCCGGCCGGCATATCCTTATCCGGTGTCATAAGCGCCAGTTCACCATCCAGCCCCTCCGCACACAGGATCATGCCTTCTGACAGGATTCCGGCCAATTTTGCCGGTTTCAGGTTAACCAGAACCATTACTTTTTTGCCTACCATATCTTCCGGCTTATAGCTGGCTTTGATACCGGAGACGATCTGTTTCACCTGGCTTCCGATCTTCACCTGGGAGCAAAGGAGTTTTTTGGATTTTTTCACTTCCTCACAGGAAATGATCTCTCCCACCTGGAACTGCATTTTCATAAAATCATCAAATGTCACTTCCGGTTTTGCTTCTATATCCACAACGGGCTTTTCTTCCTCTGTCTCTTCCTCCGGTGCGTTTGCTGCTGCCTCAGCGGCACGCATAGCTTCCACTTTCTCCATGATCTCTTTGACATCCAGGCGGGCGAAGAGAATTTCTGGTTTCTCTGTCACTTTGCTGCCTGAAGGATAGGAACCGAAGGTATCCAGCTCCTCATAGGTTCTCTTTGACGCATTCAACTGAGAGAGGATCTTCTCTGTTGTCTCAGGCATAAAAGATTCCAGCAGGGACGCTCCGATGCAGATACCTTCAACCAGATTATAAAGCACTTCTGCCAGACGGTCTTTTTTGCTCTCGTCTTTTGCCAGTGCCCACGGCATAGTTTCATCAATATATTTGTTGCAGCGTTTGAAAAGGGCGAAAATCTCTGTGATGGCATCTGCCACGCGAAGTTCCTCCATCTTGTCCGCTACTTTTTTCTTTGTGCCAAGGACAACTGCCTTTAATTCCTCATCAACCGGCTCCGTCACACCTGTACTGGATACCACTCCGCCGAAATATTTGTTAGACATAGAGATAGTGCGGTTTACCAGATTGCCCAGAGTGTTTGCCAGCTCGGAATTCAGGCGTTCCACCATAAGCTCCCAAGTGATGACACCATCGTTCTCAAATGGCATTTCGTGGAGCACAAAGTAACGCACAGCATCCACTCCGAAGAAGTCCACAAGCTGGTCTGCATAAATGACGTTTCCTTTGGATTTGCTCATCTTGCCATCCCCCTGTAAAAGCCAGGGATGCCCAAATACCTGTTTCGGAAGAGGCAGTTCAAGAGCCATCAGGAAAATCGGCCAGTAAATGGTATGGAAACGGATAATGTCCTTGCCGATCAGGTGCAGGTCTGCAGGCCAGTCTTTCTTAAACTGCTCTGTGCTATCCCCGTCACAATCATATCCGATTCCGGTGATATAGTTGGTCAGGGCGTCCAGCCACACATACACCACATGCTTCGGGTCAAAATCTACCGGGATTCCCCATTTGAAGGAGGTTCTGGACACGCACAAGTCCTGAAGTCCCGGGAGCAGGAAGTTGTTCATCATCTCATTTTTTCTGGAAACCGGCTGGATGAATTCCGGGTGTTCATTGATATGGTCGATAAGCCGCTGGGCATATTTGCTCATTTTAAAGAAATATGCCTCCTCTTTTGCCGGAGTCACCGGGCGTCCGCAGTCCGGACATTTGCCGTCCACAAGCTGGGATTCTGTGAAAAAGGATTCACATGGAGTACAGTACATCCCCTCATAATGCCCTTTATAGATATCGCCCTGGTCATACAGCTTTTTGAAAATCTTCTGTACCTGTTTCTCATGATAGTCATCTGTGGTACGAATGAACTTGTCATAGGACGTGTTCATCATGTCCCAGATATTCTTGATCTCCCCGGATACCCGGTCCACAAATTCCTTACAGGTTACACCTGCTTCCTCTGCTTTCATCTCGATCTTTTGTCCATGCTCATCGGTTCCTGTCTGGAAGAACACGTCGTACCCCTGCTGTCTTTTAAATCTGGCAATGCTGTCAGCCAGAACAGCCTCATAGGTGTTGCCAATGTGCGGTTTGCCTGAGGTGTAGGCAATCGCTGTTGTGATATAATATTTTTTCCTGTCCATTTGTTATCTCCTTTACTTTCTCAACGGGTAACTGTTCCGTACCCTTACAGTTAAGAACAAAAAAAACACCCATCCCCTCATTTTGAGAAGACGAGCATTCCAACCCGTGTTACCACTTCTTTTCATCTGTGTCTCACAACACAGACCTTATCAGGTACCTGCATACCCTCCCGCTGTAACAGGCGGAACCTGTCGCAGCCTTGCCGCTCCTGCCTCTTGTGTCAGGTTACAGTTCGGTGCGCCTCTCAGGAGCCATCTTCTGCACAGTCTTCTTTGTTCCTCTCAGCAAACGGAACTTCTCTGTAAAAGAAGAATCTGCACATACTCTCTCCGTCCTCGTGTTTCCACTATAAATTTCATGCTAGCACATTTCCTGTTTTTTGTAAAGCCGGAAATTTTGTCTTTATGGTCAATGGCTCATACCTATTACCATGCCCAGAACATAAGGTACTAGCCAGACAAGCCAGACAAAAATACTGAATTTGTGAAAGCTTTCCTGTTTCTTCTTATCTTTCTTCACAAGCACTAGCGTTGCCCATAATGCGTGAAAAAGCATCAGAACAATGGCCAGTGCACCTGTTATGCCGTGAAGCCCCATACCGTTCTGTGCCCCGCCGCCTTCTTTTGTGATAAGGCTCATGATCGTAGTACCGGTGGTGTCAAAAACAAGGCCAAGCCAGAAAATGAAAACATGCTGCTTTTTCAGGGTATGCGCCCTTCGCTCTGAGAAAACACCTATGGTATAGAAAACAAGCGCCAGTGTAATGGTTATTATAGCCATGATCAGTTTCATGTCCATAGAAATATGCCCCCTTTATTTTTATATATTGCCAGCTATCCCGTGTCCTGCAGCAGCTGCCCGGCAGGGCGGAAAATGCTGCGCAGTTACACGCATTACCCTATTATAGCACGCCTGCCTGGAAGCACAAGAGAAAAACCGGAAGACAGGGCAATTTCCATTGCTCTGCCCTTCGGCTCTTATATATCCCATCATTTTTGGTCTCTCTTTTCGATATAACCAAGAATCAAATCAATCGCTGTCTCTGGAGATAATTTGCTGGAATTGATCATCAGGTCATAATTCTGTAGGTCTCCCCATTTCTGTCCTGTGTAGTAGTTATAATACCGCTCTCTTGTCTTATTTCCCTTCTCCAGTTCTTTCAGGGACTGGCTGCCATATATTTGTTGTATTATTATAATTCTCCGCGGGATTCACGTTCAATAAGCTCCTGCATAATAGCCGGGTATTTTTTATCCAGCTTGTAAAGGGTCAGGGTTATAAGAACTGTCACCCAGACAACAAGAGGGCCGTATTTATAAATATTAATGATCATATCCACCGATGACTGGGGCTGCATGGCAGCGCCTGCCGAGGAACTGATATAACCCGCAGCTGACAAAAGCCCTGTGATAATTGCGGAAGACAACCCGGCTCCCAGCTTCATTCCCACGGAACTTCCTGCAAAGATCAAGCTCTCCTGCCGAATATGTGTCTTCCACTGACCAAATTCAACCACATCTCCAAGGAAACCGAATACTACCGCATTCAAAGGCGCAAGCCCAACCGCACGGACAATGCAGCTCATGACCATCCAGGGAAAACTGGTTGGGTTCAGGAAGAAAACAAGCTGACCGATAAGTGCCAGCCAGATGCCAGCCAGGGACATATTTCTCTTTCCAAACTTTTTCAGCAGAACAGGACAACAGAAAATCACTGCTACGATCAATAGTGTCTCTGTCAGATACAAGGTACTGTACATCCAGGTATCATTACCAAATATATATTTGCAGTAATATGGGAGGATGGTTCCGGTAATGCAGTAAATTCCGTTCTGCATGGTCCATAAAACCACAACCGCCCAAAAATACTGGTTACATACAAGTGCTTTTAATGCACTTTTTACAGGAACCTTTTTCTGATTTTTCTTAGCTTCAATCTCCACTTTTTCCTCACATTTGAAAAAGCAGATCAGCAGGAGCACAAGGGCTATGGCTGCCCACATTGCCATTGTTTTCACCCAGGCAGCCTGATCATCCCCAAACAATTTCACCACCGGCATAGTACAGGTCACAGCCAGGATCCGGCCAAAGGGGGACAGTCCCATCCTGACAATACTCAGCATATCCCGCTCCGATGAAATTCTTGTCATCATGGCCGAAAGACTGCTGTAGGGAAGGTTGATAGCAGTATAACAGACTGTATTACAGAAGTTATAAGTGACAAACATATACAAAAACTGAAGGCTCACCTTCGTCTGGGGAACCGCAAACAGCAACACTGCCGAAATTGCAAATGGTACGCACATCCACAGCAGCCAGGGCCTGGATTTTCCCCACCTGGTATTTGTCTTTTCCACAATGATCCCCATTATGGCATCCGAAACACCGTCGAAAATACGGGATAAAAGCATAACTAATCCTACAGTTGCCGCATTGATGCCCACATAATCCGTATAAAACAACGTGAGCAGCGTACTGATCATACCGAAAACCACATTGCAGGCCGTATCGCCGCATCCATAAGCTACACGTGTTCCCCAGCCCAGTTTTCCGCCTGACTGCTGTATTCCTGTAGTGTTTTCATTTTTCATACCGCTTCTCCATTCCTTTCTTTTCTCAGAGAAGTTCTTTCTCGATCCGCTCACGCGCTTCAGGCGCCTGACGGTCCATTTTTTCCGGGAATCCAAACATGGATACGCAGGCAATGTTGTCTCCGCCTGCCTTCGGCGCACCCCCACGAAGCTGTTTATTGGCAAAATCCATCTCCCGCAGAGTCTCGAAAATGCCGTCAAAATCCACATCTCCTTCACCCATTGCAAGATGCTGATGAATCGTCACATCAGCTTTTCCCCGCCCGTTCAGCCATGGAGGGTTTGCAATATAACGGCAGTCCAGAGTCTGGTTAAAGGTATCCGCAAAGAGTACATGAGTCAGTTCATCCCCTGCATAGCGCAGCATGGAACGGACATCTCCTTTTCCCTCATCGTAGAAAAAGCCGTGAGGGGAAGAATACACATATCCCAAATGTTTGGAGCGGAAGGATTTCACCATATCACAGGTCTCATTGTTCAGCTCACAGAAATCATAAGGATGAGACTGTATTTCCACCCGGATATCTTCTTTTTCTATTATGGGGAGCAGTTCATCCATGGACTTAAACCACATGCCATTGCAGATCTCCTGCCTGTTGGGGTCACCGGACAGCTCTGTGTTGATGACTTTTACCCCCATATCTCCGGCGATCTGGATCATACGCTTCCAATTACGCACCGCAAACTGGCGATCCTCTTCTGTGGGGCCTGACCAGCGGTATACCACAATAAAGGAAGAAATCTCCACACCTGTCTCTCTCAGAGCCTTGCGGTATTCGGCCTCACATTCTTTTGAAAAGAGAGGGTGCTTATAAAAAGGATTGATGCGGGGATGGGGGGACTGTTCGATGTACTGATATCCCCAGTCCGACACCTGATGCACCATCCGGTTGATATCCATCTGCTTTGCCAGTACATCAACATCAAATGCAATCTTCATGGTAATCCCTCCTGCTCTACCGGCTGATGGTCTGACGCAGGGCATCAATGGATGTGACTACCCCTGCCTCCACAGACATGGTCAGGTCTTCCATCTCCAGAGATACATCTCCGTTATAGCCCATCATACTGAGAACTGAGAAGAATTCCTTCCACCACTGCAGATCTTTTCCGCATCCCACTGCAACGTAATTCCATACCCGATCAGCAGATTCTGTCACAGGCTTTGGCTCCAGAATACCGTTTGTATCGGCCAGACCGCGCTCAATGCGGGCATCTTTTCCGTGTACATGGAAGATACAGCCTTTCAGCGCACGGGCTGCCGCAATCGGATCAGCTCCCAGTATCATCATATGGGAAGGGTCCAGATTAATCCCAATGATGGGATCTGTTGCCTCTCTCAGCTTCAGCATAGTCTCTGCTGACCACACCATAGTTCCCGGGAACTCTTCTATGGCAATCTGCCCAATATTATGGCTCTTTGCATACTCCGCAAATTCTTTCCAGAAAGCAATCGTGACTTTCCACTGGTATTCATAGGCAGGTGTCATGAAATCAGGCCATGAAACAGTGGATGTGATCCAGTTCGGTGTAGTGTCTGTCTCACTGCCTGCTGGCAGTCCGGCCATGGCTACGAGTTTTTTGACACCCAGTTTTTCTGCCAGATCCACGCAGGCATACATGGACTTTTTGTACTCCTTACCTGTCTCGGACGGCCAGAGGGGATTGCAGGAGGTATTCAGGGCAGCAATACGCATGCCCCTTTTCTCCAGTTCACCCCTGAACGCTTCAAGCTCTGCTGGGTCAGCCAGCAATTTTGCCGTATCACAGTGTTTACGGGCACCCCAGCCTCCTGCTGTCATCTCCACTGCGTCTATTCCAAGAGATTTCACTTTATCAAGCATCTCTGTATAAGATAAATCTGCAAAAACATCTGTACATATAGCTAACTGCATTTTATTTTCCTCCTCTTATCCAATCATTTAAAATCCACCCAGACACCGCCTTTGTCAGCGGATTCCACACATTTTGTCACCCAGCGGATACCCTCGATACCGGCGTCGATCCCCGGATAAACGAGATTTTTTAAAGTTTCCTCATCGCCTCTGTTTTTAGCGTCAATGGCAATGGCAAATTTCAGATAGATATTTGCCCAGCTCTCCGGAAGTCCCTCTGCGTGCAGAGCACCCAGGCGCTCGTCAGCGTTACACTCGTCGTACAGGTACGGCATGGAACGGATCATCTTGCGGATTGGCTCACCCTGTACCTGATAGAGCAGTTCGTTTGGCTGGTTATCTGAGAATTCAACGGAAGCTTTGGAGCCTACGATACGAATCCTGTGTCCGTCCATGCAGCCTGCATTCACAGCAGAAGCCCACATACGGCCCACTGCTCCGTTTTCATAGTGCATCAAAACGTAGGCATTGTCCTCCAGGGGTTCCCGTGATCTTACGAAGCTTTGGCGGTCGCAGAGAACTTCTTTCAGCTTCAGATCCGGACAAACCAGCTCTGACATGTAGAAAGTATGTGTGGACAGATCGCCCAGTACAAAAGAAGGTCCTGATTTTTCCGGGTCAACGCGCCATTTCTGTCCCTCTGAAACTTTATCGCCAATCTCATCACAGGCAAAACCGTGTGTGTACTGCAGCTCTACCATATGAATGTCTCCCAGGTCCCCGTTCTGCACCATCCGGCGCATCTGAAGCAGGAGCTGGCTTCCTGAAAATCCGTATGTAACACCCACAATTTTATTCATCTTCTCTGCCAGAACTTTAATCTCCTCACCCTGTTCTACTTTGAAAAACAGAGGTTTTTCACAGATTACATGAAGTCCTGCTTCCAGAGCTGCCTTTGTGATTTCATAGTGTGTAAAATTGGGGGTCGCGATGGACACCACTTCCACGCCGTCTGCACGTTTTGCCTCCTCAGCAAACATGGTCTTGTAATCCGGGTATAAGCGGTCTTTTGCTACGCCCAGATTCATACCAAAATCTTTACAGCGTTCGAAGTCAAGGTCAAAAGCTCCTGCCACCAGTTCATATGCCGTGTTGTCTCTCAATGCTCCCAGTCTGTGTTTGTAGCCTACATTTCCTGTTCTTCCTCCACCGATCATTCCCCAGCGAAGCGGTCTTTCAATTCTCTTTTCTCCATTTAACATTTTATTTTCCTCCTGATAAATTCATATTAATTTGCTTTTTTAATAATTATTCGTTTTTTTGATGCATTTTAACTGCACGCAGTTCTCCCACCACGAAAATGGCCATTTTCCTTTATATTGCGGTGATTTTTTGTATTTGTTTTGGTTTGTTTGTTTTGATAGTTGTATTATACGCATTAACAGCGTGCTTTTAAATATGGATTTTTGCCAAAAAGTTCATGGATATTGCTTTTATCAAACAAAGGGCTTATAATGGAATAAAAAGATGGAGAGATAAGGAAATATGAAAAGTGTTGATACCGGTGTACTTGCCCGCTCTGTATGCTTCTCTTTTACGCCTTCCGATACAGCCAGGCAGCTTTATTTTTACCCTACCTGGTGCGGGCATTACTTTTGCACAAGCAGGTACTTTATGAAAAGGGAATATTTTCCTCCACTTCTTGTGGCCTATATCAGAGAGGGAACTCTGCATGTGGAGTATGAAGGGGAATCTTTTGATGCGAAGAAAGGAGACGTGCTGCTGCTGGACTGTGTCAAACCTCACTATTACCAGGCCATGGACGGACTGGAGTTCGTGTATATCCATTTTGATGGTTCCAATGCCCATGAAATCTGTGGGCATATACTAAAATTATTCGGACCGCTGATACGCAATCAGAACAATGCGCTGGTCGGAAATTTGATTTACAATATGGTAAAGTTTTATGAGCAGGATGGAGTTGAGAATATGTTTGACAGTTCTATGCGGATCTACAAACTGCTCCAGCTGCTCAGCGAGAGGGATCTCCATAACCAGAAAGAAGATACTTCTATTGAAAAGACTATTCGTTATATCAGAAGTCATGTTGGCAAAAAAATCACACTGGAAGAGCTTTCAGGTATTGCCAATCTAAGCACTTATTATTTTTCACACCGCTTTAAGGAAGAGACAGGGCTGTCCCCCATCGACTACGTTATCAATACACGGCTTGACCAGGCCAAAATTCTTCTCGCCCGAACTGCAATGACGGTGGAGGAGATCGCCTATGAGGTAGGGTATCAAAGCAGCAACAGCCTGATCAACTTATTTAACCAAAAGCTGGGATTCTCCCCAAAGGAATACCGAAAGCTGGAAAAATAGTAACGCACATCCTAAACTGGTTATACCTGTATAACAGAAAAATCCCGTCTGAACACATGCTTTTGCATACGCAGACGGGATTTTATATAGCTCGATACACTTTATTCAACTGGTCATATATTTTTGTAAAACGTTCTCAAAATGCGGGTCCTGTTCATCATAAACCACACGGAGCTCCTCATTCCAGTTCAGGCTCAGCATACCCAGAATGGATTTGGCGTCAATCACGATTCTGCCGCTGACAACGTCGATGTCAAATTTACATCGGCATGCCGCGCTCACAAACTCCTTAATTTCATTGATCTCACTGAAGCGAACGGTTCTCTCACACATGCCGGTTCCTCCTTTATCCTCTGTCTTATTCTCCTCCACTGCAGGGTCTTGTGCGGCTCTGCCTGGTATCTCAATTGCCGCCCATGACTCTGTTGCTGCACTGCTCTGTTTATCATAGCGTGTGTCTGAATATTTCTTTCGGCAGGCTGTGCGTCACAATGAACTTCAGATACACGCCGGCCCAGGAAGTCTTTCGCGGTAATTATAAGAATATAACAAAGTCGAGAAAATAGCAATGTGTATTTTTTTTAGATTTTGTTCTATGGAGGCTGCCCAGTTTATAAATGGAATTCCCGGAACAAAGCCTGTTGGTATTCCCTGTCACTGACCGCCTTTTCGATTTCCTCTGTACGTGAGTTTGCGATCAACATCTGTACAAGTCTATTAACTCTGCTCTCGCCCTGTTCCATGCCTTTACTTATTCCGATTTTCTCTCCGGCTTCCCAGTTGCTTTTCATAAGATAATTATGGTCCCGCAGCGCTTTCTCCCTGGCTTCATATTCCAGCCTTTTCTCGTCATCTGCGCTGATATTCTTCAAAGCTTCATATGCCTTTTCAATATATTTATCTTTCTCCGCCATCTCTTCAAACTCCTCCTGTCTCTCGGCATTCATGAATTTTGCCCAGTTCAGAAGCTCTGTTTCAGGATAGTCATTCTTTTTAAGCTTGGGCAGTTCCAGAATATGTACTTCCAGCTTATCTGTGTAAAGACGGTTTCTGAGGTCCTCTCTTATATGGAAACAGGAGTAATACTCCTCATCTTCTCCAAATAGGATGAAATCCAGTATCCCAACGTGTACACATTTTTCCAGTCTTTCATAGCCTTCACCCTTTTCTATCTGGTCTGTAAACATTTTTGCAAGATAAAACAGGGAACGCTCCGGCCACAGCGGAAACGGACTGACCTGGATCTCAATATCAATTTGTGTACTGTTATTTAACAATACACACACATCCAGGATTCCAAGTTTGTCTTCCTCATATTTTTTTCTCAGACTGGTTGGAAGCAGCACAGTCTCTGCTATCTCTTCCGGCGGAATATGAAGTACAGCGGCTGTAAAACCTCTTCGTACCTCTGCATCCTCCATCAGCTCCTTGAAACAGAAGTCCACCTTTGGCTTCATGATGAATTCTATGTCTGCATATCTCTCCATCTATGCTCCTCTCCGCTTCTGAAAGATGAAAAGATACCGGTTATCTATATAAATAGTATAACTATAAAAGGAAGATTCCTCAACACCTTTCAGACAACTGTTTATTCAATTATTTTTGTGGGTGTTCATTCCCTGAACAGGGAAATTAGAAATATATGAGTATAGTCTGAATTCCGGAATATAAGGAATGTGCCGTTATCCGGAATTCAGCCTCTGCCAAAAAGAATTGTTATAATTTAAACTCCATAAATAATTTATTCTGATACACTTTATCACTGACTGCTCTTTCAATCTCGTCTGTACGTGAGTTTGCGATCAGCATTTGTACAAGTCTGTTGACTCTGCTCTCGCCCTGTTCCATGCCTTTACTTATTCCGATTTTCTCTCCGGCTTTCCTTCCGGCTTCCAATCCGACTTTCTTTCCCGCTTCCATTCCGGCTTCCCAGTTACTTTTCATAAGATAATTATGGTCCCGCAGCGCCTTCTCCCTAGCTTCATATTCCAGCCTTTTCTCGTCATCTGCGCTGATATTCTTCAAAGCTTCATATGCCTTTTCAATATATTTATCTTTCTCCGCCATCTCTTCAAACTCCTCCTGCCTCTCGGCATTCATGAATTTTGCCCAGTTCAGAAGCTCTGTTTCAGGATATTGATACCTATTAAGTTTAGGCAGTTCAAGGATATGGACTTCCAGTTTATCCGTATAAAGATGGTGACTGGTATCTTCCCTCATATGATAACAGGAATAAAAAGTTTTCTCCGCGTCAAACAAAATGAAGTCCAGGATTCCGATATGTACGCATTTTTCCAGAATTTCATATCCCTTACCCTTTTCCAACTGGTCTGTAAACATTTTTGAAAGATAGAACAGGGAACGCTCCGGCCACAGCGGAAACGGACTGACCTGAATTTCAATATCAATCTGTGTCCCACCGGCTAGAAGCACACGTACATCCAGAATCCCCAGCTTATCTTCCTCGTATCTGGTTCTCAGGTGTGTTGGGAGCAGAGTTGACTCAACAACCTCCTCCGGCAAAATGTGCAAAACTGCCGCTATGAACCCTCTTCGTACCTCTGCATCCTCCATCAGTTCCTTAAAACAGAAATCCACCTTGGGCCTCATGATGAATCCGTCATTAGTATCTCTCTTCATCCTTCCTCCTCTCTGTATCTGAAGGATAAAGAAATACTGGTTATCTATATTCATATTATAACCGTTACAGACTGATACCTCAATATCTTTCAGACAGCAGTTTATTTAATTGTTTTTTTGGGTATTCCATCCCTGAACAGGGATATCAGAAATGTATAACAGAAAATACATTTTTATTGATGCCAATACTTTATCATGCTTCCACAGCCGTGTCAATCATATCTCCCAAGCTTTCATACAAAACATGTTACTATTCAGCCTTACGGCTTCATAGTAACAAAAGAATGCACACAGACTGCAAAAAACGCAGTCTGGCGCGTGGCTGCCTCGGGCTTGCCTTGCAAATACAAGGCAACACCTCGCGGGACAGTGAAAGACTAAACCATTACCATAACGTTACTATTCAGCCTTTTGGCTTCATAGTAACAAAAGCATGCACACAGACTGCAAAAACGCAGTCTGGCGCGTGGCTGTCTCGGGCTTGCCTTGCAAATACAAGGCAACACCTCGCGGGACAGTGAAAGACTGAACCATTACCATAACGTTACTATTCAGCCTTACGGCTTCATAGTAACAAAAGCATGCACACAGACTGCAAAAACGCAGTCTGGCGCGTGGCTGCCTCGGGCTTGCCTTGCAAATGCAAGGCAATACCCTTTCACCTGTCACTGCACAAAACAATTCTTATTTTGCTTGATCAATACCTGAGTTCAAAAATCCTGGCACTTACCCTTGCCGGCAGTTCAACGGTCAAGGTGCCTGCCTCCTTATTCCAGTGATATGCACACTCCGCGCTCTCCGGGTAGGCACACACTGCTTTTACCGCTTTCCCTTTCAGGTGTTTAACAGGGATCTCCTGTACAGGCATCTGGCTGTTTCTTCTCCACACAGCCAGGAAATCCTTCCCTTCCGCTTCTAATCCAAGGCTCACCCACGGGTCACTATAGGAGGACAGCCCCAACGGCCAGTAAGGCAATGCCTTTTTCGTCAGATGGCGGATCGTCTTATAATAAGAAATTGCCTCCTTCACATATCCGAACCGCTCCGGACTCAGGTTCACTAAATGTCCGCTCTGGTGGATCCTCAGAAGCAGCGCATTCACCATATTAAAGACAACCTCCTCGCAGTCCCCGTCAGTCAGAGGGTAAGACCAGACCGCAGCCTGCTCCGGTGTCACTGCGGAGGGTGCGTTGGCTGTGATCGTGGCGTATCTCACATAGTCCTCCTGGTCGCTGGTGGACTGAATGCTGTAGCGTGACAGCATAGCGTAATCCATACGCAGACCGCCGGAGGAACAGTTTTCTATGATCAGATCCGGGTACCTTTCAAAAATACCGTCCAGCCATTCCAAATATGCCCGGTTATGTCCCAGAAGCCCGTCTCCATAGCTGTCCGCATCCAGTTCCGTGCCGATTCCCGGCTCTATATTGTAATCCATCTTGATATATCCCACACCGTACTCATTTACAACCCGGTCGATCACCTCTGTGGCATGAGCACGCACCTGGGGATTGCGGAAATCAAGCTGGTAACGGCTCCTGTCATAAACGCGCTTTCCATGGCGCATGAAATACCAGTCATCCGGCACTTTGTCTGCCTTCGGGCATTTGATCCCCATGACCTCCAGCTCCAGCCATACACCGGGAATCATTCCCTTCGCCCGTATGTAATCTGTCACCTCTTTGATACCGCCCGGGAAACGCTCCCCGGAGGGCAGCCATTCACCCACGCCGTCCCACCAGTAGCCTGCGGAATACCAGCCTGCATCAATACAGAAATACTCGCATCCTGCCTCTGCCGCCTTGTTGATCAGCGGAATTTCCTTCTCTGTTGTGGGATCTCCGAACAGACAGTTCATATAATCATTAAAAATAACCTTCAGGTTCTCATTGTCATCATTCATCCGGCGGATCGCCCGGCGGTATTTTGTCAGTTCTCCCATTGCTTCATCAAAACCGCCCACTGCTGCCCCCACAGCCGCAGGAACCGTTACAAAAGTGTCTCCCGGCTGAAGATTCTTCCACCAATGGTTGTGATGCTCTGTGGGACCGCTCAGTTTCAGGTACACATGACCGTCCTGGTCGCTGATCTCCCAATACCAGGAACCATTGTGCTCAATCTGCCAGAACAGGGAACTCTCTGTCTCCTGATTCTCCAGATATCCCATGGGGATATACTCCTTTGCAGACCAGTTGCCTGTATTTCCTATTCCGATAGTCTTGGAAGAACGATGCATGGAGTGCGGCTGAGTGGAGGAAAGTCCCAGCTCATGCAGATCATAAGAAGCCCAGTCCAGCTCTTTCTGCCATGCATTGTGGGGAATCTTAAGCATCAGCTTCTCATCAAACTCACGCATTCCCTCCTTCTCAATGCCGTTTAGCGCAAAGGAGGATACATATTCCAGCCCCTGTGGCTCTGTTCCCCTGTTCTTCACCTCAGTCCAGACACGTACCACAGAAATCCCGTCATAGAACTGATAATGGCTGGTAACATCAAGGCCGGTAATATCATCCCCTGTCACCACCTCCAGTTTCCTTCCCAGTTCATTCCTGAAGTCCCTGAATTCTCGGTATTTCATCCTGTATCCGGGGGAAGTCTGGATATATTTATGACCATGCCGCTCCCCCACCCGGTCCTGGCCCGTAACCAGTATTTCCACTGGATAGAAAGACTGGGTCCCTGTCTCTGATGTCAGATTCTCCTCCTCGAAAGGCAGTGCGGAAAAGTGCAGAAGTTTGATCTCTCCGGTCTCTGTCACCTCCCACAGCATATGGATACTGTTCTCGTATAATTCAATTCTCTTCATTTCTTCCTCCTATCAGCCCTTCACTGAACCGCTCATGAGTCCTGCCAGGAAATACCTCTGCAGGAACAGGAAAATAAAAGTGACTGGTATGACGGCAACTACAGAACCGGCCATAAGGCCGCCCCAGTCAACCGTATTTACCCCTTTAAATAGCATGATAGCCGGGGTTAGTGTCCGATATTTATCAGTGGAGATAAAAATATACCCGAACATAAACTCGTTCCACGCGTTGATAAAAGCGTAAAGTCCTGTGGACACCAGGCTTGGCAGAGATAAGGGCAATATAATCTTAAAAATAGTCTGTGCCTTATTACACCCGTCAATCTCCGCCGCTTCCTCAAGTGCCAGGGGTACTGTATCAAAAAAGCTGCTCATCATAAAGGTGCACAAGGGTATTACAAAAGTCGTGTAAGCCAGAATCAGGGAGGTGTAAGACTCCAGGATCTGCATTTTCTGCATGATCAGATACAGGGGTACTAAAAGTAACACACCGGGAATCATCTGGGAGAGCATCATCGCCAGATTGGAAGTCTTCACCAGCTTCATCTTATAATACCGGCTCAGGGCGTATCCGGCCATAACTGCTATGATCATGGAAAGGATACAAGCCACAATAGAAACAAAAAAGCTATTTTTAATATACTGCAAAAATCCCACATCCACCAGTACCCTTTTAAAATTTTCCAAAGTGGGGGCATGGATCAAAAACGACGGCGTTGCTGTACGTATCTCCGTCTTCGGCTTCAGTGCTGACAAAAGCATCCACAAAAAGGGGAAAATACAGATAGCTGAAAAAAACACCAGGGATACATAGGTAACGATCTTGCTGATAACACGGTTTCTTTTATTTAACATCTCTTATCTCCTCCTTTCTTATGCCATATCATCACTGAGACTGGAACGCTTCCTGTAATAGAAAATAAACAGCACCACCATAACCGTAAACATCATGGTAGAAAGCGCCGAAGCAGCACCAACGTCAAACTTCTTCATAGAATAGCGATAGATCATAAGCGGCAGGGTCTCCGTTGCATAGTTTGGCCCGCCCTCTGTCATAACCCAGATAAAATCAAAGTTGATTGCAGTCCAGATAATATGTATAAACACGATCACAAGGGAAACACTGCGCAGCTGCGGGAGCGTAACCTTGAAAAAACGTTTGAACACGCCTGCCCCGTCAATGGCAGCCGCCTCGGACAGATCTCCGGGGATGGACTGCATGGCTGACAAAAAGGAGATGGTGTAGTAAGGAAAACTTCTCCATATATTTACAAAAATAACCGTTGCCATGGCATACTTGGAATCCCCTAGAAAATTGATGGGCTGGCTTATAATATGCATATTGGTCAGCATATAATTGATGATACCGAACTCCGGGTTCAGCAGCCAGTCCCATGTCATGCCTGCAACGATGATGGGCACAAGCCACGGAATAAAGATACAGGTCCTGAATATGGCTCTGCCCTTAAACTTCTGGTTCAGCAGAACTGCAGTCACCATACCCACCAAGTATTCACCCAGCACGGAAAAGATAGTCCAGTACGCAGTGTTTTTCACTGCCTGACCAAAATGCTCATCTGCCAGTACCTTCTGGAAATTGGCCATCCCGGCAAAACCGGTCATAGATTTGTTGATCAGATGCACATGGTAAAACGCGTCGTGTATTACTTTCCCAAGGGGATACGCGATCAAAAGAGCCAGGAAAACAAGCGCGGGAAGCAGCATGATAATAGCTGTCCGCCATTTCCGCTGGTCTCTGGTAAGCTTCTTAAATTTGTTCAACTCTAATTCCCTCCTATACGAATTTCCGAGTCCGGAACTCTATTTAAAATGAAACATTTCCAATGGCCAAACTTCTGCCTGAAACGTAACATTTCCAATGGACGAACTTCTGCCTGAAACGTAACATTTCCAATGGCCAAACTTCTGCCTGAAACGTAACATTTCCAATGGACGAACTTCTGCCTGAAAAGAAACAGGAGCCCGGCAAGCCGGACTCCTGCGCCGAAACGCTTATGCTTGCTGCCTAAACATTCCGGCATTCTGTTTTTTATTCGCTTAATTCACCGGAATCGGATAAGGAGGCATTGACTGCGTCACATAACCATTCTGCGGTTGCTTCGGGAGTTTCACCTTCCTGAAGCACTTTCGCCATGGCATCCTGCATCGCCTGTGTGATACCTCCCAGAGTTACCGGAGGGAAGGTGATCCCTGTATCGGATAATGCCTGGAAATCCTTGCTCCATTTGCTGTCTGTAGATACATCAGAGCGCGGGGAACGGTCTGCAAATCCTGCTTCCTGCCACTCTTTACTGCAGAATGCAGTCGCCAGCTCAAACGCGTCATCTTTATTCTTGCTGTCAGCCATGATGAACAGCGGTTTACATTCCATGTAAGTAGCCTCATGTCCGTCTGAGGGATAAGGGATGGCGGTTACTGCCACATCATCCATGGTATCCGGGTTGGAGGATTCACGCTCTGCCAGCCAGTTTCCTGATACATATGTGGAGGTGATACCCGTTGCAAAGTTCTCGTCTGTCTCTTCCCAGCCCCAATTCTTGCAGTTAGGATCAATGATGCCCTGGTCTACAAGGTCTTTGTAGAACTGGAACACTTTTGCAGCTTTATCAAGCTCATCCTTGTTGTCTTTCCAGGTGTTTTTATATTTTCCGTCATCCTGTGCAGAGGCAATTTCCAGATCGTACTGAGCCAGGTACACCAGCAGTTCCTGTGCAGAGCGGACGCCTGTGCAGGCCAGCTCTGTCAGGTATTTTCCGTTTTTCTCTTTATAATCTGTCTGTGCCAGCAGATCTTCCCATGTTTCCGGCACTTCAATGCCGGATGCTGTGATGTCCTTTTCATGTGTCAGATAGGCACGCACAGTCATCTCATAGGGGATACCCACGATCTTGTCGTCAATGGTCATGGCTTTCACCACAGCCTCAGACAGGGCGTCTTTATCTTCCCATTCGTTAAACCGGTCTGTCAGATCCTCAACGATTCCCATGTTGTAGAACTCGCCTACATATTCCGGAAGTCCCCAGATCAGGTCCGGTACATTACCGCCTGCTGCCGCTGTCAGAATCTTCTCATGAAGCATATCATATGTGAAGTTTGTCTGATTTACTTTGACTCCTGTCTCCTCCTCAAACTTCTTGATCTGCTCCGTACCCGCGATCTGTGTATCCGCGCCGTCTGTCCAGCAGGTCCAAAGTTCTACAACTCTCTCCTGGTCCTTACTGTCCCCTTTGGAAGCTGATTCTCCCCCTGAGCTGCTGGAACCGCCGCCGCATGCTGCCAGTGACATAGCCATTGTGAGACACATTAACGCTGCTACTACCTTTTTCTTCATGATATTTCCCTCTTTCCTTCATCTGAATTTTTCCGTACCACTTGTACTGACGAAAGAGTATCATACTTTCAAAACACGGACAATGAAATCGGACGCTCTCCTAAAAAACCCCACGGAATAATATTAAAAACACCACCCTTTTTATATTCCCCTTGTTCTTATACATGGTCAGCCCAGTAAATGCCCAGATCTGACTAAACAGATGCTTTATATTTTTCTGCGCTTTTTATATGCGGAGGGGCTGTCTCCGAAGACTTCCCTGAATTTATCCGTAAATGTACGGACATCATGATACCCCACGGCCTCTGCCAGCTCATATGTCTTCATATCAGAGGCCATAAGCAGTCTCATAGCCTGCCTCATGCGCACCTCCACCAGATAATTCTTAAAGTTCTGTCCTGTCTCTTTTTTGAAAAATGTACTGAAATAATACGGATTCATGTATACCATCTTGGCCATGCTCCCAAGACTTATATCCTCCGCATAATGCTCCTGGATATAATTCTTTACCAGAGTGATGGACTCACGCTCACTGTCTGCACCGCTGCATACATTTTCTCTGATGAGTTTTTCAAGATAAATGCACACCAGCTTTTTCAGATCACGGAATGTACTCTGAGTCCGTATTTTTGCCGTAAATCTGTCATACTCTTCCCTAACGCCATCTGTCAGCACATGATATTCCTGCAAATCCCGGAACAGATCCATAGCCATGGCAATACTGCGGTTCTCCGCTGCATATCTGTTTCCGTAATGCAGGTTTTCAATAATATCTAAAATCCTGGAAAGAGTTTTTGTCCATTCCTCTCTCCTATTCAGGATCTGATCCAGCAGTTCCTTATAGCATGAATTATAATCTTCAAAAGAGGAACAGAATTCTCTGGATATCTCCTGATACCAGACCACTTCCTCCCGGCAGAAATAGTACAGCTCACAGGAAAATTTTGCGGTTTTATACGCATATTTCAGGTCAGCGGCCTGCTCCACACACTTTCCCACACCGGTTATGAGCCATGTTTTATACTCTCCATAAATGCACTCTCTGATTCGTCCGATTTTCCGCTTAATCCATTCTTCATCACAGTCCTTCTCCATTAGGAGGACCACATTGCTGCTGTTTGGTTCCCGCTTGATCACAAATCCGCATTTATTCTCCCGGAGATGATCCTGGATACGCTTAAATATAGAGAACCGCAGCAGCTCCCTCATATTCTGGTCTGTCACTTTCCGATTCAATTCGGGGGAGATTGCAAAACACACACCAACGAACCGTTTTCCCTCCGTCTCAATCCCCATCTCCTGAAAATGGCTGTACAGATCTCTGCACTCGTACTCTGAATTGATCTTCTTGAAAACAGTCTGCATGTCATCCTTCTCTTCTTCCCAGTATTCCATGGGACTGTCTGTGCGCAGCATTTTCTCTGCCCTCAGAATAGACTGTTCCAGTTCCTCCTGCCCCACGGGTTTCAGAAGATAGTCCACAGCCTCATAGCTGATCGCCTTCTTTACATAGTCAAACTCCTGATATCCACTCAGGAATATGACCTTTATCTTCCAACCATTCTCCCGAATCTGCCGGATAACATCCAGTCCTGTCTTTCTGGGCATGGCAACATCCGAAATAATAATATCCGGTTTCAGCTCTTCCGTCTTTTTCAGCAGTTCCTCCCCGTTGGCAGCCTCCCCGATCACCTCCGCGTTCAGCCGCTCCCAATTCATCATTTTTTTCAGCCCCCTGATAATTACCGGCTCGTCATCTGCAATAATAATTTTAAACATTCTCTCCTCCCGAATCCTCTTTTGCCGGACTGGTCCCGTCTATGATGGGAAGCCGGTATTTTACCATAGTTCCTATATTCTCAAAGCTGCTTATCTCCAGACCGTAAGCATCACCAAACATGAGCTTAATGCGGTCATACACATTCTTGAGTCCAAGACTGGCCCGTTTACTCCTGGGGTGCTTGACTGTCTCAGGGCTCTCCAGACGTTCCTGTACCGCGTTCAGCCGCTCCGGTTCCATCCCCACACCGTTGTCCATCACTGTGATCACCAGACAGCCTTCCTCTTCCTTGGCATTGACAGCTATGACCCCTGTACCGTCTTTGGGTTTCAGACCGTATTTAACTGCATTCTCCACTACAGGCTGGATGATCAGCTGAGGGACTTCCAAGCCCAAAAGCTTCTCCTCGATATTGATCTCCAGCTCAAAACGGTTGTCATACCGGATACGGATGATCTTAAAATAATTGCGTATACTGTCAATCTCAGCCTGGAGAGTAACCATATCCCTGGCGTTCCCTATCAGATACTTGAGCTGACCTGACAGACTGTCTATCATCTCTGCCGTCACATTATCATCATTTGTAATGGCAGTCATTCGGATAACATCCAGAGTATTGTAGAGATAATGAGGCTGTATCTGCGTCTTCAAAGCCTCTATCTCCGCATCCCGCTGCCGGATTTCCGCTATATACACCTGCTGTATGTGATTCTGCAGGTTCTCCGTCATTTGATTCAATCCTTTTGCAAGGAATCCTACCTCGTCATTGGACTTTATTGTCACTCTTGTGTCCAGATTGCCGTCCTGGATCTGTTCCATAGCATCTTTTAATGTGAGGATAGGCTTATTCATCATTTTTGAATAAAAGAAATAGATGATCATGAGCAGGACCACACTGAATCCAATGATGATCAAAATATTCGTCTGTATTTCCTGATAGCTGTTCTCCAGGTTAAACGCAGGAATCTCCTCGGTCACGATCCAGTCCGTCTCAGGGATCAGCCTATATATAAAATAGTTCCCGTCTGCTTTTATGTACTGCTTATCCTCCTCCATATCAGACAGATAATCCTCCAGCTTACCGATGCTGCCTCCGATATTTTCCTTTTCCTGGCTGTAGACAAAGACCTTCTTTTTTCTGTCTATGACATACATCCTGCAGCCATCCTCCAAATCCGTCTCATTGATGATACTGTCAAAATACTCTGCGCTCACATCAATATACAGCGTTCCCAGCACCTGTCCGTCCGCGGACTGTATGGTTCTTGTGTTCATGATATTCCTGGTCACAGTAAAATCGCTGACATCCGAATAATAACTGGTTTTGTGAGTAGGCAGAAGGCGCATCTGTTTCTCCCCTTTCAGGAAATTTTCCTCATGAAACTGACTCATCTCCTCCTCCTTCACCATGACCTCCGGCGGACGCATGACAGAATACTGCTCCCCTTTGGGGGTGATAAAAAACACATGGTCAATATGCTGATTCATATATAAAATGTCTCGCAGTACGTCATTCATCAAAGCTTCCCTGCGGGCCTGGGTAATAGTATCATCCTCCATCAGCTCATAGAGGTAATCATACTCTGTGATATTATAATTATAAAAATATTTTGTAGTCTCCTCCATCTCCTGAAACATATCCGCCGCATTTTTCCCCACATAGAGGGCACTTCGGTACATATTGGAGAGAAGGGTCTGTCTCAGGGAGTCCATATAAGATCTGTAGATGGATATACCCATGATCAATAGAGGAACAATGCCGATTAAAATCAGTGCAGCCACGGATTTTACAAAAAGGCTCTGATAGTGCTGTCTGTTTTCCTTTCTTTTCATTTGCTCCTCCTTCAGCCTCCCGCCATGTTGTCCCAGTATTCATCCAGTTTTTCCGCCGCTGTGTCCACACTCATGGTCTTAGTTGCAACAGAAAAAAATACATCGTACATGCTGCGCTTGAAATTCTCCGGTGTATCCTCATTCCCCAGATACACATCGCTTTTATCTGCATACCTGTAATCCACAAGAAAGCTCTGCTGCACTGCCGGGGCAGGGTACAGTATTTTCTCCTTAGTTGCAGGGATGGCGTAAACGGTCTGCAATACTTTTCTATAGTTCTCTTTCCTGTAACAAAATTCCAAGAATCTCATGGCTGCCTGGTTCTTTTCCGCGTTCTCCCCGCAGGTGTCCGAAACTGCCCACTGTGCACCTTTTTCACTGACTACCACAGGCTCACCTGCCTGGTCCTGCAGAAAGAACCAACCCAGCCGGAATCTGCAGGGATCCTCCTCCAGCTCCTCGCCTAGGGTATTCTTTCCGGATTCCACTGCCAGAGGGTATGCCTCCCATATTTTTGAAACCATAGAAGGTGCCGTTAGTACCATGGCAGCATCCTGGTTGATCAGAGCCTGAATAACCTGATTCTCATTCATATTTACAGAGTCTTCCAGCATATACTCCCCATTCATCATATCCTGATAATCTGTGAGCATTTTCTTTACATTGTCGTCCTGAAAGGATACCCGGCCTTCATTTTTCTTTTTCTGCCAGTTTGGGTCTTCTTTTGCAATATCCACCTGAAAATAATAATTCAGCCAGTATTTTCCCGTCTCTGTGGGATTTCCCCCCGCAGCTAAAGGTGCAGTACCACTTTGCTTTAAAGTTCTGCACACCTCCAAAAATTCCCCGTATGTCCTGGGAACTTCCAATCCCAGTTCCTTAAAGATCACCTGGTTATAGATAATTCCAAAAGAAGTCTTGTAAAAAGGCACAGCATAGATATTTCCATCAATGGTAAACGGCTGTTCCACCAGTTTCCCCACATTCTCTGTTATGACTCCAAGCTTTCCGGCCTCCGCAAAAGTATACGGATCCTGAATCTCAAAAATGTCGGGAAACTCTCCGGCCGCTTCCTTCGCTTTTAATGTCTCCGAGTAGATTCCGCTGCCGGAGTGCTCACTTATAAGCTGTATATCCTGATTCTCTTCCATAAATTTTTCGCACAATTCCTCCATCACGGAAATTCTTCTGGCATCCTCACCGGAATAAAATACGGCCAGCTCTGTCTTCTCCTCTGTATCCTGTCCCTTTGGAGGCACCAGTCCTTCGCCCTTCTGAACCCTGGCCCCGCATCCTGACAGAGTTAATAAAATAGCCGTAAGTATAAACAATACCTGTTTCTTTCTCATACTCTTCTCCTCTGTATCCGTCTTCAGACAGTATCCTTTTGTCCTGCCCTTCACCTTTATCCACGGTATCATAAACAACCGTTCCCTGTAAAGCGGACAAGTTCAGAAAATTTTTCCACAGATATATCCAATATTCAAGAATAATATCCTACAGGTATATTCCTGCCATTTTACCCGGTAAAAGCAAATATAAGCCGCCAGATATTTGAAATTATCTGACGGCTTATATTTCCATTTATCAGTCTCTCATTTTACATATTTATCGTATCATTTCATAACTATCCCTGTTCCTACAGTTATAAATAAAAATCCATACAATACTCCCGAAACCGGAATACATCTCACACTCATGTCTCCTCTTTTGAATAATCCAAAACATACTGATTCCTGCCCTGCCTTTTTGCCTTATACAGGGCCTGATCCGCCCGTTTTAGAACCTCCAGGTAATCAGACTCCTTCTGTTTTGCCGCAGCAATCCCGATGCTGACACTCACAGAGCCGATTTTACGGAATTCCCCCAGGATCCTGTTGGCAATGTTCACAAGCACAGTGCTGTCCGCCTCACCATAGACCCATATACAGAATTCATCACCGCCGTATCTGCTCACGATATCTGTATTTCTCAGACATCTTTTTAAAATTGCCCCTGATTCGATCAGGACTCTGTCACCGGCATCATGCCCATATGTATCATTGATTTCTTTGAAATGGTCTATATCCAGGAACATGCACACCCTATAATTCCCGCCGTCCTTTTTTCCAAACTCTTTTTGTATCATCTGAAGCGCGGCCTCTCTGGTGAAAACTCCTGTCAGGGCATCCTTTTTCACCTTCTCGATCTCCTTACGCCTTACCTTCAGCGCGTAAGCCGTGAGAATAGCGGCAGCCATGATCAGGACAGTGGTTGCCAACAGGATAACAATGGACATGCTCCTTAAATCATTGAAAATCTTCTCATAACTGTCTGTGACAACCAGGGTAGCTATTGCCCAGTCCCTGATCCCCACAGGCTGATAATAGAGAAGACGCATCTTACCCTCGTTATAATATATCAGATATCCCGATTCCCCGGCTTCTATACTCTTTCTGAACTGCCGGACTTCACCCTGTTTTTTATATTCCATGGTTTCCAGCATTTCATAAACCGTCTCAAAATGTTCCATCCCGCTGTAGGATGCAGCCAGTTTGCCCTCGGGGGTAAATACAAGATTCGCCCCGTATTGACTCATTTCCGAGCCGTTGATCAGATTTCCCAGGCTGCTCACTGTATATTCCGCGCATACGGCACCTTCCACTTTCCCGTCCCGGAAGATGGGAACCCCCACTACAATACTATTCTGATCCTGATATCCCATGGACTGGATTCCGGATATACTTCTTTTTCCGGCTATAATTTCCCGGTAATACGGTTTATCCCCAACATAGCCTGACTGGTGGTCTCCGTAATATATATTGCCCTGCGTATCTCCCATTTCCAGTCTGTAATCTTCTGAGCAGAACTGCCTGGTCTTATCCCACCAGTTTTCGGTTCCTGAACCGTCCGGTATATCACAAAACGCTGCTATCATCTCCAGCCATTCCTGTTTTGCCTGTAAACGGCTTTCCAGATTCCCCCGGGCGATATTACTTTCCTTTTTCAGATCACTGTATGTCTGTTCCAAAAGTCCATCCTGTACCTTTTTATAATAGATCAGATCCAGGATACAACAGGATACCAGCAAAACGGAAATCATGATCCAGATTCTTCGGCTTTTTGCGGGATATCTGTATTTTCTTTTTTTACTGTAATGCATATCTGACAATTCCATCTGTTCTCCCCCGCGTCTCCCGCATCCAACCAATATATAATATTACTATTATAGCTTTTTACGGAATAAGATTCAATAGATTTTACCCTCTTCTACACCTGTAAGAGACAGGCAATGTCCCTGTTCATACTTTGCAGAATAGCCGCTGTCTGAACAGGGGACCGGCTAAACCACAAAAAAGTGTGGAATCCTTATTCTGGTTCCACACTTTTTACCGCAATAGGTGATACAGATGCTAAAGAAATAGCTGTCCTGTTTCTGCCTTTTCTGATCATTTTTGTTGAGAGGAGAAAATATCGGCGTATATTTTTGCCCATTATGCTCGTTCTGATAGATACCGCTTAATAACGCTTAATATAAGCCGGCTCCTTCTTTTCTGTGCTATGCATTTTTCACTCCAACTTTTCTTTCTGTTTCACACCGCCGGTTACTTCTCTTTGCTGCTTTTTCCCTGCTGTAAAGAGAACTGTGATCAGCACACCTGCGCAGATAAGCAGGCCTCCCACCACAAAGTTCCACGTGATCACCTCGTGCAGAAAGAAAATCCCCAGCACTGCAGAGGTCAAGGGCTGCAGAGGATAAAACATGGAACACACGCTGGCATCCAGAAGCTTCAGGCTCATATTCCATAAGGTATGCGCAACCGCTGTCCCCACAATTCCCAGATAAATGCAGGACCAGACAGCTTTGGCAGTAAAGGTGCTGTGTACACTCACCGCCTCCACTCCAGCAGCCGGAATGTTTAAAAGAAGCGCAACAGCCATTCCGTACAGCGCGATCTGGACAGGATCGTAACCACCGGAGATCCTCCGGATAGCCACAGATGCCCCTGACCACAAAAGCACGGAGCATACTGAGGCCAGCACGCCTGCGACACTGATACTGCCTCCTCCTGCTCCCAATATTATGTAAACCCCCACAAGGGATACCGCAATACTCACCACATCTTTTATATATATCTTTTCTCCCAGAAATATCACAGCCAGTATAGAAATGGAGATTGGATTCATGGCATTGATCAGAGAAGCCAGGGAGGCATCAAGAAGATTTGTTCCTATGACCTGACAGCCAATGGAGACAAAATATCCCAGAGCGCCTACGATCAGAATATATTTCCAGTCTCCCTTCTTCACCTTTTTCCTGGTTCCCCGCAGTTTGAGCAGCACGGCAAGAGCTGCCACTGAGACCAGATACCTGACAAGAAGCAGCATAAAAGGCGCCATAACGTCAAGGGCAAATTTGCTCACCACGTAGATGCTGCCCCATATAAAAAATGTAATAAACAAATAGATATATCCTGTTTTCTTTTTCATTTCTCTCCTCTTCTGTCTGCGTGTTATAACTCTTCAGCAGATCTGAACATTCACTGCACTGACCGGAATCCCCCGGTTCTTCCGCTGTTGGTTTATGTGCCTTATCATTATAACTTTTTAACCAATAAGATTCAATATTATTTCTTTCTAAAAAAAGTACCGGCAGCCATTTGGTCTGCCGATACTTTTCCTAATATCCCATTCGTTTCCTTCTCCTGACTATTCTTCCGGATCCTGTAACTTTGGTGTTACGGGAGAGCATACATTCAATTGGTCTTCCATCAGATGAATCAGATCCAGTTCACTCAAAAACGGTGCATTAAATCCATCACACGCAAAGTCCCCCTGCCATGTATTACACTCAAAGCCTGTGATCGTAATAGAAAATTCTCTTTTTTCATCCATAATATTTCCTCCCATCCGCGTGGACAGTATAAACCAGCCTTTTACTTTCCGTGCTTTCGTGCTTTATTATAAAAATATATCATATACCACAATGAATGGATAGAAACCCTTACTCAAACTCCGGTTTGAAGACGAAAAGTCATATTTTCATTACTGAAAATCCGGTTTTCTGCTCCAAATTCCGTTTTTGGCAATGTAAATTAAAAATTGTTATGTTAAAATATTTATAAATAATACATTACAGGGCAATGAGGGGAGACATCTTTATGCAGATAGCTATAGTTGAAGACATAGAAAACGACAGCCGGGAACTGATCAAAATGCTGAAATCCTACTTTCAGAATAAAAACATATCTGCTGACTGGACATGCTATTCCTCCGGTCAGGATTTTCTTGATTCCCATTACCCGGGACGATATGACCTCGTTTTCCTGGATATCTATATGGACGGTATAAACGGCATGGACACAGCCAGAAAGATCCGGCAGACAGACACCTCCTGCTCCCTTATCTTCTTCACTACCAGTTATGTACATGCAGTGGAAAGTTATGAGGTAAATGCATCTTATTATCTGACCAAACCTCTGAAAAAAGAGGCCCTGGAGAAGGCCCTTGACATTGTCTGCTGCCCCTTTGAAAAAAACAGCCAGTACATAACACTTACGGCAAAAGGAAACCTTAAAACAAAAATTCTGCTGGGTGATATTCTTTATGTTGATTGTATTGCCAGGCACACCTATGTTCATCTTTTGGACAAACAGATCATGGTTTATGACCCCATTGCCGCTGTTCTGGACACCCTTGCCGGGGATTCCCGTTTTTTATCCTGTAACCGAAATATCATGGTCAATATGGACTGGATAGACAGCGTACCTTCCGATGAATTTCTCCTGAAAAACAACGAACATGTACCGATCCGCCAGCGGGGAAGAAAAGCTTTGAAAAGAGCCTTTCTTGAATACTCCCTGAAAGATCTCCGAAGAGAGGAGGATATATGAAATCAGCCAAAACATTGTTTTTCTCTGTTCTCATATTGTTTCCCCTGACTTTTTTATTTGCCTGTCCTGTAAGAGCCTCAGAGACCACGAAAATGACCTATTGCTCCAATGCATGTGAGCTGTACGAAGCACTGCTGTACCATCCCACAGACACGATCATCCTCACGGATGATATTATATGGGAAAACTTTCCCGATGTAATGGAATTCAGCACCCCCACTGCGGTTTATATGGGAAATTACAGCATACAGATTCCGTACGACTGCAGCTTTTACGCAAAGGGACCTGTTGAATTCTACGGAGGTACCGGCACACAGCCTATGTTTTTGGTAAACGGATACCTGAACACCACAGAACAGACACAGATCACAGCTTCCGGAGAAAGCTGTACCGCTGTACAGATAGTGGATCAGGGAGTATGGGACTCCAATCTGGCCTCTGTCACTGCCTGCGGCAGAAATGCTGTGGCTGTATCCTATGAAGACGGACCCGATTCTGTTCTGGCACTGGCCCATATATCAGCACAGGGACAAGGCGCGCTGGCCCTCAGCACAAAACGGCCTCTGCGGGCTGTGCTCAGCAGCATCACCAGCGAAAGCGGCACTGCCGTTTCCGCTCTTTCTTCTGTCTCCCTGCTGGGCTGTCAGGTTTATCCGGAATCACCGGATGCCGTAGCCCTGGACTTTGATTTCCGTTTATATGACCGACATTTTGAAACTACCGGCTACTGCTATCCCACAGGCGTTTATTCCGACCAGATCATCAGAGACAGCCTGCACTATCTTATCACTTCCGATGACGGTTTTGATTACGCATACGACTGCCCTGTCAGTATAGAAGGATTACAGGACTCCTACCCCACAGCAGGGGATTTCACAATTACGGTTGTGCCCCTTATCCCCGATTGGTTTCCCGTCTATCCGGCTCCTATGCAGATTCCCCTGCATATCATAGCACCGGATCAGCCATTCCTTTCAGCCGCCTATCAACTCATGGACAGCGTGGGAATACAGTTTTTTTCAGAAATTACAGACGCGCGCAAAATGACATTATTTTACTCAGATAACAACGGAAAAACCTGGCGGGATATTATGGAACTGCCAGGCAGCGCTGTTTATTCTCTCAGTGCGCAGGTAGTAGGCCTTTCTGAGGATAAAGAATATCTCTTCTGCCTTTTAGTAGAGGGGGGAAGCAGGGAAGGCAGATCCAACGTCCTGAAATTCTCCTTCGGAAAAGTGGATATTGACGGCGGTGGTGATGACGACGGCGGTGACCGGAATGAACAGGAACTTCCGTCTTTCAATCAGCCCCCTCCTGTCACCGATACCCAGGAAGCAGAGGATATGCCCGGCACCACAGACGAAAAACAGCAGCCTGTGCCGGATAACTCAGCGCCGGACAGCACAACGTCAGACAGTACAACACTGGACAGCACAACGCCGGACGGCAGCGGCACAGAGACCCACATTACACGCCCGACGCTTCAAACGCCGCCCTCATCCGCGCAGCCGGATACCTCTGTCACTGCAAGCACGAATACGGATAAGACAGGGACCACTGCCCCTTCGGAGAAAACATCTGAGACTTCCCTCGGGGACAAGGAACAGACGCCTGTAATGGAACAGGTCACTGACACCTCAACTATCATCACTGGAGCACGCCTGCGGATGCTGCTGGAGGCAAATCCGGATTCTGTTCTTTTTGAGAAGAAGGGGATCACCGTGGAAATCCCCTCTGCCTACCTCTCCGCTCTGGATCTGGCAGACCATGCTCTGTTTGAGGTTTCCATTCAGAAGACGGACGATTACTCCTTTACCCTGTCGATCCGTATTGACGGCAGCGAAGCCGGCACGTTTTCAGAGAGCACTGTGACCATGCCCTTTCCCTTCCCGGACAAGGATGAGGCCAAACAACTGTCTCTGATCCACGTAGGCACAGGCAGTAAAAGCCAGATACAGTATCTGGCCCCGCAGAACAGAGCCTCAGCTAAAATATACGCCACCGGCACATACACACTTCAGCAGGAAGACGGGCAGATACTGGAACCACTGTCCCGGAAAAAGGCAGCTTATATCATCCTGTACCTGGCTGCAGGTATCCTGTCTTTCTCTGCTGTCATTATAGTTATACTGAAAAGGAGGGCACACCATGAAAAACGCTAAAAAGCTGTTTCTTCTCGGAGTCATTCCTTTTTTCATTCTGATCGCTTCGCTTTTTATGTTCAGACTGCTGTACCGATATGACAATAAATATACACGAAATGGTGCCCTGCCGATCTGCGGCGTCCTCTCTCTGTCTGAGGGTGAGCTTGCCCAAGATCCCCTGCGCTACCTGATCCGCGAATGGGAGTTTTATCCCAATGTGAGCTTTTCACCTGAAACCTTTGCCAAAAGGCCGGCAGATACTTACCGGCAGTATGTATCCGTAGGACAGTACGGAGGAATGGAGACAGGAAATTATATTAATTCTCCTCACGGATGCTGTACTTACCGCCTCACCCTGCATCTTCCTCCCGGTCTCCGCTCATATGCGCTGGAGCTTCCGGAAATCTACTCCTCCTACAGTCTTTACCTGGACAATGAACTGCTTCTGCAATCAGGAAATCCGGCGCCTCACGCCTACAAACCTGCCATCAACAACCGCATGGTCATTTTCCAGAGCGAAGGAACCGCTGTCCTCCTTCTGGCTGTCACTGACTATTCCTGGATATACAGCGGAATGGTCTATCCACCAGCCTTCGGAACGGTCGATGCGGTGAGCAGCGCCAGGGAAACACGGCATATGCTGCGCATTGCCTCTCTGCTTTTGGCCTCTTTTGGTGTATTTCTGTCCCTTTACATAGGAGTCCGCGCCCGGTGGAACAAAGGGTTTTTGTACGCCCTGCTGTGCCTGTGCCATATTGGGTATACGGCCTTTCCCCTGCTGCACGGCTTTTTCACCACCGGGGTACAGCCCTGGTACACACTGAATCTGACCTGTTTTTATTTTATTCTACTGCTGGTAGTGATACTGCAGAGCCGCCTCTGCAGTCTGAAGGGTGTATTTTCCATCCCATGGATCACCGTCTGCTCCTTGGGAACCGTAATCTCCCTGGCTGTGGGTATCTTTGCTTCCCGCATGAGTGTCAGTATGCTCACAGGCTTTTCCTTTATTTCGGGCCTGTTAAAATACGGAACTGCCCTCTACCTTCTCATCACTTCAGCCATGGCATTCATTCTGCAGAAAAAATATTCGCTCCTGCTGCTCTACACCTCAGTAATATTTGCCGCAGCTCTTCTTTCGGACCGGTTTATGTCCATGTATGAGCCTGTATACGGCGGACGGTTTGTAGAGATTGGCGGGGCAGCCCTCATGGTTGGTCTCTTCTGTGTACTGTGCGGCAATCTTGCGGAGGCATACCGCCGCAGCCTTACCATGCAGGAGGAACACCGGCAGATGGAACGTCAGCTCGCCATGCAGAAAGATCACTATCTGCAGCTAACGGAGCAGATCAATGCCGCAAGGACCGCATCCCATGACCTGCGGCATCATATGCGCACACTTCGGGGCCTGGCAGACAAGGAGTCCCTGGAAGGCATCCGGAGATATCTGGCAGAATATGAGCCTTCCAAAGAAGTACACGACGTAGTCACATACTCTAACAATCCTGCGGCAGATGCCATTCTGCATTACTACTCCACCGCGGCGGCCCAGATCCATGCCGACTTTGACGCCGTTCTTCTTCTGCCTGAAGGGTTAGACTTTACGGATGCGGATTTATGCATTTTACTGGGAAATCTCATGGAAAATGCTGTGGAAGCCTGCTCCCGTCAGAAGACAGGAAGGCGCTTCATCATTCTGAAAGGCAAGACAAGCCGGAAGCAGCTTCGTCTTGTTGCAGACAATAGCTTTGACGGGGTCATCCGTCAAAAAGACGGCCATTATTACTCCTCCAAAAGAAAAGGAATGGGCCTGGGAATCCAATCCGTGCAGGCCGTGGTGGAGCGGCATGGGGGACTGGTCAGCTTTGAGGCAAAAGATAATATTTTCCAGGTATCTGTATTGATTCCCCTGGACCATTAATGATCTTCCAGAAGAACTGGATATGCTGTCAGGGCAGCATATCCAGTTCTTCCATGTAAATACAGTGGGGAATGCCGTTTGTCCTGACCATTTCTCTGCAAAGATCAAGATCCATCCATTTTACTTCCTCCACCTCTTCTCTCTGAAGCCTCATCTGCTCCGGTTCTATGTCTGTCCACATACAGTAGATATTACTGACCTGGTTATCCACAAAATCCCTGCCGTAAAACACATCCCTGTGAAAAATCCTTCTCCTGCCACAGAAAACCAGATCCTCCGCGCGGGCATCTACTCCCAGCTCCTCTTTCAGTTCTCTGAGCGCAGAGGGAATAAAATCCACACCCGCGGGTATATGCCCCGCACTTGAAATGTCATAACATCCGGGATGAGAATCCTTATCCCTGCTCCGTTTCTGAAGCAGTACCTCTGTCCTGCCATTGCGTCTGCGAAGAAGCCACACGTGAGCGGTGCGGTGCAGGATCCCTTTTGCATGGGCAGTCTCCCTGTCAATGGTCTCCCCTGTGGGACTGCCTGATTCATCTACAATATCCAATATTTCCATTCTGCTGTTCCTCCTGTCTTTTCATGGATAATATTTTCATTATACCGCCAAAGAAAATTTGTGGCAATCATGGCTGTCCCTTATCTGAACGCAATATAAAACGCAGAAGCCGCCGTATAAGACTCTGCGGACTTCTGCGTTTTCCTGAATTTCTGTGATTCATTCTGCCTGATATGTGTTAAAAAATCCTGTAAACTTTGGTCTCATATCCCTTAAGCAGGACATTTCCCTGTACCTCATCTTTTGTGTCCATATCCATGACTGCCTCTTTGAGCACAATTTTCTGCGGCTCTTTGCCATAGTTCAGAACAAAGAGATATTTTTTTCCATCCTTCACCCTCATGGCTATTTCACAGGCCTCCGGCACCTCCACCAGTTCCTGATAAGGACTCAGCACTCCTGTATAGGCCAGGAATTCCTTTACATTTTCTCTGGTAAAGGTTCCTCCGAAATGCAGAACCTTTCCCTTGCCGCATACAGTCTCTGCCAGCGCCGGGCGCCCTTCATAATAGTTAGAGCTGTATTTTGCCAAAATTCTGACATCCGGCCCTGTGGTGGCAAGAATATCATTAAACAGCCCTGTCTCCACCTGTTTTCCTTGCCAATCCATGAACACTGCATCGTCCGCCGGCCCTATAAACGTAAACTCCTTCACATCTGTCTGTGCAAGAGAGGAGAGAAGACCCGGCATTGGCTGCATCACACACCTGCCGTTCTCATCCTTCTGCCCTGTTCTGCATCCCAGGATCAGGCATCCGCCTGCCTTCACGTACTGCTCCAGCACCTCTGCTCTTTTCTCTGTGAGGATCAGGGGGTGGGGATAAATGAGAACAGGATATTTCATCAGTTCCTCTGCATCTGTATCCTCCAGAAGATACACCATATCCATAGGTGTGTGGCTGATCTGTGAGGCTGTAAAAATCTCTTTTTCACTTTTCTTCGCCAGCCGCATGTGCCACACATCCAACTGGGAATCCCATATATTATCGTAGTCCCGCACAAGCCCAAATGCTGCCTGATATTCCGCTCCTGCCATCTCATTGACAGCCTGGATACGTTTCCAGATTCTGTGAACCTCAGAGAGTTTCCTGTTGTCCCTGTTGTCATAATCCAGGATTCCATGCCAGTATATTTCTGTTCCTATAACTGCGGTTCTCCAGCGGAAGAAGCTCACATAGTCCGCACCGTGTGCAATACTCTGCATGGTCCAGAGCATCATCTGCCCGGGTTTCGGAGCCGGAGCCTCCATGCGGGTATTCCATCCGTTTGCCCCTGACTGCTGTTCCATAATGCCGAAATGCGGACAGACAGAACGCACTTCCGACAGATTCCGGCTCCATTTCCTGTCATTTAAATCGTCCGAGTGTTTGGGGTCCTCACACAGACAGTAGGCAAAATTAGGGTAGGAGTCATACGTATAGACATCCAGACACTCATCCATCATCTCATGGTTGTCCAGATTTCCAAACATACCGTTTGTTGTGATAAAATCCTGAGGTTTTTTATATTTTCTGATGATATCACTCTGCATTTTACAGAACTGCACAGCGCTTGCAGATATAAATCTGGTGTAATCCAGAACCTGATGGGGATTTGTGGAATCGTGCACGGTGGGTCTGGGCACATAGATTTCCTCCCACTCTGTATAGGTCTGATTCCAGAATACAGTTCCCCAGGCCTCATTCAAAGCATCCAGTGTCCCATATTTCCCCTTCAGGAATTCCCTGAAAGCCGCTGTGTCGCTCTCAGAATAGAAGACATCCACCTCGCAGTTGATCTCATTATCAATCTGCCACCCCACAATACAGGGACGCTGTCCGTAGTGTTCTGCCGCCTTCTCCACAATAACGGAGCAGAGCTTCCGATAGACAGGAGAATTGTAATTATAATGTCTCCTCATCCCATGCCGAAACGGTGTCCCGTCCAGACGGCAGTTCAGCACCTCCGGGTATTTCTCTGTCAGCCAGACCGGAGGCGTAGCCGTTGGGGTGCCGAATATAACCTTCATCCCCTCCTCCTCAGCCAAATCCAGAAATGAATCGAAGAATTCAAAAGTAAATTCCCCCTCCCTTGGCTCCAGCTTGCTCCACGCAAACTCTGCGATTCGGATGGTAAAGATTCCGTTCTCCTTCATCCGCCTAAGGTCTTCCCTCCACAGCTTTTTGTCCCAGTGTTCCGGGTAATAACAAGTACCCAGAGAAAGGCCGTCCCATTTGAAATTCTGTGTTTTCCTCATTTAGTTTTCCTCCTCCTGCTGCCCTATAATCGTCATGGGCAGGATAAACTTGATTTTTGTTCCTCTGTGCTTTTCGCTCTCTATATGAAGCCTGCTGGTTTCACCATAACACAGGATGAGTCTTCGGTAAACATTTTTAAGTCCAATATTTTGATTGGTATCATTCATCTCGCATTTCTCATACAATGCCTGAATTTCCTCCCTGCTCATTCCCACTCCGTTGTCCGCAATACAAAATGCCACTGCCTCATTTTCCAATTTTATCTGCACGCGCAGCGTCCCCTTCTCAAGCTTTGGTTCCAGTCCATGGATGATAGCATTTTCGATCAGAGGCTGAAGGATAAAGTTAGGAATCCGGCAGGGATATGCCTGTTCATCTATATCATATATAACAGAAATCTTATCACCGAACCTCTGTCCCTGTATCAGCAGATAATCCTTCACCGTCTTCATCTCATCCTCCACAGTGACAAATCTGTCCTTCTGGATCATTGCCCTCAACAAGTCTGCCAGAGATATCGTCATCTCTGAGATATCCAGATTCCCCTGCATGATGGCCATCCAACTGATGGTATCCAGGGTATTATAGAGGAAATGCGGATTGATCTGCATACATAAAAAGTCAATCTCAGCCTGCTTCTGCGTGATCTCCATTTTATACACCTTTTCAATGAGGGTCTCGATATTCTCCGCCATGCGGTTATACTCGCTTCCTATCTGTCCGATCTCGTCTGTGGTCTTAACCTCCACCCTGTGAGACAGGTTTCCCATTCCAAACAGCTTCATGCTCTCCAGAAGGTCCTGGGTGGGCTTTGCAATATGCTTCGTCGCCATGCTCACAGAGATAAAGCTGAGGATTAAGATTCCCAGAAGAAAAATACCGGTTAATCCGATCACCCTGTATGTATTTTTGTAAAACTCCTTTACAGATACCGCCTCCACCAGGGTCCATCCATTCGGCATCTCATTCCCCACATAATAAAAAGAATTTGTCCCATTCAGTATGTCATACCGCCATGTCTCGGACTCTCTCAATTTCTCTATCTCAACAGGAAATTCATCTCCCAGGTATCTTTCATGGTTCGTGACTGTGATCACCCCATCCCGGTCCACTACATAACACGCTCCGGAATATTCTGTGGAATTATCTCTGACAATGTCACCAAAATATTCTCTCTCATAAACAATATTAATATATCCTATAGGCCTCATAGTGGTCAGATCCAGAATGGCCTTGGCTATGCAGATGTCATCATCCGGTCCTACCAGCCCCCAGAGGGTTGTCCCGTTGGCGGCATAGATCTCCCTCTCGGAAAATGCCAGATCAGTCCCCCGCCCCGTGATCTTCTTCACAGAGAATTCCAGACCGCTTTTTGAGAAGACACTCAGGGAAACCACATCGGAACTGAACAGAGCATTTGTCTCCAGCTCCCGTTCCACGATCTTGCTGATATTCCTGATACTGTACAGCTCCATCTCCTGTCCGTTTACAATTTCAAGCTGTTCCTGTATCACAGAGCTGGACAGGATCTGAATATTGATATCCTCTATGGTCTGTATCATGTTTTCAAGATTGTTGGTGGTCTGCTGTGTTATGTCCTGGAGATAGACCTTGGAGATTTTTCCATATCCCTGTTTGAAAACCGCCGCGGAAAAGACAGAGATGCCGGCACCTGTTATGGTAATAAGAACGGCAAATACAAGCAGCATCTTTTTTCTTATTCCCGTGATCTTCAGCTTCCCTTTTCCTTTTTCTGTCATTACATGCCCCCGGATATCTCTGTTATTTTATCTCTGTGCATACCTGCCCTTATGTCATTTCTTTTCCTGTATCAGCTCCAGTATGCTCTTAATGCTGTGACTTTTCTGCTGTCCGGCGTTTTTCCTGAATTCTCCCGGGCTGCATCCAAATGCTTTTTTGAACACCTGGCTGAAATATCTGGCGTCCCGGAACCCTGATTTTTCACACAGCAGTCCAATTTTCACGCTGTCTTCACGAAGCAGCCACACTGCTTCAGCCAGGCGCATACTGTTTAAAATCTCGCTGAAGGAGTAACCTGTCTCCTTCCTGATCATTCTGGAAAGATACGCCGGTGAAAAATGGTAGGTGTCTGCAATGGAGTTCAATGTGATATCCTGTGTAAAGCTCTGTGCCATATCCTGAAGGATCTCCATGCACTGGGGATTGATGCCCCGGAAATGGCAGCGTATCTGGTCTCCCAGATCAACACTGTCCGCATCTGTCTCATATCTGCGCACCACCTTCTCCTGATAGCGCCTCTGTTCCAGCCGCCTCATTACCCCTGATACCGTTTCCAGAATATCCCTGGGTCTCAGGGGTTTCAGCATATAGTCAAAGACCTCATTTCTGATTGCTTTCTGGGCATAAGAAAAGTCAGAAAATCCTGTCAGGAGTATCACGGCTGTATCCAGATCATACTCTTTTACATATTCAGCCAGTTCAAGCCCTGTAAGGCCGGGCATTTTAATATCACTGATCATGATGTCAACCTTCTGCTGCTGCAGTATCTCTTTGGCCTGCAGTCCGTTTTCTGCCTCATACACATTTTCAATCCCGATATTGCCCCAGGGAAGGGAGAGCATTCCCTTCCGAATAGCCATTTCATCATCCGCAACCAGTAAATTCATGTCTTCCTCCCTTGTCTCAACCCTTTACTGCTCCTGCCACCATGCCTTCCATAATATGTCTGTGCAGCCATATGTAAACAATGACACTTGGAACGATGGTGATAATGACCGCCGCAATTTCTGCCACATAATTGGTTGCATACTGTCCCTGGAATTCTGTCAGCCCCACCGGAAGCGTCATCTTGGAGGAATCCGTCAGAAAAATCTGGGGAAGCAGAAGGTCATTCCATATATTGATAAAAGTAACCACCGCTACCGTCACGATAGACGATTTGGAGATAGGCATAATGATCTTAAAAAATATCTGGTAGATATTACACCCATCCATAACAGCAGCCTCCTCCATTTCCTTTGGAAGAGAACCCATAAATCCCGTCATAATAAATATTGCCATAGGAAAAGCAATTGCAATATGCGGTATGATAACTGCCAGATGCGTATTCAAAAGCCCCATCCTGTTGAACATGGAAAACAGGGGAACCACCATAGCATACACCGGGATCATCATTCCCAGCAAAAATATATTCAGCGTCAGCTTAGACAGCCTCCACTCCATTCTTGTGATCGCATAAGACACCATACTGCTCAGCACAACTGCCACCAAAACGGCTGATACTGCAATAATAACAGAGTTGCCGAAATATTGCAAAATGTGCCCCTCTGTTATGGCCTGAACATAATTATCCAGCCTAAACTGCTCCGGCAGTCCCCAGGGGTTTGCATACAGCTCTGTATTTGTCTTAAATGAGCTTAAAAACAGCCACAAAAGAGGATAAAGACACAGTATGGTAAAAATCCCCAGCACAATATATTTCAGTACAAGAAAAACCTTATCCTTTGCCGATAATTTCATCTCACTGTCCTCCTCTTAAAATTCAACAGGTTCCGAACGGAACACCAGGTTTGACAGCAATACAGAACACATGCACAGGATCAGCAGAATCACGCCGATCCCGGCGGAATACCCATACTTCAGTGTCCGGAACCCCTGGTAAAACATATAGGTTGACATAAGTTCCGTAGCATGATTGGGACCGCCTCCGGTCATAACTGCTATCAGATCATAATATTTCAGGGAGCCTGTGATGATCAGTACAGCATCCACCTTCAAAATAGGTTTGATCAGAGGAAAGGTAATACTCTTAAACTGTACCCATTTACTGGCCCCGTCTATCTCCGCCGCCTCATAATAAGAGGAGGGGATATTCTTCATAGCTGCAAGCTGGATAATCATGTGATATCCCACAAACTGCCACATCACCACCACAATGATACAAAACAGCGCCAGATTCTTATCGGACAGCCACACATGCTGCAGACTCTCCAGTCCGATCACTTCCAAAAATTTATTGAGCAGTCCAAACTCCGAGTTATACACAAAAGTCCAGGTCAGCCCCACAGCCACTCCGCAGATGACACTCGGCAGGAAAAACACCGTCTGAAAGAAATGACTTCCCTTAATTTTCTGAAATAAAATATTTCCAAACAACAGCGCCAGCGGCAAATGCGCGATCAATGACCCGATCACCATCAGAATATTGTTCCTCAAAGCTCCGGTAAAGGTAGAATCCCGGAATAAATTTACATAATTCTTAAACCCCACAAACTTGCTCGGACTCATCAGATCTGTCTGCAAAAAACTTACATACACATTATATCCGATAGGCACCAACACAAAAACCGCATATATCAAAAAAGCCGGCAGCACAAAAACCGCGATACTCTTCTTATTTCCTAAAACCTTATTCATCCCATTTCACCTCGCCAAACCCAAACTATTTTATTAACTATCGCAGCCAAAGTCAGGGGAAGGTGATGCCCCAGGGGGAGGCAAACTGCAGTCCTCCTCCTTCCCCATCCCCCCAAGCCATCTGCTAAACAATCCCTTTACCTGTCTGCATTATCCTCCGCAAACTGCTGCAGGGCATCAAACGCCCCTTTTGCGTCTTCCCCTCCAAGAACCGAGACGCAGGTATTGTTAAACTCCACGCCTTCTCCGGCTCCAAACTGCCTGTCCCACCAGGGAGTCAGTCCTACCTGCTCATTGGAGATCGTCAGCACTTCTCCCATAAGCGGTGTCAGTTTACTGGTATCCAGTTCAAAATTGTCTGCCGGTATTCTGCTGTTTTCGTACAGCAGCATCTCCTCCATTTCCTGGGAGGTCCAGAATTTTAAAAATGCCACAGCCGCGTCTTTATTTTTACAGGTCTCCGATACTGCAAAGCTGGTATCCACTGAGCCTACGGAAATATTATTGAACTGTGCGTCATAGGCCGGCAGTACAAAAGCCCCTGCGTCTTCCCCTATACCGCTCTTCTGGATCTTATCCGCGTCCCATGCTCCCATAAAATACATGGCGGATTTTCCGTTGGTAAATAAATCTGTTGATTCCTCCGGTCCCATGCCGATGTATCCATCCTGAAAGTATCCCGCATCTGCCATTTTCTTCACTTCTTCGGCCGCTTTTACATGGGTTTCATTGTTCCACTTTTCACTTCCGTCACAAATATCCTGGAAAAGTTTGTCGCCTGCCATTCCGCCTGCAATCTGCTGTACAAACTGGGCAGGGATCCAGGCGTCTGTACCGCACATAGCCATTGGTGTCACCCCATTATTTTTCAGGGTATCACACACACTCAGAAACTCATCATATGTAGAAGGCACCTGAACTCCGTTTTCCTCAAATATCTTTTTGTTATAAAACATAACACATAATGATTTCTGCGTAGGGATTCCATAATTTTTACCGTCATATGACAGCAGCTCAAGGGTTCCGTCCGCAAAGCTGTCCTTCCACTCTGCATCCTTCTCCAGATAGGACGTGATATCCGTTACCTTACCACCCTCCACAAACGGCTGCAGATAGGACAATTCCCATGTAAAGAACACATCCGGCACCGCATTTGAGGCCATCAGAGTCGTCAGCTTTGTCTTATACTGTTCATTTTCATAAAAATCAATCTTTACCTTTACCCCAAACTCATTATCTTCTGAAAACTTTTCAGCAATGGAGTTGTAGGCATCAATATAAGTATCTGCCTCTGTCCCCACACACATAACGGTCAGGGTATCGCTGTCCCCTTCTTTTCCTCCTGAACCGGAAGCCTCTTTACTTCCGTCTCCCTGGCTGCCTCCGCATCCTGCCAGCATGCCGGCTGTCATGGCTGCTGTTAGCAATATAGCTGTTGTTCTCTTTCTCATTTTTATTTCCTCCGTAATTTATTTGATGAAATCATTGTAACTTATGTCATTATAACGGAACAGGTGTCTTTCTTACCAAAAATGTTTGATATTTTGACCATTGTATAGGTGTATCAGGAAAACAAAAAGGGAATTATCACCAAACAGCCCATCCGCTGTCCGCGATAATTCCCAGTATAGCCAAATGTTTCCGTATCTCCGCTATTTCCTGCTCTTAATATAACAGATATTGCTGATGAGAAAACTGCTGTGCTTTCTCACATAATTGTAATACTCCTGCCTGTTGATATAATATTCTTTTCCCCAGGAGGAAACCCTCATCCAGGTCTCATCCATGCCTGTCACGGTAACAAAATGCGCCTTTATCTGACAGGAGGGCGAATACTCTCCCTCTGATGACCGGTAGTACATATTCAGCCGGTGCTTTCCCCACACAAAAGGAAAATTAGGCCCTACCAATAAAATCACGGGGATATCATGGGCCAGCATAGCGCTGATCCTCACCCACAGATTCCTGGGCAGAACACCGAAAGCCGCCCGAAGTCTGATTCTCTCATGCCTGAAATATCTGTTAAGCCCCAGCACAAGCATCCATCCGGCCATGCCGAAATGGGGGATCACTGGAAGATATTTCCTCCTAAAATAGTTTACATAATTCATATACTCGGGCAGTTCAAGAATACCGTTTTCCAAATATGCTTCCTTGAATAATTCCGTCCGGCAGATATCTTTATGTAAACTTAAATACAACAATAAATCTGTACCGCCTATAACACCGCATCCACACTTTCTCATAACGGCGGAATCCGACCACGCCTGGTTTCCCCCAAATGACAGGGTACCATCATTTTCAATTACTGGATATGGATTATGTAAACTGCTCCTCTGCATATTTATGTCAACCTTTCTCTTTTATTTTACACAACACCGGCTTTACAGAATATTACGATTCACAGCTCTGCATGTTATCATTCACTCATTTGCTGCCTCACAGGATCTCCGCTTCCAGTTCTTCTGAAATAGAAACAGTTCCGCCCATTTTGCACTGTACTGTCTTTCCTTCCCGGCGGATCACCGTAGCTTCGATCAGCCCGTCCGGCTGTCTCAGCACATACACATAAGTGCCGTCCTCTTTTCTGCCGGCCAGATACACTGCGCAGGCCATACTTCCGCTGCCACAGCTTGACTCCCACACCAGGGAATTTGTCTCTGCCACGTATACCACAGGCGTCATCCGATAGCACTTCTCCATACCGTCACCGCTGGGTTCCAGGAACATGATGCCGTATGCATCACATTTTTCATGATCCTGGGCTGCCTTTAACACAGCCTGTACAAATGCGTCACTCCGCCTTGGCCCCTTCACAATAATATGGTTGATGCCGTCAAAGCAGACCATGGGACAGCTTCCCTGTCCGGGCACCGCCAGCTCTACTATTTTCTGAGGAAGCGGCATGGTGGTGCGGCTTGTACCTGCCTCAAGGTCTGTCTCAACGTTTAAAGGAGTATCCGAACCGCTTACATCCACTTCCACCAGCCGCGGATGAGCCGGGTCCAAAAGGCTTTTCAGGTATCCAAAGCTCCTGGTGGCATTTCCGCAGAATTCTCCGCCCATCATCTGCATATGCAGGGAGCCGTCCCTGTTCTCCTCCACAAATCCCACCTGTTCCGCTCTGTACTCACTCATTTTCAAAAGCTGATTTGCCGCCTCCGCATACTGGTCTCTCTTAAGCGGTGTCATGACAAAGATCGTGATATTGCCGGCCGGGTCCGCTACACGTATTTTTACCTTCATATGTTCCTCCAGTCTTACCCCAAATCTGATTTTCTGCTTCTATCATACCACAAAAATCATCAAAAATATGTAAAACAATTTTATCTTATCGACTTTCTTAAAAAACTGTGTTATATATGTATATATAGGGCATAGGGTGATACACCTTATGTGCTTTTTTTGGATAGAAACATGCTCTGTGCATGGTTTCAGACACGATGAACAGGGGGAAACAATACATGGGTACAAAACCAATGGAAAGCAATCAGATCACAGAAGGAGTCATCTGGAAACAGATTCTCCTGTTTTTCTTTCCCATTATGCTGGGCACATTATTTCAGCAGCTTTACAACACGGCAGACGCCATCGTGGTAGGCCGTTTTGTGGGTAAGGAAGCTCTTGCCTGCGTGGGCGGTTCTTCCGGGCAGATCATCAACCTGGTAGTGGGATTTTTTGTGGGGCTTTCATCCGGTGCCACAGTCATCATCGCCAGATACTACGGAGCCAGAAATAAAAAGGACTTAAACGCCACTCTGCACACAGCGGCAGCCCTTTCCATCGCGGGCAGTATCATCATCACTGTCCTCGGCCTGCTCCTTACGCCTTTCATGCTGGATCTGATGCACACACCTGAAAATGTAATGGCAGGTTCCGCGTCTTATCTGCGCATTTATTTCGGAGGAATCATATTTGTCTTTATCTACAATGTGGGTTCTGCCATCTTAAGGGCAGTGGGGGATTCCAAACGTCCTCTTTATTATCTGATCGTATGCTGCTTTATCAATATATTTCTGGATGTGCTTTTAGTGGTGGGACTGGATCTAGGCGTTGAGGGCGCTGCCATTGCCACACTGATATCACAGGCGGTGAGTGCTGTCCTGGTGGTGCGGGCACTCATGCAGCCCGGAGGCATGTACCTTCTGGAGATGAAAAACATCCGTTTTCACAGATTCCTGCTCAAGTCCATAGTCACGATCGGTCTTCCCGCCGGAATCCAATCCGTCATGTATAATATCTCAAATATTATCATACAGACCTCGCTGAATAATCTGGGGACAGATACCATGGCGGCTTACACCGCATTCGGCAAAATGGACTCTATTTACTGGATGATATCCGGTGCTTTTTCCATTGCCATCACCACCTTCGTGGGGCAGAACTACGGAGCAGGCAAATACTCCCGTATGAAGAGAAGCGTGTTTGTCTGCCTGTTCATGGACTTTATCGCGTCTATACTGGTAAGTGCCCTTTTCCTGCTGTTTGGCAGCTATATCTTCCGCATGTTCACCCAGGACCCGGAGGTTATCAAAGTGGGAATGAAGATCATCCAGGTGATCGCGCCCAGCTATGTATTGTTTATCTTCATCGAAATCCTTTCCAGCGCCCTCCGCGGTATCGGGGATGTGCTGATCCCTATGATCATGACCTGCGGCGGCGTCTGCCTGCTCAGGATCTTCTGGATTTTTGCAGTCGTACCGCATATTCCCGGAATCCAGAGCATACTTATGAGTTACCCGATCTCCTGGGCACTGACAGCCGTGCTGTTTATTATCTATTACTTTGTGAAACAGAAAAAATTTTATAAGAGCCTTCCCAATGAAATGTAGATAGCACACAGCGGTGAAGGTATCGAACTAATTTAATAACACAAAAAGGCCGGGGGAAAAGAATCTGTCTGTGATTCTTTTCCCCCGGCAAATCAAAATTATATTCTCAATTCAGATACTCGTGAGCCATTACCAGCATAACACTGGCAGTCCATGTGTATGCTCTGTCACGCAGACCGCATCCGGTCAGCGCGTCAAAGTTCTCCGCACAGCCGCTTTTCTGCACCATACGGCAGAACTTGTGGGTGATCTCCTGCACAAATTCGTTTTCCCCGCATTCTCTCATTCCATCCAAAATGATCATGGTACTCGGCGCCCAGATCGGCCCTCTCCAGTAGCCGTCAGCTTCATACGCACTGCTCTTTATGCTCTCAGTTGCCAATCCGTATTTTGTGTTGAATTTTTCACTCTTTATGGACTCTGTCATGTTCCTGCGGATCTTCTCCGGCAGCTTATCTCCCAGTATGATAGGAAGGTACAGGATCAGGCTGTCTGTCTCCACCTGTTTCATATCAAATCCCGCCAGAGCAGCCGGTCTGTCATCACGGAAAAGGACGTCCAGCATCCTCTGCATCATCCGTTCAGACCGTGTCTTCCACATATCCACATCTGACATATATCCCAGTTTCTCCGCCACATCAGCCAGAACATCCATCTGGAGTACAAGAAATGCGTTCAGATCAGGCAGTGTAACAGGCGGCAGTTGGGAAAATGCTGTGGCGTTATCCCAGCCGGAGTCATTTCCGTGTGTATACTCACAAAGCCCGTCCCCATTTTCATCTCTGCAATTCAGCCACCAGTTTGTCCATCTGCTCAGTTTCTCATAGGCTTCCAGGAGTTGTTCTTTGCTAAGGTCCATAATCTTCATGAGCTTTTTCAAAGTCCAGCCGTGAATGGGAGGCTTACAGTAATTATTGATGACCACCGCGTCATTGACGCTGTCAGGAATATTTCCCGATTCTTTCTGGAAGTCAAACATGACCATGAACTGATCCCATGCCTCCTTAGGATTATTGTAGGCCAGAGCCATGGCATTAAAGCAGTGGTCCCAGCTCCATACATTGCACATCCAGTTTTTTGACATGAACATGGATTCCCTTTGGAGTACGCCGCAGGGAGATACAATACTTGCCCAGTCCACGTACGCCGCAACCAGAGCTGCCTCCTCATATTCTGCGGGAACCGTAGGCATAGAGCGGTAAAATTCCATGAACTGATGCAGACTGTTATTTACCACTTCCTCATAATCATAGTCCAGGCCTCTGTCCATCCAGTCTTCAAAATTCTCTTCCAGTGTAACTGTATACTTTTCCCCTGTACCTGCCCCTAGCAGCAGCCGGCAATACTCCGCTGTGCTCACACTCCATTTCTGGTCCAGTGTGATGGTACCCTCCCCGGCACGGAGCATATAGCGGGAGTTGCCGTTAAAACAATTTACAAGATAAAAATCCCTGTCCCCTGACTTCCAGGGCTGCGCAAAGGTAAACATAGTCCCCTCTGACATAAAGTCCAGCTCCAGATCCACATCCCCGTTAAACACCATTGTCTTATCATCCGCAAAGGCAATTCCCGCCTCCCCGTATTCTGTGTGGATTCTGATATTCTGAGGCTTTGCCTCATATGTATACTGCAGTGCTTTTTTCTCGTGCACCGGAGTGATACGGGCAAGGAAAGAAGATTTTGCAGAACCGTGAACCGTTCTGAGATACAGTCCGGTCTCAACTTCCTTTCCCTGGAATTTCCCTTCCAGATAGGACACTGCCAGATAAGACCCTCTGGTGCTGAACGGCACCTCCATTAAATTAAGCTTCACTTTCAATACCTCCTGCTGTTATCCTTTTAATCCTGAAAATGTGATTCCTTCAATAAAATATTTCTGCGCCGCAAAATATACGGCGATCATTGGGATCGTAATGACTGTGGCCACTGCCATCAGCAGATTCCACTGGCTGTTGTGCTGCCCCATAAAATTCTGCAGTGCCAAAGAGACTGTTTTCAGCTTCTGGTCATCCAGGTAGAGCAGCGGTCCCATAAAATCATTCCATGTATTCATAAAGGTAAAGACGCCCACTGTACACAGCGCCGGTTTTGCCATGGGCATGATGATCTTTGCATAGATGGTAAAATAATTCGCTCCGTCCACAAGTGCCGCCTCATCATACTCCTTTGGTATCCCGCTGTAGAACTGCTTCACTAGGAACACGTTAAACGCTGTTCCGAAAAAACAGGGAACCGTAAGAGGAAGGAACGTGTTGTACCCGCCCACAGACTGCCATATCAGAAACTGCGGGATCATAAGGACCGTGTATGGTATCATCATGGTGGACAAAAGCAGCGCGAACCAGATATTGCGGCCCTTGAATTTCAGCCTTGAAAAACCAAATGCGATAAAACTGGAGCTTAAGATAGAACCAACCATGTTCACAACCACAATGACCGCGGAGTTCAAAAAGTATCTTCCAAAGGAATCCTTTGTAAACGCCTCCTTAAAATTGTCAAAGCTGAACCGGGAGGGAATCCACTTGATCGGAACCGTTGTGATCTCCCTGTTTGTCATGAATGCGCTGCGCACCATCCAGAAAAACGGAAACAGCATGGTAATGGATATCACTATCAATAATATGTAACAGGTAATCTTGACCCTCTTTTGCTTTTTACTCTTCATACGTCAATCTCCATTCTCGTAAACGACCCATTTCTTCTGGGATTTAAACACAATAAGCGTGAGAACCGCAATGATGATAAAGAAAATCCAAGACATAGCAGCCGAATATCCCATCCGTGACTGTTTAAATGCCGTCCTGTATACCATCAGGGAATAGAAGAAGGTGGCATTTGCCGGCCCTCCGTCTGTCATAATGTACGCCTGTGTGAATATCTGCATGGAATTGATGATCGCCATTACAAAGTTGTAGAAAATGATAGGTGTCATCATAGGAACCGTTATGTGAAAGAACCTGGCAACGGCACCTGCCCCGTCAATCTCCGCCGCCTCATACAACTGCCGGGACACGCCCTGCAGACCTGCCAGATATATGACCACTGTATTTCCCGCTGCCCAGAGTGCCATCACCGCAAGGGAAGGCACCGCGCCGCCCTCACTGAATATGAAATTCTGTGTGTGAAGGCCCAGTGCCTTCAGGATACTGTTGAGCAGTCCGTACATGGGATTATAGATGTACATCCACACAGCCGCGCTGGCAACAATAGGAACTATGGATGGTACATAAAATATGGCTCTGAATATGGAAATCCCTTTCACCTTTGTGTTCAGCAGCATGGCGATCAACAGCGGAATGCAGGTGATCAGAGGTACACTTAAAAGAGTGTAATATAACGTAACCTTCAAAGATTTAAAAAACAGGGGATCATGAAACAGCGCCTTATAATTGTCAAGCCCTATGAATTCTTTTGCGGAGATCACATCCCATTTTGTAAAACTGATACCCAGACTGAACAGCATGGGACCAAAGCTGAAACAGATGAGGCCTATGATGGCCGGAGCGATAAAGAAATATCCCCATTTCAACTGACTTTTTTCTTTTATATTCATTTTTGTTTTTGTAGCTTTTTTATTCATATCTTCCTCCTGACACGGTCTGTCCTCTTTTCAGAAATGTCTCAGGAACCTGCGTTCCTGAGACACAAAGGCTCATGTCAATTCCATGTTCCCTGCAGTTCTGAGGACACATCCAGAGAACCAAGGGCATCTGCTGCTGTCTGTTCTCCCAGCCATACATTGTCCAGGATAGGAATGATAGTATTGTCTACAATAACCGGGAAATTCTTGAGGGTTATATTCTCTCCCACACGTGTATTTTCCTGGTTCAGGATATTTTTAAATGCTTCACAATTGCTGCTCTCGTCTATATTGGTATAAGTGGACATCCATGCCTTTTCATTCTCTCCGCCGTCAAAGACGTCCAATGTATGGGGAAGTCCGCCCAGTGCCACCTGGTTCTCATTTGCCGCGTTGACTGCCTCATTAAAGTCAGTATAGTACCGGTAAAAATCAAAGGCCTCCTCATTTTCGGCATTCTTTGGTGACATACAGATACCTGCTGTCCAGCTCATATTTGCCGCCTGGCTAAAGGCCGGGATCTGTGCCACGCCCACGTCAAAGCCTTCATTTGAATAGTTGCTCAATGCCCAGGAACCGTCGATCAGCATGGCAACCTGACCATTCATAAGCATGGTACTCTTATCTGCAAACGCGCCTTTGGCCATTCCCACAGAAGGTGCGCAATTTTCTTTCAAAGACAGATCTGCGATCCCCTGGATCACCTGCAGCCCTTTCTCGGAATTGATCTCCAACTTGGTTCCGTCTTCGCTGGCGATTCCAACACCATTGGTATATAAAAGGGGTGTAAATATAACCCAGTCTGTAGGCATCATAGTGCCATACACGCTGACATTGTCCGTGTCAAACCCATCTTCACCAGGATGCTTTCCACTGCCGTCTGTTGTGAGTTTTTTTGCATTTTCCACAAATTCTGTCCAGGTCCAGGGGTTGTCCGCGTCTGTTGTGGGGAATTCCACGCCTGCCTCTTTCAGAAGATCCTTGTTATAATACAGGGCGATCGTCGCCACATTGCAGCCGCTGCCCCAAATATTTTCTCCGCTCCTAAAAACAGTGGATTCCAGCATGATGTCTTCCGGTTTTACTCCCGCTTTCTCATATAAAGGCGCCAGATCCAGAAGCGCCCCCTTGGACCCCCACTCCAGCACGCTTCCCTCAGGCATCTTGAACACATCCGGGAGACTGTCCGCTGCAGCCATGGTATTCATTTTGCTCAGATATTCATTATAGGGAATGAAGTTTTCCTCTATATCTATATCCGGATGTTCCTTCTCATACTGGGCTACCACTGCCTTGTCAAAGTCCTGTTCCGCGCTCTCGGACCAGGAATAAAAGCTCACTACTTTTTTGCCGCCCGCTGACGCTTCTTTCTTACTGTCTGCTCCTGAATTTCCGGACCCCGAATCCGGCGCACTGCCGCATCCTGCCAATGAACAAACCATACAGGTGCCCAGTATAACGGCTAAACTCTTCTTAAACATTTTGTTTCCTCCTTCTTATTACTGTTCCTCTGTTTGATAAGTTCATTTTATAAAAACAGGCTTTTCCAAACTAGTACATTTCCTTCCAATAACTAGCACAAATCCACCCTCTGCCTGTTTCTATACTCCCTGGGGGATATACCGTACCGTTTTCTGAAGGTACGTGTAAAATAATTTGCATCGTTATATCCCACTTTACCGGCGATCTCCGTGACACTTTGTTCTGTGTTTCTCAGGTAATCCGCAGCCTTCTCCATCCTGAAATTCTCCAGATACTGCATGGCTGTCATATTCTTCTTTTCTTTGAACTTCTTTGCAAGGTAGTTGGGTACCACAAAAAATTCATTTGCTACATCTGTGAGACTGATGTCCTCCGTATAATGTGTCTCCAGAAATCGGATCACCTGCTGCACAAGGCCGTCCTTTTCAGACTCTCCGGCTATCTTCTCGTGTATCATCCTGATATAGCCCTTCACCTTATGGCGTATTTCCTCCTGATCTGCGCAGTTCATCAGGGAAAACGGATAAAGCTCTGTCTTGAGCTTTTCAGGGATCTCAAAATTGTGCTGGGTATATTTATTGGCAGTAAGGATCAAAACGGAATGGTAAAAGGATTTTAAAAGGCCCCTGTTGTCTCTGTGCGCAAAGATTTCATCAAAAGCGCTCTCCACCTCTTCCTCCCACTTTTCTTCTCTTGTATTCTCTATAGCCCTGTCAAGAACTTCCAGGTTCATCTCTCCGCCACGATCCGCAGGCCTGTCCGCCTCCATAATATGAAGGGCACCGGGGAAAAACCTGCCGAGCATGGCGTACTCCAGAGTATTTGCCATATCCGTCACTTTCATATCTCTACCCGTTTTATACGCCAGATATACCTCCTGATATTTTCCTGTCTCCTCCCACAGCGCGCAGATCTGCTTTTCATTCAGCCACACATCGGAACCCAGAAGCATGGCCAGATGCTCACTTCCGTGGAATCGGATATGATCCCAAGAATCATGGGAAATCTTCTCATGCAGAATTTCCCTCAGTCCCTCTGCGGCTTCCCTGATGCCCGCCAGAACATCCTCTCCATAAAACAAAAGGGCTGTCCCAGAAAACTTCTCCCGGCGCTCCATGTAGTCCTGAAAAAACTCCCACTGCCTTCCGTACTCCTCTATCTGCTTTTCCCTGAGCGCCTCAATATCCTCACACGCCTCCCTCAGGGTATCCATAAATTCCTGTTGGGAAATAGGCTTCATAATGTAATTCACAACACCTGTTTTTATGGCCTTTTTCATATAGGCAAAATCATCATAGCCGCTGACAATTATAAACTTTGTTATGCTGTTCTTATCCAGCGTTCGGACTCTCTCCACAAAGTCCAGTCCGCTGCACAGAGGCATATTGATATCCACATAATAAATGTCCGGATTTACCTTTTCATACAGCTCATAGGCTTCCACTCCGTTCTTCGCCGTGCCTGCGATCTCCACATCCAGACCGGACTGTTCAATCCTGCGGCGTATGCTCTTCAATACATATTCTTCATCGTCGGCAATGCATATTTTAATCATGTTCGTCCTCCCCCGGCAGTACCATCTGTATTCTTGTCCCCGCGTTTTCTTTAGATATGATCTGGAAGTCCATGGCGTCTCCATACTCCAGGTACAGCCTGTGGAACACATTCCAGATACCAATGTGCGCGGATGATTCTTTTCTCTGGTTTGGGTTATCCCTGATATCCTGCAGTTCCTTTACAAGGCTGATGTATTTTTCCCTGGAAATTCCTCTGCCGTTGTCCATAATGGAAATGCACATCTTCCCGTCTTGGTTCTCAATAGATATAGATATACAGCATTCCTCTGTCTTCTGTGCAAATCCATGTCTGATACAGTTTTCCACCAGTGGCTGCAGGACTGCCTTGAGTATCTTTTTCTTCTCCACCTCCTCCTCTGTCTGGCAGAAGACAGACAGTCCGGGGATTTTATACTTCATGATAAGGAGGTACTGGCGAAAGTAGGCCATCTCCTCCTTCACACTGATCCATTTTTCCTGCTTCAGATTATAGTGGAACATACTTCCCAGATTCTCGCAGATACTCACCGCTGACTCTTCCTCGTGGCTCAATATAAGACCGTTTATGATCTCCAGTGTATTATATAAAAAGTGAGGATTTATCTGCTGCAGCAGCATCTGGTATTCTGTTTCTTTCTGGAGAGTGCTGATCACTCTGTTCTTTTCTATCAGGTCACAGATAGAACAGGACATCTCATTAAATCCGTCTATCAGTTCTCCGATCTCGTCATGGTAATGGTTTTCCATGGTGATACCCATCTGGTTGTTGCGGATTTTTGTCATGGCATGCCTGCATTCCAGAATAGGCACTGTCAGGTATCTGGAGAACATGACGGATGCCAGTAAAAAGAACACTGCTGCCAGCAGAAGAGCTGCTCCAAAACCCAGCCAGATGTTCCTGCTGTCCACAGCAAGACCTGATGTGTCCAGGATCACCTCCGCTGTCCAGAATTCCCCTCCTATATCAATCTCCGCTGTTCTTTTGCTGTAATAGGAAGGCCTTTTCTCTATCTCTTCTGATATCTTTTCAGGCAGACTGGAGGCTATGACTTTTCCACTGCTGTTTTTTATAGTCATGTATTCACCCTTTGCCCCCATATCTGTAAAACGCAGAATGTTCTGCACAGGCAGCGTGACAGCCAGGATACCTTCCTGTTCAAGAGAATACTGGTTGTTGATGGGATAATAGATGTTCATATACCACCCCTGGCCCTTTGTATACAGTCCTTTCCCCTCTCCTTCCTCAATGTATTTTCCATTGTAGAGGAATACAGGGTACCAGCTCTTTCTTTCCAGGTGTACAGAGTAATCCAGATGAAAAGGTGATGTCCCCTGAAGGCGTTCTCCGCTGTCCATGATGGCAGCCAGACGGACCCCCTCATTCATCCCTGATATGGTTCCCAGAAAATATTCGATATTTTCAGAGACCTCCTGCATGGTGCGCGTGTCCAGACTTTTGGGCTGGAACAGGGTCTGCATCCAGGAAGAGAATCCTATGCTGTAGGCCAAACTTTCCAGGTTGTCAAAATAAGATTCCACCTCCTCTTTTTTCTGCGCCGTAAGGCTTTCCACAGCCTTTTTTGTGGTCTCTATCCTCATATTTTCGTATATGGTAAAAAAAGTGGCACTGGACAAGACGACCACCACAGCGAAAAACATCATAGCCAGAGCCACTGTCTTTTGTCTCAGTCCCATATCCATAATGCTGCGCCCCAATTTTTTTCTGCTCTTCATAACATCCCCCAATCTTGGCTTGCGACCATATTCGTCATTATTCGACATAACATAAATTATATAACCAAAGCTGTATTGTTTACAATCATAAAAAACAGGAGAAAGCAGTAAACTGCTTTCTCCCACTCTATATGTCTATATGGTTTTTCATTCTGTTTTTATAACATTATTTATTCTGTAAAAGCTGTCAGGCGTGGGCAATATCCGTGTATTCTGAAATCTCACGGCTGATGGTACACAAGTCCTCCACATTCAGTTCATGTACATCTCTGTGCCCTGTGATTCTGGCAAAGGTTCTCAGCTCCTCTTTGCTACAGTTCAGAAAATTTGCTGTCCTTTTCGCTGCCGCATCCACTTTCAGGCGCTGCCTGAGTTCCGGGTCCTGGGTTGCCGCACCTACGGGGCACTGGCCGGAACCGCAGATGCGGTACTGCTGACAGGCGGAAGCGATCAAGGCTGCTGAGGCAATGGCCACGGCGTCCGCGCCCATGGCAATGGCTTTTGCGAAATCCGAGGACACTCGCAGACCGCCGGTGATGACAAGATCGATCTCAGCACCCACACTGTCCAAATATTTTCTGGCTCTGTGAAGCGCATAGATCGTAGGCACACTGGTGGAGTCCCGCACCAATTTGGGGCTGGCCCCGGTAGCCCCTCCTCTGCCGTCAATTGTGATAAAATCAGGTGCTGCAAACACACAATATTCCAAATCCTTCTCTATTTTCCCCGCCGCGATCTTGATCCCTATGGGGCGCCCTCCAGAGGCCATTCTGAGCTGATCCACCAGCGCCTTTAAATCCTCTTTTGTATTCACGTCAGGGAATTTGGACGGACTGATGACATCCTGCCCCAGAGGTTTATTCCTGATGGCCGCAATCTCAGGTGTCACCTTTTCACCAGGCAGATGGCCGCCCATTCCCGGCTTTGTACCCTGGCCGATTTTAATTTCTATGGCATCCGCTGTGGACAGATTCTCAGGCGTAACACTGTAGTGGTTTGGAACATATTCAAATATGTACTTATATGCAGCCGCTTTTTCCTCAGGCAGAATACCTCCCTCTCCGCTGCACATGGCAGTCCCGGCCATGGCGCTGCCCTTTGCCAGAGATGTCTTCATCTCCTTTGACATAGCCCCGAAGGACATATGGGATATGTAGACCGGCATATCCAGAACCATTGGCTTCTTGGCATGCTTACCAATGACTGTAGTGGTGTTCACCGGTTCGTTCTCCATAAGCGGCGGAGGATTGAGCTGGGCGCCCAGTATCAGGATATCATCCCAATTGGGCATTTTCATCTGCGTGCCCATGGCTTCGATGATCGGTTTTCCGGTGACTGCCATCTGATGGATTTCTGCCATGTAGCGGCAGGAAGCATCACGGCGCACATATTCGGGGGGATAATCAAGGGGAGTGCCTTCATCCGGACTTTTTTGTGCCTGCACCTCCTCTTCCTCCTCTATGCGTACAAATACGGAAGCCGGCTGCTTACATACAGGACACTGCTTTAAGTCCGTAAACTTTTTTTCCTCTGTCTCTTCAAAAATATACCCACATACACTGCATTTGAATTTTGCCACACTTACATCCTCCTTTGTCCCTGCGGTCTGACAGGCATAAAGCTGCAGTCCGCCTATGATAAATTCATCGTATCTGTTCAGTACCTTTACAGTTATAGGCAAAAAGCCTTCTTACGGCCAGCGCGCAGTAAATGCGCAGACCCACTGAATCCTTATAATTTATCTTACCACAGCGGACTGCAGAATACTACTAATTATCCCCCTGCTCGTTTTTTTTCATATCTTTTACTGTTCTTCCCTGGGTATCAGAAAATGATTCTTCCTCTCTCATTCCGTTATAGATAATTTCACCATCTATAATGGTATAAAGCGTCTTTGTAAAAATCTCCATAGGATTTCCTGTGAAAATGGCAATATCTGCGTCTTTTCCGGCTTCCAGACTTCCCACCCTCTGTTCTACACGGCATATTTTTGCGGGATTAATGGTGATGGCTTTCAGGCCTTCCTCCATAGGCAGCCCTTCTTTCACGGCAAGGCCTGCGCACAGGGGCAGATATTGGATCAGTGCCACCGGATGATCTGTGGTCACGGCAATGAGCACGCCTGCCTCCGCCAATATTTTATTAGTCTTAAAACTCATATTCTGCACTTCCAATTTGGAACGTGAAGTCAAGTCCGTGCCCACGATCACAGGAAATCCTGATTTTTTCACCTCATCCACCACCAGATGGGCTTCTGTGCCGTGATCTATGGTGATATCTATGTTAAATTCCTTTGCAATACGGATCGCGGTCAGAATATCATCTGCCCTGTGCGCATGTACCTTCAATGGGATCACCTTCTGAAGAACCGGCATCCACGGTTCTATATCAAAATCTTCCCTGTCCAGTCTGCCCCGCTCCTTGTCCTTCCTGTACTGTACAGCCTCCGTCAGTGTTCTGCGCAAAAGCGCTGCCGCTCCCATTCTGGTAGAGGGACATTTTCCCTGGTCCCCATAAACGGTTTTGGGATTTTCCCCCAGCGCTGCCTTCATAGCTGCCGGATCAAGGAGGGCCATATTGTCCACGCACCGCCCCTGCGTCTTCATAAAGACAAACTGTCCTCCCACTACATTGGCACTTCCCGGTCCGGTCATGACAGAAGTGATCCCTGCTTTGATGGCGTCATGGAATGCCGGGTCCATGGCATTCACAGCGTCAATTGCCCGCAGAGCCGGTGTCACAGGACTGGTCTGCTCATTACAGTCATCCCCGATAGCCCCCCACTTCTCCTCCGAAATCCCGATATGGGCATGAGCTTCGATCAGCCCGGGCATCACCCAGGCACCGTCCACATCCAGAACTTCTTCTCCCTTATGTCTCCTGTCCAGGGAAGACATTGTTCCCACCTCTGTAATAACCTCGCCTTCGGTTCTTACATATCCGCAGTCTACCGGTTTTCCGGTCATTGTAAATATTTTTCCATTTATGATCAGCATAAAACAGCCTCCTTTACAGATACCTGATTTCTTTAGTATCCGCAAAGGAGGCTTTTCGTATTCCCCCAAGTTCCTGCAAGGTATGTGGTAAAATAGTATTAAGGCAAAATGAATCCGGAATTTGGTGTTCACGAATCTGTCAGCAGCCCTCGGCATCCTCTAATGGATCTGAGGACTTGAGTGTACACTGACCTGCCGGCTGTTTTCAAGCTTCTTCAAAATATAATACAGCGGCTTGTATAATACCAGACAGACCACTACATTGCCGACACAGTGCAGCACGTCAAAATGCAGACCTGAGATCCAATAGGCCAGACCGCCGCCCACACCGCCTGACACAAAATAGGGCAGCGCACATAAAAAGCCAAAGGCCAGGCCATAGGCTCCTGAGATCATGCTCCACACAAGGGGTGACTCACTTCGCACCAACAGAACGATCAGTGCCAGGATGCTCCAGACATACAGGTAGTTAAACCACCAGAGGCCGAAGCCGTAAAACACACCTTCCAGCAGTGCAAACGCATAGATAATGAAGAAAACCTTTTTCCTATACACCTGTGTGTACAGGATCACCAGCAATGTAACCACTTCAATATTAGGAAGAAATGCCATGCATACCTGTCCCAGAAACAGAATGGCTGTCAGCATTGCCATAATAACAAGAGACCTTGTTTTCATTGGTATATCGCATCCTTTCAATCAATAGCCTTCCGTCAGGGTCAGTTCAAATGTATCCCCGTCTTCTATGGGCGTCTGATCCGCTGATGTATTGACCTGTTCTCCGCCTTTTGTCAGGCACCACCACTGCTGTTTGGAATCATCCACTTTCTCTCCATCCACCGATGTCATGAAAAGCCCGTAAGGTCCATCCTCACCTTCCACCAGCTTATTCTCCTGGATAACAGCTCCTAAATATGCTTCGTTTGTCCCGTACTTAAAATCTTTCTCGCTGCCGTCTCCGTGTACCACCTTTACTGTTATGGTTTTTTCTCCTTCCATACCTTTTGGCATGAAATTCCTGTAAATGAGTAGCAGGGCTGCACATACGATGACCAGGGCGGCTGCTCCTATTACGATTTTCTTGGTGCTGCTTTTCTCTTTCATGTTCTTCTCCTTCCTCTAAACGTAAAAAAACAGACCCGCTTCCGTGGCCGGTCCGTTTCCGAATCAGTATATGTTTCTATAGAGAATCCAGAATGCATGGCTTTGTTCGGAAGCTTCATTCCATCCGGCATCAGGCATTCTGGCTCATGGGATTTCTAATTCCCACTTACAGTGACCACATCGCTCAGGATTTACACCTGATTCCCCTAATGACAGACTTCGTTGTTTTATTTCGCAGTGGATATCCTACTCTCCCACCACTTTAATTAAATTCATCTTAACACACCGGCTTATAAGGTGTCAAACCTCTTTACACCTGCATTTTATACAAATCATAATAATGAGTTACCGTTCACTCCATGCCAGGCAGCGCGCTTCACCGAATTGTGGTTGTATGGACAATAATAAAAATCCCACAAAAAAACGGAGAACTTCATGTTCCCCGCTTTCCGCTCCCACGCTTATATTTCCTTCCTTTACTCCTCTTTCATACAAAGATGCACTGAAGCCCTCTTAAAGGCCAGCGGCAAAGCCAGAATATTAGGCTTAACCCCAACATATTTTTTCATAGCATCCTCCAATGCCTCCTCAAAAGTGGCCCGAGTCTTTAACCCCATCCCCCTTGCAATTCCAGGCTCCTGCGCACCAACGATATATATCGCAGAGGTATTCATTTCTGCTATATGACCGCAGCTCATCATAGAAAATCCATGATAAGGATGAAATGCACCGGCAAAACGGTATTTTCTTATATATTCCTCATTCGTAGCAAAATACTCCCCGTACTTGTCCATATCCGGAAGTATATTCATATGATCATGCTGGAACATTTCATATAGTTCCCGCAGATATGGCCAGCGTTCATCGTGAAAGTATCCATTACAGATAGAAGAACATATGATCACACAATTGTCACTCATCACCCTCTTATGGCGGATGATCTGTGCCGACAAAGCCTGCATCATCTGGATCGGATTCGTTCCCATACCATCACCGTAATGGAAATCCTGCGGCATGCCGAACAGCATCACATCGTATTTTTTCTCCGCCCATGGCACATATGTCCTTTTGTCTGCTGTCTGCCATGAGAGCGGCTGCATTTCCTTTGCATAACCACTGTTGATTTCTATTTGCCGGGAAATGGAGTCCAGGACAGCATCACAGCAGAAAAACTTTCTGCCCATACATTTTTCCATATACATGCCAATCTCATCGAACTTTGTCCTCATGAGAGAATGATTACTGACCGGTGTAAAATCACTTCCGTGCATCACATCTGGAATATGATGTGACGCAATACTCCGCCAGTGTGTTATTCCTGTTGCGCAGTGCTTATACCCGCCGGAATAACCGCCATAGGGATTCCCCTGGGTATGCCCGATCAAAACAGGTACATCCGAATCATAAACATACTTATTCATCAAAACCCTGTCGCCGCGTTCTGTGCAGCCTAGATCAACCAGGTGCTCATAATCTTCACTGTCGTGACTGATGATTTGATGAGAATAGTAAAATTCGTGAAAAAGTTCATCTCCCAGAATTTGCTGCATCTCCTTTTTATTAGTTCTGGGATGCAGTCCATTGGAAAATATCAGAAGAATATCTTTTTTCTCCACCCCGGCCTTATATAACTCTTCCAGAATCAGTTTAACCGCAAGCTTTCTATGGGAAGTAGGCTGGCACCCTCCTTTTACTATATCGGGAATGGTTATTGTCACTGTACTGCCCTTACCAGCCAACTCTGAAAGGGGCGGCATTCCTACAGGGTGTAAAATAGATTCCCTTGTCTTATTTACCAGTTGATTTCTGGAAATACAAGCAGGATCAGAAACCGTTATGCCCGGAATAAAAACGTCCGTCAGTTCATCCGGCAGATCAGCCATCATGGTACCTGTACCATATTCAAACTCCAGTTTCATACCCTTTCACCTTCTCCCTTATCTTCTCCATTACCTTCTCCCAGATATTTTTCTACGATGACAGCAAAACCCGCCGGATAAAATCCAATATCACCGCTGAACTTTGTCAACCCGATAAGTCCCCCATCCACGCACGGGATTTCTGCCAGCATCCGGGCATTTTCCTCTTTCAGTCCGCCGCCGTATATCACCGGACAGCCGCCTGTGCGTGATTTAATAAATTTGGCCACCTTTGTAATGTGATCAGCATCCGGGACAGGTTTCCCTGGCCCTATTGCCCAAAGAGGTTCATAAGCCACAGCGACCCGGGACAGTTCTACCTGACCCAGCCCCACATCCAGCTGCTGCCCGATCACCTCCTGCCATTTGTCCTGTTCCTCCTCTGTCTCTCCCACACAATACAAAACGGAAAGTCCTGCCTTTACCGCACAGGATATCTCTTCGTTTAAAATTCTGTTCACAGCTCCGGGATCCACAACTCCCGCCTCAGCCAGAACTCCGGCTTTATCCATGCGCTCCTCACAGTGTCCGATCAGAACGTATTCACATCCCATGGATTTTACGCTTTTAGCCGTTCTGTTGGTGGTAAATGCGCCAAAATTTCCTCCTCTTTCCGTATCCTTCCGGTAAACGCCCTGCACTCCTATCTTCCATTTATCCTCTACACCTTTTGCCTCCGCCGCCTGAAGCAGATAGGCTTCCGGATAGAAAACAGCAATTTCTGCCTGATCACCATATTGGTTCATAGTCTCACGAATCTGCTTGGTCAGACAGCTTCCCCACTTATTGACCGGCGCCAAACCATTAATTCCGTCCATTTCCTTTGGTATATCGAACCGCTTTAAGTTCGCAAATATATACTTCATCCTTTGAATCCCCCCAATCATTCTGTCTCTGTATCAACTTATCTCCACATCCTTCTGCCTCTGCATCGATTCATCTCCACATCCGTCTGTCTCTGTATCAACGCATCTCCACATCCGTCTGTCTCTGTACCATCCCATGCCCATAATCATCTTTTGTGAATGCCGCATCAGCCCCATGTTTTCTGTTATAATGTCTGTCTGCCACCGACCGTTTCAAAGGCTGTGCATTTTTGTCTATGCATAACATACAAACCGCCATTTTGCTTATTTCTTCCAACACAACTGATTTGTGAACAGCGTCCCACACATCTTTTCCCCATGTAAACGGGCCATGTCCCGGTGTGAGGGCAGCCGGAATATCCTCCGGAGAAATATGGTTTTCTTTAAAGTAGTCAACAATAGACATTCCTGTATTCCATTCGTACCTATCAAGGACCTCTCTCTCCTCTAACTCTCTGACACATGGAATATCATCCGCAAAATAGTCTGCATGTGTAGTCCCAAAGCAGACTAACGGGCGCCTAAGCTGAGCCAGGATTGTGGCATAAGTGGAGTGTGTATGGACAATGGCATTGACACCGGAAAAATTCTCATAAACCGCCCTGTGAATATCCAAATCCACAGATGGAGTCCAGGATTCCCCCAGTATTTTTCCATCCATTGTCACAACACTGATATTTTCCTCTGTCAGTTCCTCATAAGGCACCCCAACAGGTTTTATGACAATAACACCTTTCTCTCGGTCCACTGCACTCACATTCCCCCAGGAATACTTGACTAATTTCCGACGGGGCAGTTCCTTATTTGCCTCCACTACCATTTGTTTTAACTCTTTCAACTCCATACTGCTCATCTCCCGGTCCGGCATTCTTTTACAGCCATTTGAAACGCATTATAATTATCCTCTATTGACTTTTTCTTCTGAAATATTGTAAAATATCCTCCTACCACAACATCACAGCCCGCATCCATACACTTCTTTGCGATATCATTATCTACACCGCCGTCTACCTCGATCAAAAGCTTATATTCTTTTGCCATTTCCCTTAACTCTTTTATTCTGCGGTATGTAAAATCCATAAAACTCTGCCCCGAAAACCCAGGTTCCACTGACATAAGTGTCACCGCTTCCAGATAGGGAATCAAATCCTGCAGAGCACTGATGGGCGTAGCCGGATTTAAAGCAATTGCAGGCTTCATCCCCAGCGCTCTGATCTGCCGGCACAGCCGAAACGGGTTCTTAGCCGCTTCATAGTGAAAACAATAATATCTCACTCCGATCTTAGCATACAAATCCACGTAGTCCTCCGGCCGGACAGCCATCAGATGCAGGTAAAAAGGACTTTTCCCCACTGCTGTCATCTGTCTCAGAAAATCCGTACCAAATGCAAAATTCGGCACAAAATTTCCATCCATAACATCTATATGAAACCAGTCGATCCCAAGCTTATCCAGAACGTCCATGCTTTCTCTCATTTGGAAAAGGTCTGCACACAGCATTGTAGGTGCAATATGATACATTCTCATTCCTCCTCAAAGTCCATGATCGTTTTCATGTTTATCCCTTTATTCTCCAATGCCTGCTCCATCATCTCCTGGACCTGGGAGAAATAATACCTTTTTGATATAAAACCCTCCAGATAGACACTGCCCTCCTCTATCAACTCCTTTGCCCTTATAAAATCTTCCTCTCGGTATGTGATACATCCTTTCACCGTCAGTTCATTTCTCTGGATTTTTGCAATGTCTGTTTCCACCAAAACACTGTAATTTCCAACTATCACAATATCGGTCGTCTTACCTGCCATCTCTAAGATCTGGGAAAAAACTGCCGGCACCGCTGCGCAGTCAATGATCACATCAGGAAAACCCCCGAAACATTTCTGCGCTGCCTGTACCAGGGTAAGCTCTGATGTATTAACCGCAAAGTCAATCCCCGACTTCTCAGCCATCCGAATCTTATCCTGACTGATATCACAGACCGCGGTCTTTTCCGCACCGGCAAGTCTGCATGCCTGGGCTGTAAAATTTCCTATTGTACCGCCTCCCACAACTAAAACTGCTTTCCCCTTCACTCCGCCCTGATAAGCCGCATGTACCCCCACGGCAAAGGGTTCGATAAAAATAACTTTGTCCAGATCCGCATCCTGCTCAAGCGGATATACATATTCCCTGCTGACTGCAAAATAATCTGCGCCAAGACCATCGGACTGAACTCCCAATGAATTAAAGTTCATACAGGCATTTTTTCTGCCTTTTTTGCAGGAATAGCACGTATTGCAGCTAAGAATAGGGCGGATCGTCACCAGACAGCCCGGTGCTATATCATTCACACCTTCCCCTGTCTCTTCAACCACAGCGATCCCCTCGTGGAACGGTACAACAGGGAATTCCATATATCTGTTTTTTCCTGCAAATACCTGAATATCTGTACCGCATACTCCAACCCGTTTCATCTTCAGTAATACCTGTCCGGTTCCGCACACTGGTCTCTCAGCTTCTTGGATCACTGCTCTTTTCGGACCTTCAAAAACAATTTTTCTCATGATTTCCCTTCTTTTCTTTTTATTACTTTATATACAGCATCTACAATATTTTTACTGGTCAGCCCGTAATATTCAGCCAGCTCTTCAGGCTTTCCTGAACAGCCAAATTCATCCTGTATCCCAATCATTTCTACCGGTACCGGATACTTTTTGGAGAGCACTTCACTGGCCGCCCCTCCTAATCCCCCCAGTACATTGTGGTCTTCTGCAGTCACTACACACCCTGTCTTTTTTACAGATTCCAAAAGCAGATCTTCATCCATAGGCTTGACAGATGCCATATCTATGACATCGGCGGAGATACCGTCCTTTTCCATTATCCGGGCAGTTTCCAAAGCTCTGCTGACCAGATCCCCCACAGCCACGATGGTTATATCCTGTCCCTCATTTACTAAAGTACCTTTTCCGATCCCTGCTCTACATACCCTGTTTCCTGTATAGATTTCCGGAGAATCCAGTCTTCCGAACCGGAGATAAACGGGTCCTTTATATTGGATCGCCTCTTCCACACATTTTTTTGTTTCTGTGGTATCTGCAGGATAGAGAATTGTCATATTTGGAACTGCCCTCATAAGGGCCAAATCTTCCACACACTGATGAGAACCGCCGTCGGCACCGATCAATACACCGCCGTGGGTAGCTGCAATCTTCACATTCAGGTTTGGATAGGCTATGCTGTTTCTGATCTGGTCATAAGCCCGGCCTGCCGCGAACGCTGCAAATGTACTTGCAAATACCACCGCTCCGCTGGCAGCATACCCTGCCGCATATCCCATCATATTACACTCAGCAATGCCCATATCTGTAAATCGGCCGGGATATTTTTTTGCAAAATGGACGGTCTGAGTGGCTTTTGACAAATCCGCATCAAAAACAAAAAACTCGTATTTATCTGCCAGTTCTGTCAGTGCAGCACCATATGCTTCTCTCGTTGAACTCATATGCATTCCTCCCCCAACTCTTTCATAGCCTGCTCAAACTGTTCGTCATTGACAGCAGCCCCATGCCATCCTGCCTGGTTCTCCATAAAAGATACTCCTTTGCCTTTTATTGTTTTTGCTATGATAAAAAAAGGCTTATTCTTTACCTGTCTGGCATGGTCCAGCGAATCCATAAGCCCTTTGACATCATGCCCGTCTGTCTCCTCCACTTCCCATCCAAAAGCCTGCAGCTTTTCTTTCACAGGATATACAGACATAACCTCATCCACTCTTCCGTCGATCTGCAGGTTGTTGTTGTCTAAAAGCACCACAAGATTATCCAGCTTAAAATGCCCTGCGCTCATAAATGCCTCCCATACCTGCCCTTCCTGCATTTCGCCGTCCCCTATGATACAATAAACTCTGTAGTCTCTGCCCATTCTCTTTGCATAATGAGCCATGCCGCATGCTGCAGATATCCCCTGCCCCAGGGAGCCTGTTGACATGTCAACCCCCGGTACTTTTTTCATATCCGGATGCCCCTGAAGAATACTCCCCATTTTCCTAAGCGTAGTCAGAACACTTTTCTCAAAATATCCCCTTTCTGCCAATACAGCATAGTAGGAAGGCGCTGCATGGCCTTTTGATAAAACAAAACGGTCACGGTTTTCCTCTGCCGGCTTGTCCGGGCTGACATTCATCTCATAAAAATACAGTACTGCCAACATCTCCGCTATAGACAACGCTCCGCCCGGGTGACCGGAACCTGCACTGTGCAGACTGATCACTGTATTTTTCCGTATTTCCTGAACATGTCTGAGCACTTCCTGCTCTCTCTCCTGCAGTCTCATTTACACACCTCCTCAAAACTCCATATCGGGCAGTCCCAGAGCCGTCTGTCCCCCATCCACAAACAAAGTCTGGCCTGTCACGTAACTGGCCTCCTCTGATGCCAGAAAAACTACAGGCTCTGCAATTTCCCTGACATCAGCCAGCCTTTTCATAGGAACGGCTGCCTTTATCTGCTTTTCGCTGACAATCCCCATACTTATCCCGTCTATTAATAACTGGGTCAGGATCCAACCCGGCGCAACCGCATTTACCCGAATGTGATATTTTGCCCACTCGGCTGCCAGTACAGCAGTCATGCCGTTGATCCCGGCCTTGCTGATACAGTACGGCGCTCTTCCGGGCAGGGTCTCCGTAGAAGTTCCTGACGAAATATTTACAATAGAGCCGCCCCCGTCTTTCATCATACTTGCTGCCTCCTGGGCACAAAAGAAGGCACCTTTTAAGTTGATATCCATAAGCAGGTCCCACTTCTCTTCACAAAATTCCAGAGATGGGCTGCGAATCTGGATACCTGCATTATTAATCAAAACATCCAGAGTCTGCTGTTCATTTTTGTATGTCCTAAAACAAGAGCTGATACTGTCCCTGTCACCAACGTCCAGCATATATGCTCTGCTGGTAATGCCATATTCCTTTTGCAGTCTTTCCGCCGCTGTCTCCGCATCTTCAAGCTTGATATCTGCTATAAAAACATCCGCGCCTTCTTCGGCAAAACACTGTGCGGCTGCAAAGCCGATCCCCTGCGCACCCCCAGTCACCAACACTTTCTTCCCTTTGAGATTTTTCATGTTTTGTCCTCCGTATTCCCCCACACATAACGATCGCTGTCTACCACCACTTAATCTCCTCTGTTATTTTTTTCCTGATCTCAACAAACTTTTCGTCTGCAATATCTCTCGGCCTCGGCAGATCCACAAACACCTCATCCTTTATCCTGGCAGGTTTATTAGATAAAATCAGTATTTTCTCTGCCAGGTATACTGCCTCTTCCAGATTATGTGTGATAAACAAAACCGTACTGCCTGTTGCTTTCCAAAGCTTTATCACCTCATCCTCCAGAAAATATCTCATTTTAATATCCATCTGACCATACGGCTCATCCATCAGCAGTAAGTCGGGATTCATGGCAAAAGCCCTGCCGATCACCACTCTCTGCTCCATACTAACTGACATCTCATGGGGATATGCTTTTCGGAATTTCTCCAATCCCAATAAGCCAATGATCTTATCGGACTGCGCTTTTATCTCCCGAGCCGGCCTTTTCTTGATCTTCAGTCCATATTGGATGTTTTCTTCTGCAGTCAGCCACGGAAATGCCGAAGGTTCCTGAAACACAAAAGATAAGTTATGTTTCCGGGGATCCGCCGGCTCACCGTCTATGTATATTTCTCCTGACGTCGGCTCTGTGAGCTTTGTCAAAAGCCTCAAAAACGTTGTCTTTCCGCAGCCTGTAGGACCCACAATACATACAAACTCACCTTTTTTAATCTGGAAGGAAACCTTATCAAGAACCCTTAAATCCCCAAAACACTTTGTCAGGTTTTCTACCCTTACCTTTACCTCTTCTCCCATATGTGTATCCTGCCTTCTTTTATAATGCCAAATCCATATTTTTCTCTATGGTTTCCCTCATTTTGAGAAACTCTGTATCCACATAATCTCTTGGACGTTGAAGGGCCTCCAGAGGATAAATTTCTTTCACTGACGCAGGACACTCACTGAGCAGAATGATCCTGTCTCCCAGATATACAGCCTCCTCAATGTTGTTTGTGACGAAAATCACCGTGCGTTTTTCCTTCTCCCAGATCCTCAGCACTTCCTCCTCCATCTGATACCGTGTCTGCGCGTCTAGTGCCCCGAAAGGCTCATCCATCAGTAGAATATCCGGATTACTGCAATAAGCTCTTGCGATTCCCACTCTCTGCTTCATCCCTCCTGACAATTGACGCGGATAGGAATTTTCAAATCCCTTTAGTCCGACCAGCTCGATCAGATACTCTGCCTGTTTTCTTCGCTCCGCTTTATTGACCCCTTTCAGCTCCTGGGAGAATTCCACATTCTGCATGACCGTCTTCCAGGGAAATACCGCTGTCTTCTGGAATACAAAACCCACTTTTTTTTCGTCATTGTTTGGGAACATTACCTCTCCTGCTGTAGGCTCCTCCAGTCCGCTTATCATGTTCAGCAGTACACTTTTCCCGCATTGTCCAGGCCCCAGTATGACAAGAAATTCGTTTTCGTAGACATCAATGGAAATATTACTCACGGCCTCGAAGATTTCCTTTCTGGCATAAAAGGATTTTGATATATTTTTTAATGTTAATTTTACCCGTTTTTCTTTTCTGTCCACGGACATAACCACCTCTCCATCAATGTAAAGACCGCACTTAAAACTGCGCCCACCAGGCCGATCAATATCATTCCGCACAGGACAAGAGCCACATCATAGCTCTCATTGCCTCTTGTGATCAGGAAGCCAAGTCCTGATTTACTGGCTATCATCTCTGCCGCCACAACAACCATCCAGCCGCTGCTCAGCGCAATCTTTACTCCCGCCATGACAGCCGGGAGAGCTGCCGGCATAACCACATGGCGCAGCATTTGGAAGGTATTTGCATTGTACACACGGCCTACATTTAAGTACATAGGGTCCACCATACTCACACCGGTAGCCGTATTTAATACCACCGGAAAAAACGCGCCTATGAAGACCAGGAGAACCTTTGAAAATTCACCGACTCCAAACCATAGAATCACCAGTGGTATCCAGGCAATAGGAGGGATCGGACGCAGAGCCGTCAAAATAGGACTCAGCACAGCGTTCACTTTTTTACTCCACCCCATGATCAGGCCGATACCGATACCTGAGACAACCGCCAGCACAAGGGCAGTCAAAACTCTTTTCAGACTGATCCAAATGTGGCCCATGATCGTAGTTTTACTGATGGGCTTTTCCGCCATCTTTACAAATCTCTCCCAAGCCGCCTGAGGAGTGGGAAAGAAATCAGGCTTACTGTTGGAAACGATCACCCATAGAACAACCAAGGCAATAAGGGATATACATGTCAGGCAAATGTCTTTTATCTTACGTCTCTCCATTATTTGGCCCTCCATCTGATCACCCTGTTCTCCAATTTATTCAGAACAGCCGTGAGAACAGCTCCTATGACACCGATCGTAAGCATACCAACGATGATTATGTCTGATCTTCCAAGCGCTCTCCCCTGCTGGATCATATAACCTAATCCCGCAGTGGCAGAGAGCATTTCTGCCGCAACCAGAGTGGACCAGGCATTGCCCAAAGCCACCCTGATACCCGTGAATGCCAAGGGCATAGCTGAAGGGGTACAGACTGTGATAAAAATCTTCCACCTGCTTGCCCCGCATGTCTTCGCCACATCGATCAGTACAGAATTTGTAAGCTTCACACCTGTATAAGAGTTGATCACACAGGGAACAAAGGCAGCCAGAAAAATGATAAAACATTTTGCCGTAGTTCCTATTCCCAGCCAGATAACAGACAATGGAATCCAGGCGATGGGAGGAATTGGACGGATGATCTCAAAAATAGGGTTTACTAACCGGTCAAATGTATGATAATATCCAAGAAGAAGCCCCAAAGGCACTCCTATAACTGCTGCTGCCACATAACCTATCAATGCCAGCTTTAAACTTTCCCAGATATGTACCCCCAGGACTGCCCCGTCAGGATTCGGCTGAGTGAGTTTGTCCACAAATGCCAGGAAGGCCTCCGATGGAGAACATACAAACTGAGGATTTACCCAGGCCAGCCGCACTGCCGTCTCCCAAATTCCCAGAAATATAATGACACTGGCTGCTGAGATCAAAAACAGATGTATTTTTTCTTTAGCTCTCTTTTTCTCCTCAATCTGAACAGAACTCACAATTTTTTCTGTTTCTTTCATAGTTCTTACCTCATAAGCACCTTAATCCAGTGCAACTTTTGCCATAAAAGTTCCGTCAACTGCCTTATCATCGATCATGGCCTGTTTGTCCGCCTCTGTTAATTTGCCCTGTGATATCATAAAGTCAGCAAACTTCAGCAAATCCTCCTGGGCTGCGCTATTTCCGTCCGCATCTTGTGCAAACGCTTTTTTGTTTTCCTCAAGGGAAGGGAAAATACGGGTCTCTATATCTCTTTTCGCAGCTTCCTCAGTCATGGAAATCCCCTCTTCCTCCTCAAAATCATACAAAAGTTTCGCACTGCCCTCCGGATCTGCTCTCAATTCCTCCACTGATTTCAGATAACACTTCAGCCATTCCTGTACCACTTCTGGCCTGTTCTTCACCGCATCCTCTGTGGCAACGATCAAGGTGGGCATCTTTAATCCCAGATGACCTGCATCCGCCACTTTTACCCATCCCTCGTCGTCCTCTGCCTGATATCCGAATGGTGACCACAGACAAACAATATCAGCTTCTCCTGCCTTAAATGCAGCATATGACTGTGCTACCGCCGTATCGATTATCTCCACATCATTCATGGTAAGGCCAAGATGTTCAAGGGTTGCTATCAACGTCATGTGGCATGTAGTTCCTGTCTGGCAGAGGATTTTTTTACCCTTCCAGTCTTCCGCACTGCCTCTGACTCCCATCTCATCTGCTTCCTTTCCGGCCAGCGCGCTGTCCTTTCTCACCCAGATATCCAGTGCCTGTGTATCATCGCAGGCGTATCCGATAACTTTCATGTTATAGGAAGGACACCCAAGAACCGCTCCGCCGATTCCTGTAGTACCAACTTCCCAGGCTCCTGATGCAATAGCTTCGTTCTGAACAGGACCTCCCGCATACATATCAATGGTATAGTCGAATTCATCGTAGAGTCCATTATCCTCTGCATAGATACTGGGCAGCGCGTGCAGATACGGATGGTGGCTGATCTTAAGCGGTATCTTTTCTTCACTTTTACTTTCATTTCCCGTGGTCTCCAATTCTTTCTTCTGTTCTTTGCTGCCTCCGCATGCAGCCAGGGTAACACCCAAAAGCCCTGCCATTAACAATACTGCCAATTTTTTCTTCATGTTTTTACCTCCCAAATATGATTTGATCCACGCTCTTTTTGTTACTATCTCCAATTTATCTTGTATTTTCTTTCGTTTCAACGCCTATTTACACAAACGTTTTTCCTATTTTTAGTATTTTTACAGTCAATTTAATGATTATCTTTGTGTTTTCTTTAACTTTTTTATGCACACAGAGATTACAGTTTTCTACGCAAACGTTTGTATTTTTTTGCGTTTTAATATTTTATTTTTTCAATATAATGAAAATATGGATACAAAACGTATCCCGGGATTTGTCTCTGCAGGCTGTGTGCCATGCTTTGCAGAAGAAATGAAAATAAGATATGACCAGGACAAGGAGGGAATTCCATGATCTTAAAAGATATCGCAAAAGAAGCCGGCGTCTCTATCTCAACTGTCTCCCGGGTTATCAACGGAAAGGAACAGGGGGCTGCCAGTAAAGAAACCCGTGATAAAATTTGGTCTATTGTGCGCAAAAATGGTTATACTCCAAATGTCCTGGCCCAAAATCTGAAACGCAGGACCTCTCTAACGGATCCAAAAGAAAAACCACTGTATTATATTGACTGCCTCCAGGCCCGCACTTCTAATCTGAATACTGACCCTTTTTTCTCGGAACTGGAACGGGCCTTGGAACAGGAGGCCTTTAATTATAATTACATTATCAAACATACATACCGCCCTATGGACCTTAAGTCTCTGGATTCTATCATACAGGCAGATGAACGAAACATATGCGGCCTTGTCATACTTGGCAGATATATGTTTACAAAGGAACAGTTAAAGATTCTAAAAGAAGTCTACAAAAATATTATATATGTAGGACTCAACGCGATTCCTCTCAAATGTGACCAGGTTATATGCGACGGCTACAAGGCAGGTATCAGCGCAGTAGAATATTTAATAGAATTAGGGCATAAAAAAATCGCCTACATTGGAGAACAGGCGAATGAATGCCGTTTTCTGGCCTACAAGGATGCCCTATCCCTGCATAATATAAATTTTACGATTCACAATACAGCTAACGTGATCCAATCCACAGACGGTGGATACAAAGGTGCCCAAAAGCTTCTGAACAGCAGTTCCGATTTCACAGCTGTTTTTTGTGCAAATGATCTGACTGCTATTGGTGCCATCAAAGCCTTTCACGAAAACAAAAAACAGGTCAGCAGAGATATCTCCGTCATCAGTGTGGATGATATCGACCTGGCTCAATACATAACCCCTATGCTCACCACCGTGCACATCCCCATCGAAGAATTGGGCAGACAGACTGCGCGTACATTAATTGACCGAATAAACGGCAGGCATACCCTTCCAATGAAGGTTGAACTTCCGTTTTTTATTGCCAAACGGGACAGTTGCTCAAAATGCCGGACCACAAACAGACAGCAATGATTTGATTTTCCGCATATCTGCCCTGTTCATTTGGGGAATATCCGTGGTAGTATGGATTTTCCGTATTGGCCTATAATATAACTACACAGGAGGAAATCAAATGACACTGAAGGATATTGCAAAGGAAGCCGGTGTTTCCGTCTCCACAGTCTCAAGAGTGATAAATAATAAAGGAGGCAGCGCTGCCAGCAAACACACACAGGACAAGATCTGGTCCATTGTCCGAAAAAGCGGGTACATCCCAAACGCTGCTGCGCAAACATTAAAAAACGGAAACCTCATTCCTGAAGCATCCGTGCCGTCTTACTCTATTGACTGTATTTACGGTGACCATTCCAAAACAAACATCAGCCCTCTTTACCGGGAATTAGAACGGGCGATCGAACAGACCGCCCTCCGCCAGCAATGTACCATACGCCGCTCTTTCTTTCTGGAAGAATTTTCCTTTCCCCCAACTCCCCCAAAAACACGAAACACAAGAGCAGACGGCGCCGTCTTATTTGGTAAGCGGAGCCTGACACAGCGGCAGTTTGAGCTTCTCGAGACCACTTACAGGCATTTTGTGTACGTGGGGATCACTCCTTTTGGTCTAAGCTGTGATCAGGTCCTATGCAATGGCTGCCAAGCATCCATGACAGCCGTAAAACATCTTCACTGCCTGAAACATAAAAAGATTGGATTTCTGGGAGAACAGAAAGACAATTCCTGCTTTCAGGGATATAAGCAGGCACTTAAAGAGCTTGGCCTGTCTTTCCATATAACAAATACTGTCAATGTCAAACAGACCATAGAAGGGGGATATCACGGCGCAAGGCTGCTTTTGGAACGGGGAGCTGATATCACCGCCATTGTCTGTGCAGATGACTTAACAGCCATAGGTGCCATGCAGTGTTACCGGGAATATAAAATAAAAATCCCCAAAGATATCTCAGTCATCGGAATCGGTGATATTCCCCATGCCCAGCGCACCGAACCTATGCTCACTACCATTCATGTTCCTGTGGAAGAATTGGGCAATATTGCCCTGAAGGTCTTATTGGACCGGATACAGGGCGGGCATAAACTGGAATTGAAGGTGGAGCTGCCCTACTATATTGCCGAGAGAAATAGCTGTGCCAGATTTAGCAGGTGATTTTACCTTCTTCTTTTTCTGTCCTTAAATTTACAGAAGATAACCGCCACCACCGTACTGATCAGTGTAGCCACAATCCCCGGACCAACAATACCGGCAGGATTTGTGCTGCCGTACTGGCTTCTGTAAGCGATAATATTTACCGGGATCAACTGCAGGGAAGAGATATTCAGGATCAGAAATGTGCACATCTCATTGCTGGCTGTACCCTGCGGAAATATGTGAAACCGTTTCTTCTCTCTCTCATCTCCCGTCTCCAGCCGCCGCTCTTCTTCCAGTTCTGCCAGTTTTTCCATTGCCTTCAGCCCAAACGGAGTCGCCCCCCATCCAAGTCCAAGGAAATTGGCGATTATATTGGCTGATATATACTCCACAGCGGGATGGTCTTTCGGCAGGTTTGGAAACAAAAAGCGCAGCAGAGGCTGCATTTTCTCTGTCATCTTTTCTATCATGCCGGAAGATCTGGCTATTTCCATCACACCCATCCACATGGCAACGATCCCCGCCATGGTAATGCACAGCATAACTGCCTCCTTTGCAGACGACAGCGCTGCATCCGTGATCTCGCCCATGCGCCCCGTCATGGCGCCGTATGTAATTCCTATGAGCATCATAGCTCCCCAGAGAATATTCAGCATGTTTATGCCTCACAGACTTTTTTTCTACTATATGCTTTTGGGGATTATTTTATTCCGGCCTGCGGCCTGTACACTCTTGACTTTCCCTGTGTATCTGCTACAATGGCAAAAAGCCCGCCATAAATTCCCAATCTCTGAAAACCAAAAACTTCTCCAGGAGGTATTTGACATGTCCCATATAATCGCACTGGCCCAATGCGGCTCTCTTCCGGATACAGCGCAAAACCTGAAAACCGCAGAGTGTTACATCCGTCAGGCTGCTGATGCCCGGGCAGCCCTTATAGTTTTTCCTGAATACTTTATGTATCCATGTCATAAGAATTCCGAACTCTACGTCGGACACGCGCAGAGCATAGACGGCCCTTTTGTCTCCGCTATGAAAGAGCTTGCCGCAAAATACGGCATATGGATACTCTTTGGGATGAATGAAGCCGCCCCCCTTCTCAAAGCAAAAAAATGTTTTAACACTTTAGTTCTTCTGGATAACAGAGGTATCCTGCGGGGTACATACCAAAAAACACATCTGTTTGATGCCTTTGACTGGCGGGAATCTGACCACACGGCTGCCGGTAATGCTCTTTTCACCCCTGTCAGTACGCCCTTCGGCAGACTTGGTCTGGGCACCTGCTATGATCTGCGTTTTCCTGAGCTGGCACGCAGTGCCGCTTTACGGGGCGCCGAGATTTTCATTTATCCCTCCGCCTGGGTACAGGGCCACATGAAAGCGGTCCAATGGAAGACTCTGCTGGCAGCAAGAGCTGTGGAAAACGGCATGACAGTCATCGGATGCAGTCAATATGCGGAAGACATTTTTATTGGTCAGAGCTTTGCCTGCGACCCCTTCGGCAGGGTGCTTGCTAAGGGAGATGAGACATCACAGATGATCCTTGTCCCCGTAAATCCGGACGACAGCGTCAAAGCCAGACACCTGGTACCTGCCCTTGATCATATGCGGAAAGATCTGTACTAAAAATCCCCCGGCGGCCGCAGCCTCCGGGGAATTCTATCCATACATTTATCCCTGTATCCAGGAACTATACTCTTCGATTTTCTGTAATATATCATCCTTCTGCTCACCCTCTGCAGGGGTAGGCTGATAATTATTATACCCATCCTCAGAGGAAATTCTGCAAGGTATGATATTCTTCACATTATCCTGCTGCAGCTCCCCATCCTTGATGGTAAATGTCTGCTGAAAAATCATGGTGTTCATATCAGACGGATAAGCATTGCCCCCAAAACAGAAATTGCCCAGGCTGTACACAATGTTCTTACCCTGATATTCCTCTATTCCCTCCAGCACATGAGGATGATGCCCCAGGACTAAATCCGCACCGTTGTCTATGGCCGCATGTGCCAGTTCTATCTGTGTGGAGTCCGGTTCGTATGCCTTTTCTGAACCCCAGTGAAAGCTGGCAATAATGATCTGCGCCCCCTGTTCTTTCAGGGATTCCAGGTTGGCGATCATGGAATCTTTGATTCCTAACCCCTCCCTCAGCACATATGTACCCAACAAGCCCACTTTCACGCCCTTGATATCCATCACGGCAAGACGGTCATAACCAAATGTGGTGATTCCCCGGTCCTCCAAGGCCTTGATGGTATCTGTATAGCTCTGTTCGCCGTAATCCTTGCTGTGGTTGTTTGCCATATTGGCAGCCTCCACGCTCCCGGCAGTGAGTATTTCCGCATAGGCAGGCGCTGCCTTGAATGCAAACTGCTTATCTTCACGCTCCTCACTTTCCGTGAGAGTTCCCTCGAAATTCACGATGGTCAGATCATCCTGTGCAAAAATAGGCTGGACATTCCGGAAAAAATAGGCTGGGTCCCCCACCTCCTCATACTTGGCGGGAAGGCTGTCACTCCAGTCAAAAAATTCATCCGTTCCAAGGGTACAGTCCCCTGCCGCGCTGACAGTGATAGTCACAGGTTCATCTGCCTTCTCCCCGCCGCCTGTGTCCGAAGCCTTATCTGCATCCCCGGCACTATCTTTCTTCTCTGTTTTGTCCTCTGTTTTATTTTGGACCATGTCCTTATCCTGACCTGCCTCCGTGCCGGCAGCCCCGGCCTTTGCACTTGTCTCTTTTTCCCCGGAACCGGCAGACATACCCTTGCTCACAGCCAGGATAAGGAGCAGTACCAGCACCAGAGCCGCATCAATCCCAAAAATAAGTTTGATCCGTCTGACTTTTCTCTCTCGTTCTCTTTGTCTTCTTTCCTGTTCTTTTTTCCTGTAATGGTACGCCATTTATTATCCCCTTCTCTTTCGGACAGCACACTGCCCAGTACCTCTGTATCCCTCTAAGTGGAAGGCTGAACTGTTACCTCTATTCTTCTTCCAGGAGGGCCTGATAAATATCCCTTTTACTGACTCCTCTGTCCTTTGCCACTCTCTTCATGGCCTCTTTTCTGTCCATCCCCTGTTTTACATAATACTCCATATGCTCTTTTATGGGCATCTCACCCCAGCGCTGCTGTTCCTCAGCCTCCATTTCACTCCGGCTTCTTCCCTCCAGGACCAGAACACATTCTCCCTTGGGAGTGTTTGCCTCATAATAAGAGACCGCTTCTGTGAGCGTAGTTCGGAATATGGTTTCATGCCTTTTGGTAAGTTCTCTGCACACTGAGATTCTACGCTCACCAAGGGCTTCCAACAGTTCCTGGAGTGTCCTCACGAGTCTGTGAGGTGCCTCATACAGTACAATGGTTCTGGTCTCATTTTTCAGCTCTTCGAGAACTTTTCTTTTTTCTTTTTTATCTGACGGCAGAAAAGCTTCAAAGGCAAACCGCCTTGTAGAAAGCCCCGATAACGTCAGCGCTGTGATACAGGCCGCGGCTCCCGGAAGCGCAGTCACTGTGATCCCGGCATCCCAGCACATGGCTACCAGCTCCTCCCCGGGATCCGAAATTCCCGGGGTCCCCGCATCTGTGACAAGCGCGATATTTTTGCCTGCCAGCATCTGTTCTACCAGATATCTTCCCTTATCGATCTTATTATATTCGTGATAACTGGTCATGGGTGTTTTAATGTCAAAATGATTCAGCAGCTTGATACTATTTCTGGTATCCTCCGCCGCGATCAGGTCCGCCTCTTTTAAAATGCGCACTACCCGGTAAGTCATGTCCTCAAGATTTCCGATAGGCGTGGCACATAAATACAATTTTCCGCTCATTTTTTCTCTTCTCCTGCTGCCAAACCCTGCCGGTTCCTGCCATAGATCTCCAGTATCTCGTCTGTATAAACGCCTGGTTTTTCATAGACGATCAGCGGCTTCTCCACTGTTATCCTGGAATTTCCGCCTCTCATCCCCTCTATGAGTACAAGATTCGGTTCCTTATCCACATACGGATACACAAGGCGCATTCTCTTAGGCTCAAGTTTATATCTCACCATAGCCGACATGATCTCTGCCAGCCGGAACGGTCTGTGCACCATATAAAATCTGCCTTTTGGTACCAGAACAGACGCTGCCTGAGAGATCACATCTTCCAGTGTGCAGAGGGTTTCGTGGCGGGCAATGGTCTTTGCTGTGTTCTCCCCTACCAGACCATGCTTTCCGATCATATAGGGGGGATTGGTGGTAACTACGTCAAAAGAAGAGGCACCAAAAATCTTCACTGCCTCCCTGATATCACCCGTCTCGATCGCAATGTCCTTCTCCAGTTTGTTGTAGGCTACGCTCCGTCTGGCCAGCGCAGCACTTTCCTCCTGGATCTCCAGTCCCGTAAAATGTCCCCGGGGATACCTGGCTTTCAGCAAAACAGGGACGATACCCGTCCCCGTCCCCATATCAAGCGCATTCTCACCCGGCTTAACCCTGGCAAACCAGGCAAGAAGCACTGCATCTATACCGAAACAAAACTGTTTAGGATCTTGGATCAGCATATAGCCGTTCTGAAGATCATCCAGACGTTCATTTTCCATAATCAGAGATTTCATTTCTCCAGTTCCTTCAATGCCTTGAATTCCTCATCGGACAGCTTTATCTTTTCTTTCTTTTGCCGCGGTTTGAATTTTAAATCCTCCACAGCATATTCCCTGATCTCTTTCTCATCATCCACATCCACAATGACTTTGACCAGCTGGCGAAGCACATTTACACTCTGTACCTCACCTCTGAGTCCATCCGGTGTGTTCACTCTGTCTCCCACCACCGGAAGCTTCCGGTTCAGCTCCTCGTATGTCTCCTCCTCATTCTTCAGGCAGCACATAAGTCTTCCGCAAACCCCTGAAATCTTAGTTGGATTCAGGGAGAGGTTCTGTTCCTTTGCCATTTTGATGGAAACAGGAGCAAATTCTGACAGATAAGTATGGCAGCACAGTGCCCTTCCGCAGATACCGATACCTCCCAAAATCTTTGTCTCATCCCTGACGCCGATCTGACGCAGTTCAATACGTGTCTTAAATATGGCCGCCAAATCCTTTACCAGTTCACGGAAATCAATCCTTCCGTCCGCGGTAAAGTAAAAGAGCACCTTATTGTTGTCAAATGTGTATTCCACATCAATGAGCTTCATCTCAAGTCCATGCTCTTTGATCTTTTTCAGACAGATCTGATATGCCTCTTTTTCCCGCTTTCTGTTGCTCTCTTCTTTCTTGTCATCCTGGGCATTGGCGATTCTGATGACCTCCTTTAAAGGCTGAACCACCTTCTCGTCCTCCACGTCTCTGGGCGGCAGGACCACGTTCCCGTATTCTACGCCTCTCGCGGTCTCCACAATTACATGGTCTCCTGATTTTATTTCCAGATTCTTAGGGGAAAAGTAATAGATTTTTCCCACATTCCGGAATCTGACTCCAATCACTCTTGTCATTTTAGTTCTCCCTGATGGTAAGGAACAGAAGTTCCATTGTTAAGTCAAAATTAACGTTTGCCTGCAGACGTGTCTTAGCTGTCTCAATGGCCTGGATGATCTTCTCCAGTCCTTCATAGGAGCTTTTGTCTGCCCGATCCTTGATCGCATTATATTCCTGGCGGAACACAAGTCCGTCCACTTCTTTTGTAGCTTTGAACATCAGCACGTCCCGGAACCACACTAAAAACAGGTCCAGATACTCATACACCGTGTGCTTCTCCTCTGAGAGCGTCTTGATGGCATCTACCATCTCATAGACTTCCATGCCGTCACCCTTTTTCAGGATCTTCAGGGCAGCATCCATCATGTCGGCAAAATCCTCGGCAGTTGCGATCTGCTTTGCCTTCCCTACATTTCCCTGGGCAAACGCCACGCTGACCTCTGCCTGGTAATCCGGTACATGCAGCTCCTCCATGAGATAGCTCTTGATCAGATCATCCCTGACCGGTTTGAAGTTCAGGGTCACACACCTGGATGTGATGGTTGGAAGCAGACTGGTATTATTATTTGCCAGGAGCAGGATCACTGCATAGGCAGGCGGCTCCTCAATGGTCTTCAAAAGAGCGTTCTGTGCCTGAACAGTCATCTTCTCTGCTTCATCTACAATATATATTTTATAAGGCCCTGTATAGGGTTTGATCTCCACATCTGCAATGAGCTGTTCCCTGATATCCTCAATACCAATGGAATTGGGCTTCAGATGGCTGACATAGATAATGTCCGGATGATTCCTGTTCATGGCCTTTTTACATGAGCCGCACTGCAGACACGGCTCTTTTCCGTGCTTCTCACATTGCAATGTCATGGCAAACAGCTTCGCCAGAAGTTTTTTTCCGCTCCCTTTCTCCCCTGCAAAAATGTAGGAATGGGAAACCTGATCCATGGCAACCGCGTTTTGTAAATGGCGGATAACCTCCTCATGTCCTAGTACCTTTTCAACTTCCTGCATTGCAATCACCTCTATCCTTCCGCCCTGCAATAAGGGCATTTATATTCAGAGCTGGTCTGCACCGGCTCGTTTCTATCATTATAGCACAGGTTTTCCGGGTCCTGCAACGTTTGGTACGCTTACTTTTCTATTAAGCTTCTGTTAAATAATCGGATAAAATGTTAAGCGTTCCGGCTCCGGATATATTCCCTGATCTCCTCCATACAGCTTTCCAGCTCCACATTCTGAAATCGTCTTCTGATCCCTGCTCTCTCCAGATTCTCCTGGGAAAAATCCTCTGTGTCAGCCAGAAAACGCCTGCACATTTCCGCATAGCGGGGGTTCTCCTGTAATTCTTCCCTTGCAAGGGCGCGTTTTAAACGCTCCCCGTCCTCAACCTCCACATAAATGGGGCACACGTTATCCTCCCCATAGTATCTCTTCATATTTTCATAGGATTCCAGCGTTCCGATTGCCAGATAGTTATGGGCTTTCAGATCCACCTGCCCGTCATCCGCCGTAAAATAAGTCCAAGGTCCGTGCACAGTCTCATAAGTCCTATACTCGATCACCTTTCCCGCATCCCTGAGCTGTCCAAAACGCTTTTCATCCACAAAATAATACTCCCGCCCGTCACTTTCTCCCTGGCGGATAGGCCGCGTAGTATATAACAAAATATTCAAAAGCCCCAGCTCCCTGTCATGAAGAAGCCTGCTGTAAATGGTATCTTTACCGGAAGAGCTTTTGCCCATAATATAAAAAATTCTGCCCATTATTTTCTTCCCCTATCTCCTGAGTACGTGAATCTTCTTTAGAGTATAGTCATTTAAGCCCTGAATGTCCAGCCCCTGTTCCTTCCAGATACAAAGCTGCCTCAAAACATGACTGCTGATTCTCTCCCCGGGCACCAGAAACGGAATCCCCGGGGGATACAGATAGGCGTATTCCGAGGAAATCCTCCCCTCACTGTCTGCCAGATCGATCTCCTCCTGCACGCCTTCCACGGCTTCCGCGATGGCAGTGCATACCTCTCCTGACATATCCTTCCTCATATCCTCAAAGCTTAGCCCTGTTCTTCCTGAACCTGCATTTCCCAGATCTTTGTCAATATCCAGAAGTGCCTGTTCCAGTCTTGAAAACCCTTCCTCTGTATCCATCACACTGGTAAGTGCGATCACATACCGGCTTGCCGCCATTTCCATCTGCAGATGGTACCGTTCCAGCAGGATCCTATACAGTCCTGCCCCATCCACAGCAGTACCTGCCGCAGAGATCACAAGCTTGGACTCATCCAGATCATACACAGATCCAAGCCCCAGGATCTCATCCTTACTCACCAGATGCATATTTTTAAGAGCCTTCAACCGCTCTCTGCATACCTTCAGCCTTTTTACATATTCTCCGAAACGCTCTCTGCCCTCTTCCCGGATCAGCCTGACGCATGCATCCATTCCGGCCATAAACAGATAAGAGGGGCTGCTGCTCTGGTATATTCCCAGAAAACGCTTAAGCTTATCCGGCCTCACACGCTCACTGTTCCTGTGCAGAAGTGCTGTCTGTGTCAGGGATGGGAGTGTTTTATGTAAACTATGGATCACCACATCCGCCCCACAGTCCAGTGCCGACTTTGGAAAATCATCTGAAAACGGAAAATGTGCCCCATGGGCCTCATCCACGATCAGAGGCACCTGAAATGCGTGAGCTGTCTCCGCAATCTCTTTCACATCTGAAACCACACCGTCATAGGTGGGTGAAGTAATAAGGACAGCCTCGATCCCCGGATAATTCTCCAGCATCTTTCTGACATCCGCAGGAGAAATCCCACCGTTCAGCCCCATCACTCTGTCCGTCTTCGGAAAGACATAATGGGTTTTCAGCCCCCTCAGATAAGCGGCATGGTAAGCTGCCTTATGACAATTCCTTGCCATTAGGATCTCACCGCCCCTGGAGGTGCCCGCAGACACAGCGGCCAGTATCCCGGATGTGCTGCCATTCACCAGATACCGGGTTTCAAGTGCTCCGTAAAGGGACGCGGCCCGCCCCTGCGCTTCCAGCAAAATACCTTCCGCATGATGCAGATCATCAAAGCCATCAATTTCAGTTATGTCAACCATATAAGGCTTTTTAAGCGTCTCCGGGCAAAATACCCGCTTATGCCCCGGCATATGGAAAGGATAATAATCCTTTCCGCCATATTCATACAAAGCCTCATCAAGCCATATCTGCTTTTCCATTCTCCCGTCCTTTCCCGGACAGCTCTTCTATCAGATCCATGATCTCACTGCCGGCATTCTGGAGTACCGTCTTTTTCTGAACCTTCTTATCTCTGGTCACGATCTCACAGCATCCTTCCTTCATATTTCTTGGACTTGCGATGACCCGTACGGGCACTCCCATCAAATCTGCGTCCGAGAACATAACCCCGGCGCTCACCTTTCTGTCATCATAAAGCACTTCCACACCGTGTCCCTGAAGTTCCTCATAGAGCTTATCCGCAAACACTTTCACTTCCTGATCATCCGGTCTCACACAGCACAAATGCACCTGCCAGGGGGCAATGGCCATAGGCCAAATTGGTCCGTACTCATCGTGATGTGCCTCACAGACGGACGCCGCCAGCCTTCCGATACCGATTCCGTAACAGCCCATAAGAGGATATTTTTCCTTACCATCCTTATCCAGGTACTGCATCCCCATACTCTCCGTATACTTTGTGCCAAGCTGGAATATATTTCCCACTTCAATGCCTCTGGACACCTGAATAGAATGCCTGCCGCATTCCGGACAAACACCGCCCTCCGTGATCTTGGCAAAATCATGATACTCCGCCTCCGGACAGTCTCTCTCCATGCAAAGCCCCGTATAATGATGCTCCTCCACATTTCCGCCGCAGGAAAGATTCATTCCGCCCTTCAGGGAGTTATCATAGAGAATCGTAAAATCCCCCTGCAGATCACAAGGACCGATAAATCCGGGATGCAGTCCGGACTCCTGTGTAATCTCTGCGGGACGTATCTCACTCTTTAAAAAATTAGTAACCTTTGTCTCATTTACATCCAGATCCCCACGGATAAACAACACCACAAACCCGTCATCGGAATTCTTCTGATACACCACAGCCTTACAGGATCTCTCCTTGGGCATATGCAAATATTCACAGACATCCTCAATCGTATGCATATCCGGGGTATATACCAGTTTTAACTCCTCCTGCATATTATCCTGTACATTTTCAGTGATGCTCTCAGCCATCTCCACATTTGCCCTGTATCCACATTCCGGACAGACAGCTATAGAATCCTCCCCCACAGGAGTCAGCAGCATAAATTCATGAGACAGGCTGCCCCCCATCATCCCCGAATCCGAAGCCAAGGCAATCGTCTCAGGAATCCCGGCTCTGGCAAAGATCCTCTCATAAGCATGATAACACTTCTGGTAATATTCCTCCAGGTCCTCCTGAGAAGTATGGAAGGAATAAGCATCCTTCATAGTAAATTCCCGCACCCGGATCAGTCCTGCTCTCGGTCTTGCCTCATCCCTGAATTTTGTCTGGATCTGATAGATCATAAACGGATACTTGGCATAACTCTTCCCATACTCCCGCACAAGCTGCACCGAAGCCTCCTCATGCGTCATCCCCAGAACCATCTTACTCCCATTCCTGTCACTAAAACGCAGAAGCTCACTTCCCACGGTCTCGTAACGCCCGGATTCCTCCCAAAGAGAGGCCGGCATAGCCACAGGAAACTGCACCTCCTGCCCTTCGATCCTATCCATCTCCTCCCTGATGATACGCTCAATTTTTCTGCAGATCCTCCTCAAAGGCCCAAACTGCGAATAGATCCCATTTCCAACATACTTCATATATCCGCCTCTCACCATTAAAGCATGGCTGTCGATCACGCAGTCCGAAGGCCTCTCCCGAAATCTCTCTCCCACAACCTTTTCCATTTTCATTATACATTTCCTCCATTCTACTACAATATGTTTATGGTTAATATCCCTTACAGCCAGTAAGGAATTATCCATCTTGTTGCTTAAGCTGTATAATGATGGAGCAATCGGTATATCGTCTTCCAATCTTGGACTTCGCGTCCGTAAATTAGACTGATAACCAGCTCCTCATTCGCAGCGTTCGTTTTATGCAGGTTGAATCGCCATAGGTGCATTCGCGTCACACCACAGTAGATTGAATAGGCAATGAGTAAAACTGGTATTTATCCATTGCAATAATCTTAAGGAGTGACAATTTATGAACGCAGTAGGTATCGATGTTTCAAAAGGTAAGAGTATGGTTGCTATCATGCGACCTTTCGGTGAAATTGTTTCCGCACCTTTCGAAATCAAACACACAGCCAGTGATATCCATTCACTTGTAGAACTCATCAACTCTGTTGAAGGGGAGTCCCGAATCGTGATGGAGCACACAGGACGTTATTATGAAGTCCTCGCCCATCAGCTTTCAAAGGCAAATCTTTTCGTCAGTGCCATTAACCCAAAACTTATCAAAGACTTTGATAATGATTCTCTTCGTAAAGTGAAATCTGATAAAGCGGATGCTGTTAAGATTGCCCGATATGCTCTTGACAAATGGCAAAATCTTAAACAGTATAATGTTATGGATGAATTACGCAATCAGCTCAAAACCATGAACCGTCAGTTCGGCTTTTACATGAAGCACAAGACGGCTATGAAAAATAATCTTATCGGCATCCTTGACCAAACCTATCCTGGTGTTAATACTTACTTTGACAGTCCTGCACGCAGTGACGGCAGCCAGAAATGGGTTGATTTTGCATCTACATACTGGCATGTGGACTGTGTCCGTAAAATGTCTCTGAATGCCTTTATCGACCATTATCAAAACTGGTGCAAACGTAAGAAGTACAACTTCAGCCAATCCAAAGCTGAGGAAATCTATGGAAAAGCAAAGGAACTTGTTCCTGTACTTCCTAAGGATGACATTACAAAGCTTATTATCAAGCAGGCTGTAAACCAGCTTAACAGTGCTTCTACAACCGTTGAATCACTACGCACACTTATGAATGAAACTGCATCCAAACTCCCAGAGTATCCTATTGTTATGGCGATGAAAGGGGTTGGTGCTTCGCTTGGTCCTCAATTGATGGCTGAGATTGGTGATGTTTCCCGTTTTACCCATAAAGGTGCTATTACTGCTTTTGCCGGTGTAGATCCCGGTGTTAATGAATCGGGAAGTTATGAACAAAAAAGTGTTCCAACTTCAAAACGAGGCTCATCTGATCTTAGAAAGACTTTATTTCAGGTAATGGATGTCTTAATAAAAACACACCCACAGGATGATCCTGTGTATCAGTTCATAGATAAGAAACGGGCACAAGGCAAGCCTTATTATGTCTATATGACTGCAGGTGCCAACAAGTTTCTAAGAATCTATTACGGACGAGTGAAAGAATATCTTTCATCTCTTCCAGAATCCTAATCATCATTATAATTCTCAGACCAGCACTGGTGTGGTGGTCTTATTTTGATACCTAATTTTCAACCTGTATAAAATTTTCAATGTTCTTCAATTTAGCCTTGACTTTTTATTTGCAGGCTTTTTTTGTAAATACAACAAAAGCCCTGAACCAGCCTAGCCGGTTCAGGGCGAATAAACAAATATCCGTGTTACCACCTGATTTCAGAATTCTCATTCTGCGCTCCATAAGTACAGGATGCCCCTTTGATCCATCTTCATCAGCCATCCGATACTCCATCCCCATAACGGAGGATACCCGTCAAAACCTACTCGTCACCTTTCAGCCCGCAGCTCAAAGACCGGTTCAGCGCCCCTTCATAAAGCCTCGCACCACCCGGCTTCTCTCTGGAACGTACAGACACGCTTACTATCTCTTCTCAACGCCTTTCTCTTGATTCCGAATCTTATCACAAAATGTCTTCTATGTCAACGGTATGAAAGGCTGAACTGCTGCAGCCAGATCAATCTATTTTCAGTATCATCTGCAGAATTCTCTTTGCGCACCTCTCCATTTCTTCCCGGCTTACCAATCCCTTTTCCTTTGCTTCCAGGATCCTTTCAGGATAACCGCAACCCATCTTGATATCTCCGCCCGCCTTCACCTCTAAATAATGCTCAGCGTGATTCCACCAGTCCGTAGTCACCATCCCTTCAAATCCCCATTCATCTCTTAGGATTCCCTGAAGCAGTTCCGGGTTGCAGGATGTAGGATATCCATTCATAAGGTTATAGGATGACATCACCGTCCAGGGCTGGGCTTCCTTTACCGCAATCTCAAAGCCTTTCAGATAAATCTCTCTCAGCGCTCTCTCCGATACCCTGGAATCGCTGTCCTTTCTGTTGGTTTCCTTATTATTACAGCAAAAATGTTTCATGGATGCCCCCACATGCCGGGACTGGATTCCGCGGATCATGGCTGATCCCATCTTCCCTGATACCAGGGGATCTTCTGAATAATACTCAAAGTTTCTACCGCACAGAGGACTTCTGTGAATATTCATGGCAGGTGTAAGCCAGATACCTATATTGTTCTCCTTGACTTCTGCCGCGCCTGCCGCTCCCACTTCAAACACAAGCTCCGGATTCCAGGTACAGGCAAGCAGTGTAGCACAGGGCCATGCAGTGGTATACACGCCGCACTCTTCCCTGATCCTCAGTCCTGCAGGACCGTCAGCAGTCATTATATTGGGAATCCCGTATGCCGGCAGACTGCCCATTCCATATGTATTCGCAACACCTGTATTGGCCTGTCCGCCCAGCAGCCGGGCCACTTCCCTATCGCTGAGCTGCTCCAGGAGCTGATCCAGGCTGGATTTTCCCTCCGCAACATCCTCCAGGGTGATCCTGCCTTCATCTGTCCACTCTTTTTTCTCCTGCCAGGTGATCTCCTGCACATCAGGCTCTACACCCTCCAAGGTTTCAATATCCTGGGGAACAAGCCCGTTCTTTTCATATCTGTTCTCATACAAGGTCAGTGATTCAAAAGACCCATCCGACAGAAGACGTGTCTTCAGTGCTGTAGGTGCGCACTTCCTGGTAAGCTGCTCTGTCACTGTGGTCTCTTCTACCTGGTATTCATAATCCAGTTTTACTGTATTTCGCACGGAATTGCCGACTTTGAAAGAATAACTTCCCGCTTCCAGCACATAAGCAGACGCCTGTACCTTTCCCAGATCATCATAGGATGCCATGTCCGCAGCGGGCAGCTCCAGTCTGAGGATCTGGGACTGTCCGGCAGCCAGAAGGCCCGTCTTGCCGAAAGCGCCCAGTACCTCCAGCGGTTTTCCCAAGAGGCCCTGTGGGGCACGGTAATAAAGCTGTACCACCTCTTTACCGGATCTGTTCCCCATATTTGTGACCTTCACATCCACACGTATGACACCGCCTGATTCCCCTGCCCTGACAGGCTCAATCTCAAACTCCGTATAGGAGAGACCGAACCCGAAGGGATAATTCACCTTTTTAGCGGCACCCGGAATAGTTTCAAAATACCGGTATCCCACATAAATATCTTCTGTATAATCCACATACTCCTCAGACTCATTGAAACCGGCAGATGAGGGATAGTCGTCAAAGGTCCCGGCAAAGGTGTCTGTCAGTTTTCCTGATGGGTTCACATCACCGCACAGCAGGTCTGCAGCCGCCAGGCCGCCCTCCATACCGCCCTGCCAGGCCAGAAGAACACCCTGTATCTTATCGGAACAGCAGAACCAGGAGGTATCTGCCATACCGCCCACATTCAGCACCACCACAACTTTGTCAAAGCTGGCTGTCACAGCCTCCACCATCTTCTGTTCTTCCTTTGTAAGATAAAAGTCTCCGTCCCCCGGAACTCCTTTCCTGTCCCATCCTTCTCCTGAAAACCTGCAGATAGATATCACGGCAATATCAGCCCATGCTTTTGTTTTTTCAAGAAGATCACATGGAATCTCAGGTTCTGCAGTCATACCGGGCTCTACGCCCCGGGCATACTGCGCCTTTACATTTTCTCTGTAAAATTCACCCAGAGGCGCAAGGATCTGTACCTTTTCCTCTTTCTCCTTAATTTCCAAACCATCCTGCAGACTGCGCGCATAGGCTGTGGTCACATCCCCGCTGCCTCCGCCGCCTTTCACATAATCCACACTGCCTTTTCCAAACAGAGCCAGTCTGGTTCCTCTTTCAAAGGGCAGAATATTCTTTTCATTTTTCAGCAGCACCATTCCCTCTGCGGCTGCTCTCCTGGATAATTGAATATGCTCTTCGCATCCTGTGACTCTCTGTCCGTCCCTGCCCAGAGGCAGACATGGCTGATACAGTGCACGTGCCCATCTTTTCATAAATAAAAACCCTCCTAATCCGTCTCCCGCCTGTTTGAACGGGATTCCTTTTAATCTTTTTTCCATCTTATCCCGCCTTCTTTCAGGGAGCAAGAGCTTATATTGACTTATATGTTCCTGATATTGACATTCTTATTCACCATATACCAATACTGCTATTCACCATTATCCAAAGCAGATTTCTGCCAATAGAATTTATCAATGTCTTCGGTAAGCGACTGTTTTATGGAAATAATGACGCATTAGGATAAATTATTATTTTGAAAAAATCAATGCTGCAAAGCAAACAGTTTCCATGTACGTAAACTTCAGGTGCTCTGTAATTTTATAACAATTTCGGCAATTACTTCGCGACTTTCCTCCAGTTCCTCCGCAATGGTATCTATGGATTTTCCCTTTTCCAGTTTCCTATTTACCTGTTCCTGCAGTTTCTCCTTCTGCCCTTCTTCCCTTCCCGCCGCATAGGCTTCCTCACGCTGTACTTCCACATTCAGATCATAATCATATTCCGCTATCAGCATATTTACCACCTCACTGCCTTTCTTCTTCAGATAATCGGCCAGTATTCCTGCTTTCATACATTCTTCTATGGCATTTGTAGCCAAATATGCCGCAAAGTGGGGTGTGCAGATTGTCGGAGTGAATTTTCAAACACACTCTAGCCCATGGCTCCTTCCCATTATAAAAGGTATAAAACTCCGGAGTTGGGAGCCTTACTGCTTTTTTCCTGTACCGGTCACGCACCGGGACGATCTGCTCCAATGCACGGCCGATATACAGAAGATCCCTCAGCGGCATATTTTCATTGATCGTTGACTGATGCTCTCCGAACACCATAACCTTATCTTCAATGCCAAAAGATATGTCATTGCAGAAATTCATGTAGAGTACATCTTCCACTCTGATCTTCCGGACCTTTGTTCCCGCCGGAAGCGGCTCCTCATGCCATAAATGCCCTCCTTTTGCATATCATATGACAAAAGGAAGGCTTTTGGGAACCAATCAGCAGGCCTTCACGTTTTTGTAAAGGCACTGAACCGTAACGGCCCTTTCTATATCTAAGTATAGAAAAGAACTATAGATTATTCAAGACTTTCTCTTGAAATATGACCACTTATTTAATTGGTTTTGATTTGGTAAAATCGGGGGAACTCCCCATTTGACAGCCTTTCGGCTGAAAAGCAGAAATCATGAAATTGCGATTCATGAATGTATCCAGTATAGCACAGAAAAAACTCTAATTCAACAAGCGGGCCGGTAATTATAGCAATACCCAGTCTGGTGCGTGTCTGCCTCGGGACTGCCTTGTAAATGCACCCGTGGAATTTAATCCACGAATGCATTTACTATGGCTTATAATGACAATATCTAATAAACTTTATAACTATTCCTTAGGTCTGCACATTAACCTCTATGCCCACAAGAAAGTCACCTTACACCTTAAACCGGTACCCCACACCCCATATAGTCTCAATATACTGGGGCTTCGCTGTGTTGAACTCGATCTTCTCACGAATCTTCTTAATATGCACCGTTACGGTGGCAATATCTCCGATGGACTCCATAGCCCAGATTTCCTTGAACAGTTCATCTTTTGTGAACACCCTGTTAGGATTCTGTGCCAGGAAAGTGAGCAGGTCAAACTCTTTGGTTGTAAAATTCTTCTCCTCCCCATTGATCCATACACGCCTTGCCGTCTTATCAATCTTCAGACCCCGGATTTCAATAATATCATTCTCCTGCACACCGGTACCAATAAGTCTCTCATATCTGGCCAAATGAGCTTTTACCCTGGCAACCAGTTCGCTTGGACTGAATGGTTTTGTCATATAGTCATCTGCCCCCAGGCCCAGGCCGCGGATCTTATCAATGTCATCCTTTTTGGCGGAAACCATAATCACCGGATTATTCTTTACATTTCTGATCTCCCGGCAGATCTCAAAGCCGTCCACTTCCGGCAGCATCAGATCCAGGATAAACAGATCATAATTTCCCTCCAGTGCTTTTTTAAGCCCCACATCACCTCTGTTTTCAATCTCCACTTCAAAGCCGCTCAGCTCCAGATAGTCTTTCTCAAGGTCGGCAATTGCCTCCTCATCCTCAATAATCAAAATCTTACTCATTCATTGGTACCTCCTGGTATTTTCTAAGAACGAAGTACATAACCGTTCCGATATTCTCCTTACTTGTTGCCCAGACCTTGCCGCCGTGGTCCTCCATTATTTTCTTCACTATGGAAAGACCAATACCGCTTCCCCCCTTGGAAGAATTCCTGGAGGCATCCGTGCGGTAAAATCTGTCAAAAATATTGGGCAGATCTTTAGCTGCGATTCCTTTTCCGTTGTCCTCAATCTCTACCTGGACAAAATCTCCTACGTCCTTCACCCGCAGATTGATCCTCCGATCTCTGCTGCTATCCATGTATTTGAGAGAGTTGCTCACGATATTATTTATAACCCTTTTGATCTGCTCCGCGTCGGCAATGACAAGCACCTCAGGTCCTGCATAATTGGAATACTGGAACTGCACTGACTTGGATTCCAGCTCAGAATCCAGCTCCTCCGCACAGTCATCAAAAAATTCTGTCACGGAAATCTTATTGAATGTGTATGGTATCCTGTTTGTGTCCATCTTGGAATAAAAAGTCAGTTCGTTGATCAGCCTGTCCATATCGTTAGCCTTATTATAGATTGTATGGATATATCTGTCCATCTTTTCCGGTGTATTCGCCACACCATCCATAATACCTTCCACATATCCTTTAATAGCCGTTATAGGTGTCTTCAGGTCATGGGAAATGTTGCTGATCAGTTCCTTGTTGTCTTTGTCGAACTCCAGCTTCTCCTCTGCGTTTTCCTTCAGTCTCTGCCTCATGGCCTCAAAATCCTGGCATAGATCGGAGATCTCATTAACCCCCTCGCTGGCAATGGAGAAATCCAGGTTCCCCTCCTTGATCTTCTGTGTAGCTGTCCGCAGCTTATCAAGAGGAGAAATGACGCCCCGATAGATCCACCAGGTAAGCCCCAGCGCCGTACCGGTGAGGATGATGACCACAGCCACCACCATATTACGGATCAGTTCCTCTATCTGCGGCATTGTTTTGAACACACTGGAGACCACAAAAAGACTGCCCTTTCCGTGTTCACTGGTCTCAAAATCAATCTGCTTTACCAGTGCTTTTATTTTGCCCCCCAGATAAAATCCGTCGCTGCTGTCACTGCTGTCATCCTTGTAATCCGGCAGTCTGCTGATAAGCTCCGACGGATAGGGATCACACCCTGTATACCTTATCTTATCATCTTCCCGCACAATAAGATAGGAGTGCACCTGTTCCAATTCCTTATTAACGGAATCCAGATATTCAATATTTTCCAATTCCTTAGGAGAATTCCTGGCTGCCTCTGCCAAACGGCCTATGGTACCGCTGGTCATGCTGTTGATCACTTCTGCTGTGTTGGTCAAGCTTTCGTATGTGGCATTCTCAATCCCGTACTTTTTCTCTATGGCCTTGAGCTGGTACTGGCTGAATCCCCAGAATGCCATACCGGTAAACAGCAGAGGCTCCAGTATAATGATAAAAAAAGAAACGATGATCCTTGTCTTTAATTTCATGTTCCGGCACCTTTCTGTCAATGCAATTGCTTTTTAGTCAGGACAGATATCTGTGATCCCCCGACTCTGCCTTATAAGGCTAAATACAAATGCCTAAAAACGGGCATAATGTCTTCTGGTAAATATTATAGCATAATTTACTGTGTTTTCTTCTAAACAAAAGTGAACCAAATCTAAACTTTCTATAAAAAACCATACAAAATGCTTTGACTTTACCTGAAACACCTTCTAAAATATAAACAATAGAAGAACGCTTCACAGGCTTTCTAATTGATATGTGAAACTACCGCGGCCAGACCGCAGAATTTACCGAGGAGAAATTATGTTTTTAGATAAAGATAACCATCTTGCAAAATTAAATGAACTGTATGGGCAGAACTGCTTTCAGTCTGTTTCCCTCTACTGTGACGCCGGTATGGGAAAGACCACACTTCTCAGACAGTTTTCTGCGGGCAGACGGACTCTGTATTTTAAGCCCCTGGAGACTACGGACGCCGAGAATTTTCTAGCTCTAAAAAAAGAGGCCATCCGAATACTGGGTCCTTTGGAAAAGCTAAAAGCCGCCAAAAGGTTCGCTGAACTGTTCCGCACGATCGGCAAAGCAGCAAGAGAACAGTCCCTGCTCTTTATTATTGACGATTATCCACATATGATAAATAAAAACCGGAGACTATCCACATTAGTACAGTCTTATATGTCGAAAGAGTGGAAAAATTCCCGTCTCTTTTTAATTTTATGTAAACCCGCATCCCTGTACGAGAAAGAGGCCGCACAGACAGCCAATCCACTGCTCCTGAAGCCTTTTACCTTTTTTGAGACACGCCAGCTTTTCCGCCATCTGCCCGTAGAACAGCAGATCTGCATATTCGGCATTACGGGAGGTGTCCCAGGATACCTGTCCTACTTTGTCAATGAGACACCTTTCCGTGAAAACCTGTATCAGTTATTCTTTACTGATAAGGGAGAATTTTACCGCCGGCCCACCAAATTTTTAAAGGTACATCTGTCTGAGCCGGAGCTGGCCCATTCTGCCCTTCTGTGTCTTGGAGCCAAAAGACGCAAGCTCCACGAAATCTGTGAGCGGACAGAACTGACGCCCAGCGCTGCCGGCAGTCTTATGAACACCTTGGATCTGCTTGGACTGGTGGACAAGATCATTCCCGTTACCGAGGATGCGGGAAGCCGCAGAACGCTCTACCGGATATCTGACGGCGTGTTCCGCTTCTGGTATACCTTCGCAGCACCTAACCGAAGTGCCATTGAACTTGGATGCGGCAGAGAAATATTTGAAAAAGAAGTCCTTCCGTCTCTGGACAGGTATTCCAAGGAGACCTTTGAGGATATCTGCAGACAGTATCTGGATCTGCTGGCCCAGAGGGGGGATGCTCCCTTTTCTTATGACCACGCCGGTAGCTGGTGGGGGCAGCATCCCACCAGAAAACGTACAGAATACGTCCCCATTGCCGCCGCTGATGACCATAACATACTGCTTGGGGACTGCTTCTGGACAGATGAATGGATCGACCTGGAAGGCCTGCAGGGTCTCCAGAAACACGCCAGCCTCTTTCCCCACAGTACAATATGGTACTATCTTTTTGCAAAATCTGATTTTGTCTCAGGCATGGAAACCATCTATGGGGACACAGTAAAGGTCTTTACTCTGGAGCAGATGTGTACCTGCGGAGATGCCGCAGTCTGCACACCTGATATCTGCTAAATTTGGTAAAATAGGTGCACATGTTAACCATTGTTTTATATTTGTCAAGTATCGGTTCGTTTTTATCAAGTTTCCTTTTGGATATACTAAAAAGAAAAAAGGAGACACGGCAGAAATGGACGAAAAAAGAGAACGCCAGTTTCGGGAGCTGGGACTGACTATATCGTATTACCGGAAACTGAAAGGGCTCACACAATTACAGCTTGCAAATGCCGTTGGTCTGAGCCGTACGCACATCAGTAATATCGAGGCTCCCAGGATCAAAACATCCCTTTCACTGGAAAGCCTGTTTGATATTGCAGATGCCCTGGACATCCAGCCCCGGGATCTGTTCAATTTTCGTGAACAGCAGCAGCAGTAAAAAAGGTTCCGCATTCTTTTCTATAACGAATGCGGAACCTTTTTATTTCCTATAAATATTTCTTCAAGTCCTCTGCTTTGTCCAGTTTCTCCCAAGGCAGATTCAGATCATTTCTTCCGAAATGTCCGTAAGCTGCAGTCTGTTTGTAGATTGGACGTCTCAGATCCAGCATTTTGATAATTCCTGCGGGTCTCAGATCAAAGTTCTCACGTACGATCTCTGTCAGCTTCTGGTCTGAAAGTTTTCCCGTACCAAAAGTCTCCACCTGGATGGATGTGGGATGAGCCACGCCGATGGCATAGGAGAGCTGGATTTCACATTTCCTTGCCAGGCCTGCTGCAACCATATTCTTGGCCACATAACGCGCTGCGTATGCTGCGGAACGGTCCACTTTTGTGCAGTCCTTACCGGAAAAAGCACCGCCGCCGTGACGCGCATATCCGCCGTATGTGTCCACAATGATCTTACGTCCTGTCAGGCCGCTGTCCCCGTGAGGTCCGCCGATAACAAAACGACCTGTGGGGTTGATGAAAAATTTTGTCTCAGCATCCACCATATCTGCCGGAAGAATGGGGTCAAACACATATTTTTTAATATCCTCATGAATCTGCTCCTGTGTCACATCCGGATCATGCTGTGTGGAGAGTACCACTGCGTCCAGGCGGATGGGGCGGTCATTCTCATCATATTCAACCGTCACCTGTGTCTTACCGTCCGGCCTTAAATAATTCAGTGTCCCGTCTTTTCTGATCTTAGTCAGCTGGCGTGACAGTTTATGTGCCAGAGAAATCGGATAAGGCATAAACTCCTCTGTCTCATCTGAGGCAAAGCCATACATCATACCCTGGTCACCGGCACCGATGGCGTCAATCTCTGCCTCGGACATGGTGTTTTCCTTGGCCTCCAGAGCCTTGTCCACACCCAGAGCAATATCCTTTGACTGCTCGTCAATGGTTGTGATAACGCCGCAGGTCTCCGCATCAAAACCATACTTTGCTCTGGTATATCCGATTTCCCGTACGGTTTCCCTTACGATCTTCGGAATATCTACATAGGCGTTTGTAGTGATCTCGCCCATTACCATGACCATACCTGTTGTGGTACAGGTCTCGCAGGCCACACGGCTCATAGGGTCTTTTTCCATCAATGCGTCGAGAATGGCATCGGAAATGGCATCACACATTTTATCCGGATGGCCTTCGGTTACAGATTCAGATGTAAATAATCTTTTTTCCATGTTTTTCTCCTTTTATAAGACTGCTTGTAACTGTTAAAAAAACTGGACAGTTACGACTCATTTATCCTGGGGCGGATCCCTGCGCCAAGGCACAGCCGCCTGTGGTTATTTTCCTCTTGCGCGCCGTATGCAATAAAAAGGGTCCGCATAAGCGGACCCATATCATACATAAATGAATCCTCTTATTGTTCGACTATTTCGCTCAGGTTGGCACCTTCCTTCTGCAAGGGGTTGCCGTGACTTCACAGATCCTATGTATCTCCATCACTCTGAATAAGAGAAATTATAACCTATTCACTTGTCTCATATACGATAACGCTTTTTTGATTGTTTGTCAATGGGTAATTCCGGGATTTATTTCACCAGATACCCGCCGTCCACGGGGATCACAGCACCGCTCACATAATCACTTGCATGGGAAGCCAGGAAAATAGCCGCACCCTTCATATCATCACCGGTTCCCCAGCGGTGTGCCGGGATTCTCTCGGAGATGGAGGCAAACCTGGGATTTTCCGGGTCCATTAGTGCTTTGTTCATCTCGGTTGCCATATATCCCGGTGCGATGGCATTTACATTGATTCCTCTTGCCAGCCAGTCATTGGTAAGCTCCTTGGTAAGCTGTGCCACACCGCCCTTGGATGCTGCATATGCAGGTATGGTCTGGCCGCCGAAGAAAGAATTCATGGACGCAATATTGATGATCTTTCCGTATCCCTTTTTCAGCATGACCTTTGCCGCCTCCTGGCATAGGATAAAAATGCTTGTCAGGTTCACACGGATCACCTCATCCCACTCTTCCATTGGAAATTCTTCCGCGCTGTGACGCCTCTGGATGCCATGGGCAGTCAGGAGTATATCCACTTCACCGCCCAGCTTTTCAAGGCATTCCCGGAAGACACGGTAAATATCCTGCCTGTCCCCAAGATTTCCTTTGACTCCATAGCATTTAAACCCGCGGCTCTTAAATTCCTCTGCCACCCGGTACACGCTGTCAGAGGTACCCACTATAGCCACCTCGCAGCCTGCCTCCATATAACCTTCTGCCATTCCATAGCCCAGACCTCTTGTCCCGCCTGTCACAATAGCCTTTTTTCCGCTGATATCAAATAAATTCTGTGCATGCATCTGCCTTACTCCATGTATCCGCCCTTCATAGGAGAGACGGCCCTTTCTGAGAAGATTTTTAATACACCTTTTTCATATTTCACCGGTTTAGGCTGCCATTTGCTTCTGCGCTCCTTCAAAACAGCCTCAATCTCTTCCTGCGTCTTCTTCTCACCTGCAATTCCCACTATGCGCAGGACACGATTGGGAATGTTCACCTCGATCAGGTCACCCTCTTCAACCAGAGCGATGGGGCCGCCTTCTGCCGCCTCCGGAGAGATATGTCCGATCGCCGGTCCCTTGGATGCTCCTGAAAATCTTCCGTCTGTGAGAAGGGCGATGGAGGCGCCCAGCTCCGCATCAGAAGCAATAGCCTCTGTGGTATAGAACATCTCCGGCATACCGCTGCCTTTTGGCCCCTCATAACGGATGATCACCGCATCACCGGGCTTGATCTCATGAGTCAGCACTGCATGGATGGCATCCTCTTCACAGTCAAAGGGACGTGCTTTCAGGGTTGCCTCAAACATCTCCTTTGGCACTACAGTATGTTTTACCACTGCCCCGTCAGGAGCCAGATTGCCATAGAGGATTCCAATACTTCCGTCTGTTCCGAAGGGTTTGTCAAAGGGACGGATCACATCCTCTCTCTTCAGGCCCACCTTCTCCAGATAGCTGTCGCATTTATCATAAAAGCCGTTCTTTTTCAGTTCTTCCAGGTTCTCACCCAGAGTTTTGCCTGTGACAGTCATCACATCCAGATGCAGCATATCTTTGATCTCTTCCATGATCGTAGGAACACCGCCTGCATAATAGAAGAACTGTGCCGGCCACTCCCCTGCCGGACGGATGTTCAGCAGATAATGTGCGCCTCTGTGCAGTCTGTCAAAGGTATCCCCGTCAATCTCAATACCGAACTCCCTTGCGATAGCCGGAAGGTGAAGCAGGGAATTAGTGGAGCCGGAGATAGCTGCGTGCACCATGATCGCATTCTCAAAAGACTTCATAGTCACGATCTTATCCGGCGTCAGGTCATGCTCTGCCAGCCATACGGACTGTTTTCCCGCTTCTCTTGCCACTGTCCGCAGATCCTTGCTAGTGGCAGGCATGAGAGCGCTGCCCGGCAGCATCAGGCCCAGGGCCTCTGCCATGATCTGCATGGTGGATGCTGTTCCCATGAAGGAGCAGGCGCCGCAGGAGGGACATGCGTTATGTTTGTAGAAAGTCAGCTTTTCCTCCGTGATCTCCCCCCGCTCACACATGGCATTATACATACCGATCTGTTCCAGTGTGAGAAGATCAGGACCTGCATCCATAACTCCGCCTGTCACAATGATGGAAGGGATATTGACTCTTCCCACTCCCATCAGATGTGCCGGCATTCCCTTATCACAGCTTGCAACAAAGACACCGCCGTCAAATGGTGTTGCATTGGCATGGATCTCGATCATGTTGGCGATCATATCTCTGGAAGCCAGGGAATAATTGATCCCATCGTGTCCCTGCGCTTCACCGTCACAGATATCGGTGGTAAAATACCTTGCCCCGTGTCCGCCTGCCTCTGCGATTCCGGCCCTTGCCTCTTCCACAAGCTCCAGCAGGTGTCCGCTGCCCGGGTGGCTGTCACCAAATGTACTCTCGATCATAATCTGGGGTTTCGACAGATCCTCCAGCTTCCATCCTGTTCCCAGACGGAGCGGATCTAATTCCGGTGCTATTTTTCTTAATTCCTGGCTTCTTAACTTCATAATCGTTCTCCTTTGACTAACTGAATCTGATAAATTGCTGCTTGGTTTGGAATGGATTGGTTTTCTTTTTTCAAGACATCATACGTCGTATCTGTTAGTATAGTAACACTTCTTTCTCCCATGGTCAAGAGGCTCGCTGATTTTATCCCTTTTGCTTATTTTTACCCTTTCGGTTTTATGCATATTTCACAAAAAGGAAACCTATGCCTTGTCCTGCACCGCCGGACCCGCATAAAAAAATCCGGGCCTTTTACAGCCCGGAAAGTCTTTCTATCTTTTCCTGATTACTTGCAAGATGCTCTATCATGGCAGCCTTTGCCGCTTTGGGATCCCGCTCCCTGATCGCATCTACGATCATCTGGTGGGTCCGCACGGTTTCTTTTGTCAGGGAATAATCCGTGATATTTATAAAAAGGGAGATACCCGACTGGATGACAGGAATGATATTCGGCATGATCAGATTCTTGCTCATCTTTGCCAGCATTTCATGAAACTCAATGTCCTTGTGCATATGAGGCTCCTCTTTGTCACAAAGCTCTTTCACCTCATCCTGGATCCTCTGGAGTTCTTCTATTTCTTCCGGTACAGCGCGCTCTGCAGCCAGCGCGGCTATTTCCGGTTCAATGATCATACGGACTTCACACAGATCAAGGCCCAGTCTTTTCTTATCATCCACAAAAGCAAATCCCAGGGGATCATCTACCACTCCCGGATTCTCACAGACAAAAGTCCCGCAGCCCCGGCGGATCTCCAGTATATTCCTGGACACAAGGATCTTCACCGCCTCCCGGATGGTTCCTCTGCCCACGGATAACTGCTGTGCCATATCAAACTCATTTGGAAGCTTATCCCCTGTCTTCAGCGCCCTGTCCGCTATCAGGCTGATGATCTGCTCTGCCACTCTCTCAGGCAGCAATTTTTTACTCTCATTCAACGATTCCAACATATATAATTACCTCTTTGCTTATTTATAATAATTCTGTACCTTCATACACACCGTCTCACCGGGGACCCCAAACAGACGGAGTCCTGTACCGGACACTTTTTACCGAAGGTTTTCCTGCGGTCAGCGTGAAAAATACACAGACCTACTGAATAGTTATCATTTTTCAGCATTTGTTTACATATTATAGCATGTTCGTTTAAAGAAAGTCTACCAGACACAGCATAAATTTCAAAAGAGTCCTGCCTGAAGGTTACTGTTCATAGTTTGCTAAAAGTTATGTGAACAGTAACGCCTGAAGGGCCTGCACTTTCCTATCCGTGTAAAAAATGCCGCCCGGAGGGAACTGATCCCCCGGACGGCTGTTTTAACCTTATGCTCTTACACTTACATCATAAGTCCCGGCAGGAAGCCCTGGAACAGAGAAAGTATAGATACAAATATCAGAATTGCCACGCCGGCAACGAAACCGCCGATACTCCATCCACGGATGGTATCTGTAACAGAAATCTTAAAGAACCGGCTGATAGCCCAGAATCCTGAGTCATTGGGCAGTGAAAGTCCGATACCGCCTGCACAGATGGCGATCGCACATAAAATAGGTGATACACCGCCAGATGCAATGGTGCTGGACATAATGGCTGCCGTTGTCATAAGCGCTACTGTTGTGGAACCCTGTGCACAACGGATGATCTGTGCGATCAGGAAGCAGAGCACCAGGATCGGAATACTGAACTGAGACAGAGAACCTGCTACATAATCAGCGATACCTGTAGCCTGCAGAACTTTACCGAACGCCCCGCCCGCACCTGTGATCAGCAGGATCAGACCAACCTGGTCAGCAGCTTCTGTCATAATGTCAGTGGCTGTCTTTGTGATGTATTTTCTGGAGATGACTGCAGCGTAGATAACGCCTGCCATCATAGCAAAGTTTTTATTTCCGATAAATGTTACAAACGGAACAATTGCCGCATCCTTGCCCACTGCCAGGGGAACAAAGCTGCCCAGCAGAATCAGGATAATGGGAACAAGGAGAATAGACAGAGCCTTGCCGGCGCCCATCTTTGCCTGCTCTTTTCCCTTTCCTTTTCCGCTCTTGGATAATTCTGCTTCTTCTTCATCCAAATCTTCAAAGGTATAGAAATGGTTATTCTTGTGGTCCTGCTTGTTCAGGATAGAACCATAGAAAATACCGCCCACGATCATTCCCACAAATGCGGAGATCAATGCATAGAAGAAGAAAATACCGATTTCAATATTCAGCTCCTCAGCCACAGCCAGAGGTGGTGCTGTAGGAAGTACCAATGCAAAAGTACATGTGGTGGCAACAGAAATCGCACATGCGAAAGTTACCATGGAAATCTTTGTTTTTTTGGAAAGCACACGAAGCATTGGGGCAAACATGATATACACAACATCACCGAATACCGGAATACCTGTGATAAACCCTGAAAGTGCAACTGCAATAGGTGATTTTTTCTCACCAAACGCGCCCAGGATCTTATTGGAAATTGAATCAATACCTCCGGACTCGAACATGAACTTACCCAGCATAACGCCCAGGCCTGTTACCATACCGATACCGCCCAGGGTACCGCCAAAACCGTCTGTTACGGTCTGCGCCACATCTGCCAGAGGCATATTCACCAGCACACCTGTACCAAATGCAGTGATGAGCAATGCGACAAAAGCATTCAGCTTAAATTTAATGATCAGCAACAATAATACGGCGATCGCCAGAATAAAAATACCTATCAGCAATGGCCCTGTAACCACTTCTCCTGAAAACATATACGTTTTCCTCCTTTTACCCTTTTCCTGTTATCCCTGTCACTTTTTGCAAGTAATAACACGTATGACCTCTCATCCATTCCATAAACCGACTATAACAAATCAGACGTCACACGTCAAGAGTAAATATTAATTATGTAAGATTATTATAAATTTTCAATAAACTTTTTGTGCATTTTTTATATCTATATTTACTTTATCACTCTGCTAGCAGAAATACTCCGGGTATTTTTCAAGTATCTCCTGGAAATGCTTCCTGTAAGTTCCCAGATGCCTGTCATAAAATTTTTTCAGATCAAAGTCCACGGAGAGTCCCAGAAGCAGTATATGGAAGATATCCCTGTGCTCCTGATGTATCATTGCCAGATCTGTCTTATTCATGATCGCGTCCAGATATCTCACTCTGTCATAATGGGAGCTGACCTTTTTCATGGCATACCAGGTCTTCTGTTTCCCTGCCATGGTATAGATCTGATGATGAAATTCATCGTCAAGCTTAAAAAACGGGTCAATCTTCTCCTCATTCTCCAGTGCTGCTTTCTGTCTGTCCAGGTTATCCCTCAGAGCCTGCATTCCATCCTCCGGGATATTACCGGCTATCTGACGGATAATTTCCGGTTCGATGACAGACCTGACAAAATACCCTTCCTTCAATATATCTATATGTATCATGGAGACCCTGGAACCGCTTTGAGGGAAAACATCCACAAGGGATTCCTCCTTCAGCATAATGATAGCTTCATGGATCGGTGTCCTGCTGATCCCCAGCAGTTCTGTCAGCTCCCCCTCATTTAATGTGGTTCCAGGCATGAGCTGCAGTGTCATGATGTTGCTTCTCAACAGTCTGTATGCATATTCCCGGTTATTTTCCTTTTCTCTCTTCTCTGATATTTTAATGCTCATATTCCGCCCTCTATATTTATATATTCTGTGTAACTGTTCCCTATCTTTATTGAAGCGTAACACACCCTGGGCACCACGTCAACTTCAGCGATGCCGTACGACAAAGGACGTCATACGTTTTGTGAAATGTATACAGAAATTCCATTTATATGTTGGCACTTTTACATATTGTACTTTGGTTCCGCATTTGTTATAGTAATCTCAAGCCAACTGATATATCAATTTTTTTCATTCATCCATTCCATTTTGGCTTATTTTCTTAAATTCTATAAAAGAAACAGCCGACAATTAATATATCAGTTATACAGCAATATGCAAGATATACTTTCTATCAATATTTTATTGTAACTATTCAGGATTCTTACGATTCTCACTGTTGCAAACTAAATATTTTTCAAACAAAAAGGAGTGTTCTCATCAAATGAAAGCTATAAAAGTAATCGAACCATTCAAGGTTGAAATCGTCGATGTTCCCAAACCGGAGATCAAAAATAGTAAGGATGTGATCGTCCGCATCACTTCCGGCGGTATCTGCGGATCCGATATCGGCATATATAACGGCACCAATTCACTGGCAACTTATCCTCGCCTGATCGGACATGAGTTCGGCGGGATCGTGACAGAGATCGGCAGTGAAGTGACTTCTGTAAAAGTTGGCGACAAGGTTGCCGTTGATCCGGTTGTAAGCTGCGGCCACTGCTATGCCTGCAAGATTGGACGCCACAATGTGTGCTCCACTCTGGAAGTCATGGGAGTCCACAGAGACGGCGGATTTGCTGAGTTCGTCTGTGCGCCTGAATCCAATATCCACAAATTCCACAAGGATTTTGATGAATCCTTCCTGGGTCTGGTTGAACCGTTTACCATCGGTGTGGAGATTAACAGAAGAGGACAGATCACAAAGGGAGACAAAGTTCTCATCATGGGTTCCGGTCCCATCGGCATTGCCGCCATGCAGGTTGCAAAAAGAAACGGCGCAGAAGTCATCATGACAGACCTTGTAAAGGAACGTCTGGACAAAGCACTTTCCATGGGCGCTGATGAGGTGGTCTTGGTATCTGAGGAAAATCTGGAGGAACGTCTCCTGAAATTCACAGACGGAGAGGGCATTCCCGTGATCGTGGATACTGTCTGCATTCCTTCTTCCTTTGAACAGAGCGTACAGCTTGCCTGCCCGGCCGGACGTATTGTAGTTCTCGGACTGAAAAATGTTCCATCCCAGATCACAATGGCTGATATCACTAAAAAAGAGCTGACCATCGCAGGCTCCCGTCTGAACAACAACTGTTTCGACGAAGTTATCGCAGGCTTTGAGGACGGCACTCTGCATCCGGAACAGCTCATGACAAAGTCTTATAATTACAAAGACGTGATGGAAGCTCTGACCATGATCACAGAACATCCCCAGGATGTACTGAAGCTGGTCCTGAAGTTTGAAGACTAGACAAACCCATTGATGGAAAACAGGAGGAATCTATGAACGAGATATACCTGACAAACGAGACTTCCGGTATCTCCCCTGCTGAAGTGGAGAAATGCATGGACGAACTACTGGCCCAGTATCCCGGATTAAAAAAAGTCCTGATCATACCGCCGGACTTCACCCGCTGTTATTCCTATGCCGGCGAACTTACACAGGTTCTCTATAAAAAGCTTTCCCCTTCCGCCATTGTTCATGTGATGCCCGCCCTGGGCACCCACATGGCAATGGATGCGGAGGAAAAAGAAAAAATGTTCGGAGGGGTTATACCTGAAGAGGCGTTTTTAGTACACCACTGGCAGACAGATACTATCTCCATAGGAAAAGTGCCCAGGGAAGTCATTGAGGAAATTTCCGGCGGACTGTATTCTACAGATATTGAAGTGGAAGTCAATGAAAAGCTCATCCATGGGGGCTACGACTTGATTCTCTCCATAGGACAGGTGGTTCCTCATGAGGTTGTGGGCATGGCCAATTACAGCAAAAACATCTTTGTAGGAGTTGGCGGACGGCAGATGATCAACAAATCTCATATGCTCAGCGCCATATGCGGCATGGAGAAGGCCCTGGGTGTTGCAGACTCCCCTGCACGAAAAGTCTTTGACTATGCCCAGCAGCATTTCCTGGACGGAAAACTCCCCCTGGTTTACATCCAGACCGTCACCACTTTAAAGGATGAGGAAATCTGCCTGAACGGTCTTTACACAGGGCCTTCCAGAAAACCGTTTGAGCTTGCAGTGGAGCTTTCCGGCAGACTGAATATCTGCCATGTGGAGCGCAGGGCGAAGAAGCTTGTCACCTATCTTGACCCATACGAGCTGAAAACTACATGGGTGGGGAACAAAGGCATCTACCGCACAAGAATGGCTGTGGCTGACGGAGGCGATTTGATCATTCTGGCTCCAGGCGTTAAAGCCTTTGGTGAGAATGAAGAGATGGACAATATGACCAGAACTTACGGATACAAGGGACGTGACTACGTGCTGAAACTGTTCAATGAAGGCGCTTTTGAGAACAGGATCATGGCCGCGGCCCATCTGATCCAGGGCTCCTCTGACGGACGTTTTCATATCACATACTGCACCAGACCGGAGAATCTTTCTAAGGAAGAAATTGAGAGTGTGGGATATCAGTGGATGGATTATGAGGAAGCCGCATCCCTGTATAACCCGGATACCCTGCATGACGGCTGGAATACTCTGGACAATGGGGAAGAGATCTACTTTGTAAAAACTCCTGCTCTGGGACTTTGGAAGGTAGACTGACCTGCCGGACCGTTGTGTAGTTCACATTACACTTTCATGATTCATAATAGAACAGGGTATATTCTGCGGAAATCCGCAGAATATACCCTGTCTTTGATTACATGGCAGATACCATGGGGTAAGATCAATCCATAAGTATCACTGTCTGATCTCTATGCATAGCGCTTTTGGGATATTTCAACAATCTGCCGTCCTCCTCAAGAGAAATATGATACTCAAAATCTTCCTGCAGCTCTGCCCCGGGAATCCTGAAAAAGTATACCCACCGCCCACAGCTCTCAGCATTATATATTTTATAATCCCTGCCGCCAATTGGCCGTATGTTCATAACTGGGGTGCCGTCACAGCCGCCAACCACAATTACCTTTACCCTTAAGTCTTCACCCTTTTGCAGGGCAGTTCTCACGGTGGGAACCACCAGACGGGAAGCTTTTTCTATGACCTTTTCTTTGAGCTTTGGCAATCGGGGATACCATGCTTTCAGCTTATCTTCACACTGCTTCAGTATGGGAACAACCGCCCTTTGCTGTATATTAGCCATAACTCCCATATCTCCGTTTGTCTCCACAGACATCAGCAGATGATATTCCAGCTCCTCCACTGTTCTTAATAGTTCTCTGTAATCTGACAACGCGGATCCATGGTTTCCTGTTCTGCAGTGTTTTTCAATACTTCCCCACAGGCATCCCATTTCAGCAGTTCTTTTCATGGCCTGAAATGTATGGTCCCAGTAATCGTAACGGTTTTTTTCACCTATACCGCTTATTAAAGTTCCCAGACTATGAAATTCATCTGTAAAATCATACTGGCTTTTCATGTCCTCCCAGGGAATCTCATTACAATAGATATTTCCGGGACCATCCTCCCATCTGCTGGGCCTTGGCAGATTTCCATCTTCGCTGGAAAAAACAGCGGCTGCTTTTCTGCCTGCTGCCCTGCCAAACTCTGATTCTGCAAATGATATGTAAAAATCATCCGCAGGTGCATAACGCCCATTTTCTCTGTAAAGACCTAAGTCAGCCTCATAGTCCTCCCACTGCACACCCCCACAGTTAATTTTCCTGGAATAATCATTGCCGGCCAATTGATTGTTCTTCGTTGCACCTTCTATTGTTATGGCTGACAGCGCCGGGTCTCCCTCCCTCACTGAAAAACTGATCACCAGACAGGTATCCTGTTCCACTTCTACATTAGGAACGCGAATCTGAAAGTTTCCATCACTCACTGACACATTTCTTAAAAGCAGGTTTTTCACCTTAATATCAAGTTTTGTACAGGACTCCCAGAAATCCATACAGACTGTATAATTCCCCGGCGGAAGCTTTAACTCATATCCCGTACAGCCTTTTCTAGCAGTGCCGTGGATACCTTTAAATTGAGGATATTCTTCAATATATGAATCTTCCCCCATATATCCCTCCAGGCAGACCTCCTCCGGCAGCCGTCTGTTCCAGGGCTGTTCCCAGGCCGCTTCCATCAGCGCTTTGATGTTAGGGGCAATACTGCTTGTCCTCCAGTGAATCCCCAGCAGTCCGTCACACCCATAGCGTTTTGCGTCAAACGCGTCCCGCCGCACTCTTCCCACCCATAACTGAGGTGAGATCATAGCCGGATCATCCTCCAGCCACGGAATCGCCCAGGAGGGCCTCTCCTTTTTCAAATCCCGGAATTTGGGTTCAATGGGATCAAATCCCACATTTCTGTTGATGCATGAAAAGGGTACACTTTTTGGCAGGTAATTATGGAATGCCGCCCTGTCTTCCTGGGGACCCAGTGTCCATCCGCAGACAGCCAGCTCAAACGGCGCCTCTGTCTTTTCCTTTGCCTCCAACGCACATGCAAAATCTTTTATGGTTTTTTCTGTGTCTTCTTTTGTATTTCCAAGCCAGGTCCAGTCTTCCGGTGTCCACAGCCAATAGTAGTCCAGGGGATGTGTTCTCTTTATCCTTTCAAACATACCCTCATACAGGCTTTCAATAGTCTCTTTATCCGGTTCTCCTGTAATATTCAAACGTTTCTTCACCGCTTTTGGCACGGTAAGCGGTGCCTCTGTGCCTATACATGTCTGAACCGCTAATTTTTTTGCATATGAAAATGTCTCCTCCAGCATTTTCCCGCAGGCATTAAACATGCGGTTGTATTTATCTGCCGGTATCTCTGTATCATGAATATCCCGGCTGTATATGTCCTCCTCATACCCCTGCATGTAATCTGCGCCGTAACAATCCTTTTCAAAAATATTTCCCGTTCCGCAGGGATAATCTTTTGTCATCATGGGACCATATCCCCAGCTATTTCCGTTTGTCTTAAAATGCTGCACCGGATAGCTGTTTTTCACTGTGCCATCCCCATTACAGTCTTCCTGTTTCCCAATCCAGACAAGGGGTTCCGCTGTCATTGCCTTAGGCGCGTCCATATTTTCGGGATAGGTGTGCAGAGCGAAAAAATTTGCCCGCATTTTTGGCAGCTGAGTCAGAGCTGCATAATAATCATCCTTGTTCCACCAGTCAGGTCCCTCGGGGAAATCGTGGAAGGGATGAATTCCCCGCTCTTTAAACAGAGGTATTTCTTTTTTATTTATCTTCTGATTCCATATATCATGGGAATCCCTCTCATCGGGGATGGTGTCACCGTGGAGATAAAATTTAATACCCAGAAGTTCCAGGAAATCATATACTGCATAGAGTAAAGAAATCTGTGTGTTTCCTGTAAGTATCACCGGTTCCTTTTCTGTCCCTGCGCTGTACAGCAGATATCCTTCACCGCCAAGTTCTGAATAATCCAGAACATCCTCATATTGTTTTAATAGACAGCTTCCTTTCCGTGCTACAAGTATGACATTCCCGTGTTCCGGAACTTCATTTACAACAAGAGGCAGCTCCTCTCCCAGCACATAAAGATAACGTCTTAACTCTTTTGCCGCCAATCCTGTCAGCGGTCCATCCCCATAATCTGTCACTATATAGTTTTTCATCTGATTTTACCCTTATCCCTTCTGTAAAAATCACCCTTTAACAGCCCCCGCCATCAAACCTTTTACAAAATACTTCTGACCCACCACAGCCAGGATCACAATAACCGGAACACATGACAGCAACGCTCCCGCAAGAGGTGCTCCATAGGATATCTTATAAAAGCTCTGAAGCCTCATGAGTCCAATAGGCAGCGTGTATTTTTCCTCTGCGTTGAGATAGATCAGAGGCGTCATAAAATCGTTCCATGTGTTCATAAATGTTAAAACACCTTGTATGCCGATTCCCGCCTTGCTGAGGGGTATTGCTATTTTTAAAAATATTTTAAGCTCTCCGTATCCGTCTATCATTGCGCTCTCATACAGGTCCATGGGTATCTGCCCCATGATCTGGCAGAGCAGAAAGATGCCAAAGGCATTTATAAGAGCCGGTACGATAAGAGGTATATAGGTTCCAAACAGGCCCATACTCTTATACATCTGGAACTGCGGCACCATAAGAACCTGTGGCGGAATCAGCATAGTCGCCAGGATCATGCTCATAAGAAAACTTTTCCCCCTGAACTCAAACCGTGTAAATCCATATGCTACCAGTCCGTCGACCAGCATAGCGGACAACGCAGCGGCAGCAGCCACAAGGAAGCTGTTCATAAACTGTTTCCAGAACGGAATAGTCTCAAAAAGAGTTTTGAAATTATCCAGGGTAATCTCCCGCGGTATCAGACGCAGTATATACCGGTTCATCTCCAAATCGGTCTTGAGGGCTCCTGATATCATGAAAGCAAACGGATACAGGATAAACAACACTGCTGCCAATAAAACTATATGGAATACGACCCCAGTGAGCATTCTTTTTTTCTTCATACGGATACCTCATTCTTTCTCACGAAACAGATATCTCTGTACGGTTGTAATAATAAACAGGATAACGGCTATAACATAGCCCATTGTTGCCGCACGGTTCACTTGGTTATTTTTGAACATCGTATTATACAGATAAATGACCGGATACAGCATGGAATCTCTTGACCCCACGGAGGAGCCATTCTGTACTAGAGTTATGACCTCACCGAACATGGCAAAGGAACCCGTTATAGCAATAAAGATTATGTAGGTCATTATAGGTTTCAGCAGCGGCAGCGTTATATACCGGAATTCCTTCCATCTGCCCGCGCCGTCTATTCTGGCGGCTTCTCCAAGTTCAGCAGGTATTCCCTGCAGACCGCTAAGGAAATACAGACTGTTGATTCCAAAATACCTCCAGCACCCGATCAAGATCACAGACGGAATGGCCCACACCGGATCACTTAGAAACTTGACCGCTCTTCCGATCACACCTAAATCCTGTAAAGCTGTATTGATCAGCCCATTGTTTGTTCTGAGGATCAATTTAAAAACAATGCCTACCACAATTACCGATGTCACATTCGGAATAAAGAACGCGGTGGAAACAAATCCGCTTTTCTTCCCCATAAATCTGCTGTTCAGCATCAGCGCGGCCATCAATGCCACGGGAAGTATAATAAATATACTTCCCAGCATATAAGCAGACGCATTGAATATAGATTTCCAAAACCTGGCATCTGTCAGAACGGTCTGATAATTAACAAATGTAAGATGTCCTGCTTTCGTCTGTAAAGACAGCATCAAACCTGAGAGGGCAGGGTACAGTCCAAAAATTGCATACAGGATAAAAAACGGTGATATGAAAAGATATGGCATTAATTTCCGTTTATTTCTCTTCATATTTATATCCTCCTATGCGTTATTTGGATTCATTATAATCATTCACCGCCTCTGTCAATGTTTCTGCCAATTCTTCCATACTGATGTTGCCTTCCACCAAATCATACGCATTTGAGCTGAAGGTCTCTATAAAAGTATTTCTCCAGTCAGCCTGGTATTGTACTGGGATTTCATCTGCAAGACTTTCATAAAGTTCTCCCAAATTCTGGTTATTATAATACTCAACCGGGCTGTTGCACTCCGGCATGGCGTCATACACCGGTGGATAAAGAGCAATCATTTCATATTTTTTAACACAGTTGTCTTTATCCAACTGCGCGAATTTCATGAAATCCCACAACACTTCTTTGTCCTTGTTCGTATATTTTGTCATGCAGAGCCCTGTACCGCCTTTTACAGAAACTGCCGCAGCAGATTCTGTCAGTTTGGGCAGCGGTGCCATCTGCCATTTACCGCTCTGTTCCGGTACATTATCCCTAAGCCATCCTGCAGCCCAATCCGCTGTAAAATAGGTTGCAACCTTATCCTCTGCTATCACAGGCCAAGCCTCATCCTGAGTCTCCCAGGCGTACATCATCCCTTTTTGTTGCAGATCAATGTAATCCTCAACGATCTCTTTAAACTCATCAGATATATTGAGGTTTCCGTTCTCATCCACATAATCCACACCGGCAGCGCGCAGCATCAGTGCTATATCGTCCAACTCTCCGCCCATTGACATATCCTTGGTGGCTGAAATATAAATATCATGTTTGGCAAATTCTTCTGCAGCAGCCTTATACTCATCCCATGTAGTTGGAATGCTGATATTATATTCCTCAAACAAATCTTTCCTGTATGCCATAGTTACCGGACAGAGCGCATGTTCCAGACCATAGTAATGGCCGTCATAAGCATACAGATCCAGACGACTCTTAACCATCTTCTCCGTTACGCTATCCCGCTCCATAAATTCATCAAGGGGATAATAGCACATCTGCTCCTCTGACATAAAACGTGAAAAATATCCCTGTTCCTGATCCACCAAATCGGGAGCCCCTTCCCCTCCCGACGCATTGATCACTGCTAACCGTTCCGCCAGCGCATCTGTTGTCATGATTTCAATTGTGAAGCTCACGTCCGGATGTTCCTTTTTATACTCCTCTGTCACCCACCTGAAATATTCCGCATGCGGCTCTGCAAATGCCCAGATAACAATATCATCAGGATTTTTTTCCTCCTGAGCCTCTGCCGTGTCCTCTGTCTGCTTTTTCTCTGTCTGTTTTTCCTCTGTATCCCCTTTTCCATCGTTTCCGCCGCATCCTGTTAAAATAGATGAAAGTAACATAACGCTTCCCAATAACACTGCCATTTTCTTCATAGTATTCCCTACTTTCTTCTCCAATACGAGATTCTATTTTGCATTTTTAAAATCTTCAATTGCCTGAAACATTGCCATAAGATTCTCCGCGCTTGTAGGACTCTGGATATTATGCGTTGTGTTAAAGACAAATCCCCCTCCCCTTGCAAACAATTCCAGGCGCTCTCTCACTTCCCTATATACATCATCCGGTGTTCCAAAAGGCAGGGTGTGCTGTGTGTCAATTCCCCCGCCCCAGAAAACAAATTTATCACCCCACTTTTCTTTCAGTATCTTACCGTCCATGCCTTTTGCAGAAAGCTGCACCGGATTCAAAATATCCATTCCAGCCTCATAAAAATCCTGCAGAAAGGCCATGACTGCGCCACAGGTGTGATAAAAAGTTTTCCAGTTTGTGTTTTTATGAACCCAGTCATTGATCCTCTTATAGTACGGCTTATAAAATTCCCTGAAAGAATCCAATGACATAAACGGCCCGTTCTGCGTTCCGAAGTCTGTTCCTGATATGTAGACTACCTGTATTTTGTCCCCGCAGGCCTGACGGATCAGCTCTGCGTTTTTCAGTCCAGTCTCCACCTGCATCTCAAATATCTCATGGATGTAATCAGGACAGACATGATGCGCCATCATAAAGTCAGACAGGTTCCGGATGCCTTTCGGATATTTTACATTTGGTCCCGGAACCGTCGCAAAGTCTCCTATTGAGGCAATGGCGCCGCTGTAGACAATTCCATAATCCGTATTGTTATAATAATAATCACATTGTCTCTTCAGCTCGTCCAGATGTGCATCTGTAAAGATGGCAAAGTCGTCTTTAAAGTCCTCCCGCGCGCTGTCTGTATCCTCATCAAACTCAATATTACCCCGGGTTATGTTATCAAAGAAAAATCCACCATTGGGCATCATACCTGACGGCGGCACGCTCAGATCCCCCTGAGGATACAGATAGGTACGCCCTCCCTCGTCAACTGTTGTGTTAAAATCCAAAGGGACATCCACTTCAAGTCCCGACTGCATGATCCAGGGCTTACGGCCCGAATTGGAAAAACCAAACATATTCATGCCTGTTGATATCTCCACACAGTCCAAGTGCAGTTTCTGACGCACATCCTCTTCAACTTCCCCCAAAAGCTGAAGTGGTTCATTGATCTTTACCTTTTTTTCTTCAAGGCCAAGCGCTTTTCTCAACCGGTCAAGGGCATTTGCATTAATGCCGGTGATAGGTGTTGACCCCATATCCACCACCACTTCCTCCGGTTCCATATGATTTAGTGTCTGATCAAGCCTTTCTCTGCTGGTTGCCATTTGTTTCCTCCTCCATATTGATTTTTTGTAACTGTTCCTCCAACTTCACCGTCACAAGTAAAAAACCATGCGGATTAGTAAATGCGCAGACTTGCTGGATAGTTACCGGTTTCTCAGCCAGCCTTACAATCTCGAGTTTGTAAGATCAGCCGGTTTTTATATAGTAAAAGTGCGCGCTTAAAACTAACTGCCCTTTATCGTGTCCGTGCACGATTTGGCTAATTTTTTTCTCTTTACCCTTTTTCCGGAGTAAAGAGAAGGATTTTATATGTTATATTTAGTTGCGATAAAAATATGTGTCTTCACTGTAGATTCTTCAGGTCGGGTACCATACAGAAGATAGCGCCCTAAGATTTCAACCCCCAAAAATCCCTGCCTGAAAGGTTCCTGGCAGATAGTAGCCGAAACAATGCCTGACCTGAGATTCTCCCGGACCACGTCCGTTAAGTCATAGGTTACTATGCGGAGCTTTCTTTTACAGTCCGTCTCACAGACAGCCTTGATGCCGCCCTCCACACCTGCCGAGGCAAAACAGATGGTAGTCAGTTCCGGCTTCTCTCTGAGCAGATTTTTCACCAGTTCATAACATTTCTGGTCATCATCGTCATTCTCCATAACGGCATCTACAATTATGTTACTGTAATCACTTTTCAGCGTTTCCTCGATTCCCCTGAGGCGCTGTTCCTGAGCCATGACCATTCTGGAACCGATAATCAGTGCAATATGCTCCTCAGCCCCGTTACTCATCATACCCAGAAGTTCAGCCGCTACACATCCGCTGGTAATGTAATCACATCCCACATACGCAAGATGCCTGACACTTGATATATCTGTATTGATGGTCACCACGGGAATATTGGCATCTTCCAGTTCCCGGATTTTCTTTGCAACACTTTTGGAATTGACAGGAGTGATAACAAGGCCGGAAATCTTTTCTTCCAGTAACTCATCCATCTTCTCCAGCAGCAGGTCTGCATCAAATCCCTTTATTTTCTTTACAATATTCTGTATTCCGAAATGTCCCATCTCCTCCAGCGCGTTGTTCACACCATTGATCACATCGTTGAAAAACGGGTTTCCTTCCGAACAGAGAATGACACCTATTGTCTTTGTATATTTTTTATTCGCCAGTGTCCTGGCCGCCATATCGGGCTTATAGCCCAATTCATCTGCTATCTTTATAATTCTTTCAGCCACTTGTGGATTCACACCGGGTCTGTGGTTCAACGCCCTGTCAACGGTTCCCCTTGATACCTTCGCTGCCTCTGCAACTTCTCGGATTGTAACTTTCATAGATTCTCCTCAACCGTGTCCGTGCACGTTCATTAATTGTATTATAAACTAAAAAGTTGGTTTGCGCAATTGTCTAAAATATGCGAAATACCATGTGGAATTTTGTGAATATTTAACAACTCGCTGAATACTTATGATCTATATATTATCTGTACTCTATCCTGTGGAATATTTCACAACAGAAAATGGCACTTCATTTACGAATACAACGTGTCATGAAGTGCCATGAAAAATCATTAAATTATTTAGAATAGATCAATCGTATTGGACGCTTTAGATCAAGTCCTTACTTCTTATCAAAGAGATACATACTAAAAAACGAAACAATATCCCCATTCCACTGCATATCCATGTCGCAATGCTTTGCCATTTTAGCCGCATCTATACAATATGCAGACAGACAGGAAAATCTCTTCTGTTCCTGAACACAGGGTTTTCCCTCAGGCATTTTACATTCTTCGCACATATTACAAGGGCCGCACATGACAAACATGCCATTGTCATCAAGCCCTTTCTCTTTCAGTTCTTCCACTGTACGCAGGGTCATCCGGGTGTGCATTTTTTTGATCTGTTTTGTCTCTGCGTCATCAAAGATATTATTTACCGGTGTTCTGGACTGGAAAACTACCGCCCGGCGGTAATTCATGACTTTATCCTCCATCTCCTGAGGAGTACCGCAGTAAGGAGGGCATCCGTAGTTATTCCCGTAATTTCCGCAGGCATTCTGCTCACAAAACATACGGAACTCATGTTCAAATTCCAAATCCTCTGTACTCATCACGGCGGCTTTAGCAAATCCCGCTTTCTCAGCTGCTGCAATCAAATCCACTTCCCGCATATCACTGATTCTCCCTTCTGATACCCCTGGCCTGTTCCCGGTTCGGACACCTCCAAAGGCTTTACCGAAAAGAAAAGCTGCTGTCAGGCAGAAATCCCGCAGCAGCTCAATACACTATTTTCTTTACCTGCAGGAGGCCCATGGCGGATATGTCAGACCAATCTATACATTACTTTTGGGGTGCGGAGGATAAGCATATAGAGACAAGACCGCCTCTGGTGCCCCTCCTGCTTTTATGGATGCATAAATTCCTCACACAGGTTCCTGTTTCGTTCACGTTCTAAGCAGGCATTCCATATCAAATGTCTTAATGGATGGAAAACTTTCATCGGAAGCTTCAACCTTTTACTTATCCAAGCAGGTTTCCTGACTCACAGATCTTCGCTCAGCGCTCCTTCTCATATAATTTCTTATACAATGGATTCCCGCGCTTCACTCCCTGTTTACAGTGACCGGATCGTCCAGGACTTTCACCTGATTCCCTTTTCACCAGAATTTTAAAAGAGGGCAAAACTTAATCCTGGTGCACTTGTTAAGCTGATATGGAATTTATACACACATATACATTAGCATACTGCTGACTTGCTGTCAATGATTTCTCTGCGGCTCACGTATACGCTGCATCTTCTCTCCCCGCCGATTTACTGGCTCAAAAAAGAAGACACCACGCACCACACGCGGTATCTTCTGATATCTCCTGTGCTGTCAGCCCACACGAAGCTGGAATTTCTGTATATCTTTCTCACTGGAAACTTTCTCAATCTCCGCTCCCAGACATCTCAATTTCTCTTCAAAGCGCTCATATCCCCTCTGGATATAAACGATATCGTCCACAATGGTGATTCCCTCCGCAGCAAGCCCTGCAATCACAAGAGCAGCTCCTGCGCGCAGATCAGGCGCACTTACCCTGGCACCAGTCAGCTTGTGCACGCCGTCAATGATAGCTGTATTGCCCTCCACTTTAATGTTGGCTCCCATACGTGAAAGCTCGTCTGCGTATTTAAACCTGTTTTCAAAAATGGACTCTGTCACAATACTTGTCCCTTCTGCCAGTGTCAGCGCCACGGTAAACTGGGGCTGCATGTCAGTGGGATAGCCCGGATAGGGCATAGTCTTCACATGGGTGCGTTTCAGGCGTTTGGAAGCCACAACACGGACCGCGTCGTCAAATTCCTCTACCTCACATCCAATCTCCTCTAATTTGGCTGTGGTCGCCTCAAGATGCTTTGGAATCACATTCTTCACCATGATGTCTCCCATGGTAGCCGCTGCAGCGCACATGAAAGTACCCGCCTCGATCTGATCCGGGATGATAGAATAACTGGTTCCGTGAAGCTTCTCTACGCCTTTGATACGGATCACATCCGTACCGGCGCCTTTGATATTGGCTCCCATACTGTTCAGGAAGTTGGCCACGTCCACCACGTGCGGCTCTCTGGCTGCGTTCTCGATGGTGGTATTGCCCTCTGCCATGGCTGCTGCCATCATGATATTGATAGTCGCGCCTACAGATACCATGTCCAGGAATATATGCTTTCCTGTCAGCTTCTCCGCTTTGGCTACAACGGCACCATGCAGAATATCAACGGATGCACCAAGAGCCCGGAAACCTTTCAGATGCTGGTCTATAGGCCTGCTTCCAATATTACAGCCTCCGGGAAGGGGAACTTCCGCTGTCTTGTATTTTCCAAGCAGCGCGCCCAGAAGATAGTAGGACGCTCTGATCTTCTTGATATATTCGTATTCCACACTGATGTTGGCTATGGTGGAACCTGTGATCTTCACCTCTGTAGGACTGACTCTCTCAACAGATGCGCCGATCTCTCTGATTGCCTCTAATAAAACATTGATGTCACGTACGTCCGGTAAGTTCTCGATGTAAACCATTTCATCCGTCATGATAGCCGCCGCAAGGATGGCCAGTGCCGCATTCTTAGCGCCGCCGATCTCTACTTCGCCGACTAACGGGTTACCGCCTTTGATAACATATTGTTCCATATTCACACCTCTATATTTTATTTATGCTCCCTGCCGGTATATTCGGTTCCAGAAAACATAATCTCGTCTTCAAATTTACTTATAATGGTTCAGTTTCCTCACAGTTACGGGCAATGCTCCGCAACATATACTTTACCAATTCATCTGATCGAATAAAAGACAGACTTTCCGGCAGGTTATTTCAATAGCTTCCTGCTAAGATAGTCTACGACTTAAATATTATATTATAACAGATAAAGCAATTTGTAAACAAAAATTAATATTTTCATTTTTTCTTCATAAACCGACAAATTTTATTCTCTGTCACCGCTTCAGTCTTTCTACTATTTTCTGTAAAGTTTCCTCCACGTCCAGATTTTTCTCATCAACTGTAATATCCGCATACTTTTCGTACAGAGGTATGCGCTCATCGTAAAGTCCTCTCAAGTCCTGACCGTCCTTTAAGACAACGCCCCGTCCCTTCAAATTACTGAGGCGTTTGTCAAGGGTATCATAATCCAGCTTCAGATAGACGATCTGACCCGTCTCTGACAGCCGCTCCATGGCCTGTCCGCAGTACACCACGCTCCCACCTGTGGCAATAACTGCTTTTTTTGCCTCTTTCGCAACCTGGATATTGGCATTTTCTTCTGCCTTTAGAAATCCTTCCAGCCCATCCTGGGCAATGATCTCACTCAGCAGCCGGTTCTCCCTCTCCTGGATCACCAGATCCGCGTCTATGAACTGATAGCCCAGCACTTTTGCCAGAATGACTCCAACCGTACTTTTGCCCACACCGGGCATTCCGATCAATACTATGTTTCTCTTCATTTTTTGCTTTTCTTCTTTCTGCGCTTCTTAATACTGTATCCGAAGGTTCCCAGCTTTTTCCCAAGGCCATAATACTCCCCGTGGGAGTATACAATGGGATTGGCAAGAGCCAGGTCAAATTTGCCCTTCTCATCCATATATTCTTTATCCACATGTACAGCCAGCACGTCTGCAAGGAACATGCTGTGGCTTCCGTACTCCATGATCTCCTTCACCCGGCACTCTATGGAAACCGGTGACTCTTTTATCATTGGGGCGCCCACATGGGATGCTTCCTCTCTGGTGAGATGTGCCATTTTGAACTTGTCCACATCCCTGCCTGATCTTACCCCGCAGTAATCCGTGGCATATGCCAGCTTTTCCGTAGTCAGATTTATAACAAACTCCCTTGTGCTGCAGAGCATTTTATAAGAATAGCGCTCCGGCCTTACGGAGATGGATACCATGGGCGGGTTGGTGCACACCGTCCCTGCCCATGCCACGGTGATGATATTGTCATGCCCTTCTTCATCCGCCACTGTCACCATCACAGCGGGCAGCGGGTAAAGCATATTTCCGGGCTTCCATTCTATTTTAGCCATTTTGCTTCCTTTCTTCAAAGGTTTTTAATCGCATTTTTCGAGCACGATCGGTTCCCCATCCTCCGGAGTAAGCTCCATGGCGGCGCCTTCACTCTCGATCACAGTGCCGAGGAAACGCCATTTTCCCTTTGGCACAGCCACATTCCTGGATGTCCTGCCCTTTTCACAGATAGGTGCCACCAAAATATCCTCTCCCAGCATAAACTGGTCATTGATGTCTTCGTATCCGCCCTCCGGAAACTCATAAGCCATATACCGGGCTATGGGTTCCCCTGTCTGTGCCGCATGGTGGGCAAGTTCCAGGATACGGGGCATATACCGCTCCCTCAGCTTCACACTTTTTAATATCTTTTCATAGCTGTCCTGCCCCAATACCCTCCACGGCGCAGCAGAAAACTGCATGACAGGCAGAAGACAGGCGATCTCACTGTGGCGGTTGAACAGCTCCTGATCCAGATTGTCGCTGTTTTCCTGGAAATTCATATATTCTCCGCCGCCTATCATATCCGGGCTGCCAAAGGGATGCCCTGTGATCCCCTGCATCAGAGTGTCGGGCAGAAGTGCCATGATCCCCTCTTCCCCCCAGTTATGGGGCTTATCGCAGAGCCTCTGCATCAGAGACATTCCGCCGGCCTTAAAAGCCACGCGCAGCTCATTAAACGGGTATTTCTCAGCATAAGCGCACCAAAGACGCGCCATCTCATTGGGTGTGACACCGCCAGAGGTCACAATATCGTCGGGATAATAGAGCACATCGGCTCCGTCAAACTTAAAACCGTCTACCCCGATGGCTCTCAGAGCTTCCAACTGCTCATCCAGCCACTCTACAGCCGCCGGAGCAGACAGATCCAGGGCAGCAGAATAGCCGTTCCACCACTCTGTGATGAGCGGCTTTCCGTCCGGATTTTTGATGAGGATATCCATATCCCTGGCCTGGCGGTACTGCAGGGTATCCGGTGTGATATACGGACAGATCCACAGCATTACGGAAAAACCTTTGCTGTGGAGCGTTTTTAACATTTCCTCCGCATGAGGGAATTTTTCCCGGCTAAAAGCCCATTTTCCATAGTAATCAGACCATCCGTCATCAATCATCAGCACACCTGCGGGCATGCCGTTTTCCAGGATATGATCCGCATAGCTGAGGATATCCTTCTCATTCTGCCAAAAAGTAAGTTCTATCCAGGAATTATAGACCGGGTTTTTGAAAAATTCGTCACTCAACCTGACATCGCTGAACGGAAAATGCTCCTTACAGGCGGCAAGATACGCCCCTTTTAAGTTTACATAACCTTCCCTCAATTCTACATCCCGGTCAATGGTAATATTCCCGGCTCCGAAATGAAGAAGAAATCCCTCTTCGCACCAGAGATAGCGGCCTTTTGTAGATACAAAGAAAGGCACTGCCTGATTTGTGCTGTCATTTCTGCGCAGGTCGATCTCTGCTTCACTGGCAGCATGATAGGGCTGCACATGTGAGCCGTACACATATCCGCCATACCAGTATTCATTTTCCAAAATTGAAAATACCATATAAATTCCTCCCTGTTTAAGACCGCGGACGGCCTCAGTTATTCTGCTGCAGCGTGGCGATAAGTGCAGGGATCAACTGTTTTTTCCTGGACACCACTCCCTGAAGGATATAGCCGTCTTCCTCCTCTGTCACGCCAAAGGCATCCTCCACCAATTTCCCGCTTCCGTCCCCGTAACAAATGATCTCTGAGGATTCGTCCAGTATATTGGTAAGCATAAGAAATACCATGGTGATCCCGTTCTTGCCGCATTCTTTCTTCATAAATGGTATGAGGCGCTTTTTCAAATCTTTTAATTCTTCCTCATTCATGGAACTAATCTGTCCCACACCGAAATTGGTATCGTCTGCAGTAAAACGTTTGAAATCCTGATAGAAAATACCTTCTGTGGTCTTCCCTTTCAGATTGCTTCCCGCTGTAAACATCTCTTTTGCAAACTCTTCTATATTGACCCCGGCAATGAGTGCCAGCGCCCCTGCCGCCATTTTATCCATATGGGTACAGGTCGGAGAACGGAACATAAGGGTATCGGAAATAATAGCCGCACAGAGAAGTCCTGCGATATTAGGCTGTATTTCCATTGCTTTCTCCGTATAAATCTGATACATAATGGTAGCTGTACATCCCACAGGCTGATTTCGGAACATGATCGGCGAGATGGTTTCCAACGAACCCAGCCTGTGATGGTCAATGATCTCCAGAATATCCGCTGCGTCAATATTGTCCACTGCCTGGGACTTTTCATTGTGATCCACCAAGATCAGCTCTTTCTTCTTCATACCCAGCAGGTTACGTCTGGACACAGTCCCGATATACTTTCCATGCTTGTTCACTACAGGGAATGCCCTGTGCCTGTTCTTGACCATCACATCCTTGATATCATCTGTAAAATCATCCGTCTGGAAGGTGATCAGGTTGTCCTTCTTCATGATGTGTTTGACAGGGATACTCTGATTGATAAGTCTTGCCACAGTAAAGGTGTCCAGAGGTGAGCGGATGATCACACAATCATTTTTCAAAGCCGCGTCCTTGATATTCTCCGCCACCTCGGCGCTGTTGCAGACAATGACACAGCTCACGTTCTCCCGTATGGCGCACAGATGGTCCTCATGCCTGTCCCCCAGGATCACCAAGTCATCCTCCTCCAGAAACTCACCCAGCTTATCAGGATGTGCCGCGCCGATCACCACTTTCCCCCTGACAAAATATCCATGGGGATTTCCCGTCACAACAGTGCCATCCACAGTGTTGGCAATACTTCTGTACTGTGTTCTAGCGTTTGACAGAAAGTAATTGTCATGGGCATCCATATAGGATTTTGCAATATCTCCCGTGGTGATAAGCCCCTCTAACTGACCGTCTTCTTTAGTAATAGGCAGTGTCACGGCATTACTCTCTTTCATGATCGCCCAGGCGTCCTTTATGGAAATACTGCTGGAAACGCCGGGCGTCTCCCTGATCTCCATGTCTTTCACCTGTGTTCCCACATCTGCCAGATAGCCAGGCGCCTCCATACCGAAACGCTTCAGCACATACTCCGTCTCACTGTTGATCTGTCCTGCCCTTTTCGCCATATACCTTCTTCCGTCACCGGAGCGGTTCTTGATATCCGCATAGGCAATAGCTGAGCAGATGGAATCCGTATCCGGGTTTTTATGGCCCATAATATAGATTTTCCCTTGTTTTGCCATTCTCTGCGTCCTTTCCCTTACTTCTATATAATAATCATTTTCTGCAAATCTTCCCGCATCTATTCAGTCATCTCCCAGTCAGCGCAGTAAATACACAGACCCGCTGACTAGTTACATCCTACCATACTTTCCAAAGAATATCAATTTCCCCTCCTTCCATTCCCTCCCTTTTTACTTTCTTTGTTACTGTTCATAGTATACTAAAAGTGTAGTTTTTGTACAGTAACACGCTTCGCGATGCACACAAAATGCAATGAACTGCATTTTGGCGCTGGCTAACTCGGGATTTTGCTACGCAAAACGCCTCGCGGGATAATATATGTGAACAGTAACCTTTCTTTTTTCTATTTTTTTGCTTTTCTTCCTCCCCTGCGGGCAGAGAAAACCAGGAGAGGTATGGGAGAGGACCGGGGGAGAGAGCTGCGTGGGAGCGATGTTCGGTGGAGCGCCGGGGAGATCCACCTGCCCCAGTCACTTAATGAAGAGGCCTCTGCCGATGAATTTAGTGAATGGGAGCAGGTTAGCTCCATGGCAGCGGAACTCTTCGCTCCCACGCAGCTCTCTCCCCCGGTCCTCTCCCATACCTCTCCGTCCCCATTCTATCCCCCATTTTCTAAACACGGACATTGCGAACCCTCCCCTTTCTGTGATATAATCGAAGGCAAAAGAATTTGCTAACCGACACAGGAGGGAAAAATAATGGCAGAAGAAATGAAAAACCAGGAAACTATGGACGATTTCGCAAAAGAGATCGATGCTTCTTTTGAAAGCTTCAGAGACGCGGATATGGACATCTGGGAAAAACTGGAGAAGATGAAAGAGGACAAGACCGAATTTGAAGTGACCATCGAAGGTATCGTAAAGGGCGGAGCTATCGCTTACGTGGAAGGCATCCGCGCTTTCATACCGGTATCTAAACTGTCCCTGCAGTACGTGGAAGATCCTGAAGAGTTCCTGAAAAAGACTCTGACGGTCCGTGTCTTCGATGTAAACGAGGAGGAAAACAATCTGGTCCTCTCAGCAAGAGAAGTCCTGAGAGAAAAAAGAGACGCTGAAAGGCGTGAAAAAATCGCTGACATCAAAGTGGGCACAGTTCTGGAAGGTACTGTTGAGACTCTGCAGAACTACGGCGCTTTCGTTGACCTGGGTGACGGCATCTCCGGCCTGGTCCATGTATCTCAGATCAGCCAGAAGAGGATCAAATCCCCGAAAGCTGTATTATCTGTAGGCGATAAGGTAAACGTCAAAGTCATCAAGAACGAAGATGGAAAGATCAGCCTCAGCATGAAAGCACTCCAGGAAGTACCTGAAGAAAAAGACGAGTTTGAGGATATCGAAATCCCCAAAAGCGAAGAGCTGACAACATCCCTTGGCTCCCTGTTTAAAAATATCAAATTGGATTAAGACAGGAGTACATAACATTGAAAAAATTACTGAACCGGATTTTCGTGGACGGTTTGAGCGGCATGGCTTCCGGACTTTTTGCCACACTGATCATCGGCACGATCATCCAGCAGATAGGAAATCTCATTGGCGGAAACGTGGGGACTCTGCTGTATCAGTTCGGCAAGATGGCAGCTGCCATGACAAGCGCCGGAATCGGTGTTGGAGTGGCCTGCCGGTTTAAGGAATCCCCGTTGGTTGTGCTCTCTGCCGCCACTGCAGGTATGGTAGGCGGTTTCGCAGGCAAGATCACTGCCGGCGCCGTATTTGTCCAGGACGGCTCTGTGGTCCTGGCAGGCCCCGGTGAACCTCTCGGTGCCTTTGTTGCCGCTTATGTGGCTATAGAACTGGCACGCCTGGTCGCAGGAAAAACACGCCTGGATATCATCCTGGCACCACTTGTAGGCATTCTTTCCGGCTCTGCCGTGGGCATACTGGTGGGTCCGCCCATCAGCCGCATGATGACACAATTAGGCTCTCTGATCAACTGGGGAACCGAACAGCAGCCTTTTCTTATGGGAATCATAGTATCCGTACTTATGGGAATGATCCTGACACTGCCCATAAGTTCCGCTGCTCTGGGTGTGATCCTGAATCTGTCCGGCCTTGCTGCCGGTGCCGCAACTGTGGGATGCTGCTGCAACATGGTAGGATTTGCCGTGGCAAGCTTTAAGGAAAACGGAGTTTCCGGTCTTCTTGCTCAGGGTATCGGTACTTCCATGCTTCAGGTGCCCAACATAGTAAGAAAACCCATCATCTGGCTGCCGGTTATTCTGTCCAGCGCGATTTTAGGACCGATCGGCACCATGGTGTTTAAGATGACCAACAATGCCACTGGCTCCGGAATGGGAACCGCCGGACTGGTAGGGCAGATCATGACCTGGCAGACCATGGTCCCCGCAGAAGGCGCTGTGATCGTAATGCTGAAGATCATACTGCTCCATTTTCTGCTGCCGGGACTTTTAGCCCTGTTCTTCTGCAACTGTATGCGGAAACTAAACTGGATCAAAAATGGTGATATGAAGCTGGAAGTTTAAAACTTTCATACAATGGCAAATATATGCAATCCTATAAAATTTTCATTAACAATCGTCAAAAATGTGACAATATATCGCTTTTGTGATATACTTGATAAAAGTGGGAAATGTTCCTGCCGGCAGTAAAACACACCTGATAGGGTATTGGAAAACTGTCATGAATCACGAAAGAGGATGTAAAAAGATGAGCAGCGCCCTTCATATTACCAACTACGAGGACGTAAATAGCTGGGAAACCCTGATGTTCCTGTACAATGCCGCACTGAAGGAAGTGGGGACCAAAATTGATATTCTGAATGAAGAATTTCAGCACATCCACCGTTATAATCCCATCGAACATGTGAAGTCCAGGATTAAAACACCTGAGAGTATTGTAAAGAAGCTGAGAAAGAACGGATATGATTCCAATATCGAAAATATGGTCAAATATGTCAACGATATTGCGGGTATCCGAATCATCTGTTCTTTCACTTCAGATATCTACCGCATAGCCGATATGATTGCGAAACAGACTGATTTGAAGATACTTTCCCTGAAGGATTATATTAAGACCCCCAAGGAAAGCGGTTATCAGAGTTATCATATGATCGTAACCGTACCCATCTTCCTGTCAGATGGTGTGGTGGAAACAAAAGTAGAAATACAGATACGCACCATTGCCCAGGACTTCTGGGCAAGCCTGGAGCACAAGATTTATTATAAATTTGAAGGAAACGCTCCGGCATATATAAGCAGTGAATTACAGGAATGTGCTAAAATAGCATCTCAGCTTGACCGCCGCATGTTGTCTTTGAACGAGGCAATCCAGAAATGCAGCGCCGGTTATGAAAAAGATTAGACGTCCGAGCCGGTTTACATAAAATTCCGGCCATTGAGAATTACGAGAATAGACCCCGAACTACAGATATTCTGTGCGTTCGGGGTCTTATTTTTACTGTGGAGTCAGTCCCTTCCGCCACAAACGGCTCTGTATGGATTTATCCATAACTTTGGGGGGAACGGAAACCACTGCTGTTATTTTATTATCAACTGAACAGATTTTTAAAGAACTGGATGATCTTGTCAAAGAATCCCTGTACCTTTTCCTGGTTGATATCCAGCTTCAGCCCCAAGTCCTCAATCTTATTATACAAATCCTTTGCCTGCTCTTTCAAACTGTCAACATCCAGGTCCAAGCCTTTGATCTTCTCCATCAGATCCACGATCGCCTGCCTGTCCTCCGCCGAGAGTTTGATTTCCATCTCATCCGCTGCCTGGTCCACCACGTCACCGATTTCCTCCTCTGACATGTTCTGGGCTTCTACTACTTTCTCCTTGACCGCGCCTACAAGCTGCTCTGCCTTCTCACTGTTGCCCACGTTCTCGGCCAGCTTTCCTGTGATGACCAGCTCGTTGGTGGCAGTATCCACATTCTCCTGCTCTACCTTCTCTCCGGTCATGTTTTCGTAGGATTTGATGGCGCCTACAAGCGCCGCTGTTCCTGATATTTTAAACGGTCCCGCAACTACAATGTCCGCATCCTTGATACCTGCTGTGACCAGAGCATTCTGATACATACCTGTGGTACAATAGGAAATGTTATGGGTGGTAACCTTGATCCCGTTCCCGTCCGTCTTGCCTTCTACCAGTACGGAGGAAAGCGCTCTGGAACCGATGACGCTCTTGTCCAGGTATGCGTCCAGATAGTCGTGCTCATCCTGGTTGGTGATGGTGGCTACCGTATAATTTTTCAGGTCCTCTTCTGTCACACCCAAAAGCTCCAGCACAGTGGCACGCTCCTGAGCATTCAGATCCGCGCCCAATGATACATATGGTTTTTCCAGCTTTGCGTCCTCACGGTCTGCCAGTACACTGACAGGTGATGCCAGCAGCATGATTCCCGCAATGAGAAATGCAAGTCCTCTTTTCATCATGATCATAACTCCTTTCTTATATCCCCTTATAGCTCGCAGGATACCCCTGCCTGCTATTAGAATAGCACAAATCGTCAAATCCTGCATCTAAAGTTTCTCTTAACAATTTGGGAAGTACAATTTGTATAGCGGGTAAACAAACAACTTGCCCCCAACACCGAAAAAGTGGTATGATTACTTTACAGAAAAGATACTATACCGTATCACGGAGGTTTTTATGGCAATCGCTAACCAAGAAATGATAAGAGACAACAACCGGCGTCAGGTCCTGGAATATATCGTAAACAATCCGCCCGTCTCCCGCGCCGCGCTGGCAAAGGAGCTGCATCTGACAAAGGCAACCATATCCAATATTGTACAGGATCTTATGGAACAGAACCTTGTGGCGGAAATAGGAAGTGCCCAGACCGCACTGGGCAGAAAGCCGATTTTGCTGGAATTCCAGAAAAAATGCGGGTATGCTTTTTCTATTGATGTGCATCCCAGGCAGATCATCACGCTGATCTCTGATCTGAAGGGTGAGGACTGTCACTTAAAGGAGTACCCCTTTCAGGAGGAGGACTGCCTTCTGGAGCTTCTGCGCAGTATTATAAAGGAGACTCTTCCCCGGTGTCAGAATGCGCCCTACGGAATCGTGGGCATTTCCATCGGCATATATGGTGTTGTGAGGGAGAACGAAATCATATTTACCCCTTACTACCCCCTTCCCCAGCCCCATCTGGGGAAAATCCTGGCTGAGGAATTCGGCATCCCCGTCACTGTGGAAAATGAATCCAACCTGTCTGTACTGGGAGAATCCGCTTTTCACTATAATTACAGGAATATGATCCATCTGAATATACACGACGGTGTGGGAATGGGTATCCTCATTGATGAACAGCTCTATAAGGGCCGTGACGGCTATGCCGGGGAGTTCGGCCACACAATCCTGTTTCCTGACGGAAAACCCTGTCCCTGCGGCAATAACGGCTGTTTTGAGCTGTATGCCTCAGAGCGTGCCATTCTGAAAGAGTACGCTGCGCGCACCCAACAGGACACAGTAACCATCGACAGCTTTCTTCGGGCCTATCAGGAACAAAAACCGGAGGCATTGGAAATGATGGATCTGTTTGTAAAATATATGTCCATTGGCATTAACAATATTATCAATACCTTTAACATTGACCTGATCGTATTAAACAGCTCTTTCTCAAACTATATCCCTGATATAAACCAGAGGATCGTAGCCTATCTGGCCCGCCATCAAAATAGGGACTGCCGCATTATCCCCTCCCGGCTTCAGGATACGTCCGGGCTTATGGGAGGAATACGCCTCAGCGCTGAGGGCTTTCTCGACATCAAACATTTGAAAATACGGGTGCCGTTTAGTGACAATTTACGATAATTTTTTACATTCATAAAAGATTCGGTTTTCGTTCATGAATTCTTCACAACTTAAACATGATTTGCACATATTTGGGGAATATACTTATATCATAAAAATAATTCAAAACAAACATTATTTTTATATTTTCTTTTTCATATGTCGGTCGCAAGACCGGCTCTCCTTCCTTTAATATTTATAGAAAAAGCCATCGCCCGGTTTGGATATGTCCGGGCGATGGCTTTTGTTGTGGAAGAATATCAGGCATTCTCACGTCTGCGTTTCAGTTCCTCTACATTTGCCTCCACGTTCTTTTTGCCAAGAGGGTAAATGAACCATAGGAACAGGGCTACAATGAAGAAGCATACTGCTGGAATCAGAGTGGAAGTTGTGTACAGTCCATTGATCACGGCTTCTGTCTGAACTTTTGCAAGCTGGTCATATCCGATAATGGACAGCGCCCAGCCGCCTGCGCCTCCGGCCAGTGCCTGACCAAGCTTTCTCGCAAAGGAATATACCGCATACACGGTGCCGTCCTCTCTCTGTCCTGTCTTGACCTCCTGGTCGTCTATAACATCTGTGATATTGGCCCAGATCACTGTGTTGAAGAATCCAAGCCCCAGCATACCGATATTGGCAAGCACAATGTACACCGCTACATTCTTCACTTTCAGGAAGAACAGAAGAAGGAAGACAGTACCGGCCAGAAGCGCTCCTACTGTGGATGCCTCTTTTTTACCAAATCTGCGGCTGATCGGTACACTGAGCGGGGCCACCACCACCAGCATGAGAACTGTATTTAAGATGGTCATAATGGAAATGGCGCCTGCGGAGCCGAAATATTCTGTGTACAGATAATTGTTCATAGCCTGTATCAGGAGCTGACTCAGCAAAAGAAAGATTGCTGCGCCGATGATCCCAAGCAGGGCACGGCTTCTGAAAATAGCGGCAAAGGTCTGTCCCAGTGTGACTTTTTTTGCATCCGGATCCGGTTCTACTTTGACACGCTCTGTAGTGAGTTTGTAACAGATAACATAGCAGAGCACTGCACACAGAGCAAACACACCGGCAATAATGGTAAATGTGGAACCGCCTCTGACTATCTGGTTCCCGTCTGCATCCTTTGTATAGATCAGCAGCGGTGTGACTGTACCGATGATCAGTCCGGCCAGTGTTGCGCCTACTGTTCGGAATGTTGAGAGTGCAGTCCTCTCATCCGGCTTGTCTGTGATAGCTGACGCCATGGAACCGTAAGGAATATTGATGGATGTGTAAAAAACACTTCCCCACAGCAGATAGGTCACATACATATAGACCACCTTCAGCGCCATGGGCGCTCCTGCCATGGCACTCTGATACATAAGGAAGCTGGCTATGGCAACAGGCCCGCACATTCTTCTGACCCAGCAGCGGAATCTTCCGTCTCTTGCTGGTTTGACGGAGTCAACGATGCGTCCCATGGTGATATCAGTAAATGCATCCACCACCCTGGCTAATAGGAACAGGGTTCCCACCATGGCTCCGCTGATCCCAAGCACTTTTGTATAAAACACCATAAGGAAGGAGCTGGCAAATATAAAGGTAAAATCATTCCCGAAATCCCCGAACATATAGCCAATCTTATCCCGCATTCCAAAGGGTCTTACTTTGTTATTCTCATTCATGATTATCTCCCTGAAATTTATCTTTATCCGTAACTGTTCAGTCCCCTTTCAGTTACGAGTAAAAATCCATGCAAAAATAGTTTCCTTTATCCTCAGTTGCTTTTATGATCTAATGGAAGCTTTTCCCAGCGGTCTTTGAAATAAAATGCTGCGTCTTTGGGCTGTCTCTGTCTGGTGAAGATTCCTTTTTTATTTCCATTTACACGCATGATTCCTTCTGTGGTCTGGAAATCAGCAAAGTTCCATACCTGTTCGCCTCTGATGAAATCATAGGAATCAAATACACGGTGACACATTTCCAGATACTCCTTCTGATATTCCTGACTCCACATAACAGAGGGCAGTTTATGCTCCGCAGCATATGTGTCGGCGCCGTATTCGGTGAAGATAAAGGGTCTGTCCAGGTTTTTCTCCGCCCATCTGTCCATCTCTACTCTGAAGGTCGCCTCTGCGTCGCACATTTCATATCCGCCCATCAGATACCAGCCATAGTACCGGTTCATGCAGATGATGTCTGCCAGGTGATAGCATTTGCAGGTATCCGGCAGGGAATTCATGATAAGTGCAAAGGTTCTGGGGCGTTTCTGTACATCCAGTTCATGGGCGCGGGCAAATACTTTTTCAAAATAGGGAACCGCTGCCTCATCTGTAGTCTCAGGTTCATTCAGCAGGGACCAGGCAATGACACAGGCATGATTCTTGTCCCGGGTGATCATCTCCTCCACTGCCTGCAGATGGTTTTCCAGAAGTTCTGGGATCGTATCTTTTGCAAAGAACGCTGTCTTTTTGCCGGTGGATGCCTCCATAAAGTTCATCAGACTTTCAAAAAGCCCCACAGCGGGAACTTCATCAATGACCAGAAAGCCTTCGCGGTCTGCCATCTGGTAAATCTCATCGCTGTATGGATAATGGGAAGTACGGAAGGAGTTGGCCCCGATCCACTTCATACACTCAAAATCCCTCTTCATAATACCAATGCTAAATCCACGTCCTACAATGTCACTGTCCTCGTGTTTTCCAAATCCCTTCAGGTAAACAGGAGAGCCGTTCACCAGAATGTCCTTTCCTTTTACCTCCACTGTACGGATACCGATTTCCTCGCTGTATTCATCCAGCACTTCCTCTTCATCTTTGATGCGCACGGTAAAGGTATAGAGATATGCGTTCCGCACCTGCCACAGATGGGCATTTTTAATATGAAGAGTTCCCTCTTTGCCCTTGGCTGACGCTGCCTCTCTACCGTCCTGGTCGTATACTGTGATCTCTACAGGATGTTTCCCTGTTGTCACAACACTGTAGGACACGTCTGCGTCCGAACCATTAATACTGTGATCCACAGTCAGATCAAACACATATTCCTTAGGAAATGCAACTAATTTTACGGGACGCTGCAGTCCGGAGTAGTTAAAGAAATCAAAATACGGATTATTCATCTTCTTTCCGTTACTCAGGACTTTCGTCTTGCCGCACGGAATATTTGTTTCACTGAGTTCATTGTTGATCTTGACAACTACCCGGTTCACTGCGTTGTATCTAGCCACACTTGTAATGTCTGCCATGAAGGGAAGGAATCCACCCACATGGGATGCCACATGGACGCCGTTTAAATACACCTCTGCTCTGTGGGTTGCACAGCCGAAACGGATCGCCACATTTTTACCGGCATATTCTTCCGGGACAAATACTTCTGTCTCATACCAAAAATCTCCAGCATACTCTCTTGTATCCTTGTCTGTGTAAAAATCCTGGAAGCTGGCCGGCACCGGGATCAGATCCGCCTCCGGGATTCCGTCTGTCCATCCGTTCTCTGTTCCCTTTCCTTCCGGGTCCAGACGGAATTTCCACATTCCATCCATGCTCACGGTTCTTCTGGATACGGACTGCCTTGGGTATAACATTGAATACTGTAACATTTATTTTTCCTCCTCGTACCTTGTATGGCTAGATTCTAACAGTTTTTTGCCGGCGGCATTCTCACTTTTTTTAGCTTTATTCGCATTTTTTTACTTAGGACTTGAACATTTCATAAAATTGTATGATAATAATTAAAAATAGTATGGGGAGGCAGATGTATGGCGTCATATGACTCTGTTTTAAAATTTACTCAAAAGGTACTTAAAAATTTTAATTTTCACAGCAGCATTCTAACTGAAGATGAGCTTGAAAGTTTAGATCTGGATTTGGGCCTGAGGAAAAAAATTGCGGTTGACAGTACCTCCAGGGATAATGCACTGCATTTTATCAGGAACAGCAGAGAGCATGTGATGTATTTTTCAAAAGACTGCTTTAACTGTCATCACACGGTAATGCGGCTGCCGGGGACAGATTCTCCCGTCTATTTTATAGCCGGGCCTTATCTGCAGCACAGGGCAGACAAAAAATTCATACTGCAGATGCAGCAGAAGCTGTCAATTCCGGCCAAATATTCCGGATTTTTAAAACAATATTATGAACTGATCCCATTTATCAACCATGCAGATGATGCGCGGACCATACTTCTTCTGATGGCTGCGGAAATATTCGGGGGAGCGGAGAAGTTTTCCGTTGAATACTGCGATATGTTTATGGATGAGATCACCAACGTCTATTATGGGCAGGCACAGGTAAATCTGGAGAACAGGGAGCTGATCGAGGAGAGGTACCGGGCAGAGCAGGAAATGATGCAGGCAGTGGCTACCGGAAACTATAAAAAAGTGGAGCTGCTGGCTGCAGGAGAAATGTCTGTCTCACTGGAGCAAAGGCTTTCCAACCGGATTCGGGATTCCAAGAATTATCTGATCATCTTTAATACACTGCTTCGCAAGGCAGCGGAGTTCGGAGGCGTTCATCCCCTGTATCTGGACGAATTGTCTTCTAAATTCGCACGGGAGATTGAGGCCATTACCAGTGAGGATGAGGACGGCAGGTTAAAGCGGGAGATGATGCGGAAGTATTGTCTGTTAGTAAAGTCTCATTCCCTGAAAGGGTATTCGCCTATTATTCAGAATGTGATCAACCATATCTGTCTTTATTTGACGGATGATCTGAGTTTAAAGGCGCTGGCTGAGGAATTTTCTATCAGCCCAAGTTACCTGTCATCGCTGTTTAAGAAAGAGACCGGAAGTACGCTGACAGACTTTGTGAATAAGAAGAGGATTGAGAATGCTGTGTTTTTGCTGAATTCTACGGATCTGCAGATCCAGAGTATCGCGGCGGCGTCCGGGGTGGCTGATTTGAATTATTTTACTAGGTTGTTTAAGAGGAATATGGGGAGGACGCCTAGTGAGTATCGGGAGATGATTCATCAGAAGTAGTGGCAAAGGGGACGGGAGAGGAGGGGACAAGGTTCAGATTCTCTTCGACGTTTCGCGTCCCTCAGCTAACCTGCTCCCAGTTGCTAAATTCGTCGGCATTGGCCTCCTCATTAATCAACTGGGGCAGGTGGATCTTCGCGCCGCTCCACTTAACCTTCGTTCATCTGAACCTTGTCCCCTCCTCTCCCTGTTTCCTGGCTGCGGATGGAAAAAACATGGCAACTTGCAGGTGATTGGCAAATTGATGTATTTCTGTTAAGGCTGAAGGAAAACAGCAAACTTGGAATTTATTATTAGGATGAATGTGGATTGAGGCAGATTTTTGTCTTAGCTGGGAAAGGATTGGAGGATTGGAAGATTGGGATATCAAAGGTTTCAGGGGGTAGAAAGAACCACGGCCAGGTGTTGGAGTCGGGCGTGGTTCTGGGGGATTTGAATTTTAAGGGATGGGTTACGGGGCCATCTTTTTTGATTAGTTGGGTGTGGTTTGGTGAAGCGGTAAGAAGTTTATAAGAGGTCCAGGATTCCTCGGATGTCTTTGATCACGTAGTCTGCGCCTGCATTTTTGTAGGTCTGGGCGGCCTGGTCAAGGATGGAGGCTTTGGCAGATGGGGTCAGGGAGTTGTATTCGGATTCTGTGAGACCCAGGACGGAGCTGCCTTCCAGGATACCTACGGAAATCATGCCTGCGTTTTTGCCTTCTTTGATGTCGGCTACGGTGTCTCCTGCTTTTATGATGCGGCGGACATCCATAAGATGCATGGATTCCATGTTGCGGAAGATCATGTAGGGATAGGGACGGCCAATGCCGCCTACATCATCAGGACTGAACCAGAAGTCAGGGGCATATCCCTGCTCTGCGGCTTTGGGTGCTACGATTTTCATCATCTGCTCCGTGTAGCCTGTGGTGGAGCCTATCTGAAGGCCCAGGCTGCGAAGTTTTTCTATGGTCTCAGGGACATAGGGTTTGGGTGACGCAAAGTCAGGGAGAATTTCGAGGATTGCTGTCTCGCTGTGCTCATAAACCTCCTTTACATCGTCCTCGGTCCAGGGGGTGCCGTGGATCTGAGTCCACAGGTCTCTGATGCGGTCCATGGAGAGCATGGTGCGGATGTGGTCTATTTTCAGCATACCCATGGGTTCACGTACTTCTTTGATCGTAGGAGTGATCCCGAATTTTTCAAATGCTTTTATGAATGCCTGTACGGGTGCAAAGCTTCCGTAATCTACTGTGGTTCCTGCCCAGTCAAATATGATGGCGTCAAATCTGTTCATCTCTTGTTTGCCTCCAGAAATTCTTTGATGATGTTATAAAGGTTCTCCATGTCCTCATGGTAAATCTCCCCTATGTTTCCAATGCGGAAGGTGTCTGCATCTGTTACCTTTCCCGGGTAAATAGCGTAACCTCTCTCTTTGATGTACTCATACATTTCCTGGAAGGAGAAGTGGCTTCCCTCCGGATAGTAGAAGGTAGTAATGATGGGTCCCTGGTATTTGCCTTCTATATAGGGGCGGATTCCCAGTTCATACATTTTTGCAATAAGGTATTGATTGTTCTCAGAGTAGCGTTTTGCTCGGGCAGGGATTCCCCCTTCTTCTTCCAGTTCTTCCAGTGCCTTTGCAAAGGCCAGAACTACGTGGGTGGGTGATGTAAAACGCCATTTGCCGTCTTTGTTCATGGTCAGCCACTGGTCATATAAGTCCAGGGACAGGCTTCTGGCTTTTCCGCTGCTGTCTATGAGTTTGTCTGTTCTGCAGATAATAAAGGAAAATCCGGGAACACCTTGGATGCATTTGTTTGCGCTGCTGACCAGGAAATCAATTCCCCACTCTCCAACCGGGATATCCACACCTCCAAAGCTGGACATGGCATCTACAATGAAGGTTCTGCCCATGTCTTTTACCACTTTTCCCACAGACTCTATATCGTTAAGGATGCCGGAAGTTGTCTCGCTGTGTACCATGGATACATGGGTGATCTCCGGGTCTTCCTTCATGATTTTTTTAATGATCTTCGCTGATGGCACCTTGTCATATTCTTCCCGGTACAGCACATAGGGGATACCTGCGTGAGCGGCAATATCAGCCATTCTCTCACCGTAAGCGCCGTTTGCAGCTATGAGAAGTTTGTCGCTCTTCCCGATCACACTGGTGATGACAGACTCCACACCGAAGGTGCCGCTGCCCTGCATGAGGACGACTGTGTATTCCGGCTGGGCTGCGTGGGCCAGTTTCAGAAGCTGGCTGCGGATTTTAAGGGTAATTTTTTTGTAGTCGTCATCCCATGTACAATGGTCAAAGAGCATCTCCTTTTTTACGGTGTCTGTTGTGGTTAAAGGGCCTGGGGTTAATAATTTATAGTTTAACATGATTCATTCTCCTGTGTTTTAATATATATATACTGTATCGGTTCTTTCCACTGCTGCATACCTTCCCAATCTGTCTATTTACATTCCTCTGAAAGCTCCTGGTGGCGTTCCAAAAGGGAAACCGTAAGCTTCTCAGGAAATACTTTCGGATAAGCGGACATATTGTCAGGGTCTGCCTCCTCACCCTCGTAGATTGGGTTTGGATAGGTCTTGATCAGCTCGCTCCTGCCTTTTTCCACGATACACTGAGCCATCTCCATAGCCAGAGGATTTGCATTCTTTTTGTCTATCACCGCAACAGATTCTGTGAGGGAGAAATTGCCCTCCTTGGGGTCCACATAATCTACGGGAAGTCCGTCTTTTTTATCAGCTACTGCCTGATGGCGAAGGCCAAATCCAACTGCCACCTCACCTGCACGGATTTTTTTAAGGGGCGCGGAGCCTGAACTCTCAATGTGGGCACCGGCGTTTTCATAGATGCCTTTTAACACATCTTTGGCACCGTCCTCCCCATATTCACTGACAAGGGCCTGCATGAGCAGCCACGCTGTAGAAGAACTTTTGATGTCTGTCACGGACAGCAGGTCTTTGTATTCCGGTTTTGTCAGGTCTTTGAGACTTTCCGGCCTGTCCAGATCATTTTCACTGAGCATCTCTGTGTTCAGGAGAATGGCTCCCTCCTGGGAGGTAATGGGCGCGTAGAAAGCCGGAAATTCTGTGAGCGGCTTATAGTCAAAGGTCAGGTCAAGGAACATATTGTTCTGTTCCTGTGCGCTGTCCAGATAGAAGGAACTCATGGTTACCATGTCCGCCTCAATATCTTTTCCCTCCGCCAGCAGTTTGCCTCCCAGTTCGGAAGTGCCGAAGGTCTGGAACAGGTATTTTCCTTCATAGCCGTTGGCATCCAGGGTCTCTTTCATAGCTTCCACAGCCTCGTCATCTGCGTTTGAATAGATAACTACCTGTTTGCCGCTGCCTGAACCGCATCCTGCAAGAACGGATGCCGCCAGGGCTGCTGTCATCATAAAGGCTGTCACTTTTTTCATTTTCATACTTTTTGTACTCCTCTTCTCTTTCTTAATATAAATATTTCCCGTATTTTTCCGGGATGGAATTCCCGTTGGGAAAGATATCCCACAAGTCCTTTTACCGCCAGATTTGTTGCCAGTATCAGAAGGGACAGGACGAATATCTCATTAAATCTTGTATAATACTGTAATTCTTTGATCTTGGTGGTGATAACCATGGTTCTGGCTCCGGCAATGAAGATAACGGCGCTGACTGTCACCATGGCATTGACAAAATAATAGCTGAATACTTCCAGGATGGTGGAACGCATGTTGGGGGTCACTATCCTGAAAATGGTCTTTGCCCAGGAATCGCCCATAAGAAGGGCTGTTGTCTCCCAGGAGCTGTTGAGCTTCTCCAGGGAATTTTTCATCATCAGGTACGGCGTGGAGAAAAAATGCACTACGTTGCACAGGATGATAAGTGCAAGGGTATTCTGCAGCGGCGTGCCGGTGAAAATGAGAAGAAAAGCGATACCGATGACCATACCGGGAATGGTATTTGTCACCAGGGCAATGCTCTCGATGATACTTTTCCACTTTCTTCCCAACTGGCTTCTGGCTGTGGCAAGGGCTGCGCCGTAGGTGGTGATAAGTCCCGCAAGGGCTGTCAGCACTGCCATGAGCAGGGAATTTTTATATACCCCCAATAGGCTGCTGTCCCGGAATACTTCCGTCACGTGGGACAGAGTGAAATTGGTCCTGTATGGCCATTCCTCCACAAAAGGAACCACGAAGATCACCGCAAACACAGAGAGAATGGAAAGCAGGATCACAGCGCTGGCCAGGCCGCACAAAAAATCCCTTCTCTTGTTCTTTGTTATCTCTATGGTGGATATTTTATTGTACCGGACATTATAGCGCTCCAGGTAATGAAGCAGGGATATGCTCAGCACAGAGGGGAGCAGCATCATCATTGCCACTACCGCGCCATTTTGAAAGTTGGGTACGCTGCCCAGCATTTCGTTGTAGAGAACCGTTGCCACCACATCGAATTTTCCTCCCACCGATGCAGGAATTCCGTAATCCGTGAAGCACAGGAAAAAGCACTGCACCATGGATGCCGCAAGGGTTCCCAGAAGCGGGCGCACAACAGTACCCATAAAGGTTGCAAAGGGTTTGTCTCCCATGACTCTTGAAACCACCATAAATTTCTTGTCTATGTAGCTCATGGTATTCAGTATGAGCAGAAAGGAGACGGGAAGGGTATAGATCACATACCCGAGCAGCAGTCCGTTAAATCCGTAAATCTCGAATATCTGACGCCCAAAAAGTCTTGTCAGAAGTCCCTGTTTTCCAAAAGAATAGATGATTGCAAATCCATAAGTGATGGTGGGAAGCAGCATGGGAAGTACAGCCAGGGTGCGGATGACTTTTTTTGTTCTCTTTTTCAAATTGGTGTAATGAATGGCATATGCCAGAAAAAAAGCCAGCAGAGTAGCCAGAAGCGCGCTGCAGACGGAGATCCACAGACTGTTCAGGAGTGCCCTTCCGAAACCTTTCCCTGTCAGCACCGCTATGTAATTCTCTGCTGTCAGGCCTCCTGTCCCCTCAAAAGACTTGCCCAGCAGTCTCAGTATGGGAACTGCGAGGAACGCCAGAAACAGGAGGATGACCAGTACATAAATCACCTTTATTTCCTTTTCATTTCTTCTTATCATAAATCTACACCACCTGCAGGCTCACCTGCTTATCCTGACGGAACAGCATGAAAATATTGTTCTTCTTTATTTCCAACTGATTCAGAATGAACTCTTTTACAAAGAGGTTCTGCGGGGCCGTGATGATCTCCTCCGGACATCCGTACTGGGAAATGGTTCCTTTGTTCACGATCAGCACTTTGTCAGACAGGGTCAGCGCCTCCTCCGGATCGTGGGTGACAATGATGGTGGTCAGGTGGAACTCCCTGGCGATCTCCTTGATCTTCTCCTTGATGGATTCCTTGATAACCCCGTCAAGAGCACTCAGAGGTTCATCCAACAGAAGGATCTTAGGTTTCATCACCATGGTTCTCGCAAGTGCCACACGCTGCTTCTGTCCTCCTGAGAGTTGTTCTATCTTTTTATCCAGATGTTCTTCCAGACCCAGAAGGCGGATGAATTCCTGTACTTCTTTTTCACTGGATATGTCAGGTTTGTTTCTGAGTCCGTATGTGATGTTTTCATATACATTTAAATTTGGAAACAGGGCATAATCCTGAAATACAATGTTAAATCCCCGTTCTTCCATGGGTACGTTTGTGATATCTTTTTCGTTGAATATGATTTTTCCTTCATCTAAATCAGTAATACCAAGTATAAGGTTCAAAAGTGTTGTCTTGCCGCATCCTGACGGGCCAAGGATAGAGACGATCTCTCCCTCCTCGATACAAAGATTGATATTCTGTAAAATGGTAATTCCGTCATAGGATTTTTTTACATTCTGAAGTTCTAACATGAAATGTATTCTCCTTTCCTTTCATGTACAGCAAAACCGCAGTCTGGCGCGTGGCAGCACCTCGCGGGACAGTGGAAGGCTGAACTGTTACTATTAAACTGCATTTTCGCATTTTCATCCATCCTGTTTTCGTAAGCTCTTCGTTAAATGCCTGTAAAGCATGCCCCGGTTTCCCTGTTTTACAAAACCCACCTGTGGATTTAACAATGGACAGATAGAACCGATGCCCATACAGATATAAAATATACAGATGTAAAATATAACAATAAAAACAGGAGGAACATTATTATATGAAGAAAATATTTGTCCTGGATACCAATGTTCTGATCCAATCACCGGATGCTCTGGACTGTTTTGAGGATAACCGGCTGGTACTGCCGCTGGCAGTCTTAGAGGAGCTGGATAAATTAAAGAAGGCGGAAGGGGAAAAAGGTGCCCACGCAAGAGAGGCTATCAGGCGCCTGGAGAATCTCAGGCTGCAGGGAAATCTTCTGGAGGGCGTTGCCCTGAAAAGCGGCGGAACACTCCGGGTAGAGGCCAACTGTGTCCATGTAGAGCTGCCGGAGAGTCTTCCTGACGATAAAATGGATAACCGGATATTAAAGGTCTGCTGTCATCTCATGAAGGAAAGCCTTCCGGTAGTTCTGGTCACTAAGGATATCCTACTGAGAATGAAAGCACAGATACTCGGCATCCAGGCAGAAGACTTTCTGCAGGAGCAGGTCTCATCCAGGGAGAGCCAGTATACCGGAAGATGTGAATGCTTTGTGCCAGAGGAAGTTTTTAAGAATTTTAAAAAGAAGGGAATCCCCCTTGAAACCGTATACCAGACAGATGCCCAGGGAAACCCTTTTCCGCCTGAATTGTGGGAGAATCAGTTCGTTCTGCTGAAAGCTGACCAGTCTGTGAAGAAAACACAGCTTGGAAGAGTCTTCCAGGGCAGGATCATCCCACTGGCCTGGCGCAAGAGCCACCCCTACGGGGTAGAGCCGCGAAACGCAGGGCAGTTCTTTCTCCAGGAAGCCCTTATGATGCCGCCTGACAAGATTCCCCTGGTCATTGCCAAAGGAATGGCAGGCACTGCCAAGACTTTCTATTCTCTGGCTGTAGGTCTGGAAAAGGTTATGGAGTGCAGTCCCAGGGAATATCGCCGCGTCCTGATCAGCCGGCCAAACGCACAGTTTGACTCTGATATCGGTTTTCTGCCCGGTGATGAGCAGGAGAAAATATCCCCGCTTATGCGTCCCGTGATCGACAATCTGGAACAGCTCATTGACTCCAATGAGGAGGAGAGATACAAAAACGAGGCAGAGCTTCAAGGTAAGATTGAAGAGATTTTTGCAAGGGGTATAATACAGGCAGAAGCATTAAATTTTATCAGGGGACGTTCCTTTGTGAACACCTATCTGATCATAGATGAAGCCCAGAATATGACGCCGAATCAGATAAAGGGCATTATTACCCGGGCAGGCAGGGGAACTAAGATCATCCTGCTGGGGGACCCCAACCAAATTGACCGTCCTTTTCTGGATGAGAGGACCAATGGTCTCAGTTACGCATCAGAATATATGAAAGGAAGCCCGCTCTGCTGCCAGATCACCCTCACGGCAGAAGAATGCGAACGCTCTGACCTGGCTATGGATGCCGTCAGAAGGCTGCAGAATAAGAAGTATGAATGAAAATATTTATAAGGAACTGAAAAACTCGGAGGAAGTAAAAGCCTATATGGAACAGGGCAATCACAGCCTGGGTGTTCTGGGCTTTACGGAACATTCCTGCCAGCACGCTGTCAAAGTTGCGGAGACGGCGGGAAGAATACTAAAAAAACTTGGTTACGGCAAACATGAGGTGGAGCTTGCAAAAGTGGCCGGTCTGCTCCACGATATCGGCAACTGCATTAACCGCAGCGACCATGCCCACAGCGGCGCACTTATGGCTATGAATATCCTCCAAAAATATAAACTTCCGCCCAAGGATATTGCTGTCATTATAAGTGCCATAGGGCAGCATGATGAGGGTACCGGCAGCGCTGTTGACCCAGTATCCGCTGCTGTCATCCTGGCTGACAAGACTGATGTGCGCCGCAACAGAGTGCGGAATCCCATAAGGGAAAATTTTGATAAGCACGACAGAGTCAATTACGCCGCCATCTCCTCCACCCTTTTTATCCATATGGATAAAAAAATCATCCAGCTCAATATCGAACTGGATGAAGAAATCTGTTCCATTATGGATTATTTTGAAATTTTTATGCAGCGTATGCTCATGTGCAAACGTGCATCTGAAATGCTGGGCATGAAATTCAAGCTGATGGCAAACGGCAATAAAATCTGCTGAGTCTTTATGTACCTTCCATGGGAGATCCGGTATCTGTAAGCACATTGGCAAGCTTTGCAAAATCTGCCAGCGTCAATGTCTCGCCCCGGATTCCAGCCTGGAAACCGCAGGCTTCTATGGCGCGCTGTATTACTTCCTTGGAAAATGACAGTTCAGGGGAGTTGTTCAGCCCGTTGGCCAGTGTTTTCCGCCTCTGGTTAAAGGACGCGCGGATGAGACGGAACATCAGCCTTTCATCTTTAACATCCACCGGAGGCTCTTTGTGACGTGTGAGACGGATAACCGCACTTCCCACTTTCGGCCTCGGCATAAAACAGTTGGGCGGCACATTTGCCACAATATACGGGTCTGCATAATACTGGACTGCCAGGGACAGGGCACCATAGTCTTTTGTCCCCGGTCCCACCTGCATACGGTCTGCCACTTCTTTCTGCACCATAACCGTGATGGACGCAACAGGCACATCACTTTCAAACAATCCCATGATGATCGGTGTTGTAATATAATATGGCAGATTCGCCACAACTTTTATGGGCTTTCCTGCGTTGTGCTCCTCTGCCAGTTTTTTGATATCGACTTTCAGAATATCTTCATTTAATATGGTCACATTCGGAAAATCCTGAAGCGTATCCTCAAGAATAGGGATCAGCGTCCTGTCGATCTCAACCGCATATACCTTTCCGGCAGCCTGTGCCAGATACTGCGTCATAGTTCCGATTCCGGGACCGATCTCCAGCACGAAGTCCTCCTTCGTTATATGTGCGGCATCTATTATTTTGTCGAGAACATGGGTGTCGATCAAAAAGTTCTGCCCGTATTTCTTCTGAAAGACAAAATCATATTTTTGCAGGACTTCAATCGTCCCTTTTGGATTTCCCAGGTATGGGGTTGTCATCTTTTCATCTCCCGTCATAATTTAATGTTCCCCGGAAGGCATACGCACTTCCGGGGATATTTTAAACATCAAAGTCTTTTTCGTAAAGCATGATACGTCCGCTCTCATCCAAATGGCGTTTTGCCACTTTTTTGCCGGGGCGCCTTCCGCCTCTGGAGGCGCGTTTGATCGCGCTGTCCATCATCTCTTTTACCTGTCCCACAGATACCGGATCATCTTCGTCCTGATTATCACCAATCAGGGTATACAGCGCCAGAACTGCCATATCATCAATTTTATATCCCATCTCCTTGGAATATGTCTTTGCGAAGGATACCAGCTCGTCATTGGTGAATACCGGAATGACCACGCGGGAATCAAATTTTTCCATAAATTCAGGATACATTTTTTCCAGGTTCTGAATGCCCGGTTTTAAATCTTCCAGAATCACTGTCAGACGGTTTGTCCTGAATTCCATTGCCTTTGACAGTTTTTCTATTACATCTGACTGCAGAGACGATGCATTTTCCACTACCAGGAATCCCCCTGCAAGCTTGTCCACCACATAGGCGGGGTCTTTCTCATTCATCTTCTGCGCGTCCAGATATGCAATCTTGGCGCCTTCCATATGGCGCTCCTTACAGATAGCTTTTATCAGGCCCTCTGACAGGCGGGTCTTGCCTGCTCCCTCGCGTCCTGTGATGACTATATTACCGGATTTAGAGGTTTTTGCGCACGCAGATTCCTGGGCGATGTCAAGAGCCTCCGTAATCTGCTGGGTGAGACCCGGTATAGGGGCAAAGTACGTGAAGAGACGTTTCTGCTCCTCCGGAGTAAGATGATGACGCAGAATAGATTCTGTGGCAATCCCCGCAGGAGACATGGATGCCTCTGCCGGCATACGCTTATCCTCGGCAACCGTATGGATAAACTCATTCTCTGAATCCTCAGGCTGTACGGATGCTCCAGACTGCATCATAGCATCAGACTGGACCACGTTTCCGGACTGCACCGTATCCTCAGTCTGTGCAGGGCTTTCCGGCTCCATCACTGCAGACTCCAGAGCCTTCTGCAGGTCTATGGTCATTCCCCCCAGTCCTGCTCTCACTTCTTCCACAGGGATCTCAATGGTCCTGCCGTCCGGGATGTCCGCTTCTGAAGTGACAGCCGCCTCTGCCATGATATCCGCCATGGATGGCTGCCCCGGAATTTCCTCCTCTGCAAAGACCGTTTCCTCTTGAGTATCCGCTTCTGCCCGATATGCCGGTTCTTCTATTCTCTCTGACTCTGCTGCTTCTGTCTGATATGCCGTTTCTTCCGCTTTCTCTGACTCTGCTGCTTCTGTCTGATATGCCGTTTCTTCTGTCTTTTCTGACTCTGCTGCTTCTGTCTGATATGCCGTTTCTTCTGTCTTCTCTGGCTCTTGTACTTCTGTCTGATATGCCGGTTCTTCTGTCTTCTTTAGCTCTGCTGCTTCTGTCTGATATACGGGTTCTTCCGCTTTCTCTGACTCTGCCGCTTCTACCCCATATGCCGGTTCTTCCACCTTCTCCGGTGCCGCTGCTTCTGTCTGATATACGGGTTCTTCCGCCTTCTCTGACACCGCCGCTTCTATCTGAGATGCCGCTTCTTCTGCTTTCTCAGCTTCAGTTACCGGCGTCACATCTGCATTTTGTGCTGTGAATGAGTGTGTATCCGCCACTGCCGCTCCCGCCGGTGCAACACCTTCGGATACTTTGGCAACTGCCTGTGCCAGCTCACCTGCTGTCTCAGCCAGGATAGCATCCAGATCCACTTCCCGGACAGGCTCCTGGGCTTTTACTGCCTTGGGTTTCGGCGCCTCAACAGTTCTGGAAACCGGTGATTCCTTAGCTGCCGGTGTGACACTGCCCAAAGATGCCGGATTGTCCGGCTCCAAATCTTTTACCACGTAATCTTTGGTATCATCCTGAATACTGTAATCCTCTGTATCCTCCGCTGCAGAATCCGCAGTTTCTTCAGTTTCCGGTTCCTCTTCTCTTGGACCTCCTGAGAAGACATCCCGTATCCCTTTTGCAATTTTATCCTGTAAAACCCCTGTTGTCTCCAGAATCGGTGAAAATACAGATACTTCCTCCGGTGCCTTTCCGGTTGCCCTTGAACGAACAGATTCAATATGCGGCATTTCGTCCGTATTCTGTTCCAGCACACCTGTGCCCACAGACTGGCTGACAAGCTTTGACGCTGCCTGTGTAGCTGCAGTTATTGTGGCCGCTGCCACTGCTGCCGCCTTTTCCGGTGAAGATTCTACCAAACGGTTTCTGTATTTTTCCTCCTGGCTCGGAGAAAGAGGCGCATACTTCATTTTCAGCTCCATGGCCTTTATCACGTATTTGCCTTCACTGAACCATAGGATCAGGTCGTCACACTCTTCTACGCATTTATCCTTCATGCCCGCCTTGGCATACAGCCTTGCCAGTTCATAGGACCAGCGCTCCGTGTACTCACGCCCTTTATATTCTTCCAGAATGGCAATCTGCTCCTGGATGGGTGAACGCCTTCCTCTGTAAATCTTGTACTTTAATATGTAGCGCGAATTATCATTAGGGGAGATTTCCACAAATTGATTAAAGTAATCTATTGCCTCGTCAAAATTTCCCATTTTAATAGCCAGTTCCACCAGCCGGTATATTACTGTCTTGCCTATAGGTGCCCTCTGATGTGCCAGTATAAGCAGCTTGCGGCTGTCTTCATAGCGTTTATTTGCCTCATAAATCTCACCGACCATACAGAGTGTCCTTGCACTTCGCACCCTGCGCCAGTCAATGGTATCGACAATCTCCAGAGCCCCCTTATAGTCCTGCCTGTCAACCAGATCGTTGATCACGTCCAGTTTGGCACGGTATTCGTTCTTGTCCACTGTTTTCACCTCTGTTAGTATATTCTTCAATTTTGAGTAGTCTTCAGACATATTACGGTAGGGTATATTTCTCCATAATTATTTTCAGTGTACCATAGACGAAAAAGGATGTCAAAGTAAATGATTGCCGCTGCCGTCAATCTCCTGTCATTTCCATATCTGTTCAGCCGCCAAAACCAGAACCGGCAGTGTCACAATACTGATGATAGTGCTCAGACAAACCATCTTAACCGCATATGTATAATTTTTCTCCAGTTTCTGTGCATATACGGCTACATTCGCTCCCACAGGCGCGCTTGCAGCGATCACAAGCGCCAGACATATGTCATGGTATCTGTGATAAAACAGGCTTAAAGGGATTACTGTCAGTATGGGGATCAACAGCAGTCTCACCCCTGACACGAGATAAAGCTTTACATCTGTAAAAATATCAGAAAACCGTACCTGTGCCAGATATACTCCAAGGATGATCATGGCAGCCGGCGCATTCATCATGGATATGGAATTTATACTGCTGCTGACAACAGAAGGGACGGGAATCTGTAAAAAGTATATGGCAAACCCCGCCAAAAGAGAAATGAGCAGAGGATTTTTTACAATGTTCCTGCATGTATGCCCCTGTCCCTTTCCTGATATAACGGCCTGTCCGTAAGTCCACTGCAGAACATTCAGCAATGCGATCATGCTGGCGCAGTAAAAAACCGCCTCTGTTCCCATAGCCGCTTCAATCAGAGGAATCCCCATAAATCCTGCGTTAGAAAATGCAGCCCCAAAATTGTTCAACGGTTCCCTTCTAAAAATAAGGGCTGACACTGCCATAGCCAGAACCAGGGCGATCAGTCCCAGTGCAAAGGACACCAACAGCACCTCTGTTTTTTCAAGGCTCCTTGGCATATTAAAAGATTTTAAAATAGCGCACGGCAGGATCACATACAGCAGAAGATTCGCCAAAGACCTGCTCCCCTCCAGAGTGATCAGCTTTCTGCGAAAGAGAATATATCCTATGAACATATATATAAACATAACTAAAATCTGCCTTGAAATTATCAAAACCATTTCCAAAACTCATTTCCTCCTACCTTTTTCTTTTATAAAAAGGGAGTCCCCAGCTTTAGGGAACTCCCTTTCTCAGTCTCACAATTTCTGCAGGATTTCATGCAGAAAGCTTTCAAATTTAAGAACCGAAGATATACTCAGGCACTCCCTGGGCGTATGAAAATACTCTCTCGTAGGTCCTAATGCCACAGCATCCGTTAAACCCAATTTGGATACAATTATCCCCAGCTCATTGCCCGCGTGGACTGTGACCACTTCCATACCCTTATTCTCTCTGGATTCATAAATATGATATACTATATCACGAAGGGCCGAATCCTTTCTGTATATCCACGCCGGATAGTCACTGTGGGTGATAACTTTTCCTCCCAGTATCCCGGCAAGAACCTTCTGCTTTTCCACAAGCAGTTCCCTGGTAGATTCATAGGTGCTTCTTGCCTCAGATATAAAGAGCATGTCCTCACCATCGTGATGTACTACCCCCAGATTGGAAGAACTCTCCACGCAACCCGGCTTTGTGCTGCTCATCTGCTGAATACCGTTTGGGATCAGCAGGCACGCAGATAAAATTTTTGCTTTGGTCTCAGCAGAAAAGGGCGGCTGGTCAAACTGAGGGCATTCACAAGCCGTAATCTCAAGTTCCGAATCCTCCGGCGCGCATTCCTCCAGCATATTCATGTAAAACTCATGTGTTTTCTGCCCTATCTCACAATTTTCCGAAACGTATATCACCGCGTCGGATTCTGAAGGGATCGCCAGCCTTGAATTTCCACCTGAAAGAGAGGCAAGACGTATCTCCATACTTTCCGATAAAGACACCAGAAGCCTTGCCATGATCTGTATGGCATTCTCCCTTCCTTTATGGATATCTGCTCCGGAATGGCCTCCTGTCAGCCCTTTTACTTTCATCTGATAGGGAGTCCATCCCTGGGTCTCACCGGATCCGTATGACACCGGAATCCTCATCTCAATGGCAATCCCCCCGCAGGAGCCTGCCAGCATACGGTTATCCGGACTGATGTCAAGATTTATCATCCTTTTCGCCGAGAAGAAACTGATATCAAATCCCTTTGCGCCCATCATATCCGTCTCTTCCCTGGTGGTAAGCAGAACTTCTATAGGCGGATGGGATATATCTCTTGAAGACAATATCTCCATGATGTGTGCCACACCGATCCCACAGTCGGCCCCCAGGCTCGTATGATCGGCTGACAAGATCCAATCACCGTCAATCCTCCATTTGATCGGATCCGTTTTGAAATCATGAGAAGAATCCGATTCCTTTTCACATACCATATCCAGATGAGCCTGGAACAAAATAGGCTCTTCACCCTCTCTGCCCGCTGTACCCGGTTTTTTGATGTAAACATTTAAGAATTCATCCTGCTTTACTTCAAGCCCCAGACTAACTGCCCAGTCGGCTATAAAGTCACTGACCGCCTTCTCGTTATGGCTCTCCCTGGGGATTTGGCACAGTCTGCTGAAATAATTTAATGTACGATTCTGCATCAATTCTTCTGTTTTATCCATACGTCCTCTTCTCCTTAAAATGGTCCCAGATTTATAAACTGCGCAAACATAACGGCTGCAACAGCTATCAGAATCATAATTCCAAATATTTTAATGATAAACTTCGTCCACTGCAGATAGTTTATATTGGCTATTCCGAGTCCGATCATCAGAGTGCCGCAAGTAACCCATGCCATATTGGAAAGTCCGTCGCCTAACTGGAAGGCCAACACTGCCACCTGCTGATTCACACCCAGTATCTGTGCCAGCGGAGACATAATGGGCATAGTCACAGCCGCCTGCGTAGAACCCGAGTTAATGAAGAAGTTGATCAGCGTCTGAACGATCACCATTCCTCCCGCAGACACCATAGGCGGCAGATGGGTTAAAGGAACCGACAGATAATATACGATACTGTCCAGTACAGAAGACGTATCCAGAATCTGATTGATCGCCAGGGCAAAACCGATGATGAGGCACGGTACTGCCATATCTTTTGCGCCCTTGCTGAACTCTTTGAAAATCCGGTTAAGTCCATACCCGTTTACCAGCCCTGCCAGCAGCCCTATCACAAGAAAGATAGTCGCACATTCTGAAAGGTAAAATCCCTGAGTAATGGTTCCCCATATAAGAAAAATAATACCAAGGAAAAAGACCACCCAAACCCTTATCTGTCCCCCTGTCATTTTCACTTCTGTCTGCACCTCTGTCTTAAACTCCTCCGGGACTACAGGGCTGTAGCTTAACTCCGGTGATTTATGTACACGCTTTGCGTAGCGGAGCAGATACACAAGTGCCGCAACATACAAGATCAGACTGAGGACAATACGATACCCCATTCCTGACGGGTAGGGAAGTCCTGCGATTCCCTGAGCCACCGCCAGGTTAAAGGGATTCAAAAAACCGGAACCGTACCCAATGGCATATCCCAGGATCATGGACCCTATGGCTGTGATCGTGTCAAATCCAAGGGATACCATAAGTACAATGATAAAGGGTGCAAAAGCCATCATCTCCTGTCCCATTCCAAATGTGGAGGAACAAAACAGGAAGAAAAACATAACCCCTCCGATGATAATACCCCGGCTCCTGTCACTCCTAAACTTTTTTACCAGTTGTCCTAATGCGGACTCAATAGCCCCCGTTGATGCGATGATCCCCAGTGCGCCCCCTATAAGCAGCAAAAAAGAGATGATAGGTGCTGCTTTCTGTATCCCCTTGTCAAAGGAGAGTAAAATTGTTATTGGCGTTGCCGGGTTCTGTTCTACCCTGTGAAAAGTTCCCGGTACCACAATTGTCTTGCCCGACGCTTCATCATTAACCCTGTCATAAGTACCTGCCGGTATAAAAAATGTCAAAACTGCCACAACGATCACAAGCACAAATAATAGGGTTAATGGGTGAAGATTTGAGAAAAATTTTGTTATCCTGCCCTCTTTTTTTTCTTCCATCATTAGAAACCTCCTTTTCTGACGAAATACCTTCTTTTCTTTTTCCTTTTTTAATATATTTTGACATTTTTTCAATATAAATGTATTATAGCATTAGGCATATTATATGTAAAATATCTAGTTCATATGAAATACATATGCAAAATGTATAGGAGGGTGTGGGCGTATAATGGATTTAAAACAGTTAGAGTATTTTATCGCGATAGCGGAGGAGAAAAATATAACCGCCGCTGCCAAACGGCTGCATATCTGCCAGCCTCCCCTGAGCCAGCAGCTAAAGAAACTGGAGGCAGAACTGGGAGTTGTCCTATTTAACCGCAATTCACGGCAGATACAGCTCACAGAGATAGGTAAAATATTTCTGGAAAGGGCGAGACAGATTGTGGATCTGAGCAGCTCCATCCAACAAGAAGTACAGGATTATGCTGCCGGATATCAGGGGACCATCATGATTGGCATAACCCCCACTTCGATTCCAATGGTAATGAATCACAAACTGGGGGAATTCCATAAAAAATACCCCAAGATCAACTACAAATTTTTTGAGGGCAGCACACAGTATGTCATGGATATTTTACAGAAGGAACTGGTGGATATCGGCATTGTCCGTTCTCCAATAGACACTAGCGGTTACTGCGTATTGGAAAAGCCTCCGGAACCTATGATTGCTGCCATGAATGAGGAAAACAACTGGTCAGATGATGATTTCTGTACAATTGAAGAGCTGGAATCCAAGAATCTTATCGTTTACCGAAGATATGAGGCTCTCCTAAATGACGTATTTGCCGTCCATAAGGTATCACCCAGAATCATCAGTGTCAGTGAGCGCTCTTTTACTGCCCTGCTCCTCTCTGAGATCGGTCTTGGCGTTTCTATTCTCCCTGCCAGTGCTATTAAAATGTCGAACCAGAAAGTCATCTACAAGACCATCCATGAACCGGTACTCACCACCAATGCCGTTGCCCTCTGGCTTCCCAACCATCACCTGAACAAATCGGCTAAAGCTTTTCTTGAATATTTCATAAGTCTGCAGTAAAAGGACAAAAAAACTGCGTCCCGGAAAATTTACCGGGACGCAGCGACACCTACACAGTTTAACAGAAAAAGATCTATGCAGGTCTATTATTCAATTGTAACCTTATCCAGATGCCAAATCTCATCCACATACTGCTGAATGGTCCTGTCAGATGTGAACTTACCAGAGCATGCTGTGTTCAGCAGTGCCTTCTTAGCCCATCCCGCTTCATCCTTATAAGCCTCTTCCACACGCTTCTGTGCTTCCGCATAAGCCTTAAAGTCAGCCAGAATAAAGTAAGTATCTGCTCTGTCGCTGCTCTTGGTGTTGAGCAGGGAATCATAGATATCACGGAACAGCTCAAAATCTCCGTTGGAGTAGGTTCCGTTGATGAGCTGCATGAGTACGTTGCGGATATCCGGGTCATTGTTAAAATACTGCATGGGGTTATATCCGCCGTTATTCTCATAATTGATAACTTCGTCGGAAGACAGACCGAAGATAAACGCATTTTCCTGGCCCACTTCTTCCACGATCTCCACATTGGCGCCGTCCATGGTGCCGATGGTAACTGCACCGTTCAGCATGAACTTCATGTTTCCGGTTCCTGATGCCTCTTTGCTGGCGGTGGAAATCTGCTCGGAAACATCGGCGGCAGCAAAAATCATCTCTGCATTGGATACACGGTAATTCTCAATAAATACAACTTTCAGCTTTCCGTTGATGGATCTGTCGTTGTTCACCACGTCCGCAACTGCGTTGATGAGCTTAATGGTCAGCTTCGCGCGCACATATCCTGCTGCGGCTTTTGCACCGAAAATAAAGGTTCTCGGATAGAAGTCCATTTCCGGATGTTCTTTGATCTGGTTATACAGATACATAACATGCAGAATGTTCATGAGCTGACGTTTGTACTCGTGCAGACGCTTAACCTGTACATCGAAGATAGAACGCGGGTCTACCTCAATGCCGTTGTGCTCCAGAATGTATTTTGCAAGGCGCACCTTGTTCTGATATTTGATATTCATGAACTCCTGCTGTGCCTTCTTGTCATCCGCATAAACCTTCAGCTTGGAGAGCTGTGCCAGGTCTGTCACCCATCCGTCTCCGATATGGTCTGTCACCCAGTCTGCCAGCAGAGGGTTGCCGTGAAGCAGGAAACGTCTCTGTGTGATACCGTTCGTCTTGTTGTTGAATTTGTCAGGATACATCTCGTAGAAATCCTTCAGTTCCTGTTTTTTCAGGATTTCCGTATGCAGCCTTGCAACACCGTTTACAGAATAGCCGCCTGCAATGGCCAGATGAGCCATCTTAACCTGGCCGTCATAGATGATGGCCATTTTGCGGACTTTCTCCTGGTTGCCCGGATATTTATTGTTGATCTCCTGGATGAATCTGCGGTTGATCTCCTCAATGATCTGGTAGATACGGGGAAGCAGCTTGGAGAACAGCTCAATCGGCCATTTTTCCAGTGCTTCTGCCATAATGGTATGGTTTGTGTAAGCGCAGGTATGGGTTGTGATCTCCCATGCCTCCTCCCAGGTCATGCCTTCCTCGTCCAGAAGGATACGCATAAGCTCCGCAACTGTCATGGTCGGATGTGTATCATTTAACTGGAAGGTCACTTTCTTCGGCAGGTCATGCAGGTCGCTGTGAGATTTTTTGAATTTCTCAATGGCAGCCTGGATACTTGCGGAGATGAAGAAATACTGCTGTTTCAGACGCAGTTCCTTACCTGCATAGTGATTGTCATTGGGATAGAGCACATCGCAGATATTCTTTGCAAGGTTTTCCTGCTCAACCGCTTTTCTGTAGTCACCTTTGTCGAACAGGTCAAGCTGGAATTCGCTGATAGCCTGTGCGTCCCAGATTCTCAGGGTGTTGACGATCTTGTTGTTGTAACCTACGATAGGCATATCGTATGGGATAGCCAGCACAGACTGGTAACCTTCCTGTACGAAATTGTTTCTGCCTGTGGCAGGGTCATATTCTACCTTTACATAGCCTCCGAATTTTACTTCTTTGGCATATTCCGGACGGCGAAGCTCGAATGGATAACCGTCTTTCAGCCAGTTATCCGGCACTTCCACCTGGAATCCGTTCTCAATCTTCTGTTTGAACAGACCATAGTGGTAACGGATACCGCAGCCGTAAGCACAGTAGCCGAGAGTTGCCAGGGAATCCAGGAAACAAGCCGCCAGTCTTCCCAGACCGCCGTTTCCGAGAGCCGGGTCCGGCTCCTGGTCTTCGATCACATTTAAGTCAAAGCCCAATTCCTCCAGTGCCTCTTTCACTTCATTGTATGCGCACAGATTGATCAGGTTGTTGCCCAGTGCACGGCCCATAAGAAACTCCATGGACAGATAATATACGATCTTCGGGTCATCCTTCTCATACTGCTTTTGTGTCAATAACCAGTTGTCAATGATAACGTCCTTTACCGCAAGGGACACTGCCTGGAAAATCTGCTCCTGGCTTGCCTCCTCTATGGTCTTTCTGTAAAGCATCTTTACATTTTCTTTGACGCTTTTCTTAAATTCTTCTTTTTTGAAATGATTATCTAACATTTTCTCCTCCTCCGGAACTGACCGGCCGGGAAGATTTCTTATGAAATCTTCTCCACACCTAATGTCACGCTTTCAGAATTGATCTTCCAATCCTTTGTATAGCCGCTTACTTCATTATAATTGACGTCTTCTGCCAGAACTTCTGCCTTGATGTCTGCCTCGTGAGCGCGGAAGATGCCCTCGATCACCTGGTTTCCGATAAGGGAGATCCTGATCTTATCCATTACCTCGAAACCAGCCTCTTTACGCATGGTCTGGACTTTGCTGATGATCTCTCTCACAAAGCCCTCTTCAATTAATTCCGGAGTCAGGTTTGTATCGAGTACAACCGTGATGTCATTGTCTGATTCGGAAACATATCCTTCCATCTGTGCAGTGTCAATAAGTAAGTCACTTTCTAATAATACTATTTCCTGGCCGTCAATGTCAAGTTTCAGCTCACCGCCGGCTTTCAGCTCATCCATGGCCGCATTGCCGTCAATAGATGACAGGGCAGTCCTTATGCTGTTCAGATGTTTGCCGTATTTTGGTCCCACGGTCTTTAACTGAGGCTTGAAGCTGTAGGATGTGAAATCCCTCACATCGTCCGTGAAGCTCATTTTCTTCACATTCAGCTCATCCTCGATGATCTCTTTATAAAAGTCAGAGAGCTGGAAGGGCGCCTTCACGAACATCTTGCCAATCGGCTGACGGTTCTTGATATTTGCTGCATTTCTGCACGCACGGCCCATTACCACCACTTTCAGCAGGTCTTCCATGTTCTCTTCCAGTTCCGTGTCGATCCAAGCATCATTGGATTCCGGGAAGTCACACAGATGGATACTCTCCGGCGCATCCTTGTCGATGCTCCTCACAAGGTTCTGATAGATGTCCTCTGTCATGAACGGAATCATAGGCGCTGCCGCTTTTGCAACAGTCACAAGGGCTGTATACAGGGTCATATAAGCATTGATCTTATCCTGCTCCATACCTTTTGCCCAGAAACGCTCACGGCTTCTTCTCACATACCAGTTACTCATATCATCCACAAAATCCTGCAGTGCACGAGCGGTCTCAGGGATGCGGTAGTTTGCCAGGTTGTCATCCACGGTTTTCACCAGGGTATTGAGCCTGGACAACAGCCATTTATCCATAACAGGAAGCTTGTCGTATTCCAGTTTGTATTTTGTAGCGTCAAAGTTATCTATATTTGCATACAGCACGAAAAATGCATAGGTATTCCAAAGGGTACCCATAAATTTACGCTGTCCCTCCTGCACAGCCTTTCCGTGGAAACGGTTTGGCAGCCAGGGTGCGCTGTTTACATAGAAATACCAGCGGATCGCATCAGCTCCGTAAGTATCCAGAGCCTCAAACGGGTCTACGGCATTGCCCTTTGATTTGCTCATCTTCTGTCCGTTCTCGTCCTGCACATGGCCCAGAACAATTACATTCTTAAACGGGGCCTTGTTAAAGATCAGGGTAGAAATAGCTAACAGAGAGTAGAACCATCCTCTTGTCTGGTCCACAGCCTCGGAGATGAAATCTGCCGGGAACTGCTGCTCAAACAGGTCTTTATTTTCAAACGGATAGTGATGCTGTGCAAACGGCATGGAACCGGAGTCAAACCAGCAGTCGATCACCTCAGGCACACGGTGCATCTCTTTACCGCATTTCGGGCAGCGGATGGTCACATTGTCAATATACGGTCTGTGCAGTTCAATGTCATCCGGGCAGTTATGGGACATTTCCTTTAACTCTTCCTTGCTTCCGATGGAGTGCATATGTCCGCATTCACATTCCCATACATTCAGCGGGGTTCCCCAGTAGCGGTTACGGCTGATACCCCAGTCCTGTACATTCTCCAGCCAGTCACCAAAACGGCCCTTGCCGATGCTCTCCGGGATCCAGTTGATGGTGTTGTTGTTGCGGATCAAGTCCTCTTTCACGGCTGTCATCTTGATAAACCAGGACTCTCTTGCATAATAAATAAGCGGAGTGTCACATCTCCAGCAGTGCGGATAGCTGTGTTCAAATACAGGCGCGTCAAAAAGCAGACCGCGTTTTTCCAGATCGACCAGCACTTCCTTGTCTGCTTTTTTGCAGAAGGTGCCAGCCCATGGGGTCTCTTTTGTCATCTCACCTTTTTCATCTACTAACTGTAAAAACGGCAGGTCATATGCCCTTCCCACCTTGCTGTCGTCTTCACCGAAAGCAGGCGCAATATGAACCACACCGGTACCGTCTGTCAGCGTTACATACGTATCGCATGTTACATAGTAAGCTTTCTTTTTCAGCTCTACGAATGGGAAGAGAGGCTCATACTCTTTGTACTCCAGCTCTTTTCCTGTATAGTGCTCCAGGATCTCATAATTTCCCTCACCCAGAACCTTATCAAGCAGTGCCTCTGCCATATAATAGGTGTACTCACCGGATTTCACTTTTACATAAGTTTCGTTGGGATTCACACACAGTGCCACATTGGACGGAAGTGTCCAGGGTGTTGTGGTCCATGCCAGAATATAGGCGTCCTCACCCTTTACTTTGAAACGGGCAATGGCAGAGCGTTCTTTTACGTCTTTGTATCCCTGTGCCACCTCATGACTGGAGAGCGGGGTTCCGCAGCGCGGGCAGTAGGGAACAATTTTGTATCCTTTATATAAAAGGCCTTTGTCCCAGATCTGCTTCAAAGCCCACCATTCAGACTCGATAAAATCATCGTGGTAGGTCACATACGGATTATCCATATCTGCCCAGAAACCTACGGTTCCTGAGAAGTCCTCCCACATTCCTTTGTATTTCCAGACAGACTCTTTGCAGTGGTTGATGAATGGCTCCAAGCCGTACTCTTCAATCTGCTCCTTGCCGTCCAGACCCAGCATTTTCTCTACTTCCAGTTCTACCGGGAGGCCATGGGTATCCCATCCTGCTTTCCTCGGTACCATGCAGCCTTTCATGGTGCGGTATCTCGGGATCATATCTTTTATAACACGTGTCAGAACATGGCCGATATGGGGCTTGCCATTGGCTGTGGGCGGGCCGTCATAGAAAGTGTACGTCTCACCTTCTTTTCTGTGTTCCATGCTCTTTTTAAAAATTTCATTGTCTTCCCAAAATTTCTCGATGTTTTTTTCTCTTTCCACAAAATTCATGTTTGTGGGGACTTTCTGATACATGTCTTATTCTCCTTTCTCTGTGCTTGGGGGGATATATATAATAAAAAGGCTTCCGCCCTGCAACAGGACGAAAGCCTCAGCTATCGTTTAACCACCTCTTACACATACTATCATACGCGTTCCCTTTAACGGGGGAAATCCGGCATCCCTTACTTTTATTTCAGGAAGCAGCTCCGGAGTGATATTCTTCTGCTGATACTCATACCGGGCTTGCACCTTCCCCGGCTCGCTGTGGTTTTCTCATGCAGAATACTGTCTCCATCATCGTCTTTGTCAAACTTCATTATAAATAGATAGAGAAGAAAATGTCAAGGGATATAAGAGATTTTCTGCCTTTTAGGCCAAAAGATCCCATTTCTCTTCTACACTACCACTGCACTGCCTGTTTCCTGAAAAGCAGATACGCGGTCACACAGAAGATAACCCCAACTCCCACCAGCATACTGATCTGTGCCCACGTCTGGAAACCGGCAAACCATTGTCCCCATGCATTACCCATCCGGTCCAGGATATTTTCGTTCCTGCCGTCTGTAGCACCCGGCAGTGTCCAGCAGGCAAGCAGCCATACTGCTAACAAAACAATCTTTCCTCTCCTAAACCGTCTTACAACAGCGGCTCCCAAAGCGGTACATCCCGTCATAGCAGCAGACGCCCCAAAGATCCACGGCACTGTGAATTCTGTCATGATAGGGATACTATCTTTTATTTTCCCCGGAAGTACCACCCCATATATTGCCGTCTCCACGCGCAGGAGCAGAAACAGCCCTGTCATAACCACCAGCGTCATTATAAAATACACGATAAAAGCAGACGGCAGATAAAGTTTTCTTGTCCTGCCCATGCTGACTGCCACATCGAATCCCATGCCCAGACTAAATATCCCTCCAAACAATATCAGGCACAGCACCGCCAGAGCCGCGATCATACTGCCGATAGGAAAATAACTTGCCTCATTGCTGAACATATGCACAAAGACCATGACCACAATGCCCAGAGCGCATAATCCCGCCTCAACAGCCAGATAAATGCCCATGTCGCAAACCTCTAATTTGGCCTGATCCTTTATTGATCTCCACATAGCTCTCCTCCTCTAACGCGCCTCAAGTCCTGCCAGCAGGCGTCTTGAAATAATAATATCCAGAATCCATACCACTGCTGCCGCAGCAGCCGTATATAAAAGCACATTGGCAAATCTAAAATCAAGGGAAATGCCCCCCTTAAGATTCATGGCAATGAGGGCACCCAATACGCCGCCTCCCGCCGCAAAAAATATAACCATGATCAGCAAACCTATCTTTTGGAACCGAAGATAGATAAGCCCAACGATCTCCCCCACTGACACCACAAGGATCAAAGCACAGAAGCCGATCCCCGCCAGCTCCAATATCTGAACCATATTTCCTTTGGCGGACTGCAAGTCTCCCGCGACCGACAATAACATGGTGATCGCAGCCATCAGTACCGCAGCCACCAGCTTCATGATCTGCATTCCCATTAAGGCATCTTTCCTCCTGCAGTTCAGGCACATACCCGCCGGCACATAACTTGAATAGACGCTGGCTGATGTGACGGATGCCACAAAAGTAGTGATAAATATCATTTTGAAAGGAAGGTCTGAAATCATACGCGCTCCGGAGGCTGATGAGAATCCCATCCAAATCTGCCCTCCGGTTATCACCGTGATACCCAGAACCATGATAACAGACATACCTATGGTCTGTAATGCCCATTCTATGAACATTCTCCATTTCTTCATCTTCATACCTCCCCGCCGCACATGGACACAAATATCTTCTGGAGATTCATGGGCTGAACACTGATGTTGTCTGAACCCTCAACTCTCTGTCCCGGCTCCAGCTTTACGGTGACACTTTTGCTCCTTCCAATCGTTTCTTCCCTATATTTTGTCAATCCCTCTGTTGCCGCGTCAACATCTTCCTCTCTGCCGCTCACATGTACACAGCTCTCCAGAAGTTCCTGGGTGTTCTCCTTCAGCATCATTTTGCCGTCATGCAGAATGATGACTTCTTCAAAAAGGTCTGCTGCCTCCTCAATAATATGTGTGGATATAACAAAGGTGCGCCCTGTCTCCGTATATTCCTCCAGCAGGATCCTGTAGAACTGTTCTCTCGCCACTACGTCAAGCCCTGCAACCGGTTCATCCAGCAGTGTAAAATCCGCTTTGCTGGCAAGTGCTACGATTATGGTAACCATGGAAGTCATTCCCTTTGACAGTTTTGAAATCCTCTTTTTCCTGTCCAGGTGGAAAATATCAAGAAGATGGTCTGCCATTTCTTTATCCCAATGAGGCAAATAAGTCTCTGCCATTTTAAGATAATCCTTTATTTTCAGCCCTCCCACTCCACTTGCGTTTACATTTGCATTGATCTCCCTTGAAAAACAGAGATGGGATAGTGACGCTTCATTTTCCCATACCGGCTGTCCGCCCAGTGTTACGGTTCCGTGTGTAGCCGGGTTCTGTGCCGTCAAAATGGACAGAAGCGTTGTCTTGCCTGCGCCGTTTCTTCCGATCAGGCCATATATCTTTCCTCTTTCCAGTGTAAGGCTTACGTTGTCCAGTGCCCTTTTATCCTTATACTGTTTTACCAGATTCTCACATTTTAATACCATCTCACTCATTTTACTTCCTCCCCTTTTCCGGTTGCTATCATGTCTATCAATTCTTCTTTTGTGATCCCAAGACTGGCTGCTTCTGTCAGCAGACTCCTAATATAATCATCAAAAAATCTCTCTTTTCTCTTCCTCACGATCACTTGCCTTGCTCCCGCTGCCACAAACATTCCAATCCCCCTTTTCTTATACAAGATACCCTCGTCTACCAGCAGATTCACACCCTTTGCGGCTGTTGCCGGGTTGATGGCATACAGCTTTGCCAGTTCATTGGTACTCGGCACCCGCTCTTCCTCCAGCAGAATATCCCGGATGATATCATTTTCTATCATTTCTTTGATCTGTAAATAAATGGACTTTTCCTGATTCAGTAGTTCCTGCAAACATCTCACTCCCTCTCTGCAAAATATCTATAGCTCCTTTAGTTATATGGTTAATTACTTGTGTAATTAACCATAACACCAAAATGCTGTTTTGTCAATATGTTTTATCATATTTCAGGAAAAGCAGCCACACGCCAAAGAGAACCCTCCGGGAATTCCCGCCCGGAGGGTTCTCTCACGTTTTTTATATAATTTCCAGATAATCTTTATGGGGAAGTTTCGGAAACTCCTTCCCGGGCATTGTTTGGTACCAAAAGGCTACTGATGCGATATCGTCCTGCAGCGGCAGGTAACGTCTGCCTTCTCTCCATCCCAGTGCCTGGATCGTGACCCTCAGGTCTGTCTCAAACCGAATGGGATCCAGGATATGAAAACGGTACATGCCAAACCTTCTCTGTGACTGATACAGTTCATCTGTATGAACCACCTGCAAACCGGTATATGGTGTAGAAAAAGGTAGATACCGGCTGTGTGATACAGGATCTTCAAAATCATAAGAACCACAGAAATAATCTTCTGTCCCCGTTCCGCATATAGTGGGATATTGTTCATCCCCATCCAAAAAGAACTTTATCTCTCCCTCTCCCCACCACAGGTTATTATTTACTCCCCACGCCAGATATGTTCCCACATACTGTCCTTTCCCCTCAACGCCATCGAGGATTACATAGTCCGTTTTGTAAGGGAGCGGATTTACCCTTCTGAACTGGGCATGAAAATAAGCACAGTCCTGAGGTACTTCTGACAAAATATAGTCTATCTGATAGTATATTGTCACCGGCTTCTCATCTCTGTTTTCCAGTGTTATCCTGCATTTTTTCCTAAACGGCATGCTCCAATAACAATTCAGCCCGCTGCCCGGATTTACACAGACCGCAAGTGCGGAAATCTGATAATATTCCTGCCATCCGCAGCAGAAAAAATCACCGGCCGGACATTCCACGGAGGGATAGGGATTGTCATCCCAATATATACGGATGATGGTGTTCCTCCACTTTCCCACGGGAGTCATCCAGATATGCTGTATAGCACCAGGCCCTTCTATGTCAGCAATTGTAAAAATAGATTCGCCCGGTATGACAATATAAGGATTTACTTTCCATCCTGTCCCCAGATCCCTGGCTGCCTCCTTTGCCGTTCCTTCCTCCAGGGGGCACATGCCCCCCTTTCCTTTTTCCCCTGTAAAATTTTCCGGACTGACAGAGCGTGTTTTTGCATCTGAAAGACGCGAAAGATTCCCCATATTCATCTGTAATCCATCAAACATCCATGTGCCTCCTTCTCAGCAGATAACAGATACCAAATGCTCTGCACAGTAATCCTTATCCAGATAAATGATTCCCTGCTCCACCTGAAACGCTGTCTCCTGTCCGTCTATTCTGACCTGTTTGGCTTCACCGGCAGCACTGCCAAGATCCAGACAGCGCACATTCAAACTGCCGTACAAAATTTTAATATCCTTTTTTCCATCCGCAAAAACAACTTCTCCCCAGCCGCTGTCAAGAGACCAGAAGGAGGTAAACCCTTGTTCATGGATTGGGTGAAATCCGATCAGTTTTCTTCCCATATCGAACTGAAATCCGCTGTATGTAAGCAGCAGAGCGTAGCTGGCCATGGACCGGGCATAATTACTCCCACACTCGAACTCATTCCAGGGATTCCTCTTCTCCCCGTCATATCTGTCTCTCAAGGCTTTGACGCAATCCATCCCCTCTTTCTCCATACCTTCCTGTATCATATGGACAGCAGCCTGATATTCAAAACCATGCATCGTCTCCTCTGAATAAGGAGCCGTGATAAATGGTTTTTCCTTTCCTTCCGGCCAACTGCAGATCAGCAGTCCCTTCTCATCATCAATACAGTAGAGGCGACAGGGGTTAAAATGGTCTCTTGCGCATATAAAATTATATTTGTAGACTGCGCGCAGAGCTGATTTCACCTTGTCTTCTTCAAATATCTCTCCCAATCCGATAAGATTGGAATGCCACTGGGCAAGAACCTGGTCAATACCGCATCCCTCCCCAATCTGGTACATGATCTCTTCCTGCTCCGGATTCCAGTAAGCTGAGTAGATGTCCTGGTTATGCATGGATTTTCCTCCATCCGCATAGACATCAAGAATTTTTCTGTCTTTCAGATCAATATCCTGAATAAAATACTCACCATTAAAGAGCTGGCTGTTAAGCGTCTGTTTCCCCTGTTCAAAAATTTTCAGATACTCCTCTGCCGTATTCGTATCTCCCATGATCTCTGCCATGGCAGCTCCTGCCTTTAATGCTCCCAGGTACATACCGGTCAGCCACGCGTTTTTTCCAAACAGCTCCATATCCAGTGTGTGATGCTGCCTGCCCTCCAGCACCCCATCCTTATCGTGATCCCATCTGTCTTCATTCTCGGGTGACCAGGCAAACTCTATGCTTTTCTTAACATTTGGCCACAAAGATGCCAGCCATTCCCTGTCACCGCTTATTTTATATTCCCTGTATACGCGCATGACTGTTCCGAACTGCCCGTCTGCGCAGGGTCTGAAATCCCATGCCTTTCTGCCCACCGGAAGCATGAGCCGAAAACCCATCCCCCCGTCATCATGCATACTGTATGTATATTCCAGATTCCGCATACTGCGCTCCAATCTCGGAAATAAGAAAGGAACCGCATAGGTATAGTTCCAGACATGTGTACAGGACCCCTCGCAGCATCCCGCATCTATATGGTTTCCCTCAAACCCATATAGAGAACCGTCTTCCAGACGGATACATGTGGGAGATTTGATGATCGAAATATTCGCTGAAACAGCATCCAGTGCCTCCTTGGGCATGGAGGAGTGAAACAGGGTTTTTCTGAATAAATCTGTCAGCCCGTACAGCCTGTCCCAATTTTCCAGAGCATAGAATGAACTGCATTTTGCGTCTTTAAACAGTCTGGCATAATAATTCTTCCATGCTCTTTTCTTTTCTGACTCCTCATCCGTCTCCGGATTCCAGTAATTATAGTAATACGGCCGGTTCCATGTAAGCACGAATCTTATTTTCCCTGTATCCCCCGGTTTTACCTTAATATGGGCAGCCAGAACTGCCAGATCATCCGCAGCATAGTTCACATCGGATACTCTTTTTTCTCCTTCATAGATACGGTTCTTCAGCACTCCCGGACATGTAAACTCTTTCCAGTATGTCATCAGATTGTCAAACCAGTTTCCTCTGTACCAATACTGCTGCATACTGGTCTGTTCTGCGTCCGTACCGATACATAGATCTCCCTGGTCTCCATGGTTTTCCATATGTATCACATGAATTCCCTTGTCTGTAAACGAAGTGTGGATGCCCCCGTTCTCCGCATAGAGATTATTCATAGTAAACGCAACCGTATAGTCCAGTGCTTTATCGGCTGTGTTTTCTATCTCGAATTCAAAGAAGGCCCCCGGTATGCTGGAATCATCCTCATTACATGGAATGAATGGATTAAATGCTGTCATAGTAAGCGTTCCAGGGAACTTTTCCTCTGAGAACGACAGCTCTGCCACAGGAAACTCGCCTTTGAAGTCACAGCTTCTGAAATGGGGAATCCCTGAAAGAGATGCCCTGTCAGAACCAAATCCATAGCTGTTAAAATGAGGCCGGTTATATTTTCCTGTATATGGCTTAAAACTGTCACCATTTATGACTCTGGCATCCAGCAGATTCCCCTCCGCCTCAGCCTTTACCGCAAAATGACTCATTCCTGCATGAGAACCTTTATTTGGACGGTTAAATATTTCCATATCAACGAGCTGCCCATTACCCGCCAGCCCTACGCATCCAGTCCCGATTCCCCCCAATGGAAAAGAAATTTCCCTGGTCTTTTCTTCTTTATATACAAATCTGTCCATAACTGTCTTCTCCTTTTAAAATTTAACTCTTTAGTCCTGACAAGGTCATACCCTGCAGAAAATACTTTTGCCCGCACAAATATAAAACAGTGGGAATAATGATGGAAATCGCCACACCAGCCAGGACCACAGACACACTTCCTGTCCCCATGTATCCCTGCAGAACCCGAAGACCAATGGGAAGCGTCATTTTTGCCCAATCTGACAGATAGATCAGAGGCCCCATAAAATTATTCCAGGAGGACAAAAAATTCAGCAGACATGTCATCACGATCACTGATTTTGACATAGGGAGTATGACTCTTGCGTAAATCTGCACTCTCCCGGCTCCGTCTATATATGCTGCCTCCTCATAGCTGTCCGGTATTGTCATCATGAACTGCCTTACAAAAAAGATAGACAGGGGATTTATCATAGCGGGCAGGATCAGTGCCCAGAGACTTCCCACAAGACCCAGCTTAGACATCACGATATATACAGGTATCATTGTAGCCTGCGCGGGAATCATCATGCCTGCCAGAAAAATCATGAATACCGTGTTCTTTCCTTTAAAATCTATTCTGGCAAATGAATATCCCGCCATGGTGGTCACCAATGTATTTAATCCCACGGAAGACACAGCCACGATAACACTGTTCAGCAGAAACTTCGCAAATGGAAATTTCTTAAATACATCCAAGTAGTTTTCATAACAGAAATCCGTAGGAAAAAAACTGGGCGGCAGTTTAAATGATTCTCCGGGCAGTCTGAGCGATGTGGAGATCACCCAGCAAAACGGCAGCAGCATCAATATACACAGGAGTATCAGGAAAATATGCAGTGAGCCTCCCCGGACCCTCTTCTTAACCTTGTCCATAAATGTCCCCTCCATTTTTTGTCTATTCGTAGTCATAGGTAACCCACCTTTTCTGCCCGGCAAACTGAATGATGGTCACAGCCAGGATCACAAGGAAAATGCTGAAAGCTACCAGACACCCATACCCTGTCCGAACCTGCTTGAACGCAATCTCATATATGTAAAAAGACACTGTTTTAGTCGCTGTTCCCGGCCCGCCGTTGGTGATAATGAACGGCTCCTCAAAAATTTGAAAAACTCCTATTATATTTGTGACGATCACAAAAAACATAGTGGGCGACAACAGCGGCAGCGTGATCCTGCGGAAGATCTGAAAGGTATTGGCTCCATCAATCTTTGCCGCTTCATAATAACCATCCGGTATATTCTGCAGACCGATAAAATAATAGAGAAATGTTGTCCCTATGAATTTCCAGAAACTGAACACAGCGATCGTTACATATACCATGACCTTATCTGTCAGCCACGGCACATTGCTGCCTCCCATCTGACGCACAAAATAGTTGATCACCCCTGTATCTGTCCCAAACATATAACCCCATACAATTGCAACAGACGCAGTGGTGACAACTGTAGGAAAGTAAAGGATACTGCGGTATACGGTCTGCATTTTTTTATGATGTACGCAGGAAACAGCAAATGCCAGCAGCATACCCAAAAAGCAGTGGACCGGAACAAGTATCAGAAGAAATTTAAAGGTATTGGCAAAAGAAATCCGTACCTGCGGGTCCATCATGAACTTCCGGATATTTCTCAGCCCTATAAACTTTGGCGGCTGTATTAGGTTATAGTCAAAAAATGACATGACAAAGGATATGATCATAGGACCGCCCACAAAAAGCAGAAATGTAATGATAGCCGGAATCAGGAATATGTAGCCCGCTATATTATCCTGCCTCTTTTTCTTCTGAAATGCGGACATCTGTTTACTGCTCATAGAATCCCTCTCTTTCTTATGAAACTCTTCACCTGCTTATTCCAGGTTATCCATCAGATAGCTGTTCATCTCTTCAGCCGCTGCGTCCAAAGTAGTCTGTACATCCGCCTTATTTACAAGGATATCCGAAATCACACGTGACACCAGTGCCTCACATTCCGGATACTGTACAGGAGAATGAACTGCTTTTGCAGTGGATGCACTTTCATAAAAAATCTGGTTATTTTCCGGATACCCAAGCTCCGGCACCAACTCTTTTGCCACGGAGTTCAAAACAGGGATAGCTCCTGCTGCCATAAACTCTTCAATGAAATCCGCAGAACCGATGTAATTAGCCAGGGATGCCGCTTCCTCCGAATGTCTGGACTCCTTCATGGTGAAGATTCCGCCGCCGCCCCAAATTGGCTGGTTCTGTGAAAAGCTGGGAATATACTGCACTGCCACGTCTTTAAAGTCGTTGGCATTATAATTATTGGTCGGCCATCTTCCCCAAAATCCCATAGCAACATTTCCGTCGATCAACTGCTGGATGGCATCCACATTCTTTTCCGGAATTGGCGCATATCCGTATTTATGTATCAGATCCTGCATAAGCTGGAAGACTTCCACGGATTCAGGCGAATTGATGGTACTCTCTGTAAAATCATCATTCATGTAACCCGCGCCGTTGTTATACAGCCATGCCTCCACACCAAAATAGTAGTCAGGCACATACACGCCGTATTGTTTTACACCGTCTTTTTCCTTTGTCAGCTTATCACAGTAATCTAAAAATTCATCTTTTGTCCAATTCTCTGCCGGAAGCGAAAGCCCCGCTTCCTCCAAAAGCTTTGTATTAAAGTGAGTCACCACATTGTTCCACTCCTCAGGGATCGCGTATACTTTTCCGTCAAATGTAACTTTATCCATGATATTCTGGTCAATATCGTTCACCGTAGACTGATACTCCTCTTTATGGCCGGCTATCCAGTCATCAATGGGCGCTGCCATGCCTGTATCCACGAACATCTCAAACCCTTCAATCGCCACATAAGCACAGTCAATATAATCACCCCCGGCGATCATTGTCTGCATTTTAGTAAAGTATTCAGTCCAGGAACCCGGTATATACACCGTCTCCACACCAATACCTGTTTTATCCGTATACTTCTGCAGACACTTGTCCAATGTCTCCTTATCCTGTCCGGTTCCCAGCCAGGCAAGGCGCAGAGTCACGTCACCGCCGCCTTCTGTCCCGCTTTTTACTATGCTCTCCTCTGCCTCCTGTCCTTCCGGCTCAGCCTTATTCCCGGAGCTTTCCTCTCCACCCTCCTGTGTGTTCCCTTTTGAATCTCCGCACGCTGCAAGGCTGAAGATCATAATCCCGGCCAGAACTGCTGCAACAAATTTTCTCTTCATACGTTTACTTCCTCTCTTTCTTTTGGTGTTTACTTTCCTTTGATGTTTGCAATTATAACAAAGACTTGCTATACTATGAATGAATTATTGTCGGTTCAATGATAATATTGTCGGTTTTTATCATATGATCAGGAGTATTTTTGTGCTATGAGACGATTCCTCTCCCTTCGTTCTAAAATTTTCTTGTATATTTTTATTTTCATGGCGATACCCATCATTGCCATCACTTATATTGCCAACAAAATGTCTGCTAATTCTCTGCTTGAACAGACAAGGATCAACGATCTGCAGACTATCGGCTGCCTACAGGAATCCACTGACACACTTCTTGACTCTGTTGAAAGCCTGGGCAGCATCATTGCCTCAGATCAATCCGTTCAGGAGTACCTTTCCGCTTCCTACAGTCTGTCACGTGAACAGCCTGATGCTTATTATTCCCTTGATTTCGGAACATTGGCTGCGCCCTATCTGAATTCAGCCGATTTTCTTCTGGGTGCCAGTCTCTTAAATACTGATTTTGCCTTTGTGGGAGAACAGAAATATAATAAAAACCAGTTATCCTGGCATTTTAACCGGTCTCTTCTCTCCGACTGTGAAAAAGGCCGTTTTATCTGGACAACCCCGCATATGCTCATTGATGCCGAAACCAGCGAGCTTTCCTGGGCAGTCTCCTGTGTTACGCCTGTGTTCAAAGATGATACGCTTCTTGGATACCTGACACTCTATATGGACAGGAGCCGCCTGGACAGGATCACCAAGAATCTTTCAGACAATGTATATATCATCAATGACGCTGAGCTGAGTTCAAATACAAAGGCTGTGCTGCAGGAGTGTTATATCATCTCCGATAAGACATATTCATCAAGCAAATTTAATCCTTACACAGCCAGCTTCTATTATAAGAGTAAGATCAACTATAATTATCTGGTAAATAACAGCAGTATTATCACATCCTCCAATGGACAGAAGGTCACTGTGACTTCCCAGAAATACCCGCGGATGGGGTGGGTTTACCTAATCGTTTCACCGTTTTCAAATATCAGCCAATTGGTGCTTACCCATCTGTCTCAGATTTTTATTACCTGCGTAGCCTGTATTGTTTTTGCCCTTGTGTCTGCGTATTCCATTTCCCGCATTATAACAGGGCCTATTTTTTCACTCAACAAGACCATGGAAAAAGTAAAAAACGGGAATCTGGATGTGCGGCAGGAAAATATGCCAAATGATGAAATCGGAATGCTGGGACAGACTTTCAATTCTCTGCTGGACCGTATCTCAGAGCTGATGGATAATATCAGGGAACAGCAGAAAAATAAGCGCAAGCTGCAGCTTCAACTCATTCAGGCACAGGTAAAGCCTCATTTTTTGTATAATGTGCTTGAAATGGTAAACAGCTTCATACGTGACCACATGGAAGATCACGCGCTTGATTCCATAGCGCATCTGGCTAACTTTTACAGAACCTCATTGAGCGACGGACATGATATCATCAGTATCGGCAAAGAAGTAAGTATGACTGAAAACTATTTAAGTCTTCAGCAGCTTCGCTACATAGAATTTATGGAATTTTCTTTAGATATATCTGATGAGATAAGGTCCTGCCAGATCCCTAAGCTCACCCTGCAGCCCTTGGTAGAGAACGCGATTTATCATGGATTAAAAGCAAAATGTGAAAAAGGAGAGCTGAAAGTATCCGGCTATCTAAAAAATGAAAGGATTTATTTTGAGATTTACGACAGCGGAGCCGGCATGGACAGTGAGACTATAACGTCCATCTATAACTCCCTGAAAGAAGAACGGATGACAACAGATTTTGGTATAACCAACATTATAAAGAGACTGAATATACACTTCAATAATAAGGCGGAAATTGAAATCCATAGTGAACCAGGCAGGTATTCCCTGTTTATCCTTTCATTTCCCGCTGTTGATCTATAAAGAGGAGGGCAAGCCATGCTGGAGGTTGTACTGATCGACGATGAATACTTTTTCCGGAATTCTCTGAAAAGGGCAATCCCCTGGGAAGAAATGGGGTTTCAGATTACCGGAGACGCTAACAATGGCAGGGATGGATTCCGGCTGATCTGTGATAAGCAGCCTGACATTGCTGTTATAGACATTAACATGCCCCTGATCAACGGGCTTGAATTGATTGAAAAACTACGCAAAGAGCAGATACCCTGTAAGTGTATACTGCTTACAGGATACAGTGACTTCAAATATGCCCAGCAGGCGATCCGGCTCAATGTTTCGGAATATATATTGAAACCGGTTGATTTTTCTCTGCTCACGGAATCCCTTAATAATCTGAAACAGGAAATTTCACAGGAACAGGAACAGCAATTCCATGTCAAAGCTCTGGAAGAGCACAGAATGAGGTATATCAAGGAACATTTCCTTCTGGACATTATAGACGGACACGTATCCTTTAACAAACTGCAGCTTTCATCCTATTTGGAGGAACTGCATATTTCAGTTTCATTTGACAGTTACGTTGTCTGTATTCTGGAGATGCCCGAGATTCACGCGTCTAATATAGAGGATATACGAAAACACCTGGAAAACACTCTGTTCCAGGATGGAAAGAGTGAAATTTTCGTCACCCATCACTCCCAAATATGCCTCATATGTGAGACCGAAAGCCTTGAGCATCTAAAGAAAGAAACGGAAACACTGACGGAATTTCTTCAGCACCGGGTATCTGCGTTTCATATGGGTGTGAGTGCATTACACAGAGGCGCACAGGAAATAATAATCGCTTATAAAGAGGCTTCTGTCTGTCTGAAAAACGCACGCAGCTTTGAGCACAGCCTTCTCTTTTACGAGGAATGGAACCTGACCGCTTACCGTATACCGGAAACCGTGCTGGCTGATGTGAAAAAGCTGATTCGCCGGCGGGACCTGGTAAATATCACAGAGACGCTTGGTCACTTATACGATACTTTCCGTGAAAAAAAGCTTTCTTATGACAATATCATTTTCTGCACCTATGAACTGCTCTCCTCTCTGTTATCCGCTTTGAATGAACAGAACTCCATAAATTGTTTTCTCTTCCGAGATTCCCGCAGTCTCTCCGACACACTGGACAACTTTCGTTCTTGTGATGAGATCAGGCGCTGGATGATCGATATGTTTACAGAGCAGCTCAGCCAGGAGAATCCTACCGCATCAATATGCGCTGTCACCCGCAATGTTCAGGACTATATACTGCAGAATTATAGTGATCCCGAGCTGACCATTGAGGATATCGCCCGGAATCTGTTCCAGAATTACAGTTATCTCTGTTATTGTTTTAAACGCGACCAGGGTATTACCATAAATGATTACATTAACCAGATCCGGCTAAATAAGGCACTAGAGCTTTTTGATTCCGGCGTGGACAATGTAGGCTATGTGGCTGAAGCCACCGGTTTTAACAATGCCGGCTACTTCAGCAGGAAGTTTAAGAAATTCGTGGGTCTTTCTCCCAGTGAATATGTCAAAACTCTTTAAGCTTACCCTGAAAAGGCACTGTTCACTCTTGGCCATAAATCCGGTAACCCTGAATGATGCCCCATAAATGTATACCCGAAAAGGGGTTGTATCCGGCAAAAAAATCTCTTATAATAAAAAAAGCCTTTAAGAAACGAGGATTTTATTGTGAAAAAAACCAGACTATGGATAAATGCCCTGATCCTGTCATCCTGCCTTCTCCTAGGCATGGGACAGACCACCGTATACGGAACCGCACAGGACGCGGCACAGGCCCCTGCTGATCCCGGTGGTGCTGCTGATCCCAACGCACCGGCTGATCCCAATGCGCCGGCTGAAGCTCCCAAAGACCCCAATGCACCGCCGGACAGCTATAACTGGGAGGTTCAGTCTGACGCCGTCCCCGGATGGCCCACAGGCCCACAGGTGGCTGCGGAGACCGCAATACTTATGGACGCGGAGACGGGCCAGATACTCTACGCCAAAGGCATAGACGAAAAGAGATACCCGGCAAGCACCACGAAGATCATGACAGCTCTGATCGCCATTGAGAACAGCACCCTGACTGATGAGGTCACCTTTTCAGCCGAAGCTGTAAACGGTATAGAACCCGGCAGCACCCATATTGGCATCAAGCCCGGGGAAATCCTCACCATGGAACAGAGCTTATACGCGGTTCTCCTGGCTTCCGCCAATGAGGTTTCTTCCGGTGTGGCAGAATTTGTAGGCGGCAGTATCCCGGATTTTGTGAACATGATGAATAGCAGGGCAGAGGAACTGGGATGTAAAAACACCCATTTTGTCAACGCCAACGGCCTTCATGACCCGGAACACTACACTACAGCCAGGGATCTTGCCAATATCGCCAGGGAAGCTTTTAAAAATGAGACCTTCCGCAAGATCATAGCCACAGAATATTACATTGAACCAAAGACAAACATTACAGACGAAGAGCGCTGGCTGAACAATCATCATAAGATGCTCGTATCCGGTGATCTGCATTATGACGGATGTCTGGGAGGAAAAACGGGATATACCAGCGATGCAGGGAACTCCCTTGTGACATATGCCCAGAGAAACGGCATGTACCTTATCTCTGTGGTCCTGGCTGACAATGCTGTCTATCAGTATCCGGATACCGCAGCACTGCTGGATTATGGATTCTCCAATTTTCACAAGACAGTCCTTGCCCAGAAAGGGGAAATCCGGTGCCTGAAGCCGCTGCCTATTGAACATTACCTCTACAACCTGACTAAGTCCAAAATGATGACGCGTTATACCGATACCGCAACAGCAAATCTGCCCGCCAACCTGCCGGCTGAGGATCTGACCCGGAAGACCACTCTGGATAAAAAGGTTCTGACTACAGATTATTATCTGGGTGAAGAGTTACTGGCTACCGCTCATGCAGAGGTCTGTCCAACCCTTACTCTGTCCGAATTCCTGGCCGCTGCCAAGGACTCCCCTGCCAATACAGCCAGAGCGGCTGCTCAGAACAACACAGCGGGCAGCGCTGCTGCAGAGAGGACTCCCAAAACCTCTTCCAGTTCACTTGGTGACTTCTTTCAGGAACTTAAATACAATTTCCAAAACATGCCCAAGTGGAAATACCCCGCGCTTCTCTTTCTGCTGTCAGCAGTTATCTTCTATATCGTACTTCTCATAATAAAGATCAAGAGGCACAGGAAGAAGAGAAACAAGAGCAGAAAGAAAAAAAATTGATATGTCTGTACTGACATATTCTAAAATCGAATACAAAACCCCATCGGAAGACCGCCGACTAAACCGGCAGCTTTCCGATGGGGTTTTTCTCTTTAATAATATTCCTGGTGTCTCTTCGCACGCCTTTTCTTTCTCAGCATATCTCTCTTACGCCTTACTTCCTCGGCTTCTTCCTCGGTGATCTTCTTAACTGTTTTGACCACATAGTATTTTCCCTCATCAGTCCTTTTCAGCCTTGCTTTGCCCCGGAAATACCCATGTTCAGGACAGTAGGCCAGACACATGTGAGTCTTGGGGTTAAGGGAAAACCAGCGTATCTTTTTCTTCGCGGTTTTGTCGCAGAAAAAGCAGCGGGTACTCACCACTTCACGGTCCTTCATGGCATCCTCTTTTGTGGGGAATTCTCTGGAAATGTATTTGGAATAATCATCAAATACCGTGTGGATTTCCTCGCTCTTTGACTTGGGGTTCTGATAGCAGTCGATTGAAAAAAACTTTCTCACCGTATCCATAGGCAGCCGGGCGAATATCTCAGCAGTGTAGGCAGCGTCGTTCAGCGCCCGGTGAAAATTTTCTCCTTTGTCCAGTTTCATATAGTCAATGGCGTATTCCAGGGAACGACTGTTCTTTTCCCCCTCACAGGCGATCCCGAACAGCTTCTGTACATCATAATAGCGGAGCGGTCCTTCCAGAAGGTATGTCAGCCTGTAGTATTTCATATTGCGCTGCAGCTCCACCAGGTCGGAGGGTCCCCAGGTACAGAACATCACATCCTCCCCGCACCATTTCAGGAATCTGCGGATGGCCTTGGAAAAAGGGACTCCGTTTTCCAGTGTCTGTTTATCAATATGCAATATTTCTTTTGTGCGGTAGTGCAGCCTGTGGTACACAGAAGGTTTGACGATTTCATGAAACTGTTCTGTCACATTCCTGTTCTCATCCAGCTTCACGGCTCCTATTTCGATAATCTCAAAAGGCAGCCTCTTATTCTCCCTGTCCTTACCATAGGGGCACTGATTCCATTCCAAATCAAATACAATATAGTTCATAATTAAGTCCTGCAGCTCTCTTTATATTTGTTCCCGGCAGCCCGTGGTTTTCATCTTTTTTGATTTTACCATTATTCTCTGTAAGGTGCAACATGGCATTCTCATTCATGTTGTACAAAAAATTTTAGATTATCTAAAAATTTTTGTAATTTTCATTGACTATAGCTCGCTGATTTGCTAATATTATAGTAATCTAACATACCGTGTTTCATAAAATGTTTCCGGGGACAGCAGTTTGACCATGCGGCCATGATGTTTCGGAAAATCAAATGGGGGTAATTACATAATGAAAGGAATGGAAATCGGTAAAGGAAGTATCTTTGAACTGGAAGGCATTCCCGCGTTTCGTCAGGTACTGCCGCTGGCACTGCAGCATGTAGTCGCCATGATCGTCGGCTGTGTTACACCAGCCATTATTGTTTCAGGAGCCGTCAGCGGAGGAGGTATGTCTCAGGGAGACAAGGTCATCCTCATTCAGGCTGCTCTTTTTGTGTCCGCAATCTCTACACTGCTCCAGCTCTTTCCTCTGGGCAGCAAAAGCGGATTCCACATCGGCTCCTCCCTGCCCGTCATCATGGGCGTCAGCTTTGCCTATGTGCCCAGTATGCAGGCCATTGCCGAGGGATACGGCGTTGCAACCATACTCGGCTCTCAGATCGTAGGTGGATGCGTGGCTGTTGTAGTTGGACTGCTGGTAAGGAAGATCAGGGTATTCTTTCCGCCTCTGATCACGGGAACCGTTGTGTTCACCATCGGTCTCTCCCTGTATCCCACAGCCATCAACTATATGGCAGGCGGCACCAGCAGTGAGACCTACGGCTCCTGGGAGAACTGGGCTGTGGCTATCTTTACGCTTGTCATTGTAACTGTATTGAACCATTTCGGAAAAGGAATCGTGAAGCTGGCTTCTATCCTGATCGGAATGCTTGCGGGATATGTGGTCTCTGCTTTTTTTGGCATGGTGAGTTTCAGCAGTGTGGCCTCAGCCAGCGTATTCCAGTTTCCGCAGGTTATGCATTTCGGCATCAATTTTGAAGTGTCCTCCTGTGTGGCCATCGGTCTTCTCTTTGCCATTAATTCCGTGCAGGCAATCGGTGACTTCACGGCAACCACAGTGGGCGGTCTAGGAAGAGAGCCAAGTGACAAGGAACTGCAGGGCGGAATCGTGGGTTATGGTATTATGAATATCATCGGCGCCGCCTTCGGCGGACTTCCCACAGCCACCTACAGCCAGAATGTAGGTATCGTGGCAACCACAAAGGTTGTAAACCGCTGTGTCCTGGGACTGGCAGCCATTATCCTGGGCGTAGCCGGACTGATACCCAAATTTTCAGCGCTGCTCACCACGATCCCTCAATGCGTCCTGGGCGGTGCCACTGTATCTGTCTTCGCGTCCATTGCCATGACGGGCATGAAACTGATCACCTCTGAGGATATGAACTACAGGAACACTTCCATTGTAGGTCTGGCGGCTGCCCTCGGAATGGGCATCTCACAGGCATCCGCAGCGCTGGCCACTTTCCCAAGCTGGGTAACCATGATCTTCGGCAAGTCCCCGGTGGTGTTGGCGACACTCATAGCTATATTACTGAATATTATTCTACCGAAAGAAGAATAGAAGGGAACTGTTCAGTAGGTCTGTGCCTTTCCTGCGCTGACCATAAGAAAACGTTCAGCAGCCAGGCAAAAACCGGCCCCTGCCTTTATAACCCAAAACATTTAGCTGTTTCGGTTATAAGCGGCAGAGGCCGGATTTATTTTTGTCTATTCCTCTGTTTCTATTGCCTGCGGTTCCTGATTCTCCTGGATCTGAGGCAGCGGGGTATTCAAAATATTCATGAACTCTTCCCCTGTTATAGTCTCATTTTCAAAGAGGTATTTTGCCAGTTCGTGAAGCTTGCCGATGTTGTCTTTCAGAATCTTATAGGCTTTTTCATGCTGTACCCTAACCAGTTCCACAACCTTTTTGTCGATCAGGGTCTGGGTTTCAAAGGAGCATGACAGAGAGGAATCCCCGCCCAGGTACTGATTGGTCATGCTCTCCATGGCAACCATGTCGAACTCATCACTCATACCGAATCTGGTTATCATGCCGCGGGCCAGCTTGGTAGCCTGCTCAATATCATTGGAGGCGCCTGTTGTGACGGAATGGAAGATCAGCTCCTCCGCCGCCCGTCCTCCTGTGAAGGTGGCAATTTTATTCTCCAGCTCCTCTTTGGACATGAGGAAATGCTCGCCGTCCTCCACCTGCATAGTGTAGCCCAGCGCACCGGATGTTCTGGGGATAATGGTGATCTTATGGACCGGCGCGGAATCCGTCTGCATGGCTGCGACCAGCGCATGGCCTATCTCATGGTAAGAGACAATAAGCTTCTCTTTCTCGGAAAGCACACGGTTCTTCTTCTGATATCCCGCAATGACCACCTCTATGCTCTCCTCCATATCTGCCTGGGTTGCGAATTTTCTTCTGTCACGGACAGCCCGAAGCGCCGCTTCATTCACAATATTGGCAAGCTCTGCTCCGGACGCGCCGGAAGCCGCTTTTGCAATATCCCGGAAATTCACATTATCGGAAATCTTGATCTTCTTTGCATGTACCTTCAAAATCTCCTCGCGTCCCTGCAGATCGGGAAGCTCTACAGGTATACGTCTGTCAAAACGTCCCGGACGAAGCAGCGCCGGGTCCAAAGAATCCGGGCGGTTGGTGGCTGCCAGGATCACAACACCTTTGGAGCCGTCAAATCCGTCCATTTCAGTCAGGAGCTGGTTCAATGTCTGCTCACGCTCGTCATTGCCGCTGATATTGCCGTCACGCTTCTTTCCAATGGTATCAATCTCATCTATAAATACAATACACGGTGCCTTTTCATTGGCCTGCTTGAACAGATCACGCACCTTGGCAGCACCCATACCAACGAACATCTCTACAAATTCCGAACCGGAGATAGAGAAAAACGGTACATTGGCCTCACCTGCCACAGCCTTTGCCAAGAGTGTCTTACCGGTTCCGGGAGGGCCTACAAGAAGTGCTCCCTTTGGCATGGACGCACCGATTTCCCGGTATCTGTCGGGGTTGTGGAGATAATCCACGATCTCTGTCAACAGATCCTTTGCCTCATCCTCGCCGGCCACATCGGAGAACATAATTCCGTTTGTTGATTTTACATAAACCTTTGCATTGCTCTTGCCAAAGCTCATGGCTCCGGCTCCGCCTCCCATGCCGCTCATCATCTTTTTGCTCAGCCAGTTACCGATGAACAAGAAAATGGCGATTGGGATGATCCAGGACAACAGAAATGTCAGGATGGGAGATTGTTTTGTAGGAATCTCTTTTGCAAACTTTACATCTGCTTTCTCCAGCCGCTCCACTTCCTGCAGATCATTGATCCTTCCTGTCTTATAAACCTGGGTTTTATCGCCGCTTTTTATGGTATAATAAATAGTGTCATCATCAAGATTTACTTCATCTATCTTGCTGCCTTTCAAGTCACTAAGGAACTGGTCATATCTGACCTCCTTGATGCTCCGCTCCGCAATAGACGGCACAAGCAGCGTGTTCAGAAGAACCAAAACAACGATGACAATGGCATAATAAAACAATATTGGTTTTTTTGGTTTTTTGTCTTTTATTTCCATATATTTTCCCTCCGTGATCCCCTGCTCATATCAGGAAATCTCTGTTTTAAGTATGCCACTTTTCATAAAATTATTCAATGAACAAGGTCTGTTTATTCTATAAAAAATATATGAATTGTTCCTGCACACTCTATAAACAGCATCTATAGACTGCCGAACTTATGTCGATCTCAGAAATAAAATTCAGTCCATTTTCCTCTGAAGCTTTTACAGGGCAGACTGGGATGGTCCTTCCCTTCCAAGTTTCCCTTCTTAAGCTCCACAGCATCCTCCAGACAATAGGAAATATGATCCGGTGAAATGGGACATCCGTGATGAGATGGAAGGATCACTTCTATTCCTGATACAAGATCCAGCAGCTTTCCCAGACTTTCTATATACAAATCCAGGTTTCTATTCTCTCCGAACATGAAGATCGGCCCGTCCTTCTGAACCGTATCTCCCGGCAGGAGAATCTTCCTTTTTCTGTCCAGCATAGCTATACTCCCGTAAGTATGCCCCGGTATATGAATGACTTCAAAATCATATACACCGGCGGTGACGTGCTCCCCCTCATGCAAATCGTGAACGGATATATTTCGTGGAATCATGTGCGCGTCTTTTGGATGTATCCAGCATTCGCCAAAGCCAGACAATCCCCCGGCATGGTCAATATCACCATGAGTCAAAATTACTTTCAGCGGCAGATCTGTCAGTCTTCTGACCTCCTCTGCTGTCCCGGAATCCCCAAAACCGGTGTCAATGAGCAGCGCTTCGTTGCTGCCTGTGATCAGGAATTCCCGCACTCTCCCATCATCCAGAATATAAAAACCTTCCCCATACTTTGTGACCTCCATAACAGATACCTCCGTTCCTATTTGTCCTCTCCTGTAAGGCGCAGTACAGCCTGGATCTCGTCCACTTCCATGTCCAGAAAAGCGGCAAGTTCCTCCACACTGTATTTTGCATCGTCATCCTCCAAAAGTTCTTTTATTTTTGTCTCCAGATCACGGACTTTTTCCACCAGAATATTGTCACTCTGCTTCTGGTCTGTCTGCTGCTCTACCATAAAAAGGATGGCATTTCTGATCTCTCCGCAAAGAAAGGCGTGAAAATCTTCTGCCTCATGCAGCGTTTCCATGGCAGTGAGCAGGCCGATATTTCCCTCAGCGATCATATCACCAATAAAAATTTCTTCGTGACGCAGCTCTCTGGCTGTGTTCACTACTTCTGCCATGTATAATTCTGCAAGGCGTTTTTTTGCCGCCTCGTCTTTTTTCAGTGCTTTTTGAAAAAGGACTTCTCTTTCTCCGGGCTTTTCGGGTGGGATATTCTTCAGGGTATTTTCATACTCTTCCAGATACTCTGCTTCTTCCGGCGTCAGTGCTTTCTCTGATTTGCTGTCCGCCTCGCTGTTCTCTGCTATGCTATCTGTACTGCCGTTTTCTGCTCTGACGTTTATCCCGCTGCGCTCTTCTCTGTCCAATGTGCTACCTGTCCTGCTGCCCGTCGCTTTTCCGTCTACCTGAATTCCCTGTATAGCCAGATATTCGTACACCTTCTGCATCTGTCCTTCTGACAGCCCATTGCCTCCAAAAATTCCTTCCACTGTATCTGCATGTATCTTCTTTCCATTTTTCACTGCCAGCCCCAGTGTTTCACTGAGCTTTTCCTGAAATTCTTTAATCTCCATATCTGCCTCCTTATTTCCTTCCGCATTTTAGGTTCAGAACACAAACCCGTAATGCCTGCAGCGGCCGTGCTGCCCATTTAAAAATCCCCGGCAGACGTACTCAGTGCCGGGGATTGTCTTAGAAACAGTATAATCGATTAGAAAAAACTTGTAAAGTTTTATAGTTTTGGACACATCCAAAACAAAGGTTACTGCAATTTTTCTGTGAGCAGCCGATTCACTGCCTGGGGGTCTGCCTTTCCTCTCATCTCTTTCATAACCTGCCCGACCAGAAAACCAAGAACCTTTGTCTTGCCGCTCTGATATTCCTCTGCGGTTTTCGGATTTTGGGCCAGCACTTTCTCCACAACCCGCTCCAACATTCCGGTATCCGTGACAGATTTCAGACCGTTTTCTTCAATATAGGAGATTGGTTCTATATCCTCATCAAAAATCTTGCCGAATACTTTCTTTGCTGTCTGATTGTTCACTTCCCCCTTTTCACAGACCACGATCAAATCTGCCAGGTGTTCCGGGGTAAAATGCAGTTCTTCTGTCTCCATCCCCCTGTCTTTTAGAAGTCTCAGTGTCTCACCGATAAACCAGTTCGCTGCCTTTTTCGGCGCTCCGGCAATCTGTTTTTGCTCAAGAAGGCTGACTGTCTGTTCAAACAAGTCTGCCAGATGTCTTGACTGTGTCAAAAGCGAGGCATCATAAGGAGAAAGTGCGAATTCCCTCTCATACCGCTGCGCCTTTTCCTCCTGAAGCTCCGGCTGCCGCTCCCTGATCTGCCTGGTCCAGGCTTCGCTTATCACAACCGGAGGGAGATCCGGGTCCGGAAAATACCGGTAATCTTTGGCATCCTCTTTGGAGCGCATGGCATAGGAAAACTCTTTGTTGTCATCCCACCGCCTTGTCTCCTGCTGTACGCTTCTTCCCTCTTCCAGAAGCTCGATCTGCCGTTCCCGCTCCCCTTCTATGGCTCTGGCAATGGCCTTGAATGAGTTCAGGTTCTTCATCTCTGTCCTGGTACCCAGTTCGCTGCTTCCCGCCTCTCTCACGGACAAATTGACATCAGCGCGCATGGAACCCTCTTGAAGCTTACAATCTGATACCCCCAGATACTGACAGATCAGGCGCAGCTTTTCCAGATATGCGATCACCTCTTCTGAATTTCTCATATCCGGTTCGGACACGATCTCTACCAGAGGAACCCCGCTTCTGTTGTAATCCACAAGGGAACAGTCCTCCCACTCATCATGGATCAGCTTTCCTGCGTCTTCCTCCATATGCATTTCATGGATCCTGATTTTCTTTTTTCCGGAAGAGGTCATGATCTCCAGGTATCCATCATGGCATATGGGAAGGTATAGCTGGGAAATCTGGTAGTTCTGCGGGTTGTCAGGATAGAAATAATTCTTTCTGTCAAACTTGCAGGTACGATTTACCCGGCAGTTGGCTGCCAGTCCAAGTGCCAGCGCATAGTCCACCACCTGCTTATTGAGGACAGGCAGGGAACCGGGCATTCCGGTACATACAGGACAGGTGTGTGTATTTGGCGCTCCCCCGAATTTTGTGGAGCATCCGCAGAATATTTTCGTGGCTGTGGCAAGTTCTACATGGACCTCAAGGCCAATGACTGTTTCATATTGCTTTGCCATTATTTTTCCCCCTTTCCATAAGCTTTCGGGAATTCTCCCCTGATCTGCTCATAGGCATAGGCAGCCTGTATGATCTTCTTTTCCTGAAAACAGTCCCCGATAAACTGCATTCCCACAGGCATACCGTTCTGGTCTCTGCCGCAGGGAACGCTTATGGCCGGAAGCCCCGCCAGATTCACACCCGCGGTATAGACATCGCTCAGATACATTTTCAGCGGGTCCGAAAGGCTGCTCCCTATAGTCGGTGCTGTAGTGGGAGCGGCAGGTGCCAACAGCATATCGTATTTTACAAAGGCTTCATCAAATGCCTTCTTTATCATACCCTTTACTTTCAAAGCCTTCAGATAATACGCGTCATAGTAGCCGGAGCTAAGCACAAAAGAGCCGAGCAGTATCCTGCGCCTGACCTCTTCCCCGAATCCTTCTGCCCTGGTCTTTTTATACATATCGTGAAGCCCCTCAAACGCCTCTGTCCTGTACCCATATTTCACCCCGTCAAAACGGGCCAGGTTGGAGCTTGCCTCAGCAGAGGCGATAATATAATAAGCCGGGATCACATAATCCACCAGACCCAGGGAAAAGAATTCCACTATGGCGCCATTTCTTGTCATTAAATGAACCGCATCTACCAGAGCTTTCTTAACATCCATATCCAGTCCCTCTGCCAGATACTCTTTGGGAATACCGATCTTTACACCGTGCAAATCCTGTTTTAAATATTGGGTAAACCGCAGGTCCTTCCGCATCACAGAGGTACTGTCCTTTTCGTCATACCCGGCAACTGCCTCCAAAAGAGCCGCGCAGTCGGATACATCCTTTCCCACCGGTCCTATCTGATCCAGGGAGGAAGCATAGGCTATAAGGCCGTATCTGGACACAGTTCCGTATGTGGGTTTCATCCCCACCACTCCGCAGTAAGACGCCGGCTGGCGGATGGACCCTCCGGTATCGCTGCCCAGTGCTGCAAATGCCTCATCAGATGCCACTGCCGCGCAGGAACCGCCGGAGGAACCGCCCGGCACCTTTTCCGTGTCCCAGGGATTTCTGGTGATCCCATACGCTGAAGTCTCGGAAGTGCTCCCCATGGCAAACTCATCCATATTGGTCTTGCCTATGACGATCATTCCGGCATTTTCCATTCTTCGTACTGCCTCTGCGTCATAAGGGGGCACGAAATTTTCCAGGATTCTGGACGCGCAGGTCGTCTTTCTTCCTTTTGTACAGATATTATCTTTTACCGCTGCGGGCACACCTGCCAGAGGACCTGTATATCTGCCTGATCTGATGCCGTTTTCCACTTCTTTTACCCTGTCGTATACCTTTTTTTCATCTGTTTCCAGAAAGGCATGGAGCGTGCCGTCCATTTTTCCAATCCGGTCCAGAGATGCTTTCACCGCTTCCCGGACTCCCACCTCCCGGCTTTTAATGGCATGGCCCAGGGTCAGGGCTGTCATTTCTCTGATTTCCATATCACTAACCTCCATCACTGCACTGTTTTCGGGACCTGATACTGACCGTCTTTACTTTTCGGGGCGTTTAAAAGCATAGCCTCACGGTTATCGCCATTTGTCACAATATCCTCCCGAAATACGTTTTCCACAGGGAATGTATGGGCAAGCGGCTCTATTCCCTCTGTGTCCAGTTCGTTTAGTTTATCCATATAATCCAGCATCTCCTGCATTTTTTCCCTGGCCTTTTCCCTCTCTTTTGGGGTAAGGGCCAGCTTCGCCAGGATTTCCACATTTTCCATAACTGCATCATCTATGATCTGCTTTGCCATGATCTTCTCTCCTTTTCCAGGGTGTTTCTTAAAGCTGCTCCCGGCAGGCTGTGTGTCACAATCTGCCGGAATGAATTTTAAGATACTTCAGGTACACTTTACGGTTCCAGTCTGTTCATATCTCTCGGAAACAGGCAGGCTTCCCTTACATTATCCTCACCTAAAAGCTGCATGGTGAGCCGCTCCAGTCCGATTCCCAAGCCTCCGTGAGGCGGCATGCCGTATTTAAAAGTGTCCAGATACTGCTCCATTCCCTCCCGGCTCATTCCCCTTTTCTCCAGTTTCCCCATCAGCATATTGTAGTCGTGGATACGCTGTCCACCTGTGGTCACTTCCAGTCCGCGGAACAAAAGGTCAAAGCTCAGGGTGAAGCGTTCATCTTCCGGGTCATCCATGGCATAAAACGGCCTTTTTTTCGAGGGATAATGGGTGATAAACACAAAGTCCGCACCGCACTCCTCCTTGAAATACTGTCCGATCAGTTCCTCCTCTTCCGGTTCCAGATCATAAGGATTCCTGATCTTCCTGCCATACTTTTCGGCAGCCAGTTCCTTTGCCCGGGAAAAACGGACATGGGGGATTTTCCTTGTCTCAGGCAGCTTTACCCCCAGGATCTTCAATTCTTTGGCATATTCCCTTTCAAGCAGATCCATTGTATACTGAAGAAATCCCGTCTCCATACCGCAGATATCCAGAAAACTGTCAATGTATCCCATCTCAAAATCAAGGCTGGTATATTCATTCAGATGCCGCCTTGTATTATGCTTCTCAGCCCGAAAGACCGGTCCGGTCTCGAACACCCTGTCAAATACTCCCACCATCATCTGTTTATAAAACTGCGGGCTTTGCTCCAGAACTGCCGGTTTATGAAAATAGCTGAGTTTAAAAAGGTTGGAACCGCCCTCCGCCCCTTTCGCGCCGATTTTCGGTGTGTGCACCTCGGTAAATCCCCGGCTGTATAAAAATTCACGGAAACCTCTGCACACGCCCTCCTGTATCTTAAAACGGGCACGCTCTTTCACATTCCGCAGTGATATGGGGCGCAGATTTAACTTTGTCTCCAGAGATGTGTTAAGCTTCCACTTGTCTACAGCAAGGGGGAGAGGCGCTGCCGGGGAAGAGAGTATTTCTACAGAAGTGAGACGAAGTTCCTTTCCATGGGGTGCGCGTTCCTCGTTACGGATCATACCCGCAGCCCGGATGCAATCCCCCTCCTTCAGATCCGCCACAGACAGCTCCGTTTTTCCCTCCTCCCATACTGTCTGAAGAAGTCCGTCTCTTTTTCTCAGTATGACAAAGGCGATTTCGCCCATATTGCGGATGCTGTGAACAGCTCCCTTCACAAAAATCTCACCATCTGACTCCGTTCTTTCCAACAGCTCCGGAAGCTCCAATACCTCTTTTTCTCTGATACCTTCCACAAATTCCATATCACATTTCTCCTTTTTCTATAAATTAAAAAAGTCCCGGGATATCCAGAAAAATCCAGATACCTCGGGACAGGATATTCTTGATCACATCTTTGTGATCCGTTCAATCGCTTTTACTGTATTTTCATAGGTTCCGAAGGCCGATAACCTGAAGTAGCCTTCTCCGTGAGCGCCGAAACCGCTGCCCGGTGTTCCCACCACATTTGCTCTGTGCAGGAGTTCATCAAAGAATTCCCAGGAACTTAACCGGCCCGGTGTTTTCAGCCACACATACGGGGCATTGATACCGCCGGATACAGAATATCCTGCGTTTTTCAAACCTTCGTAGATCACTTTTGCGTTTTTCATATAATAGTCCACCTGGGCCTTGAGCTGTTCCTTTCCTTCCGGTGAATAGACAGCTTCCCCGGCCCTCTGAACAATATACGGCGCACCATTATACTTGGTGCCATGTCTTCTGGACCAGAGGCTGTGCAAAGAAACACTGCCGCATTTTAAGTCCTTCGGCACTACGGTATAGCCCAGTCGGACACCGGTGAATCCGGCATTTTTTGAAAAACTGTGAAGTTCGATGGCACAATGTCTCGCACCTTTGCATTCATACACGCTGTGAGGTACGTCTTTTTCTGTTATATATGCTTCATATGCTGCATCATAGATGATCACCGCGCCGACGCGGTTGGCATAGTCTACCCATTCCTGCAGCTCTTCTCTTGTGATCCCTGCACCTGTAGGATTATTGGGGAAACACAGATAAATAATATTGGGAGTCTCCTTTGGAAGTTCAGGAACAAAATTATTCTCCTCTACACAGGGCATATAAATCATGCCGTCATAATTCTGTGCGTCCGGATTATAATTGCCTGTTCTGCCTGCCATGACATTGGTATCCACGTATACTGGATAAACAGGGTCACAGACCGCGATCTTATTGTCCAGCCCAAAAATCTCCTGGATATTTCCGGAATCGCATTTTGCCCCGTCGGATACGAAGATTTCGTCTGCCTCTATATCACAGCCACGGTTTCGGTAATCATTATCCGCAATGGCGTTCCTCAAAAAGTCATACCCTTTGTCCGGCGCATAGCCATGGAATGTATCCGCGTTTGCCATATCATCCACTGCACTGTGAAGAGCCTGGATAATAGCCGGTGCCAACGGCTGTGTGACATCACCGATTCCCAGTCTGATAATGTCAGCGTTTGGATTTTCCTGCTGATAGTCAGCTACTTTTTTTGCTATATTGGAAAACAGGTAGCTGCCCTGCAGCTTCAGATAATTATCATTAATTGTAAACATATCACATTTCTCCTTTATTACTATTAGCTATATTATCATAACAGTTCAGCCTTATACTTCATCATAGATAAGCGTCAGGATCATCTGCGCTGTCTCCACCATACTGGTACCGCTGTCCATACTGCACTTCTGTATATAGCGGTATGCCTCTTCCTCAGTGAGATGATTTCTGTCCATGAGAAGGAGCTTTGCATTGGTAATGTAGTTCTGGTCCCGTTCGCTTCTCGGTTTTGGTTTTTTCTTTTCTTTTTTCAGTCTGCGCTCAAGCTGGCAAAGCTGCATTTCTACCGTGTTTACCAGTTCATAAATGCGGATTGGCATGGTGACTGCCATAATTCCTGATCCGGCAGAGCTTACCACATTGGCAGAGCCGATGAGCAGCATTTCAAAAAACTTTGGCAGGGAATCTGCCAGTTCCCGGTAGTACATATCCGGCAGCTTATAGCCGCTGATCACAAGTCCCGCGGGATGTTTGTTCACTTCGATCAGAGCCTGGGCGGCAGTTGTACATGCTACGGTATTTTCAAATCCATGCTGTATGAGGATTTTCCGTATTTTTTTTGCATCTTCCGGTTTTGGTAAAACAATAATGATGATGCCCATGCACTGCCTCCTGTTCCTTTATACACGGTACAGATACTGTTCGATCTCCCACTCAGAAACCTGCTCCATGTAGCTCTCCCACTCTTTTTTCTTCGCTTTCACATAGCACTTCGTAAAAGTTTCGCCCAGCACTTCTTCCATAAGCGGGTCTTTCTTGAATTCTTCCAGGGCCTCGCTCAGATTTTCCGGAAGAGTATCAATACCTGCCAGTTCCTTCTCCTCTTTGGAGAGTTTTCGGATATTTTCTTTCAGCTCTTTTGGGGCCTGAAGATTCTTCTCCATTCCATCCAGGCCGGCCGCCAGACACAGGGCAAATACCAGGTAAGGATTGGATGAGGAGTCCGGGCTTCTGAGTTCCAGCCTTGCCCCTTCATCCCTCTGTGTCTGCACACGCACCAGTGCAGTTCTCTGCCTGGAGGACCAGGTGATGTCTGAGGGAGCTTCAAATCCCGGTGCCAGTCTTTTATAGGAATTGACGAGAGGATTACACAGGGCTGTCATACCCTTTATGTGTGCAAAGATTCCTGCCAGGAAGGAATACCCCTCACGGCTCAGTCCCAGATCATCGGACGGATCTGAAAAAACGTTCTTTCCGTCCTTCATCAAAAACATATTCACATGCATACCGGAACCGTTGACACCTGCTTTCGGCTTAGGCATAAAGGTGGCGTGAAGGCCATGGCGTTTTGCTATGGTTCTCACAGCCACCTTGAAGGTCATCACTTTATCGGCTGTCTCCGGCGCGTCGGAGAACTGAAAATCTATTTCATGCTGCCCGGGCGCTATCTCATGGTGGGAGGATTCAATTTCATATCCCATCTCCTCAAGGGTCAGCACCATGTCTCGTCTGGCATTCTCACCCAGATCCACGGGGCTCAGATCCATGTATCCCGCTTTTTCATGTGTTGTGGTGGTGGGCATGCCATTGTCGTCTGTGTGGAAAAGGAAGAACTCACATTCCGGGTTCACCATAAGGGAATATCCCATCTCTGCGGCTTTTGCCGCAGCTCGGCTTAAAATGAACCGGGGGCTTTCTTTATAGGGTGTGCCGTCCTCCTGATAAATATCACAGATAAACCGTGCAACTTTTCCCTGCTGCGGGCGCCACGGCAGGATTGTAAACGTGGACAGATCCGGGTGCAGATACATATCTGACTCCTCATTTCTGATAAAACCGCCGATGGAGGACGCGTCAATGACACAGCGGTTATCCATAGCTTTTTCAAGCTTGCTGGATGGGATTGCAATATTTTTCAGTGTGCCGAACATATCGGTGAACTGCAGGCGGACGAATTCCACATCCTCTTCCTCTGCCATGCGCAGGATTGCTTCCCTGGTGTAATTTTCCATTGTGATATCTCCTCTCTTGATAGGTGATAGGAATCGAACCGGAGACGTGCACTTAGGAGGCGGGCGGTCTGTCCGGTTATCGTTTTTGTAATTTTTTGTACGAAAAAAGGGCGAGCTTATCCAGAGTACCCTCCGAATAAGAACGCCCTTGTTCTTTTATTTATGGTTGGTATTATAGCAAGGGATGCTGCGGTTGTCAATATAAGGATTTTAAAAACATTGTATTTTAGGTAACAGTTCAGCCTTCCACTGTCCCGCGAGGTGTTGCCTTGCATTTGCAAGGCAATCCCGAGGCAGCCACGCGCCAGACTGCGGTTTGTGCAGTCTGTGGGGCTGTCGGTTAATACTGATTTTTAAAGCCCCTACACCAAAACAAGCATATCCCGCAGATTTCCTTGCTTTTCAGCAAAGGACGTTCTGCGGGATATGCTTGTTTTTCTTTACTTCTCCTATTTTAGGGCGCAAAATCCCCTTTTTACATATTTGCAGCTCCGCTCTGGCAGCTAAGCTGTCTTTTGATCAGATTTTCCTGCGTATTTCTCGATCTCATGGTAAAGAAACCGATGATATTTATTTATATTCCGGCCAATTGCATACAGCATGAATTCTTTATACACTTTTTCTGAATTGCGGTAATTGAACCGACGGAAGTTTTCGTTTTCCTTGATGTCCCCGAAGTGCCCTTCGGTCTGGATGGAACGGATCTGGCGCTTCAGGATCCCCTTCTCACTCTGGATGTTGGCATTGGATGCTTCTTTCAGTTCCTCCCACTGCTCATTGATCTTCATGACTTTATTTCGGTCACTGTTTTTTTCCGCATTGTACTTATACAGACAACGGGATTTATGTTCACAGCCGCTGCAATCTGCACATCCATAGACTTCCCATGTCTGGCTATACCCGTCCTGCTCCTTACTTTCTGTCCGGATATGACGAAGCTCTCTTCCGTCATGACAGATATAGTAGCGCTCATCTTCAAAGATATGGGTTGTCATGTTGTAATATTTGCTGATATCTTCTTTATAGGCACGGGTTTTCCGTTTTTCGTGATCCTGGAGTTTGATATAACTGGCAATCCCATTGTGTTTCAGATACAAGAGGTTTTTCTCGCTGCAGTATCCGCTGTCTGCTGTCACTTCATCCAATACTTTACCAAAGGCTTTCTGATGCTTCTCCAAAACCGGGATCAGGGTGTTATAATCTGTACGGTCATTGCTCACGTATCCGTGAACGATGAAATAGTTCTCCACCGCGATCTGAACGTTGTAAGCTGGTTTTAACTGACCGTTGAGCATGTGGTCTTCCTTCATCCGCATAAACGTTGCTTCCAGATCCGTTTTGGAATAACTGTTGCGGTCTTTCCCCATGATTTCAAAGCATTCTTTATATCCCATCAGGCGGTTTCCGCATTCCTCCAGTTCCTCATACAGTTTTTGAAGCTCGGACTTCGTTTTTCCCTTACTGTGGACGAATGATATCCCCTCACCTTCTGTGATCTGCATCAGATTCTTCTGAAGCTTCAAAATCTCAAGAGGGGAGCAGTTATCTATTTCGATGATTGTATTGTTTGAGAGCTTCTTATGCTTTGTCAGTTTTCGTTTCCGGTTTTCATCAATCACACGCCTGACTTTTTCCATGCCTTCGATGATGAACATCTTTGCATCCCCAAGGTCGTATTTCGCTGCATACCCATTTTCATGCAGAAGTGTATTGTACTTTTCATAAAGTGCATCTATCTTATCCAAAAGACCTGCAAGATGGTAATTGATGCTCCCTCTCCAGACAAAAGTATAGCGGTTTGCATTGGCTTCCAGCTTCGTACCATCAATAAAGAGTTCTTTGAGCGTGATCAGGCCCTCTTTTTTCAATTGGCGCATGAATTGGTAATTCAGCTCATCCAGAAGATCACCCGTCAGTTTTTTATTCTTGAATTCATAGAAAGCATCCCGCTTCGGTTTCTGCCCTTTGGTCAGCCAGATAAAAGCAAGGTCCCTTTCGCATGATTCAACAATACGGTCAACAGAACGCACTCCGCGCATGTTTGCGTAGGTAACGACAGCATACATCATGATTGGATTGTACCCGGTTCTTCCCTTATCTGAACAACAGGCAAGCAGGCCTGAAAAATCTAATTCCTCCATCACTTTTTTTAGGGTATAGACTGGATCGTCATCGGGTAAATGCAATTCGAAGAAACTGAAGTTAATTTTCTGTTGCCCTAAATCAAAAAATTCGTTATAATAATCTTGTTTAAGCATAGTTCTATTATAACATGGAACGGAGGAAAAGATGGTTGTCGTTAGCCATCTTTTTTTCTGTTTTAGGATATAGTTCAAGGGGAGGATGTGACCGATGATGGTCAAATCCTCCCCTGTTTTAGGCTATCTATTTCCCGACAGCCCCATTTTCCCTGATACACGACACAAATCGTTCGCCGTACTTCTCATATTTAAACTCCCCGACCCCGGTAACAGACAACATTTCACTCTTAGTATTTGGTTTCAAAATACACATATGAGTCAATGTCTTATCAGAGAAAACTATATAAGGCGGCACCTTCTCCTCTCTGGCGATCTCCAGGCGAAGCCCTCTCAGTATCTCAAAAAGCTGCTCTTCTGCCTCTGTAAACTCTGCACCGGCCAGATGGGCAGCGGCGCCTTTTCGGTTCTTTTTCTCTTTCTTTTCCCTGGGCTCACGTTCCTGTTCCTTTGCCATTTTCATAGTGATCTGTGTCTCATCATCCAGCACTTCCTCTGACTTTTCCGTGAGCTTCACAATGGCATATTCATCGTTGGTTACCTTAAGGTACTCGTTTAATAACAGATAGTTTATAACCTGCCTCAGCTTATAGGCAGGGACTTTTGCAAGCACCCCATAGCTGGGATTCTCATTCATTCTGTAATTTCTTATTTTGGCCGTATTCGCCCCATGTACCGTATCAATGATCACTGCGGCCCCATATCGCTGCCTGCTGCTCTTCACGCATCCGATGAGTGCTTTTGCCGTCTCAGTCACATCCACCGTCTCAAACTGACTCAGGCAGTTGGAACAGTTTCCGCAGTAATTCTCTCCATATTCGCCAAAATACCGCAGGATATAATCACGAAGGCATTCATTGGTAAAGCAGTAATAGGTCATTTTCCGAAGCCTTTCCCTGTCCCGTTCTGTCACCATCTCACGGGTCACCGGGTCTAGTTCCTGATTCTCCTGGCTGTTGTCGATAAACAACTGGTTCGTCACAACATCCTGTCCCCCATAGAGCAGGATACACTCCGCAGGCTCTCCGTCACGCCCGGCACGCCCGGCCTCCTGATAATAGCTCTCCATGTTCTTAGGCATGTTATAATGCACCACAAACCGCACATTGGACTTGTCGATCCCCATACCGAAGGCATTGGTTGCCACAATGATCTGATATTTATCATATATAAAATCATCCTGGTTTCTTTTTCTCTCCGCGTCCCCCAGTCCCGCATGATACCGGGTCACGGAAAATCCGTCACCGCGGAGCTTTTCACAGACCTCCTCCACTCCCTTTCTGGTCAGACAGTACACAATTCCGCAGTCATCAGGATGCATCTCCAGATAATTCTTCAGCACTGCATATTTATTCTTTGGAGACTGTACCCCAAAGTACAAATTTGGCCTGTCAAATCCCGTTGTCAAAACCTCCGGATCTTCCAGCAGGAGGATGTCCATAATATCATCCCTTACCTCCTTGGTAGCCGTGGCGGTAAACGCACTTACCACCGGTCTTCTCGGCAGTTTTTTGATGAATTCCACTATTTTTAAATAGCTGGGTCTGAAATCCTGTCCCCACTGGGAAACACAATGTGCCTCATCCACCGCCACCATAGCAATCTTTGCGTGAAGGGCAAAATCCAAAAATTCCTCGGTCACCAGCCGCTCCGGTGCCACATAGATTATGGGATATCTGCCCTGCCTTGCCAGATCAAGCGCTTTATAATACTGGTTCACTGTCAGTGAACTGTTTAAAAACGCGGCATGAACTCCCGCCTGGTTCAGGGAGCCAACCTGATCCTTCATCAGTGAGATAAGAGGTGATATTACCAGAGTAATGCCATCCATGAGCAGGGCAGGCACCTGATAACATAGAGATTTTCCGGCACCTGTGGGCATTATCCCCAGAACATCCCTCCCCGACAGAATACTGTCAATGAGCAGCTCCTGACCCTCGCGAAACGTATCATAACCAAAATATTTTTTAAGTATCTCATATTTATCCATACTGTATCCTCCAATCATCTGACATAAATATATAATTTCAAACAGAAATACTCCCGGCAGCTTCCCCACGCAGTCCATATCATCTGCCGGGCAGAACCACCTGCAGAAATGCCTGCAGAAATGCCTGCAGAAATACCTACAGAAATAAAGACAGAAATTACAGATAGAAATGTCCGCAGGAATATAGGCAAAATACGGGCAAAAACATGTAATTCCATTTACTTTTCCCCACAATTTATTATAATAAAGATGTAAACTTTGCACGGAACTATTTATACACATTCTACTGCCAAATGGATCAGGTTTTCCACAAAAAGCAGAAAAAATGTGGGAAAGGAGTCATTATGACTGATCAGCCAACCACATTATCACCAAGTCCCCAGGAACTTTTCCTGGAACGTATCCAAAGGGTGGATGATGCCATTGCCCTGAAGGAAGGTGACAGAGTTCCATTTGCCCCCTTCAACAGCGCGCTTCCATACTTTCTCTATGGTGCATCCTTCCGTGACAGCATGTACGACTACGAAACAGCATCTCAGGCAATTCTCAGCTTCTACCAGGATTTCCAGCCCGACGCAGATATCCACCTGGCCTTTACCAGCGGCAGAGCCAATGAACTGGCCGGCTCCACCATGATCGACTGGCCCGGACGGCCGGGAACAAGAGTCCCGGACTTTTCCACCCATCAGGTTATTGAACATGAATATATGTCCCAGGAGGAATATCCGGAGTTCATCAATGACTTTATGGGATTTACCCTGCGCAAATACCTGCCCCGGGCATTTCCTAATCTGAAAGGACTTTCCGGTATCCGTTTTGTTCCCTCCATTGTACTGAGCACCACACCCCTGGCTTCCCTCTATTCCCCGGAAGTACAGGAGGCATTTTCCGTATTAGCCAAGATCGGGGAGGAGGACGCCAAAGCTGCGGCGGCCAGCAATGCCCTCTCTGCCCGGATCGCAGCTATGGGAATTCCGCCTATGATGACAGGAATCGGCGAAGCACCCTTTGATATTATCGGGGATTATTACAGAGGTACCTTAGGAGCACTCACAGACCAGCTTGAATGTCCTGACATGATAGAAAAGGTCTGTGATATGCTGGCTGATATGCAGATTGCCTCCTATGAATACTTTAAGACAGCCCCGCTCCCTGTAAAACGTGTCTTCTTCCCCCTCCACAAGGGGATGGACGGTTTCATGAGTCCCGCACAGTATGAAAAGCTTTACTGGAAACCACTCAAAAAAATCATGCTTGCACTGATAGATATGGGTGTCACGCCATTTATCTACACAGAAGGAAAATATAACAGCCGCCTGGAACAGCTTGCGGACGTTCCGGCCGGAAAAGTCATATATCATTTTGAGAGTGTGGATATGGCACAGGCCAAAAAAGTCCTGGGAAATACGGCATGTATCTCAGGCAATCTTCCCATTTATCTGCTGGAGCACGGAACAAAACAGCAGGTGATCGATGCCTGCAAGTCACTCATCGATACCTGTGCCCCGGGCGGAGGCTATATTTTTGATACGAATGGAAGTATTGACAATGCGAAACGCGAAAATATAGAAGCGATGTATGACACCGTGCTTACCTACGGCAAGAAATAAAACATTCTTTCAGAGATTTTTATCATAACATAAGAACGGCTGAGTTACAACTAAAAAATATGCCGCACCGGTCCTCTTTTTTGGACCCGGTGCGGCATTCCCGTTGTATTCCTTATCTGCTTTAAGCAGGCTTTACAAATATTTTCCTACAGGTTGGAATATCCCATCAGAGAAGCATCCACAGCCTCTGCCGCCTTCCGCCCTTCCCGGATAGCCCACACCACCAGGGACTGCCCCCTGTGCATATCCCCGGCGGCAAAAATACCCGGAATGCTGGTCTCATACTCCTCCGGCTTTGTGGCAACATTGGACCTCTCATTCACAGAGACTTTAAAGGCATCCGTCACATACTTCTGACTGCCCAGAAATCCTGCCGCGATCAACACAAGCTGTGCGTCTATCACCTCTTCTGTCCCCTTTACAGGTACCATGTTCATACGGCCCGTCTTTTCATCTCTTTTACTCTCCAGCCTTATGATCTTAGCCTTCTGCACATCTCCCTTATCATCCTTTATGAACTCCGTCACTGTCGTCTGATAGATTCTGGGGTCGTGCCCAAATACCGCAATGGCTTCCTCCTGCCCGTAATCCGTCTTGCAGACACGGGGCCACTGGGGCCAGGGATTACTGTCTGCTCTTGTATCCGGCGCTTTTGGCATCATCTCAAGCTGTGTCACGGATTTTGCCCCCAGGCGGACAGCAGTTCCCACACAGTCATTTCCCGTGTCCCCGCCGCCGATGACCAGCACGTGTTTTCCCCTGGCAGATGCAAACTTGTTGTCCTTAAGATCAGAGTCCAGCAGACTCTTTGTCACAGCGGAAAGAAAATCCACGGCGAAATAAATATTGCCCGCGTCTCTCCCCGGAACTTTAATATCTCTGGGGTTAGAGGCACCGCAGCAGAGCACGATCCTGTCAAATTCTTTCTGCAGTTTGGATGCCTTTACATCCCTCCCCACATCCACGCCTGTTTTGAATACAACTCCTTCCTCTTCCATAAGCTGTACTCTTCTGTCTATCACGGATTTATCCAGTTTCATGTTGGGGATGCCGTAGCGCAGCAGCCCTCCGATCCTGTCATGTCTCTCAAACACAGTTACCTGGTGTCCTCTCCGGTTCAACTGCTGGGCCGCGGCCAGGCCGGAAGGACCGCTTCCGATCACAGCCACCTTCTTTCCTGTCCTTACTTTTGGAACCTGCGGTTTTACCCAGCCCATCTCAAAGGCAGTCTCAATAATAGCATGCTCATTTTCTTTTGTCCCCACAGGCTCTCCATTCAGGTTGCAGGTACACGCGGCCTCACATAAGGCGGGACAAACCCTGGAAGTGAATTCCGGGAAACTGTGGGTTTTGGAAAGACGGAAATAGGCCTGCTCCCAGTTTCCTGTATATACCAGGTCATTTGTCTCCGGCACCAGATTGCGCAGCGGGCACCCCGAAGCCATGCCGCCCAGCATAGCTCCTGACTGGCAGAAGGGTACGCCGCATTCCATGCAGCGGGCTCCCTGTTTCTGCTGTTCTTCCCTGGACAGATACTTCTTAAATTCTCTGAAATGTTTGATCCTCTCTTTCGGCTCTTCCATCCGGGCACTTTGTCTGTTGTATTCTAAAAATCCTGTTGGCTTTCCCATCTCTTACTCAGCCCCTTTCCCACTAAAATTCTCGTTAAACGCTTCCAACTGCGCCTGTTCAGGTGACATTCCCTGTTCCTCAAGCCTTGCCGCAAGAGTTGTCATCTTCTTATAGTCATCGGGAATGATCTTCTTGAACTTGGGCAGATATTCCTGGAAATGTGCGAGCACTTCCTGCCCCTTCTCCGAACCGGTAGCCTCCACATGGGCCTTGATCATCTGATGCAGCTCCTGTATATCCGGTTTTGTCTCCACTTTTTCAATGGAAATCATCTCTTTATTCAAGTTTTTATATAAATCATTTCCCTCATCCAGCACATAAGCCACACCGCCGCTCATTCCGGCCGCAAAGTTCTTTCCTGTTTTACCCAGTACAGCCACTCGGCCTCCAGTCATATATTCACATCCGTGTTCTCCCACGCCTTCCACCACCGCATAGGCGCCGGAGTTGCGGACTGCAAAACGCTCACCTGCCACACCGCCTATATAGGCAGTACCGCTGGTTGCACCGTAGAGTGCCACATTTCCTGTAATGATATTTTCGTCTGCCTTATAATTCCTCTTTTTCGGAGGATACAGCACGATTTTTCCTCCGGAGAGGCCTTTTCCCATGTAGTCATTACAGTCACCGCACAGCGTCAGGGTAAGCCCCTTTGGTATAAAGGACCCAAAGCTCTGTCCTCCCGCACCCGTACAGGAAACTGTAATGGTATCCTCCGGCAGTCCCTCTCTGTGCTGTCTGGTGATCTCCGCGCCCAGAATGGTGCCGAACGCCCTGTCTGTGTTGGTCACCTGAACCTCTACGCCGGCTTTCTGGCCCTTTTCCACTGCTCCTCTCAGCTTCCTGAGCAGCACCTTTTCATCCTTTGTCTCCTCCAGCCTGAAGTCATATACCTGCGCCGGATCGAAAGTGACTTTACTATATTTTCCCGCATAGGGATTATTTAAGACTGCACTCAGGTCAATCTGGGATGCCCTTGGATTCTCCGCATGTTCCTTTACCTTCAGCAGATCTGTGCGTCCTACCATCTCATCCAGTGTACGAATACCTAATTTCGCCATATATTCACGCAGTTCCTCTGCTATAAACCGCATAAAGTTTACCACGTATTCGGGTTTTCCCCTGAAACGTTTCCGAAGCTCAGGATTCTGGGTAGCCACCCCTACCGGACATGTATCCAGATTGCAGACACGCATCATAACACAGCCCATGGTCACCAGAGGCGCTGTTGCAAATCCAAATTCCTCTGCTCCCAAAAGAGCCGCCACAGCCACATCACGGCCGCTCATTAATTTTCCGTCTGTCTCTATCATGACACGGCTGCGCAGTCCGTTCCTGAGAAGTGTCTGATGCGTCTCAGCCAGACCCAGCTCCCAGGGAAGTCCCGCATTGTGGATGGAACTCTGAGGTGCAGCGCCGGTGCCGCCATCATATCCGGAGATCAGGATGACCTGTGCCCCGGCCTTTGCCACACCTGCCGCCACAGTGCCCACACCTGCCTCCGATACCAGTTTTACAGAAATCCTGGCATATTTGTTTGCATTTTTCAAATCATAGATCAGCTCCGCCAAATCCTCTATCGAATAAATATCGTGATGAGGCGGCGGTGAGATCAGGCTCACACCGGGTGTTGAATGCCTGGTCTTGGCGATCCAGGGATACACCTTTCTGGCCGGCAGATGACCTCCCTCACCCGGTTTTGCCCCCTGTGCCATCTTGATCTGGATCTCCTTTGCGCTGACAAGATAACGGCTTGTAACACCAAAACGCCCGGAAGCCACCTGTTTGATGGCAGAACAGCGGTCCACAGCACTGCCCGCGCTGTCCAGACGCTCACTGCTCTCACCGCCCTCGCCTGTGTTTGACTTTCCGTGCAGCATATTCATGGCAATGGCAAGCGTTTCATGTGCCTCCTCTGATATGGAGCCGTAGGACATGGCTCCTGTCTTAAAGCGTTTCACGATCTCATCAACACTCTCCACTTCCTCGACAGGTATACCTTTTTCAGGATACTTAAAGTCCATCAGGCTTCGCAGATAGCCGCTCTGCTCTCTGTCCACCAGACTTGTATACTGCTTAAACATGCCGTAATCCCCGCGTTTTGTGGACTCCTGCAGCATATGGATGGTCTGGGGATCATAGCGGTGTTTCTCCCCTTCGCTTTTCATTTTATGGATACCCACACTCTCCAGTTCCAGATCAACGGGCAGTCCCAGCGGATCAAAAGCTTTGGAGTGGCGCGCATCCACATCATCTGCAATATCCTTTAAGGTGATGCCTCCCACACGGCTCACAGTCCCTGCAAAATACTTTTCGATCACTTCCTCAGAGATACCGATAGCCTCAAATATTTTTGAGCCTTGATACGACTGAATGGTGGAGATTCCCATTTTGGACCCGATTTTTACGATTCCATGCAGGATGGCGTTGTTGTAGTCATTCACAGCCGCATAGTAATCTTTATCCAGCAGCTTGCTGCCCACCAGCTCTTTTATGGTATCCTGTGCCAGGTACGGATTGACCGCGCAGGCTCCATATCCGAGAAGCGTGGCAAAGTGATGGACTTCTCTGGGTTCACCGGATTCCAGGATAATGGCGAGAGAGGTACGTTTCTTTGTCTTTACCAGGTATTGATGCACTGCGGACACTGCAAGGAGCGACGGAATGGGCATGTGGTTCTCGTCAATGCCCCTGTCGGAGAGCACAAGAATATTGGCACCGTCCTTGTAAGCTTTATCCACCTCCACAAACAGCCTGTCAATGGCTCTGTCAAGACGTGTGCTTTTATAATACGTGATGGGCACTACAGTCACTTTGAATCCGTCCACCTTCATATTCTTGATTTTCAGCATATCCGTATTTGTCAGAATGGGATTGTTCACCTTCATCACCTGACAGTTTTCCGGCTGTTCCTTCAGCAAATTTCCGTCTTTTCCCACATATACCGTTGTACTGGTGACGATCTCTTCCCGAATGGCGTCAATAGGCGGATTCGTAACCTGCGCAAACAACTGCTTAAAATAGTTAAAAAGAGGCTGATGCTTTTGTGACAACACCGCAAGGGGAGTGTCGGTTCCCATGGCCGCAATGCTCTCAGAGCCGTTCAGTGCCATACTGTAAATGGATTTCCTGTATTCCTCATAGGTGTAGCCAAATGCTTTCTGCATTCTGGTAAGCTCTTCTCCCTCATACTCCTCCACGCGGATATTTGGGATTTTTAAATCCTGCAGCTCCACCAGATTGCTGTCCAGCCATTCACCGTAAGGCTGTTTTTTTGCATAAATCTCCTTTATTTCATCATCACTGAAAATCTGTCCTTTCACTGTATCCACCAATAGGATTTTTCCCGGATGCAGACGCTCTTTCAGAACGATATCCTCCTCGGGCACAGGCATGACCCCTACCTCTGAGGAAAGGATCACATCGCCGTTCTTTGTGATGTAATATCTGGACGGACGAAGTCCGTTCCTGTCCAGAACAGCTCCCATCACGTCTCCGTCAGAAAACAGAATGGAAGCCGGACCGTCCCACGGCTCCATCATGGTGGCGTAATACTGATAAAAATCTCTTCTCTCCTGGGAAAGTGTTGTATTATTTGCCCACGGCTCAGGGATGGCCACCATAACTGCCAGCGGCAGATCCATGCCGTTCATAACCAGAAACTCCAGTGTATTGTCCAGCATAGCGGAGTCAGAACCCCTGGTATCCACCACCGGAAGCACCTTGTGAAGCTGATCCTTCAGATGATCTGAAGCCATTGTCTCTTCCCTTGCCAGCATCTTGTCAGCATTTCCACGAATCGTGTTGATCTCGCCGTTATGCACAATAAAGCGGTTTGGATGTGCCCGCTCCCAGCTCGGATTGGTATTGGTACTGAAACGTGAATGTACCATGGCAATGGCCGATTCATAATCCGCATCCTGCAGATCCGCAAAAAATGTACGGAGCTGGTTTACCAGAAACATGCCCTTATACACAATGGTCCTGCTGGACATGGATGCCACATATGTATTGTCATTGCTCTGCTCAAATACGCGGCGGGCAATATACAGTCTTCTGTCAAACGGAAGGCCCTTTTCCACATTTTCCGGTTTTTTGATAAATGCCTGCACAATATTTGGCATACATTCCAATGCTTTATGGCCCAGAACCTCTGAACATACCGGAACCTTACGGTAGCCTAAAAATTCCAGGCCCTCCTTCTCCACGATAATTTCAAACATTTTCTTTGCCTGGTTGCATTTCAGTTCATCCTGCGGGAAAAAGAGCATGGCAATTCCATATTCACGCTCTCCGCCGATGGCAATCCCCTCTTTTTTACACGCCCCGGCGAAGAATTTATGGGAAATCTGAAGCAGGATGCCAACACCGTCGCCGGTTTTTCCCTCTGCATCCTTTCCTGCCCTGTGTTCCAGGTTTTCCACGATTTTCAGGGCGTTTTCCACGGTTTTATGGCTTTTTATGCCTTTGCTGTTCACAACGGCTCCGATACCGCAGTTGTCATGTTCAAATTGCTGCCGGTACAATCCTTCATCTTTTCTCATAGTTAAAGCCCTCTCTCTTTCTTATATTCAACAGCCGCGCACACAAGTCCCGCAAAAAGGGGATGCGCATGGTTTGGTCTGGATTTTAATTCAGGGTGTCCCTGTGTTCCCACAAAGAATGGGTGGTCTGTAAGTTCGATCATCTCCACGATCCTGCCGTCAGGGGAAAGGCCGGCCAGTGTCATTCCGTTCTCCTCCAGCCTCTCCCTGTAGTCATTATTTACCTCATAGCGGTGTCTGTGGCGCTCTGTGATCTCTTCTTTTCCGTATAAAGCACTGGATTTTGTTCCCTTTTTCAGTTTGCAGGGATAAGATCCAAGCCTCAGTGTCCCGCCCAAATCCTCCACTCCGTTCTGCTCAGGCATAAGCGCAATGACCGGATGCAGGGTATTCGGGTCCAGTTCAATGCTATTGGCATCATGATACCCAAGTATATTACGGGCAAATTCAATAATCGCGGCCTGCATACCAAGACAAATACCCAGGAACGGTATTTTGTTTTCTCTGGCATACTGAACAGCCAGGATTTTTCCTTCTGTTCCTCTGCTGCCGAAACCGCCCGGAACCAGGATTCCATCCAGTCCCTGCAGAAGTTCTCCGCAGTTTTTTTCCGTAATATTTTCTGAATCCACCCAGCGCAGTCTCACGCTGGCATGACCGGCGATGCCGCCGTGTTTCAATGCCTCCGCCACGCTTAAATACGCATCATGGAGCTGTATATATTTACCCACAACGGCAATCTCAACCTCTGTATCCGGGTGGCGCAGATCATCCACCATGGACTTCCAGTCCTCCAGATCCGGCTCGGGGCACGGAAGGCGCAGACACTCGCACACTGCCTGGGCCAGATTCTCCTTTTCCATGGCAAGAGGCGCCTCATAGAGATATTCCACATCCAGGTTCTGCAGTACGTGGTTTACCGGCACATTGCAGAAAAGAGCAATTTTATCTTTGATTTCCCGGGAAATGGGATATTCAGACCTGCAGACCAGAATATCCGGCTGCAGCCCCATACTCTGAAGCTCCTTCACACTTGTCTGGGTGGGTTTTGTCTTCAATTCACCGGAGGCCTTCAGGTAGGGGATCAGCGTCACATGGATGAGAACGGCATTCTCATGTCCCACATCATGCTGAAACTGCCGGATCGCCTCCAAAAACGGCTGGCTCTCAATATCACCTGCTGTCCCTCCCACTTCAATGATGGCGATCCTCTCCTCACCAGGTGTTTTGGCCCGGTAAAAGCATCCCTTGATCTCATTGGTGATATGCGGGATCACCTGCACCGTCCCGCCGCCGTAATCCCCATGGCGTTCTTTGTGCAGAACGGACCAGTAAATTTTACCTGTGGTCACATTGGAGTTTTTATCCAGACTCTCATCTATAAATCTCTCGTAATGCCCCAGATCCAGATCTGTTTCTGTCCCGTCATCTGTCACGAATACCTCTCCGTGCTGGATCGGATTCATGGTTCCGGGGTCTACGTTGATATAAGGGTCAAATTTCTGCATCGTCACCTGATAACCTCTGGCTTTTAAAAGGCGGCCAAGAGATGCCGCGGTAATTCCCTTTCCAAGTCCTGACACCACTCCGCCTGTAACAAATACATATTTTACTGCCATCACATTTTCCTCCTGCGTTACTGTGTTACATGATTTATGGAAGACTGCCGTGGTACACATTCCTGTCACCCAGGACATGTATACAATATTTTCCACACATCAAAAAGGCGCCGGACAGCCCATATCCCTATGGGTAATCCGACGCCTTCGTCGTTAAAGTTTGCTAATAATAAATTATATTATCTCATTTATCCCTATTTGTAAATCCCCAATTTTATTTTTTGACAAATAGGCAAAGGAAGAAAACCCCAGGCCGCTTACCAATGCTTTTTACAAAAGCAGTCCTGTATAGTAGCCGTCATTCATGGCATGGTAGATCTGTCCTACATTTTTGCAGTCTCCCACAACATAGCTCTCATCCACTTCCGCACATAAAGCATCCACCGCTGCCCAGGGTGCGCGGAACCCCAGGGCGCATACAATGGTGTCCGCTTCAATCAGAAATTCACCCTCTGCATTTTCTGCAAGAATGCCTTCCGGTGTGATTGCTTTTACCTTTGTTTTCACGTAAATAGCAGCGCTCTCCTGCACATGGGGCATCAGGCCGCCCCGGTAGAAAGAATTTACTTCCATGGCAATATCATCTTTCATTTCCACAATAGACACCTGGTGTCCCTCATGGAAAAAGGAACATGCGGCTTCCGCGCCTACCAGACCTCCGCCCATGATCGCAACACGTTTTCCAAGCCTTTCCGGGTGCAGTTCCGCCTCAATGGCCATAACTACATTTTCTCCGTCAATTCCCGGAATGGGAGGCCGAAGTTCCGAAGAGCCAACCGCGACAATCAAAGCATCTGGTTCAAAATCCCTGACATATTTTGGTGTTGCCTCTGTATTCATGACAACCGTAACCCCGGCCTGTTCCACCCGGCGGGTCAGAACATGGCACAGCTTTCTGATATCTTCTTTAAAATACGGCGCCCCTGCAGGGTGGAGATTTCCCCCGAGCTTATCTGACTTTTCAACAAGTGTAACCTTATGTCCTCTGACCGCAGCCGTGATTGCAGCCTCCATTCCTCCGGGACCGCCGCCGATAACCAGAACCTTCTTTTGTCTTTTTGGTTCCAATAGGGGTTCCTCCCCCTGGATCTGCTGTCCCTGCTTTGGATTTACCGTGCATTTTATGATCTCCAACTGGCCGGTGGCTCCAAAACACTCATAACACCTCAGACAGGGAGTAATATCCTCTTCACTTCCCTCCAAAGCCTTCTTTGCAATATAGGGATCTGCAACCAGTCCGCGGCCTATCTCTACCAGATCAGCCTGTCCGTCTGCAATAATTTTTTCCATTTGTTCCGGATCGTTCAAGGACCCTACACACGCAACCGGTTTGGTGACATGTTTTTTGATCTCTGCCGCCAGATACACATTGACACCTCTCGGGAAAAAGGAATTTGGATGTGTCCTGCAAAACATTGCCGGATCTTCATGGTTTCCGCACGAAATATTAAAAAGATCCACTTTATCATTTACAAGCTTGGCAACTTCTATATAATCAGCAAGAGTGAGTCCTCCCTCCTGAAAATCATCCCCATTGAGACGAAGTTCTATGGGAAAAACAGGCCCTGCTGCTTTTCTGACCGCATCCAGCGCCAGAAGTAGAAAACGGGCGCGGTTTTCCAAAGAACCGCCAAATTCATCCGTCCGGTGATTAAACAGAGGGGAAAGAAACTGATTGAACAGCCAGCCATGGGCTGCATGAACCTGAATCATATCATATCCCACGTCTTTACAAAGCTTCGCCGCTTTTCCATAGGACTCCGCAATTTCATAGATCATCTCCCGGGGCATTTCTTTTACTTCCCCTGCGGGCATCATCATGTCACTGGGTCCGTATGCCGCCTTGCAGGTGTCAAGATCTCCCCCCACGGAAGCCAACCCTCCATACATGCCCCCATGGGACAACTGAATATTCGCAAGCCCTCCGGCGTTGTGTATTCTTCTCACAGATTCCGCCAATCCCTGACGAACGCCGAAAGAATCCAACTGCAGTTGTTTATTGTGTGATTTTCCTGTGGCAGAGTGGGGAATGGCCTCACCATATGTAACCACACTCACCCCGCCTTTTGCTTTTTCCTCCAGGTAGGCGATCATTTCCGGGGTAAAATGGCCCTCTGTGGTAATCATACTTGGACTGGTGGGGGCAGCAATGATTCTGTTTTTCAGTCTGATATTTCCGATCCTGATGGGTGAAAATAAGTGCGGAAATTTTTTCTTACCGGCAAAACATGTTTTTCCCATAATATTCTTCCTTTCACAACGGGCAGTTTTCAGACTTCTGTCCATACAGACCCATTCTTGCTGCTCTTCACTGCCGCATGAATAAACCGAACTCCCATTACGCCGTCTTCCACTTTCGGAAAGTCCAGATCTTCCTGTGTGATCTCCCGGCCATTTATCTGTTTCAACACTGCACTCATAAACGCGTGATAAATATTGGCAAATGCATAGGTCAGACCCTCAGGATGGCCGGAAGGAATGTGATTCAGCTCTGCTGCACGCCCGGTTATATATCCAGTTCCTCTGTGGTATATCTGCACCGGCTGTCCCTTCTTTGTCACTTTCAGATAATTGGGGTCCTCCTGGACCCATTCAATGGCTCCTTTGGTTCCAAAGATACGCACTGTCAGTCCATTTAAGTGTCCTGCGCACACCTGGGAACAACTGTACACTCCATGGACGCCATTTTCGTACTCCACTAGCATATTCGCGTTAAGATCCAGCTCCATCCCGTAATTGTCCAGGGCCGCTGCCACTTTTTTGGGATGTAAACCGGTAATATAACTGACTGTATCTTCAATGTGGGTGCCAATATCGCCCACACAGTTTGAGATACCTGATTTTTCCGGATCGGTGCGCCATACAGACAGCTTTGTTGTTGTCTGGCTGCCGCCTCCTATTTCATCTATCAGCCAATCCTGAAGATACTCGGCATTTACATTCACAATTTCGCCGATCTCACCCTTTTCAACCAGTTCCCTTGCCAGTTTTACCATGGCATATCCTGTATAGGTATAAGTCACAGCAAAAAACAGATTTTTCTCTGCCGCCAGGGCCTGAAGTTCCTCTGCCTGCTCCACGGTAAAGCATAAAGGTTTTTCGCAGGCCACATGTATTCCTGCCTCCAAAAAGGCCTTTGCCACCTGGTAATGAGTTGCATTTGGCGTCACAATGGATACAAAATCAATGCCGTCTTCCCTTTTGGCCTCTTTTTGCGCCATTTCCCGGTAGTCTTTATAAAGACGGTCTTCCTCAATTCCATAAAAGCTGCCAGTCTCCTGGTTTTTCCCATCTTTGGAGCTGAAACAGCCTGCCACAAGGTCCGCTGTCTCCTCCAGCGCAATGGCCTTTCTGTGTACTGCCCCGATAAAGGCACCCAGACCGCCGCCTACCATTCCATAACAAAGTTTCTTTCTCTCTGCCATGTCGATTCTCCTTCCTGACTAATTTGCAATGGCATCGTCGAATTTGATATCAGATGCCTTGAAGTCGATTCCACGGACAAATTCTGCCGCCTGTTTTGCTCCATATTCCCGTTCCATTCCGCTGTCTTCCCATTCCACAGAAAGCGGTCCTTCATACCCCACAGCGTTCAGTACGCGGATAATCTCCTCAAAATTCACATCTCCATGTCCCAGTGAGCGGAAGTTCCATCCTCTGCGCAGATCTCCGAAATCAATGTGAGAGCCCAGCAGTCCGCTCCTTCCGTCTAAGGTCACGGCTGCGTCCTTCATATGTACATGGTATATCCTGTCTGCAAAATCCTGAAGGAATAAATGAGGGGTAACTCCCTGCCATATGAGATGACTCGGGTCAAAATTCAGGCCAAACTCCGGTCTGTCCTTGAATTTTTCCAGCAGTCTCTTGGTGGAGTAATAGTCAAATGCGATTTCTCCTGGATGAACCTCTAATGCGAACTGAATGCCATTTTCAGCAAATACATCCAGAATCGGTGACCAGAGATCATAGATTTCCTGGTATCCAGCTTCAATCATCTCCTCTGTTGTCTGCGGAAATGAATATAAATATTTCCAGATCGGAGAGCCTGTAAATCCGGTCACTACATAACAGCCCATTTTCTTTGCTGCAAGTGCAGCGTATTTCATGGTTTCAACAGCCCATGCCCGGATTGCATCCGGCTGATCTGCCAACTCGTCAGGCGCGAAATTGTTCAGCCTGGGATCATTATAGTCACCTACACATTGACCGATGATATGAGTGGACAGGGCCTCACATTTCAAGTCGTATTTCTTCAGCAGATCCATGACTTCCTGAAAATAGGAATCATCCTCCACTACTCTTTTCGCGTCGAGATGATTGCCCCAGCATGCCAGCTCCAGGCCGTCATAACCCATCTCTTTTGCTTTCCGGCACATAACCTCAAGTTCCAAATCCGTCCACTGACATGTCATAATGGTTAAAAGTCTTCCCATTTTTTTCTTCCCCTTTCATTATCCAATTTTCACTAATATCGTTTAAACCGTCCTACTTTGGTAAGCCGGTCCGGCAGCCCCGGCACACGGCCCGTAGTGGATATGATTGCACTTTCCGGGCAAGCCCCTATACACTTTCCGCACTTTGTGCAGTCAGTGTCTTCAATCATATGGATGTAGCCATTCAGCCCTTCTATGTAACTGCCCTCACAAGTCTCCTGACATTTGCCGCAGCCCATGCATTTTTGAGGGTCAATATAAATATTTACAAATGCCAGACAGCTTCCGGCTGTACATTTTTTTCTCTTTATATGATCCACGTATTCATTCTCAAATTTTTCAATGGTCCCCAGAACCAATGCGCTACCCGAGTTTCCAATGGTACAGGAGGAAGAGAACGTCATAGCCTCTCCGATTTCTTCCATAATTTTCATGCCCGGTAATTTGCCTTTTCCGCTGATCACTTCCTTCATTCCGGCATATAGCTGAATCAGTCCTTCCCGGCAGAATGTACATTTTCCGCAGCTTTTTCTGCGGCTCTTCATTAGCTGTTCAAACGCTGCGTCCAACATACAGCAGCCATCTGTGTAAAGCTTTATGACTCCGTCCCCCAGACTTGTCCTTTCCGTAAGAATCATAGGCGGAATTTCCTCGGGCAGATACAGAGCGTCGCCAATTTGAACTGCTTTTATCCCATCCAAACTTCCGGTTACCTCCTGCATCTGAGTTCCGAAGGGCACGTAACGGGGTTCTGATACCGTCTCAGCGGTTTTGCTGTCCGTATATTTTACAACACTTACTAATGTTTTAGCTTCATACCTGTCATTTAAAACATCCGCAACTGCTGCCAATGTCTGGATGTGATTTATGATCCCGTTTCTCAGCAACCGCATGTCTGCAATTTCGTTTACTATGAGAAGGTCCATCTCCATCTCTTTGGCAGATTTTTCAACTATCCCGGCTAATTCTGTCTCTTCCTCCGGCAAATACAAGACAGCTCTGTCCGCGTCTGTAAGCCATGCCGTAACGCCCAGCCCTGTCAGGACTTTTTCAGGCTCCTTTTTCAGAATATCCAGCAGCATGTGTGAAAAGTCATTGTTGTTCAATGCTCCGGCAGCCAGAACCGGGGTTCCTTCTTCCCTGCCGGACTGAAGGAATCTGTCCAGTTTTTCTGCCAGTCCTTCACTCAGCGTCCCGTACTCAGTAATTCCGGCTCTCCGGATTTGGCTTAAAACCTTTTCTTTATCCAGAGATTTTAGAAGTTCATTCATTTTCAAGAGTATACCCCCTCTTTGCCTTCAAAATCTTTCCAGAGTCTCGCCGGTGTGATCTGAAGCCTCAGATCACACTGCAGACATCGTGACGCTTCTGAACAAGCTGCCTCATTACAGAATCCATCATCAACCAGTTTAAAGTTACTCTGACGTTCTTTTGCCTCTTTTATATCCGTGGAAGTCCGTCTCTGATACGCAAAACCTTCTATCTTCCCGATTTTGGGATCTGCGTGCTGCGCTGGCGCGAAAGTTTCCGTGATATCACCGTCGCCGCCAAGATAAATATCTATTTCACTGGCAGCCTGTCTTCCGGCCTCTATGGCCATGATCACCGACTTGGTTCCGTACACTGCATCGCCTGCCGCAAAGATTCCTTCCACAGAAGCCGCTGCGCTTCCTTCCTTTGTGACAATGGAATTTGCCCGTCCCAGAAGGATACCTGCCTCTTCTGTAATCTCAACTCTCTGTCCTGTGGCAAAAATAACGGTGTCACATTCTATATGGTGCTCCGAACCGGCTTTCTTCCTGATAACCGGCCGTCTGTTCTCATCAAAAGAAAATTCTTCCACATCCATAAAATCAACGCCTGTCACATACTCTGTCCCGGTAATCCTCTCAAAGGTCTGTGCCGGATGTACCAGGATTCCCCCTTCCTTCGCCTGCTGGATCTCTTCCTCGTCTGCCGTCATCTTATCCTCTGCCTCCAGACAGGCCACATGGATCTCTTCTGCTCCCAGCCTTTTTGCACTTCTGGCACAGTCAAAGGCCACATTGCCCCCGCCGAGAATGATCACATGGCGTCCAATCCCTGTCTCCTGACCCATAGAACACTTTCTCAAAAACTCAATGTTCACCAAAGTCCCGGGCAGATCATTTCCCTCCATGGGAAGCCGCACACCCTGATGTGTCCCTATAGCCATAAGAACTGCATCGTATTCTTTCAGAAGCTGCGCCGGATGCTCCACCCGGGTATTCACCTCTGTATGTATACCTGTCTCTTCCATATAACCGTATTCTTCAGCCACAACCTCCCTTGGGAGACGATAGGCAGGAATGCCGTAACTCATCATACCACCCACAGTGGGAAGCGCCTCTTTTAATGTCACGTCATGTCCCTGCTTGCGGAGATAATACGCAGCCGTCATACCGGCCGGCCCTGCGCCCACTACACAGACTTTCTTTCCGGTATCGGGAAGCTGTTTTCCTTTGCCTTTCCAGTATCTACCGGTATCCTGCTCAGCCGCATAGCGTTTGATATTGCGGATGGACATGGCTTCCGACACTTCGCCCCGTTTGCACTGTAATTCACACGCATGGGAGCACACATGTCCCAGCGCCTTTGGAAACGGAACTTTTTCACGGATCACAGCCGCCGCCCCATCGCAGTTTCCCTCTTTGACAAAACGGATGTATCTGGGAACGTCTGTGTGGGCAGGACACGCCGCCTTACAGGGAATGACCCAGTCTTCCTTGGATGCTTTTTGGGCATTTCTTTCCATCAGTTTGTCTCTTATAGTTCCTGTGGGACATACCTCCACACAGGCCTGACAGAACCTGCAGTCTGCGTCCGCCAGCAATTTGTCATGAAGGGTTCCCACATAGGTTTCCAGGTTCTTTTTCTGGTACTGGATTGCGCCTACACCCCGCAGGTCATTGCACGCACGCACACATCTTCCGCACAGCACACAGCGGTTCATCTCATACTCGATCAAGGGGTTTTCTTTATTCTCTTTAAATCCTTTTACTCTCTCTTTTATATGGGAGCCTGCACCCCCCAGGTACTGTATCAGTGTTTGAAGTTCACAATTGCCGTATTTAGGACAGGTGGAACAATCCTCCGGATGTCCGGCCAGAAGCAGTTCCATAGCCATAGACCGTAATTTCCGAAGATTTTCACTCTCTGTACGAATGACCATTCCGTTTTCCGCCTTTAAGGTACAAGATGGAACCACACCTTTCACACCTTCAACCTCAACAATGCATAAACGACAGGAGCCATTTTCCGGCAGATCTGGATGATGACACAGATGGGGAATGTAAATTCCCGCCTGCAATGCGCATTCTAATACACATCTATGCTCCGGCACTTCCAACCGGATGCCATCAATTATAATTTCAGCCATATTTCCCTCCCCAACCAATCGTTTTCTGTACGTCTTTTATCTACACACAATATAGCATTTTCTATCTTGGCTCTCAACTTTGATATTTCCTCTTTATTGCGGAAATATATTTATTCAAGTACGCCTCTGCGTACTTGCTGCGAGGCGCGCGTCATGCTCTGCATGACAAAGCACATCTGCGCGCCTCTGCAATCCGCCGGAGGCTTTATCTTGAAAGCGGAAGATTTATCCGCTTACAAGATAAAAGGACTGTTGTATTGCTTAAAACGTGCCCGGCAAAACAACAGCCCTGATTTCTGCTTACTATTTTAAGTTTATTCTGATTCCAGGATAAAATCAGCCAGTTCACCAACTGTAGGGTATTTTCCAATGTCTCCCAGAGAGAGAACCACATCTGTCTCATTCTCGATCAATGCGCATAAGGAAACTCTCTGCAGGGATTTTGTTCCGAACTCCTCGGGGATATTGGTGGATTCCGATATTCCGGCCGCATCTGCACGATAAGTCTGTGCCACACAATCAACAATAAATTTAATCATTTCATCTCTATTCATTTATTTTCCTCCACATTTTTATCAACTTCAAAAAACAGGGTTGTAAACCCGTCCCTCTCCGCAAAAAGAGCATGTATGGGGATTGGCAGTTTATCTTTCATTTTCTTTGCCGCTTTCCGGGTCATACCGAATACCGTCCCGTTAAACATCACGCCTTCTTCCAGTTCGATGAGGCCATAGCAATAAGGTCCGATCTTATCGTTCCAGGGATCTGCATTCAGTGATGCCGGGAGAATGATACTGTGAAGTTTTCCTTTTCCTGACAGTTCAACCCATTCTGTCTCATGATATCCGCAGGTGTTGCACGCATATCTGGGGGGATATTCAATGGCACCGCATTCCAAACATCTGCGGGCATAAATTTTGTGCTCTGCTAAGCCCTCATAAAATTTTTCGACAATTTTTTCAATCTTCATTTTGACCTCCTTATTCCAGAACTCTCAGGATCGGAATATGGCAGTTCTGACCACCGCCAAATCCGCGCAGCATTGCTGTTTTGGGATTCTTCTTTATCTGACGGGGTCCCGCCTGTCCGCGCAACTGAAGTACAGCTTCATAGATATCTGCCATGCCGGACGCCCCATAAGCATGTCCATATGAAGTACGGCCGCCATGAGGATTGATGGGCCTGTCTCCGTCAAACGCAGTACGTCCTTCCAGCACCCACTTCCACCCTTCACCTTTGGGCAGGTAGCCAAGTTCCTCCGCTGCGAGGAGCTGTGACGAGAGTACAAAATCATTTACAAGAAGAAGATCAATATCCTCCGGGCGTAAGCCGGTGGCTTCATAGACCTGACGTCCGGCTTCTCTGGTGATCTCCATCTCATTGTGGGGCCTCATAAGTTCCAGACAAGAGGTTCCCACACCCAGAACTTCTATGGGCTTTTGTTTAAACTGGTGTGCCATTTCCGTAGGACAGACGATGACACAGGCAGAGCCATCCGCGCTGGGCGCATTGCCGGTCACACGGAGATACTGGGTTGTTTTTGGGTTAAAGGGTGAGCGGAGATACTCCATGGGGTCATCAAATCCCAGCTCCTTTGCAATCTCTTCAAAAGGTGTCCGGTACATAGCCAGAGGATTCAATACAGCGGCTCTTCTTCCGTGGTAAGACATGGTATTTAAAACTTCGTCTACCTGGCTGTCTGTCAGGCCATATTCATTTTTGTAGAGATCCGTCCAGTCATCCTGTCCGATATGGCCTCCTCCAAGGGCACGTGTGTAAGCGCGGTCCATAATTGCTTCCAGATCAGGTGTAACATCATCTGTGGTGATCTTTTTCCGCAGATGTGCCGGTTTTCCCGGAACCGGCAGGCCGCATGCCATCTCCACACAGCCGGAAAGGACAATTTCATGTGCACCGCTTGCCACATCATTTACAGCCTGTTCCAGACCCACATAACCGGTACAGCATGCCTCTGAGTGGTGGACAGAGCCTTTTCCCCGCACCCCGAACCACTCTGCAACCTGCATGTTAGGTGTTGCTGCATTGTTAAAAAACTTTGGATTGGCAGAGCCATGGTAAAAGAAATCAATGTCTCTCGGCTCAATTCCTGCATTTTCCATTGCCATCAGTGCTGCTGCCCCAAAAAATTCTCCTTCTGTAAGTCCCTTTAATTCCGGATTCTCCCCTGTATCGCCAAAGGGCATTGCCCCCACTCCGATAATAGAGACGCTCCGGCTATATTTTCCAATTTTACCTGGTACCATAATCTTCTCCCTTCCGCAGGCGCTGTGGTCTTATCCACACGCAATTTGACATACCTTTATTTCCTTGTATCAGCCTTCAGTTCAAGATAAAGCACTTCCTGGGGCGTAAGTTTTACGTTCAATGCTCCAAGAGAGGATTCTATCTCGCTTCTGTTTGCCGCTCCGATAATGGGGAATGCATTCAGCGGGCTGTCCAGAACATATGCCATTGCCACCTGGGGAATGGAGCAGTTCTTTTCCTCTGCAATCTCTTTACAGCGGTCGAGTCTTACAAAGTTTTCCTCATAGCAGTATCCGATGCGGCAGAACATATCAATTTTTTCTGGGTCCTCTGCCAGAAGTTCTCTTGTGATCCTTCCTGAGAATAACCCTCTGGCAAGGGAGGAATATGCGAGAACCGGCATCTGGTTTTTCGTATACCAAGCCTGGGCATCTGCATTTTTATTTCCTGCAATAGTAACACATCCCGGAGCAAAGGGATTCTTAACCTGTTCAGCCAGACTGAAGTTGGGAGAGGATACAGACATTGGTGTCAGATTGTGGGCATAGGCATATTCGTTTGCCTCCTCCAGACGTTCATGAGTCCAGTTGGAACCTCCGAATATCTTAATTCTCCCTGCTGCCTGATGCTCATTTAACTTTTCTACGATGGGGCCAACAGGAAGTTCTGTGTTGTCTCTGTGCAGAAGATAGATGTCCAGATAATCGGTGCGGAGTTCTGCAAGAGTCTCAGCCAGATCAGAGTCAATGTCATAAGGTGTGACTCTCTGGCGGTAGTCTGTGGGATGGGCACCCTTGGAAAGAAGAACAATGTTCTCACGGACACCCCTGGATTCAATCCATTCGCCTACTGTGGGTTCGGAATCATAGGCACGTGCTGTGTCAATGGCAGTGATTCCAAGGTCATACGCTGCATCCAGTGTCTGAAAATGTTTCTCTTTATTGTCAGGGAACATTCCGAATGTGCCCATAAAAAACTTGCTGATCTTTTTGTCAATTCCGTTAAATTTTACATATTCCATTATTCTCATTCTCCTTTATTCCATGTTTGTTTTCTTATTCCGGCAGCTTGAAGTTGGCGTCTAATCCGCCTTTTTTATCCTCGTTATATATTTCCAGGAACAATCCCAGTTCTTTATGTAAGTCCAGATATGCAAACTCCATTCCGATAACAGGGTCTTTGCACCACAGCCATGGGGCCCTGCCGGTGAGTTTTTTATGCTCATCAACCACTTTTCCAAACCCATCCCTGGTGATCAGCGCAATGTGATGCATACCCGGTCCATGTTCCTCCAGCCATGTTTTATAAGGGCTGTCACTGACTGGCTGAATAAGCTCTAATTCAAATCCCCAGCAGTCACAAAATGCCATAACGGTCTGAAGACGTTCCTTTTTTCCGTTCATGGTAAAATCGGGAAATTCCGCGGAATCCAAAGGGCTGATCCTCCAGGGTCCAATCCCGTACTTTTCATACTGTTTTACCGTCTCCTCAACATTTTCTACAATAATTCCAATCTGTAAAAATTTTGCAAACTGTGTGTCCATCATAATATTTCCTCCTTCATGGTAAATAAAATATATTTGATCTATTAACATAGCCGCTGTCAGCCGGCCAGACCAATCCTGTTATTTGTAAATGGGATCCAAAACCGTATCAATATAATTTTTCGTCAAAAGAATGGTTGACAGAGGATCCGGTGTTCCATCCGATTCAATTCCAATCCATCCCTTATGGTTATACTTTTTCATCAGCTCCCACAGACCTTTAAAGTCCAGAAGTCCGCCGCCCGGCTCCCAGAACCAGCGCGCTCCCTTCTCATCAAATTCCGCCCCTGCGCCGAATCGCTTTTCATCCGGGGCATCAATGTAGGTGGTGTCTTTTATGTGGAAATACTGTACCCTGTCATGATAAGTATCATAAAAATTCAGGATATCTTTCCCCATAATCGCAACCTGTGCTGTGTCAAGACAGTAATAAACATAACGGGGATCTGTCATCTCTAAAAATTTCTCATGGTCATACTTATTCACGGCGCACCAGAATTCATTGTGGATGGATACTGCCAGCCCCTTGTCCGCGCACATACGTCCCACGGTATTCATGCACTCTGCCACATTTTTCAGGCCCTCTTCATCCAGGGGTCCTGTTCCGTAATACTGGCCTGCGGGCTGCACGATGAGGTTGATCCCGCCACACTCTGCAAGGGCGTCAATGGCCTGCTGCTCATATGCAAATATTCCCGGATGATTTCTCTTATCCTGGGACCCCACATGATGGGAAAACATTCCTGTGATCCGTTCGATACCCCGTTCCAGGGCAAAGTCCCTGAAATTTTTCATTGATCCGAATGCATTGGTGATGTTAGGAACAGAAAAGACCATAATCTCAATTCCCTTAAATCCGGCCCCTGCAAAGTAGCGGAGAATCTTATCCCAATCCTGATAATAGTAGGCTGACCCAAAGTCACCCATATACCACTCATCAAAATTGTTAATCTGCTTATAATTGATATTGCCCCAAAGATTCGTCATGTACGTATAATCAATATTTCTATTTTCCATTCCTTACCTCCTCAGCAATATAATTTTTCTCCAAGTTATTCCAGAATGTTCTCATCCTTAAAATTCCTTTTGGAATATCCAGTGAATATTTGGAATCCAATATTACCGGACCGTCAAAGTCAGCATTCCGCAGAATTTTATATATTTCAGTAAAATCCATATTTCCATAACCCAGGTCATAGTATACTCTCTGCCTGCGTCCATCCTGGGGGAATTCCGGGGATATTGTCTTGTAAACATCCAGTTCATCCTTGAATTTTGTATCTGTAAAGCACACCGCCTTTGCCTGTTTTGCATATTTTTTAAAGTATTCCAGGTAATCCGCATTGGCGATGGAGAGATGTGCCGGATCTGCCGCATAAGAGACAAGACTGGTATCCAGATTTTCCATGAAGGAATCAATCTTGGTTCCCCTGACTAAAGTCCAGTATTCATTGCGGACTGCAAAATGGATCTTGTTTTCCTTGCAGGCTTCTCCGATACGGTTCATACATTCCGCTGCATTTGCCAAAAACTTTTCTTTTTTTCCTTCATCCCCGTGAAATGCCTGATCCAAAAAACCAATCCCCGGTGTGGGGGATGCCAGCAGTGTGCTGCCTCCCAACTGTACCAGCGCCTCTATGGTGTCTGCCGCGTGGCTGTAAAAAGCATCAAAAAATCTTTCTATGGGAAGGCCTGTCTCAAAAAGACTGTTAAATTGGCTCTGTGCGGAAATGCCAATGGCCTCAACATTTTCAATTCCTTTATTGTTCAGGTATTTCAGATATCCTTCCGGTGAACCGAAACGTGTCTTTACGGATGCCGTACAAATAGGCGCTCCGTTTCGTGACACATTTTCGGTGTTGGGCACCATGGGAATCATCACTGAGGTGAACCCGGCCGCCGCAAACATATCGGTAAGTTCGTCCCAATACCATTTTGCTGCTCTCAAAAAAGCGCCCGGGCCGCTTGTATCAGCATTGACAATCCCAAAACTTGCTACTGCTTTCATCTTTACCATCCTTTCCTAGCGCCTGTTTGAAAATTCATTAAAGCAATTTAAAAACAGACTCTTATCCTTTTTTATCCATACTCTCAACGATTTCCCTGAGGTTTTTCAGGCTTTCATCCAGTTTCTGGTATAGTTCCACATAATACGGGTATCGCTCATCATAGATGTCGGCCCACTGCTGAACCGGCTGGATTACTTCCCTTACCTTGATGATACTCTCTGCCGCCTTTGCAAAATCCGGAAACACACCGACCTTATGCCCCACAAGCAGAGCGTCACCCATGGGCACATCCCCGGAGCTGCTGTCCAGAAGATATACAGGAACCCGCAGCATGGATGCCTTGATTTGGCACCATGTACGGCTCTTTGCCCCGCCGCCGCAGATATACAATGCGTCAACTCTTGCCCCAGACTTTTTGATGGTCTCCACCACATGGCGAAGTGCATAGGCAGTACCCTCAAAAACAGCCCTTACAAAATCCCTTCTCTCCGTGTCCATACCCATGCCGATGAACATTCCTCTTGCGTATTCGTTCCAGAGGGGCGCCCTTTCACCCATCAGATAGGGATAAAAGAATAATCCCCCTGCCCCGGGCTGTGCCTCTGACGCCAGTTCGTTCAAATAGGTATAGATATCCATATGCTTTTCTTTTGCCTCCAGCTTTTCCTGGGCAGCCATTTTATCTATAAACCACTTGATGGATGACCCGGTAGACTGTATAGGCGCATCGAAAATCCAGGGCATTCCCTGAATAGTACAGGGTCTTGTGACTACCGGAACATTGGAGGGGCTCTTTTTTTCACTTCCGGCAAAGACAATGGATGTTGTTCCCGAGGACTCCCCTGCGTCTCCAAGCTGCTTTAATCCCATGGCATACATGGAAGCCAGAGCGTCGCTGCATCCGGCAATCACAGGCACGCCTTTTGGCAGACCTGTTTCCCGGGCAGCTTCTCTTGTCACAGTTCCGATAATATCGTCAACTGCCTTTAACTCCGGCATCACCTGCTCTAGATCCACCCCTATGATATCTCCGATCTCTTTTGACCATGTCATAGTGCGGATGTCCAGACACTGTGTTCTGGACGCCTGATCCATATCTGTTGTCATGACCCCTGTAAGCTTCATGTTCAAAAAAGAACTTGCCTGTATGTAGTACCTGGTTCTTGCGAACAACTTCGGCTCATGTTCTTTAAACCACAGAATCTTGTTTGGCAGGAAAGAAACTGCCGGCTGCCCCCCTGCAACGGATGTAAAATGCTCCAAGCCCATTTCCTTTACAATCCGGTGCATTTCTTTGCCTGATCTCCCGTCCTGGCATGTCAGGGCATTTCGCAGGGGTTCTCTTTTCTCATCCAAGGGCAGCATGGTTACCGTATGAGAACTGATGCCGATTCCCCTGACTCTCTTCATGATGGAATCACCGGCACTTTCTGAGAGCGAGCGGAATATGGCTGCTGCATTTCTCCACCATTCCTGCGGGTCCTGTTCCACTGCCCCCGGGCCAGCCTGAATGGTTGTGCTTAACCGGCTTGCCGATGCCGCAACCGTTCCGTCCTCCCCCATCAGAATGGCTTTTATATTCGTCGTCCCGCAGTCCATGCCTATCAGGTAATTTTTCTGTATTTCTCCCAATATCATATCCTCCTGTCAGAAGGGTATCTTAAACTGCCTGGTCCGCGGCAATCAGGGCCTGCATGGCTTCCACTGCCTTCTGGGGCATTGGCTCATAATTGCCCAGGGTTTTTGCAATTACGGTTGTCTGCGCCATTTCATCTGTGTAAACTGCCGCGTGCATAGCTCCCTTCATATCCTTGCCGCAGGAAAACATGCCATGATTTTTGATCAGACATACTCTTCCCTTTTCACCGATTGCCGCTGCCACCTTCTCTGCCACTTCATCGGAACCCGGCATTGTGAATCCAACCACTTTGACCGGTGTAAACTCACACTGAGGCGGTGTAATAGGTTTCAGTTCCGGGTCATCTCCCATGGCGCAGATGGTGGCATACATACTGTGTGTATGTACTGTGGCATTTACGTCTTTTCTCATGCGCAGAACTGCCGTGTGCATGGGAACTTCGGAGGACGGTTTGTAAGCTCCGTCAATCCATTTATTTGTTCCGTCATCCATCATTTCCACAATGGCAATATCCTCCGGTTTCATCCCCGCATAGGAAATTCCGCTGGGTGTGATTGCAACAATATTGGGATTCTCTGAATCTCTCATTGCGATGTTCCCGGATGTACCGTTGATCAGCTTTTTTTCCACCGCTTCGTTAATGGCAGCCAGCACTGTTTTTCTGATATCTTCATAAATCATACTTCAATCTCCTTATTCGTCGTTTTACTTTTATTTGCGAACCTTCCAGATATACTTTCTCTGTTCCCCTTTCAGATAGGCAAGTATCTCTTCTCCCATCATGGTTCCTGACCAGCCGTCCACATCTGTGGTAAGACCTGCCATGTGCGGTGTACAGACAACGTTGCGCATTTTCAGCAGAGGATGGTTGGCGGGCACCGGTTCTTTCCAGTAAACATCAATGGCCGCTCCTGCGATCTGCTTATTCTGAAGAGCTTCCACAAAATCTTTCTGGTCAATGACTGCTGCCCTGGCGGTATTGATCACATAGGCAGTTGACTTCATTTTTGAAAACCAGTCTTTATTCACGATCCCTTTTGTCTGGGGCAGTACAGGGAGATGGATACTGATCATATCTGACTGGCTGAGCATGGTATCCAGATTCACTGCCTGCACCCCGTCCGTTTCAATCTTTTCTTTGGGAATATAGGGGTCATATGCAAGGATTTCCATTCCAAAAGCTTTGGCTCTGACTGCAACTTCTCTTCCGATGGCACCATAACCTGCAATTCCCAGTTTTTTGCCATACAGCTCAAACCCAATACCATAATCCATAAACGGATGGTTTTCATCCAAGGGACCAAAGGTTACATTTTTCACATCCGGCACATCATAAATATCTTCCATGGGTTCACCCACATGTTCGCCTCTGGACAATCCTGTACTGCTCAGGGTTAAATTTCTGGCGACTGCGATCATCAGCCCCATATTAAACTCAGCCACAGCCACACGGTTTCTTCCGGGTGTATAGGAAAGCTCTATTCCCGCCTCCTGAATCGCCTCATGATCCACGGTTGCCGGTGTTCCTTTTGCTACACCCATAAATTTCATACCGGATGCAGCCCACTCCCTGATCGTTTCCCCACCGGCATATTCGTCGCCAAGCACCACCAGCTCATGTCCTTTACACTCTTCCCGTGTCATTTCTTCTGTGACATTACCCTTTCCATGTTTTAATTCACCGCAGACAGTGATATCACACTGTTCTTTGACAGACTGGAGAATCTTCTCCGGAATCGGTGTACAAAGTGCAAGTTTCTTTTTCATTTGGTATCTACCTCCAATTTTTATTCATCTACTCTTGATGATTCTCAATCATCCGGTTGTCTTCTTTGCTTTCCAGGCAAATGCCAGTACAGCGGAACCTGCCATACCCACCGCCGCGATCAGATACACATTGGCTGTTGCCGCTTCTCCAAACAGTATCTTTGAACTGCCATTCAACACGGCCGGAGATATAAACTGCCCCAGGCTCATTGCGCTGGTGAATATGGCGGATGCCATGGCCGTTGCCGCCGGCGGTACTGCGTTGGCCACATTGACCATCCCTGTGGGAATAAAAACCCCCTGGGAAAAGCCACAGAACAAGGCTCCCAGAACCAACATTTTCATATCAGCGGGAAACAGGCTTAAAAGCACTGCGCCCACAGTAAAACTGAGCATGGCGGCAGGCATTGTATACTTCTTTGTAATCTTTGTGATTCTTCCAAGCATAAGACCTGCGGCAATCTGTATCCCGGAAAAAACCCCGGTCAGCATCCCTGACACTGCCGTATTTCCTTTTAATGCCCCGCCGATATGCATGGAAATATTGGTTGTAAAGGCAATGAGAAATAAAAATTCCAGAAAAGCAAACAGGGACGCAGTAAAGACTTCTCCGTTCAGGCGTATCTTTTCCTTTTCTTTCGCTTTTGCTTCCGGCGCTTCCGGAAGACAGACCGCGATCAATATCAAAGACAGAAATCCTATTATGTTGATCCAATAAGAATTTTTAAACGCGGACATTCCCAGCCACCCTGCTGCCGTAGTGATAAGCACCATCCCGGCTCCTATGCTGGCCGCCTGGATTCCCATAACAGAAACCCTCTCATCTCCTTCAAAGAAATCCGCAACCACCGCTGTGTTCAGCGTTGTGGACAATCCCAATGAGATTCCGTAAACCATTCTCGCCCCAAAAAGGAGAGGAAAGTAATCAGCCCAAAAAGGGACGATCCCGCTGACTCCTGCCACAAGGCTTGCCAAGAGCAGAAGCTTTTTTTTGCTGACCTTCACCGCCAGCCAGCCAGAAGCCAATGCCACTCCAATGGATATCAGCGAAGGCGCCGTGACCAGCATCTGCACCAGGCTCACAGGAACTCCCTGATAATGTTCAGATATCTGACCCAGGATTGGCGATACACTAAACTGCAGCCCCTGGATAAAGGAAATACATACAACCGCGACGATAATTTTCCATTTTTTTCTCTTATTCATGAATTTTTCTCTTCTTAATATGCCTTTTCAAGGATTGCCAATATGTCTTCTTTTGTGATGTCCTGGCGAGGGTTAAAACCAAGTACAGGCTCTCTCAGAACATCTTCGGCAAGCATATCAAAGTCTTTTTTCTGTATTCCCTGCTCAGATAACGTCCTGATCTTCAGCCTGACTGTCAGCTTTTTCAATTCCTCCGCAAACAGATGAGAATCTTTCTCGGGATTTCCGCTTACCGGAAGGTCTATTGCCTTTGCAAGCTCCGCCATCTGTTTTGGACAGCTCTCTGCGTTATATTCCATCACATAGGGAAGAACAACTGCATTTGCCATGCCGTGAGCCAGTCCAAAGTGTGCGCTTAAGGTATGGGCAATTCCATGGACTAAGCCCAGGTTTGCATTGGAGAAACTAAATCCGGTGATAATACATCCCAGCATCATCTGTTCTCTGGCCTCCATATCCTCACCATTTTCAACCGCTCTTGTTATATTTTGATACAGGATGCGAAGCCCTTCCAGAGCTTGATATTTTGTAAGGGGTGTTGCCATATTGGACAGGTAACTCTCTGCCGCATGGGTAATGGCATCCATTCCCGTGGCCGCAGTTACACCTGCCGGAACCGTTCTGGTAAATTCCGGGTCAGCGATCACATCAGACGCTGTAATCTTGTTGTCTATCACAACGTACTTGATCACTTTTTCCGTATCGATCAATGCGCTGACGTTTGTGATCTCACTGGAAGTCCCTGCGGTTGTGGGAATTGCGATCAGCGGCAGACATGGATGTTTCACCATATTCATCCCCGCATAATCGCTGATCTTTCCGGGATTTGTCATTAACACATTGATGGCTTTAGCGGTATCAATACTGCTTCCTCCGCCAACTGCCACAAATCCGTCCACCTGTGCATTCCTGGCAATGCCGGATGCTTTTTCTACGATTTCATTTGTGGGGTTGGGAATCACGTCATCGAACACCGTAACCGCTGCCCCTGTCTTATGTATCTGTTCCAAAACTTTATCTGCAATGCCCGCTGCTTTGACCCCGCTGTCATACACTACCATTACATGCTTCAGGCCATATGCGTTTATCAGTTCAGGAAGTTTTTCTGCTGCGCCTCTTCCAAATTTAATATTGCTCTTTACAAAGAAATCAAAACTCATACTTCTCCTCCCGTTATTCGATTTGTCTTTATCTTACAGGTTCATATTATCGTGTCCCGGTTTTCTTCTCAAATCATGTTTTTCCGCTATTAAGAGGAAAACAAACCCGGCCTCCAGCTTCACTTTTGGCCAAACACGCTCTAGCCATTGGTGCCTCGATTTGATATAATTCTCATAAGGAAAAACAGATAGACAAATCATAAAAAGAAAGGAGCTTTCCTGCATGGATACTTTGACTCTCTCCCTCCGTCAGAGAAAGATTCTGCACATACTTCAAAATCAAAATTCCTATATTACAGGAAAGAAGATTGCCGAGGACCTGGATGTCTCTTCCCGGACCATCCGTAACGATATTCAGGAGCTGAATCATTTTCTGACTGCTTATAACACACATATTCTTTCTGAACAGAGCAAGGGATATCTTTTATATACAGAGGCTCCGGATAAGTTAAAAGAATTGAATGGAAACGACACTGTTTTTTTTACCAAAGAAGACCGCATGCGTTACCTGGCATTTCAGCTCTGCCTGTCCGGAGAACCGCTGAACCTGTTTGATCTGGAAGATGAGATGTTTGTCAGCCACACCACATTAATGTACGATCTCCATGCATTAAAACGGAAATATACATTGGCAGAACCTCATATTGAACTGATCCAGCATAAAAACACCATTTCCTACGAAAAAAACGAGTATAAAATACGTGCGGTACTCTTAAATCTGTTTCATGAAGACTGGGATTACAACGCAAAGGGAAATGCCTATTATGGTTATCATTTTCTCGATGAACAGATCATGGACTTTTTGCTGGATATCGTTCCTTTTCATCTCCACCGCTATCACATCCGGATGGAAGACCCCAGTCTGGTTGCACTTGAACTTTCTCTGGCTATTATGTACCACAGGATCATGTCAGGATACCGTCTTCCTGAAACTGCTCCTGTTCCCATGACAAACACAGCAGCCTATCTGGTTACCAGGGATTTGTTTACGGATTTGGAAAAGAAGATGCACTGCAGCTTTCCCACTGCAGAGAGAGATTTTATTTATCATTTTATTTCACAGGCGATCCTGTTAGATGAATCTTTGATTTCAGAGGGAAATGCAGAATTTTATATCGGACCTATTACCATTGAAATGGCAGACCGCTTTCTTGCAAGAATTAAAAGAGTTTTTACAATTGACTTTTCAGATGACAGGGAATTTTATATTACCTTGCTGCTTTATCTGCGCACACTGCAAGGCAATCACTGTATTTTCTATGCACAGGGAAATGCAAATACCACCAAGAAGAACCTGCTTCCGGAATTTGAGTTTGCCTATCTGTTTCAGGATATTGCTTTTGAGTGCATGGGACGCCGTCTTACCGAGATAGAGCTCATCAATCTGGCCTTTTGTCTTTCGGGAGCATTAGAATACCATTTTACGGTTCACCCGGAAAAGAAAATCAACACTGTGATCTGCTGTCATATGAACATGACTACAACATGGGCTATAAAACGTAAAGTCCTGGCAATGTTCGGCAGTTATCTAGAAGTTACGGACCTGCTTCCTGTAAATTCCAAAAGTACCTTTGATTTTTCCCGGACAGACCTTGTGTTGACCACCGTGAAAAAAAAGATCAGTGACAACGCTGCCACCAGAACCATTTACCTTGACAGCTTTGTAAACTTTTCTTCCTCCTCTTTTCAGAATGATATTAAAATGCTGGCAATGCGCTCTCTGTGTCCTCAGCCGTCTGCTCCCACTGAAAGTCTCTTTCAAAATGCTTACTGGCATGGGAACAAGGACCTTACCGAGAGATTTCCCATTATAGAGGAGATGATGTCCGACTTTATCCGGGATGATATTGCTTCTGAAAAGCATTTACTGGAGATTCTAAGCCGGGAATCTGTGTCTTCCTTTGCCATTGAAAACAACATTGTCTTTCTGTACTCTGTTGTTCCGGCACAGGAAACCAAACTGTCCTTTATGACTTTATCACACCGTATTGTCTGGAACACGAAAAAGATCCAGATGGTGATTATGGCAGTTTTTTGCAGGGAAGACCGTAACCTGCTCTTTTACTTAAACAATTTATTCTATCACAGCCATGATTTTGAAGCTTTTAAAATACCACAAAACGAATCCGAAAAAAATGATTTTTTCCGTTTATCCGGTGTTTAAATTATATCTGATTTTTGCCAAAGGAGCCTGCCATGCCAGTTATCTATTATACCTATTATACCCCTGTCTCAGATTCCGTCAGCGCAGTGGAAGCACAGGAACACTCACTGGGAAGGACTCTTCTCCTCACCGGACTCAAGGAGCTGTACCATATTCACTACTCCACAGATAAGTTAGAGGAATCTCTCCTTATCTCCCCGGAGGGAAAGCCTTATCTGGCGGGTCTGCCAGGTATTCACTTTAACATCACCCACTGTCACAGGCTGGTGGCATGTGCTTTTTCCTGCCGTCCCATCGGCATTGACGGGGAATTGCCCGGAGCTTTTGAAAACACACTGATAAAAAAAGTATTTTCCCCTGAGGAAAAATACTTTTTTTATCAAACAGCCACTACGGCTGAGCTTCGTATTCAATGGTTTTTTAAATTCTGGACTTTAAAAGAAGCTTATGTAAAAAAAACCGGAACCGGTATCAGCATACCTCTTACAAAGCTTACCTTTACCTTTTCCCATATTCCCGCGCCCGATACCATTGGCTGCCCGGACCCTGAAACGGCCTGCAGGCAGTTTGTCTTAAAGACGGGGCATATTCTGTCTGTCTGTTACGAATCTGACTCCGGAGATGAGACAATCTCATTAAACCTTTTATAGCGATCCATTTCCTGTCTGATATACTCAGCATTTTGGGGATCACTTAATTTAGATATACATATTTTGATCATACCCTGTATCTCATTATAGTGCTCATAGATACCTTCCTGTGTATTTCGTGCCCTTCTGATTTCTTCCTCCGGCCAGTGAATGGTCACTTTTTCATCTTTCACACTCATCTTGCCCCAGATTCCGCACACCGGGCATTCCACCTCTGTGGTGCCGTTCATATTCAACATGCGGCAATGGCACACAGGGCAGGTGCCGTCTTCTTCCGGTTCTCCCACCCAGATATCTGTCTGGCTGTAAGGTTTTCCGATGGACTGGGCTACTGCTTTTCCCAGAGAAGCACATCTCCCCATTAAATCTCTGTCTAACACCGGATGAGCTGTGATTCCCTGTTGGTATGCATCCACATGGCCCACACATTTCTGTACAAAAGAAAAGTCAAACAAATGCAGCATGGGCAGCCCTAATGCCACCCAATTGCGGGTACCTGCACCTCCCACGGAGATATATGCGGAATAGCGGTCCTTGAAATAACGTTCATCCAGCAGAGGTTTTCCGGCTGCCGCACGCTTCTTGTTTTCTTCCAGCAGCGACGCACGGTCATGGGAAGGACAGAGACGATCCATAAAATTTTTAAACTGCCCTACAATGCCAACTGCATACACCGGCGCACCGATAATAATACCGTCACAGTTTAGATAAGCCTCCTCCAGGATATGGTAATCATCCTTTAAGCAGCATTTGATTTCCACCTCTCCTTTGTCGCGGCAGCGGGAGCAATAATCACATGCATGGCAGTGATCGATCCGCATGGCCATTGTATTGATAAACTCTACCTCCGCCCCTTCTGCCCTTGCGGCAAACAGTGCTTCCTTTACCATAATATCGCACCGCTGGTTTTTCCGGCCGAATGAAATCCCCAATATTTTCATAACTGCTCATTTCCTCTCTTTTCGTTTTTTGTTCCGTATCTGTCTGTTCTATGACATAACATATTTAATACTGATCAATGCAATCTCGTTGGCTGACAACTCTTCATCGACAGCCAGCATACCATTTTGGGTATTTGCCTCCTTTATGGTCAGTTTAGGTTCACAGACCCTCCGAAAATGCCTGATGTCATTTTTTGACAATTCATTTTCATAGCCCATTTCCTTCCAAATACCAAGGACATTGCCATTCCAGTCATTGATACGATTGACTTTTATACAATAGTTTCCTTCCCGCACTCCCTGTAGCTGAAGCTGCAGTTTTAACTTGCACCTGCTCTCGTAATATTTCCACATACTTTCTTTTTCCAGATCCGTCTCAGGCGTAAGATAATAATTATAGTTCAGCTTCTGCTGATTATGGCATACGATCCTGTAATTATCGTGCCCGTCTGTGGTGACCAGATAATTTTTGTCTTTTCCCACAAGGCAGGGAAAAAGGCGGTTCAAAAAATAAAAAGCAAACCCCGAAGGTTTCAAAAATCCATCTTTGGCCAGCAGGCCTCCTCCGCCGAACAACACCTTGGGCGTATCAAAAGACACACACTGTATGTCGCTGCCCACGCTATACGCCATGGACGCAGTCTTGCCCCAGAGATCGATCACGTTTTTTACAATATATGCACCTTTAAAGTTTGTATCATGGATATAATTACGGTCACTGGGTGTCAGATTCCAATGAGTGATATAGACCGGCAGTCCGCCCATTCCGGCAGCAGCTATCACTGCCAGCTCTTTTTCTATCAGATGGACAAACCCGTCGTCATCTGAACTTCTCTTGGCAAAGGTATCCAGTCCATCCGAACCTCGTTCATAGGAATTATAATATATGGATATAAAATCCGGCTGATACTCTCTCTTTGTCCACATACTCAGAAATTCTTTCCTATCTGCCCGTCCATAATCCATCCGGATTCCATATCCGCCCACCTTAATATCTTTATTGCATTCTTTGATGATCCGGCAGGTAATTTCAAATCTGTCCAGATATTTTTTTCGCTCTATCCTGTCATCCCTGTACGCCTCATTAAACCAGAGTTCAAACCTCCAGTTCTTCAGATTTGTCTGCTCATAGCGCATCCCCAGATGGCGTACAAAAACCTTCATGAGTCTTTCCCACTGCTCACTTGTATATTCTGAAAAATGTTTTTTCTTGGTCACTGCCTCTCCAACTGTATAGCAGATAGACACCGGCCTGATGCCTAAATCAATATGCGGCAGCATTCCCTGTTCCAGTACAAAGTCCAAAACAGCATCAATCCTGCTGAAATCATAATGCTCCAAATCCGGCTTAATATAAAAATCTTCCGTGAATATATTCCAAAACCTGATATACTTAAATCCCAGCGTTCTCTGCAGGATCAGTAAATGTCCCTGTACGGACGAGTGCAGCAGATTTTCTGCTTCTCCCAGATTAATGGTATCCCCCCAGTAATTCTGGAACATTTCCTTTTGCTCTACAAAGTATTGGGCCTTACATATCTCAACCTTTTTCTCTTCCCATTCTTCCGGTACCGGAGGTTCGACATCCCCTATGATTTCTTCCACACGCTTTTTCAGAGCAGCCGCTTTCGTAATGTCGTCTTGCATGTTATCTTCCGCCGCAGCCTGTCTGCGGAACTCTGACGGTGTTAATCCGTAACTTTTCTTGAACACTTTATTAAAAAAGGCCACCGAGGTAAAACCGCAGTTGTATGCAACTGCAGTAATGGGGATATCTGTATACAAAAGTTCATCTGATGCATGGAAAATCCTCACATTGGTCAGATAACTGCCAAAAGTCATTCCGTAGTTCTTTTTAAAAAAACGTGACAGATATCCATTGGAGAGATACAGTTGATCGGAGAGTTCCTTGATACTGATAGGCTGGGAATAGTTGGAATGGATATACTGGTTAATCTGTCCGATCCGCTCCCCGTAAGGATCCTCATCATCTTCACTGTATTGATAATCCGTGGAATTCACCATAAAATTTACAGACAACTGATGTAAAACCGCATAGCAGTCCGACATAAAACCAAAGGTATGTTCGTAATCCCGTTTTTCAATATAATGCTTCAGCAGATGCTTGAGAAGCTGCCTCAGTTTATGATAATTTTCATTGTCCGATGCGCTGGAATCACACCAGAAAAAAATATCGGCATTATCCACCTGCCTGCAGGCTTCCTGATAATTAATGCTCAGCTGCATAAGCAGGTAATCTTCAGACTGATTCACCGCATATCGTTTATTGGAATTAATTACGATAACATCCTCTTGGTTTAAATGATATTGTTTTTGCTCCACCTTCACATCCAGTTTTCCTTCCAGAACAAACAAAACCTTGATTTCTGTAAGCACCAATTCCTCATGTCTGGAATTATCCTGGATAGAAAGACTGAACAGTTCTTTTTTCCTCATATATTCTCCAAATCATATTACATAATGAATAGTTTCACGAATGGTTACTTAATTCTGATTGTAGCATATCCCTCAAAATCCACAATGCATTAATTTGTCAAATATTCTATACTTTTCTATACTGTTTGCGGAAAACATCCTGTTTTTATTTCTGGATATATTCGGCTGCACTCATTCCGGCAATACGCCCGCTGTTCACAGCAAAACCCATGGAATTTCCCGGAAGCAGGAACATATAGCTGTCATCATAAATATTGCAGGCATCCGCTCCGGCGCAGTACAGTCCGGGAATGGGCATGAACTCCCTGTCACAGGCTTCACAGTTTTCATTGATACGGACGCCTCCCACAGTTCCGTAACCTCCCGGATGGTGGGCGGCTGCATAAAATGGCGCTTTGAATATAGGCCTTAAATACCGCTTTGCCTTAAAAAATTCTTCGTCCACACTGTCACAGAAGAAATTATAGTCATCTATGGTTTCCTTCAGATTCTCAACATCAATTCCCGCTTTTTCAGCCAGTTCCTCGATGGTATCTGCCCGGAAGAAATTATGGGAACCGTTTTCCATAAGACTCTCAAATCCCTCAAAAAAGTCTGACACATCGGATACATTTGCCACTAAGCTGGTGACATCCACTCCGTGTTTTATGTAATACTTGATGATAGAGGTATCCACAATGTTAAATACCACTTTATCCTTTTGATGGTTTGCCAGATTACTCAGATAAGTGCTGTTCTGGATATATTCTTCGTTCATAATGCGCTTTCCAAACCGGTTTACAAGAAGATTCGGCTGCTTGAAAATGTTGGAGACACTGGCATTTGCCGGCTCCCCGCCTCCTAAATCAGCCGCCATCTCGATCCGGATGGGCATCTGGTCAGCACCCGCCTCCCATGCCATACGGATACCATCCCCCACCATACCGGGAACAGCAAAGTTATACACATCTTTTCCGTATTCCAGCCCTGTATATTCTTTGATCATCTCAGTATTTGCGCCTGCGCCGCCTGTACAGATAATGGCTGCGTCACAGCGCACTTCTATCTCTTCATTATTCTGGCCTCTTGCCCGCACTCCCACAACTCTTCCGTCTTCCTTGAGGATTTGTGTTGCGGCTGTCTCCAGAAGTACCGTCACACCCAGTTCCAATGCCTTATTATATAAGGCTCTGTTCATAAAAGAAGCGGCTCTTGGGCCAATTCCTTTATCCGTTTTTACAATATGCCAGGTTGCCTCTGATTGCGGAAAATAACGAAATGCCCCTTCAAATTCTACGCCTATATCTTCCAGCCATTCTATTGTTTCCGCTGACTGGGCAAAATATCTCTTGACTAACCGGGCGTCTACATTGTAATGTGTATAGTCCATAAACATATCAAATGCTTTTTCCACAGTAATATCTATCATCTGTTTTTTCTGATATTTTGTCCCTATTCCCAGTGGCCCCATCCCCATATTTGCCGTACCTCCGATTGTACTGCTTTTTTCCAATACAATTACATCCGCTCCGTCCTGAGCAGACTGTACAGCTGCAGATAATCCGGAAGGTCCTGCTGCTATTACACAAATTTGCGTATCATATCTTTTCATTATCTGTTTTCTCCTTTACCATACCCGCTTACCCTGAAGGTGCCCCGGCTGTTACTGCGTCGTCTTTTCACTTTTATTTCATGAACTCTTCCGCCCGGTGACACGCCACCATGTGGTCAGGTTTAATCTCTCGAAGCTCTGGCTCAGTCTCCCGGCATTCCTGTTTTGCATAAGGGCATCTGGCTGCAAAGCGGCAGCATACTTTTGGATCAATAGGAGAAACAATTTCTCCTTTTAACACCATTCTCTCATGCTTATAGCTCACCTTAGGAATGGGGATTGCTGACAGCAATGCCTTTGAATACGGATGAATCGTATTTTTAAAGATTTCGCTGGCAGGACATTTCTCAATCATCTGTCCCAGATACATCACTGCAATATCGTCAGAAATATGTTTTACCACCGACATGTCATGAGTGATAAACATGTAGGTCAGCCCTCTCTCCTCCTGAAGATCCTGAAGCAGATTCAGTATTTGGGCCTGTATAGATACATCCAGGGCTGATACCGGTTCGTCACAGACAATAAACTGCGGATTCAATGATAATGCACGGGCAACCCCGATACGCTGACGCCGTCCGCCGTCCAGTTCATGAGGATATGTCCTCTCCAGTCTTTTTGCAAGTCCTACCAGTTCCATCATCTCCCTGGCCCTGTCGGTAACTTCCTTACCTGACATGGAGCGGTTGTTTACACGGATCGGCTCCTCGATCAACTGGAGAATATTCATGCGTGGATCCAGGGATGCGTACGGATCCTGGAAGATCATCTGAATATCAGAACGATATTTCTCCTTAAATTCTTTTTTGGGCATGTTGGCAATCTCTGTTCCGTCGTAAAAAATCTGCCCATCTGTTGGATCATGGAGTCTCATCAGGGTTTTTCCAAGGGTTGATTTTCCGCAGCCTGATTCTCCAACGATTCCAATGGTTTTTCCTTTTTCGATGTTAAAAGTCACATTATCAACCGCATGAAGTGTCCCTCTGGGGGTAGAAAAATATTTTTTCAGGTTCTTTACTTCTATGATATTTCCCATCTATTCTTCCTCCCATCCTTCTGTATATTGACAGCACTTTACTTCATGAACGGCATCCAGCCTCACCCTTTGAGGGTCGCATTTTTTACAGCAGTCTTTTCTTTCCTCACAGCGCTGGTAAAAGCTGCAGTATTCAGGAAGATCTGCCGGATTGGGTACTAGACCCTGAATCACATGCAGCCGCTTTACCTCCTCCTCCAGGGATGGAATAGACCGGTATAACGCCTTTGTGTACGGATGTTTTGCCTTGTTAAATATATCTTCCACTGTGCCGTACTCCACAATTTCACCGGCATACATGACTGCGCAGTAATCACACATCTCCGCCACAATTCCCAGATCATGGGTGATCAATATCATGGATGTGCCGTTGACATCCTGCAGTTCCCGCATCATATCCAGAATCTGTGCCTGTATGGTCACATCCAGGGCTGTTGTGGGTTCATCCGCGATCAAAAGATCCGGTTTACATGCCAGCGCAATGGCAATGACAATACGCTGCTTCATGCCCCCTGAAAACTGGTGAGGGTAATCTTTATACCTGTCCCGCCCGATTCCCACCATTGCCAGCATATCCTGGGCCCTTTTCAAGGCGTCGGCCTTGGAGCAGCGGTCATGCAGATAAACAACCTCTGCAATCTGCTCTCCTACGGTCTTCACCGGATTCAGCGCTGTCATTGGGTCCTGAAAGATCATACTGATTTGTTTTCCGCGGACTGCACGCATTTCTCTCTCGCTTTTCTTTAAAAGGTCCTCTCCGTCCAACAGAATAGACCCCTGAATGACGTGTCCCACTTTCGGCGGCAAAAGCCCCATAATGCCGTAAGCAGTGGTGGTTTTCCCTGCACCGGTTTCACCCACCAGGCCCAGCACCTTCCCCTTTTCCAGAGTGATCGTAATATTGTTGACAGCCTCCACTACTGATTCATCTGTTTCATAATGGATGACCAAATCTTTTACTTCCAGTATATTTTCGCTCATATCCACATGCTCCCTATTTCATTTTCGGATCAAACGCATCACGAAGGCCATCACCCATAAGATTAAATGCAAAACAAGTGATCATTATCATAAGCGCCGGGAAAATCATCATATATGGCGCTGTAGTCATGTATGCCTTTCCGTCATTCAGTATCAGTCCCCATTCCGGAGTTGGTGCCGCAAGCCCGACTCCGATATAGCTCATGGAAGACATCAGCATAATGGATGCCGCAAGAAATCCCACAAAGTAAATGACCATAATCCCCACTGTGTTGGGTATCATATGTTTCACGATCATCTCCAGACGGCCCACGCCGATTGCCTCTGATGACTCAATATAATCACTGCCCCGCACACGAAGAATCGCCGCCCGGTTGTTTCTTGCCATTGTAGGCATGGAAGCAAACATAATGGCTGACACTAACTGGGGAATCCCGTTGCCGAGAACTGCTACAATACACATTGCCATCATGATCATAGGTATGGACTGGAAAATATCCATAATACGCATGATCACAGTATCTATTTTCCCGCCGAAATATCCGGCGATGATTCCCAGAAGCCCTCCGCTGAACATTGCCGCCAATGTACAGAAGAATGCGATGAGCAGGCTGTATCTGGCGCCGTAGATACAGCGGCTGAAAATGTCCCGTCCGAAATTATCTGTGCCAAACAGATGCTTTGCACTGGGTTTCTGCAGCATAGCCATGTAATCCTGCACCTGGTAATCATAAGGAGCAAGAAGTGGCGCCAAAATTGCAATCAATACCAATATGACAACAACCACCAGCCCCATCAGTGCGGTGGGATTTCGCTTAAACCGTTTCCAAGATTCATAGAGAGGGGTCGAGTTTACTGTTTTTTTACGTCTTGCGTTTTTTTTCTCTAATTTCTCCATTGCAGGAGTATGCATCTTTGCCATTTCTTTCACTCCTATGCCTTTTTTGCTTTTTTTGCCCCGCCTGAGATAATGGTTGTTTTTAGCCGCGGATCAATCAAAATAAAGCTGATATCCACCAAAAGATTGATAAGCGTCAGGATCAAAGCAAGAATTAACACCCCGCCTAAAACGGACGGATAATTTCTCTGGGTAATTGCATCCACAATATACTTTCCCACTCCCGGAATACTGAACACGGTCTCTATTACCATTCCGCCGCCTATGGCCACACCAAGGTTGCTTCCTATGGACTGTGCCACAGGGATCATCACATTGCGCAGCGCATGTCTTTTTATAATACTGGACTCTGTCTGGCCTTTTGCCCTTGCTGTGCGGATATAGTCTTCGCCCAGCACTTCCAGCATACAGGATCTTGTGATACGTGTGTAACTTGCAACAGAAGAAAGTCCAATACAAAGCATGGGCAAAATGTAGCCGCTGGCCACCTCAACTCCTGTTGCCGGAAGTAAATGAAGCTGTACTGAAAATATCAGAATCAGAACTAATGCCACTACAAACTCCGGCACCGATTGAAAGAACATGGAAATTATCAGTACCAGGGAATCTGCCCATGTGTATTTTTTGATTGCGGATATGATTCCAAGGATAATCCCCAGTACAGCGCCAATGGCCACTGCCCCCAAGGTGACGATCATGGATGTGACAAGACGCGGAGCCAGTTACCGAAGCACCGGTTCTCCTGTTCGGTAGGACTTCCCGAAATCCCCCCGGCATACACCGGTTATATAATTTACATACTGTACAACCACAGGCTTATCCAAACCTAATTCTTCCCGCTTTGCTTCCATCTGTTCTTCCGATGCTGAGTTTCCCAGAATCTGACGAACGGGATCTCCCGGGGTAAAGGTTTTTAAAGTGAATATGATTGCAGACACCCCCAGCATAATGGGGATCAGCAAAGCAATTCTTTTTAATACATACTTTATCATTGTCTTTCTCCTGTTAAATACAAGTGCCCTTATTTATAGAAATCCGTAATACAGGTGAATCCTCTTTCTAATGTGTTATAACCTTTCAGACCTTTTGTTACAATGGCTGCTTTCATTTCCGGATAAAGGTTTGCCTGAATGCAGTCACTCTTCATAATGTTTTCAAGTTCCGCCAGTTTTTCTTTTGCAATCTGCGGATCTTCTACTGCGATAATATCCTTGCGCAGAGTATCTATCTCATCAGTAGTCACCTTCGGTCCGCCTATGGCAAATCCGGCTTCAATGGTTCCTTTATCCAGAGAAGTAATGATAGAAGGATTTCTGTTATCCATAATCCAGCCGATCGTGATCATGTCATAGTTTCCGGAAAATGCATCACTAATGAAGGACGCTGTATCAGGAGTGTTTAATGTGAGATTGATGCCTGCTGCGCGGCAGTTCTCCTGGATGACCGTGTACATCGGGATAAGGTCTGCAGTTCCAAGAATAGTTAAATCAATCCCATTTGCATAGCCTGCTTCCGCCAGTAAAGCTTTCGCGCCCTCCACATCCGGTTTTCTTTCTTCCTTAGTGTAAGTCTCATTAAAGTAATAACTTGAAGGAGATGCAAATCCAAGGGCCTGTTCTGCTGTTCCCCCTGTTCCCACCATTGCAAGGGCCTCATAGTCAATGGATTTCATGATGGCTTCCCTGATGTTTTTGTCTGCCGTTGCTTTTCCCTCTGTCATGTTGAACCACAGATGAGTAACCTGTCCGAAATCATAGATGACAACATCTATTTTTTCATCCTCTGTATAAGTCACCGCCTGGATAACCGGCATGTCCACTGCCACCTGTGCGTCCCCGGAGTCTACAGCCAGTTTTCTTGCTGCCGCATCATTGGTGAAGGTACATTCAATCCTTTTGTAATATCCTTTAAAGTCTTTATCCCAGTAATTTTCGTTGCGCTCTAAGATAATGGATTCTCCGCTCTTCCATTCAACAAAACGGTATTTGCCGCATCCGATCACCGGATTGCTCTGTACCGCCTCCAAACCGCCGGCCGCTTCTACTTCCGCCTGGCTTACAATACCGAAGTTGCCCCAGGCAAGCATGGCCAGTAAGTCAGGAGCTTTCTGTGTAAACTCAATGACAACCGTAGACTCGTCTTCCGCCACAGCTCCCAGTATAAACTGTCCGGTATCTGTATTGGCACTGTACTCTCTCCAGATTCCCACTGTATATACCACGTCATCCGCTGTCATGGTCTGACCGTTTGTATATACAACATCGTCTCTTAACTTGAATCTGCAGTGGGTATCATCCACCCATTCCCATTCTGTTGCCAAAGCAGGAATCACTTCACCATTTTCATCAACTGCAACTAAACGATCCATGATCGCATCTGCAATATAGACAGATTCATTTTCAATTTTCCCGGCAGGCGCACCCCAAAGTGTGGACGGTTCGGATGCAAGCACGATCCTGATCGTCTCATCTGTCACCTCTGTATTGGGGGCATCCACATTTGCCTCAATAAACTGACCGTTTCCTTCTGTCTTTTCCGTCTCTGCCTTGTCAGTATCTGTATCTGTTTTCGCTGCCGGAGCCGAATCTGACGAATCAGTTCCTCCCCCGGACGAACATCCCATAACCGTACATGCCATAGCTGCCGCCAGAAACATTGCCATAAACTTCTTACCTTTCATTTCATTTCCTCCATCGCTTTATTTTTATATGTATTGTAACACCCATGTAACTGCTGCTCTTTCCTTTTCTAAATGTGATTATAGTCCTTGAGTCACCTTCTGTTTTTACTCCCGGACTTCAGGTCAAAATAGTTTACATTTTATGACCTATTTCGACATTTTCGGATATTTTTCAGCACATCTGAATGATATCCCAGTGCTCCGCCAGTTTCCCCTCTTCCACCCGGTAGGTGTCAACCACCCGGCATACAGTCTTTCCGCCGGCATCCACATTTTTTAAATATACTGCAATCATATTGTCTTCCTCTATCATCCTGACAATCTCAAGATGAAACTGAGGGTCACTGATGAACTTATCTGCAAATGCCTTTTTCAAAGACTCTCTTCCCTGTGCTACTCCCGGATTATGCTGTATGTAATCTTCCTTTACATACTTGTCAGCACATTCGATCCTATGTTCATTGAAAAATTCCCGGTAAAAATTGTAAATCAGCTCCTTGTTCGTCATCCCGGCCTCCTGCTCTTTGACAATACCTTTTTATTTTTTAACTGCGGCTGCCCTGGCTGCGGAAATCACAATGTTTCCTTTAATCTCAGAAACCGGTGCCCCCCTGGAACAGTCACAGACAATGCTGTTGAACCCCTGGAGCATGGGGCCATACACATCTGCATGTCCAAACTGCTGAATCAATTTTACAGCAGTATTCCCCACATTGAGATCCGGCCAGATCAATACATTGGCTTTTCCTGCCACTTTGCTCTCTCTGTTCACCTTCTTCTCTGCAACGGAAGGTACGATCGCCGCATCTAGCTGAAACTCACCGTCAATAGACAAATCCGGCCTCAGTTCCTTTGCAATCTTCAGAGCCTCCACTACCTTGTCGACCAATTCTCCCTCTCCGCTTCCCAATGTGGAGTAACAGATCATGGCACATCTCGGTTCCCATCCCAGCAAATCTTTCACTGTATCACAGGCTGAGACTGCAATGTCTGCCAACTGTCCGGCATCCGGGTTGGTGCACACGGCACTGTCGCCTATGGCCAGAAAAGAACCCTCGCTGCCCTCATACCCCGGAATATCCGCCAGACCAATACTGGAGATAGTTGTGATTCCCGGTTTCAGCCCAATGATCATCTGCCCTGCCACAAGCACATCCCCTGTGGTATTGTCAATACCTGCAAACGTCACATCCGCCTCTCCTGCTGCCTGCATGACCATGGCATAATATAATGGGTTCTGCATACGCCGATTCAGTGGTTTTTCCTTCAGCTTTGTATCAGGTTTTGCCACATATTTTGAAATCAGTTCCGCCTTATGGGCCTCCTCAGAAATGTCTGCGAAAGTGAATACGTTTTCATCATATCCTCTTTCTTTTGCAAGAGCCCTTAACTCCTCTTCATCCCCTACAAGAATGGGAATGATATATCCATCCCGGCCTGTCTCATAGGCGGCCTGCATCATCTTTTCATTGGCCGCTTCCGGAAATGCCACTTTTTGCGGATTCTCTTTTGCCTTTGCATAAACCATATCCAACAGATTCATCTTACTCTCTCCCTTCTGGTGACCATACCGGCTCCCCGGTATATATTTTTCCTTCTTCTACTCCGTCCAGCACCCGAATGACTCCTGCTGCCATGGCTTCTAACTCAAACTCACCGGGATACGCAGAAACCGGCGCAATCCAGGAACAGGTTTCTGTGATTTTTTCCACTAAATCTTTATTATGTACGATTCCTCCGCCGAGAAGAATGCCGTCCACATCACCCTGCAGAACCCCTGCCATGGCTCCTATATACCGAATGATCTGATATATCATGGCATTCCAGACAAGTTCTGCCTCTTTATCACCTTCTGCCGCTCTTTTGGTCACTTCCAAAGCATCCGACGTGCCAAGATGGCTTACAAAACCTCCGGTCTTGGTGCATAAAGACTTTACCTCTCTCCTGTCTTCTGCAGCCCCGCATAACTTTTCCACCTCAATCACCGGCACTGTACCGCACCGGGTGGGCGCCATGGGTCCGTCACCTCCCACAATGTCATTCCCGTCAATCATTCTTCCCTTTTGGTGGGCTGAAATGGAGATTCCGCCGCCAATGTGGCACACGATATAATTTTTATCTTCATACCTCCAGCCGTGAGAATTGCTGTGACGGATTGCGGTTTCCTTTAAATTCAGGGCGTGGAGATGTACATTTCTGTATACCCCTTTGATTCCGGTCATTCTTGCATATAATGTCAGTTCATCTGTGTCCGGCGGATTCACAACAAAACACGGCTTCTGAAATTCCGACGCAAATTCATTGGCGATCTGGGACCCAAGCTGGGCCGGATGTGCCACTCCATTAGCCCCTCTCACCGCATGTTCCAACAGCGTCTCATTTACTATGTAAGTTCCCCCTTCCACTGCCATCAGACCTCCGCCCCGGCCCACAAACGCATCTATTGTCCGCAGGTCCATATGCGCATCCTCCAATGCCTGCAGTATGGTTTCTTTCCTGTAGGAAAGTTGGGAACTGATGGTGGGAAATTCTTTTAACTTCTCCGCGTCATGTGATACATTTACCGTAAATAATTCTCTCTCCCCTTCAAAACAGCCTACTTTTGTCGATGTAGAACCGGGATTAATTGCCAATATACGATATGCCATTCTTTTACCCAGGGAACATCCCTTTTCCTTTCATAAATTTATTTGTCAATTTATTTGTGACCGGGACTCTGCCATTTTCTGTCCCGCAAATACGACAATTTCCATAAATTTATTGTATCTGTTTCACCTTTCCTTTACTTTTTCTAAATTCGCTTTAATCCTTGCTGATTTTTACTTTCTTCCTTCCGAAACAGATTTTCTTTGGCAAACAGGTCAATTTTATGCATGAACATTAACCTTTTTTCATATCCTGCAATTTAAAAGCCTGGTAGAAGCGGACCGCATTTTTTCAAAAAAGGGATTGACATTTCTTTTTTTTCGTGCAATACTACTTACCATAAAGCAAAGGCGCTTTGGGTGAATATCATCCAAAGCGCTTTTTTGCGTTTAAATTGAAAGGAGTGCTGTGGATATGTCAAGAGATATTCCTACACTATATGGAAGCCTTGTCTTCAGTGACAAGGTGATGCGGAACAAACTGCCGAAGGACGTATATAAAGCCCTTCACAAAACAATCCAAAACGGAACCCATCTGGAACTGGACGTTGCCAATTCCGTGGCAGTAGCCATGAAAGAGTGGGCTGTGGAAAACGGAGCGACACACTTTACCCACTGGTTTCAGCCCATGACCGGTTATACTGCGGAAAAACACGACAGCTTCATCTCCCCCAACGGAAACGGAGAGGTCATCATGGAATTTTCCGGCAAAGAGCTGGTAAAAGGAGAGCCTGACGCATCCAGTTTCCCCTCCGGCGGCCTTCGCGCCACCTTTGAAGCCAGAGGCTATACAAACTGGGACCCCACGTCACCGGCTTTTATTAAAGATAATACACTTTACATACCAACAGCATTCTGCTCTTTCAGCGGAGAGGCACTGGATAAAAAGACCCCGCTCCTCCGTTCCATGGAGGCACTGAACAAAGAGGCTGTAAAAATGCTTCATCTTCTGGGAAATACGGAAGTCACAAGCGTCTCAACAACCGTCGGCCCGGAACAGGAATATTTCCTGGTACCCAAAGAATTATACGAAAAACGGCGTGACCTTATCTTTACAGGAAGAACCCTGTTCGGCGCTCCTGCACCAAAAGGACAGGAGATGGAGGATCACTACTTCGGAGCTTTAAAGCCCAGGATCGCCGCCTACATGCATGACCTGGATGAAGAGCTGTGGAAGCTGGGCATTCCCGCCAAGACAAAACACAATGAAGTGGCACCTGCCCAGCATGAGCTGGCACCTGTCTTCGACACCACAAACGTTGCTGTTGACCACAACCAGCTCACCATGGAGATCATGAAAAAGACAGCGGAAAAACACGGCCTTGTGTGCCTGCTCCATGAAAAACCTTTTGACGGTATCAACGGAAGCGGCAAGCATAACAACTGGTCTATGTCCACCAACACCGGAACCAATCTGCTGGAGCCGGGCAGGACACCTGCCGAAAACATTCAGTTCCTGGTATTCCTCATGGCTGTCATAAAAGCTGTGGATGATTACGCAGACCTTATGCGGGTATCCGCTGCCAGCGCAGGCAATGACCATCGTCTGGGCGGCAATGAGGCACCTCCGGCTATTGTCTCCATCTTTATTGGTGATGAGCTGGAAAGCGTCCTTAAGTCCATTGAGGAGGATGCTTACTTTGGAAAGGCGCATCCGGTACAGCTAGAGACAGGTGCTCATGTACTGCCTCACTTTACCAAGGATACCACCGACAGAAACCGCACCTCACCTTTTGCCTTCACCGGCAATAAATTTGAATTCCGTATGCTGGGGTCCGCGGCGTCTGTCGCAAATCCCAATATGGTACTGAACACAGCGGTGGCAGAGGCGCTTGCACAATTTTACGGTGAATTAAAAGATACTGCCCCGGAAGAAATGGAACACGCAGTACATGAAATGATAAAACGGGCTATTAAAAAACATAAAAAAGTAATCTTCAACGGGAACGGATATACAGAAGAATGGGTAAAAGAGGCCAAAGCAAGAGGCCTTTACAACCTGGTTTCCACACCGGAAGCCCTTCCCCGATTTATTGCTGACAAGAATCTGGATCTGTTTATCAAACACGGCGTATTTACAAAAGAAGAGATTTTATCACGATACGAGATCCTTCTGGAAACTTACTCTAAGACAGTTGCCATAGAGTCCAAAACCATGCAGGAAATGCTCACAAAAGATTTCCTTCCGGCAGTCAACAGCTACGCTGCTTGTACCGCTAAAAATGCCGCGGATAAAAAAGCCCTGGTTCCGGGACTTTCCACTGCTTCGGAAGAAGCACTGGTAACCAGACTGACTGAGCTGTCTAATGCCATCACTTCCGGGACTGCTGTCTTAAAAGAGGCTACTGCCCGGGCAGAGTCCGTGGAAGATATGCAGGAACAGGCTGAACAGTTCCTCACAAAGGTTCTCCCTGTCATGGATGAGCTGAAGCTGGCAGCAAATGAAGCCGAGACAAAAATTCCGGATGAATATCTGCCATATCCAACCTATGACCACTTATTATTCTACGTCTAAGGAGACGTTCCATGGAATTACAGTCAGATTTTGATATAAAAGAAGCCTGCGGTGTATTTGGTATTTTCAGCCCTAAGGAGGAGGATGTGGCATCTTCCATTTATTACGGGCTTTGCTCCTTACAGCACCGGGGACAGGAGTCCTGCGGTATAGCTGTCTGCGATACCAAAGGACCCAAAGGCAATATGAATGCACACAAAGGGATGGGGCTGGTAAGTGAAGTCTTTAAGGAAGAAATCCTGGAAAACCTTCACGGAAATCTTGGTATCGGCCACGTCCGTTATTCCACTACAGGGGCTGCCACATTGTCAAACGCGCAGCCTCTGGTACTGAATTATATAAAGGGAACACTTGCTCTGGCCCATAACGGGAATCTGGTAAACACTCAAGACCTCAGGTGTGAACTGGAAAAAACCGGAGCAATATTCCATACAACCACGGATTCGGAAGTGATTGCTTACTGCATCGCCAGGGAAAGAGTCAACACACACAATGTGGAAGAAGCGATTCTGCATACGGCAAAGAAAATACGCGGCGCCTATGGACTGGTCATCGCCAGTCCGCGCAAGCTCATAGGTGTCCGTGACCCTCTTGGTCTCAAGCCGCTCTGCCTTGGCAGGCGAGACACCTCTTATATTATCGCTTCCGAGAGCTGCGCCCTCTCTGCAATCGGCGCAGAATTCATCCGTGATATCCGCCCCGGTGAAATCATCACCATAACGGCGGATGGTATCACCTCCAACTGCCAGCTTTGTCAGGAGACTCATGCACACTGCATATTTGAGTACATCTATTTTGCACGGCTGGACAGTACCCTGGACGGCATTAACATCTACGATGCCCGTATCCGCGCAGGAGCTGCCCTTGCGGCAGCATATCCCGAGGATGCCGATCTTGTGACCGGTGTCCCTGATTCCGGGATCCCGGCGGCAAAAGGCTATTCGGAAGCATCAGGGATTCCATTTGCATTAGCCTTTTACAAAAACAGCTATGTGGGAAGAACCTTTATCAAACCGACACAAAAGGAACGTGAACTAAGCGTCCGGCTGAAATTAAATGTTTTAGAACCTGTTGTCCGCGGCAAACGTATTATTCTTGTTGACGACTCCATAGTCCGCGGAACAACCATCGCGAACCTCATCCGTATGCTGAAAAATGCCGGAGCTAAGAGTGTTCATGTCCGTGTCAGTTCTCCACCGTTTCTGTATCCTTGTTACTTTGGAACAGACATTCCATCCAATAAACAGTTGATTGCTTCTTCCCACACGGCTGATGAAATCTGTGCCATGATCGGTGCTGACTCCCTGGGTTATATGAACACCCGCGATCTGCAGTCCATGGCGGGTAATCTGCCGCTGTGCAAAGCCTGCTTTGACAGCCATTATCCAATGGATATCACAGGTCATACAGCGGACAACAAACAGTAAAAGTTTTCTTTGCGGGCTTCCCGCTGCTGTCAACAGTAATTGCGGAGATGCACGGCCATATCCCATGGCCGCCATTTTCCGATTACATATATCACATTTTTCTTTATGCAAAGGTGCGTATTTTCAGAGTCTCCCATAACTCCCAAATACGCACCCTTTTTGTCTGCTTTTCATACGGAAGAATGTGAAAACTTGAAAAAGGAAGGAGATATTTTTATGAGTGATTTTTCATCTGTAAACACGATTTGGGTGCTTTTAGGCGCTGCGCTGGTCTTTTTTATGCAGGCCGGTTTTGCTATGGTAGAGACCGGCTTTACCAGGGCCAAAAACGCCGGCAATATTATCATGAAAAACCTGATGGACTTCTGTATCGGCACACCTGCTTTCTGGCTGGTTGGATTTGGAATCATGTTTGGCACCGGCAGCGGATTTTTCGGTTCCGTAGCAGGTATTGCCTCAGAATCCAACTATGGCGCGGCAATGCTTCCCGACGGTGTTCCATTCTGGGCATTCCTGATCTTTCAGACTGTATTCTGCGCAACATCCGCAACGATCGTATCCGGTGCCATGGCTGAGAGGACCAAGTTCTCATCTTACTGCATTTACAGTCTTCTCATCAGCCTTGTTGTATATCCCATTTCCGGCCATTGGATCTGGGGCGGCGGCTGGCTGGCTGAAATGGGATTTCACGATTTTGCCGGCTCCTGTGCTGTTCATATGGTAGGCGGTGTGGCAGCCCTTGTAGGTGCCAAAATTCTTGGTCCCCGTATCGGAAAATACTCCAAGAGCGGCAAATCAAGAGCCATTCCCGGTCACAACCTGACAGTGGGTGCTCTTGGTGTGTTCATTCTCTGGTTCTGCTGGTTTGGATTTAACGGTGCTTCCACTGTATCTATGGAAGGCGATGCCATTGTATCTGCCGGCAAAATATTCGTCACCACCAACCTGGCCGCAGCAGTAGCCACCATTACGGTTATGGCTATTACCTGGATACTGTATAAAAAACCTGATGTATCCATGTCCCTGAACGGTGCTCTGGCAGGACTTGTGGCCATTACGGCAGGATGTGACACTGTATCCCCCACATCAGCCGCCATCATAGGTATCCTGGCTGGATTTGTTGTTGTATTCGGTATTGAATTTATTGATAAGATCTGTAAAATTGATGACCCTGTTGGTGCCGTAGGCGTACATGGCATGTGCGGTGCACTTGGTACCCTCTGTGTCGGCCTTTTTTCAGACGGCACAGGCACAGATGCAAAAGGCCTTTTCACTGGCGGCGGTTTTCATCAGTTGGGCGTACAGTTTGTTGGATTTATCGCAACTGCGGCCTGGGTAGCAGTAACTATGGTCATCATATTCCAGGTGATCAAACACACAGTCGGGCTTCGCGTATCTGCCGATGAAGAAATCGCCGGCCTGGACGTAAGAGAACACGGCCTGGCAAGCAGCTATGCCGACTTTGTGACACAGGATTCTATGGGTTCTATTCCAAACGTCATGGGCACAATAAAGAACTATACGCCGGCATCAGAGGGCGCATCTGCCACTCAGGCACCTGCCGAATTTTCCCAAGATGTACCAAAGGAAGGCAGCCCCGCAGTTCACAAGCTCACTAAAATAGTTATCATCACAAGACGCAGCAAGCTGGAAGATTTTATGCACGCAATGAACGAAATCGGAGTGACAGGTATTACCATCACAAATGTACTTGGCTGCGGAGTCCAGAAAGGTTCCACTACCTATTACCGAGGCGTTGAGATGGATATGAACCTTCTTCCAAAGGTCAAAATAGAAATCGTGGTCAGCCTTGTACCTGTCCAGAAGGTTATTGATACTGCAAAAGCCATACTCCAAACCGGACAGATCGGAGACGGGAAAGTATTTGTATATGATATAGAAAATGTAGTAAAGATCCGTACAGGGGAAGAGGGGTTCCTTGCACTGCAGGACACTTCTGCTGAGGAATAAATCCACTAGGAAATAAGAAGTACCTCATCTAAAGGTTTTAAAAAAAGCTCCGCCGGTTAGTTCACAACCGGCGGAGCCTCTTTTTTCACTTGCTGCTTTAAATTTTCTTACTGTTACTGTATGTCTTATTAATATCAGTGCAGTAAACATGTATTCTTGCTGAGCAGTTACCTTCGTTGTCAGTCAGCCATCGTCACTCAGCGTCTGTTATCTGTTATTCGTTTTCTTTCTCTTTGCAGAAAGCAACACTGTAAACACAGCACCTGCGGAGAGAACAGCCAGCATCAGATAGCCTGCCATGTTCATGGTATCTCCCGTCTTTGGAACTGTCTTGGTCAGTTTCTTGAATGTAACAGATATCTTATGGTTTGCGCTTACATCTTCAAATGTATACTTACTGTTTTTCACTATAACTGCCTTGCCGTCCACTGTCACCTGGGAAATCTGGTATCCTTTGTTCGGTGTGATGGTGAATGTGGCGTCATTGCCCTCCATAACCTTTACGCTGCCGGAAGGAGAAATCTTGCCGTTGGAACCGGCGGATGCAGTGATCGTATACTGTTCTTTTACACTGAACGGCACTGTTATTGCCTTCTTCTCAGCAGTCATAGCTGTCCAGCCTTTTTCTGTATACTCTTCCAATCTGAAAACTACCTGAAGTTCCATTTTACCTGCTTTGTTCAATGTCAGTTTTGCAGTGTACGGGGATTTATTCCAGGTACCCTTTGCAGAGCTTCCCCATTTCCAGCTCTCTGGAACCCATCTGGTATCCTGTCCTTCCGGATTCTGGTTATCTGTGCCGTTTCCGTTAGCTGCCATGTTCACAACAGTGTTTTTGTCATAGACACCGTTTACCTCAATACCGGTCACACTGGAGCCTTCAAACGCGATGATCGTCTTGCCGGATGCACTGCTGCTCACTTTACTCTCCATTGCCTCATCCGGGTTATATTTTACTCTGGTCACAAAAGAGTATCTTGTGTTTGCCTTCAAACCGCTGAAAACTTCGCTGTCCTGCCATTTTCCGGGTGTTCCGTTCTCAAGCATTGCAAATTCCTGTCCGTTCACGGCCCGAAGCGTAATGCTGTTTTCTGTCCTTCCAATGCATACAGGCGCTTCAGGAGCTGCCGCTGCCGCCTTTTTCGTAGTAACCTTCAGACTATCACTGACAGGACCTTCCATCTGTTTGCCCTTGTCGAATTTGACACGTGTGACAAATTCATATTCTTTGCCTGCTGTGAGTCCCTTAAATTCTCCTGTATTGTTCCAACTTATGTTGCCGCCATCCAGATATACGCCGTACTCCAGATCCGCTGTGGATGTATCAAGTTTGATGGTCGTATCTGTCTTCTCGGCAAGTTTCGGCGCTGCTTTCGGCTTCTCTGCTGCTGCTTTTAATGTGTGAACCTCTGCAGCATCACTCCACTCACTATCACCATACGGTGGGGTGACTTTGTCGTCGCCCTTAACCCTAATATAAGCCAGATAATCCGTATCAGGTGTCAAATTTTCAAATTCACCTGTTTCGCTGTTCAATTCTCCCGCCTTTGCTTTATTGTCCTTTGGTACCAGTTTATAACTGTAAGTATACTTTTTAGCGTCACTGCTTGGTTTCAGCACAACACTTGTATCAGTTACCTTATCAATCGCAGGTGGGTTTGGTTTCTCTGCTTTTTGAGGGATATCATTGGCATTATTGCTGCCCTTCAAACCATTCGCGTCATTTACCTTATTTTCTGAACTATTGGTTTTCTGTTCTTCGCCTTTGGACTCCACACCTTTGGATTCATCCTTATTAGAATCATCGGCTTTAGATTCTTCTTTTTTAGGTTCCTCAACTTTAGGTTCATCGGCTTTCGGTTCGTCAACTTTCGGCTCATCAACTTTTGGCTCATCAACTTTCGGTTCATCAGCCTTCGGCTCACTGGCATTGTCTGTCAATGTATCTTTTGTCGTATCCTTATCAATATCCTGCGTACCTTCTGTACTGCCCGTTGCCGCACCTACACTAGGCTGGGTGTTTGTCTCAGTATCTGTCTTATTCGTTTCCTCAGGTTTTGTCTGTTCTGTATTTAAATCTCCGCCCTGGGGTTTATTGATTTCTCCATTATTATCCGTATCCTCTGCTTTTGACGGCTCCTCAGTCTTTGGAGTCTCCGTCTGTACTGCCGCAGCTTCTGTCTTTACCTTCAAGGTATCTGTATCCTGAACAGTTTCTGCATCCTTCGTCTTCCCGGCAAATACATATTCTGTCTCAGCCTTCAGGCCTGTAAAGGAAACTGTCTTTGCCGTCTTATCATACTGTTTATCTTCTGCCCATTTCCATTTGCTTCCGTTTTCCTGGATGCCGTATACATACCCGTCTTTTGTTTTCAGGACTACACTGTCCGCTGTCTTCTTGGACAGTTCCGGTTTTCCTGCTGTCTCTGTACTTTTACCGGTTCCTTCTTCCGCTGCGGAAACAAATACAGTTCCCATGGAAAATACCATGATAAAAGTGAGAAACATTGCCAACAGTCTTTTCACTTTGCGCTTCATAATCTTTCACCTCTTTCATTCCTTATTTGCCTGTGAATAACCATTCCTTTCTGTACTACTATTATAGCAAATCGTCGTTGCAATGAATAGTATATTAACAAACATTAAGAAAACTTTGTCGATATTTCCCAAATATCGCGTGCAATAACTGGCAGTAATTTTTATAACTCTTATGTCTTGACTTTTTCTTTTGGGTAGTATAAAATTAGAGGGTCGTAAGGAAATATTATGTTTCTGTAGCTCAGCTGGATAGAGCGACCGCCTCCTAAGCGGTAGGTCGGGTGTTCGAATCACCTCAGGAACGTACGAAGAGGCTGTGGAATTGACAGATACCCTATCTGTTGACTCCACAGCCTCATTTTTATATCTTCAGCTCTGTTGATGCTGCCCTGCAATGATCATTTCAGTATCCCATCAGCAATCACTATTTTCTGTGCTTCACTGGTCCCCTCATAAATCTCCGTTATCTTGGCATCACGCATCATTCGTTCTACCCCATATTCCCGGGGATATCCGTATCCCCCGTGAAGCTGTACCGCCTTTTCCGTCACTTCCATTGCAGTCTCTGACGCAAACAGTTTTGCCATAGCTGCTTTTGCCGGAAAGTCCTCTTCCCCTGTACCACACAATGCCGCCTCATAGACAAGCAGCCTTGACGCCTCGATCCTGGTCTTCATCTGCGCCAGCTGGAATCTTGTATTCTGGAAATCGCTGATTTTTTTCCCAAACTGCTCCCGACTCTTTACATACGCAGCAGTCTTATCAAACGCGCCTTCCGCAATTCCCAATGCCTGAAACGCAATGCCGATCCGCCCCTGATTCAGAGTATCCAGAGCAATCTTTTTGCCCTCCCCTATCTTTCCCAGGATATTTGAGGATGGAATCCTGCAGTTCTCAAATATCAGTTCTGTGTTTGCCGCTCCCCGGATACCCATTTTTCTTTCTTTTTTTCCAAAGTGAAACCCCGGTGTGCCCTTCTCTGCAATAAATGCGGAAATTTCCTTTCTACCCCCATCCTTCCTGTCCGTCACCGCAAAAATAACATAAATTTCCGCCTCCGGTGCGTTGGTGATAAAAATCTTTCTCCCGTTTAATACCCATTGGCCTTGATCTTCTGCTGCTGTTGTCTCCATACCGTAGATGTCCGTTCCCGCTGAAGGTTCTGTCAAACCGAACGCGCCCAGTTTTTTTCCTTTTGCAAGAGGTTTCAGATATCTGGTCTTCTGCTGTGCAGTTCCGTATTTCTCTATAGGCCCCCCGCATAAAAGTGTATGGGTCGATACGATCAGGCCTGTAGAGGCGCATACCTTTGAAAGTTCCTCTATACACAGCCCCAGTGTCATTTTGTCCAGGCCCAAACCGCCGTATTCTGTACGGAAAGGAAGCCCCATCCAGCCTTTTTTTGCAAGTATTTCCACAATGTAATCTGGAAATTTTTCCTTTTCATCTGTCTCTTCTGCCACGGCCGCCAGAGCTGTCTCCGCAAATTTCTTAAATTGTTCTCTCCGGTTCTGATATGCCTCCCTATCCATATGTATAAAATCCCTGTCCTGTTTTTCTGCCAAGCCTGCCGGCGCGGACCATTTTCTTAAGGTATGGGTGGGGGCGGTATTTGGGGTCTCCTGTCTCGCTCTGTAACACTTCCATGATCGCCAGAACCACATCCAGTCCGATCAAGTCTCCCAGGGCAAGGGGGCCCATGGGATGGTTTGCCCCAAGCCGCATAGCTGTGTCAATGTCTTCCGCATTGGCTGCGTCTTCTGCATATAACCCAATCCCCTCATTGATCATAGGGATAAGAATTCTGTTGACCACAAATCCGGCAGTTTCTTTTACCTGCACCGGTACCTTTCCTATATCCTCCGCTATGGCTTTTAATATCTGTACTGTCTCTGCCGGTGTATCTATCCCGGTGATGATCTCTACCAGCTTCATAACCGGCGCCGGATTAAAAAAATGCATTCCCACAACTGTTTTTTTTAATCCCGCCCCTATTTCCGTTATGGAAAGGGAAGAGGTATTCGTAGCTAAAATACAACTGTCTCCACAAATATCCTGAAGTTTTCGGAATGTCTGCTTCTTTACTCCCATATCCTCAATAGCTGCTTCAATGACCAGACCACAATCACCGCAGTCCTCAATGGTTCCCGGGGTTATGTTTTTCATGGTCTCGCAAACTTCCCGGTTGCTTATTTTTCCTTTTTCTTCTCTGTGCCTCAGTGTATCTGCAATTTTGTTTCTGCCTTTTTCCGCCAATTCTCTGTTTAAGTCACACAGGAGTACCTCGTATTTTTGTGTCCGGGCAAATGCCTGGGCAATGCCTGCTCCCATTGTGCCTGCTCCGATAATGCCTACTTTCATCCGTACCTCCTGTTCTGTTTTACATGTTAAGAAATCCGCTGCTCTTTCTTCTTTCCAGAAATGCTGTCATTCCCTCCAACTGGTCACGACTGCCAAAGCAATCTCCGAATACCTCTGCCTCCAAAGAAACAGCCTGCTCCATCCCCGCTTCAATTCCTTGATTTATGGCTTTTTTACATCCGCGAACTGCAATGGGAGCATTTGCGGCTATCTGTTCCGCCATTTTAACTGCTTGCTCCAAAAGTTTTGCACCGGGATACACAGCGCTTACAAGGCCTATTCTATAAGCCTCATCAGCACTTATACTGCAGGCAGTGTAAATCATCTGTTTTGCCGCGGAAATACCCACCAGCCGCGCAAGACGCTGGGTCCCGCCGAATCCCGGTGTGATGCCAAGACTGACCTCCGGCTGCCCGAACACCGCATTATCTGAACACAGCCGCACATCACAGCTCATGGCCAGTTCGCACCCGCCGCCCAGGGCATATCCATTGACAGCGGCAATGACCGGTACGGGAAGTGTCTCCACTTTTCTGAATATTTTATTTCCCAACATACCAAATGCTTTTGCCTCTTTTCTGGTAAAATTCTTCATTTCACCAATATCAGCACCTGCTGCAAAAGCTCGTTTTCCCTGCCCTGTGATCACCAGACATCTCACCGTTCTTAGGTTTACATAATCCAGGACATTATCCAGCTCCGCCAGCAGTTCCCTGTTTAATGCATTCAGCGCCTTTTCTCTGGACAGGGTTATGAGTCCATACTGGTCTTTCTCTTCATATTTGATATATTTCATATTGATAATTTCCATGCTTTCACTTCCTGTCATGAAGCTTCAGACTCTCTCTACAACTGCAGCGCATCCCATACCGCCTCCGATGCAGAGGGTTGCCAGCCCTGTGTTCACATTTCTCCGCTCTATCTCGTGGAGCAGTGTGACCAGGATACGGCACCCTGAGGCCCCCACCGGATGACCAAGGGCGATCGCACCGCCGTTAACGTTCAGTTTCCCATCCGGGATTCCCAGTTCTCTGGCAACTGCCAAAGACTGTGCCGCAAACGCTTCGTTTGCCTCGATCAAGTCAAAATCCCCTATCTCAAATCCTGTTTTTTCCATAATTTTTTTGGTAGCTGCCACCGGTCCGATCCCCATAATCGAAGGATCTACTCCTGCAAGAGAGCCCCCCTTCCACACTGCCATAGGTCTGACTCCCAGCTCATGGGCTTTTTCTCTGCTCATAACAATAAGGGCCGCCGCACCGTCATTAATACCTGAAGAATTTGCAGCCGTCACGACACCGCCTTCTTTAAATGCAGGACGCAGCTTTGCAATACTGTCCGCTGTGGTTCCGGGACGAATGCCCTCATCCCTGCTTACCAGAATGGTTTCCTTTTTCTTCTTTACAGTCACCGGAACGATCTCTCTTTCAAATCTTCCCTCTTCCTGTGCATTGGCAGCTTTACTCTGACTCCAAGCAGCAAATTCATCCAGTTCCCGTCTGGTCAGTCCCCATTTTCCCGCCACATTCTCTGCTGTAATTCCCATATGATACTGATGGAACGCATCCGTCAAAGCATCATTTACCATGGTATCTACTAAAGTGCCGTTTCCCATACGGTAACCGAATCTTCCGTTGGGTACCGCATAAGGAGACATGGACATGTTTTCCATTCCCCCTGCGATCACTACATCCGCATCACCGGCCAGAATCATCTCCGCCGCCTGATTTACACAGTTAAGACCGGAACCACACACCACATTTGTGGTCACAGCCGGCACCTCTACAGGCAGCCCGGCTTTCAGCGCTGCCTGACGGGCCACATTCTGACCAAGCCCTGCCTGAATCACGCATCCCAGGTATACCTGGTCTACTTCTTTTGCCGGAATCCCGGAACGTTTTAAGGCTTCTCTGATGACAAGTGCGCCCAGATCAGCAGCCGGCACAGAAGCCAAGGCTCCGCCTAAAACTCCTATCGGTGTCCGGCAGGCACCTGCCAGAACAATCTCTTTCATAGTTCTCATCCTCTTCTCCCATCGCAGGAATAAAAGTTCACTCCTTTATCCCTGCGATACTTTTAGCCAGTCTCTGCTTTTCTGCCAGTTTTCCCTGTCTACCGATCATGATACGCTGTGCCTGGGGACTTCCCGCTCCGTGAAGTGACTCTGTCCTATACCCCACCGCTGCGGTTCCCAGTGTCATATTTTCTATTAGGCGCAGGATCTTCATGCGGTCCATAACATCCGTCTGGCTATTTCCTTTAAAGTATTTTCTGCACATTTCCCCCACTTCCGGGGATTCAAAATCCTTCTCCGATGGCATGGTAACCATCAGCCCTCCCGCAATATCCTCCGCCAGTCTGGCAATCTCATAAGGAAATCTTGTGACATTCTGCTTACACACATTAGCCAGCAGGTTATCAATCTGGTAATTGCCTGACTGTGTAGGGCTTCCCTCTGCGGAACAGGCGATTCCGCAGCAATATAAGGTTTCATTCAAATGCATCATTTCAATGAGCTTGTCCTTTATATGGGATGCCTTAGACACACCGTTATAATCTGCTGCCGTTGCCGAAGCACCGATAAGCACATCTCCAACCCCCGCTTTACATCCGCCGTAACTCTGTCTGTGATAACCTGCAAAGCGCTCTACCAGAACACCTGCAAATTCATATTCCTCACATAAGAACACTCTGTCCCAGGGAACAAAGACTCTGTCAAATACCACCAGCGCTTCCTGCCCGCCGAATTTACAGTTCCCGCAATCCATGCACCCTGTATTCTCCAGCTTTCTGGTATCACAGGACTGTCTGCCATATATCATAGTGATGCCTTCCGCATCAGAAGGAACAGCAAAAGAAACCGCGTATGCCTTATCCTCTTCCTTCATGGCGATTGTGGGCATTATCAATTGTTCATGGGAATTTACAGCTCCTGTCTGATGGGCCTTTGCCCCTGTTACTACAATGCCGTCCTCCCGCTTCTCCACAATATGAAGATACATATCCGGGTCATCCTGCTGACTGGGAGAACGTCCTCTGTCACCTTTGGGGTCCGTCATAGCTCCGTCAACTGTCAGGTCATTCTCCTGTACATACTCCATGTAAGTGCAAAATTTTTTAAAGTAGTCTGTTCCGTATTTTTTGTCCACCTCGAATGTGGTGGAGTAAATGGCATTAAAAGCATCCATTCCCACACACCGCTGGAAGCAGGCACCTGTCTTCTGTCCTAAAAGCCTCTGCATTTTTACTTTATTTATCAAGTCTTCCGTACTTTGGTGGATATGGCAGAAACGGCTTACCCTCTCCCCAGTCAGGCCGGACACAGCAGTCATCAGATCTTTATATTCAGGATTTTGCGCCAGAGTGTAAGTCATAGCCACAGAATGGACAGACGGTCTTATAATGGGATGGTCAACAAAGTTTTCAACTCTTTCTCCCAACAGATAGACCACTGTCTTCATTTTTCTTAAACTTTCAATATATTCCTTCGCTGTCATAAAACCCATGCTTTACAGCTCCTCTCTCTTGATCTATCAGGCAAAATTACAGTATCTGGCTATGGAAACATCCTGAAATCCCAGTTTTTCCGCTTTTGTCTTATGCATGCGGGCTGTATCGCGGACCATTGCAAGCAGTTCTTCCCCTGCCTGGGCAATCTCTTTCCCTTCTGTCAGTACACTACTGCAGTCAAAATCTATGTTGTCTTTCATCAAATGCGCTGTCTCCGGGTTTCCGGTGAGTTTGATCACAGGCACAATTCCGGAACCCGTAGGCGTACCATGTCCTGTTGTAAATACAACCATCTGTGCTCCTGCCGCTGCCATTCCCACAATTGACGCCACATCCTGACCCGGTGTATCCATAACGATCAGTCCGTTTTCGTTGATGGGTTCTCCATATTCCACTACTTCCTGAATAATGCTGCTTCCGGCCTTGTGGATACATCCCAGGGATTTTTCCTCCAGTGTGGTAATGCCGCCGGCTATATTCCCCGGCGTAGGATTCCCGCTTCTTGGGTTTTCCCCCACCCTCAGAAAATCTTCCTCAAATGCTTTTATAGTCTTTAACAGTTTCTCTGCTGTCTCCTCGTTTCTGCATCTGGAAGCCAGGATTTGTTCTGCACCTATCAGCTCCGGCGTCTCCGACAGAATGACCGTTCCGCCCTCTTTTATGATCAGATCACTGCATTTCCCCACAACAGGATTGGATACAAGCCCCGAAGTAGGGTCTGAGCCTCCGCATTCCGTCCCCAGGATCAGACGTGAAATATCTTCTTCAACCAGAGGCACTCTGTCCGCCTCTTCTCTCATCTTCCCCGCCAGCTCCACAATTCGCTTCACCGCATTTAAACTGCCGCCCTCCTGCCGGATCACCAGCACTTCCAGCGGCTTACAGGTTTTTTCTCTGATCCTTTCAGCCAGCAGAGATGCCTGTACCACCTCACAGCCGTTTCCCACCAGAACTGTCCCGTAAATATTGGGATTTGCGGCAATTCCGGATAAAGTTTCCAACGTAACTTTCAGGTCACGTCTGCTCAGAGAACATCCCCCCTGATTTGCCAGATACACAGTTCCTTCCACATTCTCTGATGCAAATCTGGCCGTCTCGCTGGCACAGAGAGAACAGGGGAGGATCAGCACGTGGTTTCTGATCCCAAATTTTCCGTCCGGTCTGTGGTATCCCTGAATTTTCATAAAATTTGTCCCCCTATCCTCTTATGGCTGCTCCACCAGGCAGGTACTTCTCAGATTATGCATATGCACCCATTCTCCTGCCTTGATCTCTGCCACTGCCTCTCCTATCTCATTCCCGTACTTATACACTTTTTCGCCTTTATTTATATGCTTACAGGCCATTTTATGATACTGCGGAATCTCTTCCCCAGCAGTCACCTCACAGCGTATTCCCTTTGAAATGTAGCACACCCTGTCACCGGACTCCGCCTGCTGCGTAAGGGTAACCACCTGGTCTTTTGCCTCTATCTGGATTCCTTTTATCTGCATAAGGATTCCCTCCTGCTAAACTTCCGTACTCATTTTCCTGTATCTGTTATAACGCTCCAGTGCGTCCTCTTCTGCCTGGACAAACAATTCTTCCGCCAGCTCAGGATTTTTCTTTTTCAGAGATGAAAATCGCACCTCACTTTCAAGAAACTGCCGGAACTCTGCCCTGGGTGCTCCGGAATCCAGCATAAACGGATTTAAGCCCTCTTCTTTTTTTGTTGGATCATACCGGTACAGGTTCCAGTATCCCGCTTCCACAGCACGCTTCTGCTGCTCCTGCGTACGTCCCATACCGCCTTTGATCCCGTGATTAATGCACGGCGCATATCCGATGATCAGGGACGGTCCAGGATAATTTTCAGCTTCCTGGATTGCCCTTAACGCCTGCACAGGACTAGCCCCCAATGCAATCTGGGCAACATATACATCTCCATACTGCATTGCCATCAGGCCCAGCTCTTTCTTTTTCCTCCGCTTTCCTGCTGCCGCAAATTTTGCTGTGGCTGCTTTTGGTGTGGACTTAGAAGACTGCCCTCCTGTGTTGGAGTAAACTTCTGTATCAAATACCATGATATTGATATCTGCGCCTGTGGAAAGTACATGGTCCAGGCCTCCATAACCAATATCATATGCCCAGCCGTCTCCGCCGAATATCCAGTTAGAACGCTTTATCAGATAGTCCCTTCTGTCATATATCTGCTTTGCCTCCGGAATATCCATATTGTCTTGCAGCAGTTTTTCCAGCTTATCCGCACGGGTTCTCGTTTCTTTTGAATTTTGAAACTCATCCAGATATTCACTTAAAGCGCAATACAGCCTTGGCCTGTTTTTTCCCGGTTCCTCCAATTTCTCTATCAGGATCTCCAGTTTCTGTCTAATCTCTTCTCTCACGGCATGGTAGCCCAGATACATGCCAAGGCCATACTCTGCATTGTCCTCAAAAAGTGAAAATCCCCAGGCAGGCCCATGCCCTCTTTCATCCTTCCTGTAAGGAACCGCCGGCGCACTTCCGCCCCATACTGTAGCGCATCCCGCGGAGTTGGAAATCATCATTCTGTCCCCAAAGAGCTGCGTGATCAGTCTGGCATAGGGTGTCTCACCACATCCTGCGCAGGCCCCTGAAAATTCAAAATAAACCGGCAAAAACTGTGTCTCTTTTATACTATAACTGCCTTTTGGCGATTCTAATGTCCCCGGGTGTTCTTCTATCCACTTCCAGTTTTTAGTCTCTTCTTCTGCTCTCTTATTAAGGCTTACCATCTCAAGAGCTTTTCCTTTTGCCGGACATATGTGAATACAATTCCCGCATCCTGTACAGTCCATAGGTGAAAATCCCATATAAAAAAGGGTATCTGTATAACCCTTTGCAGGCCTTGCTTTTTCCCTGATCCCCTCCGGTACCTGTTCAAGCTCTTTTTTAGTCAGCAGCCTTGGACGGAATACGCCATGAGGACATACCAGCGAACATTGATTACACTGAATACACGCATCCGCATCCCACTCAGGGACCATCAGCGCAATTCCGCGTTTTTCATACCGGGTTGTACCGGTAGGGAAGGTCCCGTCTTCTCTGCCGCTGAATACACTGACAGGCAGGTTATCACCCTTCTGCCGGTTCATGGGAACCATAATGTTATTTACAAAAAAGTCTGTATCCGCGTCGCCCGTACAGATTTCCTGTTTTCGTTCTTCCCCGCTCTCCCGGCACAGTAACCTTAAGTCCACCTTATGGATATGTTTCAGTGCTTCTTCAATGGCATCAAAGTTCATATCTATCACTTTCTGACCCTGGTGCCCGTAATTTTTCTTAACTTCAGCTTTCAGATATTCCACGGCTTTTTCCACAGGAATGATCTGTGTCAGTGCAAAGAATGCTGTCTGCATGATCATGTTGATACGTCTGCCAAGTCCAATCTTCTCTGCAATATGTACGGCATCTATGGTATAAAAACGAATACTTTTTTCCAGAATGATCCTCTTCAGGTTTTCCGGCAGCCGGCTGTTCACTTCCCGGTCATCCCAGATACAGTTAAGCAGAAATATTCCATTTTCCTTTATACCGTCCAGCAGGTCATACTGTGTCACATAAGCCTGATTGTGACAGGCAATATAATCTCCGTGGCTTACCAGGTAGGAAGAGCGGATCGGCTTGTCCCCGAAACGCAGATGGGATATGGTGATTCCCCCTGATTTTTTGGAATCATATGCAAAATAGGCCTGTACTTGTTTTTCTGTATGATCGCCTATGATTTTTATTGCGGATTTATTGGCGCTTACCGTTCCGTCTGAACCCAGTCCCCAGAATTTACAGTTTACAGTCCCCTCCGGCGCGGTATCCGGAAAATCTTCTTTGACCGGCAGTGACAGGTATGTAACATCATCCCTGATCCCCACGGTAAATCCATTCAGCGGCCTGTCACTCTCCGCGTTTTCCAGTATAGCCGCCACATCTCCGGGTGTGAAATCCTTAGACGCAAGACCATAGCGGCCGCCTATGATCTCAGGATGTCTGTCCTCGCCGTAAAATGCCGCGCGCACTTCCTGGTACAGCGGTTCTCCGTTAGCTCCGGGTTCTTTTGTCCGGTCAAGCACCACGATTTTCTCTGTACTCTCCGGGAAAGCTTTCAAAAATGCCGCTTTTGAGAACGGACGGAACAGACGAACCTGGACAAGACCGTACTTATCCTCTTTTCTATTGAGATGATCGAGGGTTTCCTTGATCACCTCGCAGGAGGAACCCATAGAGACGATCACCACTGACGGTTTCTCTGCCCCGTAATAATCAAAGAGATGATATGGTCTCCCTGTAAGATCTTTAACCTTGTCCATATATTCCTGTACTATTTCCGGCAGGTTCAGATAAAATCTGTTCACGGCTTCCCTTTCCTGGAAGAAGATATCAGGGTTCTGTGTGGTTCCGCGGAGGACTGGATGTTCCGGGTTCAGCGCTCTGTCACGGAAGGCTGAAACAGCATCCCAGTCCACAAGCTGTCTGATCTCCTGTGATCCGATCACCTCTATTTTCTGTATCTCATGTGATGTTCTGAAACCGTCAAAAAAATGTACGAAGGGAATTCTTGACTTGATGGCACACAGATGGGCTGTGCAGCCCAAATCCATGCATTCCTGTACACTTCCTGATGCCAACAGGGCTGTCCCTGTCTGGCGGATACTCATAACATCCTGATGGTCCCCAAAGATACTCAGTGCATTAGAAGCCAGTGATCTTGCACTCACATGCAGAACTCCCGGCAGCAGCTCACCTGCGATCTTATACAGGTTGGGTATCATAAGCAGCAGCCCCTGGGAAGAAGTATAGGTAGTGGACAGTGCACCTGACTGCAGGCTTCCATGAAGTGCTCCTGCTGCTCCTCCTTCTGACTGCATCTCCATCAATTTTACTGTTTTTCCAAAGATATTTTTCTTCCCCTCTGCAGCCCATTTGTCCACTGCTTCTGCCATGGGGGATGAAGGTGTGATGGGATAGATAGCTGCCACTTCTGTAAAATGGTATGAAGCCATAGCCGCGGCAGTATTACCATCCATGGTTTCCTTCCTCTTTTTATATTCCATATCTTCTTCCTTTCGCTACAATCTCTTATGTCATGACCCTATTCATGTTGAAAAACAATTCTGCCAGAAACGTTTGGAAACTCTCTATTTGCTTCCTGGAAATCTTCCAGCTTCATTTCTTTGGCAACAAATGATCTGAGATCGATCTTTCCTGTTTTTAGAATATTCATAACTTCTGTCCATGTCTCATACATGCGTCTTCCGAAGATTCCGGTAACGATAAGTTCCTTATAGACAACGCCGTACATAAAATTCCTATATGTCAGGGGTTTTTCCACCATTCCCACATGTACGATGGTTCCCGCGATCTTAACGGCTTCCACCTCCTGGTTGATAACTCTCTCATTTCCTGTAAAATCAATGACTGCATCTACTCCGTATCCGTCTGTTTCACGTTTAACGATCTCAACCAGGTCTTCTTTCATACCGTTAATGGTCACATCCGCCCCCCGTTTTCTGCTCTCCTGCAGCTTCGTGTCGCTGATGTCCACTGCAAACAATTTTGTACAGCCCAGATATTTGGCGATTTCCACTGCCATCTGCCCAATAGTTCCCGTACCTGCGATCAGCAGGGATCTGCCGGATGGGTTTGCTTTCGAGACCGCATGCATTGCTGTGGCAAAAGGCTCTAATATAGCGCCCTCCTGGAAAGAAAGATTCTCAGGAAGTCTGATCAGCGCTTTTTGATGCAGCGCAATATATTCTGCAAAGCATCCGTCCACCGTTCTTCCCAAAACTCCCATGTGATTGCCGCAGATATGTTGGTTTCCTGTCCTGCAGGTCTCACAGTAACCACATGGGATATGTGTCTCCCCGGCCACTCTGTCGCCCGGCTCATATCCCTGTACGTCTTCTCCTGTCTTTACTATAGTACCTGCAAACTCATGCCCCATAACAAAAGGCAGGTCATAGTTCGCCTTCTCTACCAGAGGTGTCCATTCATATACGTCCACATCTGATCTGCAGAGGGCAGATGCCTCCACTTTTATCAAAACTTCATTTCTTCCGATTTCCGGAACCGGTATATCTGCCAGTGTAAATCCTGCTTCCCTTTTATCTTTTAAAATTGCCTTCATAACCTCATCCTCACTTTCCCTTTTTATCCCAGACTGTCATCAGATCCAAAAGAATAGACTGCCACTTCATCTGTCTCACGATTTGCACAGATCAGCCTGCTCTGTACGTCTACCTGAAACAACATGCAATTGGCTGCTCCGGCGCCTGCATCCACCCGGAACTCCTTATATTCTTCTTTTTCCATGTCGTAATAAAGTGCTATCAGTTCTCTATCCCCTTCTCTTCCGCCGATAAATACATGTTCATGCCCATCTATGGCATCACCCCATATCGCATGAGAAAAGGGCATCTTCTTCTCCCGCTCATATACCTGAACAAATTCATTTTTTTCATTTTTCTTAAAAATCTTGATATTCTCACCGTGAAAGGGAGATAAAATGATCAATTCTTTTTCCCCATCGTGATCCAGGTCACGGTATAAGACGTCACTGGCGGGTTCTTTCAGGATCAGCTTGCATTTCCATTGCTCCTTTGGATCTTTGGGCGGATAAACAGTATACACTCCATTTTCTGTTCCGATCACTGCATAACTGTTTTCTTCATCCCTGTTTATACTAAAACCATGATTTTTATACAGTCCATTCAGAACAGGCTGAAACTTCAACGGATGACCGCTGTCATACTGCAGGATATTCTTCGGCAGCTCTGCTGCCCATACTCTGCCGGGGCAAGTCCAGTCTCCACTGAATGCATTCGCCGATTTTAAAGTTGCCGCAACAATATACTTTTTCCCCCGGCTGCACACGATCCCGAATCGGTGAAGAAACGGCAGCCGGCACAATGTTTTGCAGTGCCACCGCTCATTTCTCCTGTAATAATATACAAGCTCTGCATCTGACGCATCATCCGGAGAAAAAAATCCCTGTGTCGCCAGAAGAACAGGTTCGTCCCCTTCAGGAAACTGTGCCAGTGTCATGACACCTCCCGGTCCGTTCCAAAGTGTTTCTTCCGGATTTCCCTGTAAATCATATGCGCGGCATGGACCTTTACCTTCCGCACAGCAGAGTAGATGCCTTTTTCCGTCATACTCAAATTCTGTAACTGCATAACACTTTTCAATATGATCTATTACCTTTTTAACAATTTTCATATAACACTATCTTTCTGCATCGTATTCCTTATACGCGTCTACTTTAACCTGTGAAGAACTTCCTGAAATAAAATCATTTTGTATAAACACTGTTGTCAGCTCTTCCCGCACTTTATCACCAATGGTAAAAGCCCCCATGCAGAGTATATTTGCATCATTTGACAGCCGTGACCTTTTTGCCGAATATGTATCTGACACCAATGCGGCATATGCGCCTTTTACCTTATTTGCCGCAATAGACATTCCGATCCCTGTGCCGCAGAGCAGGATTCCTCTGTCATATTCCTTATCTGCCACTGCCCTGGCAACTGAAAAAGCCACGTGAGCGTACACCGCATCTGTACTGCCAAAGTCAGTCACTGTGCCCAGTCCCTCCCTGGTAATATAATCTATCAGTCTCTTCTTGGCTTCCTCCGCATTGGGATCACAGCCAATCGCAATTTTCATATCTTACCTCATTTCTGTCTCACAGCAATTCCCCTATTCCTTGGGCCATTGCATTTAAAAGAAGATCACAGGATACAGCGCCGGCATCCAGCACACCTCTGGAACGCTCCCCGAGACGGGATGCTCTTCCATACCTGGCGGTCAAGTCTCTGGTACGTTCTTTCCCCTGCCCGGACGCAGCGCACATGGCATCCAGTGCTGATCTAAAGTCCGCTTCAGCCGCTGCCGCCTGCTGCACCGCATCTATTGCAGGAGATAAACTGTCCACTAAAGTCTTGTCCCCTTTTCGGGCATCCACAATTGTAAAAAGTTCTTCTTCCGCAGCTTTCAGCATTTGGGATAACTCACTGAGTCCTATCACGTCCTTACCGTCTGCCGCTTCTGACATTGCCATGAAAATGGTTCCGTAGATAGGACCCATTGATCCTCCTATCCCGTTGAGCAGAACCATACCCAGGTGATAAAGCCCTTCCGTAAAACTGTAATCCACGTCTTTATACTGATTTAAGAACATAGTAAAGCCTTTGTTCATATTCGCTCCGTGGTCACCGTCTCCAATGACTCCATCTATCTGGCCAAGATACTCCTTATTCTCCTGGATCACCTGAACCATTCTCAACAAAATGGATTTTCCTTCTGTGTTTTTAAATGCCTGCATAATATACCTCCATCATGTATATCCATATGCCGTTTACCCTATGTCCTCATATCCCCAGGTGTGTCCCTGATCTTCTACTTCCATCCCATACTGTATGCAGGCATGGCAAGCAGTTCCTTCAGTTCATCGTCTGTCTTCATCAGTGACAAAGTGGCTCCTGCCATATCCAGTGATGTAAAATAATTCCCCACATATGCCCGATAAACACCAATTCCCTTTTCAGTCAGCTGCTTTTCCACCTCATTATAAAGAACATACAATTCCATAACCGGTGTAGCGCCAAGCCCGGACAAAAGGACCGCTGCCTCATCTCCTGCCTTATACGGATGATCCGCAAGTATCATGTCCAGCATTCTTTCTGCCAGTTTATCGGCTGTTTCCATTGGCACCACTGCCACTCCCGGTTCCCCGTGATGACCGATCCCAAGCTCCATGGTCCCCTCTTCTATCTCAAACCCCGGATGTCCGATTGCAGGCAGAACGCATGGTTTCAGCCCCACACCAACCGATCTGGTATTGTCGATAGCTTTCTGCGCTGTCGCCGCAACCTGGTCCAAATCTGCCCCCTGTGCCGCTTTTGCACCAGCCGCCTTCCACATGAGGATCTCGCCTGCAACACCACGCCTTTTTTCCCGCTGTTCCTTTGGAGCTGATGCCACATCGTCATTGGCAATTACGGTCCTGACTTTGATTCCCTGCTTTTCTGCCATTTTGACCGCCATCTTTACATTCATATTGTCGCCTGAATAATTGCCGTACAGACAGACAACACCTTTTCCCTGGTCAGCACATTTCATGGCATCCAGAAATGCACCTGGCGTCGGAGAAGAAAAAATTTCGCCCACGGCCGCTGCATCACATAAGTTTTTCCCCACATATCCCACAAATGCAGGCTTATGCCCGGAACCGCCGCCGGTCACCACGCCTACTTTATCCCTTGGAATATTTTTTGCCTTTACCACACGCGGATTTGATGTTCTCTCCACAAGATCACAGTGCGCTTTGAAAAATCCCTGCAGCATTTCGTCTACTATGTTATCCGGGTCGTTTAATATTCTCTGCATATCATTACCCTTTCCGCACTTTCTGCCTTCTATATTCCTCCAGTGATGATTTGGGGTTCTCGGAAGTATCGATCCTGTATGGCTCCTGTATTTTCTTTAATTTAAATGCCCAGTCCTGCCTGCCCGGATACTCCGGTAAATGGATCATACCTACCGCACTGACACTTAATTTTGTACTTCCGCTCCAGGTTCCGTCACAGGGATCAAACCATATAAAATCATATTTTTCATATGGGCGCAGTCCCCGTACCGCGACTCTTGGACAATCCCTTTCCACATATCCCAGGATCAGATCCCTTTTCTCGGTGGCAGAAGCAAAAGCCCAGCCTCTATACCCGTAAGGATCTCCTGCTTTATTGGGTGTCACCAATTCAGCATTGGGAATCAGTTCCGTATATCTGCTGCCCTCAGACAAGAGGAAATCTCGCACATATTTCACCTGGTAACTCACCGGGAAAGTCATGGTATCCCAGATATTATAGAGATTGCCCTCTTCAATATTGGCTCCCCATCCGCCTTCAAATCCGGCCAGAACACCCCCATAAGCACCGCTCAAAACACTTCCGTAATACCCGGATCGGCAGTTTAAATGGTCTTCCTCACTGTCGGCTGTGAGGGTGCCTAACTCTGTAACGGTATTTCCGTTTTCATCTATTTTCATGGAGGATTCCGGGTAACCGGAATAATAAGGTTCACCGTTGACTGCCGGACAGGCAGGAGAAGCGTGGAAGATATCCGTGAGATACCAGTAGTGTTCATGTTCACGCCAATTTCCGGTCTGATGAAGTGTCAGCCAGTGCTGCTCTTTTGGGCCTCCGTAATTGATCAGGGTACTGGGGGAAGGATTGGTTCCCATCAGGGTTCCGAAAGGCGGCCTGCCGTAAGTATCTATCAGCAGATCAATGGGTTCATTGAATTCACGGCTGTCTATGGTATTCATCTTGATATCAAAATGGATAGGGCTGAAAATACAGTTGTTTACCTGGTAACGCGCAAATATATACTGAATATACCTGGTATAAACCATAGGCCAGTCGTAATAATATTTCCAGGTTTTTGAGCAGTCACGGCGTATTGCTTCGATAAACACTGTAATGCCGTGCCTGTTCAGCCAGTCAATCTTTTTATCCAGTACCTTGAAATATTCCGGGTTGATCCTGTCATAATCAGGAACAATCTCTTCATAACCTTCTACCTTACCCGGGAAAAAGAATGGCCTTCCGCCTTCATTATGCATAGCTTTACAGGGTGCTGTATCTTTTCTGACTCCCTGTCTGGATGAACCATCTACAGTCCATGCGTTTCTAACTGCTGTTTCATGTCCGTCATCCAACATGATCCATGCATCTTCACCGTCATCAGCCCAGGTAGGGAAAGACGCGATCATGCCAACAGTATTAAATCCCTGGCGGATCCTCTGCCTAGCCATATCTTTTATACTCATGCTGCTGCCGATCGGATGCTCAGTTTCACTCTCATCCCAGGGATATCTGTATGTTGCCAATCCCCACCAGGTATCTCCTACCATTACAAAGGGTGTTCCGTCTGCATACTGCATGGCATGTCCGTTTTTACTGGCTCTTATGATACCTCTGCGTGTCTGTACCTCTTGTTTCTCTTCCTCAGTCCAAGGAATACCCACAAATGCTCCCGTCACTCCCACAAGACCTTTATCTTCTACGTTTGCCCCTGTTGTGTATGTCCAAAGCCCCGGGCGGACCGCTGTCACTCTGATCCTGAATACATTATCCCCATCCCAGAAGCCAAAACACTTCTTATCAAAATCCGGCCCCTTCAGATGCGCCCATACACAGACGTCTGTATAATGATTCTCATATTTACCCTCAGCGTACAGTACGATCTCAAACGTTTCCCACAAATGGATCTCTCCATTCCCCATACAATATTCCTCCTATAATTCCCAGATCATTTTTGCTTCCCTGCAGGCCTCATCATAATATCGGTTCTCATTTCCCCTGCTTACAATCTCAAGAGAACAGATATCAACTTCCTTAAGTGCCCCTTTTGACTTCATTCTCTGATAGAAGTCATGGATGGTCTCTATACTGAAATCACCGTCTTTTTGTGAAAATGCAGGATGCTTGTCTCCGTACAGAGGGCTTGTTTTATCCCTCATCACACAATTAGCCAAATGCATGTGATGTATCCACGGCTTCAGTGACTGAAAACTTTCCTCTATATCCTCTCCTAATTGAGAAAAATGGCTGGTATCAAAGGTGATTCCCACATTGCGGAAACTGCTGTCTTTAAAAATATCCTGCACCAGTTTTGTCTCTCCAACTGCCAGATACGGATCTGTCCTCACTGGGAATGGTTCCACAGAAACTTCCAGACGGCTTCCCCGACAGTAAATGTCAAGTTCCTCCAGAGACTTTCGCATCTGCTCCGCAATACATTTTTTATCCTTATCACCTTTCCAGTCAGGACCGCTGGCGACCACTATTCTGACACATCCCATACGGACTGCATGGTCAATGTGGCCTTTGCACTTATCCACGCTTTTTTTCCGTTCTGCCTCATCTCCTGATGATATATCGATACCATCTCTCTTTATAGGCAGTCCCCCCAGATACACTGTATCCAGACCGGTATCCTCTGACATCTTACGGATGGTGTTCTCCTCTTCTTTGGAACCTTCAAAATATATCTCTGCACAATTAAACACTTTCTGATTTTTTGTCTTCTCAATAACCTGCGACATTACCGTAATATCATTGATAGCTGCCGGATAGATGGGTGTAAGACATATCCCGTATTTCATGCTATACTGCCTCCTGTATTACCTGGATCCTGTGCTCTTAAGAAGATATGCGGCCTGTATATACAAGCCGCAAGTTAAGGTTTCCCTATTCTTCAAAGACATTATTTCATTCTGTTAAGTGTTTCATCATGCTCAAATCCTAAATTGTCATAATGCTCTGTACGGACAGCAATATCGTCCTCCAACTGCATTTTTGCAAACATAATAACCTCTTCTGCGCGTTCTCTGGGGATCACCAGAACACCATCGTCATCTGCGCATACAATATCGCCCGGCTTCACGGTTACACCTGCACAGTTGACCGGAATGTTCAATGCCCCCGGTTCTACTCTTCCATATGCATGGGTAAACGTTCTTTTTGTACAGAATACCGGTGCCTTTTCAAGATTTGTCTCATAAGAGTCTCTGCATCCTCCGTCCAGAACCACGCCTTCAATACCGCGTTCCATCATAGTCATAGCGATTTCCGAGCCCCAAAGCCCACCTCTGACACCTTCCATATCCACAACGATAACCGTATCCTTTGCACGTTCCGGAGTGATCTCTCCCACAAAATTATAGATTTTATTACACTCTTTTCCTAATTCCTCTCTCCACTCCTCCGGTGTCTTACATACCTTTACAGCATCGGATTTCGGAAGCAGCTTGATCGTGTAGGCAAACCCTTTAAATTCAATCCCATCTCTGAGAGGCCGCATGGCCTCATTCATGGTTCCTTTGTCCACCAAACCAATGGCATCCATGCCATCGCAGAGGTCCGCGCATCTGTATTTTCTAAGCTCCTTGATCAATTCTGTATCTGTCATCATTTTAATTTCCTCCGTATACTATTATTTTTTAATATAAACTATCCCGTTCCATTACTTTTCTCATAAAAACTGTGATTATCATAGCTAGTACAAACAATATGACTGCTATTACATTGCCATATCCAAGATTGAAGTTCTGGAATGCATTTACAAACAGATGCATTGGAAGAACCTCTGTGGAATGATTCGGTCCGCCGGCTGTCATAACATAGATCAGGTCAAAGGAACGCAGTGCTCCGATGGTCTGTAAGATAATGACCATCTTGGTGATATCCCAGGACATGGGAATTACCATGGTTTTTATCATTTTCCAACCTGTTGCTCCATCCAGTTTCGCACTTTCGATCACTTCTGATGGTATATTCATGAATCCTGAATTAAAGAGTATGACCTGTACTCCTAATCCACTCCATATCTGTGCAAATACCACTGCCACCAGCGCAAGCTTCGGGTCCGCAATGGGCGATATGTAATATTGCCCCAGTCCAATGGCTTCCATTAAAGGCTTTAATATACCCATACTGGGACTGTATATATAACTCCATATAAATCCTGCCGCAACAGAAGGAAGAACATTAGGTACGAACAGCAAAATTTTATAAATCCGATACCCTTTAGGCTGCAGATAAACCAGATATCCATATAAGAAACCAAGGATCACCTGGAACGTTGTGGTCAAGACAATAAATATAAGTGAAATTCTCATGGATTTCCAGAAAAGTGTTGATTTGAATACACTTATATAATTTTCAAACCCCACAAAATGGCTGCTGTGCAGTGTATCTGATTTCAGCATGCTCATCCACATTGCGTTGATAATGGGATATATGACCCATATGAGATAGACGATCAAGGCCGGTAAGACGAATAAGATAACCGTCAATTTACTTTTCTTTGTAATCTTCATTTTGCTCTCCCCCGTCCTATCCTTTAATAGCGCCTGCGATCATACCCTTTTCAATTTTCTCCTGTGCAAATGCATAGAATAAAATGGCCGGTATGATCGAGATCATGATTCCCGCTGCCAACTGTGTATATTCCGAGTTATACTCTGTGATAAATCCCATCAAGCCATTGGGCAATGTCTTTTTAGACGGGTCACTGATCAGCAGCATGGAGATCAACAATTCATTCCATGAGGACAGCACAGTCAATATCGAGATTGTCACCACTCCGTCCTTAGAAAGAGGAGCTATGATTTTGAAAAATATATTCGCAGTGGAACAGCCGTCAATGATCGCACATTCTTCCAGTTCCCTGGGCAGCGCAGACATAAAACCTTCCAGTATAAATATTGATATGGGAACCCTGAAAGCTCCATAAACCAGTCCCAGAACCTCCAGACTGTTATTCATGTTCATATTTCCAACCATGGTATAGATCGGAATTACCGTAGAGTGAATAGGAATCATCATTCCGGCAATAAAAAACATATATAATATCTTTTTTCCTTTAAACTTAAACCTGGACAAAACATAACTGACCGGTGTGGATAAAATGATCGTGAGTATAACTGCAACTGCAGTTGCCCTGACACTGCTCAGCATATAAAGAGGAATCTTCGATCCTGTCCAGGCTATCATGTAATTTGAAAATTCCCAGACCTTTGGCAAGCCCCATGTATTTTTCGCAAGGTCTACACGTGATTTAAAGGATGTAAAAAATAACCACATAAGAGGTAAAACCACAAGAACTGCTGCGATCGTCAAAGCCAAATACACTAACGTTTTTGTTTTTGGATTTTTGATCACTGTTACACTGTCCTGCTTAAAATTATCTTTTTTCTTTTTTCCAATCATTTTTACAACCCTTCTCCTGAATACCGGCTGCTGTGAGACAGCCGGTACTCATGAAATAATGTCAACTACTTTTAGTGATCACTGATTTTTTAATGATGCCGCATAATCCTCAGCCGCTTTCTGCACTTCATCAACTGCCTGCTGCACATCTAATTCTCCGGTTATGATACCCGGAAAAGCTGTCTGTTTGATAGCGAGGTCAACTGCCGGAGGGGCAATACCATCCATGGAAGGAATATAACTGTCAGCCGCATGGAATGCTTCTATCATTTTATTCATGATTTCTGAACAGGTGGTGCGGTCATATTCAGCCACGCCAGGATATACCTGACCGCCCTCTTCCATAAGCGGGATTCCGAAATCAGGAGAACAGATAGCTTTTGCAAGTTCAACACACAGTTTTTCCTTTTCCGCATCGTTTCCTGCCTTTACCATCACGCCGATAAAGCATCCGCCCACTCTTGTGTCAGGATTGCCATCTGCACAGTCAGTCATAACAGGCCAGTCAAGTCTGTCAAGCTTTTCAAGAAATTCCGGGCCGCCGGCACTCTCAAAGTTACCAACCTTCCAGGCTCCCTCGTAATACATAGCTGCCTCTTCATTGGCAAACATCTGATCTGCCTCTGTGGCACTCATTCCCATCACGCCGTTGGGAAACGCGCCCGCGTCAACCATCTCTTTGAACTTCGCGACTGCTGTGGGGAATCCTGTAGATTCGTCGTTCCAGTTTGTTAAGTCATCCCCGTAGCAGAGACTCCTGAAATTGTCCAGGCCGCCGCTTCTCACAAGAAATGCGGAAGCCATCCAGGCAAATCTGCTGTCTTTACCCCCGGTGACAAGCGGGGTAATCCCGGCTTCCTTGATCTGAGGGATCAGGGCCATAAATTCATCCCATGTCTTGGGAGCTGTCCATCCGTGTTCATCGAACATGGCCTTGTTATAGTAAAGTCCATCAATACTTGCCTCCAGAGGTGCCAGCAGAATCTTGCCGTCAGTCTCTGTCAGCGCTTCGAGAACAGGATCTGCGAACCACTGGTGCCAGTCAGGATCTTCTTCTACAATGTCTGCCCAGTCAATGATAAGGCCGTCTTTAATAAACTCTCGGGCATAACTCTGGGGACACCAGGAAACGTCCGGCATATCTCCTGAGGCTGCCTGAACGGTCAGCTTGGTACGGAGATCTCCTGTGGAAAGTGCATCATGTTCGATTTTCACATTGGGATGTTCTTTTTCAAAATCCGCTATTAATTCTGCTATGTTGTCCTGCGCTACAGAACCCTGTGTCCACGTTGTTGAGAGTTTGATCTCAATCTGATCTCCTGAATCTTTGTTGCTTTCAGATGTCTTTTCCTCTGATCCTTTTTCCGATGAAGAATCCCCGCATCCTGCCAGCATAGTTGATGCTGCCAGTATTCCTATCATTGATACCGCATACATTTTCTTTAAGAATCTTTTTCTCATCTAATTTTCCTCCTCCTTTTCCACTATCATCCCGATATTGTCTTCATTCTTTTCTCTGGTGAGTGATACTCCTTTCAGTTCAACCAGGGATACTTCTCCAAGATAAAGCACCTTTGTCCCAGGCTCCAGATGCCCTGTATAGGATTTTTCCACATCAGAGACCACCATATGAAAATGTGCTTTTCCGTCCAACACCATTCCCTGTAATGATGCCAACTCCATTGGCTTTTCCAATGTCACAAATTCATCTTCCGGCTCTCTTCCTGTCCCCACGACACGATGCAGCACTACTTTCTGCAGGGAACCGATGGCGCTTGTCAAAAGCGCGTTTTTTATCCCGCTCCTTTTTAGTTCCTTTTCAATCGTTTCAAGCAGCAGGTCGTCCCTCTTTAAATTCAGAATCATAAATCTTCCAAATTCGTACCCCATGTACTTTTTCATACCTTCCGTCCTTTCTTATAAAATTGAATGTTTGAATTTCATGAGACAAGTATAACAAAACAAGAGGGCCGGCAAAAGCGACCCTCTTGTTATTTTGTACACTATTTTTATGAAATAATAATATTTTATATGCTATTTACCCATCTTCATTCAGAGTTCTAGAAATATTTTCAGGAAATAGGAATTATTTTCTTTCCATATATTCTTTTGGTGTACATCCTGTATATTTCTTAAATACCTTGGCAAAATAACCGGCATTCTCGTACCCCAGCTTAAAGGCCACCTCATATATCTTAAGACGCTGTTTCATTAACAACTGCTGCGCCTCTGCAATTTTCACCTTATTGATATAGTTGGCTACGCCTATGGGTTCATATTTGGAAAATGTGGTGCTCAGATAACCAGAACTGATAAACAACACTTGGGCCAGTTCTTTCAAACTGATATTATCATACACATGTTCCCGGATATATTTTTTTGCCTCCCGTACGATCCTCTCCTGTTCGTTATCTCCCTGTTCTGAAAAAAATTGTCTGATGTTTGAAGTATAGTTGTTAAACACTTCGATAATTTCCGCAATAGTATCCGAGTGATATAGTTTCTTCATCAAATCATTCAGATTACCGCCGCTGAAACTATTTTGCCAGTTCTGTTTCAGATACTCCTCCATAAGACACATAAATCTTGTACACAGAAAGGCGGCACTGTCTAGTTTAACATGTTTCCCTCTTATCTCCTCTACAATTCTTTTTGTAGACTGTTCCAACTCGTCCAGATTCAAAGTTTCACAGATACACGCAAGCTTTTCCGCACTAAAAAAGTTATTTGCTATCTCTCCTGTTTTCAATGTATCTGTCTCCATAGTATCCTCAAAAGAGACCACTTTGCCATAGCCATCTCTTGCCAGGATATTTTTTATGGATTTTGCCTGCAGATATGCTCCCTTAAAATTTTCATACCCTGTAACACTTCCGCTGATCCCTATAGACGCCTGAATATTGCTGTACTGCATGAGCATATCAATAATTGCCTCCGACATAAAATTCAGATCACTGTTTACATCCTCCGCCCCCTCCTCAGAGAGAAAGATCAAAAACTCCCCTTTCTCCCACTGCGTACAGTAGGAATCAAAAAATTCTCTGCTGATATCCTTGATCAGTTTACATATAGTCTCCAGATAAATCTTCTTCTCCGTCTCTTCCTTGGTGCTGATCAAATGATGAACATTTGATACTATGTACACAATACGCACGGGTTTATTTTTCCATCCCAGGTCAAAATCACTCTGTTCCATTAACAGGGATTCCCCCAGAAGTGCCTTTTTTAAAAAGGCTTTCCGTAGCTCCTCTGTCTGCCAGACGGAGGGTTCATTCTTCCAGTCTGTTTTTCCTTTATTCTTGAGTTCCTGTTTAACGGTTTCCAGCATGTCCAGAAGTATTTCTCTGTTTAGTTTTAATTTCAGAAGATAATCCTTAGCCCCAAGCTTCATGGCTTTCTTTACAAGCTCAAACTGGTCATAGCTGCTCAGCACAACAAAAATGGGATCCAGATGATTTTCCTTCACTTTCTGCATCATCTCTATTCCGTCCATATCCGGCATAATAATATCTGTTATCACCAGATCAGGCTTTGTTTCCGTTATCAGGGACAATCCTTCACTTCCGGTGGAAGCATCGCCCTCAATTTGAAACCCTTCATCTTCCCAGTTGAGCATAGACCGAAGCCCCAGCTTTACCAGGGTTTCATCATCAATAAAAACCACTTTAAACATTGTCTTCACCTCTTTTGACTTCAAATGGCAGCAATACACTTACTAATGTATATTTATTTAACTCACTCTCATAAGAAAGACCATACTGCGGACCATACAAAATCTGTATTCTTTCCTGGATGTTCTTAACACCTATTTTATTATAATGTACTTGATTCTCGTTGTTGCATTCAAATAACTGTCTGATTTCTTCCTCGGTCATTCCTATCCCATTGTCCCGAATAAGGATCTGAAGATTATCTCCCCTGCGCCGGGCGCTGATATGAATAAGTTCCATCCCTCTTTTTCCTTCAAATCCGTGTAAAATCGCGTTTTCTACAAGGGGCTGCAGCAAAAATTTTATGATTAGGCTGTTTTCACATCCCGGTTCAATGTCATACTCTGTTCTGATCAATCCCTTTTTTCTTATCTTTTGAAGATAGACATAGCGTTCGAGCAGTTCAAATTCTTTCTCTATTGTAATTTTATCATCTACGCCTTTGCTGACTTCCTTTAACAGTTCACCAAAGCTTTCCACCATAATATATATACTGTCTGCCGCTTGGAGCTGTGCCATGATTTTTATGGAATTCAGTACATTATATACAAAATGAGGATTGATCTGGCTTTGAAGGGTTTTATATTCCAGCTCTTTCTTCATTGCCTCCTCTTTCCGAATCTGTTCCATAAGCGAATCCACACTCTGTGATAGCATATTGATCCCTTTGCCTAAAGTTCCGATCTCATCATCGCCCTCTAAGGTTTTATCAACGGAAAAATCACCTTTTGATATTAACTTCATTCGTTTTGTTATATTTGAAATGGGTTTAGTCAGGCTATTCGAGAGCAGACTTGTCAGTGAAAAAATAACCACCAGCATGATCAAAATTACCATTAGAGTTGATTTTTTCAATATATCGCTCTGACTTTGGAAGACTTTATAATTGATCAACTGAATAATCTCCAGTCCTGAATAATCCGAATAATCTTTTACCGCAAACCATTTTTGGTCATCATAGCTTATGGCCTTATCATCGTCCCAGACAGATACCATATCCGAGATATCTGTTCCGAACAATTCAGGCTTACTGCTGTAAATACAATTTTTATCTTTATCACAGATGATCAAAATATCATCGCTGGACAACTCATAATCCTTCACCACATCCTTTATGATCGATGGTGATATGGATACAAAGAGCCAGCCTACATTTTTACCGGTATATGTGGAAATAAGCTGCCGTACAAATGGAATCTGATACTTAACCTGACTTACCGGCGAATCATTATGTATCATGGACTCCCATTCAACAAAATTATTGTACTTATCTTTTTTGAACCAATCCATCTCCGTAAGCTCGTTTATATTTATGTAATCCGCATCTTCCCCATATTTTATTACATTTCCATTATTTCCTTTGATCACAATCCCTCGTATATACCGGGAAATAATATCGTTATCTAGATAAAGTGAGATATCCCCAATTGCATCCACCAAATCCCCGTCCAGATTATAATAATCTTTTGTGGAAACATACTGCCTGGTCAGAACCTTTGTAATCTTGTTGTCAAAATATATTTTATCCGAAAATTCTTCACAGCGCATAAGCATCCTGTTCATGTTACTCTGTATATAATCAATGTTCGAGCTAACATTCTGAATAATCTGACTTTCCTGAAAATTATAATTGGTATAGTAATAATAACCACAAATTATAATGATGACAGATAAAAAAGCAAAAGAAAAATAAGCGATCAGTTTTCCTTTTATTGTTTTTAACACGTGTATCTCCCCCATAACGTCAAAAGGTATGAACATCCGGCTTTCAGACGATTCCATATAAAAAGTACAGTTTTTCCATATTCTTTATTTTTTCAATTATCATACCATATAATCCTTATAATTTACAAATTATTCTCAATAATTATGTCGAATATTGTCATATTCCAAAATTTTCCATTCTTTTTAATAGCTGAAAAAGGACCTATCCTTAATTTGTTTAAGGATAAGCCCTCTCTCACTCTTTTTTTATACCTCAATCTTTCATCCTAATCCCACTCCGTTCACTACCCGGTTCGCATCCTTATATTTCCCTTCTAGACAGCGAAGCACATTCTCCGCAGGTATTTTGTAAAGCAGATATTCCGTAGTTGTAGAATAAAACGCACTGTGAGGTGTGATGATCACATTCTCCCTGCCCACCAGCGGGTTTGTACTCATATCCGGCGTTTCGGAGGAAAGCACATCCAGCCCGGCTCCGCTCACCATATTGTGATCCAGAGCATATACCAGATCCTGTTCATTGACAGCGCCTCCTCTGGCCACATTCAGTAAGATGGGACATCTTTTCATCTTTTTAAATTTTTCCAGATCAAACATCCCCTGGTTTTCAGCGGTGAGGTTCATATGGATTGTGATCACATCGCTTTCTTCCAGAAGCCCGTCCATTGATACGGGTTCTGCTCCCAACTGCCGGATCACATCATCCGGAATATAGGGATCATAAGCCAGAATGTTCATGCCAAAGCTTTTAGCCCTTTTTGCCACCGCTTTCCCAATCTTCCCAAATCCCGCAATGCCGAAATTCAGTCCTTCTATTCTCTTTAAACCGGGTTTTGCATTATAGATCCATGCCTTGTCTTTCTCTACACTTCTCTCATATGTCTTCAGTCCTTTAAGAAGAGCAAGGGTCAGCAAAATTGTATGGTCCGCAACTTCCTGCGTACAGTATTCCCCTATTGCGCAGACAGCGATCCCCTTTTCTCTGGCATACTCTATGTCCACATAGTTCCAGCCGGTTGCCTGTATGGATATGACTTTACACTTTTGCAGACCGTCAATGATCCTCCTGTTGATCCCCACATATCCCACCAGGATCGCGTCCGCGTCCCGGCACTTTTCTATAAATTCATCTTCTGTCTCTTTTGTATAAACAGCAAGTACCAGTTCTGCATCCTCCGGGAATACCGATTTTTCTATACTCAGATCACGATCCGCTGATTCCGGATATTCTGCAATGATAATTTTCATAGTCTCTCCGCCTTTCTATGATAAAAAATGGTTGATTTTTTCTTTCTCCTCCTGACTCTGCTCTCTCAATAGGGACAGGGAGAAGAATACAAGTGCCGACACCAGAAGTCCCGGCCATAAAGCGTCAATGCGGAACACAGCACCCCAGCCCTGGTATTGCCCGATATACCAAAAAATAACCGTTATCATGGACAACGTCATGCTGTAAAATGCTGCCTTTATACTTGCCCTTCGCCAAAAGAATCCAAAAAATGTAGGGATAAAAAGCCCTGCGGACAGGAAGGTAAAGGTGATAAGGAGAATATCCATAATATCCGGATTGAGCCAGGCAAACAAAAGACTGATTCCCCCTATAAAAAGGGAGCTGACTGTCCCCAGACGTACAATGGTCCTGTCCTTTGCCTTAGGATTGATATATCTCTGATAAATATCCCTTGTCACATTGGCTGATGCCGTTAAAATAGCAATATCCGCGGAGGACATGATCGCTGCAAAAATACCTGTGATGACCAGCCCTTTTATACCGCTTGGAAATGTCATGAGGATTAGCTGTATCAGAGAGTTACTTCCCTTCGGAAGATCCGGTATCAAGACCTTTGCCGCCAGTCCTTCATACGTGGCGCACAGCGCGATGGGCAGTATACAGAGGGCTGCGATAAGCCCGCCTTTTTTAGCTGTCCGCGCGTCCTTTGCCGCCATACATCTGGTATAGCTGTCCATTGTAGTAAAAAAGGACAGAAGTGTGGACAGCGCAAACGCTATAATAGTGGGCCATCCCCAGGCTCCCACGTCAAAATAACTGTCAGGCAGAACCCTAATGGCATCCACACCGCCGATAGCTTTGGTGGCAAAGGGAACCGCGATGATCACCCCGATCAGTAAAAGCCCTACCTGCACCCAGTCTGTGTAAGTGACTGCCAGATACCCTCCCAGTGCCGTATAAAGAATTAATACGATTGCCGCAACTGTAAAGGATATACCGCTTCCCCACCCGGTGATGGTGTTTAATATCACACCGCTTGCCACCAACTGGGAGGCAGTGACCCCGATCATACCGATCAGCGTACATATGGTAGAGATAAACCTGCATCTGTGATCATACCGGCTCTCAATGAAATCCGGGTATGTAAGATTCTCCAGATGATCTCCTATCTTTTTTACCTTTTTTGAAAAAATAAGAGAAAACAACCCACATCCGACTGCCAAAATCCCTACATACCATATGGCAGTGATTCCCATATCGTATGCTTTGGTGGAGGTGCCGATCACAGAAGCTCCGCCAATCCAGCAGGAAATCCACAGACAGGCAATAGATAATGTGCCCAGTTGTCTGCCCGCCACATAATATGTCTCCATACTGCTCTGTTTCCGTGACGTATAGATACCAATGCCCAACATCATCACCATATAAAGTACCACAAAACAGATATCTATTCCCTTCAAGGACTACACCTCCATCCACAGCGGGATTCACTCCTCTAAAACCACTAAAGCGTCTGCAACGCCTGTTCCCTGCCCTTCTTCATAAACAAACAGCGGATTGATATCCAGCTCGCATAACTCATCTTTATGAGCTTCGGCAAAATCAGATACGGAAACCATCATCTCCACAACTGCATCAATATCCCTGGCCTTTGTACCCCTGCAGCCTTTCAGCATTTTATAGGATTTCAGTGCCTCCAGCATCCGGCGTGCCTCCTCTTTGTTCAAGGGAATGGGATACAGGGAGCTGTCTCCGAACACCTCTACAAAGACACCGCCAAGTCCTGCCAAAAGCATAGGACCAAATTGTGCATCCCTTTTTACCCCCAGAATCAGTTCCGTTCCCTGGGGCATCATATTCTGCATAAGCACGCCATTTATTTTTGCATCGGGCGCCCTGTTTTTTACATTTTCCAGAATCGTCTCATAGGCACTGACTGCTTCCTTCTCATCTCTTATGTTCAGGACAACACCGCCCACGTCGGATTTATGCAGAATGTCATCAGATTCGATTTTCATGACTACAGGGAATGTGACATTTTCTGCCTGAGCAAAAACTTCCTCTCTGCTTGTGACTATGACACCCAATTCCAATGGAATTCCGCTCTCTTTCAGCATCCGTTTGCTTTTTACTTCACTCAGAGCCTTTTTGCGCCCCCCTGCTTTTTTATGGGGTACAGCCAATGACAGCTCTCTTTTTGTACAGTCATATGCAATATATTTTGAGAGATGGCTGAGCGCTGAGAACGCATACTTGGGACTTGGAAGGATAGGTACTCCTATCTCTCTGAATTTTTCTGCCACGTCCTGATTTCGTGTACCCTCAATAAACGGCAGGATCGCTATGGGCTTTGTATACCCCTGCTCCACTACTTTTTTAACGCCGTTATATATATTGTAAATAGTTGGGTCTGACACTACAAGCTGTATTGTGATCCCGATAAGCACCATCTCAATATTCGGATCATCCATGACTGTCTTCAGCCCCTCGGCATACAAATCACTGTCATAGCACAGGGCTGCAGTCATATCCAGAGGATTGCCCGGGGTACAGAAGGATGGCAGCATGGATCTTAACTTTTTAAGAGTCTCCTCCTCAAAATCAGGGTAATAAATCCCGAAAGAACTGCCCATGTCCGCACAGATACCCGTCTCTCCGCCTGATATATTCATAGATGCAAAAGCAGCTTTGGCAGGCAGTTTCTTTAATGTAGAGAGAAGAAGTGCTGTGGACATCAGTTCCTGCATATCATCTGCCCGGATGACTCCGAATTTATCAAAAACAGCATCATATGCCCGGTCAGAGCCTGCCAGTGCTCCCGTATGGGAGGCGGCAATCTTTCCCCCCTTTTCACTTCTGCCGCCTTTTTGAATGACGATGGGCTTTCTTTTCTCAGCAGCCCTTTTCAGACAGTCGGCAAAATGCTCTGCATCCTGCACACCTTCCATGTAAATGGCGATGACCGTGGTATTCTCATCCTCTACCAAAAAGTCCAGGTAATCCTCCAGTGTCACAATTTTACCGTTTCCGATAGAAATGGCGTAAGAAAATCTCATATCACCGCTGTCCATAAGATTTATGCAGAACTGACCGCTCTGGGAAATGAATCCGATACTTCCTTTTCTATCCCTCTTCTCCACAGGAAACGCAAAAGAGATCACGTCATCCACATAATTATTGAACCCTCCGCAATTCGGCCCCAAAACCGCTATATCCAGTTCCTTAGCCAGCGCTTTCAGCTCTTCCTCCGCCTCTTTTCCCTTCTCATCACCTGTCTCACTGTAACCACTGGCGAAGACAACAGCACCTCCGCAGCCTTTTGTTTTTGCTTCCCTGAGCAGACCGCATACTGTTGCCTGGGGAGTACAGATGATCGCCAGCTCTATCTCATCATCAATCTCTGATAAACTTTTATAACATTTTCTGCCCAGCACGGTATCCCTGCCGGGGTTTACAAAATACACCCTGCTCAGATCTTTTCTGTACTCCAGAATGTTTCTGCAGGTATCCCCTCCGAATCCTGATTTCTCGCTGGCACCTACAACAGCAAGGGACCTGGCCTTCAGCAGTTTATTTAGATCCATATATTCACCTGCTTTCTGTGAAACACATTTACACAGCTTTTACTCCTGCATCAAAACAAAGGGCATTCTTTGGATTTACCTTCCCTTTTTTCGCAAAATACTCATCAATGGAATGCTTCATAAAATTCTTCTCAAACAGTCCTGTTTCTTTGCAGAGCGCCCCAAGCATAACTATATTGGTGCCCTTGGGATTTCCGAGACCCGATGCGATCTCCGTAGCCGGTACTTTTACCACCTTGATATCGTCTCTGAATATCCGTGTCTCATCTAGAAGCGAGCTGTTTGCCACAAGGACAGCCCCCGGTTTCATAGTCGGCTCAAATTTATCAATGGCCACATCATTCATGGAAACCAGAATATCCAAATGCTTCGCATAAGGGCTTGCAATCTCTTCCTCACTTATCTTCACATTACAATTGGCAGTTCCCCCTCGCATTTCGGAGCCATAAGAAGGATACCATGTAAAATATTTGCCTTCCTGCATACCACAGTAGGCCAGAATCATTCCGGTTATCAATACACCCTGACCGCCAAATCCCGCACAAATAATTTCTGTCATTCTTCTTCTCCTTTCTTATCTACGAATTCTCCTACTTTATAGTAGGAAAGGGTCTTCTCACGAATATGTTTCAGGCTGTCCACCGGCGATAATCCCCAGTTGGTGGGACAGGGTGCCAGAATTTCAACCAGACAGAATCCTTCGTTGTTCAACTGCTTTTCAAATGCCTTTTTTATGTATTTTTTTGCCTTGACTACTGCTGCCGGGCTGTCAAGAGATGCACGGGCAAGATACGCAATATCAAATTGTCCAAGAGCTTTTACTACGTCAAACGGCTCCCCCTGCTTTTGGGGGTCTCTCCCCTTTGGTGAGGATGTGGTCTTCTGTCCGATCAATGTGGTAGGCGCCATCTGGCCGCCAGTCATGCCGAACACACCGTTATTCATAACGATAACCACAACATTATCATTGCGCAGCGCCGCATGCATAGTCTCAGCCATACCAATGGCATATGCAGCCCCGTCACCGATATAGGCAACAGATAATTTATCTTTCCGGACCTTCTTCACGCCGATGGCAACCACCACAGGCCTGCCGTGGGCTGCCATAACCGTATCAAATCTCCAGGTATCCATATTTAAGGCTCCGCAAGCTACATCTACGGTGGGGATAAAATCCTGCTGTAAGCCCATTTCATCTATGATCTCCCCTATTAGTCTGGCCGCGATCCCATGCCCGCAGCCGGGACAAAATGAGGTTGGTCTGAAGGTAACTGTTTCCGGTGCTTTTAATTTCACTGACATAACCCCCTATCTCTCTATCATTTCTTTGGCAATTTCGATTATCTTATCACTCTCAGGCACATCAAAGAACGTGCCGTAAAATTCTATGGGATATTTCGCGTCTGTAGCCAGCTTGATATCATCTACCATCTGCCCCAGGATGTTCATTTCCACACTGATGAATCCTTTAAAATCTTCTGACAGGTTTTGGAATGCCTTTACAGGATACGGCCACAGGGTGATTGGACGGATAAGCCCCAGCTTTAATCCCTGTTTTCTTCCGTTTCTGACAGCTTCCTTGGCTACTCTTGAGGAAATTCCATAGGCCACCAGTATGATCTCAGCATCCTCTGTCCGGATACTCTCCCACCGCTGTTCATTGTCTTCTATGGTTTTATACTTGTTCCGGAGATAATCCTCATAATCGGGGTGTCCATAGAAACATACATTCGATATGATCCTCTGCTTGTCTCCCGGCTTGCATCCTTTTACTGACCAGTCAAATTTATCAATATTATCCTCTTTCATCTCCTGAAAGCATACTGCCTCCATCATCTGTCCGATAGCCGCATCTGATGCAATGATCACAGGATGGAGGTATTTGTCTGCCAGATCAAAGGCATCACCGATCAGGTCTGCACTCTCCTGTACACTGTTGGGCGCAAGAACAATTGTCCTGTAGTCGCCATTGCCTCCGCCTCTGGTAAGCTGCCAGTAATCCCCCTGTCCCTGGGCGATATCCCCCAGACCATTGCCGATCCTCATTACATCGATCAGAACAGCCGGAAGATCTGCCGCGCACAGATAAGAGATGCCTTCCTGTTTTAATGCAAACCCCGGTCCTGCAGAGCTTGTAAGCACTCTCGCTCCTGCAGAAGCCGCTCCATAGAGCATATTGACTCCTGCCAGTTCAGATTCTGTCTGTACAAACTCTCCTCCCACTTCATCCATTCTCCAGGACAGATACTCCAAGATCTCTGTCTGAGGCGTAATGGGATATCCGCTGTAAAATCTGCAGCCCGCACGCAGTGCTGCTTCCGCTAAAGCTTCATTTCCTTTCATCATGACTTTTTCCGCTGCCATTGTCTTCCCTCCTATTCCAAAATTTCAATCACGCAGTCCGGACACATACGGTAACACATTCCGCACTGTATACATTTTTCCTCATCGGCCACCACAATACTGTATCCCTTTTTATTCAGTTTACCCGGCTGTGACAAGGCTCCCTGCTTACAGGCATCGACACAGTATCCGCATCCTTTGCAGCGTTCCACGTTCAGTTTCAGTTTTTGCATAATATCCTTCCTTTCCGGCAAAATTTTTATCCTTGGTTTACAGTTAACTTTTTATTGGCTGATCTCCTGTTTGACAACACCATGGCAAGTGCAGCTATCACTCCCACCACACACAATCCAATGAGGAAATTAAATATATACTGATATCCCGTATTTCCGTATTTGTCCAGCCAACTGCCCAGAAGCGGCGGCAGAAAAGTATCCGGTATATTAAAACCGATAATAGACGCCACTGAAATAGCTGTTCCCGATATCTCCGGCGGAATCTGTGCCTCTCCAATGGTAGCCCACATAGTACCTCTTGCCATAAAACATACCGTTGCCAGGATCAGAGACAATACTGTGAGCACTGTGATCAACTCACTGCCGCCCTTTGCGTTCGCTATATAAATCACTGCTGCCGCCATGATCACATAACACCCAATGGCCAGTTTAGACGGAGAGTGAAGCTTATCAGCGATCACACCGCCCACAGGACCTCCCAGGATCTTAAGACCATAACTCCTGAAAATAGCCAGGACACCGCTGAAGGTAACTGCCGCCCCGAGAACGTTGGTAAAATAAGGTGTCAAAAAGGACTGGCTGCTAAAGAATCCGTAACTGCAGAACACGATAATACAACTGAGGTAAAGCTTCGGCAGCTTAAATACTGCAAATGTTTCTTTAATACTTACCTGCTTTCTCTCTTCTCCTCTTTCATCTGTGGAAGTAATATTCTCATCATAGAGCCACCATACAAGTAAACCGCCGATGATACACATAAATCCCATACTGGCCACTGCCCCTTTAAGCGCTGATGTGGAGTTGTCAAACCTTGAGAAAACATACAGTGCCACGAAATTGCCGATGGTGGCCGACAACCCGCACACACCTTCCCAAAATCCATATGCCCTGCCCTGTTCATCCTCAGGCGATATCAGTCTGACAGCCTTCAGAATAGCTGCCCAAAATGCTGTAACACCTGCAATGGCCGATACGATCCAAGTAATCATGGCACACGCGTAATTCTTCATTGTAAACATGAAGAAAAAACATATGATACCATTCAAAAACGCGCTGCCCACAATAATTCCTTTTGTCTTAAACCTGTCGGCGATCCATCCGCCCGGAAGCAGCCCCGCTGTACTGACAATGGTATAGACTGTAAGCAGCAAACCCAGTTTCGTATTGCTCACTCCCATTCCGTCGATCATCGCGTCGTAAAATACATACTTGATATATGGAAGATTAAACATCGTGCCATATACCAGCCCCAGCGCAGTAATTGCAACATAACGTTTCACTCTGCTGTTCATGCTTTAACTCCTTTCGTATTTATTACATTTTCGGGAACCATTATTTGTATTCCATAGTAACTGTGCAGCGGCCTTATGCTCACAGGCAAAAAACCATGCAAAACCGCAGTTACAATTCATTACAATTCATTATCTTGACGATATTTCTGAACAATTTACTTTTCTCATTGTTCATATTATGATATTGTAATATTGTCATACAAATTTATTATGGTTATAAACTACCACAGAAAATGTCATATGTCAATTGAATTTATGCATTTTCCCTTGTTAACTTATTAACCCATTTGTTATAAGTGCTTTATTATTTTCATTGATTGTGGTAAAATTATAACAATTATACAAAACACAGGCGTGAACAGCCTGCCTTTTTTAATAAATCATGTAATAGATGCACAAAATCGGAGGATACTATGTTTGACGTTATCGGGAACAAAAAGAATTATGAATATATTGTAGAACAGATCAAGGATATGATCATTGACGGAAAACTAAAAGTTGGAGAACGACTTCCAACAGAGAAGGAACTGTCGGAGAATTTCGGAGTGAGCCGTACTTCTGTAAGAGAAGCGCTGAAAGCACTTGAAGTTATAGGAATCTGTGAAAGCCGCCAGGGGGGCGGAAATTTTATTGTAAATAAGGTACAGGAGAGAACCACCAATAACCTTTCCTTACTGTATACTCTGAATAATGGGAAAATTGACGATCTGATTCAATTGAGACGAGGTATTGAGTCTGAATCCATCAGAAATATCATTGAGGAGGGGAATGAAGAGGTGATCCGGGAACTGGGGGAGATCATAGAACATTACAATGCCAGTACCACCTCACAAGAGCGGACGGACTGGGATCGTCAATTTCATGCCAAGATCATTGAATCCTCGGGAAATATTATGTTTATCTTTCTGCTCAATGCTCTGTCCTACCTCTATAACCTTAATATATCACTGGTTTCCAAAGTGATCGAGGATGCCTATCCCACGGATTTTCTGGTTCAGGAACACAATGAATTATATGAGGCCATAAAAACCAGGGATCTTGATCTGGCCAGAAAATGTATTGATGAACATTTTTCCTTTACAGATGACGACCGGGATGCGCTGAATGTCCTGCAGTCCATAGCAAAAAATCCCCTGTAAGTATGATCCAGTAAAAAACAAAGCGGGAACCCACTAAAATCTATGGGGTTCCCGCTGTTTTTCCGCAGCTTATCTATCCTTCGCTGTGCTCTCCAAACAATACCTTTACTGCTCCCATTCCGCAGTTAATATCAAAGAAGTTTTCAGCACTTGTATTCACTTTATAAGAACCGCCCATGCCGCCGAACTGGTTATCGCCCACTCTGACATCGCCCATTCCCACCTTGACTCTATAGCCATATTCAGAAGGTGACACAAGGCTGGCCGCGATCTCTCCCATGCCGCAGTCCAGTTTACATCTGCCCCGAAGCTGGCCTTCCAGCATAACTTTTCCCATGCCGCACTTCACCTTTGCGGCACCGCTGTAGTAGTCAGCCAGTATGATCTCACCGGCTCCCAGGTCCAGACTGCTGGCATCTGTGAGGATTCCTCTGCCCACAAGCTTGCCTGCGCCCAGTTTTATTTTCACATCTTTAAAGTGATATCCTCTGGGGATGATAATGATCACTTTCCTCTCCGAGAAAATATTGGTGATATTGCTTAGTAAGAACAAATCCTTATACCCTCTGTCTTTGATCTTCCAGACTCCGTCCCTCACCTCTTCCCTGCAGTCGCCATTGGGATAGCAGGACAGATCAAGGGCAAACTCATCTCCCTCGCGGATTATGGCATCTGCCATGCCGATATCAATGTGAAGGGAATGGATCATCACATTATTTTCACGGAAAACCTTTCTGACTTCCAGCGTACCGTTCTTCCAGTCCTCCTGCCACTTCCTCCTGTCGGAATCACTCTGCCGGTATCCGCTCTCAGTCTTATTCCCCTGTTCGCCTTGCCCAAACTGGCTCCGTGTTTCGGCCGCGTCTTCTTTACCTGTATGTTCTTCTGCCTTACCCTTCTGCCCGGCTTCATCTTCTGCTCTTTCTACACTTTCCGGCCGGATTCCATCCTCTGATTTAGCTGCACTATCTGACCTGGCTGCATCCTCTGATTTTGTTCTCCCCTCCGGCCCGGCTCCATCCTCTGACTTTACTGCACCCTCCGGTATGGCTCCATCCTCCGATTTTACTACACTTTCAGGCTCGGCTCCATCTTCTGATTTTGTTCCACCCTCCGGCATGGCTTCATTCTCTGATTTTGCCACGTCCTCCGGCATGGCTCCATTCTCTGATTTTGCCACGTCCTCCGGCATGGCTCCATTCTCTGATTTTGCCACGTCCTCCGGCATGGCTCCATTTTCTGATTTTGCCACGTCCTCCGGCATGGCTCCATTTTCTGATTTTGCCACGTCCTCCGGAACGGTCTGCCCTTTTTCATTTGTACCCTCTTCCGGTCTTATCTGCCATTCAACTTCAGCCTGCCATTCCAGCCTGCCCAGTCCCAGTGTCTCTTTAGATGCTTCTGCTGCCTCCTCGCCTGAAGACATTCCATATCCCGTAAGCTGACCGCCGGCCAGCAGCACATCTGTGCTGACTCCGAATATATCCGCCAGAGGAACCAGCATCATAATATCCGGGCAGGAGAGTCCGCTCTCCCATTTGCTTACAGCCTGTGCAGAGATCCCCAGTTTTTCAGCAAGCTGTGCCTGAGTAAGTTCTTTCAGCTTTCTTAAAAATGAAATTCTGTCTCCAAATGATTCCGGGAGGCGGATATTTGCTGTTCTCTTATTTGTATTCTCATCCATATTTTCACCCATTCAACTTTCCTGATTACAGTTTTACAGTTTGGCTTTACTCAACATTTATTCAGCATTAATATTGCAGTTGTGATCATAATTCTCACAACTATACAAGGTTAGGTTTATCTGATAAAACGGCGCGTCGTCTTGTTTAAGATACTAACAGCATATCTGGAATCTGTGTGCATTTACAAGCAACCGTCAGTTGTTTTTTCGATTTTTTCGATAATTCAACCATTGGTTGTTCCCGTTTCATCACTTATTATATCAAAGGAATGGATTAATAGAAAGAATATCAAGCAGATTGCCGTTCAATATATGCAATACACATTTAAAAAAACAGCAGACGGATGCTCACCATCCATCTGCCGTCTCTTCTGTTTCCCCACACAATCCTCTCACAAACTGCTCCTGTGTTATAATCCCTTCCCCAAGCTCACCGGAACTTTTCATGAACATCTCAGCTCTGCGCCGGTCCAGATAAAATTCCCAATACGGCATCCGGTTGTGCGCAGAATTTGCAATACTCCTTATCTGCCAATAAACATCATCCTTTGGATCTTTTGCATCGCCTGTATCCCACACCGGAATCCCTGCCCCGCTTTCGTATAATTTCCCGGCGAAATTCTGCAGTACCTCTTCCAGTGCCTGAACTGTCTCTTTTGGATATTCCGCTGCCCTATTTACAACAAAGATATCGCTGATCCCTCCCAGCACCTCTCCCTGGCTGTGCGTGCCGGGAAACAAGACTGCAGACAGCTTCCCATGTAAGGGATTGTTCTCCCTCACTATATTTCCGGTGAAATCGCTTTTTGCCAAGTACATAGGTATCTTACTCAGATAAAAATCATTCTCCACATCCTGCGTGCTTCTTGAAAATAAAGGTTCTCCAAAAGCCCCCATATCCCGGAGCCGGCAAAACTTATCCACGCCGGCGGCAAAAGCGGCGGTCTCCTCCTCTGTTCCTTTCTGACTGAGTACCTTTGCGCAGGTTTCACTTCCCGCCTCACTTACGCATATACTCTCCAGATAGAGCCTGAATCCGGTATCCGCGTCACCGGAGCAGGCAAAGGGTGTGATATCCCTGGCAAGAAATTCCCGGCATACCTCCAGCAATTCTTCCCAATCTGTAGGAACCCGGCACCCGTACGCCTCAAACATATCCTCGTTTACAAATAAAACAGCTATGCTTTCAGAAAATCCCAGACCATAGATCCCGCCTTCATAAGTCATACTCTCCAATACATCCGCATGAAGCCTGCTGCCCGTGTCATCTGACAAAAATTCATTCATTTTTAACAGCTTTCCGGAACTGACTGCCCCCCGCAGATAACTGTCCCCAAAACAAAAATAAATGTCCGGTGTATCATTGGAAGCAATGGCCGAGGGCAGTTTTTCTCTGTAAAGTTCCATCTCTGTCCCTTCTGCCTGAATCTGTATCCTGTCATGTGTCTCGTTATACTCCTCCACTGCCTCAAGGAACGATTTTTTATATGCCTCCCCTTCATTCTCCCAGGGATGCCACAGCCGTAGATTTATCATCGTCTGTTCATCTCTACTGCTGTCGTTCTCCAGCTTTGGAAAAAACCTGAGGAAGAACACGGTTATCACTGCCAATAGAAATAAAAACCCCAATAAAAAAATTTTCTGCCATCTTTCCACCTGCTATCACCCATGTTGTCCTTTACTGAACTCAAATTTTCAGTATCTTTTTAATATATTCCGCCGCTGCCTTTCCCAGATTGCTGTGCCCCTTACTGCTCAGATGGATACAGTCTTTCACGGATACCTCCGCAGCGCTGCCCGCATCCATTAGATATACTCCTTCTATATCCTTTAAAGCGGTCTCATAGGCTCCATACAGAGCTTTACTTTTCCTCACAGATTCCTCATCATACATACCGTAAAAATCAGACCCTGCAATCTCATCCCGCACCGGTGGCGGCGCGATCACCAGTACCTGGGGTGTTTTTCCAACCCAGTATGCCTCCCGGTTACGAGCCATTCTTACCAGGTTTACCATACCTGCTGCAATCTCTTTCACACTGGGCGTAAATATATGGCGGACATCATTTGTCCCCAGCATGAGCACCACCAGATCCAATGGCTGATGACTCTGCAGACTGCAGTTTAAAAACTTTCTTCCATTTCGGTCAGGTGAGGTGGGGTCGTCAAACATGACAGAGCGCCCACAAAGCCCCTCCTCAATGATCTTTGCCTTTCCCTCCAGACACTTCTGTAAAACTCCGGTCCATCTCACATCATCTTCATACCGGAAGTTTTCCCCGTCAGGTTCAGGATTATGCCCCCATGTATTAGAATCGCCATAACACAATATTCGTTTCATACCTCTTTATCCTTTCACAGCTCCTAATGTCATTCCTTCTATAAATTTATCACTTGCAAAAATAAATGCAATAAGCAGAGGGATAAAACTTATCATAGACGCTGCCATTATGGTTCCCGTCAGCGTTCCGTTTAAATCCTTCATGGAGGCAATTCCCAGAGGAAGTGTCTTCATCATAGTCTCATTCACGGTGATCAGAGGCCAGGTCAGGCTTCCCCACTGCTGCGTAAAATTGAAGATTGCCAGAAGGCTCAACTGCGGTACCGTTATGGGCAGCACGATCTTAAAAAATGTTCCATAATTACTGCACCCGTCTATCTTTGCCGCCTCCAGAAGAGAATCCGGAATATCCTTCATAAACTGTGTCATCATATAGACTCCGAAAGCACTTGCCACACCCGGGAAGATCAGGGACTTATATGTATTAACCCATCCCAGCTTAGAGACAATGAGAAACAGCGGGATCAATGTGGTCACACTGGGAATGATCTGCGTGGCCACAACCACATTAAACAAAACCCGGGATCCGGGAAACTTTCTCTTTGCAAACGCGTACCCGGCCATGGATGCCACCAGCACTACCAGCACCGTATTACTGCCCGCAACAAATATACTGTTCAGCATCCAGCGCAGATAAGCCCCGCTCTGCATTTTCAATACCTCTGTATAATTACTCAGAGAGCCTCCGCTGGGCCAGAACTTCGGCGGATAACTGATTATAGCATTAGTATCCAGCATAGAGGATACAATAAGCTGCCAGAATGGAAACGCGATGATGACCACCAGCAAAAGCAGCATAAACGCTTTCAGAAAGGAAAAAACTCTTTTCTTAACCCTGTATCTGTTCATACTTTTTCCCCCTTCTCTTGCTCTTATCCCTTTCACCTAAAAGCAGATTTTCAAGTCCATATATGAGCAGGATCACAAGCAGAAATACAAGCGAGGCTGCTGCCCCGAATCCCACCCTGTAATATTTAAAGCTGTACTGGTATATCTCGTAAATGACAGTCTGTGTGGCTCCCAGCGGTCCTCCGTTTGTGAGCATATACACAGATTCAAATATCTGGAACTGCCAAATCGTATTCATAGTCACGCACAGAATGATAGCGTTTCTGATAAGGGGAAGAACCACATAGATAGTCTCCTGCACCACATTAGCCCCATCGATCCTGGAGGATTCCAGACAATCCGCAGGAAGTGAACGCATTGCCGACATATAAACAAAGACAAAAAAGGTTCCGCCCTTCCAAAGTTCCAGTATCATAACTGCCATTTTTGCACTGAACCTGCCGTTCAGCCAACTGATAGGCTTCATGCCCAACACCTGAAACAACATATTCAGAGGACCGTTATTTGATAAAATATAAGAGATCAGAACACTGGCAACCACCATGGATATCAGCATGGGAAGAAAATAAACAACTTCACACGCATGGCTCAGCCTTGTTTTTTTCTTGATCAGAAGTGCAAAAAATATTCCAAGGAACTGGCTCACCGGAACTTCTATGAGCATATAAATAAAGGTGTTTTTAAACGCGTTCTGAAAATCCGGTGTCTGCAGAACATCCTTAAAGTTCTTCAGCCCTACCCATTCAAACTGTGCCTGCAGAAAGTTACCGTCATGCAGGCTGAGATAAAATACATATCCTATAGGTACTATTGTAAAAACAATGAAGAATACCGCAAACGGCAGTAAAAAGCTATAGGACACAGCATATTCTTTCCATTTTCTTTTATTCATAATAAATACACCATCCTCCCAAACGGCAGAGGGGCCTTTGCAATGCAGATTCAATCCCTCACTGCAAAAACCCCTCTTTCTATCCGGCCTTTTAAAGACCAAAACTCAGTTCCGGAACTTATTCTCCGCTGATCGCCTTCATGGAATCATACATGGCCTGGATGGCATCTGCAGGTGATTTCTCACCCCTTGCAACATTTTCGTACATGATCTTCAGATTCTGAAGCATTGCATTGGCATAATCAGAAGCCGGGCTTACCTGAAGCTTCTTGATCCCTTCTGCCGCAACAGCCATAATTTCATCCCCTTCATACATCATGTCATTGGTAGCAAGCTGCGGTGAGAAGAAACCGACTTCTGAGAGATATATTTTCTCAACCTCAGGTCTTGTAATGTATTCAACAAATTTCCATGCCTCATCCGGATATTTTGTCTGGCTGGAGATGGAGAGCATACCAATGTTGGCAAAATTCCATTTGGCGTGCTCCTCATCGCTGGCCGGTCCTTTTGGAAGGGCAAATGCTCCCAGATTAATATCCGAAGCCTCTTTGATTATATTTGTATAATGTATCTGCTGCGGGAACATTGCAACCTGTCCATTATAGAAATAAGCCCGCTCCTCATCTCTGTTGGTATATTTCTCCAAGGGGAGGACTACCTGATCCTCATGATAGAGCTGATCAAAGAAAGTCAGTCCTTCTACACCCTGGTCATTATTAAATCCGATATTTGTCAGGTTTTTATTCCACATATCAGCTCCGGCCTGAATAATATAACTCAAAGGCTGCCAATAGTCATCCATCTCATACATCATGCCCCACTGGTCAGTCTCGCCGTCACCGTTCTTGTCCTGGGTGAGCTTTTTAGCAGCTTCCCTCAGCTCCTCCCATGTCTCAGGCACCTTAGTAATTCCCGCCTCCTCAAACATATCCTTGTTATAGAACATAACTGAGTTCAATGCCACAAACGGTATACCCATTAGTTTTCCGTCATGAGAACAATATTCCAGGGCGGATTCCGGATAACCGGATAACTTTTCCTCATCTGCATAATCATCAAGAGACAGAAGATATCCATTCTTGGCATAAAGCGGGAACTGCTCTGTCTGGAAACTGATATCAGGGCCGCTGCCTGCTGAGAATGCCGCAGTTTCTTTCTCTACAACAGAATCCCATGCAACATTCAGGAATTCCACCTCAATATCGGGATTTTCTTTGTTGAAGTCCTCGATCATACCGGCCCATATGTCATCTTCCCGGTCTGAATGGGGGGATTTCCAAAATGTAAGCTTTACCTTTTCCCCGGACTTCTTATCAGAAGCCTCTTCACTTTTATTCTCTTTGCTGTCTGAGGATCCGTTTCCTCCTGCATTGCCGCCGCAGCCTGCCAACAGGCTCATTACCATACCTGCGCATAAAAGAATTGCCATTTTCCTCTTCATTTTCTTTTCCTCCTGATACATACTATAGCTTCTTATGGCTTATCGCTTGCTACGGTTACAGTATAGAAAATATTCTCCTGACTCTGAACCCAGAATTTTTACCCTAATCCTCACATATTTTACTCTTTTTATAATCATTGACAGACATTCCTATATATTTCCGAAAACATCGGCTGAAATAGTCCGGATTCGGAATTCCGACCTTTTCAGCAATCTCATATACTTTCCAGTTTCCTGATTTCAGATAATCACAGGCATGTTCGATCCTGACCTTGTTCAGATACTCCACAAAAGGGATTCCCGTCTTCTTTCTGAATGCCCGGCTTAAATAACTGGAGTTCAGATAAAACTTCTCCGCTGTCATTGAAAGAGAAAGGCTGCTCTGGGCATAATTTTCCTCTACATAATCACGTATCTGTTCAATTACATCCTTTGCATCCTCCTCAACAGTCTCAATCTGCCTGCCCACTCTCAAAAGAGCATCCTTTACCTCCTGCCGCTTTAGGGGCTTTAAAATAAAGTCCACCGCGCCTGCCCGGAGTGCTTTCTGCGCATACTTAAAATCATCATATGCTGTCACAATGATGACCTTCACCGATGGATATTTTTCCATGATCTCCTCCGCCAAAGCAATACCGTCCATAATGGGCATTTTAATATCTGTCACTACCAAATCCGGAAGCTCTCTCTGTATGCGGAACAGCGCCTCCCTGCCATTGGGCGCCTCTCCGATAATTTTCATATGAAACTCTTCCCAATTCACAATGATCCTGAGAAGATTTCTGGTCCCCACTTCATCCTCCACAAGCAGAACTTTAATCATGCCCCTCATCTCCTTCATAGCAGACAGGTATTCTCAATACAATGGTGGTACCCCTGCCTTTTGTGCTTTTGATCGTGTAATCAATATCTGACTCGTAAAATATCCTCATTCTCTCTATGGTCCCTCTCAACCCGAAACTCTTTTCATTGGTACTTATGTTCTCTCTGTTCAGCTCTCTTATTTTATCCTCATCCATACCCACACCGTCATCTTCCACAGTAAATTTCAGGTATCCGTCCTCCTCTATGCCTTCCACATATACCACACCCGGAGTTTCCTTTGGACGTATTCCATGATTGACTGAATTCTCAACCAAAGGCTGCAGTACCATCTTTAAGATAAAGGTTCCCTGTATTTCCGGTGCTACATTGAGAACATAGTGCAGGGAATCACCGTACCGCAATTTCTGCAGTTCCAGATAATCCTTTACCATCTCCGCTTCTTCCCGGACAGAGATCATTTCCCTTCCTTTACTCAGCAGTATCCTGTAATAACTGCCAAAGGCCTCCAGTGCGTCATATACCTCCTCATTTTTTCCGCTCAGCGCCAGATATCCCATGGCGTCAATGGTGTTATAGAGAAAATGCGGTTTCATCTGTTCCTGCAGGGCGTTCAGCTCTGCCTTTCTCTTAATTTTCTCCTCCTCATAGACCATCTCGATCAAAGCGTCTATCTCATCCACCATCTTGTTATAAGTGCTTTCCAGAATCTCCATCTCTCCAAAAGTGCTGTGTCTGTTTTCACACATCCTGATTTTTTCAAATTTTCTTCCGCTCATGCGGTTCATGGAGCCTGCCATGGCCTCCAAAGGATCCGCCACATAGCGTTTCATGATAAAGTAGCCCGTACCACAGAACAAAGCCAGAAAGATCATAGCCATGGCAAAAATAAGACCACCGATCCCGGATTGTTCCAATCCGTTTTCAATTCTTACTCCCGCCAGTACCTTCCAGTTTATACGTTCAATATCCTGCTGTGCAAATAACACTTTTTTATTGCTCCTGCCGTCTTCCAGCTCTTTTTTTACTCTGGGAAGGGATGTCTCTGCCCGGGATGTGACAATTTTTCCTGTATCATCCAGAATATAGATATCAGGTATACTCTTCTGGTCCAGTCCGCTGTAGCTGTCCGCAAAAGCGTTCAGATCCATATTTATCATCAGGATTCCAACAGGCCGGTAATCTGTGGGGTTGTTGACGACCCGCATGAGAGATACTGTGGTCTCAGCACTGCTCTGGGTGAGAACGCGGTCTGCATTCAATCTCAGACAGTAAGACCCGGACAATTCTCTTACCTCTTCATACCAGTTTGTCTCTCTGATATCTTCTGTGCGAAGGATCCTCACATGGTTCTTGTCAATACTGCATCCATGACTGTCCATATCCCACATATAAATGCCATTGATGTGCGTTTCCGTATCTACAAGTGAAGTAAATTGATGAAGGCTTTCCTTCTGCAGCTTCTCATCTTTTTTCTCCAGTGCGTTTGTAATATCGCTGCTGGACAAAATGATCCTGGAATAATAAGCCGTATTGTCTATCAGGGTTGAAATATTTTTACTGACCGTGTTCAATGTCTGAGTGGAAAGGGCCTGCGCGGAGTCTGTGGCATTTTTATCACTGACACGATAAAAGATTAAAAATATGATACTCCATGATATTAAAAGCAGCGACATATACAAAAATGCCAGTTTTACAGAAATTCTTGCCTTTCCAAGAATTTTCATCTTACCTCTTCTCATAAGATCCTCCAATCAGCACTGTTTTTTGCAGTCAGAAATGACAGGCATTGCCCTTAAATGCCTGTCATTAACCAAAAGCTACTTATCCATTGCCAGTTCATATCTGATTTCCTTCATGTCACTTTCATACCTTCTGAAGGAACCTTTTCCATTCATCTTGGCATTGAAAAGCGCAACATCAGCTTTTCTGTAAAGTTCATCGAACTCCACGCCCTGTTCAGGTATCATCACATATCCGGCGGATACAGAGAATACAATCTCATGCTCTCCGTCACTGCGGACAGTGATCATACCTTTTACCACCTTTTTAAGCTTTGCATGTACATCAGCGTCCTTGATCCTTCTGCAGAATATAAGGAATTCATCTCCTCCTATACGGCAGAGTATGTCATCACTTCTGAAAAATCCCTTCAGTTTCTGCGCATTTTGGAAGATCATCTCATCTCCATATGCATGTCCGAACACATCGTTGGCCAATTTAAAATTATCCAGATCAAACATAATGATCGCAGCGGATTCTTCCCCGTTGCTCAATTCTGCCAGATGCTTTTTGATCCTCGGTATTGCTGTCTGGCGGTTAAATAATCCTGTGAGGGCATCAACCTCTGCGATTTTTGTAAGCCGCAGTTCCTGATTCTTTTGATCCGTGACATCAAGATAATACCCTATGGCTTTCACCGGGCTTCCGTCCTTATCCCGGATTGATTCTCCTGCTGCTTTGACCCATATGACCTCTCCGTTTTCTTTCATGAGAGGAAAGATACACTCCGCACTGCCCCCGGATACCTTTTTGCACAATTCTTTCAGCATACTTATAAATTGACCCCTGTATTCCTCCGGAATACGATCTTTTTCCAGAAAACAAAACGGGAAGTTTTTTACCAGTTGGGAAGTATCCTGCTCTTTTCCTGACTTTAAATGCTGTATATCAGACAAGGTAAGCAGATTTCTCCTGATATCCCACTCCCAGCCGTTGATGTCTGCCAGGCGGAGAATACTCTCGATTTCTTTTCTTATAAGCCAAAGTTCATGTTCTTTTCTCTTGATCGAAGACACATCCTTGTAAATGCACAGGTATATGATCCCCTCTTCATTTTCTCCGATAAATCTTCCGTCTACACTGAGCCATATCTTCATATTGTCCGGCATTCTCAGTTCTATTGTATCCTGATAATTTCTTCCTGACTTGATGGCCTCCTCCAGCCTCTCTCTTGTAAACTGTAGCTCCTGCCCCTTTTTCCAAGGATTTTCATACTCTTCCTTTGTATATCCCAATTCCCTGAAAAGTCCGTCACCCAGAATATCATAGCTGAATATGCCGTCCTTGTAATAGACCATCACCACATTATCCGGAGAATTTTCCATGAGCATACGCATTTTATTTCTCAGCTCAACTGTCTCCGTCACATCTATGACTACTCCCTGCAAAAATGAAGTGCCGTTAAAATGCATATATCTGCTTTGGTCAATAACCCATACATACCCCTGTTTTCCCAATATCCTGTACTCCAGGTTATGCAGTTTTGTGTTGCTGCTGAGGAAATTCACGCCGTCCAGGACCAGATGCCGGTCATTGGGATGTACCATGCGCATAAATTTATTCTGGAACCGTTCCTCTATCTCAGCCCTTGTATATCCGAACATCTCCAGGAATTTATCACTGATGTACAGAAAATCGTACTCCGGCGTATCCGCGCACCTATGATACCCCCCTGGCATATCGTAATTCAAAAACATCAGTTCCCGGTTTTGACGAAGAAGCATGGCATTTCTTTCTGCCAGCTGCTGCTGTACCATCATAGTCTCTGAAATGTCCGTACACGCACTGACGATCGCCAGCCTTCCGTCCTCTGCGCGTATGATTTTTCCCTTATCCAGTGTCCAGAACCAGGTCCCATCTCTTTTTGGCATACGGTACGTTGTGGTATATTCCACACCGGGCGAATACTCTCCTATATCCTCTGCTACACGCTTCCTGTCTTCCGGATGTATGGTATTGACCACCAAGCCATTGATAGCTGCTTTGAGTTCCTCGAAACTTTCATAGCCCAACAGACGGACCATTTCATAATTGGCAAAATAAAGCGGAAATCCCTCTTCGCAGTATCCTCCGATCATGCCTCCCGGAGACATCTGGGCAAATATGGTGGAGGCTGTCTTTCTGTTATCCTCTGTGAGTTTCATAAAAGATTCATCATTCTCCGATACATTCAGAACAGCAGAGAGTGCTCTCTGAGATGACTCCAGCATAGTCTCCCTCTCTTTCTGCATCGTCACATCACTGACAGCTCCATAGTAGAATCTATGCCCATCCTGTTCCTTCAGGAAAAATACATGGATATGCAGCCAGATGGTTTTCCCGTTTCCTTTCAGACGTCTGATCTCCCCGCCCGCTCCTGTTGCCGTCTTCTCATATGCCTCCTGGAAAATATGCAACATTGTGCTCCTGTCATCCTCATAGACATACCGGAGGATATTCATTTTATTTTCTTCCAGGTCCACGGGATCTGTCTCCATTATTCTATAATACTGCTCATTGACACGCACCAGCTCTACTTCATCCCGGAACACATGGTAAAATGCGATTCCCCCAAGAATATTATTCATCATGGTCTCACTGAACACATTTTCCCGGAATATATCCTTTATGCGGAATCTCTCGATCGCTCTGGCCTTAATTCCTCTGAAATCCACTTTATTAACATCTTCAAGCAGAGGTTCCAATACATCCACAGGCATTGGCTTGTAAAAATAATACCCCTGTGCATAAATACATCCCATATCAAGAAGGAAATCCACCTGTTCCTTTGTCTCCACACCCTCTGCGATCACACGGATTCCCATAAGGCGTGCCATACTTGATATAGCCTCTAGGATTCCTACTCCACGGTCTGCGCTTTCTTCACTCATATCCAGGAATTTCATATCTATTTTGAGAATATCCACATTCACATCTTTGAGCATATTAAGGGAAGAATATCCGCTCCCGAAATCATCCATCAAAACCGTAAAGCCTGACTTTCTCAGTTCCTCCACCGTCTCTTTGATGATGTTATAATTCTCTGCGTAGGCGCTCTCTGTGATTTCTATTTCTATGAGGGAAGGGTCAAGCCTGTATTTCTCCACCAGACCGCAGAAACATGCCACCACATCAACTGTATAAATGTCGATCCTGGACACATTCACAGAAATAGGAACTGCCCGGTTCCCCCTGTCCAGCCAGTTTCTGACACATCCGCATACCTTGTCCCAGATATAAATATCCAGGTTTGCAATAAATCCGCTGTTCTCCAGAACCGGTATAAATTCGTTTGGAGGTACTAGACCCCTTTCAGGGTGGATCCATCTGACAAGTGATTCCAGTCCTATGATTTTTCCTGTCATCATATTGCATTTTGGCTGTGCGTAAAATACAAATTCACCGTTGGTAAGCGCTCTCTGTACTTCCGATAAAAGTAAATGGTTCTCTTCTATTTTCTGCATCATTGCCGCGTCATACCAGGAAACACGCTTTGCATAATTTCCCTTCACAGATGCCAGCGCTATAGATGCCCTGTCACACATGGTGCTTACCGGTAAATTGGTATCTGTGATCTCATACATACCAAAGGCAGGGAGAAAGCCCGCGTTCCCTCCGTACTGCCTTACATAGTGCAGGATATCGTTCTGCAGGGATTTCAGAGCATCTTTGTTGTCCGGCAGTATAATCACAAAATCATCATCACCAATATATCCGGCAACTCCATGGTCTTTTTCCTGAGCCTCTTTCAGGAACTCACCCACTCTTACAAGAAACTTATCCCCTGCCTCCTGTCCATACCATTCGTTAAATATTTTAAAATGTTCTATATCAACAGCCATCAGGCAGTATTTTTTATCACCACCCCTTTTCAGCAGTTCCTCCGCTCTGGCAAAAAAGACATTTTTCTTATAAAGTCCTGTCAGACTGTCATAATAGTTTTCCTGGATCAGGCTCTGCCTCTCCTGATTTATCTGTTTTGCCTTCTGGTTATTGATATCCTGGATAAAGCACATGATAATGTTATCTCCGCCGACCTGGTACCGAAGGGGCACAACCATCTGGAGAACCCAGCAGTACCGGCCGTCCTGCATTTTTTTTCTGCACTGCAGCCGCAGCACATTTTCAGCAGATTCCTTTGACATTCTTACCAGGATATCATTCAGATTCCAGAATTCAAAATATTCCTCTCTGTCATCCGGGTGGATCAGATGGTCACCGGTATCCCGAAGTATCTGTGTAAGACTTCCTGACAGCGGGACCGCGGGATATTTTCCCTCCATCTGATACAGCGTTTTATATGTATTCTGTGTAAGATTCAACTCATACAGCTCATCATACGCGGTAAGGCTTGTCAGATTAAAGAACAGGCTTTTATTTCCCTCATCTATTTCTTTTGCCAGCACCATACTGCATACTCCGGCTCCCGGCCAGTCAACAGCACCGGAATTGATCTCCACCCATTTCTTAACCTTTTTATTGTAGAAGACAGCACTGTCTCTGGCTTGCCGGGCAAGCGGGCAATCTCTGCATGGCTCCTTTTCGTCGCACAGTGCCTCATAACATATCTGCCCGCACTCCAGTTCAGGAAATGTTTTTTTCAGCTCCTCATTGCAGCTGACAATCCTGTAATCACTATTTATAATATATATTTTACTGTTTTCATTTCCTGATAGCTTATCCATACAACCTCCAACGTGTTTACCCGTTAATACACTTATTATAGTGCTGAATGCACATAATCGTCAATGTATTTGACTCTGCCTTATGCAATTCCACGAACCCCAAAATAGATTTTTTTGGTGCATTACATAGCAGTACATATCCTGTATGATACCCTTGTTTACTGCACAGCAGCGTCTTATACACTTTCCCAGACAATAAAAAAGGTACCGGAATAAATTCCGATACCTCATTTTCTTAAATCTTAATTTTGTTTTAAATTATACTCTGTGTTTTTTCAAAATACAGCTTCTGCACAATTGTAAATGTAACTGCAAATATAATTGCAAATGTAACTACAAATATAATTCAAAATATAATCAAAAATGAATGCTTCCCTGAAGCCAGATCACACCCTTAAAGCGCCGGCCAACCTCAGGTTCTCCCATCAGGTCACTGGTGTTGATACAGACATCAATTTCCAGATCATTACATGCAATTCTGAGTTCGTAAACTTCCTCATTTGTCATGACATTTCTCACTCTGGAGCAGTCCATAATTTCGCCCATGACATTGTACAGGTCACATTCCATACCGTACGGCATAAAATATGTATCTACAATAGAGTACACATCCTCGTTGGGGATTCTTCCGGAAATCATGGAATAGATATCAATATCCTCCATCGTGAGATTTTCCATAGCATCCTCATCGCCGTTGCGGGCCGCCGCGATCATGCGGTTGCGGTTAATGGTATTTTCCTTCTCTTCTTTTTCCTGCTTTTCATCCTTTGTGACAGGAAGAAGAATCTTTCCCTCCTTAGCCAGAGCCGCAAGGGTAATGGCGTAGGATCCTCTGGAATAATTCCCATGGCTTCTCTCTGTGAGATATTCCCCTGCATTCTGCAGATAAAATATAATGGTCACTCCAATTCTCACATCATCACAGGCACCTGCATAAGATTCTTTTCCCGCATGTTTTTCAATTACCACATCCTCCTGGGTGGTAATCCCGGTACCGCGGAAATAGGGAAAATAATATTCCATCTGGAATTCATTATTCTCATCATATTCTCCACAGACCGTTATTCCAAAATCACAGCCATAGGTTTTTGAGATTTCCGCAAACAGATGGTTTTTTCTGTCCTCGATCACCGTCTTCTCATCATAATGTGAAATCACATCTTTAAGAATCCGGTCCACCTCTTTTTTTCCGTTAATCCCAGAAAAACCAATGGATTTTAAATAACTGTGCAAATACGTACCTCCGTCTGGTTAAGGTTTACATAACTTAGTTTACATAATATTTATTAATACTCTGTATGCCTCTTACTTTGTTTGTTTTTTATTCTGTCAGCTCTTTATTTTGTCTGCTTCTTATTCTGTTTGCGCTTTATTTTGTCTGCTTCTTATTCTGTCTGTTTCTTATTCTGTTTGCGCTTTATTTTGTCTGCTTCTTATTCTGTCTGTTTCTTATTTTGTTTGCTTTTTATTCTGCCTGTTTCTTATTCTGCCTGTTTTTTATTCTATTTATTTCTTATTTTATTTCTGTCATTCCGCCCATATAAGGTCTCAGTGCCTCGGGAATCCTTACAGAGCCGTCTGCCTGCAGGTTGTTTTCCAGAAATGCAATCAGCATTCTAGGTGGAGCAACAACTGTATTATTTAAGGTATGCGCCAGATACTTGCCATCTTTCCCATTTATACGGATTTTTAATCTTCTTGCCTGCGCATCACCCAAATTTGAGCAGCTTCCTACTTCAAAATATTTCTTCTGTCTTGGTGACCATGCTTCTACATCCACAGATTTCACCTTCAAATCTGCCAAATCCCCGGAGCAGCATTCCAGTGTACGAACCGGAATATCCAAAGAACGGAATAAATCTACTGTATTCTGCCACAATTTATCAAACCATTCTTTGCTTTCCTCTGGTTTACATACAACGATCATTTCCTGTTTCTCAAACTGGTGTATACGGTATACACCGCGCTCCTCCAGTCCATGTGCTCCCTTTTCTTTTCTGAAGCACGGAGAATAGCTTGTGAGAGTCTTTGGCAGCTCTTCTTCAGGTACAATAGTGTCAATGAATTTACCAATCATGGAATGCTCACTGGTTCCGATCAGATAGAGGTCTTCCCCCTCAATCTTATACATCATGGCATCCATCTCAGCAAAACTCATAACTCCTGTCACCACATCGCTGCGAATCATAAACGGCGGAACACAGTAAGTAAATCCTCTGTTTATCATAAAGTCTCTTGCATAGGAAATAACAGCAGAGTGAAGCCTTGCAATATCCCCCATAAGATAGTAAAATCCGTTTCCTGCTACTTTCCTGGCACTGTCCAGATCAAGACCGTTGAAACTCTCCATGATTTCCGCGTGGTACGGAATTTCAAAATCAGGAACTACCGGCTCACCGTATTTCTGAACCTCTACATTTTCCGTATCATCTTTGCCAATAGGCACAGATGGGTCAATAATATTCGGAATGGTCATCATTATGGTTTTGATTTTTTCTTCTACTTCTCTCTCCTCAGCAGACAGACGCTCTACGGTTTCAGCATTGGCTGTAACTTTCTTTTTTACCTCCTCTGCCTCTTCTTTCCTGCCTTCCTTCATAAGACCGCCAATCATTTTGGAGATTTTATTTCTTTCTGCTCTCAGAGCTTCCACTTCTTTTTTAATGTCACGATTCCTTTTATCCAGCTCAATGACTTCGTCTACAAGCGGCAATTTGCTGTCCTGGAATTTATTTTTAATATTTTGTTTTACAATATCAGGGTTTTCTCTTAAAAATTTAATGTCTAACATTTCTGTTCTCCTTCTGTTTTCGCTAGTTTGTTTACATAACTTTTATTTTAACTTTTGTATATTGTTTATATAGCTTTTTGTATGTTGTTTCTAGCGTTTTTATTGTTTACATAATCTTATTTATACAGCTTTGTTTACATGTGCTTATTTACTTATGTTTATTTACTTATATTTATTTACTTATGTTTATTTACTTATTGTTTATTCACATATGGTTATTTACATATCGTTATTTACATATCGTTATTTATATATCGTTATTTACATATGATTTTACATATGATTATTTACATAATTAATCATAACAATACAGTCAAATGAATCGTTATAATCAATCCTCTAATTCTGTTTCCTGTAAAATGCCGAAGTTTACAGCTTGTCTCAGTGCTTCCACCTCTTCTTCACTCAATACTACATAGGATTCCCCATTTACTATCTCTTTAATGTAAAGAAAGCAATTTTCTCTGCTATGTATAGCATTCAGCAAAAAACCTGTATTATTTTTGTCAAGCATGGCAAGTACAAAGCTAAGTTTTCCCCCCATATCCTCAAAGGCATCATATTTGACAATACCATATTTGTTCAGGGACTTATCCATTACTTTCCATATTTTGTCAATTTCCTCCCCATTGTCATCTGTGGAGCGCACTAATTTCTCGATCAAGTCAAATTTTCTTTTAAACAGCCGTTCAAGGGATTGTCCATCCTTCCCCTTCATGAACAGCGTATATTTTCTGTTTAGCCGGTTCAGTCCCAATGAAAGGTTAAATACGCAAATCAGCAGTATAATTACTACGATCAGCAATAAAACCATCAATATTCCTGAGTGAGACTGAAGGCTTTCTAATAAACTACTCATCTGTTGTTCACAACTCCCTTATTTTATCTAATCGTTTCCAGCAGTTCTACAATACGTTCCAACTCATCTTTGGAATAATATTCGATTTCTATTTTCCCCTTATCATTGTTCTTTCGGTGTATTTCTACCTTTGAACCAATAATCTGCTTAATCTTTTCCTCCAACTGCTGATATACCAGGTTTTGTGCCTCGTCTACCGGTTTTTCCTGTTTTTCCGGTGCCGGATTCAGAATTTCTTTGACCATTTTTTCTGTCTCTCTGACACTCAGTTTTTCGTCAAACACTTTTGTAGCTGCCATGATCTGAATTTCAGAATCCTCTATAGCCAGAAGTGCCCTGGCATGTCCTGTTGTTATCATTTCATCAATAAGCATTTGCTGAACACGTTCATCAAGCTTTAAAAGCCGCATAGAGTTTGTCACAGCAGTACGGCTTTTTGACACTCTCTCCGCAATGGCATCCTGTTTTAAATGAAACTCTTCCATAAGGCGTTTATAGGCCACTGCCTCCTCAATGGGATTCAGATCTTCTCTCTGGATATTCTCTATCAGAGAAATTTCTACAGCCTCCTGATCTGAAAATTCTTTTATGATAACAGGAATTTCTTTTACACCTGCCAACTTAGAGGCTCTCCATCTACGCTCCCCTGCAATAATTTCATAGTAATCACCTTTTTTCTGTACAAGAAGCGGCTGTAAGATTCCAAACTGCTTTATTGACTCTGCCAGCTCCAGCAAAGCATCTTCTCCAAACTGTTTTCTGGGCTGCTCTCTGTTTGGTTCTATCATAGACATTTTAATCATCTGAACAGATTTTTCATCTTTTATGTCAACTTCATTTGTACTTACAGCAGGTGCGGGCACAGGATTTTTCTTTTTGACTTTAGCACTACTGTCCGGAATCATGGAATCTAACCCTTTTCCAAGTCCACCTTTTCTTACTGCCATTCTTCATCCCCCTTATGTAAAACTTCCTCTGCGAGAAGCTTATAACTCTCTGCTCCCACAGATTTTTTATCATATAATGTAATCGGCAGGCCATAACTGGGTGCCTCTGCAAGACGGACATTTCTCGGTATTATTGTTTTGTAGATGGATTGGTTCAAATTACTCTTTACATTCTCTACTACTTGCAGGGAAAGGTTTGTCCTTGCATCATACATGGTAAATACTACTCCTTCCATAACAAGAGAAGGATTTAGACGCTCCTGTACTAATTCAATGGTGTGAATAAGCTGTGTAAGTCCTTCCAAGGCGTAATATTCACATTGGATTGGAACAAGAACGGAATCTGCTGTTGTCATTGCATTGATTGTCAAGATATTAAGTGATGGAGGGCAATCCATAATAATGAAATCATATTTGTCTTTTATGCCGTCAATATGATTTTTTAGTAAGTATTCTCTGTCTTCAACTCCTACTAATTCAATCTCGGCTCCAGCCAGATTGACGTTAGACGGAATGATGGATAAATTTTCAAATACGTTTTCAATCAGGCAGTCTGATAAATCGCAGTCTCCAAGAAGCAGCTCATACAACGTGGCATCCAGGTTCTCCTTTTCTACGCCTACGCCGCTTGTGGTGTTTCCCTGAGGGTCGATATCTATAATGAGGACTTTTTGATTCATTTCTGCCAGACAGGCGGAAAGATTAATGGTTGTTGTAGATTTACCTACACCGCCTTTTTGGTTTGCTATAGCTATAATTCTTCCCAATTATACTCTCCTCTTTTCATCTGTGTGGAAAAGTTTTTAATTTGTTTTTTATTATGATATACGTGTTTATTATAGCATTAATTGTGGAGTATTTCCATAAGAATGTTTCACGTGAAACATTTTTTTATTAGTATTTTATTGGTTATATTGTATATGAAAAAATAGGTGAGGGCGGACGGTTGAAAAGGAGAGGCGGGGCAGAGAGCGGAGGAGAGTGAAGCGTTTCGCTGTCCGGAAGCTAACCGGCTCCCAGACACTAAATTCGTCGGCAGCGGCCTCCTCATTAAGTGTCTGGGGCAGGTGGATCTCTTCCGAACGCTCTACTGTGACATCACTCTCCTCCGCCCTCTGCCCCGCCTCTCCTTCTCAACCTGTTTTTCTTTGATACTGGTTTTATTTGCATGTTTTTCATATACGGCTTTGGTAGTGTTGCTGTTGCTCGTTATGTTTGTTTATAGTATAGACGTGCTTTAAGTTTCCGTAAATGCTAACAAACATGTTTGTATAAGATGTAAATTTAAATAATACATGTTAGATATAATACATTTGACATAAAGTGTGTTTAAAAATTTATTCATACAATCTGCACACCCATCTTGTGGAAAATTTGATTTAATTTAGTCAACGCACCCCGCTACGCATCCCCTCATTGGAACAAAATCTCCTACAAAGTGTGATGCACAGCTTACTGAAAGCAATAATAAATTGTACTATTGTTCTTCTGTTTATTTACTTTTTCTATTTTTTTCTTTTTTTACTTTCCTCATCTTTCTTATAAAACACCTAGCTTAATACTTTCTAAAGAGCAACAACTTAAACAACAAGATGTTTCACGTGAAACATCTTGTCATCTAACTTTTTTTATATCATATTTACATATCTGTGCGTTTATCATATCAATACCTTGAATTAGTACCTAGTATATTAAAAAAGCAAAAACAACTTTTAATAAATATTATCCATCATTAAGTAAGATCACTTAAAAACAAGTTTTTTATTTGATCTAGGAATTAATTTTTTTAATATAATTATATTTCATATATTAATATATACATGTTAACACTAGAAGTAGTATATCAGCATTGCAACTGTTTTTAGTTCTACTGATTGGTATTTAACTGTCAATTATTTTAAACTTGTATAATTGACTTTAATGTTTTATAATATTAGTATATTATTTTTTGGGAGGTGGACGGTTTTATGAAAAAATCAAGGCATAAACTAATTACAGCAAGTATACTTTTTTCTATTGCTACAGGTATTATATATGTGATTAATCGCCTTATATTTGGAACTGCTGTGTTGAAAGAAATGTTGAAGTCCACAGCTAACAATTATTATAATTGGCGGTTTGGCAAGATATATTACAAAAAGACTGGCTCTGGGACCCCTGTTTTACTGGTACATGATTTGACGGTATATAGTTCTGCATATGAATGGAATAAAATTGTCGATAAGTTAGCTGAAAATCATACTGTTTATACTATTGACTTACTGGGATGCGGCCGATCCGACAAGCAGAGGATAACTTATACAAATTATTTATATGTACAGGTTATTTCTGATTTTATAAAGAATGTTATTCATGAGAAAACAGATGTTATAACCAGTGGATATTCAGGTTCTTTTGCTTTGATGGCTTGTCATAATGAAACTGATTTATTTGGTAAAATTATTATGATAAATCCGCCTGCTCTTAGCACCTTAAACAAAATTCCTGACAAAAAAAGTAAGTTGTATAAGTTTTTGTTGGAGATTCCTGTTTTTGGTACTTTAGTTTACAATATGATCACTTGCCAAAGCAATATTCAGTTGTTATTTACAGAACAGTATCTTTATAATCCCTTTAATATGACTGCCGAATGGCTTGATACTTATTATGAATCCGCACACAAGGGTATGAGTAGTTCAAGATATCTTCTCTCCAGCATGATAGGAAGATATACCAACAATAATATAAATCATGCACTAAAGGCGATTGATCAGAGTATTTTTATCATTGAGGGAGAAGCCGAGAGAGACAGTAAAGATATTATATCTCAGTATACAGAATGTAACCCTGCAGTTGAGGCAATCAGTTTGAAAGGAGCAAAACATCTTCCTCATATGGAAGCACCGGATGCTCTTATGGAACAGTTAAATATATTTCTAGATTAAATGTTTCACGTGAAACATAAGAAGGCAATGTAGTATTGGATTACTACATTGCCTTTCTTATTAATATAATATCTTTTAGTATAAAAATCTTTTGCTATTGCTAGTTCTGTACTTTCCCGCTCAAACTATAAGAAAACATTTAATAATTAAGGGAAAAGTTCCATTGTCAATGTCTATTAAGTTATAATTACCTATACCCCTTATGATACTGAACAGGTATTAAACCGCTATAATATTTTTAAAGATTTGTATAATCATACATTTCTTACTAAATAATAGAAAATAATACAACAATACATTTTTAATACCTCTTATTCTAAAGAATTATAAATCAATAGATACATCATAGTCTTCCAGAACCTTCTTAAATATAAGTTTTAGTTTATTCTTCAGATTATAACAGCTCATTTTTATGATTTACTATTTTGCTTACCCAAAAAAGCATCAAAAGCATCTGTCAATTCTTTTATTTTCATCTTATTTACCAAAGATGCGTTTCCTTTGCTGTCTTTTACAAGATAAAAATTAGAGTCATAAGCATAGTACGCAACGGTAACATCAACACCATTCTCTTTAAAGAAATGAACTGACATTTCGGGTGTATTTTCAACATCCGGCACTGTATCTAGCCATTCCTGGCATTCCATACTGCTTATCAGGCTATAAAACTCAGAAAAATCATTTAGTTCAATTTCATTTCCGTTCATATAGTAAGTTGTTACAGTTGTTGTTTCTTTTGCTGTATCTGAATTATTTGATTCTTTAGTATCCTCTGTTTTCTCCGTATTATTTGCTTTTTCCTTGTCACTACTGCTTTCTACTGGCTTCTCTTCTGTTTTTTTGGTAAACTCGTAAGTATTTCCATCCTTTTCAATAGTGACTTTATCTAAATCAGCAAAAATATAATCAGAAATATAGGTACTTAAAAATTGATTTACTTCAGCATTTAGAAGTGAATCAACAACAGACTCGCTTAATGTATAAATTCCTGACTGATTTGCAAGTTTAGCATAATAGCTGCCATCCTCTGTTTGACTTCCTATTGACAAAATTTCCTGTTTATCAACAGTCACTTTATCCTCGGTATCAACATCTTCTGTATTTTCACTTTCAGAAGCAGTATCTTTATCAGAATCCACCTGGTCACTGTTGTCCTCCGCATCATCAGAAGATTTTGTTTCAGTAACCTGATAATCAATAGTCACAACAGTAGGAGCATCAAGTCCATATTGGCTTAAATCTTCTGTATTTTGACTTATAAAACCGGTCCATGACATACTTGTTATAGGCTTTGTATATTCTGATACTTGAGAACTGCCTGCATCTTTTTTTGTTCCATCCCAGCCCGTTACACTCCATCCTGTACCGGAAGCGCTGTCTTTTGCAATTGTAAATGTCTGGCCATTTTTATTTATAGATACACCTGTGATGTCTGAAATACTTGGAAATTTCTCTTTCTCTGCCAAATCATTTAAATCAAACTGCAAAGATGTGACAATAGTGGAGGATACCATATATATTTTTTTATTATCACCATTTACTGTCATATAACTACTGCTGGTAACAGAATTTGTATCACCAAACTGCAGTGTCTGCTCGTTTCCGTCCTTATCTTTTAGGCTCACAGTTACAGTTGGATTGTCAAGTCCGTATTCTGATACATTATCCTGACCTTCTAAGGTTCTATCAGCGGCTATTTTTTCAAACTTTTTGATAATCTCTTCAAAAGCTGACTGATCCAGTGGAAAACTTTCATCGCCGTCATACTTCCACGTATCTTCTGCTTTTGTAAAGTTATACTTATTATCACCTGATTGGATTACAACCTCACTGACATCATCTATATCAGTCTCGAATGCCGTTTCTGATTCTTTTTCATTTTCCTGACTATCTTCTTTGCCGCTGTTATGAAGAATCATATAAAATATCAGCAGCAGAGCTAACACTACAATGCCTGCAATTAGTGCTGTATTTTTTTTCTTCATTTACTGTTTTCTCCTCTTCATCCAAATTCCACCGCCTAAAATAATCAAAAATGCCGGAACTACAGCCATGACAAATATACTCCAAAAGCTTGCATCTGCTGCGGGTATCGTCAAGGTGGTGGTATCCATACTCTTACTTGGTATAGAGATTGTACTTCCATCCTCATTTGAACACATCCAGTTAACAGATGCGGAAATCAGCTCAAAGTTTGCGCCTGATACCATAGTATTCATATTATCATTAAACAATGTTTCTGAAGAATAGTATACAATCTGTGTCTGCTTATCATTATCTAAATCTTCACTGATTGCCACGCCTACATTAAATGGCCCATCAATGTCTCCACTTTCTTTCTCCATAGTCTGCATGTTTTCCACATTTACCTTAGAATACGAACTGTCAGATGTGGTTAAAATATTTTGAATTTTGAGCGTATCCCTGTAGTTATCCACCGTCTTGATACCCTGCGCCAAGGGCATAAGAATATAACGGCTGCCAGAAGAAAGATTTGAAGTTATATCATTACTTTCTATATTAGGAAGCAGATATGACGGGTTTTGAGAGATATAATGATTAGAATCCGCCTCAAGTATAATACCATCTGCGGTCTTCACACCATAATTTTCTAAAACTGACGCAAAGTTTGGCATATCTTCTCCTGTATAGTTAGATACAATAAGAGCTTTTCCTCCGTTTTCCAAGTAAGATATGATTTTATTGGCCTCATCCTCTGAAATATCTTTTGATGGTGCAAATATAAACAAGCAGTCTGCATCTTCCGGAACAGCATCCATTGTGAGCAGATTCAGCGATTGAATATCTATATTTGCTTTTTGTATCATATCTTTTAGAGAATCACTCATAGTAGACTCATCGTGGCCTTCCAGTGTGTACATAACAGGCATATTGTCTGATGTCACATAATTGATTGCGCTTGTAAGCTGGCCTTCCCCATCAAACCCGGTGACTTCGCTTGTATACGTCTGATAGTTTACAGATGTCTCATACATGGAATTGTAATCAACTACCTTGCTCTTATCACCACAGACTACAATAATACTGTTATTATTTACACCTTCTGTAGTGTATTGGGAAGTAAACTTTGGATTGACAGCAGGATCTTTTTTCTCAACTTTTAAATGTTTACTATTTTCCTCATACCTCTCCAACAGTTTCTCTATATCACTGCTCTCAGAACCATTCTGTGCTATATAATACAAAGTGACATCTTTATCCAGATTTTTCAGCAGCTTCTTTGTCTGATCTCCAATCGTGTACATTTTCTGTGTACTCAGATCAATCTCTCTAAATTTTGATGGAAGTTCCTGGATCAATAGGTTTACTACTACCAGAATTGCAATAAAAACCGCAACGACTCCCAAACTATATGTTCCATGCTTCAGATTTTTCCTGTTTTTTCGTCTGTTTTCCTTATTATTACTAATAATATCTTTTATATTAATTTTTTTCTTACTAATATTACCTTTTGATTCTTTCATGTCTGCATTTTCTCCTTTCTTCGACTCCATAATCAGCTCCAACGCCGTTTTTGTATGGATTGAATTGTCAGAAATACAAAAATGCAAATTACGGAAAGCATATATATGATTCCTGTCACATCCAGTATACCGCCGACAAAGTTATCAAAATGATTTGCAATTGCAAATAAATCCAAAACTTTTTGAATAGCTCCCTCAAAAAGAGATGATTTTACAAAGTACAGAACAAGTGTGCCCCCTGCCAGAATAACACCTACAATTCCGGTGAGTATCGCATCTCTTGTCATCTGATAAACAATGAACGCAATAATAAGGGCAATCACCATGAAGGCCAGCATAGAACTTACTGCTGTCTGTGAAAAGAAAGATTCGATGCCGTTCATCACATAGCTGCAGAAAAGAACGCCAAAAGTCAGAACTGCCGCAATTACCTGACTTTCCGTAACAGATGAGAGAAACAGACCTACAGCAATATCCGCACATCCCAGAAAGAAAAAACCGATTACAGCGGTATATGCCATAGGATACGACACTGTCCCGTATTTTCCCATTATAAGAGGGTAAAATGCGGCAACTACTACAGGGATTGCATAGATTGTAACCATTCCCAAATACTTACCTAGTACAATTTTCCAAACTGACACCGGAGATGTAAAAAGGAGCTGATCCGTCTTATTTTTCTTCTCCTCTGCCAAAATTCTCATGGTCAGAACAGGTGTGATGATTAAAAATATAAAAGTAACTGAACTTAAAGTAGTTCCAAAATCCGGTGTTGCATAGTTTAAGTTATAAGCTGTAAAATAAATACCTAATATTAGTAATATAAATGCCATAAACACATATCCAACCATAGATGTAAGATAACTTTTTACTTCTTTTTTATATATTGCCAGCATCTTCTTCTTCCTCCCCGCTATCTGTCAGTTTCAGGAACACCTCTTCAAGTGTCATATTCGTTGACTGCATCTTTAAGATAGGATATTTGGCTTCTGCCAGAGCAAAAAATATGTTTTCCCTTACATCCTGGTCCCCTGCTATCTTTACAGTAAAATCACAGGAATCTTTTACCATGGACTCATGATAGATAAGTTCTTCAATATTGTCCACAATATCAAGGGCTTTCCTAATTTCTTCCTCAGGACCTTTTACCGTTAGCTCCAGGGAATTTGCTCCGGTCATGACTTTGCTCAGATTTTCAGGAGAATCACTGGCAACCAGTTTGCCATGGTCAATAATAAGCACATAATCGCATACAGCACTGACCTCTGAAAGGATATGTGAACTGAGGATAACTGTATGCTTTTCTCCTAAACTCTTAATCAAATCCCTGATTTCAATAATTTGTTTCGGGTCAAGTCCGACTGTTGGTTCATCCAGAATAATAATTTCAGGATATCCCAAAAGTGCCTGTGCCAGACCTACTCTTTGCTTGTACCCTTTGGACAGGTTCTTGATCAGTCTGTATTTCATCTCTTCCAGTTTAGTAGTTGACATAACTTCAGATATATTTCTATCAATTTCTCCCTTTGGAATGGATTTCAATTCCCCAACAAACTTAAGATATTCTAACACTGTCATATCCTGGTACAAAGGTGGTAGTTCAGGCAGATAACCGATACATTTTTTAGCCTTTTCAGGCTCTTCCAGGATATTATGTCCATCAATCAGAATATCTCCTTCTGTGGACGCAATATAACCTGTGATCATGTTCATAGTGGTGGATTTGCCTGCACCATTCGGCCCCAAAAAACCATAAATTTTACCTTTTTCCACGGTAAAATTCAGGTGATCCACTGCCACATGATCTCCATATTTCTTTACCAGATTCCTTACTTCAATCAAAATGTTCCCTCCTTTAATCTTGTGCTTCCAAATTCTGAGCATAACTGTTCAGCGCCTCTACAATTACAGAAAAACTCCATGTAAAATTGATATTTTGATGGAATTTTGCCTGCCGCAAAATGATTTTTCCATAAGAAGATTCTTCCACGGCCGGCGCAGTAGATGAACAGGCCTGCTAAATAGTTATTTATGACCTTTCTTATTCTATTTTTTAATTGTGATAAAAATTAGATAAGACTGTGATTTTTCTGTGAATTATTACCAGACCTTTTTTATCCAGAACTCAATTTTTTAAGCATTCTAACAAATCGAACAATAATCGACAATATCATTACAATTAAATCTCGCGTTTATTGACTTTATGTAAAAACTGTTATGTTCTCAAAAAACACCTTGCCTACTAAAATATTTTATACTTTAGAACTTTTACCAAAAAAACATTTACCTTTAAAAAACTCTTTCCTTTAAAAATTTTATTTCTTTAATAATATTTTATCTTTAAAAATCTTTACTTTTAAAAATCTTTTTTCTTCAAAAATCTCTTTCCTTTGAAAAAATCTCTTTCCTTTGAAAAAACTCTTTCCTTTGAAAAAACCCTTTCCTTTAAAAATCTCTTTCCCTTAAAAATCTCTTTCCCTTATTTTTGACTTACCCTGAAAATACCTTACTTTTACTATTGACTTACCTTAAAAATCTCTTGCCTTACTATTGACTTACTATTAAAAATGTCTTACCTTTAATATTAACTTACTTTTTAAAACACCTTACTTTTAAAAATATCTAACCTTAAAAATATTTCCCCTTTAAATGACTTATCTTTAAAAAAACACACTACCTTAAACCTATATTCAGAAGGGATAAATAAATGGACTTTTATAAAAGAGTAGAATACGTATGTGGACAAATTCCATACGGCAAAGCTGCCACCTACGGCCAAATCGCCCTTTTATGCGGCGTTCCCACACATTCCCGTCAGGTAGGCTATGCCCTAAATAAGAAACTGACGTCTTCGGATATTCCCGCGCACCGTATAGTCAACCACAGAGGGTATCTCTCAGGCTCTGCCTCCTTCACATTCCCTGATACCCAGGAATCTCTCCTGGAAGAGGAGGGCATTCCCGTCACCCGGGAGCACACCATAGACCTGAAAAAATACGGGTGGCACCACACCTTAGAAGATGCAATGCGCTTCCGCGTATACTTTGACACCCACAGCATTTAAGCTGGATAACATATAAGCTGGATAACAATGGAAAACAAAAATGAAAGGAAAAAACATGACAATAAAAGAAAATGCAGACAAACTTCTCTGTGAAACAGGACTTTTAAGTGAACTGCGGACCTACGGCGAACCCCATCCTATTGGCAGCTATCGCATGGATATGATGGTCTACAACGACCTGGATATTGACATCAGAAATGATTCCATGACTCTGGAAAAGCTTCATGATCTTACCTATTATATTTTAAAAACCTTTTCTCCTACCTGGTACGAAGCCCGTGAAGAAGTCAACGATGAGGGAAAAACCGTCTGGTTCCACGGCTTTCACGCTATTTTTATGGATGAACTCTGGAACTTTGACCTTTGGTTCTTCGACGAGGAGACTATCACCAAAGCCGAAGCTTACTGCGACGCCATAACTGCTCGCTGCTGCCGGACACCATCCTTAAAAACAGCGATTACAGCAATAAAAAAAGACCTCCTGAGCCAAGGTCTCTACCGATATGATAAATACACCAGCATGGACGTGTACCATGCCGTTCTTTCTGAAAATATTACCACCACCCAAACATTCTTGAGAAAACACCCTCTACCTATTATCTAACCATATACCTTTGTTTTCCCGCTGCTGTCATGCCCTACATATTACTTTTATCTTCTGTCGCAACACCTGACATTATACCATTTTCTTCTGCCGCCGCACCTGACATTATGCTTTTTCCTCTGTCGCAACACCTGACATTATACCATTTTCTTCTACCGCTACACCTGACATTATGCTTTTTTCCTCTGCCGCTACACCTGAAATTATACCATTTTCTTCTGCCACAACACCTGACATTATGCTTTTTTCCTCTGCCGCTACACCTGACATTATGCTTTTTTCCTCTGCCGCTACACCTGACATTATGCTTTTTTCCTCTGCTGCCATATCTGAAATTATGCTTTTTCCCCTGCTGCCACACCTGGCACAATGCTGCTTTTCTACTATCTCCCCTTTCTACAAAAATAGGGAAGACACTCCCGAAACCTCGGAGTCTTCCCTATTCCCTGCTGCCTTCAGACATCCAGCAACTGTCTCTTCAGATATCTGCCCACCACATTTGCAAAATTTCCAATATCCCGGATATAAGCAAAATCTTTCCCAAATATCTTCTTCTCTGCCTGCAGATCCTCTTCCTCCCCTGCAAACACTCCGAGAACCGCAACTCTCTTATTTCTCAGTTTCCGGACTTCTGCAGCGGTGTCTTTTACCGCAAAATCAGTACAGTAAGCTTCTTTTTTACTGTCCCGCAGACTGCCGGCGATCACATCATTTGGCCTTCCGTCACTGAGCACGATCAGAATCTTATTCTCTTCCTTCCTCATCTCAAGACTTTCTGCTGCTGCCCGTACCGCCAGCCCATCCCGGTTATTGGCAGACCCGTAAAACTCAAAAATTCTCTCATTTGCAGCTCTGTCATCCTCATAATCCCTGAACCTCTGCATGATCGTAAAATCGCCGAAGGTACAAAATCCCATGACCCTCTGGGGAATCTTTACAATACTCAGAGCTTCACTGATAATATATCCCTGAAGCGCTACAAGGGCCTGTCTGCCCTGCTGGGAACCGCTTGCATCAATCAATACCTCCACAGCAAAATCTGTGTTATCCCGTATGATTTCGCGCTCAAACAGCCTTCTGTTGTCTGTCCTTCCCAGATTCCACAGCTTTCTGGCACAGATACTTCCATATTCACTTGAAACAACTTCCTTTTCATTTCTTGTGAGAAGTGCCCGTTTCAATGTATTTGCCAGCATCTGTACATTTTGCCTGGTCACCATCTGATTCAGATTCAGCACTTTGAGATTTTCATCCCGGACTTTTTTCACATACTCCGCTTTCGCGCTGTCCTGTAATTCCCCGTGCAAAAGTCCGTCAGTAAAATGCAGACGGCTGCCCTCGTGGTTTCCCCTGCATATCTGGCAGTTCTGATGCTTCTGTTCCTGGGCAGAGAGATAACTTTTTCCATAATTACGCTCCACATACTCTTCCATCCGGGAGGAGGATTCCTCATCCAGCACGATCACATTAGCCTTGTGCCGGTTCATCATATCTTCCTCCTCCATCAGCTCATCTGTAAAAAGATTTACTTTATGTTCATCCTCACTCTCCCGAGATTCCTCCTCCAGATATTCTTTATCCGTGTACTCTTTATTCTCTTCCCCGGAATCCATGAGTTCCTCGCTGAGGCCTTTAAACTTTTTCGTAAATCCCTTTGCGTATGCAGACTCATATACACGGCTCAGACAATTCACAATTTGTGAGGTATCCTCTGCATCCTCCAAAGTACATATAAGCTCTATGAGCCTTTGATTTCTCTCATCAGCCTCTGTTCCATCCAGCATATACCGCAGATAACATGCCTCAATATTACCCCAATCCGTATGTGTGAGCCTCATGCTGTCCTTTTCCAGTGTGTCCCGCATAGCTCTGCGGCGTATGGATGATATTCCGCGCCGTTCCTTTTCCAGCTTTTTATACACTGCGCAGTCAATACACAGTTTTCCCAGTGCAAGGAGTACAGATGGCTCCCATCCCGCATAAACCCTTTTTGTTATATAAGCCTCGTATTCCTCTGTACTGAAATACCGGGCAAATCCTCCATGCCGAACAGCATCATAAAAGGCAATGTATTTTGACTTCTGCCAGGACTCCTGATCCACCTCAATGTCCAGTTCATAATCCTGACTGACCGTCCACATCAGATTCCTGACTCTGTTTTGGATGTCCAGACGGTTTGCCTCTGCTTCCCATCTCTCTTCATTTTCCATAAAATACATCTCCTCAAATGCATCTGCCTAAAATACATCGCTGCTTTTCCACTCCTCCGGTATCCGGGTCATGACTATATCAGCGATCAGCTCCCTTTCAAACGCATCAAAACATTTATCTGTGATTCCCATATCAATAGCGTCAACCGGGTTTAAACCGCCCTTGATCAGCTTCAATGCCCCGATGAGCCCCCGCATATCCACTGCTTTTGTTGAAATCTCCCCATTCTTTGCTTTAAGCTGCAAATCCAGGAAAAGTCCAGAAAACTGCTCCAGTGCCGTGTCCTTCAGGTCAGGAAAAGCACTCTTTAAGATTCCCATGAGCCTTTCCTCTGTCATGGAAGGCATATTGATCACCATAAACCGGGATACTAAAGCCTCATTTAACTCCTTTGTTCCTGCATAGCCATAATTCATGGTAGCGATAAAACGCGTTGCAGGATCCAGATCTATTTTGTCATATCCCGGAACGTCGATTACCCTTCTGTAATCCAGTGTTGCGTGAAGAACTGAAACCGCATCATTTTTTGCCATATTAATTTCATCCAGGATGCCAAATCCCCCGTACCGGGCACACTGGTAAATAGGTCCTTTTCTCAGCTTTACCTCATTTCCCACAAAAGTATCTGTCCCGATCAAAGTGCTGCTGTCTGTATTTACATGGAAGGATACATTGTAGAGAGGTCTCCCGAAAATCCAGGCCAGGTTCTCGGCAAGCACATTTTTTCCTGTGGCCTTGTCACCACAGAGAAGGATATTTTCCCCCTCTAATATGGCAGTCACCGCCTTCTCCAGGATATCCTCCCCAAAGAAAGGCATGGATGGCGCGGTTATTCTGTCCTTTACTTTATCAGCAACAGGATTTTCTTTCTTAAACAGTTCTACTCTTCTCTTCAGACTTTCTTTCATTTCCATTCTGCTCACCTCACAAAATAGGCTCTTTCGCCGGAGTTCCCGCTTTGCGCGGATATCTCTTAGGTGTCGGTTTTGCCTTCTTGATAACTACAAGGGAACGCTCCATATCCGTACCGGGAAGGTGGAATTCTACTGTCTTTTCCAGCTTTCCCCCCAACACGGAAACTGCTTTTTTCCCCTCCATAAGTTCCTCTTTCAATCTGCCTGACTTATAAGCTACAAAGAAGCCGCCTTCTTTTACATAAGGCATACAATATTCGCTGATCGTACATAACCTGGCAACTGCCCTGGTGACACTGATATCATACTGCCCTCTGTGTTCCTGTCTTCTGGCACCGTCCTCCGCACGCCCGTGTACTGTCTGAATCCCTTTAAGTCCCAAGTCCTCTATGACGGCATCTAAAAATTTCAGACGTTTGTTCAGAGAGTCAAGAAGTGTTATCTGAATATGGGGAAATACAATTTTAAGGGGGATTCCGGGGAATCCTGCCCCTGTACCCACATCGATGCAGGATTTTATTTCTGCCATATCCAGAGCTTTAACAATAGAAAGACTGTCTACAAAATGTTTTGTCAAAACCTCCTCGAACTCCGTGATTCCCGTCAAATTCATAACTTTATTCCATTCAACCAGCATTTCGTAATAACGCACAAACTGCTGCTTCTGCACATCCGTCAGGGACAATCCCAGCTCCCCGCATCCATTCTCCAGTATATCCAGGCAGTATGTCTCCTGCGTCTGACCCATCACTTCACTCATGCATCCACCTCCTTATGCACTGCGTTTCTCCTATAAGATTCCATATACACAAGCAGAACCGATATATCCGCCGGTGATACACCAGCAATTCTGGATGCCTGGCCTATGGATACAGGACGGTATTCCTTTAACTTCTGTTTTGCTTCGATCCTAAGCCCGTTTACCATATCGTAATCCAAATCTTCAGGCAGACGTTTTGTCTCCAATTTCTTAAACTGCTCTACCTGCTTTAATTGTCTGCGTATATATCCGTCATATTTTATGTTGATGTTCACCTGCTCTGCCACATCTTCCGGAAGTTCAGGCCTCTTTTTATCCAGTGGAGCAAGAATCTTGTATGATAACTCAGGGCGGCGGATCAGCTCTGCCAGGGAGGAACCGTTCTTCAAAAGCGTACTGCCGTAGGATTCCAAAAGCTCCTGTACTTCCTTTGACGCGCCCACAAAAGTGTTTTCCACACGTGCTGCTTCTTCCTCTATCTTCTCCTTTTTCCAGAGTATATACTGATACTCCTCCTCACCAATCAGTCCCACTTCATAGCCCTTTTCCCTGAGGCGCAGGTCTGCATTGTCCTGTCTTAAAAGCAGACGATACTCAGCCCGGCTTGTCATCATTCTGTACGGCTCATGGTTTTCCTTTGTCACCAGATCATCAATGAGCACGCCGATGTAGGATTCAGAACGGTCCAATATGAGCATTTCCCGTCCCAGAACTTCCATTGCCGCGTTGATCCCGGCCACAAGTCCCTGAGCTGCCGCCTCCTCGTAACCTGAACTGCCATTAAACTGACCGCCTGAGAAAAGTCCCTTTATCTCCTTGAACTCCAATGTGGGATAAAGCTGTCTGGCGTTAATGCAGTCATACTCAATGGCATACGCATTTCTCACAATCTTTGCGTTTTCCAGACCTGGTACAGAGTGATACATCTCATGCTGAACATCTTCCGGCAGGGAACTTGACATACCTCCCACATACATCTCATTGGTATACAGTCCTTCCGGCTCTAAAAACACCTGATGTCTGTTCTTGTCCGCAAACTTTACTACCTTATCTTCAATAGAGGGACAGTATCTTGGTCCGGTCCCCTCGATCATACCTGAGTACAACGGTGAGCGGTCCAGGTTCTTTTTTATGATCTCATGGGTCTTCTCATTGGTGTAAGTGAGCCAGCAGGATGCCTGTTCGATCTGTACATCCTCTGGATCTGTGGAAAAGGAGAAGGGAACTACCTTCTCATCTCCGAACTGCTCCTCCATTTTTGAAAAATCTATGCTTCTCCTATCAATTCTGGCCGGTGTTCCCGTCTTAAAACGGTACATCTCCACACCCAGACGTTTTAATGAATCTGTCAGATAATTGGCAGCCTGCAGACCGTTTGGCCCTGTATAGCTGCTGACATCCCCATAAATACACCTGGCTTTCAGATATGTTCCTGTACAGAGCACTACGGCTTTTGTCTGATACACAGCTCCTGAATATGTCTTTACACCTTTTATCTTTTGTTCCTCAGCCAGGATTTCCGTCACCTCAGCCTGTTTTATTGTTAGATGGTCTGTATTTTCCAGTACCCTTCTCATACTTCTGGTGTACTCCTGCTTATCCGCCTGGGCGCGCAGGGAGTGGACCGCGGGTCCTTTTGACACGTTGAGCATCTTTGACTGGATAAAAGTCTTGTCAATATTTTTCCCCATCTCACCGCCGAGGGCATCTATCTCCCTCACCAGATGGCCCTTGGAACTTCCGCCTATATTGGGATTACAGGGCATCAATGCAATACTGTCCACACTGACTGTAAACATAATGGTCTCCAGACCCAGACGTGCACATGCCAGTGCCGCCTCACAGCCGGCATGGCCTGCACCGACTATGGCTACATCATAATTCTCAACCAGATTGTTCATATTAATGGATTCCTTTCTCACATGATCTGTTCACATGGATCTTCTATTTTTACATTGTTATCCACATTTTTATCTAAATAAGAAGATTTTTGTGGATAACATCTTCGGATCACTATTTTCCTGTGCAGAACTTAGAAAATATTTCATTTACCAGGTCTTCCCCCACAGACTCTCCAATAATGCTTCCGAGACTCTCATACGCACTCATCAGATCGATCGAGAAGAAATCTTCAGGCATTTGCAGCTCAATACTGTTTTCCACCATTTCCAGACTCTTTTTTGCATCCTCCAAAGCCGTCTTATGGCGGATATTTGTAATATAAACCTCATCGTTAAAGGAAAGTTCTCCATCAAAGAACATATCCTTGATCTGCTGTTCCAACGCATCAATGCCCTGTTCTTCCTTGGCGGAAACGGGGATAACAGGATGGCTCATCCGCATCCTTAAGCTTTCCTCTGAAACCACGGGATCCAAATCTGTTTTGTTCAGCAATATTATGGCCTTCTTGCCTTCCAGCATGGAAATGATCTCCTCATCATTTTCATCCAGGGGGATAGAGGAATCCACTACATAAAGTATAAGATCTGCATCCTTTGCATACTCTTTTGCTCTTCCCACACCGATCTGTTCCACGCGGTCCTCTGTATCCCTGATACCGGCCGTATCTGTCATGCGCAGGGAAATACCGTGCAGTACAATAGTCTCCTCCAAAATATCTCTTGTAGTCCCCGCTATATCCGTTACAATAGCTCTCTCTTCTCCCACCAAAAGATTCATGAGCGAAGATTTTCCTGCATTTGGTTTTCCCACAATGACAGTCTGAATACCCTCCTTCATTATCTTTCCCTCGTCGGCAGTCTGAAGAAGCTTTTCTATTTTATATTTCAGCATAGCTGTTTCTTTTTGCAAATTCTCCCCATATCCGTCTATGCTCACATGTTCCGGATCATCCAGTGCTGATTCTATATAGGCAATATGATAGATAATGTTCTCCCTGATCTCTTTTATCACCTTCTGCACCGAACCGCTTAACTGGTTCAGGGAACTTTTCAGCGCATATTCATTCTTGGCATTGATAACGTCGATCACTGCCTCAGCCTGGGATAAGTCAATTCTTCCGTTTAAGAATGCCCTCTTTGTAAATTCTCCCGGCTCCGCAGGACGGGCACCGTACTTTATCACTGTTTCCAGTACCCTCTTCATAGCCAGAACACCGCCGTGGCAGTCTATCTCAACCGTATCCTCACCTGTATAACTTCTCGGGCCATCCATGAGCATGACCAGCACTTCGTCAATCTCATCCTCTCCGTCATAGATAAATCCATAGTGGATCGTATGGGACGGCTCCTTTTCAATCTGTTTTCTACCGCCTTTGGAGCGGTAAACCTTCTGCACTATTTTTCGGCTCTTTGGACCGCTCATACGGATAATTCCGATTCCCGATGCCGTCATGGCTGTGGCGATCGCTGCGATGGTATCTGCCATTTTTCTCAACTCCTCTGATTCTATTTCAACTTTAACACAGGTAACGTAAATTTATAGTCAATTTTTACTACACTTGAAAGTTTTAAGTAACAATTCAGTTTTCCTTTGTAACAAAAAAATTCCAGGCGAAAGCGCAGAGAACTAAATCTCCATTATTCACGCTTTCACCTAGAATAATCATAATTAAAACCAATAAATATTCATATATATTATTTTTTCAGCTTAACAACCACATGACGGTAAGGTTCATTGCCCTCACTGTAAGTCTCAACGTAACGGTTTCCCTGTAATGCAGAGTGAATGATTCTTCTCTCATATGGATTCATTGGCTCCAGTGACACAGGTTTTCTGGTCTTTCTGACTTTGTAGGCAATGCTCTTTGCCAGATTTTCCAGAGTTTCTTTTCTTCTGTTTCTGTAGTCTTCAGTATCCAGCTTCACACGGATGTATCCCTGTCTTCCTTTGTTTACAACAAGGCTTGTGAGATACTGCAGAGAATCCAGTGTCTGTCCTCTCTTGCCGATAAGAATGCCCATATCCTCACCTAAAAATTCAATTTCCAGGTTACCCTCTGCACTCTTATACTCCATCTTAATTTCAACTTCAAGCTCCATAGCTTTGAACACGCCATTTAAGAACTTCTCCGCATCTGCTTTGACGGCTGTGATCTCTTCTTCTGTTCTCTCAACAACCTTCCGCTCTTCGTGCTGCGGCTTTACTTCCTCTTTGGGAGCCTCTGTTCTTCTGACTTCTTTTTTCGGTTCCCTCTTAGGTTCTTTCTTCGGTTCGCTCTTAAACTCTCTTTTTGTTTCTTTTCTTTCCTCTTTTGCTTCTTCTTTTCTCTCTTCTTTTACCGGAACAGCCTCTTTAATTACTGGTTCTTCTGGTAGGGATACTTCTTTTCTGCGAACATTGACTCTTGCCGGTTTGGCTCCGAATCCTAAAAATCCTGAACTGCCTTCAAATAAAACCTGAATCTCCAGATTTTCACTGGAAGTCTCAAAATCCAGACAAGCTTTCGTAATCGCTTCGTCTACAGTTTTTGCAGAAAATTCTTTGAATTCCATACTTCTTCCCCCTTACCGCTACTTCTTCTTAGATTTGTTTTTCTGATCAAATTGAGCAACCATATTTGCCTTTGAAGCTAAACTTCCCGGTTTTGCATTCTGTGAGTTCTTGTAGTATTCCGTGGATTTCTGAACTGCTGCATTCCTGTCCTCAGCGGTAGTTTTCTTCGGCTCTTCAATATTTCTTACATTCATCTTGGCCTGCTGAGTGATCTTCTGCGGAGGAAGTCCGGCTTTTGCACGCTTTTTAGCCATTTTTTCCTGATTTTTCTTAATAAAATCATCCATGTTCATATTGTCCAGATGTCTGTTGATGACAAGCTGCTGTACACAGCGGATAACAGAACCGGCGATCCAGTAGATACCGATACCTACAGGGAATGAAAAACAGATAAAAGCGGAAAACAGAGGCATAAAAGTGTTCATGCCTTTCATTGTAGCATTCATCTGGCTGTTTGAATCATCTGTTGCTGCTGTTGGCATTAATTTTAAGTTCAGCATCTGAGTCAGCCAGGATAACAACGGAATCATAACTGCCGCAACGATAAGAAGATATGTGTGCTCACTCCACCCTGTCTTGATCAGGGAAAGCGGTGTATCCGCAATATTCAGTCCCAGGAAATTCTGCATGGGATGGATCTTATTGGCAGTATCACTTAAAGTCTGGGCAAATCCGCTGAACTTGTCCACATCACCAAGCTCTGACCACTGGGAGGGGGACAGACTGTATAAAAAGTCGATGACATGATTATCATTGATACCCTTGCCGTTTGTAGGCCAGCTATAACTTCTGATACCATGCTCTTTAATAAAATCACTGATAATTCCCACATATCCGTCAACACTTGTTATTTTAACAACTGCTGCGTCGAACATGTGCTTAATACCTCCGATGTATCCCGGCATCTTAATGATAACCTGGTACAGAGCGAAGAAGATAGGCATCTGAATCACCATCTGCAGACAGCTTCCGGTGGGAGAAACACCGTATTTTTCATATACGGCCATGGTCTCTTCCTGCATCTTCATCTGTGAGTTCTGGTCTTTTTTGCCTTTATATTTCTTATTTATTTTCTGTAATTCCGGGGACATGACGGCATTCATCTTAGAGAACTTCTGCTGCTTGATCTGCAGCGGCGTCATGAACATATAAATAATGATCGTAAATAAAATAATACAGAGGCCAAGGTTTGTGACCCCGATACTGTAAATGCCGTTCATCAGCCAGCCCATTACTTCAGCGACCCATTTTACAATCGGCATTGTACTCTTTGTTAGCAACGCAACCAAAATATTTTCCTCCTTATAGCCGGTTTGTCACCTTCATCTCTCAAGCATACCGCCTTTATACAAAACGGTGGTGCATAATTATCTCCTTCCAAGATAAAACAATAATTATGGTACCGGATCGTATCCGCCTTTTGAAAATGGATTACATCTTAATATTCTCCAGCCAGCCAATAAACTACCTTTTACTGCACCATACTTCTCAATTGCTTCTAATCCATACTGAGAACACGTAGGTATATAGGGACAACGGGTTCTCTTTAACGGGGATAAATATTTCTGATAAAGCCGAATCATCTTAACCAATATTGTCTTCATTCTCTTCACTTCTTATGGTCTTTGTTAACTTACCTAAGTGCAAAAGCGCACTCTCCATGGAATGGAATCCTTGATCCTTTCCATTTACCCTGACTACTACAACAATATCATATCCGCACTTGAACTTTTCTTCATTTAATCGGTAGCCTTCCCTGAGAAGCCTGGCCAAATGATGTCTCACAACACTGTTGCCTACCTTTTTGCTTACGGATATTCCAATTCTATTTCTATCCAACTGATTTTTCATCACATACATAACTAAGTATCTATTCGCAAACGATGTTCCCTTTTTATAAACCAGTTGAAAATCTCTGTTTTTCTTTAACGATTCCGAATATTTCATAAACCATCCTTTAATGAAAGAAGAGGTAACTATTCAGTCAGGTCCGCGCACCGACTGCGCTGACCGTACATAAGAGTTACGGCATCAGGTATCTGTCCATCGCACTGCGGTTTTCATTGGCAGATACCCGTAATCATTCAGTTGACTGAATAATTACAAGAAGAGAAGAAAAGACCACATATCTGCGGTCTTAAGCTGATAATCTTTTTCTTCCTTTTAATCTTCTTGCAGCTAAAACTTTTCTTCCGGCCTTAGTGCTCATTCTTGCTCTGAATCCATGAACTTTGGATCTCTGTCTCTTTTTTGGCTGAAATGTCATTTTCATATTCCAGGCACCTCCTTTAAACCAAATATCTATCTATTGTTTCAGATAGTATTCCTATGATTATGCATGATAGAAAACATCATTTCAATTATATTCGGAAACCCCTGATTCGTCAAGATATATTTTATTTTTTTATTTAAATATATTTAACACGAAAAACGGCCTAAATCCGTGTATTCACACCTTTTCCACATTCTGGACTGCTGCTCTGTGGACAGTGTTCCTGGAGCATTGGCCTCAAAATAATTATCCCCACAGTTATTCACACAATTTTAGTTTACGTAATGTTATCCACAAATTGTGGATAACTTGTGGATAACTTTTCCGTTTTCCCCACACTTTTTCGCCCTTTTCGACAAAAAACCCTTTATTTATCGCTATTTTCGGCATGTGGAAGATGTAAATGCAGTTATACACATTTCTCACATCTCTCTTTTTCCACAATGTTTTTCATTTTACAATCCTCACTTTCCACACAGTCTTATCCACATTATTAACATAACTATGTGGATTTCTTGAGAGAATTATTTTTTCATTGCTAAAAATTCTATTTTATTATAATATATAGATAATAATACGTTTTTTTGCAATAGAAAGTCCGCAGACGCGTACTTTCTATTGTTGTGTGCTTTGAACAACGGAAAAAAGAACGTCTTTTTCAATTATTTCATACTGGGAGAATACAAAATGCATTTAATACAGGAAAAATGGACAGACATATTAAAT